>NZ_CP100470.1:3356672-4688344 GCF_030323145.1 Mesorhizobium sp. C432A | reverse complement strand
CTGGAAGATCGAATCCGGCGACAGGCCGAGCGAGCGCCAGCCCTTCCAGTCCGGCTGGAAGTCGACGAACGGGATGAGGTGTCCTTGCGTGACGTCGACCGCGGTCTTGAACGAGGTGGTGATGGTCCAGTAGATCGGGAACAGGCAGATGAAGGCCCAGAACGCCAGCGCGCCATAGATGAAGATGCGATTGGCCAGAAAACCCAGCGGTGAGCGGATTTCCGAGGCAGCATAGTCGGTGGTCTGGACGCTCATTGTGCCTCGTCAGTTCACGTTGCGCACGAAGCGATTGGCGAATTTCAACAGCCAGGTCACGAACACGACGATGATGACGAGATAGGCCATCGCCAGCATGGTGCCGTAGCCGACATTCGAACGGTCGCGGTATTCGCGGTAGATGAAGCTCGACACTGAATCCGTGGCGCCGCCGGGGCCGCCGGAGGTGACGGTAATGATGATGTCGGCAAGCTTCAGCTTGAAGATGATGCGCAGGATCACCGCCGTGACCGACACCGGCAGCATCAGCGGGAAGGTGACCTGCCAGAAAGTCTGCCAGGGCGTGGCGCCATCGACGCGCGCCGCTTCCAGCACGTCGCGCGACATCGCCTGCAGGCCGGCAAGCAGCATGATCATCATGAACGGGATGAAGGTCCAGGCGTCGAGCACCATGATCGAGATGCGGGCGGTGATCGGGTTGGAGAAGAAGGCGGGGTTTTCCCAGCCGAAATGGCGCGCCAGCGTCGCCGCCGGCCCGAAACGGTACTCCATCAGCGATTTGCCGATCATCCACGACACCGCGACCGGCGACAGCATCAGCGGCATCAGGAAGACGACTCGGAAGAATTTGCGCGCCCGGATCTGCGCGTTGAGCAGCAGCGCCAGGCCGAAGGCAATCACATACTCAACCAGCACGGCGAGCACATAAAGCACCATGTTGAACAGCGCGTTGCGGTAGTAGGGATCGGCCAGCATCTGCCAGAAATTGTCGAGCCCGTTGAACTTGCGGCCGGAAAAGGACGACAGGTTCCAGTCGGTCAGCGCGATATAGAAGCCGAACAGCGTCGGGAAGATCACCATGGCGATGGTGAACAGCAGCGCCGGCAGCAGGAACAGCGCGCGCTGGCCGTCCTCGCCGCGCGTCAGCACCTGGCCGATGCCAAGCGTCACGCCCCACAGAACATAGGCGTAGACGATCGGACGCCAGGTCTCGAAGCCGAGCGTGGTGATCTCGTTCTTGTAGAGGATCTCAAACGCGATCACCGCCAGCAGGCCAAGCGTGGCGGCCGCCATCAGGGCAAAACCCGCCCGCTTGCGGGCCGGCGAGATCAGATCGGCTGGGCCGGCGTTGGCCGGCCATACATTGGTGGTCTGGTCAGCCACGCGTCCCCGTCCGTTTAAAAAATCAAGCCTGCGACCGGCCCGAGCCGGTCAGGTCCGGCGGCTTGCACCGCCGGACCTGTTGTCACGATAGGATCAGCCTACACGCCGAGCGAGGCCTTGTAGAGCTTGATCTGGTTTTCGCGGCCGATCTGGTCGGTCAGCTTCTCCCAGGCCGCGGCAATGGCGTCGGCGCCTTCCTGCGCCTTCATCTTGCCGGCGAATGTGTTGGCCAGAATGTCCTCGGCAGCCGAATAGTACTGGAAGATGCCGGGGATGCGCGGTTCGATCGCCGCGTTCGGATGGTTGTAGCTGTCGGCTTCCGACTTCAGATACGAGGTGATGAACGCCTCGTCGTAGCCTGCCGCCACCCATTCGGGAATGTCGAAATGCGAGTTGCGGTAGGGCTGGAAGCCGGACGGATACATCGCCGTCCAGATTGACAGGTCCTTGCCGCCGAGATGAGCGGCGGCCGACCATGCCGCTTTTTTCTTCTTTTCGTCCGTATCGACGCGGGCCATGACATAGACGCCCCAGCCGAGATAGGCACAGTTTGGCGCATAGTTCGGGCCGCTGGCGAGTTTGTCCCAGGCGCCGGTCTTGGCATTGTAGACGTCGTCGGATCCCGGCAGGATCGAGAAGCCGGTGACGTCGCCGATGACCGAGCTATCGTTGGTCTTGACGTTGGAGCCGACGTCGCCCCACCAGGTGACCATTGAACCGGTGCCGGCCAGGAACTGCTGGAAGGCTGTCGTGTTCGGGTCGGCGTTGATCTGGTCGGCGGGCTCCGACGGCAGCGCGTCGATGACGTCCTGGATGGCGCGCACCCAGGCCGGATTGTTGATGCGCGGCTTCATCGTGTCGGCATCGAACAGCCAGGCCTTGTCGTCGGGATGCTTGGCATAGGCGGTGGCGCGGCTGCCGAGGAAGTAGAAGCCGAAACCGCCCCAGGCCTTGGGCGCATCGAGATAGCCGAAGACGTCCTGGTCCTTGAACTTCTTGCCCTTGAGGAATTTTGTGACGGCCTGGACTTCCTGCCAGGTCTTCGGCACACCCCATTCGGTGGTCGCACCGCCGTCCTTCCACGCCTTGGCGAGGTCGGCATCGGCAAAAACGTCGGTGCGGTAGTTGAAGTTGTGCGCATCGCCATCGACGGTGATCCGGTACTGCTTGCCGTCCCAGGTGCCGACTGGCGGCTGCAGGTAGGCCACGACATCCTTCATGTCGATCTGCTCTTTGACCCAGTCGGGCATCTCGGAGGTCAGGCCCTTGCCGCAGACATCGCCTTCGAAGGGCGCGCCCATCTCGATGATGTCGAAGTCGACGGTGCCGGTGGCGATCGACTGCTGCAGGCGGGCATTGTAGTCGGCCTGCGCCAGGTCGATCCAGCTGATCTTGGCGCCGGTATAGGCCTCCCACGGCTTCAGGAAGCCGCGGAACAGCACATTGTGCAGGTTCTGGTTGTTGAGGCCCATGAAGGTGAGCTCGACGCCGGCGAATTCGCCTTCCTTGACGTTGGCCTTGGTGGCTTCCAGGCAGAGTTCGCCGACCTTCTGGAAATCGGCATCCGTCGGCTGACCCTTGCCGACGCCGGGGATCTGCAGAATTTTGGAGCGTAGCTCGCTGGCGGCTTCAGCCGGGCGGGTGAAAGCGCCGAGCCCAGCGCCCGATGCGGCGGCGATCGCGGCCATTGAGGCCGCGCCCTTGAGTATGTCACGCCGGGTGGCACCCGCGCGGACGAGTTTTTCGTAAAGACCGACTCTCATCTATTCCTCCCAGAACAACAGTCGTGAATTGAAATGCCAATCCCTCCGACGCCGAAACGTCGGCGGTTCTCCTTTATCATACGGGGACGTGGGACCCCACCCTGCGTCGCCTGGAGCTCCGATTTTCGGATAAAAATCCGACTGCCGGATTGGCAACAGCTAATATTTGCGTAATCGATTACCTTGTCAACACGAATGGCTTTTTATCGATAACATACCGACTTGCCCTTGCCGTTGGCAATGGCTAGCTTCACCGCGAGAAAAGGGGGGACGATGGCTCAAGTCGCGATCAGCAATGTGGCCAAGGCGTTCGGAACCGTCAAGGTCCTGCACGAGGTCAGCGTCGACATCGCCGATGGCCAGTTCGTGGTGCTGGTCGGCCCGTCGGGCTGCGGCAAGTCCACGCTGCTCAGGATGGTGGCCGGGCTGGAGACCGTCTCCGGCGGCACGATCGCCATTGGCGAGCGCATCGTCAACAATCTGCCGCCGGCCAAGCGCGACATCGCCATGGTGTTCCAGAACTACGCGCTCTATCCGCACAAGACGGTGGAGCAGAACATGGCGTTTGCGCTGAAGCTGCGCAAGACCGATCCGGCCGTGGTCGCCGAGCGGGTCAAGCGCGCCGCCGACATTCTCGACCTCAATCCGTACCTGAAACGCTATCCGCGCCAGCTCTCCGGCGGCCAGCGCCAGCGAGTCGCCATGGGCCGCGCCATCGTGCGCAACCCGCAGGTCTTCCTGTTCGATGAGCCGCTCTCCAATCTCGACGCCAAGCTGCGCGTGCAGATGCGCACCGAGATCAAGGAACTGCACCAGCGGCTGAAGACCACCACCATCTACGTCACCCACGATCAGATCGAGGCCATGACCATGGCCGACAAGATCGTCGTCATGCGCGACGGCCGCATCGAGCAAGTCGGCGCGCCATTGGAATTGTTCGACCGGCCGGCCAATCTGTTTGTCGCCGGCTTCATCGGCTCGCCGTCGATGAACCTGCTCAAGGGCGTGGTGCGCAAGGGCGACAAGGTCGAGGTAGCGGGCACGCTGTTCCCGATCGCGGCCGGCAGCGCCGCCAAGGAGGGCCAGGCCGTGGTCTATGGCGTGCGGCCCGAGCATCTCGAAATCCATGCCGACGGCGTGCCAGCAAAGATCTCGGTGGTCGAGCCGACCGGTTCCGAAACGCTGGTCTTCGTGCGTTTCGGCGAGGGCGAGATGGTGGCGCTGTTTCGCGAGCGCCACGACTTCAAGCCCGGCGACACGCTCAATCTCAAGCCGCGCCTCGACCAGGTCCATCTCTTCGACGCCGAGACCGGCAACCGGCTCTGATTTCCAATCGACTTTGACCAAACCTGTTTGACGAGGACTGCCATGCTCAAAGGGATCAACCCATTGCTCAATGCCGATGTGCTCCAGGCGCTCAGGGCAATGGGACACGGCGACGATCTGGTCATCGCCGACACCAATTTCCCCGCCGATTCGGTGGCAAAGCAGACCGTGCTCGGCAAGCTGCTGCACATCGACGCCTCGGCGGCCGATGTGGTCAAGGCGGTGCTGTCGCTCTATCCGCTGGACACTTTCGTCGACGATGCGGCCGCGCGCATGGAGATCGTCGGCAAGCCGGAGGAGATCCCGCCGGTGCAAAAAGAGGTGCAGAAGGAGATCGACAAGGCGGAAGGCAAGGCCTGGCCGATGATCTCGGTCGAGCGCTATGCCTTCTACGAGCGCGCCAAGAAAGCCTATTGCGTCATCCAGACCGGCGAGCGCCGCTTCTATGGCTGCTTCGCCTTTCGCAAGGGCGTCGTGCCGCCCGACGCCGAGTAGGGCCATGGCGTCGGGCAAACCTGTCGTCATTCTGGGCGTTTTCGTCGCCGACACCGCCTACCGCGCCGATCGACAGCCGCGCATGGGTGAAACCATTCTTGGTAATTCCTTCAAGCTGGGACCGGGCGGCAAGGGCTCGAACCAGGCGGTGGCGGCAGGCAAGCTCGGCGCGGACGTCACCTTCCTGACCCGGCTTGGCGTCGATGCTTTCGCCGACATGGCCAAGGCGACCTGGGCAGAGGCGAGCGTCAAATCCGCCGTCATCGAGACGCCGCAAAGCTATACCGGCGCGGCCTATATCTTCATCGAGGAGACAACCGGCAACAACGCCATCATCGTCAGCCCGGGTGCGGCGATGCTGATCTCGCCTGAAGACATCGAGGCCAACGCCGGCCTGATCGGCGGCGCCGGCGTCTTCGTCACCCAGCTCGAACAGCCGATCGACGCGGCACTGCGCGCACTCGAAATCGCGCGCGGTGCAGGGGTGACCACCATCCTCAATCCGGCGCCGGCGGCCAAGCTGCCGGACCGCATCTATACGCTTTGCGACTATGTCACCCCCAACGAGACCGAGGCCGAAGAGCTGACCGGCATCAAGGTTTCTTCGATCGACGAGGCTCGCCGCGCCGCCGACAGCCTGCTCAAAAAGGGCGTCGGCTCGGTCATCATCACGCTCGGCGAAAAAGGCGCGCTGCTGCACACGGCGAACCGTTCCGACCATGTTCCCGTGGTCAGTGCTGGCCCGGTGGTTGAAACCACTGGTGCGGGTGATGCCTTCAATGGTGGCCTGGCCGCAGCACTCGCCAAAGGCGTGGAGCCGCTGCAAGCCGTCCGCTTCGCCTGCGCCGTCGCCGGCATTTCGGTGACAAGGCCGGGTACGGCGCCATCCATGCCGACGCTGCAGGAGGTCGAGGCGCTGCTGGCCAAGGGGTGACGTCGTTGCGGGAGAGACCGAATTCAGATCCGACCGGATCTGAATTTCCACATGCAAGACCATGATTCTAGACGATTATGTCACATTTCTCCTGAGGAGAAATGGCGCGAGTGACGGGGCGCGAACCCGCGACCTCCGGCGTGACAGGCCGGCGAAAACCCCTGATTAATCAACGAATGGTTTCAATTCCTCACGCTCTCGAATTTTCGGGAAAAAGCGCGAAATTGAAACTTGCCTATCAGAACTCCTCGTCAACTCCGCGAGGTATTCACTTTGATCGACGCCTCCGCTGCTGCCAGCCTAGCGGCTGGACCGGGACAGACTGCTCCCGGCGACTTCTGGATCGGCTGGAGACGGCAGATCGATGCGCTCGCTACCGCCGGTTCCGGGTCATCGTTCCCGACCAGAGGGGCTACAACACCAGTGACAAGCCGAAAGCCATCCGTGAATACACGCTCCCCAAGCTCGTCGGCGATGTCGTTGCCATCGCCGACGCGCTCGGCATCGGAAGGTTTCACCTCGTCGGTCATTTACTGGGGCGGTATCGTCGCCTGGGCCGCAGGCGCAAAGCTGCCGCACCGCCTGGAAAGGCTCGTCATCCTGAACGCGCCCCATCCCGAGGTGCTGCTTGCCCATTCCTTGCGATCTCCGACCCAGTTCCTGCGGAGCAGCTATGCGGCCTTCTTCCAGTTCCCCTTGCTGCCGGAGGCTTTTCTGGGGGCGGGGCGCTCGGCTCTGCTGGCACGGGCGCTCATCAAATCCAGCCGAACAGATGCCTTCACGGCGGAGGAAATCGCAGAGTATCGGCAGGCCTGGGAACGGCCGGGGGCGCTGACAGGCATGCTCAACTGGTATCGGGCGCTGCGCTTCCGCCCAAGCCTGAATGAGCGGATCACGACGCCGACCCTTGTACTGTGGGGGATGCAGGACCAAGCTCTGGAATATGGCCTGGCCGAGCGCAGTCTGGCCCTTTGCAACGATCGGGGCCTGCAGACGTTCGAGAAGGCGACGCATTGGGAACAGCGCGAAGAGGCCAGCGCGGTGAATGCCGCGCTTCTGGCGTTCCTGGACGGCTGAGATGCCGTTCCGTTCTGTAGGTGGCCTGACTCGCCGTGATCTCCTGACCGTGCTCGCTGCCGCGGTCACAACCCACCACCTTACCTCCTCTGCTGATGCAGCATTGGCAGAGGCCTCAACGGAGCATCCGATGCCACACGTCGTCCTTCTCGGGGATTCGATCTTTGACAACGCTGCCTATGTCGCGCACGGGCCCGACGTAGTGCGGCAGCTGCGGGAGCGGTTGCCGGAGGGGTGGCGTGCAACGGTAAACGCCGTCGACGGCGCCGTCACAAGCGGCGTCGAGCGGCAGCTTGAACGGCTCCCCCAGGATGCTAGCCATCTTGTCGTCAGCGTCGGTGGCAATGATGCTCTTCGTCATGCAGGGATTCTGGAGCAGGGGGCCTGTTCGGTGGCCGAGGTTCTGGACAGGATCAGCGATATCCGGGAGGAATTCGAGCACGACTACTGTACGATGCTCGAGGGGGCGCTGGGCCAAAACCTACCCACCGCTGTCTGCACGATCTACGAGGCGCGCTTTCCCGACCCATAGCGTCGTAGACTTGCCGCAACTGCCCTGACGGTCCTCAACGACGTCATCACCCGGGCGGCGTTCTCGCGCGGTTTGCCGCTCGTCGACCTGCGCTTGGTATCGAATGAGGACGCGGACTTCGCCAATCCTATCGAACCGTCAGTGCAAGGCGGCGCGAAGATCGCGGCAGCCATCGCGGCACTTGTAGTCGAGCACGATTCAGCCGGACGTCGGTCGGTGGTCTTCGTCGGCTAAACGGCGTAATCGCGCCCGATCGTCTGCACTCCCGATGGTCGTTCGGACTGAAAGCAACAATTCAGACGGCCAGCACGATCTTGCCTTGAATACTGCCGTCGGCGGCGCGCTCATGTGCGCGCGATGCCTCGGCCAGCGGGAATGTGCTGTCGATGACGACACGCACAAGGCCGTCGTCGAGCAGGCGGGCGGCTTTTGCCAACTGCGCGCCATTGGATCGAACCTGTGTGGATGAGACCGTGATCCCCAGCCTCTCTGTCTCTTCGTGACCAGCGAAGCCCAGTGGGTTGACCAGGAACAGCGCGCCGCCCGGCTTCAGAACATGGAAGAAGCGCTCCATGTCCGCGCCGCCCACCGCGTCGAGGACAAGGTCGACGTCTCGAACGACATCTTCCGCCGCGGTTGTCTTGTAGTCGATGAATTGATCCACGCCGAGATCGCGCATCAGCGCCTCGTTCTTGGCCGATGTCACCGCGATGACGCGCGCGCCCCGCCATTTCGCCAACTGGACGGCCAGATGCCCGACACCGCCTCCGGCACCATTGATGAGCACCGTCTTGCCGTCGAGGGGCACCGGCTCATGCGGTAAGGGCTGGAACGGATTCGGCTCGTCGTGGCCAAGTTCGATCAAGAACTGCCATGCCGTCAGAAGCGACATCGGCGCACCAGCCGCATGAATATGGTCGATGCCGGCTGGTTTCAACGCAACATGCGATGCCGGCACACTGACATAATGCGCGTAGGCATTGCTACCCGTCATCAAGTTATCGGGGAAGCGAACCATTGCGTAGACCTCGTCACCGATGCTGAACTCAGCGGCGTCAGCGCCAACCGCTTCAATGACGCCCGACACGTCCGTGCCGAGAATCAGTGGGAAGGACGCGTTGGGTCGCCATTCTGGCGGCAGTGCGCGATAGCCATCCCGCAGATACCAGTCGGGCGGATTAAGCCCGGCCGCCTGGACTCGGACAAGCACCTCGCCGGGCTTCACACCCGGCCTAGGCGCGTCTTCGTACACCAGCATCTCGGGACCACCGAATGCGTGCAGACGGACTGCCTTCATCTTATCGCTCATTGGTGAAATCTCCGCTCATCCATGTCATTGGAGCGAATCTAGCGGCATGACCGCCGGTTGATAATCGGTGCCGATGGCGGTTAAGTAATGCCATGGCGGAACATATCACTTTGGATCGGCTCACTGGCATCATCGCCTTCGCGCGTGCGGGATCGCTCGGCAGCTACACGGCAGCGGCGCGCGCGCTGTCGATTTCCCCGTCGGCGGTCAGCAAGAGCGTCCAGCGGCTCGAGCGGCATTTAGGAGTGTCGCTGTTTACCCGTACAACGCGCTCGCTCACCTTCACGCCCGAAGGGCGCGACCTGCATGAGCGCGCGCTGCGTCTGCTACGCGAGGCCGAGGAAATAGAGCAGGCGGCAATGACCGCGCGCTCCGAACCATCGGGCACGTTGCGCGTGGCCGCGTCGCTGCCGATCGGACTGCATCTGATCGCTCCGGCTTTACCGGCTTTCCGTCGGCTCCATCCGAACCTGATCGTCGATCTCAGGCTGGGTGACCAGATGGTGGACATGATCGAGGAAGGGATCGATGTCGCCATACGCATCGGTGATCTGGCTGACACCCGGCTACTATCACGCAAGCTCGCACCCCATCGGCTTTGCTGCTTCGCCTCGCCAGCCTATCTCGAGGAACGCGGCACACCGACCCATCCCGATCACCTGGAAGGGCACGACACCGTCAACCTTCGATATCAGAGCACAGGCCAGGCCTTTCGCTGGCCCTTCCGGATTGGCGACCGTGAAATCGAGATCGTGCCCAATTCCGGTGTGGTCGCCGATGCCAGCGATGCCGTGCTCATCATGCTGGCAGCCGGCGGTGGGATAGGCATAGGCGCCTCCTTCATGGCGGCTCCCTATGTGAAGCGCGGCGAACTGGTCCCAGTGCTGTCCACGTTCGCGGTCGAGCGAAACAATGTCACCGTGCTCTGGCCGGCAAGCCGACGCGCCAACCCCGCCGTGCGCGCCTTTCTGGCCATGCTCGACGCCGCTTTCACTCTGCGAATGGCAGCTTCAAGCATCGACTGATCTGGCGCGGAAGGGTCGCTAAAGGGCGAAAGCGGTCAATCACTGCTGATTGGCTGAACGGCAGCTATTCCGGGCACAACGTCCAAAAGCTGCTATTCCGTTTCGGCCCCACTACAGGCCGCCCCTCCTCGTCGAATAGCATTAGACTAGTTGATCGGCTACAACGACCTAGAGTGCTAGCAACGGGGAGGGCACATGTCGGCGAGTGCTTACGCATTGATTGGCTTCATCTCGTGGGCGCTGGCCCTGCTGATCGTGATGGAAGTTATCCGGAGCTACCTGGTGATCTCTGGGCAAGTCCCGGCAAACGGCTTTACGCCAGATAACGGAGCCCTCTCCCCGTTTATGCGGAGGTTAGCCCGTGCCCACGCCAACTGCATTGAAGGGCTTCCAATCTTCGGAGGTCTGCTCGGAGTCGCGATCATCATTTCAAAGACAGATGTCACGGATCCCTTGGCCTCCACGATGTTAGGCGCACGTATAGTGCAGTCGGTGATCCACCTCGTCTCAACCAGCCAACTCGCGGTCAGTCTCAGGTTCACCGCGTTCGCTGTGCAAATGGTGATTGGTGCGTATTGGTGCTGGTTGCTTTTGATCTGAAGAGTGGCGGAGCCCCGACGCAAAAGTGAGCCACCTCGATTCCGGGAGCCTTGGCAAACCCACTCCGGATCGTGACCCGAAAGACTGTCCCTTTTGACAGGCGAGCGAACCGCAAAACTGGCAGTGGCAAAACCGCCGTTGAGGCATGATATTGCTGTTGGATTTTGGGGCTACTCCCCAGCTTCGGAGAAGGATCGGCGTTCAGAGAGCAATTTGCACGCCTGGGCGCTGCGGCGCTCCCCAGCTTTTGGCCACACGCACGCCCTGCAAACGCTCGGCTCAAGAGCGCCTGGCAGCGGAGCAGAGAATTGTTGGACTTTGTGAGTGTTAGAGGGAGAGGAACTGAGATTCAACCTTCTCCACCTGCACTTGTTCCTTGCACGCTGGCCTCAGCAGCACCTAATCCTGCCACCCAACCTGGAGGAGCAAGCCAGTGCTACCGAGCTATGTAGACACCGATCGGCTCGCGCTGTAGCCATAGGCCTCCGCCCGTCGGGGTTCACCGGCGCCGGGGTGGGGGGGCGGCCTAGGTGTTTAGTCCCAAGGTTTGATGGGTTGGATCGAGCCTGAATCGTTCGGGCTCTTTTGTCCAGATTTTGCAGATGTATTCAAAGGGCGTGAGGCCCTTGAGGATCTTCAGTCGACGGCCGAAATTATAGGCTAAGACGAAATCGGCGAGATGCTGGCGCAGTTGGTCATGGCTCTCGTAGTAGAAGCGTTTGACGGTCGCATCCTTGATCGTGCGGTTCATGCGTTCGACCTGGCCGTTGGTCCATGGGTGCCTTGGCTTTGTCGTTCGGTGGTCGATATCGGCCTTGGCGCAAGTATGTTCGAAGGCGTGCGCCCATATGATTTCTCCCGCCGCCATGGCTTCCTTGATCAGCGGAACGGCCGAGCCGCCGGCACCTGGGGTCGTGAACTGAATGCCGTTGTCGGTAAGCACTGTGTGGATCTTGTAAGGGACAGCATCAAGAAGATGGCGCAGGAAATCGGCGGAGACCGCTGTCGTTGCCTTCTCGTGCAGCTCGACGAAAGCGAACTTCGAGGTCCGATCTATGGCCACGAACATATGCAGCTTGCCCTGCTCGGTTCGGACCTCGGCGACGTCGATATGGAAGTAGCCGATTGGATAGGCCTTGAACTTCTTCCTTGCCGGCTTGTCGCCCTCGACATCCGGCAACCTGCCTATCCCGTGACGCTGCAGGCAGCGATGCAAGGATGACCGCGACAGATGCGGGATCGTCGGTTGGAGAGCATAGAGGCAATCGTCCAGTGGCAGCAGCGTATAACGCCGAAAGGCGACGATGACCGCCTCTTCCTCAGTCGATAGCACTGTCGACTTCGGATCTCTGGGGCCAGTCGGAAGATCGGCGGCCGACGTCCGGTTCCTCCACTTCCTAACCGTCTTCTGATTGATGCCGTAGCGCTTCGCCAGCGCCCTCAGGCTCTCTTGACTATGCTGTATCGCTCGACGGATCGCCTCTGTCGTCGTGGCGCTCCCATGAAGAACCTGGCCCATAGCGCATCCTTTGATTCGGACGAAAAGTATGCGCCATCAAAGCCTGGGATCAAACACCTAGGGGGCCCAGCAACGCGCACGTCAGCCAAGCTATCTTTGACTCGCCGGGTCCGGAGACCGCCAGGCTGGATTATACCCGACAAATCTTGTTAGGCTGCCGTTCTGGGGGTCGCACGATGAACGAGGTTGAAAAGCTGGCCGTCGAGGTTGTCGCGACCGGCCTTGGCTGGCCCGAGGGCCCGACGGTGCTGCCCGATGGCCGAATTGTCATCGTCGAAAGCTATCGCAGCCAGCTGACGGCCATAGATCGCGACGGAAGTGCTCGCCAGTTCGCGTATGTTGCCGGAGCGCCCAACGCCTGCGTTCTCGGATCGGATGACCTGCTCTATGTCTGCCAGAACGGCGGCACGACCGGACCTTGGCGGGCCGCGGACATGACGACGCCATCGATCCAGCGGGTTGCCGAAGGCGGAAAGCCGGAAATCCTGCTGAGCGAAGTCGCGGGCATTCGGCTCAATGGGCCAAACGATCTTGTATTTGCTGCTGACGGCCGGCTCATCTTCAGCGATCCCGGCACATACAACCCGGGGAATCCGGACCCAAGCTACATTTTTGCCGTCAACCCCGATGGCAGTGCTTACCTTGCTCTCGGTTTCGACAAGCCGACCTTCCCCAATGGTGTGGCGATCGAAGCCGACGGCTCGATCATTTGGGGGAGTCCTATACGGGGCGCGTCAAGCGGCAGCGTCCGGATGGTTCCGTCGAAGACCTGGGCCGCTTGCCTGGGGCCAATCCGATCCCGGACGGGCTGAAGGTCGGAGCCGATGGCCGCCTTTATGTCACGGATATTGCCGCCAACGGCATTCACGTTCTGAAGCCCAACGGCACAGCGGAGGGTTTCTTCGTCTGCGGCAAGGCAACGACCAACTGCGTCTTCTCGGGCGAGATGCTTTGGGTGACAAATGCCGGCGTGCTGGCGACCGGCAGCGATCCCTCCTTTGAGGGAACACTCTCCTGCGTGCGTGTTCCGGGAGGCGGTGGACCGACGCATCATGGTCGCATCGGCGGAAAGCAACCGTGAGTAGCTCCTCGTCCGCCTCAAACACAGGCGATGACCGCGGTGCCGGCGGTGCGGCATCGTCTGCTTCGATGGCGGCGTTGAAGTGCCTGTACAGCGTGGCCGCGGTCCGCGTCGCCGCGCGGCGGACTTTGCCACGCCCGGTGTTCGACTTCGCCGATGGCGGTGCCGAGGATGAGCGAACGCTGCGCCGGAACGAGCAAGCTTTTAACGAGGTTGCCATTCTGCCGCGACCACTCAACGGTGCAACGACGCGAGACCTTTCCCTTGACCTCTTCGGCGCGAAACTTGCCATCCCGCTGGGCATCGCGCCAACCGGCCTGGCTGGGCTGTTCTGGCCCGACGGCGAGCGCGCAGCCGCCCGAGCCGCAGCGGCCGCAGGGACATTCTACTGCGCCAGCCACGGATCGGTCTGCACGCTGGAGGATATAGCAGCCACCGGAAGTAGCCCACGGTGGATGCAGGTGTTCGTCTATACCGATCGCGGCTTCACCCGAGAAATGGTGGATCGGGCGCGTGCCTCAAGCTACGACGCGCTGGTGCTCACCATTGATAACCAGATGCTTGGCAACCGTGAACGCGACATCCGCAACGGTTTTGCCATCCCGCCGCGCTTCGGTGTGGCCGGAACCCTCGCGGCCGCCACCAAGGCGGCGTGGCTTCTTCGTATGCGCACCCGACTCCCGAAACTGACTTTCGGCAACTACGCGCGCCCCGGAGATACGGCGACGGTCGGTGCATTGGCGGGCCGAATGGCCGCAATGCTCGATCCCGGACTCTCCTGGGCCGATGTCGACTGGCTGCGCACTGTCTGGTCCGGACCGTTGTTGCTGAAAGGCGTCCTGCATCCCAGCGAAGCCGCCGAGGCTGTAGCCCGAGGAATCGACGGCATCATCGTATCCAATCATGGGGGACGTCAGCTTGACGGCGCCGCCGCATCCCTGGACGCGTTGACGGCGGTTGTCGCGGCTGTCGCCGGCCGCGTACCAGTGCTTATCGACGGCGGCATCAGGCGAGGCTCTGACGTCGTCAAGGCCCTGGCGCTCGGCGCCTCGTGCTGTCTGATCGGGCGGCCGCAGTTGTGGGGGCTCGCGGTCGCCGGCGAGGAGGGGGTACGCCACGTGCTCGAACTCTACCGCAAGGAGATCGACCGCGTCATGGGACTGATGGGCGCGCGGAGCCTGCGCGACCTCGGGCCGGACTGTATTTCGTTCGTTCAGGGAATGGGGCCGCTACATGATTGAAGACCCACCACTGCTCACCATCAAGCGCCGTTTCGAACGGCCCGCAGCAGAAATCATCAGTGCTTTTGCGGGCGTGCCGGTTAGCCAGGTCGTAGACGCGATGGGGGGACGCGGCGCCTTGCATTATGCGATCAAGCCACTGTCGCCAGCTACTGCGACGATGGTCGGCGTCGCCGTGACCTGTCACTGCGGTCCCGCCGACAACCTCGCCCTGTTTGGAGCACTGGATGCCGCAGCAAGTGGCGATGTCATCGTCGCGGCCACCGACAGCTTTGCCGGTACCGCGGTAACTGGCGATCTCGTGCTCGGCATGGCGCGCAACAAGGGGGTCGCCGGCTTCATCACTGACGGCCTGGTGCGCGACGTTGTCGGGATCGAGGCGGTCGGGTTGCCGGTTTACTGTGCCGGGGTCATTGCGAATTCGCCTGCGCGAAATGGTCCAGGCACGGTCGGATTCCCGGTGGTGCTGGGAGGAGTGACTATCTCGCCGGGAGACATACTGGTCGGCGACCGCGACGGTGTCGCCGTGGTGCCTCGCCTGGAGGCTGAGACTGTGCTGGCCCGGCTCTCCGCCATCAGGGCGGCTGAGAAAACTCTTGATGGCCTGGTGCGGCAAGGTCTCGAGATGCCCGACTTTGCCAAGGTCGTCCTCAAATCGAACAGGGCGCGCTTCGTTGACTGAGATGTGAGCTTCTCTAGCTGCGGGACATATGAAGCGCAACACGATTTCGTCCTTCCGATTTGGCACGAAACAGAGCCAAATCGGCGGCATTGACGAAATCGTTTGGCGTCTCGTTCTCGGTGGGCACCGCTGTTGCGACGCCGACGCTGATGGTCACGCGATCCGGGCCGTGGGGTATGTTCAACTCCCGCACGCTCTGGACGAGCCGCTCGGCGATCGCACTGGATTGTTCCAGTATAGTGTCGACCAACACGATGACGAACTCTTCGCCTCCGTACCGCGCAGCGAGATCGGTGGAGCGGCCGGAACCGCTCTGGATTACGCGGGCGATTTGCTTGAGCACATCGTCGCCGGCCATATGGCCATAGGTATCGTTGTATCGTTTGAAGTTGTCGGCATCGATCATCAACAGCGACAGTGGGGACTGTGCGCGAAAAGCGCGTTTCCATTCAGCCGCCAGATATTCGTCAAAATAGCGCCTGTTGCCGAGACCCGTCAGGCCATCGATCCGCGTCAGACGTTCAAGCTCTAGATTTGCACTGATCAGCTGTCGCTGGCTTTCCCTCAGCGCTCGGTGTGCCGAGTCTCGCTGGACGTGATCCAGATAGGCCCGCGTGTGATATCGAATGCGTGCAATCAACTCGATACGATCCGGCAGTTTGACGAGATAGTCGTTCGCGCCCGCAGCGAAGGCTTCGCCCTTGGTGGCTGGATCTTCCTTGCTCGACAGCACAATGACTGGCACCGCGCGTGTCGACGCATGCTTCCTGTATTCTCGCACCAGATGCAGCCCATCGACCCCTGGCATCACGAGATCCTGCAGGATAACGGTTGGCTTTACCTCATCCGCGACCGTCATCGCTCTCAACGGGTCGGTGCAGAAGTGTAAGGAAATATCGGGCTCGTTGGCTAGAGCGCGCCTGACCGCCTCGCAAACCATGATCTGATCATCGATGAGCAGAACCATGGATGAATAGTTATCTGCGAGTGGCGGGACCAACTCTGGTTCTTGCGTCATCGGAAGGGGCCTTTCACGTGGAGCGCTCGCAGGCTTCGATTATACGTGAGCCGATCGCACCCAAAGGAAGAATATCAACAGCCGCGCCGATGTCGGCGGCGGCCTTCGGCATGCCATAGACGGCACTGGTTGCTCTATCCTGCGCGATTGTGAGATGCCCCTTGTCACGGAGCTGTCTCAGCCCGCGCGCACCATCCCTGCCCATGCCTGTGAGCAGAACACCAATCACCGGGCCAGGCCACCATTGCGCCGCACTTTCGAAGAACACATCTACGGACGGCCGATAAACATTGTCCTTGGGGCTGGGCGTATAGCCAAGTTGCTGAGCTGACTTGAAAACCAGATGATCCGCAGAACTGGCAACGAGAACGGTGCCCGCTTGAGGGCTATCCCTTTCCCCCGCCGGACGGATCGGGAGACGCGTATGCTGCCCTAGCCAATCAACAAGGCCTGGAACGAACTGAGCATCGAGATGCTGGACGAGCACAATCGCGCCGCCAAAATCAACGGGAAACGCGCTCAGGACTGCGGCAACGGCAGCCGGCCCGCCCGCAGAGGCGCCGATTGCTATCAGGCGTCGAGTTGACGGCTCAGCCGCACGTGACATCCGCCTTTTTGCCTGGGTAGGCGCATCACCGATCAGCTTGCCTATCGTTAGTATCTTGTTCGTCAAAAGCCGGGCGGATTGCGAGGACGCGTTGCCTTCGATGCCCACTGACGGAATATCGACTGCGTCAAGCGCGCCATGACCCATTGCTTCGTAGACGCCGGCGAGGTTGGCTTCGATACTGGCGGTCACCAGCAAGATTGAGCACGGGGTTTCCGCCATGATTCTGCGGGTCGCTTCCACGCCGTCCATCTCTGGCATCGCTAGATCCATGAGTATCAGATCCGGCAGATCACGTCTGCAGACCTCGACCGCCTCACGCCCATTAGTCGCGATCCACGCGACCTGATGTTCGCCGGTCAACAGAACCAGTCGACGCAGAAGTTCAACCGCCATCGGCATGTCGTTAACTACGCCGATTCTCATTCGCTGGCTTCCAATCTCGATCTCATTCAGCCGCCTCGCCAATCATGTCCACGACGGCATGGATCAGCGCCTCGTCCTGAAAACTACTCTTGGTCAGATAATAGTCCGCACCTGCGTCGAGCCCGCGCGCGCGATCTTCTTCCCGATCCTTGTATGAAACGATCATAATGGGTGTGTTCTTGAGATCAGCATCCTTTCTGATCAAACTCACCAGCTCGATGCCATCCATGCGAGGCATGTCGATGTCGGTGACGACGAGATCGAAAGGACCAGACCGGACGGCATTCCACCCGTCCATGCCGTCTACCGCCACTTCGACCTCATAACCGTAATTGCCGAGCATCTTGCGCTGGAGTTCGCGAACCGTCAGTGAATCGTCAATCACGAGCACGCGCTTGCGCCTGCTCGCTTCGGGACCGCCCGCGGCGCGCCGAAGAGCTCGAAATCCGCTGGACGATGCAAGCTTTTCCACCGATCGGATCAGATCGTCGACGTCGAAGATCAGAACAGGCGAACCGTCTTCCATCAGGGCCGCTGCGCTGATGTCCTTGATCTTGGCAAACCGTGGATCGAGAGGTCTGATCACTAACTCGCGTTCCCCGAGAAAACGGTCAACGATCAGGCCGTACGCATCGCCCCGACCCGCATCCACGACGACGACCGATAGTTCGTTCGGTTCCGATCCGGGCTCACCTCGATCGAGCACCTCGCGAGCGGTGACCAGCCCGATCTGTCGATCGTTCAATCGAAAATGCGGCCGGCCCTGCAGGACGTTGATCTCCGTCCGTTGCAGTTTCAAAGTCTTGGAAATGGCAGCGAGTGGAAAAGCATAGGGCTCTCCATCGACATCGACGAGCAGCGTGCGGAGGACCGACAGTGTCAGCGGCAATTGCAGTTGAAATCGGGTTCCGTGGCCAAATTCTGAGGAGACGCTTGCGACTCCCCGGACTTCCTTCGTCATGGCTTGCACTGCATCGAGCCCCACACCGCGACCTGAGACGTCGGTAAGGCCCGCTTTCATGGAAAAGCCTGGCAGAAACAGAAACGCGAGCAATTCGCTTTCGCTGAGTGTTTCAGCACTTTCCCTGGTTGCAAGTTGCCGGGCGACGACGGCCTCGCGCAGCTTCGAGAGCTCTATCCCCCTGCCGTCGTCCACCACGGCTATCTGCAGCAGCCCGGCATTGTGCCTCGCTTCGAGCCTGATGAGCCCCTCTTCGGGTTTGCCCATCGCGAGGCGCTCCTCAGGCGGTTCAAGCCCATGGTCTACAGCGTTGCGCAGAAGGTGCCCCAAAGGGGCATCGAGCTGCTCGAGGATATCGCGGTCGATGCCGGTCGAGCCGCCTACGATCTCCAGTCGCACCCGCTTGCCAAGGGTACGACCGAGGTCGCGGATCATTCTCGCATAGTGTCGCACGCCGTCCTCAAAAGGCCGCATCCGGCTCGCCAACGTTTCGTCGTACAATCTGTTGGCAAGATCGGTCGCTTTCCGATCCACTGAATCCAACTCATCGAAACGCTCCGCCAGGAACGCTTGGCTCAACCGAAGCTTTCGCTGCGCTTCAGCCAGCGCCTCCACCACCGCCGCATCGTTTGAAACCGGCGGCAGCACTGCATGAAGATTGTCGAATGCACTTGCGAGGTCCGATTGAAGTCGCTTCAGCCGTAGCAGCCCGTCAGCGAATGGCCTGAGCCGCCGAGCTTCCATCAGCGACTCGCCAGCCAGCCCGAGCAATCGGTTCAGGCTGTCTGCCGTCACCCGAACCATTCTATCAGAGCTGATGCTGCCGTGGGCTTGCGGCACCGCCCCAACGAGGAGGTTCGCTGAAGAGGTCGTCGCCAGTTGCTCCTGGGCATGATCTGGAGTTGCGAAATCAGCTGCAGAATCTTGGGGCCCGGGCTTTGCCTGGGGGAGGGACAACCCCTCGAACTTCGCGAGAAAGGTTTCGACTTCTGAGTTGGCGCTTTCGCTCGATGATCCCGATGCGATCAATTTCAAAAGGTCAGAACCTTGCAGAAGCGCGTCTATATGCTCCCGTCGCACCCTCAGATGCCCGCGTTGCGCTGCGACCAGGCAGTCTTCCATCGCATTTGCAACTTTGACTGCGGGCATCAGGTCGATGATGCGGGCAGCTCCTTTCAGGGAATGCGCGGCACGCATGCATGCTTCCAGGGCGTCGGCGGCGATAGGATCGCGTTCGAGTGCCAGAAGTCCAGAGGTCAGAGCCCGTGACTGCGTCTCCAGTTCGGCCTGGAAGAGGCTGAGCATCGAAACCTGGCTGAAGTCTTCATCTGTCATGCGATGCTCCGATCCAGCATCGTGAGCAGTTGTCGTGGATCGAGACAGCCAACGGCTCGTCCTTGCCATGGCAGCACGGCAACCGTAGCGGCCGACAGTGCCTTGCCAATCATGGCCGGAACAGCGAGAGTGTCGCGTTCCTGGTACCGATGTAAGCCGTGGATCTCATCAACCATAAAAGCAACCCGCTTGTCGCGCTCGCCTACCACGACAAGGCGGCGAAATACCTTGGTTCGTGTGCCTTGTTCCCCTTCCTTGCGCTCGTCTATCCCGAGCAATTCGGCCAGGGACAGGCAAATAAGCAATTCACCACGGACATTCGCAATGCCGAGCAGTGCACTGTTCCTGCGATGTGGAAGTGAATGAACGCGACGAGATTCAGCCACTTCATGAAAAATACCGACCGGAAGTGCCAGCCATTCCTCCCCCAAACGGAAGAGAACGGCCGTCTGCAGCGCGTCGCTGTCTGCCGAATCGATCCCTGCACGACCAGCCTTGTCAGGCCATTCGTCGCGAGATGCCGAGGGAGCTGCACGGTCGAGGAGGCGTCGTGCGATCTTCTTGTAGGTCGGGCAATTGCGGCAGTGGAGATGCTGCTCTAGTAGCGGACATGACTTGTCACCCCGTACGCCTATTTGCCGCCAGCAGTCGTTGATTTCGATCTCCTCCACCGGCTGAGCGATCCTTGTCGAAGCCGCCATCAACTGCCGCTCCTTTTCTGGACCCGACCCAGCCGGCCGGCCAGCGCCTCGGCGCCGTTATGGTCGCCTTGCTTGCTAAGCAGCAAGGCCAGATGGACAAGAGCTTCTCGATGATTTGGCGCGAGATAGAGCGCCTTGCGATAACTTTGCGCGGCTTCGGGTGCAGAACCATCCGCATCCTGGACGAGGCCCAGCAGGTAGAAGATTTCTGCGGAAGGACCGAACTCCCTGAGATGCGCCAGGGCGACCTCCTGTGCCTCCTTTACGCGTCCTGCATTGGCGATCCGTTCAACCGCGATGAGGCTTTCCGAGGCGCGTGCAAGCGGCTTGGCCGGAGCCTGCCCGCGGCCTTCATTGCCACTTGTCGGTCGGAACGGACGAAGAGGCTCGCTCTTGTTGACCTTAGGGCTTGGCGTCCGCACCGGGACGGCGGCCGAAACCTTCGGCGCCGTGGTCTTGACGGGCTCCGATTTCAGAAAGGCGAAGGCCAATGGCCATTCAGCGGAAAGAAAGCCATGCACCCTTGGAAGAGCTGCTTCCGCCGGACCGACCAGAAGAAGTCCGTCTTTGGCCAGCAGGTCCTTCAGGCAGATCAATGCGCGATCCTGCAGCTCTCGATTGAAATAGATCAGCAAATTGCGGCAAAGCAGGATGTCATAGACCTCTTGCCCGAAAGGCGCGTGAGAACCGAACAAGTTTCCTACCATGAACCGAACCTGTTTCAGCACCCCAGCAACAGGCCGCAACCCGCCCTCGGCCGCTTCGAAATAGCGATCCTTGAATTCTAAATGGCTGCCGCGAAACGAATTGCGGCCATAGATGGCGTGTTCAGCCGTCGCGATATTGCGGCTGCTGACGTCCACGCCATCGATCTTGAACTCATGCGCCTCAAAGCCGGCATCGAACATGGCCATGGCGACCGAGTAAGCCTCTTCGCCGGTTGAACATGGCAGGCTCAGGATTCTTATCGGCTGAGCAGGCTTGTGCGCGCGCGCATGCCGCGCCAGCATCGTGAACGCTTCTCGGTCGCGAAAGAACCAGGTCTCTGGGATCACCACCGCATTGATCAGCTCCTGCAGCTCCTGCGAGGAACCGGCTAAGTGTTGCCTATAGGCCTGAGGGTTGGTTATCCGGCATGCTTCCATCCGTTCTCTGACCGCCTGACGAACCACTGTCGGACCAACGCTGGCACTGTCCAGTCCAATGGTTTCCGTCAGGAGCTTTTCTATTGCTCCGGTCATTGATCACCTATTGCCGCCTGGCGGAGCAAAGCGGTACGAATCTCTTCCGAAAGCAGCGCTTCCACTTTGACCCACTGAATGATCTCCAAACCATCGGAAGCCACCGGCCCAAGATAGGGCGGGGTTCCTGGTTCCAGTCCGAACGGCGCGAAATCGGCCGGGTCTCGCTCGATCGTATCCGTCACCCGTTCCGCGATCAGCCCCAGCAGGCGTCGCTCGCCATCATCCGCCGGATAGCGCGTCACAACGATCCGGGTGCTCAACAGGCGCTCCGATGGTCGGCCAAGCGCAAGAAGGGTGACATCGATCAGGGGGATGGGTATTCCGTTATAGCTGACCAAACCCACCACACCAGTTGGCGCACCCGGAAGAACTTTCACGTCGATATAGGGCAGCACCTCTTCAATTTTGTGGACATCGATCAAGTAGCGATCCGGACCCATGCTGAAGGCGAGGAATAGCATTGTCACCTCCTACTGCCGGCTCGCTATGCTCGTAGCTTGAACCTCGATATGCTACTTCGCATGCCGCCTGAGACTTGATTGAGCTCGTCGATCGCGAGCGTCGATTGCTGAAGGGACTCGACTGTTTGCTGAGCTGCCTCGCTTAGCTGGGTTAGCGTGTCGCTGATCTGCCCCGCGCCGGTCGCCTGTGCTTGCATGCCTTCATTGGCGACTTCGAAACGTGGCACCAGCCCCTGAACCTGCTGAATGATCTCGAAGAGTTGCCCGCCGACCTGCTGGATGTCCTGCATACCCCGACGGACCTGCTCGGAAAACTTGTCCATGCCCATCACCCCGGCCGCGACTGCCGACTGGATGTCCTTGACCATTTGCTCGATATCGTAGGTGGAGACAGCTGTCTGGTCCGCGAGCCTTCGGATTTCCGTTGCCACCACTGCAAAACCCCGGCCATATTGGCCTGCCTTCTCCGCCTCGATGGAAGCGTTGAGCGACAACAGGTTCGTCTGATCGGCCACTTTGGTGATGGTCGTCACCACCTGATTGATGCTGCCGGCTTTCTCGCTCAGGATCGCCAGTTTGGAATTGATCGCGCCAGCCGCTTCCATGACCTGCTGCATGGTTTCTTCCATACGGGTCAGCCCCGCTTGCCCCCCGCCAGCCACGGCAGCGGTTTGTTCGGCAACTGTGGAGACCTCGTTCATCGTGCGGACCAGTTCGTTTGATGTGGCGGAGATTTCCTTGGCTGTCGCTCGGATTTCTGTTGTGGTCGCTGCGATTTCAGTCGCAGTTGCCTGCTGTTGCTTGGAGGTGGCGGCGATCTCAGTTATCGACGTGCCGACCTGTATGCTGGACCTTTGAACCTGACCAATGAGGGTTGTGAGATCGTCCGCCATTGCGTTGAAGCCGTCGGCAAGCACGCTGAATTCGTCTCGGCGCCTCAGATCGAGCCGTTCGCTGAAGTCGCCTTGCCGCATCAATTGAACCGCGTCGACCAAACGGGTGAGCGGACCTGTAATGGCGCGAAACAGCTGGTAACCCAAAAGAAGGGCTAGCCCGAGGGCTATCAACAAGCCAACGCTCAAACCGACTTCGGCCGTTCTGACGATCGAGCTGATCCGCTGCGTCGCGCTGTTTGCCTCGCCTCTGTGATCCTCAACCATGGCCTGCAGAGCGGACTGCAATTTTACAAAGATCGGCTCTACTTCGTTCTTGATAGCTGGGCTTTCATTGGGAGTTTCACCTTTCGACAAGGCAGCCCGGCTTGTTTCCAGCACAGCAGTTTCAGCCAGACGGAATTGGTTGGCGAGTTGTTTGACGGCTGCATAATTCTGCTTGTCGATATCGGAGACGATCGTTGCCTCATAGTCGTCCATCGACCGCTGCACCTGGTTGCGATTGGTCGTGATCGCGTTTGCAACCGTGCTTCTGTCTGACGGGTTGTCCTGAAGGGCATATTCCTGAAGCAGACTATGGGCCGCCATCTGGCCCGTCATGATCTCGGTACTGTGATAAAGGTCCGGAAGGATGCCCTTCTCGACCTCAGTCGCCTCCTCCCCCGCCTGAAGAAACCAGGCGTACGCGATGAGGGCTATCACGGACATGACCACCAGAACGGCTGCGAAACTGACGAGGATGCGGTGGCGTATTGTCAGACTCTTCATGGAACCGGTTCACCAATGGGGGGCATCGTGGGCTGCGCGACAAGCGCTCGTTCCGACATATTCGAAAAGGTGCGTCGAAAAGCGGTAGTCTGATGCTGAATGGTTTCTTTTCCGTTCCATAGCTAATGATGGCGAGGCGGCTCGCCAATCGGCGCCGCCAGAAGCGGTGGTCAAAGGACGACTGCCGTCCACGCACATCAGCCCGAGATCGGCTGGTTGGCAC
Source organism: Mesorhizobium sp. C432A (assembly GCF_030323145.1). Taxonomy (NCBI): domain Bacteria; kingdom Pseudomonadati; phylum Pseudomonadota; class Alphaproteobacteria; order Hyphomicrobiales; family Phyllobacteriaceae; genus Mesorhizobium; species Mesorhizobium sp. C432A. Next base: position 4,664,743 of record NZ_CP100470.1, on the reverse strand, counting down.
GCCGCGTCAGGAGGAGCGTGGATGAGTTGCTTGAGGCCACGAATTGAATGACTGCTTAGGCCAGGTCGAGGCAAGAAAGCCGACGTCCTGCTTGCTGCCCCTAAGCTGCCAGGCGGGAACGCGCCTCATATCAGCCGTCCAGCATGATCGTCGCTACTGAAAGCGGAATCGCCGAAACCAGATGTCGCAAACTGGCCAACGCGTAGATTGGCGTCGAGTGCGGGTTCGGCATTTGCAGGTGACGATAACTAAATGGCAAGCGCCCCCGCCTGAGGCCCTCAGGACTAAAAGATCTTGAGAAAACCAGTTTCAAATGCGCATCGTTCAATGTTGCAGCTCATAAGCAGGCGGTTGGGTAGGTCTCGGCCAGCACACGGCCCGGTGGCACTCACTGCGGTCCACACCGCAGTTGAAACTGACCACCCGACCCAGGGTTCGAAGACGGTCCCCGATCGGAACACCGAGCAGAGTGTGCTCGCGCTCCTCAAGTCACCGATATCCTTGGTGAAGACGTTGAAGGCGTGTGCAAAGGACGCCTCGACATCGGCGGAGTGATTAAACGGCTCGGCTACCGGATGCTTAGACATCGTTGACAAGGGTGCTATGGGATCATAACGTACCTGATTGGTATAACAGGTATGCCACATGATCGGAGTTCTGATCAAACAGCGGAAGCTTTCGGACGAGGTGGCAGCGCACCTCGAGCGGATGATCCGAGAGGGAGAGTTGGCCGAAGCCGACCGTCTCCCATCTGAACGGGAACTCATGCGGCAGTTCGGGGTAGGGCGGCCTTCCATCCGTGAGGCGCTGCTGCATCTGAGCAAAATGGGCCTTGTCGAGGTAAAATCGGGGGAGCGTGCCCGCGTCACTCGACCCACTCCTCAATTCGTGATCGACGCCCTTTCAGGGCCGGCTCGGCACATGATTTCGGCGCCGGGAGGAGTTCACGACTTCCAGAGCGCGCGGTTGTTTTTCGAGGTCGGCCTTGCCCGCAACGCCGCTGTGCATGCTACCCCGAAAGACATTGAGAGCCTCAAGGAGGCGCTCGAACTCAACCGTCAATCAATCGGCGACCTGGCGCGCTTCGAGCGCACGGACGTAGACTTCCATTACGTGCTGGCGGTAATCACCCGCAATCGGATCTTTACAGCTATTCACGCGGCGTTGGCTGAATGGTTGCTCGAACAGCGTCGCACCACATTGGCCAAGGGTGAAGACCGCAAGGCTTACCAGGCTCATCGCGAAATCTTCGAGGCCGTCGCCGCGCGCGATCCAGACGCGTCAGAGGCGGCCATGCGCAGCCATCTCGAATATGTGGCCAAGCGCTATCTGCAACTTGCGAGGCCCAAGTGATGACCGGATTTGTCGTCTGGGTCGATTTCCGCCTGAGGCCTGGTGCCCGGGACAGATTCCGAGAACTTGTCGACGCCAATGCGACCGCCTCGATGCGCACCGAGGCCGGCTGCCGCCGCTTTGACGTGACGGAGGCGCGCGGCGAACTGGATCGGGTCCTGCTCTATGAGATTTACGATAGCGAGGCCGCATTCGAGGACCACTGCCGCACCGCTCATTTCGACGAATTCAATACGCAGAGCGCGCCGCTCGTCGTGACCAAGTTGGTGACGACCTGCGACCTCGTTCTTGAAGCCACGCATTGAAGCGAACATAGGCGGATTGGCCCATTGGGGCGAACGGGAGGAAGTGCATGTCGGAGCCAAGTCTCAGGGCGTTAGCTTCTCACAGGCGGGTCAAGCTCGGTACGCTCGTCGCCGAGTTCGCCACGCCGGGAATCGGTCACATCCTGAAGTCCGCTGGCTGCGATTTCGTCTTTTTCGACATGGAGCATTCGGGATTTAACTTGGAAACGCTGAAGAGTGCGATCCGTTATTTCGAGGCGGCCGATCTGCCGGTGATGGTTCGTGTGCCATCGCAGGACTACCATTTCCTCGCCCGCGCCATGGACATGGGCGCCGAAGGCCTGATCGCGCCGATGGTGAGCAGCGTCGAACAGGCGCAGCACATCATCAACTCCATGAAATACCACCCTGCCGGCGCCCGCGGCGTGGCGCTGCAGATCGCTCATGACCGTTACCGTCCGGGCTCGGTCGCTGACAAATTCGAGGCCGCCAACAAGCGCTCGACGTTCATCTGCCTGATCGAGACCGCCGACGGCGTCAAGAACATTGACGGCATCGCGGGACTGGACGGGGTCGATTGTCTGTGGGTTGGGCATTTCGATCTGTCCGTCTCGCTCGGCATTCCTGGCGACTTCGCCCACCCCACTTTCACTGCTGCAATGGCCAAAATCGTGGCCGCCGCCAAGAAGCACAACAAATCGCTTGGACGCTTGGTGCCCAACGTCGCCCAGGGACACGAGTTCTACGCACAGGGCTTCGATTTCATATGTTATTCAGGCGACGTTTGGGTCCTGCACGACGCGATCGCCGACGCGGTTTCCAAGATCCGGGCCGGGTGCCAATAGGAGCGGAAGAGACGATGGACAGCGTGAAATTCAGGGTGGCGCTTTCCGGTGATTTCCGCAGGCCGGACGGCTCGCCGACCTACCCAGATTTCGATCTGGAGCCGCTGCGCAATGCGATAGGTGTCGAGATGGTGTTCCTGGAGTCAAACAGTCCGCTTCGCGGCGACCAACTTGAGAATTTCGATGCGCTGATCCTCCTCGCCCATCGTTTCGATGCCACGAGTGTCCCCAGGAGCGGCCGCCTGGCCGTCGTTGCCCGCTTCGGGGTCGGCTACGACACTGTCGACGTTGAGGCATGCACCGCAGCCGGTATTGCCTTGGTCATCACGCCCGATGGCGTGCGACGGCCCGTCGCCGTATCCGTCATCACCTTCATCCTGGCGCTGACCGGCAAGCTGCTGACAAAGGACGCGCTCACCCGCAAAGGGTCTGTTGGTTTTGAGAAGCGCTCCGAACATATGGGGGTCGGCCTCGTCGGGCGTACGCTTGGGTCGCTGGGCATCGGCAACATCGGTGCCGAGGTCTTCCGCTTGGCGAAGCCCTTTGACATGCAATTCATTGCCCATGACCCGTTTGCCGGCAAGGGGGTCGCTGCCGACCTGGGCGTCGAGCTGGTCGGGCTGGAGGATCTGTTTCGCCGCGCCGACGTGCTGTCGGTGAGTTGCCCCCTGTCGCCCCAGACCCACCACATCGTCAATGCTGAGCGGATCGCCCTGATGAAGCCGACAGCTTACCTGATCAACACCGCGCGCGGCCCGATCGTCGACCAGAAAGCGCTGACGCAAGCACTGCAGGAGCGCCGCATCGCCGGCGCCGGTCTCGACGTGCTGGAACAAGAGCCTCCCGACGCAGACGATGCGATCCTCAAACTCGACAATGTCATCCTGGCGCCGCACGCGCTTTGCTGGACCGACCAGTGCTTTGCTGGCAACGGTGCCGCCGACGTCAAAGCGGTAATCGAGGTGCAGCGTGGTCGCGAGCCGCGCGGCGTGGTCAATCGCGAGGTGCTTTCGAGCGAGCTGTGGAAGACCAGGCTGTCTGGGCTCGCCGCCCGCTTCGGAACCTAGGAGGAGACTGATTTTCGGCGCGCCGCCGCGGCCTCTTTGCGGCGACCTTACGGGAGGAAATGCTTGACCGCTGCGCCGGCGGCGAGTGAAGCAAAAGGAAAATGGGAGGACCAAGCACTATGAACGATCGTGAAAAACGTGACTTTCAGGCAGGCCTCGAAGCTGAGGTCGACGCCTTCATGCGCGGCGAAACCACCCGCCGAACTTTCATCACCCGCTTCGGTCAGATGACCGGTATGTTGGCCGTGTCCGGCCCGCTGCTGGGGATAATGACCGATTGGGCGCTGGCGCAGCAAACATTGGAATTGGCGGACGCCACGTCGCCGCTCGGCCAGGCGCAGGCCGCAGCCCTGAAAGCATCGAAGGGAGGGCCTGCGGACGGTTCCGCCTTTCGCGCGGCGGAGGCGGCCAAGGCGCATTCGGGCGTCACCCTCAACATGACCTACGAGGCTGGCCTGCAGGCACTCGACCCGCGCAATTTCAGTGGGCCGATGTGGGAGCAGCTTACCGGGATGAAGTCGAATGTCGTCGAGCTGTCGAACCCGGACCAGTACTCCAAGGCGGTCGCCGAGCACATCGCCGGCTCGGGTGCCTATGACGTCCTCGACATCTCGCCGGCCTGGACGCCGTCGCTTGCCGATGGCGGCGTCATCGCCCCTCTAGACGACTACATCGCCAAATACATGAACCCGGCAGACCTCGAGGACTATCATCCCCTGTACAAGGCGCTGCCGACCTACAAGGGTAAGATCTGGGGGTTCTTCGACGACGGCGACATGTTCGCTCTCTACTACCGCAAGGACATTTTCGAGGACCCTAAAATGGTGGAGGCTTACCAGGCGAAGTTCAACGCCAAGCTTGGACCGCCCAAGACATGGGAAGAATATGCCCAGATCGCCCAGTTCATCACCGACCAGATGGCGCCAAAGGTCTATGGCGCGGGACATTTCCGCAAGGCGGGCAGCCCCGGCAATCAGTTCGACTTTCTGCAGCAGTACCGGGCCAACGGCGGAAAACTCTTCGGCGACGACATGAAGGCAGGTTTGGTTTCGGATGCCGGCGTCAAGACGCTGACAAACATGCTCGCCGCAAACAAGGCCTCGATCCCCGGCAACAACGAGCTCGACGCCGTCTCCTTGTGGGCGGCTTTCCTGACCGGCAAAGTCGCGATGATCTATTCCTGGCCTCCTAGCGGCCGTATGGCGGCCAACTATTCGCAGTCGGCCACGGCAATCAACTTCATTCCGCAGTCCCAAATCGCCGGCAAGGTCGGCTATGCCGTGGTTCCGGGAAATCCGGAACATGCCACCGGCTACAACAAGGCACTGTCGGCCGACTCGCCCAACGCTGAGGCGGCGTATCTGTTCATGCAGTGGGTATGCTCGCCACCCGTCTCGCTGGCACGTTGCATGCTGCCCTACGCTCTACGCGACCCGTACCGCATCTCGCACTTCAAGTCCGAGCTCTACGGCGCGCTCTTCCCGAGTGCCAAGGAGTACCTTGCCAACCTCAACAACTCGGCAAATGTCGGTCTGCTCGACCCGATCATGCCAGGCGCGCAGGACTACTTCTTGAGCATCGATCGCATGTGCACGGCGGTGTGGGCTGGTGCGGATCCGAAGGCGTCGCTTGAAACGGCGGCCGCCGAGTGGAACGAGACGACCGACCGACTGGGTGTGGATTCGCAGAAGGGCTTCTACACCGAGTTCTTGAAACTGCCTGGCGCCACCGCCGACAACACGGTGGAAAAACTTGGCATGGCGGTCACCCTCTGAGGGCAGGCGGACTTCTCTGGAGCAATCGGTGTTGCGGGCGCTTGGCTCGCAACACCTCCCCGCTAAGCGGCGATTTTGGATACGCCTATGCAGCCCACCGCCACGATCCGTCGTTTGAAGGCAGCCGGCGCACCGCCCCGGCTGTCTGCCTTTGCTCAATGGGCAGACCGTCATTTCAAGTGGCTGCTGGTCGGCCCCGCTGTGCTGCTGATATTGGCACTGTCGATCTATCCGCTTCTGTTCTCGCTGGTGGTATCCTTCATCAACTACGACTTCCAGGTGCCGGGCCACGCCTTTGTCGGATTGAAGAACTTCGAGCGGGTCGTGTTCGATCCCGTAGCACGTTGGTCCCTGTTGCTGACAGCATCGCTGTCGGGCATCAGCGTCGCTATAGAATTCGTTCTCGGCCTCTTGGTGGCGCTGACAATGGTGCGCAGCTTTCCGGGCCGCGGTGTGATCATGTCGATCCTGATCGTGCCGCTGTTCATCAGTCCGGTCATCGTCGGCCAAGCCTGGACGCTGCTTTTACAGCGGCCTTTCGGACCGACGAACTATATCCTGACGCAACTATTGGGGCAGGAGGTTACGATCGGCTGGATGACGGAGCGCCCGTGGCTCTACGTCTCGCTGATCATCGCCGATGTCTGGCAGTGGACGCCGTTCATGTTCGTCATCCTGCTCGCCGGGCTGACCGCAATCCCACCCAATCTCTATGAGGCGGCAGAACTCGACGGCGTCAACGCCTGGCAGGTTTTTTGGGCGATCACGCTCCCGCATCTCGGGCCGATGATGCTGCTGGCGCTGACCTTCCGTCTGCTCGACGCAATCCGTATGTTCGACACCATTTTCATCATGACAGGGGGTGGCCCGGGAACACAAACCTACACGGCCTCCTATTATCTTTATACCATCGGCTTCACACAGTTTCATCTGTCGCAGGCAACAGCAGGAAGTTGGCTGTTCCTGATCTTTACGGCGCTCATCGTGACGTTGCTGGTGCGTCGGCTCTTGAAGGTAGAACCGGTCTGATGGCCGCCGTCGCGCCCGCCCGCCGCAGGAAACGCCGGTCGTTGCCGATCGGCCGAATTCTGCTGCTGGGGTTCTTCCTGGTGTTCGTGCTGTGGCCGCTCTACTGGATGTTCAACACCTCCATCAAGCCCAGCGACGACTACCTCACCGTACCGCCTGTCTGGTTCCCCGCCGCTCCGACGCTTGTCCACTACAAAGCTGCGCTGTTCGCCTATCGTGGTCTCGACGGGCTCATCAACAGCCTGATTATTTCGCTTTCGGCCACGGTGCTTTCGGCGCTGCTCGGCACGCTGATGGCCTATAGCCTGGCGCGCTACGACACCGGCGGCAAGCATCTGTCTTTCTGGGTGCTGTCGCAGCGCTTTTTGCCGCCGATCGGGATCGTGCTGCCGGTGTTCCTGATCTATCGCCAGGTCGGGCTCTACGACACTCATGTCGGCCTGATCATCGCCTATACGGTCTTCACGCTGCCGGTCTCGGTGTGGATGATGTTCGCCTATTTCCGCGGCATGCCGAAGTCGATGGAGGAGGCGGCCCTCGTCGATGGCTGCACGAGATGGGAGGCGTTCTGGCGCGTTGCCATGCCGCTCGCAGCACCGGGCATCGTCGCGGCGGCTGTCTTCGCCTTCATTGCATGCTGGACGGAGTTCTTCTTCGCTCTGATCTTGACCAGCCGAACTGCCTTTACACTGCCAACGGTCTTCCGCGCCTTCATCGGCTTCCAGGGCGCGCAATATGGCGAAGCCGCGGCCCTTGCCATCGTCTCCCTTGTGCCATCGATCGCCCTCGGGGTCCTTGCTCAACGTCATCTGGTGCGCGGGCTGACGCTCGGCGCCGTTCGCGGTTAGGAAAGCTCCCGCATGGCCGAAGTCAAAATTACCGGCTTGCACAAGCGCTACGGCGCGTTCCATGCCGTGCGCGGCATTGACCTCCACATCCGCGACGGCGAGTTCACCGTCCTGGTTGGACCGTCCGGCTGCGGCAAGTCCACGCTGCTCCGGACCATCGCCGGCCTGGAGGAGATATCGGAAGGCACGATCGAGATCGGCGGCGAGGTGGTCAATGATTTCCGGCCGCGCGATCGCGACGTGGCAATGGTGTTTCAAGATTATGCGCTCTATCCGCATATGAGCGTGGCCAAGAACATTGGCTTCGGCCTCAAGGCTCGCAAGATGCCGAAGCCAGAGGTCGAGGTGCGCGTGGCCGAGGCGGCACGCATGCTTGGCATCACTCCCTTGCTGGGGCGTTTTCCGCGCCAATTATCCGGTGGCCAGCGCCAGCGCGTCGCCATCGGCCGCGCCATAGTCCGCAACCCCCGCATCTTTCTGTTCGACGAGCCGCTGTCCAACCTCGACGCACAGCTTCGCGACGAAATGCGCGGCGAAATCAAACGCCTTCACCAGGACATTGCGACAACGATGATCTACGTCACCCATGACCAGATCGAAGCGATGACGTTGGCTGACCGTATCGTGCTGATGCGCGACGGGTTGATAGAGCAGCAGGGCGCGCCACTCGAGTTGTTCGAGCACCCGGCCTCAACGTTCGTCGCTGGGTTCCTGGGTTCGCCGCGGATGAGCTTCCTGCCAGGCACCCTTGCCTTGGACGCAGGCGCCGCTGCCATCCGGCTCGCAGATGCACTGCTACCCTTAGCGCCCGGCAGGGGGCTGAAGGGCGTCGCGGACGGACAGCAGGTGCTGCTCGGGTTGAGGCCAGAACACCTCACTCGTGCGCACACTGCCATGCCGGAGCAGGGCACGTTTCGCTATGAGGCAACGATCGACCTGCTGCAGCCGACCGGCTCGCGCAGTTACGCGACATTCCGACTGGCCGGCGCGCCGGTGATGGCTGAGCTGCAGGCGCACGATGTCAGCCGTCCGGGCGAGAAGCTTGCGATCGACATCAACATGAACCGGGCCTCGATCTTCGACGCCACGACGGAGCGGGCAATTTGACCTCGACAGCTTCCCTGGCAGTCCGCTTGTGTGGCACCGAACAGCTCGAGGCACCGCTGCGCACACTGCGCGCCGGATCATTGTCGGTCGCGTTCGACAATGGCGCCTTGCGTTACATCCGCATCGGGACGATCGAGATCTTGCGCGGAATCTCGTTTCTTGTACGGGACGAAAACTGGGGAACATGTACCACCGTTCTCGATGATCTGCGGATCGACGAGAGGCCGGATGCGTTCGCCATTGAATACCGTGCAACATGTGCCGCAACATCCGGCCGCCTGATTTACCGGGCGCGCGTCTCAGGCAGTGGCGATGGTGCGCTGTCGTTTGTGGCGGAGGCAGAGCCCGAGACTGACCTTTTGACGAATCGGACCGGCTTCGTGGTCCTTCATCCGATCGAGGGCTTGGCCGGCAAGCCGATAAAGGTGCTGCATGAGGATGGTCACGACGAGCTATCGTTCTTTCCGGACCACATCGATCCAAAATGTCCGTTCACCGACATCCGGGCGTTGTCGCACGAAATCGCGCCTGGGATCTGGGCGACATGCACCATGGAGGGTGATGCCTTTGAGATGGAGGACCAACGCAATTGGTCTGACGCCTCCTATAAAACATATGTCCGCCCTCTGCGTCGCCCGTGGCCTTACAGACTGCCCAGGGGCCAGAAATTCACGCAGGCCGTCCGGCTTCACGTGTCAGGAACGCTCCCTGCCGGGACGTCTGAAAATCGCAATCCACTCATCAACCTGACGATCGGCGGACCGGTCGGCCGAGTGCCCCGCACTGGCGTCGGCGTCGCCGCCGACGAGGCAAAGCACGCGCTCGAAACCCCCGAGCTCCTACGACGAATGGCTCCCCAGTGGATGGTCTGCCAGGTCGATCTCCGGATCGCACACGGCCAGGACGAACTAGAAAGCTACGCCGCGCTCGCACGGCTGACCGGCGCTGGCGTGGTCCTCGAGATTGTCACCAAGGGCACGCGCGATCCATTCGGCGAATTGGCGCCGGTCGCGGATGCTGTCCACTCACTCGGCCTCAAACTAGAAGCTGTCTCCGTCTTTCCGGCGCAGGACATGACATCCGTACAGCCGGGAGCACCGTGGCCGACTATGCCCAGCTTCCACGAAAGCTACTCCGCCGCTCGCCGGGCTTTCCCGGGCATCGCGCTGGGCGGCGGCATGGCCGCTTACTTCACCGAACTCAACCGCAAGCGTCCGCCAGCCGAAGCGCTCGACTACGTGACCTTCACCACCTGTCCCAGCGTGCACGCCGCAGATGATGTCTCGGTGATGGAGACACTTCAGGCAATCCCCCATCTAATCCGCTCCGCGCATGCTTTCATGGGGGAACGCTTGCCACTGCGTATCGGTCCCATCCAGCTCGGCTGCCGTGAGAACCCATACGGAAAATCCACTACGCCGAATGAAGCGAACGCTCGCGTCTGTCTATCGCGCATTGATCCTCGTCAGCGCGGGCTGTTCAATGCGGCTTGGACTGTCGGATATTTCGCGGCCTGCGCTCGCGAAGGAATCGAGGCCGTCGCGTTCGGTGACTTCGCCGGCCCCTTTGGCCAAATCCATAGGAAGGCTGATTTCGTGCAGCCATGGTATGATCAGCAGGATGGCCCAACGGTCTATCCCGCTTTCCATGTCTTGGCTGGTCTCTCAAAGCTCGGCGGAGCCACCTTGCTGTCCGTAGGAACTTCCGGCGCTGACGGCGTCGCCACGATCGCGGCTGAAAAAGATCGCCGCGTGACCCTGTGGGTCGCTAACCTTACCGCCAAGACGCAATCTGTGCGGCTTTCGGATTCGCCGAGCAGCGCCCGCATTGCTCTTCTCGGCGCCGAGCAGTTCGAGCGGGCGGCAACCGATCCCGACTTCATGGAAAGTTCCGCAAGACCGCTGGATGATCAAAGCATCTCGCTTGGCGCCTACGCCGTCGCGCGAGTCGACCTCGATCGATCGTCTTAGGCCTAGCCGATGTTCGCTGTTTGGCCAAACCCCCGTCAAAGATGAGGGTGGTAGTTCCATACTCTAAGGCAGCGCGTGGAATCCATCTCGCTTATACGTTGTACTATCGCGACGGCGACCAGGCTCGCTAGGTTCCGCCTGCCGAGACGCCAAGTTTTGAGGCCGCTCGCGCCGAAGCGATCCGTTGCGGAATCGGCCTGTTGGCTGATCTGGGCGATGACGATATGACCGGATGGTTAGTGCGCATGCGCGATCAGGCAGGCAACGAGCTTTGCACGATCAACGTCTGCGAGGCCGAAGCTGCACCGCAAACGGAAACAAGCCGGTTAGGCAGCACCGCTCACGTCTGTGTCGATACGCCAGCCCTTATTCAATTAGATCGTCGCCAGTCGGAACTTTTGTGATGTTGAGCCCTTGTCCATTGAACAGTGGAGGTACCAATGGCTAACCTGGGAAAATTGGCGATCGCGATGCTCGGCGTCTTGGCATACCAAAATCGCGACAAGATCGGCGACATGATCCGTGGAGCGGGTGATCGCAACCCAAATGATCCGCAAGGCGGGATTCTGGATCAGCTTTCAAAAGGCGTTTCGGGGGCCGCGCTTGGCGATATTCTCGACCGGTTCAGAGGGGCAGGCGCCGGATCGAAGGTCGATTCGTGGGTAGGCACCGGGCCGAACGAGCCGATCCAGCCAAGCGAGGTGGAAGCAGCCATAGACGAAGACACCCTGACTTCCCTCTCGATGCAGACCGGCCTTTCGCGCGAGGAGCTCATAAGCCGGATCACGCGAGATTTGCCTGAGGCCGTCAGCAAAATGACGCCTACTGGTGAATTGCCCGTTGAGGCGCCGAAAAGCTCCGGTGAGACGACCTTGCTCGACGACGTGCCATCGCACAGGACGCAAGCGAATTCAGGCGGTCAAAGCGATATCTAAGGTGACGGCTATCCATCAGGGAGAGATACTAAATCGTACTGGCGCGCGAGTTGGCATGATCGGGCAGGGCGGTCACGGTGGTGATACAGCAAACGTACTTGCCGAGTTGGATCTATTGGCCGCGCTACTCGATTCCCGCTGGCGCATTCCAGGCACATCAATTCGTTTTGGACTGGATGCGCTCGTAGGTCTGGTCCCCGTACTCGGAGATGCGGCGACGGGCATTGTCTCGGCCTACATCGTCTTGCGAGCTCGAAACGTCGGTGCCGGAAATGGCTTGGTCGCTCGCATGCTAGGCAACGTGCTGCTGGATACGCTCGTAGGAAGTGTCCCAATTCTCGGCTCGATCTTCGACGTCTATTTTAAGGCGAACAATCGCAACGTCACTCTGCTGCGCCGTCACATCAACAAGTGAGGCGGATAACCAATCGTCGCGATGCAATTCTTCTAAAAGGCTCGGAACCGACAGGGGCGCTGGGGCTTGAGTCGCGATTCCTGGAGTCGCGAGCATATGACCAGTGCCATTGACCGGCTTTCGTTCATCGAGTTCCAATCGCCCACACTGGTCGAGAAAGCTCCCGAAGGCGGAGATTGGCTTCACGAGATCAAATATGACGGCTACAGGACGCAGCTGGTCGTTGAAGGCGGAAAGGCGCGAGCATTCACGCGTCGCGGCTACGATTGGTCCCACCGTTACAAGGGGATTGTTCAGGCCGCGGCAAGCCTGCCGGTCAAATCCGCTATCATCGATGGTGAAGCTGTCGTCCTGGGCGACACCGGCCTGCCGGACTATCAAGCCCTGGAACGGGAGCTGGGCAACCCAAGTTCGCTACGGATGACTCTCTACGCTTTCGACCTCCTGTACCTCGATGGCCGTGATCTACGGGAACAACCGTTAGTGAAGCGCAAGGCTGCGCTGAAGAAGCTGCTGACCGAAACCGAGCCAACCCTGACTTATGCCGAGCATCTGGAGGTGAACGGCAAGGATATGTTCGACCATGCCTGCCGGATGGGCATAGAGGGAATCGTATCGAAGCGAGCGGATGCTCACTACCGCTCGGGCGTCCAGACCAGTTGGGTCAAGGTCAAATGTGTCAAGAGCGACACTTTTCCAATCGTGGCTTTCGTCGAGAAACTTGGCGCGCAGCCGCGCCGCATCGCATCGTTGTACATCGGCAGGCGAGAGGGCGACCGGCTGCTTTATGCCGGGAAGGCCCAGACCGGCTATACGCTGGACGCAGCCCGGCGCGTTAGGGAGCGGCTTGATCCGCTTGTTGTCGCCAAGTCACCGCTGTCGGAGCCGATCAAAAAGCCCAAGGCGACATGGGTCAAACCAGACGTTCTCGCCGAGGTGCAATTCAGTGGCGTGTCGGACCGGGGCATCTTGCGTGAGGCGGTCTTCAAGGGACTCCGCGAGGACCTTCAGGCAATCCCGCCCAAGCCTCCATCGCCGTCCAAGCGGAGGTCGGATGGCCAACACGGCGTCCCGCGCGAGAACATTCTCCAACTGCTACCCGATGCGGTTGCACCTTCCAAGGAAGAGCTGGCAGACTATTGGCGGCGGGTCGCTGATCAAGCTCTAGTTCATCTGGTTCGGCGACCGCTGAAGCTGGTCCGCCACGCCTCCGGCGCAACCTTCTATCACAAGGGACCGCTACCTCGGATACCGGCGTCCGTGCACCAGCTCCGCGTTCAAAAGCGCGAAGGCGGCGAAGGCATTCGGGTATGGATAGATGACATGGATGGTCTGCTTGGCTTGGTCGAGATGGATGCCGTTGAGCTTCATCTTTGGAACGCGACGATTGACGACATCGAACATGCGGACCGGCTCGTCCTCGACCTCGATCCCGGAGAAGGCGTGCCATGGGACGCTGTGATCGAGGCCACGCTGGCGCTACGGGGCATCTTGGAAGCGGCAGGCTTGGAGAGCTGGCCAAAGGTCACTGGCGGCAAAGGCATCCACTTGATGGCCCCACTCGTTGCGAAGATGAACCATGACAGCGCCCGGAAACTGGCCAAGTCGCTCGCCCACCGTCTGGTTGATACCGATCCTGACCGATACCTGTTGTCAGCTGACCCCGCCGCCCGAGGAGGCCGGATCTTTCTCGACTATCTCCGCAACGGACGGGGCAATACCGCAATAGGCGCTTTTTCCCCGCGAGCGCGGCTCGGCTTCCCAATTGCCCACCCGGTCACATGGAAGCAAGTCGAGGCGGGCATCCGGCCAGACGTTTTCACGCTCGCGCAGCCATTCAGACCCGCTCGTCGAAAAGCCGCGTGATGCGTCGCGACCATCAGCCGATATCAGCCCGTTTCTTGCCTCGCGTTCGAGCCTCTTCCGGTCGTTGCCGTGTTCTCTGATTAGCTCGCGGACCTGTTCTGGCGTGATACGATGCTGTTTGGCGAAATAGCGAACCTCATAATCTTCATCGACTGATACACGGTTGCGATCTCGAAAATCACGCTTGCTCTTATCGTCTGCCATTATCTTTCCTCCTGATCAGAGAAACAACGACCGACGTTGTATGTTCCCGGCGCCTCACTTCGGCCGCCAGAGGTGCGGGCTGTCCGACCGGACTGGGGCCGCAGGCATTGCGAAGGTGATCTGGCGAAAGTTGGTTGGCCAAAGGCGAGGGTGATTTCGTTTGCTGTTCGGGATAGCTGACCGTCGATCGAGCCTGCCTGCGGGCCTCTTGTTTTTTTACGACGCCAGTCGGAACCCCGACGGGTCGCAGATGATTCAGATGCGCATCCGGCTATCAACGAGGATCGTGAGCAAAATGGCGGGGGTGACCACGAAGGCGACAAAACTGCGCTCCGGGAGCCCAAAGTTTCGTCTAGGACGCATGACCCGGGTCACAGCGCCGCGGCACGATTTCGACTTCATCACCAAGGTCGGCCGCATAGACCACGCCGGAGCTCTCGCAATGTTGCAGAGGCACATGGGAGATATAGAGGCGGTCTTTTTCGGAACTGATGTTTTGGCTAAAGCGCTAGACCAGCCTGCCGAGTGACGCTCAGTTAATCCCTATCGCGGCGCCCAGCCTGCCTTTCCGTTGCCGCTCAGTAAGCCGGCACAAGGCGCGTGTTTCGCAACGGCAAGGCCATGGTGAACTGCAAGCCGTCACGATGGTAGTTCAATTCGATCTTGGCGTTGCATTGCACGGTCACGACTTTTTCCAGGAGTGTCGTGCCAAACCCGCGGCGACTGGGCTGCTCGACTTTCGGCCCATCTCGTTCCCGCCAGTCAAGATTGACGATCTGTGTATCGCCGGACCCGCCTAACGACCAGCGGACATCAAGGCGGCCGCCCGTTTGCGAAAGCGCGCCAAACTTCGACGAATTGGAGGCCAGTTCGTGGAAAGCCATCCCGACAGGGACCGCAATGTCGGCGACTAGCGCTACGTTCGGGCCTTCCATAACGATACGCGGCCTGTCGCGCGTCTCATAGTGGTCAAGCTCGCTTTCGAGCAGCTTGTGCAGGGAGGCAGTCTGCCAATAATCGTCGGTAAGCATCGAATGGGTCTGGGCCAGGGAAACGAGCCTGGCTGAAAAATCGCGTACGAAATCATCGACGTTGCCGCTCGACTTGGCCGTCGCGCCCATCATGGCGCGAACGTTGGCCAGCGTGTTCTTGACGCGGTGATGCAGCTCGCGGATGAGCAATTTCTGCCGATCGGCGACCTCCCGCTTCTGTTCGATGTAGGACTGGACCTCGCGCTGGCGGGCGCGGGCACGCAAGGCGGAGCGCACCGAGTTGGCGAGGCTCGAAGCCAGAAATGGCCGTTCAAGCACGATCAGATAGCGGTCCAGAAATGCCATCCGCGTGTCGACTTCGTTCCCCCGCATCGTCAGAAGCACGATCGGAAAATCCGACCATGCGGGTTGGGCTTCAAGCCAGGCCGCAAACTGCGTTCGATCGGAACTGAGCAGGGCCTCCTCGGCCACGACAAGGCACTGAGCCTCGTCGAGAAGCGGCACTGCCTCTTCCAAGCTGCCGCACACACGCGAGGCAATCTGGTTTGTAGCCAGGATGGAGGCCGCGATCCTCGCGTCACGGCCAAGCGGCGCCAGCACGAGAACGGCGGGGCTGGACGACATCACAGCGCCTTATCCCTCAGAAGGTCTGTCGGCTTGCCTTCAAATTCCGGAGATCCCATCAGGATGCCGCGGAATTGTTCCAGTGGCTCACCTACGGCCACGCCGTTACCGCCGATTTTAAACTCACGAATCGTCTCTTCGTGGGGGCCGACACGTTTCTTGACAACGGAAATCGCGCGTCTCAACTGACCTGCGTTCTCGAAGAAGCGCAGAAGCATGATGGAATCGCAGAGATAGGTCATATCGACCGGCGCTGCCGTTTGCCCAAACAGCCCGTGATTGGCCAACAGCAGGATCGTCGCCACTGCCTTCTGATTGAGATAGGTGAGGATCTCGTGCATCTGAAGCACCAGATGCTGTTCTTCGGACATGGCATTGAGATAGCCGGTTAGGCTGTCGATCACGACGATCCGCACATTGGATTCTTCGACGGCCGCTTGGATGCGCGAAGATAATTCGCCTGGTGAAAGCTCAGCCGGATTGACAGATTCAAGCATCAGCGTGCCGTCCTCGGCAAACGGCTCCAGGTGCATGCCGAGCCCGGCGGCGCGCGCCAAGAAGATGCGCTTTGTCTCGTCAAACAAAAGCACCAGCACACGCTCGCCACGCTCGAGTGCGGCATAGCAATAGGTGCAGGCAATGGTAGACTTGCCAACGCCAGACGGCCCCATCAGCATCGTGCTGGTACCACGGGCCAGCCCGCCGCCAAGCAGGGTGTCGATCCGGTTGTTGCTCATGGCCGGCGTATCATGCTCGGCCACCTCATGCTCGGCTGCAACGAGCCGCGGATAGGCGACAACGCCGCCTGGGCGAATTACGAAATCGTGAAAGCCGCCCCGGATCTGCACGCCGCGCATTTTGATCACGCGTAGCCGCCGACGCTCTCCACCATAGACGGGCGACAGCTGCTCCATCCGAATGACGCCGTGACTGATCGAATGCAAATTGAGGTCATCCTGCTCAGCCGTCAGGTCGTCGAGCATAAGCACCGTCACATTGTTGAGCATGAAGAAGCTCTTCAATGCCAACACCTGGCGCCGATACCGCAATGACCCTTGCGATAAAAGTCGAATTTCAGAGAGCGAATCGAACACCACGCGATCGGGTCTGACGCGTCCGATCTCGGCCATGGCAGACTGCACGGTTTCGCCGAGTTCCAATTCCGAGGAATGGATCAAGGTCTGTAGCTGCGCCGGATCGAAACTGAGCTCCGGCGGCACAAGTTCAAGAATTTGCACCCCCTTCAGGTCCCAGCCGTGACGGCCAGCAACCGAGAGCAGTTCGCGCTTGCTTTCTGACAAAGTGATGTAAAGGCATGTCTCGCCTTTCTTGGCGCCCTCGATCAAAAACTGGAGGCCAAGAGTGGTTTTTCCAGAACCTGGTTTCCCTTCGATAAGATGGGAGCGGTTCCTGGCGTAGCCGCCACGAAGAATGTAGTCGAGCCCACTAACTCCAGTTGCGATCGCTGAGGCGTCGTCTCTGTCCAACTAATCCCCCAATGTAATTTCGAGAACCAGATAACGACGGGCACCTTTGGCGGTTCCACGTCTCTCGGTGAGCGCTATTGTCGTGAGACGAAAAGGCGACAGGAAGCGCGGCAAAAAAGGGCGCCGTACCTCTCGGAGCCCTTTTTCAAGTTCAGTTTGGAACCGGCGACCTACCAGCCTTGCCGGCCATACCAGTCATCGATGTCGCGCTGAGCGCGGTCCTTCTCAATGCCGTAGCGCTCCTGAATCTTGCCTTCCAACTGATCGCGGTTGCCGGCAATACGGTCCAGATCATCGTCTGTGAGTTTGCCCCACTGTTCCTTGACCTTGCCCTTTACCTGCTTCCAATTGCCTTCGACACGGTTCCAGTCCATGGCACCTATCCTTGTTTGTTTCGGACTGAGAAAAACGCCGTAACGCTACCGGAGTTCCCGTCAAGTTTGAGCAGATCGACCGATCGAAGCGTGGCGAGGTAGGCGGCCCCGAAGCAACCCGCTCTGGAACGCGATGATGGCTTGCCGCGCCGGCTGTGTTCTCCACAGTCTTGGCCACAGTCGCTCGCGAGACCAGCTTCGTTGGACAAACAGCGACAGGGATAGCGTGAAGCCAACTATGCTGCGTTGGTCATCCAAGCCTGGCGTCAGATACTAATTCTTGCTGTTGGGAGCCATGTTCCCTGCGGCTTTTGCCCTGAAGCGCCTTACCCGGCTGCGTGTGCCGCAGCTCTCATCCGAGCACCACCGCCTGCGCCCGCCACGCGAGGTGTCAATGAAAAGCCAACCGCAGTTCGGCCCGGTGCACTCGCGCACGCGGCGGCGGTCATTCCTGGACACCAAAAACTCGGCTGTCTCAAAGGCCACGCGGTGGCCGATCGTGTTCAGACTGGCTGCGTCGGTCCACTGCCAAGCGAGGCGGTCGCCGGACGGGAAAAGCGAGCGCTTCGGCAGGGCTAGGGCGACTGCATCGCGCACGATTTGCAAGGCATCGTCCGGCACCCGGGCGCCTGCCGCCTCGGCCTGGAGAGCCGCGTAAACGGCCTCGCGCAAAATCTTGGCCTTTTCCAATGCCGCCTCCGCAAGGAGCGGGCGGGCGGAAGCCTCCGCGAGCAGTGCTCGCGCCTCATCGACGTCGATCAAATCGGCACGTCCAGCCCAGACGACCAGGTCGGCATAGGTCTGCAAGAGGTCTGGGCCCCATACATCGCGTCGCGCGTCGACCGTGTTGACGAAGTCCAGGCAGGCGTGACCGCCAACCATGCGCATGTCGACGATAGTCTTCGCACAATCCATCCGCGGAAACATCGGTTGGCGGAACCGTATTGGCAAGAGGCCGTTGTAACGAAATAAACGTCTTTTGGCCGTTACGACGAACCAACAAACGCCCAGCGAAGGCTGCTTCCGATGAACCGCAACACAGCGACATTTTTGGATTTATGTGTGATCTGGGGCACCACGTGGATCGGTATCAAGGCAGGGATCGCCACCGTGCCGCCTCTGATGTTCGCAGGCACGCGTTTTACAGTAGCCGGCTTGCTGATCCTCAGTGCGACGCGCGCCTAAGGGGCGCTGCTCTACCACGGGTGGCGAAAAGGAGTTGGCCGCGCCTTTTCGTTGTTACGTTGTTTATGATTCCGCTTTGCTATGGCCCACTCTTTTGGGGCATGCTCTACACGCGAGGCGCCGATTTCGTGCAGGAGCTGGATAAAGAGTGTGTAGCCATCGATACGGGCACCGCGGCTGTTCTTGAGCTTTCGCTGACCCCCGTCACGCTGCTTGGGTTTGCGTTGCTTCTGGGGGACGAACGCTATGACGGCCGCAGGCTCTTTGCGATTTTGCTCGGTGCGGCCGGTCTGTGCGTCCTGTTCGGGCCCGAAGCCTATGCTGGTTGGACACACGCAGACCAGCAGGGCAGGGGGCTACGGCTGCTGGCGATGACAGCGGTGGCGTCGGCAGCTGTAATCTATGCATGGGGTTCGGTGCTCGCGCGGCCGCTTCTTGAGGTATATTCATCGGACTTCATCGCCGGCTTCACCACCCTTTTCGGGGGCGCATTCCTAATTCTCATCTCACTCGTTGTGGAGCCAGGCGCGGCCGCGGCTCTGAAAGGCGATTGGGGCTGGCCGGCCTGGGTCGGGTGGCTGTTCCTCGTGCTGTTTGGTTCGTTCATAGGGTCTCACCCGTGATTGCCGTCGTGCTTGGCATCATCACCTACGGCGAGGAGGTTAGCCTGATCGACATCATCGGCATGGCTATCATGCTCTTCGCAGCGTTTCTTGCGCTACGCGAGCGCAAACAGGAAACATCATCCGCTTCCCCGCCGTTGATTCCACGCTCCGCGCGGGCCGATGGCAGACTATGAAAGACGGCGCGCGCATCCAGCCGCCAATCAGCCTTGAGATGGAAAAGCACAAGGTTCGCGTCTATGCGAAAAGAGGGCTTTCCCGGCAGCGTATCCCGCCTACCACCGGCGGCGAGGAAAGCTCCAGCTCATATGACAACACTAGTCGGCGAGGGATTTTGCCGAGTTGCTGTCAAGATTGCAGGCGGGATTGATGGAAAAATCGCGAGGCTGCAATCAGCGACCTATTCGTTCCGATCGCGATGCAGGCTATCCGCCAACGCGTCGACAAAGTGACAGCCGCATCGCTTCAGTTCCGCCACCTGAACGCCGAGACGGAATGCCTGACCATCGGCATAAGAACGTGCATAGCTTTCTGCTTCGAACGGAAACGTCAGGGTGCTGCCGTAGGCGGTGATGCGGACCGTCCACTTCTTGTCGCGAACGAGTTCGACTGAATTGTCGGGCGACGTCATGATTTCCTCCGGCACCAGCAAGGCGAAGGCACGGATAACGTCGCAAAGGTCGTTTGAATGCAAACAATCCGACACGCTCATGTCGCTTGTTCTATACGCCCAGACTTTCTCTCGATTAGAGCAGCGCCACGGCTGCAATGTTGGTGGCGCTAAGTCCCCTAGCTGCCAAGACCTTTCCCATCGCGTCGGTCCCCTTGCGGCGTCACGCAGCGACCTTTCTGAACCCAATCGCCGAGATCGTCAGCCCGCAGTGTCATCGAGAGAATAGCCGGCAAGCCGCACGGTGCGAATGGCAACTCTGCGACGACTGCTTCAACAACTTTCGCGACTGGCTCATGTGAACGTCGACCACCTGGGCGCTCGCACTGGCTTTCTGCGACCAGCCAGCTGCGATGAATTCATCACGGCTGATCACCTTTCAGGATTCTCGAGCCATGTGGCGCAGCAACTTGAACTCGATCGGCCCAAGAGGAATTTTCCCCGGTGCTGCAAACACGGTGGCATCGAGCTCCATCTCGACGTCGCGATATGTCAGTGGTCTGCGCTTCTGCGCCAATTTCGTGACGGTAGCCCAATCGCGAGCCTTCGCAGGTGGTCGAGGAGCTATTGCGGCGCAATGGTCTGATGAAGCGTTCGTCGACCCCGGGCTGCAACAGCCTGTGCTGACCTTCAGCACCTAGGGATATCAAGGCGACACAGGGCAGGGAATTGGTCCGGGCATCCCGCTTCAGCCGGCCGCTCCCGTCGCCAACTCATTGTCTGGCCGACAGTCCAGCACAATTCCCACGCACCGGCCTTTTCGCGGCAAGACCTATCGCGTCACCGATCGAGCGGGCCAGCTTGCTGCCGAAGCCATCCACCTGCAGAATGTCGCCTAGGAGCAGGTAGAACTCCGCATCCTGCGAGGGAGATGCACCGGCCGCGGCTCCGTCGAACTCAGCGAGGGAACGGAAGTCAGCTCTTCGCAGCCCAACTTCGAGAGCAGACGTTCCTGGATTGGCCTTGGCACATTTATGAACGGTCGATTCCAATGGCTGTCAAAGAATACAGCGCGACATTGAGGGCGCCAGCGAACCAGCTCGAAACCGGTCGAGCTAGTAGCCGGGCCGGGTCAATCCGAGACAATTTCGTAGTGAAGAAGCTGGGCTTCGTCGAGTGCCGACTTCACTCCAGGCGAGATGACGCCGGAGCCGAAGAGGACAATATCTTCACGGCGTACGAATACTTCATGGCCGAGTCCCATGGAAACAAATGTGCCCGAAGAGCTTCGTTCGAGAAGCCGAGCTCTGCCATTCAATATGGTGAAGGCGGCGTGGCGCCTCGATACCCAGGGCCGCTCGACGATGATATCGCATTCCGCCGATCTGCCGATTGTCACGGATTCGCCGTTTCGACAGGATCGCAGCTGATCTCTGTAGCGGATGACCAGATGAATCTGCCGCGGCAGGACCGAGCGTCTATCTGTAGTGGCGCCATGGCTGGTGATCTGCGTACCGGGGGCCCCATCGTCGCTCCACAGGGTATAGACATCGAAGAACTCTTGCTTCCCTTTCAAGGCCATTTTGTCGAGGAGCCGCAGGCCCTTGCGGCTTCTCGGGGAAAGGGCTTCGCAGAAGCTCTGGCTGATCAGCACCTCTCCGGGGTTCGCCGTGGTGGACAACCTTGCGGTGACATTGACAACGTCACCGAATATCGCGCCCCGCGCGCGAATGACCGCCCCGAAATGCAATCCGATACGGGCGCTCAACGGCCCTTTAGTCAGTTGATGGGTAATTTGGCAGACGGCCCTCAGCGCCATTTCCGGGCTCTCGAAGAGGCTGAGTATGTCATCGCCTTTCGAGTAAATGAAATCACCACGGTGCTTGGCGACAATCTCGCGCATTGTGTCCAGGCAATCAGAGACCTGCTGTAGAGCGGCATCGTCTCCGATCCGCTCATAGAGCGGCGTGCTGCCCACGACATCAGCTAAGAGGACTGCGGCAAGAAGCGTCTCCTGATCCATCGATCTCGTGTCCGACCCGAAAACTCAGCGTGCGTGTATAACACACGAGGTCGCCTGCAACATATCTGCTCGAGCGCCTTTGATCGGGGCGATGCTTCAGGTGATCGTGGCGGACGGACGGGCGTATGCCATTCGTCGGCTTCGTGCCGGCGACATCCAGAACCGTCTTCGCCCCAATCGTTCGCGACCTCGGTGCTATGAGTGGACTTGGTCTTTTTAGGTTCGGAAAGGCTGACCGAGTTGCAACGGGCGACGGCCTTCTCATGCACCATCAACCACGACCCGATCTCGTCCCTCCGACTTCGCACGGAATAGTGCCAGATCGGCGGCTTTGACGAGATCATTCGGGCTCTCGTTCGTATTTGTGACCGGTGGCGACGCCAACGCTGTGCTTTGCGATAAGATCACGGATCCATTGATCAGATTTCAGGTATATTCTCTTTGAAGATGACCTGAAGTCGTGGTTGATGCGGTTCATAGTTCAGGTGCCTGACGGAGTGGCTTAAAATGTTGAGCGCTTCCCGCGCCTCGACGCGCGGATTTTGATCTATGACCGCATCGAGCGTCCCATCCAACAAAAGTTCCTTGGTGCCGTCTGTCACCTCGTGGCCGAGAAAGAGAATGTCTTTGGCGCGTCCACGCTCCTTGAGCGCCCGAGCGATGCCGGTGTTGCCGGCGCCGACATTGTAGATCGCGGCAAGATCGGGGTGCCGGTCCAGAAGCGCTGATGCTTCCGAATAAGCCTTCTCTCGGTCATCCAGCATTTCGCGCATCTCGACGATCTTGAGATTGGGCGACTCCTCGGTCAAGATGTGCCGGAATCCCATCTCGCGTTCCTCATGGCCGCGATAGGACAGCGAGCCGGCGAACAGCGCCACCTTGCTTGGGCGTTCCGATCCCATGAAGCGGTTGAGCAGATAGCCGGCCAGCCGCCCCGCGGCGCGGTTGTCGATGCCGATATAGGCCACTCTCGGAACATGCAGGATGTCGGAGGCGATGGTCACCACCTTGACGTCATTGGCTGACAGCGAGCGGATCGCCTCGCGCACCGTTGGATGATCGAGCGCGATCACGCCGACGCCTTGTGTCTGTCCACGCAATTCTTGCAGCAGGCGGGCGAGCCGGTCGGGGTTGAAGCCCTCTATGGTGGCGATGTGGACGTCGAGATCGGGGCGCGCTAGGGCCTGCGCCTCGATGTGTCGATGCAGCATCTTGATGAAGGAATTGGTGCCGGCCGGCAGAGCGAAGTCGAGACGAATGACCTCTCCAGGTGAGGGCCTGGGCGGCGCTCCGTTCGGGCCCTCCGCGATGTAGCCGAGGCGCTGCGCCATTTCGAGCACGATCTCACGCGTGCGCGCCCGCACACCGGGCCTGTTGTTCAGCACGCGGTCGACGGTGGCGGCGGAAACGCCGGCTTCCCGGGCTATGTCAGTCAAGGTGGAACGCACCGTCTTCATCTCCTCAATGCATCAGATCGCACAATGCCGCTAGCCCGTCCGACGGCCACAGCTGCCAGCCATCAGCGATTCTGATGGGAAATGATGTATCGAGCCTTAGCCGATGCGCAAGGAGGTTAGGCTAAATCGCGTCGCCCGGCGTGATAGTCGCGTGCCAGAAAGGCAGATTTCCCATCAAATCGAGGCATTGAGCCCGTGTGTCGACCTTTGCATGACGTATTTTCTCCGCGGTTGCGGTGTTACGATGTATTTTGAGTATTTATGATGTTGACAGCCTTCCGGTGCTGCCGTCAATATCCCTCAATGGGCTCGTGGAGGAAACATCGGCCCTGAGGGAGGAATTCCAATGTCTGATTTGATCCGCATATCGCGACGCGGCTTGTTGGCGTCCGGAGGAAAGGCCGCGGCGTTCGTGGCTGCGGCCGGTATCGCACCGCAATTCATCCGTCCCGGCCGTGCCGTTGCGGCCGACGCGCTGGCGCCAGGCATGGTCGGCGGCCCCACCGGTTTCAAGGGCGCAGAGCGCTATCAATATGGCGCCGACACGCCGGAAGGCCGTGCCGTTGAGGCGGCCAAGGCCTTGAAGGGAGCTGGCAAGGCACCGGCCAAGATCGTGCTTGGCCTGTCGGATGGCTCGATTGGCCAACTCACACAGCCTTTCCCTGCGGGTGCGCCGTCGATCAAGGAGCTGTGGGAAAAGGAGACCGGCATCCAGATCGAGATCGTCGGCCTGCCGAACGGCCAGGAATTCACCAAGACGATGCAGGACATCTCCACCAAGCGTGGGGCCTATGACATCTACTCGACGGAATGGAACCGCCTCGGCGACCTTGCCGAGACCGGCGGCATCGCCAAGCTCGACGACTTCGTCGCCCAGTACAAGCCCGAATGGGACGATCCCAAGACCGGCTATGTCGACGGCGCCAAGGGCGTGTCGCTGCTCAACAAATATCGCGGGTCCAACTATGGCGTGTCGCTGGACGGCGACTTCCAGACCTGGGTCTACCGCACCGACCTGTTCGGCGACGCTGCCGAGCAGAAGGCGTTCAAGGACAAATTCGGCTACGATCTGGCGCCGCCGAAGACCTGGAAGCAGCACAGTGACATCGCGGGCTTCTTCCAGCGGCCCGACAAGGGCCTGTTCGGCTCCACCGACCTGCGCAACCAGGGCTGGGGCTACACCAACTGGTATCAGCGCTATGTCTCGATGGCATCGCCCAACCAGTTCCTGTTCGGCGACGACGGCAAGCCGCTGATCAATTCCGAGCACGGCATTGCCGCCACCAACGAATATGTCGGCTCGCTGGTTCATCACTCGCCGGACGCGATCTCCTGGGGCTGGCCGGAGCAGTATGGAAATTTCGCCAAGGGCGGCGCGGCGATGACCTGCGCCTTCTCGAACCTGCCGAAATTCCTCGACAATGCCGGCAACAAGGATTCTGCCGTCACCGGCAAGATCGGCTCGATGCTGCCGCCCGGCCGCGAAGTCGACGGCAAGCTGATCAGCCGTTCCGTGCTGTGGTTCTCGCTGACCGGCATGGTCTCGTCTCAGTCGAAAAACCAGGAGGTCGCCTACCTCTTGCTGCAGTGGCTGGGCTCCGCCCGCATCTATGCCTGGATGAGCGCCAATCCGGGCGGCTATCTCGATCCGTTCCGGCTCTCGGATTTCTCCGATCCGCTGGTGCGCCAGACCTACCACGCCTACCACATCGACGTGGTGCGCGAGACCGTCGCCCGCACGGTGCCGACGATCAACTATCCCGGCGCCACCGCCTTCCACAACGCATTGGACGAAAACCTGATGGCGTCGCTGACCAAAGCCAAGACAGCGGAACAGGCGATGGCCGACACGGAAGCGGAGTGGAAGAAGATCGCCCGCCGCATCGGCGAGGACAAATTGCTCGAAGCCATCAGGACGAACAAGGAGGCCTGGCCGACTGTTCTCGACCCGATCAGCTGATCCGTCTCCCTGGATCAGCGCTGGAGGGGAAGAGCATCTGTTCCTCCCCGCCGCAGTCAACGCCACCAGCAAAGCAGCCAGATGAAGCGTTCCGTCCCCTTCGAGATATTCCGCTACGCCGCGATCTTCGCGGCGATGGCGGTGACGCTGGTGCCGATCCTGTGGATGGTGTCGATGGCCTTCAAGCCGATCGCCGAATGGTCGGCGACCGGCGCCGACCTGACATGGTGGCCGAAGAACCCGACGCTCGGCAATTTCCAGTTCGTCTTCGGTGAATCCAACAACAATCTGATCGTGGCGCTCGACCGCACCGCGCTGAAGCCGATCCTGTCGTCGCTGCTGTCGGCGGTGTTCGGCACGGCGATCGCGATGTCGGCGGGCACGGCTGCGGCCTACGGGCTGTCGCGTTTCGGCTCGGGCCAGAACCTGCCGCTGGCGCTGATCCAGCTCAGGCTGTTTCCGCCAATGGCGGTGATGATCCCGGTCATGATCATGTGGGCCTTCCTGAACTTCACCGACAGCTGGTTTGGCCTGGCGCTGATCTACGGCATCGTCACCCTGCCATTCGCTTTCTGGCTCATGAAGACCTTCTTCGACGACATGCCGCGCGAGATCGAGGAAGCGGCGCTTGTCGAAGGTTGTTCGCGGCTGCGCGTCTTCACGCGCATCACGCTGCCGATGATGCGCGCACCGCTGGCCAGCGCCGCCCTCTTCGTCTTCATCCTCAACTGGTCGGACTATCTGATCGCGCTGCTGCTGACGACGCGCGAATGGGTGACGATCCCCATCTACATGGCCTCGCTGTCCTCCTCGATGACCGGTCAACTCTATGGCGCCAAGGCCGCGCTCGGTGTTATCGCCGCGGTGCCGCCGGTCATCATGGGCATTGCCATCCAGCGCCATCTGGTGCGCGGGCTGACGTTCGGCGCGCTCAAGCAATGAGCGCGGTGACCGTGACTGTCTCGAAGGACGCAAAGGCCGCGCTTGGCAAGCCCGCGCTGCGGGACGAGGGAGCGCGGCTGGGATTCCGGCTGACGCTGCCGGCGCAGATCCTGGTGCTCTTCATCTCCGTCTTCCCGCTGCTGATGCAGCTCTACATCAGCGTCACCGACTGGTCGCCGCTATCCGGCCTGGGCTGGTGGAACGCATGGGAGATGTGGAACAGCTTCGCCAACTACACCGACCTTGCCGCCGATGCGCGCTTCTGGAGCGCGCTGAGGCGCACGGCCATCGTCATGGTCTTGTGCGTGCCTGTCGAATTCCTGCTTGGCCTGGCATTGGCGACGCTGTTCGCGGACGATTTTCCGGGCAAGCGGATCTTCTATTCGATCCTGCTGATGCCGATGATGGTGGTTCCGGCGGTGGCCGGCTACATGTTCTTCATGCTGTTCCAGTCGGGCGGGCCGCTGAACGACATCCTGTCGGCACTCAGCGGTTCCCGCGTCACCATCGCCTGGCTGTCTGACCCGACGCTGGCGCTGATCGCGGTGATCATCGCCGACATCTGGCAATGGACGCCGCTGATGTTCCTGATCCTGCTTGCCGGCCTGGTCGGCGTGCCGCAGGACCAGATCAAGGCGGCGACCCTGCTCGGCGCCAACCCGTGGCAGCGCTTCGTCACCATCGTGCTGCCGAAGATGAAGACGATCATCATCATCGCGCTGGCGATCCGTGTCATCGAGAACTTCAAGATCTTCGACACGCTCTACATCATGACCGGCGGCGGCCCCGGCGTCGCCACGGAGACGATCTCCGTCTACATCTACAAGGTCACGACGCAGGACCTGATCTGGGGCTATGTGGCGGCGATCGCGCTGGCCATCCTGGTCGTGCTTTCGATCGTTGCGGTATTGGCCATGAAGCGCATGGCGCGCGCAAGGCTGGTGCCGGCATGAGCGCGATCCAGCTGCGCAACCTGGTCAAGACCTTTGGCGAGTTCACGGCGCTGAAGACCATGGACCTCGACATCGCCGATGGCGAGTTCATGGCGCTGCTCGGGCCTTCGGGCTGCGGCAAGTCGACGACGATGAACATGATCGCCGGCATGGAAGAGCCGACCAGCGGCAAGATCCTGTTCGGCGATCGCGACATGGCCGGCGTGCCCATGGGCCGCCGCGGCGTCGGCTTCGTTTTCCAGAACTACGCCATCTTCACCCACATGACGGTGCGCCAGAACCTTGCCTACGGGCCGCGGATGCGCGGTGCGGCGACAGCCGAGATCGACCGCCGCGTCGGCGCCATCGCCGAGCTGCTGCAGTTGACGCCGCTGCTCGACCGCAAGGCCGACCGGCTCTCGGTCAACATCCTGCAGCGGGTGGCAATCGGACGCTCGGCGATCATGGAGCCGGCGATCTTCCTGCTCGACGAGCCGCTGTCCAATGTAGACGCCGCCTTCCGGGCGGTAATGCGGACCGAGCTCAAGCAGCTGCAGCGCCAGTTCAGGCAGACGATGGTCTACGTCACCCATGACCAGCTCGAGGCCATGACCATGGCCGACCGCATTGCCGTCATGGATCACGGCGTGCTGCAGCAGGTGGGAACGCCGCTGGAAGTCTACAACAATCCAGCCAATGTCTTCGTCGCCCGCTTCATCGGCGCTCCGGGCATGAACCTGCTGAAGGGAAGGCCGGCGGAGAGCGACCGGGGCCTGGTGGTCGATCTCGGGCCACTGGGGGTCACGCCGACGCTGCCGGATGCGCTGGCCGCCACCTTGCGCGGATCGCGCTCCGAGGTGCTTTACGGCTTCCGGCCCGAACAGGTGTCGCTGGTGCAGAGCGGGCAGGGCCTCGCCATGCCGGTGAGCTTCGTCGAGCGGATCGGCGCGAGGACCATCGTCCATCTCGGCGATGGCGAGACCGCCGTGAAGGCGGTGTTCGACAATGCTGTCGGACTGTCGATCGGCGAGCTTGCCGTCGTCGCCCCCTTGGCATCGTCCGTGCGTGTCTTCGATGCCCGCAGCGGCATCGCGATGCAGGCAGGTTGACATGGCCGATATCGTCTTTCGCAATGTCAGCAAGCGTTACGGCACGACGCTCGCCGTCGACGACGCCTCGTTCACCGTCAATGACAATGAATTCTTCTGCTTCTTCGGGCCGCCGCTGGCGGGCAAATCGACAATCCTGCGCCTGGTGCTCGGGCTGGAGACGCCTGACGCCGGAGAGATCCTGATCGGCGGCAAACCGGTCAACACCGTCTCTCCGGCCGAGCGCAATGTCGCCATGGTGTTCCAGAACCTGGCGCTGTTCCCGCATATGAGCGCGCGCGACAATGTGCGTTTCCCGCTGGTCGAGCGCAAGGTCGCCGAGGCCCAGATCGAGAAGCGTGTCGCCGATGTGGCCGCCAAGCTGCATATCGGCCACATCCTTCACAAGCCGCCGGCGCAGCTTTCCGGTGGCGAGCGGCAACGCGTGGCCATAGCCCGGGCCCTGGTGCGCGACCCGAACGCCTATCTGATGGACGACCCGATCTCTGCGCTCGATGCGCGGCTGCGCGAGGAAACGCGCGTCGAGCTCAAGCGCATCCAGCGCGAACTCGGCAAGACGCTGATCTACGTCACCCATGACCAGGAAGAGGCGATGTCGATCGCCGACCGCATCGCGATTCTGGAGAATGGGAGGATCCGACAGATCGGCGCCCCGTCCGAGATCTACGACCGCCCGGCGAACACCTATGTGGCGCGACTGCTTGGTTCGCCGATGATGAACATCCTTAAATCCGTTCGCGGCGAAGATGGCGTCGAGGCCGCCGAAGGCACGGTCAGCATCGACGATCGCGCTGCTCCGGCCGACGCGATCGAAATCGGGCTGAGGCCGGAGGACATCAAGGTCCGGCCCTGGGTCGACGGGGGCGCTGGCCGCCCGGCGCGCGTATTCGAGGTCGAGCCACTTGGCGGTTACACGGTGGTAACGCTCGCCGCCGGAGAGGCGCGGCTGAAGGCGCTGCTGCGCGGCCAGCCCGACATCAGGCCGGATGCGGTGGTAGCGATATCCTGCGAGCCGGCCCGGGTGCATTATTTCGGGCAGGACGGAGGCGCGTTGGCGAGATGATCGCGGCTGCGAAAACAGAATTGCGGGAGGAAGACATGGCGAGCGAAGGCTTCGAGCCGGACGTGAAGGTCCGCACGAAAGAATACCGTATCGGCTGCATCGGCGCCGGCATGATCATGGCCGAGTGCCATCTGGCAGCCTATCGCGAAGCGGGGTTCAACGTGATGGCGATCGCCTCGCGGACCCGTCCCAATGCGCAGAAGGTCGCCAAGCGTTGGGACATCCCGACCGTCCACGACACGCCGGAACAACTGATCGAGAATCCCGAGATTGAGATCGTCGACCTTGCCTTTCCGCCCGACCAGCAGCCGGCATTGATCCGCCATGCGCTGAAGCAGCCTCACATCAAAGCGATCCTGGCTCAGAAGCCACTGGCGCTGTCGGTCGATGAAGCCGTGAAGCTGCGCGACGAAACGGCCAGGTCCGGCAAGATCCTCTCGGTGAATCAGAACATGCGCTACGACCAATCGATGCGTGTGCTGAAGCAGATCATCGAGAGCGGCGCGCTGGGCGACATCGTCTTTGCGCAGATCGACATGCATGCGATCCCGCACTGGCAGACCTTCCTTCAGGACTACGACCGGCTGACGCTGGCCAATATGAGCGTGCATCATCTCGACGTGCTGCGCTTCCTGTTCGGCGATCCCTCGGAAATCACCACGCTGACACGCAAGGACCCGCGCACGACATTCGAACATACCGACGGCATCACCGTCTCGACGCTGCGCTTTCCCTCCGGCGTGCTCGCCGTGTCGCTGGAGGATGTCTGGTCCGGCCCACGTCAGGAGGGCTATCTGGACGACCAGCACATCAACTGGCGCGTCGACGGCACCAACGGTGTCGCCAAAGGCACGATCGGCTGGCCGAAAGGCGTGGCCTCGACGCTGACCTATGCCTCGACCGAGACGACGGATGGCAAGTGGGTCAGCCCGAGCTGGGACACGATGTGGTTCCCGCATGCCTTCATCGGCGTGATGGAGCAATTGCAGCATGCGGTGAAGACAGGCGCGCCGCCGGCATTATCGGTGGCCGACAACGTCAAGACCATGGCGCTGGTCGAGGCCGGCTATCGCTCGATGGCGCAAGTCCGCACCGTCAAGCTGTCCGAAATCTCGATAAAATCAGCCAACTGAATCGCTTACAGGGAGGAATTCACATCATGATGCAGGCAGGTATTTTCACGGGCTATTTCCCGTACGGCCTCGAAGAGACGGCAAAGAAGATCCGCGGGCTCGGTTTCAACACGGTGCAGCTCGACCTGCATTTTAGGGATATCGATCTGTCGGCCGGGCAGATCACTGAGGAAAAGGCCAAGCAGGTGCGCGACGTCTTCCGCGACAACAACCTGCCGATCTGCTGCGTGTCGGGCTACACCAACATCATTCATCCCGACAAGGCCGAGCGCGATAAGCGCGTCGGGTATCTCAAGGAAATCATCCGCAATGCGCGCAGCTTCGGCTCGCCCTACGTGATCTCCGAGACCGGTACCTACAACACCGAATCCGACTGGGTGCATCACCCGAAGAACAAGACCGAGGAAGGCTTCGAGGAATGCCGCAAGGTGATCGCCGAGCTTGCCCAGACCGCCTACGACCACGGCGCGGTCTTCCTCCTCGAGACTTACGTCAACAACGTCGTGGGCTCGGTCGAGGAGACGGTGAAGATGTTCGCCCAGGTCGACCATCCCGGCCTCGGCCTGTTGATGGATCCGACCAACTATTTCGAGATCCACAATATCGACAAAATGGACCAGATCCTCAACCAGGTGTTCGACACGCTGACCGACAAGATCCGGATCGCGCATGCCAAGGATGTGAAACGCTCCGGCAGCGACAAGTCGGAAAAGCATGCCGACATCGGCGACGAGGATGCGATGGAGAGCCACACGTTCCGCGGCGTCGGCGAGATCGAGCTGCCGGCGCCCGGGCTGGGATCGCTGAATTACGATCTCTATCTGCAGCGGCTGGCGGAAAAGCACCCAAACATCCCGGTCATCATCGAGCATCTCTCGGAAGACGACGTGCCGCGCGCGAAGAAATTCCTCGACGGGAAGTTCCGCGCCAACGGCCTGTGAGTGCCGGTTGCGCCGCCGGAGCATGGCGGCGCAGCTCCAACCAAGGGAGGAATGAATGTTGAAATTCGCATTGAAAGTGGCTGCCGCGGCAACGCTGGTAGCCGGGGTCTCCTTGAGCCTGCCGGCATTCGCGCAGGACGGCCAGAAGACCTTCTATCTGCTGTCGCATGGTGGCCCTTCGGACGCGTTCTGGATCGACTGGAATGCCGGCGCGACCAAGGCCTGCGACCAGCTCAAGGTGACCTGCAAGATCTCGTTCAGCGGCGGCGACATGGCGGCGCAGAAGGAGGCTTTCAACTCGGCGCTCGCCGCCAAGCCGGACGGCATCGCTACCACCTCGGCTCAGCCCGGCCTGTGGACGGAGGAGGTGAAGGCCGCCAAGGCCGCCGGCATACCGATCGTGTTCTTCAACACCGACGATCCGGCGACCGGGCGGCAGGCCTATGTCGGGGCCGACCTCAGGGAAGCGGGCGTCATCTGGGCCAAGTATCTCGTCGACCACAAGATGGTGAAGCAGGGCGACAAGGTGTTCCTGCCGGTCGAAGTGCCGGGCGCCAGCTACCAGCAGCTCGAGACCGAGGGCATCGCCAGCGTCTTCGATCCGCTCGGCATCAAGTACGACGTGGTCGATTGCGGCACCGACCCAGCCGGCATCATCGCCAAGATGACCGACTACATGGTCGCCAACAATCCGCCGGCAATCATTGCACTGGGCGATTCCGTGGCAGCAAGCATCAAACGCGTCTTCGACGGGGCCGGTGTGTCGGCCGGCAAGGTCCCGGTCGTCGGCTGGGGCAACTCAAAGGAGACGGCCGAGGCGGTCAAGTCCGGCTTCGTCAATGCTGCGGCCTGGCAGTACCCGTCGGCGCAGGGCTTCATGCCGGTGGCGCTGCTCGGGCTTGCGGCCTCTGGCGAGCCGATCGGCTACGACATTCACACATTCAGCCTCTACGACGCCTCGAGCGTCGAGCCGATCCTGAAACTCTACAACAAGTGACGACAATCGGCGCCCGCCCCGAAATGGCGGGCGCCGGACGAAACGCATGGTCCTGACAGATATGGCAATCACAGCAGACGACGACACGCAGCGAGCGAAGGGCAGGTCTGCGCTGCTGCGTTCGCCGCAATTCTCCTCGCTCGTCATCCTCATCGTGCTGCTCGTGGTGTTCGCCATCGCCGACGGCAACTTCCTGTCGCCGCTCAACATATCCAACATGATGGCGTTCCTGCCCGAGCTCGGCATCATCGCGCTCGGCATGACGCTGCTGCTGACGGCGGGCGAGTTCGATCTGTCGGTCGGCGCCGTGTTCGGCCTTGCGCCCGTGGTGGTGATGCTGCTGGTGCAGAATGGCGGTATCGACATCGGCGTCGCCCTCCTGGCCGGGCTTGTGCTGTGCATCGCGATCGGCGCCATCAACGGGCTGATCGTCACCAAGATCGGCATTTCCTCGTTCCTGGTCACGCTGTCGATGCTGCTCGTCGTGCGCGGCGCGGCGCTCTACATCACGCAGGGATTCCCCCTGAAGTCGTGGGACCAGCCCGGCTTCTTCGTCACGCTGCTTGCCGGCAGCTTCAATGTAGGCTCGTTCCGGTTCTACACCTCGCTCTGGTGGTTCATCGGCCTGTCGCTGCTGGCGATTTACATCCTGCGCTACGCGAAGCTCGGCAACTGGATCAGCGCCATCGGCAGCAACCGCAACGCAGCGGTGGCGCGCGGCGTGCCGGCCGACGCGGTCAAGATCTGGCTGTTCATCCTGACCTCGGTGGTGGCCGGGCTGGCCGGCATGATCAGCGCGTTCCGGATTTCGGCCGCCTCGCCGGTGGCCGGCACCGGCTACGAACTCGAAGTGATCGCCATGGTGGTGGTCGGCGGCACGGCGCTCACTGGCGGGCGCGGCACCATCCTCGGCACCATCGTCGGCGCGCTGATGCTGCGCGCCATCCGCAACGGCATCGTGCTGATCGGCGTGCCGGGCTTGGCATACAACATCTTCGTCGGCGTCATCATCCTCGCCATGCTCATCCTGCACGCTTTGCTGCAGAAGAACGCCGCAAGGAGCTGACGATGGAAGTGCTGCGTCTGCAAGACCTGCAAAAGTCCTTCGGCAACGTGCGTGCGCTGAAGAACGCCTCGTTCACCCTCAACGAAGGCGAGGTGGTTGCCCTGCTTGGCGACAATGGCGCCGGCAAGTCGACGCTGATCAAAGCGATCTCCGGCGTCTTCCCGGCCGACCACGGCGACATCTTCGTGCGCGGCGAGAAGGCGTCGATCCGCTCGACGCGCGACGCAATGGACCTCGGCATCGAGACTATCCATCAGGACACATCGCTCGCGCCGGACCTCAGCATCGCGCGCAATCTTTTCTTGGGTCGGGAGCCGGTCAATTTCGGCTGGCTCGGCGTGTTCGCGCCCCTCGACCTCGCCAAGCTTCGCAACGCCGCCTCGGCGCTGCTGAAGCGGGTCGGCATTTCGAAAAAGCTCGATGCAGATGCGCTGGTGAGCACGCTCTCGGGCGGTGAGCGGCAATCGATCGCGATCTCGCGCGCCATGCAGTTCGCCGCCAAGGTGATCATACTCGACGAGCCGACCAACAATCTTGGCGTCGAGGAAACCCACGGCGTGCTGCGCTTCGTCAAGGAGGTGCGCGACGCCGGCCACTCGGTGCTGCTCATCACCCACAACATCCACCACGTGTTCCAGGTCGCCGACCGCATCATCGTCATGCGCCGCGGCGAAATCGTCGCGGAACAGACGGTCGCCGACACCGACCTGTTGACGGTGGAAAGCATCATCACCGGCGCCGACATGTCGGCCTTGCTCAAGGAGGCGAGGGCAAAGTGAAGGACGTCGCATGGTAGAGCTTTACGGCAAGACGCTGTCGCGAAGGCAGGTGGCCGAGCGGTCCGGCATGCTGTCGCAGTTCGCCGGCGTGCGGCTGATGACGCTCGGCGACGGCGTGGAGCGCGGCATCCGGATGCTCGAGTTCCGCACCGGCTCCGGCCTGCGCTTCACGGCGCTGGTCGACCGGGCGCTCGATATCGCCGATTGCGACTTCCGGGGCCAGGCGATCGGCTGGCATTCGCCGAGCGGCTTTCGCCACCCCGGACTGCACGAGCATGAAGGGGAGGACGGCTTCGCCTTTGGCCGGTCGTTCTCGGGGCTGCTCGTCACCTGCGGCCTCGACCATATACTGGGCCGGGAAGACGTGCCGGCCGAAAGCTACAATTATCCGGGGCGCAAGCGGGTATTGCATTCGCTGCATGGCCGCATCGGCACCGTGCCGGCGCGGCTGACCGGCTACGGCGAGGCCTGGGACGGCGACCGCTGCGTGCTGTGGGCGGAAGGCATCGTCCAGCAGGCAACCGTGTTCGGCGAGGATCTCCATTTGCTGCGCCGCATCGAGGCCGATGTCGGCGGCAGCGAGATCCGGCTGTCGGACCGCGTCGTCAATCATGGTTTCAGCCGCACGCCGCACATGTATTTCTATCACGTCAACGTCAGCCATCCCTTGCTCGACGAGGGTTCGCGCTACCTGGCGCCGATCCGGGATGTCGTCTGGGCGGCGCACGCCGGCGATCGTTACGAGGCTCAGAAGGTCGGCTACCGAACCGTGCCGGCGCCGCAGCTGGGATTCAGTGAGCAGGTCTGGGAGCACGAGCTTGGCGCCGATGCGGCGGGCGAGGTGCCGGTGGCCGTCGTCAATGATCACCTGGGCCTCGGCTTCGAGGTCGTTACCCGCAAGGATCAGCTGCCCTGCACCTATCAGTGGCAGAACTTCCAGGCCGGCCTATATGCGTTGGGAATCGAACCCTCGACGCATCATGTTCTGGGCAATCTCGCCGCGCGCGAACGGGGCGAGATGATCTGGCTGGACCATGGCGAAAGCCGCTCCTATGACGCCGTGTTCCGGGTGCTCGACGGTGCCGGTCAGATCGCCCAAGCGGAAGCGAGGATAGGGTCGATCGCCCGGCAGCCGCAACAGGATTACCCTGCGCCGTCGGGCGCTTTTGCGAGACTGCAGGCGTGACCGGCTTGAAACACACGATCGGTTGCCGCGGCGGGCGGGAAGTGCGCCGGAATACGGAAGCAGGCGCGGCCCGGCCGACCCCAGGCGGCCCTTGCGGAGCGCAGGCGGGAAACGGAGATGACGATGACGGCAAGCAGGAAGCGCGACTACAGCCTGGTCGGTGAAAGCACCAAGCGCGCCATCGAGACCGGATTGGCTTCGGCCGAATGGTATCACACCGATGTCCCGCGCAAGGCGATCAAGGAGTTGATGCAACGCTCCGACGGGCCGGCGATCCGCGACACGATCATCTGGGTCGCGGCGATCCTGGTGTCGGCCGCCGGCATCGTATGGTTCTGGGGCACGTGGTGGGTGGTGCCGTTCCTGTTCGTCTATGGCGTGCTTTACGGCTCGTCGAGCGACTCGCGCTGGCACGAATGCGGCCACGGCACCGCGTTCCGGACGCGCTGGATGAACGATGTCGTCTACCAGATCTCAAGCTTCATGCTGATGCGCAACCCAGTGCAATGGCGCTGGAGCCATGCCCGCCATCACACCGATACCATCATCGTCGGCCGCGATGCCGAAATCGCCGTCATGCGCCCCCCAGATCTGCTGCGGGCGGCGCTCGCCTTCACCGGTATTCTCGATTTCCGCTATTCGCTGCCGACGCTGGTGCGCCAGGCGTTCGGCAAGCTGTCCGATGAAGAGAAGAGCTATATCCCCGAGATGGAGCAGCACAAGGCGGTGATCGCTGCGCGCTGGCATGTCGCCATCTATGCGGCGACAGTCGGGCTGGCGTTGTTCACGTGGTCGCTGCTGCCGCTGGTGCTGATCGGCCTGCCGCGCCTCTATGGCAGCTGGCACATGGTGCTGACAGGGTTGCTGCAGCATATCGGCCTGGCCGACAATGTCGTCGACCACCGGCTGAACACGCGCACCGTCTACATGAACCCGGTCAGCCGCTTCATCTACTGGAACATGAATTATCACGTCGAACACCATATGTTCCCGATGGTGCCCTATCATGCGCTGCCAAGACTGCACGAGCTGATCAAGCACGACCTGCCGGTGGCGAACCCGTCGATGTGGCATGCCTATCGCGAGGTCTGGCCGGTGCTGCTTCGACAGCTGAAATATGAGGATTTCTATCTTAAGCGGAAATTGCCGCCGACAGCCAGACCCTATCGCGGCGAATTTCACCAGGTGGATATGTCGGCGGCCGCTGAATAGCGACAGCGAATTTTGCCGGAGCCGGAGATTGCTGACTGGATCGAAGCGTGCGCGGTGGACGACATCTCCAAAGAGGATGTCATCTGCTTCGATCCTCCCGGTTTGCCGCTCGCCCGATGACGAGTTCTTCGCCACCGACGGATATTGGACGCATGAGAAGGCGCATCTAGCCGAAAGCTGGTGATCGACGACGTCATCGATGCCCGAAGCACAATGGCCGCTTCAATTACAACACCGGCCAGGCCAGGGCGCGCCGGTCTGCGTCAATCTCGCGATCTATCCGGTGAGAATCGAGGCCGGCAACGTGATGATCCAGATCTGACGCGTGGTAACCGATCCAGCACCGCGTCTAGCAAACACAGAGTGACGTTTTCATGAGCCGAAAGAGGCCGACCGTCGCGATCTGCGCGCGATGAAGCGCCAGCTGACCATGCTGCGCGTGCTGACCATGGACGTAGTCGGGGCCGTCGAGCGGGAGTGGGTCGATCAACTCGGTGCCGCCAGAGCTGTGCTGAACCCTATATCGCGATGCGGCCCCCAGCCTGTTCACCGTGCCGGGCTAGAATTTCTTCGAGATCGGCACCGCCGACGATTTTCTTAGTTGGGCTTTCCGGCTCCGGGCGCCGACGCCGTCATTGCAGCGCCGGCTATGCCACGGTCACCGTGCCCAGACATATGTGCTCGGCCCCTTTGGACCCTGATCGACAAGATCCTGATTCACTGCTGCTTCTGCTGATCAGCTTTGAGGTGCTGATTGTGCGGTTTGATCCGCCAGCGTTGATACTGGGCGCTACCGCGATCGAAGCGGAAGGACAGCGCCTGCCAGCGGCAAAACGACCGCCTGCGCAAGATCAGTTTGAGGGAAGGAGATGGAAATTATTGGTGCGCAGCGAGCGCGGCAAAGCTGCGCAGGTGATCGTGGCTGGAAAGCGTCGCTACAAAGGCGGTGCGTTTGTCAGTTTGGAAGCCGACACGCGTCCGGCAGACGACGGTGATCTCGTGGCTGACTGCGGCGCGGGATTATTGTTGAACGACGGCAGGAAGTAGGCTCGTTGCTACGCCGTGCGTCCAGGACTCGGGTTGGAGTGGATTATGGTTCGGGGTCACGATAGGAGATCTGCGCAGCCTCGAACCTCCAGTGCTTGCCGCATGTTGGGCAGGGTACAATTGTCACTTTCACGCTCGACCTGCCCGCGTGTGCGTCAGCATGACGATACACTCAAATTCTCACCACGGCTCAAGGTCCTCCTCGATAGCGACATGCCGTAAGCGAGCCGCCCCGGGAAACTGACTTCAATTCCTTCGCAGCCGCAACGAGGCGCGGTCATTCCCGGCGGCTATGATGAACTCCATCGCCTGCTCAGGCGTTATGCCGTTCTGCTGGGCAAAATGGAAGTGTTCGTTGCGTTCGTTGGACGAGACCCGGTTCCTGTCGCCAAAATCACGCTCGCTTTTGTTGTCCGTCATCATCTTCTCCTTCAACCTCAATTCGTCGGCCCGAACCGCCCGCTGGAGCAAAACTTCCGAAACCGCCGAACGCGGAGGCTGATCGAGCCTCGCTAGGGCTGCTGCAAGTAGACGAAAGCTCCAACTGGCCAAAGCTGGAGGGTTGTCGAATGCCGGGGTGAGGTCGGCGCACGCCGTGGCATCGCGTCGGCGACCTTCACCACCCGCCCAGAACACGGACGGGAGCAGCCTCGGAATGATTTGCCCGACCGCCAGGCAATGAAGATGGAACTACGCGACACCGAGTTCCTCGTCCTGTGGCATCAGCAGACGCTCTCGTGGATGTCTTACCCGGCATTCTCGCCGGAATGATCGAAGTGGATGGCGAGGCCAAAGGCGAGCGCTCGCTCGGCGATCATATTGACAAGATGGCTTTCGCCGATCGACAGCGCCGGAAGGGCCTCTTTCAACGCCTCGAGAGCATGCCGTGTCGACAAAAGACCCCGCCGCTTGCGGCTGCTCACATATTGATCGATCAGGCACTCCAGTGGCATCTGCCTGCCTCCGCTTCGGACAGGATCTCGTAGCGTGGCTGCGGAGCGACAGCATTCACATTGGTTAAGAGACGGCGGCGAACGCCATCATGCATGCCGCCAACAGACGGCGGTGGGGCTGATTTACGCCGGGTTGGAGCGCTATCCTAGGGTAAGCATGGCGCGACCGTCGCGCCGGGTTCGGACATTTCGATGCTACTGCTCCGGTACCGCGGAGGTTTGTGGATGGTTGCGTGCCGCCTCGGCGATTTCCGGAATGAACTTCGTCGCGGTGCAGCTTCGGTTTACATTGTCGTGGGCGGTAAATACCTCTTGCCCGCAGACTTGCGAAGCGAGCGCGATCGGCACATGCACCGCCAGTGGTAACTCGGTCTCAGCCACTCCTAGATGTCTTGCAACCTGTTGCTTCACCTCCGGCCGGCCGAGCGAGACGTCAACGCCGACATCATCCTTGGCGGTCGGCGACGATCCTTGCGCCGGCAGACGATCGTGCTTGCCTGTTTGCGATGAGTCGCCGGATTGTTGAGCCGGCTGACTTGTCTGCGCAGATGCCTGGGCGCCCAAAATCAGCGAGGCCCCCAGCCCCAAAAAAGCCCGGAGCCCCAAAGACACAATCCGAAGTCCGAATGTGCTCATTGTCATGTTCCTCACCGTGGGTTCAAACTTGGCGCCGCTCAGAGGTCGGTGTTGCTTCGGCCTCTTTCGAAGACAGGGATGTCTTCTTCGTCCTCATCATTGTCACCGTTTGGTATGTCCTCGGCGTAGCTGCGGGTCAGTTCCTCGGTTTCGCTTAAGCCGTCCATCGTCTCATTGGCGCCTGCCCCTTCATCATGACGACCGGTAATTTCGCTGCGGGGCCTTGCGCCGATCGACTGGTCGACATCGTCGGCTCCCACGAAACCTGGCTCCGCGCCGTGCCTGTCTTCGTGGCCCACGGGGCTGTCCAACACGGCGGCATCCTCCGGGCGAATGGGTTCATCATTGGCGAAGTCACTTCGTCTCGAATGCGAGGTCTCGTTTTGCTTTGGCATGTCAGGTCTCCTGTTCGTTTGGCAACTTCGACGACGCTGGTGCTTGCACGCCGGACTACCTGAGCGACGTACCTTTAGAGTTCCTGCATCGACCACCGCTTAAAGGTTGCAGCGTCCCTGAGGGCGGAGGCAGTGTTGGCCACAGACTCCACATCGCCGCGAAGAACCAACGTCGTGGCCAGATCCACTCAGCACTGAGAACCGCTCTTGCTCAGTTGCTGGGCAAGTTTGAAATGCTGCCGGATGACCGGCGCGGTCTTTTTCGCATGGGCCGCCAGATGTTTTGCCTGACCGTTTTCTGCATAGGAGGTCATCAGCGTCAGGGCTTCCTGGTGCGCTGCCACCTGGGCGTCGATATAGGCGTTATCGAACGCCCCGCTGCTGTCGTTGCTCAACGCTTCCAATTGGGCAGCATGCTTGCTTGTCATCTCCGGCGCCACTGCGACGTCGTCCTTCTTTGCCCCGCAATGAGCCGCTTGGAAGAGGTCGTGTGGTCCTTGATCATCATGCGAGCGAATTCCTTCACTCGTGATGTCTTCGATTTCCGCAGTGCCAATTCACTCGACTGGATCTCGAACATATCTGAGCTCGCAGCTGCTTTGACAAATTCCTGCGGGGACGTCGTCGCGGTCTGAGCCATTGCCCCCGGGCTGATGAGACCGATGGCGATCGCAGCTAAAAGCGCTTTGACGAAATGCATGTTGTGCTCCTGCAATATTGCTTAACTGGCCCAACACGGCCGAGCTGCCGTTGTTCCCCTTTTGGTGACAATAAATACGGGGCGGCAGGCGTGGACCCCGGATGGCTCCGGCTCAGGGCTTTGATCATAGATCCGGCCGTAGCCAAGACCGGTGACTGCGCGGAGCTCAGCGCGGCCGTCGGCTTGGTGGGCAGCACGTTGTGCGACATTCAAATCTCCTAAAGAAATCGTCGGCCATCGTCGCGATGCTTCAGGCAGACCAGTGCGATTTTGCAGGGTTGCGCTGACGGGATTCTGATTCGGCCCGCCGGTCGGGTTCGTCAAGAGGAGCTAATATAGCATTGTATGTCAGATCGGCGGTATTAGCCGCTTACTGACGTCGCATGGTCCATCTCTGAATCTTGTTGCACCGCACAATATTATTGACGATGGGGTGCTTAGGCAAGGATATTGAATGACAAGTAGAGGAATCACGTCCGAGTCAAAGTAAAATTTTATTATATCTGACTCTTGCTAATTACCAAGTAATGACCCAAGACGCATCTTTCGCGGGCCGTTAGCTTGTTTTTAAACTTTAGTGCGTCACTATCGGGTCCGTAAATGCCCAAAAATGTCCCATCCTTTGAAGGGCAACAAGGAGGCGTACTATGGCAAGAATTTTTGAAATTCTTATGGGCAGTCTGACTGCCGGATCTGTTCTCGCAATTCTTTGCATGCCAGCGACAGCAGCTGGAATTAGTGTCGGAGGCGTCGGCGGGGTATCCGTCGGCAGCGGAGGCGCCAGCGCTAATGTGGGCGGCAACAGCGGCGCTACGGCTAGCGTGTCCCTAGGCGGTTCTGGGGCAAATGCCGCAGCCTCCGTCGGCGACACTGGCGGAGCGACTGCTTCCATCGGAACCGGCAGCGCCAATGTCGGTGTCGTCACCGGGGTTGGTACCGACGTAAATGTCGGCGTTGGAACCAATCCAGCCGCCAACCCCAGCAACCCGACCGCTTCGAGCAACCCGAATCTGGCTAGCGTTGTCGGCGATATGTCGAACGCCCAGGTCACTCGGATGAAGAAGCGCTGCGTCGAAGTGCTTAGCAACGAAGACACCTATGATCGTGACCTGCGCCGGTTCTGCCTGCTGATCTCGCGCCGCTAACCAGCGACCCCTTTCCGACCTGTCGGGGCTGTCGACATGACACTCTCCAGTTCCGACAGTGGAAGCCCGCCCGCCGAAAGGTTGGGCGGGCTTTTACAGTCAGCGTCCTTCCATCCGCAGCAGACAATCGCGCTTGGCATCAGCGACCTGGCCGAGCAAGCGATGGAAGACCGCGCGGACAAGCTGGGCATATCCTGCGCAGAGGAGGTCGGCAGCGTGTACGCGGCGATTCTCGGTGCTATCGTGCACCGCGATGCCGCTTGGCTGACTGACCGAGGCCGCGCTATATCGCGCCCGGCGGGCGTATTCAGTTCAGCGAGCCTCTGCCGGGGGGAAGCCAAGACCATCTTTCACTTGCTCGACAAGGCCGGACTTGAATGCAAGGTGTCGAAGCGCAAGGACAGCAAATACCGTCGACCAACTGGCTGAAGGCCAAGTGCTTTGCGAACGACGAGTTCGATCTGCTCGGCGTCGAGCGTGAAGCGGGCAAGCCGGCGTTCGCTGAGGATGACACAAATCGCCGTGCCTAAGAAAGATCAGGAGCGCGCCACCTACGCCTGGATGTACGGCGCCCAAGCGTGCAAGGATGGCAAGGAGCGTGAGGTGCCATTACTGGCAGGAACATGCCGACGGGTGGCTGCAGGGTTTTGACGGTGTGCCGATGGCTGGTTTTGGATAGACCAAGACCGTCAACGACGAGATGGAAGCCGAGGTCGACGAAGCCGCCGTCGAGCGGCCCGACGAATAGCCATTTTGCCATGTGCCGTATGTTCGTTTTTGATTGAAGAATGGGTTTCGTTGGGCCTATAAAGATTGCGTTTACCATTGCCTTTTTGGGAGGATGCGATGGTTGCAACGCCCATAGATATCGCTCAAGCGGCCACTGCGACTACGGCCACCTTGCTGAAGTGGCAGAAGTCCATGGAGGAACGCGCCACGTTTCGCCAGAACATGGATCAATCGCGCAGGGCGATCCAAGCCTCA
Source organism: Mesorhizobium sp. C432A (assembly GCF_030323145.1). Lineage (NCBI taxonomy): Bacteria > Pseudomonadati > Pseudomonadota > Alphaproteobacteria > Hyphomicrobiales > Phyllobacteriaceae > Mesorhizobium > Mesorhizobium sp. C432A. The sequence goes on along the minus strand of NZ_CP100470.1, from coordinate 4,622,490 downwards.
CGCGATCTGCTGAAGCGCCTTCGTCAACGTCATCGCGACGACGATAGCGGCGCGGATGCGCTAAAGGATTAGCCGCCAGGGCAGATGTGAGACGGAGGTCCGGGAACGGATTGGGGCCACGTGCGGCACCTAATGTCGCGATGGTGATGGCCGATGATGTGCTTGAACAGGAGATTGCCCATCTCCTGCATTGCCGTCATATCCGGGTAAGCCGCTAAAACGGAGCCTTCACCACCGACGCTGCCGAGCAGCGGGATCAACACGAAGCTGTCATCCCGAAACTTGCTTATGGTGGTGATCGTGAAATCGTAGTCGGGATAGGCCTCATCAAGCAGGGCGCTGATCTCGGCGAGGAATTCAGGCGTCTCGAACTGTGCGCCGATCGGCGGCACCACAATCATGTCTTTGCATACTTGCATCTCGCGCCTTCCCAAGCCGTCTCATCGTGAGCGGCTGTTCCGCCAAGGTCAAATCACGTCTTCCCTGCCGATGATCTGGAGTCAGCAAAGTTATTCACACGTCGACAAGATGATTAGAATTGTCGCGGTTCGGTTAAGACCTCGATCATGAGGCGTGGCGCATCGTGTTGTTGGGTCTACATATTGCCTTCCTGACCCTACCCGGTAGCTCAAGCCCGTTGCCGTAATTGGCAACGGGTTTTTTTACGTCTTCATCTGGCACAGTTGATCTAATGGTATGGAAACGCGACGACAACAAGCAATTCTGCCTTAAGCGGTCGATTCCTCGGATGTAGCCGTGACTACGAAAACCCGCTGTTGCGCGCGCGGCGGGGTTTCTTGGCATCAAGACGCTACCCCGCCATCAGGCCCGTTGCTTAATTGCGGCGGCCTTTACAGGTCCGGCGCCGCTATCTACTGCTGAATAGGTGGAGTCACGAGACCCGGAAAGGGCAACACGTTGCCGCCCGTCCCCCGCCGGCGGCGCAGTTCAATCTCGCGATAGACCAGGGTGCCCATCACCATTTCCGCGCTGGCGATTTCCGATCTCGATGGCAACGACTTGAGCAATTGGTGCAGTTGTCGCGTTTCCATGGTCGCAATGTGGGCGGCAATGGCTTCGATGCTATCGCCCAAATTCGCCAGTAACCCTGCGGACATCTGCATCGCGCTACTCTACAGCCGGGAAAACGTGTTGAGATGCAGACGCGACCTTTGGCCTTCTGCAAAGGCCAAAGCATAGGATTCGAGCTTGAATGATCGGGTGAGTTCCTGGTCTTCCTCGACCACGCGAACAAACCACTCGCCACAGGCTTCGCCAACTTCGACACAAGGGCGTGCTTTGCGAATTGGAATTATATCAGCCAGGGCGTTGCCTCCCAGCAATCAGGCCAAACGGGATTGTAACGTCGTAAGCGGTCTTCAACAAGAAGAGTTTGGGCAGCAATACGAAACTGAGGTGTGGGCCACAAATGGCCGGCGCCATGGGTTGGGGAACCTGGGTGGGCACCGGCCAAGAGCGGACAGGTCCGCCGCGATGCATACATCGTCGATTGGTGCCGCAGTGGTAATGGTGTGATCGCGGAAGCTACGCTTTAGCCTTAGCCGCCGGCCTTGCCTTGCCCGTTACAGTTGCCGTGGGCTGCGGTGCCTTCCTACCCAGACCGATCGACTTCGCCATGGCAGACCGTGAGGCCGCATAGTTGGGAGCGACCATCGGATAAGTGGATGGCAAGTTCCACTTTGTTCGATACGCGTCAGGAGTGAGACCGAAATCCACGCGCAGATGTCGCCGAAGGGTTTTGAACCGCTTACCATCTTCAAGACAGATGATGTAATCGGGAAATACTGACTTCTTCGGATTTACCGCAGGCACTGGTTCTTCGGTCGCGGCAGCCACGCGATGGCCAATCCCAGACAGCGACGCGTGCACTGAGGCTATCAGGTCCGCCAAACCCGCGACCGGCACGGGATTGTTGCTGACGTACGCCGATACCACATCCGCCGTGAGTTCTACCAGTTCAGGGGCGTGGTCGGGGGCGTCGGTCATGGTGTGAGTCCTCGAATTTGAGAACGATCTATTATAGCTGCTGCCGCAGCTGCGCAACTCGAGGCCCGATGATGGGCCGCTTCCCTCGTAATCCTGTTGAGCCTGTGTTTGCCGATGGAGGAAAGGACCATCCGAAGCAGTGCCAGACTTATCACAGGTTAAGTCGGTCCGGTGTTTATGATATAAGGTCGGGCATCATTCGCGTTCTGCTGGCCGCGGGTGACTGAGAGACCATAGCGCTCCCGCCCAAACGGAGAGCCGACATGCTTTATCAAAGCCCATTAACCGCCAAGTTCCATCGTGCCTTCACCCTCACGTCAGGTGAGCGTCAAGCTCTCGACGCGGTAAGAATAAGGATCGTTGCGATTGGCGCAAACCAGAACTTGGTTCGCGAAGGCGACCAGCCGTCCCGGTGCATAATGGTCCTGGCTGGCTTAGCCAGCACCTCGAAGGTAACAGGAGACGGGAAGCGTCAGGTCACTGCTTATCATGTGCCTGGCGACATGCCCGATCTGTTGAGCCTGCACCTCGATCTGTTGGATAGCGACGTTCGAACGGTGAGCGCTTGCAGTGTTGGCTTCATAGATCACTCGGCTATACGGCTGCTCTGCGAACGCCACCCCAGGCTGGCGGCAAATCTTTGGCGAACGACACTGGTTGATGCATCGATTTTCCGCGAATGGGTGGTCAATGTCGGGAAGCGCCAAGCGCTTGGCCGAGTGGCCCACCTTCTCTGTGAAATCATGCTACGTATGGAAGACGCCGGACTCGCGTCCGATCAAACCTGCGCTTTTGCTGTGACTCAAGCTGACCTTGGCGAGGCGACAGGGCTGTCGGCAGTCCACATCAACCGCACGCTCAAGTCTCTTCGGGAGAAGCGCCTTACATCACTTGTGAATGGCCAATTGACCATCCATGATTGGGAAGGACTGGCCTTTCTTGCTGAGTTCCGGCACGATTACCTGCACTCAGCAAGGACCAATAAAACGGCCGAGTTCATGTCAATGCACTGATTGCTCCAGGGGAAAATCGCCAGAAATGCGGATTGGCTCCAAGGGTAGCCGGACCACTTGTTGGCCTTCGCTGACCATCAGCGGTGCGATCGCCCCCCAAACATGTTTTGCCATGGTGGCGCGGCGGAAATGATCAGCAGGTTGATACCAAGCCTGTCTGGCTTGCTTCTTTTTGATGCGGGAGGCGGGGCCGCCTTGCCCCAGGCCAAACGCAGGCCCCAAACGAAACCGGCCTCACTTGGTGCACGCTCCTTTTACCGCGCGGTCAATGCTTTGATGGCGCGTCGAAGCGTTAGCGCAAGGGGTTCACTTGCGCGCAGAGTGCATTCGAATGCTTACCGGCCCACACGGGCGTTGACTATCCGTATGGCCGTCTGGGTCGTGGAGGTTAACTGGGACGGGACACCTGCTCTCCTTGCCAGCCTTCGGAACGTTTCCTCGCAGCGTGCGCAGGAGGAACGTCGACGTCAATCCCAGAAGCTCGGAGCAATTGGCCGCCTCGCAGCCGGCATAGTTCACGATATCAACAATCTGATAGCAGCGTTCGACTCGGGCCTGCGGCTCCTGCAAAAGCAACTCGCCGAAAATCCCGGCGATCCGAAATCAGCCATCCTGATCGACGAACTGCTCAAACGAACACAGAACGGCGGGGCACTTACGCAGCAATTGCTTGCGTTTTCTCGGCGCCAGTCGCTTACGCCCGAAGGCATTGATCTGAACGGACGGATCGAACAGCTTTCGATGCTGCTGGAACGAACGCTCGGGAGTGCAATCAAAATTGAACGCAACTTGGAAGCGGCGCTTGGCCCTGTTCTGGTCGACCCCAACCAGCTCGATGTCGCCATGCTCAATCTCGATGAACGCCAAGGACGCCATGGCCGGCGTGGGAACGCTCACAATCGAGACTAGCGATGTCCCTGACGACATCGACGACGTGCATTCACTGGCGGGTTCGTGCGTTCGTATGACCGTGCGCGATGCCGGTTGCGGCATGAACAAGGAGATTCTGGCGCAGGTCTTCGAGCCGTTCTTCACCACCAAACCCGATGGACGCGGGACTGGACTTGGACTTAGCCAGGTTTATGGCTTCGTCCAACAATCCGGCGGGCACATTCGGATCGAGAGCGAAGCTGGTGAAGGAACAAGCGTCCATCTTTTTCTGCCGCGTGTGCAGAAGCAGTAACCAAGCTCTGCCGGGATCGCTTTGCATTGGGTATGGCGGAAGTGACGTGGCCAGTCCGCCAAAGCAATCCCGTAGAGCGACATAATGGGTGGTTAGCGGCCGCTTTAGAGATCGGGTGCAGAGGGTACACGGGCTTTTCCCCCTTTATCCTTTTTTCTCCCGGCCGCGCCACCGTCTATTATCGGCGGCTAGTCCGCTATCACCTTCTGAGCGGGTTAACGATGGAGTGCCTTGGACGGTGAAAACGATTCCGGCATCCTCAAACGCTTTGCGGATGGCGGCGATGTTGTGGGGACGCGGTTTCCTGTATCCGTTCTCAAAAGCGCTGATCACCATCTCGCTAAGATTGGCCTTGGCGGCAAGTCGCACACGCGGCCAGTTCAATAGGGCTCGTGCTGCTCTGACTTGATCTGCTGAGAGTAGGGTTCGGCTGTCCATAGCCAGTCGAACATTTAGTATCGCTAAACTGTTCCTCTTGACCTTCTGCGATTTCTAACGGTGTGAGGCCGGCCTGTCGCAAGCCGTCATCGATTATGGCTGCAACCTTTCGGACGGTTGTTACCTCGGCTCCAACAAGACGTGCTGCCTGCATTCTTGCTTGGAGATCAGCCAAGCGGGCAACCAGGGCTTGCGTCCTCTCGAGTTCAGGGTTCGTCATGTTCATTGTCCAGCTGAGTGGCAATTTGAATTTGTCCGGCTGAGTAGCGTTTGAATGCACACACTCGCCACCCAAGGGTGGCGAGCGTGGGTTCGTTCGAAATCTCAGTCGTAAACTTTCACGATCTTGCGGGTGCCCGGATCGACCAGGACCGTGCGGTTGTCGACCACCACGTAACGGTATTTGACGTTCGGGACCTCGTGGATCTCCACAGTTTCCGGCAGAGCTGTCCCGACGTTCAATTCCACGCCGGGAAGGTTCACCGAAGCCAAGGGCTGCTTCTTGACATACTCACGGATGACCGTGTCCTGTTCCGGCTGGATGATAATGTCGTCAGCGGCGGCGGAGCCGATCCCCGCCAAGAGCAACATGGCTGCGGCGGTGTTCACAAAGTGCATCTTCATATCTTCTCTCCTGCAAGGACCGGCACACGACGATCATCGTCCCGCACTGCCCGGCAACCAACTTTGAACCGGGGTAAACGTTCCCGCCTACGCACCTTTGTCTAATCCGATTGGTCTAAAGTCCGACCGTACAACGCAATGGTCTTACCTTTGGACTAGGCGGAACGGATTAGGGCTTCAGGTTGTTGGTTCTCCACAACGGGAGAGAACAAATGGATCAAAGTGTTGGCCAGGCGCGATGGTTGCTCGCACCGATTTTTGCAACAGCCGTTACCTTTCTGGTAATGGCGGTCGTCCTTAGCTGACATGTCTTGGATCGGCGCAGCCAGGTCCCTTCCTGCGCTGATAGGATTCGCGAGTTGCTTGAGCGGCTGGCGAATCCTCTATTTTACCGTGCGCTGGGCCTGCTCCTTCAGCAGGCGGGGCGCTTCGTTCAGCTCATGTAAGTTGGGAGGTTTACTATGGATCGGCGATCCTTTTTGACAGCGATGTTTGGCGTTGCAGGGGCAGCAGCCTTTGCAAGCGCGGTCCGGCCTATCAACGCATTGGCCGGTGTTCCAGCGGCCAAAAGCGGCATTCTCGAAGAACTCGACGCGCCAGACGCCTTCGACAACGAAGGTACTCACGCGGAAGTGGAGCCGGTCAACCATCGGCGCTACTACGACCAAGATTACGACCCAGACTACGACCCAGATTACTACCACCGGCGCCGCCGCCGGCGGGGCTGGAGAAGAGTCTGCCGTAGTTACTGGCGACACGGGCGCCGTCGGGTCCGGTGCTATCGCCGACGTGGTCCTTCGGTCGTCTTGCGATTTTAGCTAGTCGGCTGCTTCTGCCCATGGCCCGTTCCGGCTGACGTGCTGAGAACGGGCCGGTACGATTCCTTTTTCGTGGCAAACGCAATCCATCTGAGGGCACTCATCAGCAGCGCCGATGGACCTGACTTACAGCTTGGTGGTGTCGCTGTGGTGCGCCAGGAGCGGTCTGACGATCCCTCTTGTGCAGCCCTTCGGCTGCCGCCAGCCTGGGAAAGCTTTTCGGAACGTTTGGTTCTGGCCGTTAGGCCACGGGCCAAGCTCAGCCATCAGGACACCCCGCAAGCGATGAGCAGCGGGGCCTGGTAAGGCCCGGCGACCTCCTTTTGACATACGGGGAGAAACCAAGAAGGGCGCCGAGCCTTACCGGCGCTGCTTTGAGGCAGACGACGCCGGACGAGATGAGAGTAGGCGATCATGCTAATCTCTGCGAACCATGCGAATGAGGGAAAGCCGTGTGCGATTCTTCGCTATCCAGCCACGAACCTCTGCCTTTCGGACATGGCGGTCCGTCGCTCGATCGATGATGAAGAACGCCTGATGTAGCTGCTCGACTTCGTAGAGCCCGACCCGGATCTCGAACCCTGTCTGGCCAGTGGCATCGAAGTCACCGGGACCAATGACAGGAAAGGCGACGACGATGGCGAAGCGGACGACGAGCGCGAAGCCAACGATGCCGATTATGGCTTCATAGAGGGAGGGCAAGGCCTATAATTGTCCGGTCGAGAATGAATAGCCCGCTGCCTCACGGTGGACTGGCTTCAGTTTTTGTGCGGCACGATGTAGCGACTGCTCACCGCACCCGCCCCTGTGCCCCGCGTGACGACAATCGTGCTATACCCGGCTGGAACGGAACCTGTAGCGGAGGGGTCGATCGAACTGCATCGCCCGACGATCTCCCCGTTGGGAGCGCCCTCGAGCCTCACGGCTAACGCCAACTGGCATGTGTCAAGGGATCCGAACATGGCCGGTGATGTATCGAGTGGCTTGCAGACTCCCTGGGCGGGACTGCAAGAAAGCAAAATCATCACAGCTGCAGTTGCCGGATCCATTCGTGAAGCTCCGTTGTTCGACGAGCCTCAACGCAGAATAGCGAGCTTTGTTTCGTCGGTGCTAAAATACGAGTTTTCTGGTCTGGCTCACGGTGGCGGGCTTTTCATTGTCACAGCTTTCGCCTCTCAATTGTCCCGATCCCGAACGGTAAAACAGCCATCCGACGAGACACACCGAGGGGATTGCGATGGCCAGAAGGATGCCGCCGGCAATGTTCACCATCAACATGAAATCCATCGGACCTCTCCCTCTTATATGCCGACAGTCGGAAACTCGTGAAATCAACATGGGTGAACAGGTTGCGAACATGCTGCTACGGTTTTTGCAGAGCCACGAGATGAGACGAGACCGACCAGCACGACAGGGGGACTAGCTCTCGTCGCAACAAATTGACAGACAAGGACTGGACGGAGTCGAACGGCAAGGGCAGGGACGCCATCAAGCGAATTTCAAAACAGATGCCTTGGCCGACGGGTAATCGCTGAAAAGATCAAGGTATGCCCTGAGGTGACGTCACAAGGCAGTGTGCTTGGGTGTCGATCGGGCGGGCGGGTCGGAGAGGAACGGCAAATTCGGTGATGTCGCAATCGTCGGCATCACGAGCCCGCTGTATGGCGCTTAGAGCTTCGAACTCCCGCTTCGGCGCGGTGTCCATTTCGTTGCCGAAGCAAGTTCGTGACCGTGAAATCAGCTAACCGGCGCCGAAGGAGCGTCAGCATGGCGACGCCGCAGGCGAGACGCCGGGCCGCCGCCCCAAACGAGGGTGCCGTTTGAAGGCTGGTGATTTCGCCAGAGCACAGGGTGCGATTCTGACTACGCACAAGCCAGACGCTGTCATGGCGATGCTGGGTTGGCCGGGCGTAGCGGCTTCGAAGCCGCCGATTACAAGTATTCTCGCTCTGTGGCTGCCGATTCTGCGATTAAGGATTCGATGAATAGGCATGGGGGAGAAAGGCCGCTATTCTAAGCCTCATTCCCCCTCGATGCAGGAATAACGAGATCATGGAGTAGGAAAATCTCATGCTATGCGGCGGAGGTGCTTACACGGGCGAGATTCACACCCGCCCAACGACAAGGCGCCCATCCGCTGCCCGATGGACGGTGGATAGAGTTTTGGTGCCATGAGCCAAACCCACACATTACAACCGTCATCTATCCGCTTCCCGGTACAACCACGGCTGGTGCCGGCGATCAAGGCGGCGCGTCATCTCCACCTGACGCTGCGGGAATTCATGGAATTTCTGCCCGCGTTGCAGGATCAAGGCTTTCCCAAGGCCTGCCCAATCACCGGCAACTACGACATGGTTGCGATCGACGCCTGGCTCGATTAACGCTCGGGTCTTGCAGGATCAGGATCCGGCGCGCAGTCTAGCATTGACATTGCAAGAGCGAGGCTGGCGATCCTTGGGTAAGATCAAATTGAAGCACTACGTCATCCGTAAGGGCAAATACGGCTACTCGCTGCCGACGCCGAAGATGGTCGAAGCTGGCTTCAGATGCATTTCCTGTGGAATCGACGGGCCTGAGGCTTGGACGATAGCCCGGGAGTGGGAAGACCGCTGGCAGGAACTCCGCAAGGGCAGGGAGCCGTCGCGCCTGCATGTATGGCCAAAGGATTCCATCGGAGACGCCTTTGCACGCTATCGCCGCATGGATGCATGGAAGCGCAAGCCACCGCGCACCCGCGAGGATCGGGAGCGCGGCTGGACCTTCATCGAGCCGTACTTCGCCGACCTGCCGCCAGCCGACATCACCCTCGAGCTGCTCGACGACTGGTATGGCCGTCTGCTGCGGGTCAAAGGTGTCGACATCGCCTACCGTGCCGTAAAGACGTGGCGTTCGCTCTATAATGTCATGGCCGGCATGAAGCTATGCCCGCCCGGCTCCGACCCATCGCAGGCGATCCGCCGCCAGACGCCACCACCGCGCCACCAGACCTGGACGGCAGGCGAGGCGGTGCGCATGGTCAAGGGCGCCTGGCGCGCCGGCTACCGCGGACTGGCCTGCATCATCGCCGTTGCGTGGGACACGAGCTTCTCACCCGTCGACGTGCGCACGCTCACACCGGCGCAGGCAATGCAGACAGCACAGGAATGGGGTTTTCTGATTGCACGCAGCAAGAGTGGCGAGGCGGCTGTCGGCACGCTGTCGTCACGCACGCAGCGCCTGGTGCTGGCCTATGTCGAATCACTAGGCGTCACCCTGCTTGACGATGCGCCGATCTTTCGCTCGCGCGGTTTCGCGCCGGGCCCGAAGGGCGGCCGGCCGCGCGCCGGCGTGCCTTACACGAAGGATTCTCTGGTCGACGACTTTGCCGATCTGCGCACGCTGGTGTTCGGGACATCGGAGAAGCGGCGGCTGATGGACATGCGGCGTTCCGGCGCGGTCGAGGCGAATGCCGGAGGCGCGTCGGTCGAGGCAATCTCGGCCAAGATGGGCAATTCGATCGACGGGAACAAGGGGCTGCAGAAGACCTATATGCCGGTCAATCTGGCCGCCGTCCGCTCAGCCGATGCCAGCCGCCGCAAGGGCAGAAAGCTGCTTGGCCTGGAACGGAACGAATACAGAAAGTTGAAACTCTCCGCAGAATGAGAGTTGAAACTTTTCAAGGGGCGGTAGCTAACCCCTTGAAATTAATGGCGCGAGTGACGGGGCTCGAACCCGCGACCTCCGGCGTGACAGGCCGGCACTCTAACCAACTGAGCTACACCCGCGCATTGGACGAGCACGTGTCAGCCGTGTTCGTCGTTGGGGCGGTGGATAAGGGGTTCGCCACCGGGTGTCAAGCGCAGCTGGACAGCATAAACGCAAACAGGAGAAGGTTTTTTGACGGGCGGCACTTTGCCTGCGAAAACCACTGTGCGGCTAAGCTCGCGGCTGTTCATTTGGCCTTGCGAAGCCGGTTCCGACCGCTTAAAGGTCCGGCCGGAGCGGGCGATTAGCTCAGTTGGTAGAGCGCTTCGTTTACACCGAAGATGTCGGCGGTTCGAGCCCGTCATCGCCCACCACTCAATTTCTTGATAAATCGGTGCTTGCCCGGAGTTACGGTCTCATATCCGGTTGTATGCGTTGTCGGCATTCTGCTTCCTGGCCTTGTCGCGTTCGAAAGGGGTGACGCAGACCAAGTCGCTCTCGAACGCTTCACGCCAGACGTAGCCGTCGCGGCAGGTGCTGTCGCCGTAAGGTCCGCCGGTCGGCGAACGATTGTTGCGGGCATTGGCATTCTGCGCCTGCACCTCGCCGTAGTCGGCAGGACTCACGCACACGCTGTCGCCGAAGATCGCCGATCGCCAGACGAATCCTTCCTTGCACCCTTTGGCCTCGATCGCTGCGGGCTCGATAGGCGACGGCAAAGGGGAGGGCCTCGGCCACAACGCCACCGTTGTCCCGCCGATGCCGAGCGCGATCATCGCGACCAGCCCGTACAGCAGCCAGAGCCTCGGCCGCCGCGCCGCTGGCTCGCTATCGCCGACGCAATCGCCGCCATATCGTCGTTGAAGCGCTCGTGGCGGACCTCCATGGCTTGACGCTTGGCCAAGTCCTGCAGATCGGGTGGCAAGGCGCTTTTCTTTGGCATGCTGGCGCCGTTGACGAGCACGGGGATGACGCGCACCCCAGCCTGGAGTGCCGTACGGATCTCCTTGCGCACGAAGTCGTCGGGGGACTCCAGCCGAACCTGGCCCTGCTCATCGGTAAGCGCGGCCCACTGCGGCCCCACGATCGCCAGCATGATTTTGCAGCTGGCCAAACTGCGGGCAAGCGCCACCTCAAAGTCATCGCCGGGGTTGAGCTTGTCGACGTCCATGAAGATGGATGCATCAGGAAGCGCGCGGTTCAGATTATCGTAGACGCGGCCCGCCACGCCGGAATCGGTCTGCCGTCGGTAGTTGATGAATACGTCGCCAAGCAAGGCCTGCCTCTTCCCACATCAACGAGAAGGCCCCAAAGTAGCATGAGCGGTGACCTCGCAGCTAGTCTGGCGACAGACTGGCCATTACTGCGGATGCAGTCCGTTTCACGTCTCGCCAGAGGACACATGCACCGGCCCTTCGCGGTTGTGTGCGTCAAGTTCTGCAAAATGGGGCGGCCATGATGCTGGTCATGCGGCTTGGCGCAGAGCGAGCTTCTTGTGCTCGCGCAGGTCGTCCATGTTGATGTATCGGTTGGCCTCCATCCAGTTTTCATTGGTCTCGACGGCCAAGGCCCTGACCAGGCGCAGGCAGCTTTCGGTATTGGGGAAGATGCGCACGACATAGGTGCGCCGGCGGATTTCCTCGTTGAGCCGCTCCAGCATGTTGGTGGATTTGAGATGCTTGTGGTGCTGTCTCGGCAGCCTGAAGAAGGTCAGGGTTTGTTCGATGGCATCCTCGGCCCAGCCTGTCAGGCGCGGATAGCGGGCCGACCATTTGGCAAGCCATGCGGCAAGATCAGCCCTGGCCTCTGCGAGATCGCGCCGGTCGTAGAGCCAGCGCAATTCCTGCAGGCAGTCGTCGCCGTGCTTCCTCGGCAGATGATCGAGCGCGTTCCTGAGGAAGTGCACGTAGCAGCGTTGCCAGGCGGCTTCGGGGATCACCTCGCCGGTCGCTGCCACCAGGCCGGCGTGATCGTCGGACACAACCAACTCGACGCCCTTGAGGCCGCGCGCGGGGGTCGCCGGCGACATGAAGAAACGAGACTCGCTGCGAACCCGGCTGCGCTATGGGTTTGACAAGAGCATGGCGGCCGGGCCGATCGCGCTGATCGGCTGGCTCGCCGTCGCTTCGCTGCTGATCATCATCGCCGCCGCGGCTTTCCTTGCGGTGACCCGCATCGCGCCGGAGGGCGGCGAACCGCTGAACTTCTTCGAAGCGTTCTGGGAATCGCTGATGCGCACGCTCGATTCCGGCACGATGGGCGGCGACACCGGCTGGGCCTTTCGTCTCGTCATGCTCTTTGTCACGCTCGCCGGCATCTTCGTCGTGTCGGCCCTCATCGGCGTGCTCAGCGCCGGCGTCGACAGCAAGCTCGATGAATTGCGCAAGGGCCGTTCGCGGGTGCTGGAGAGCGACCACACCATCATCCTCAACTGGTCGCCGTCGGTCTTCGACGTCATCTCCGAACTCGTCATTGCCAATGCCAGCCGCCGCCATCCGCGCATTGTCGTCATGGCCAATATGGACAAGGTGGCGATGGAGGACGAGATCGCCGCCAAAGTCGGCAGACTGGGCAATACGCGCATCATCTGCCGCAGCGGCGACCCGACCGACCTCTACGATCTGGCCATCGTCAACCCGCAGACCTAGCGCTCGATCATCGTGCTGTCGCCGGAGGGCGACGACCCGGATTCGCAGGTCATCAAGACAGTGCTCGCGCTGGCCAACGACCCGAACCGGCGCACGGCGGCCTACAACATCGCCGCCGAGATCCGCGACGGCAAGAACGCCGAGGTCGCCCGCGTCGTCGGCGGGGCCGAGGTGCAGCTTGTGCTGGCCGACCAGCTGATCTCGCGCATCGTCGTGCATTCGAGCCGGCAGTCGGGTCTCAGCGGCGTCTATTCGGAACTGCTCGATTTCGACGGCTGCGAAATCTACACGACCGAGCAGCCTGATCTCACCGGCAAGACCTTCGGCGAGGCGGTGATGGCGTATGAGCATTGCACGCTGATCGGGCTCTGCGACCAAACCGGGCGCGTCAATCTCAACCCGCCGTCGGATCTGGTGATCGGCAAGGACATGCGCGCCATCATCATTGCCGAGGACGATGCCGCTATCAAGCTGGGAGGCGCGGGGGCCAAGATCGATACCGCGGCAATCCTTCGCCATCAGCTTGTCGAGGCGAAGCCGGAGCGCACGCTGATCCTTGGCTGGAACCGGCGCGGTCCGATCATCACCTATGAACTGTCGCGCTACGTCGCGCCGGGTTCGATCCTGACCATCGCCGCCGATACGCCAGGCCTCGAGCAGGAAGTTGCCGGCCTGCCGGTCGTCGGCGACAATCTGTCGGTTTCCTGCCGCATCACCGACACGTCGAGCAGCACAGCACTGGCAAGCCTGGACGTGCCTTCCTACGACCACGTGCTCGTCCTTGGCTACAGCGAGACCATGGCAGCGCAGCCCGCCGATACGCGCACGCTGGTGACGCTGCTGCATCTGCGCAAAATCGCAGACGATGCCGGCACGCACATCTCGATCGTCAGCGAGATGATCGACGTGCGCAACCGCGAGCTGGCGGCGGTGACTAAGGCCGATGATTTCGTCGTCAGCAACCGGCTGGTCAGCCTGATGCTGGCGCAGGCATCGGAGAACCAGCATCTCGCCGCGATCTTCGATGATCTGCTCGACGAGGAGGGCTCCGAAATCTACATGCGTCCGGTCGGCGACTATGTCGCCATCGACCATCCGGTGACGTTCTGGACGATCGCGGAATCGGCGCGTCTGCGCGGCGAGATCGCCATCGGGCATAGGCGCGTTCGCGCTGCGCAGAATGATGAGCGGGCTCTGGGCGGCGTCACCGTCAACCCGTTGAAGTCGCAAGCGCTGGCCTACCTGCCGGAGGACCGGGTCATCGTGCTGGCGCGGGACTAAACCCCGGCTGCCTTGGCGCGAGCCAGAAGCCGTTCGGCGAGCCTGAGATGCGGCCGGTCATACATCTTGCCGTCAATGCCGACCACGCCGGGATTTCCGGCCGCCTCGAAGGCCGCGACGATGGCCTGCGAGCGTTGCACTGCCTCCGCCGATGGCGTGAAGGCGGCGTTGATGACCGGCACTTGCGCCGGATGGATTGCCATCTTGCCGGTAAAGCCGTCACGCTCGGCCTCCGTGCATTCGGCTTCGAAGGCGGCCATGTCGCGAAAGGCAGGGAAGACCGTGTCGATCGCCGCGACTTCGGCTGCGCCGGCGGCGAGGATGGTCATGGTGCGGGCAAGGCGGAAGACATCGGTGTATCGACCGTTGTCGTCGCGCGCAGCCCGCGCACCGATCGCCGCGGACAGATCTTCGGCACCCCAGGTGAGGCCGGCAAGCCGGGCGCTTGCCCCGGCATAGGTCGCGGCGGCCAGCAACCCAGCAGCGGTCTCGGTAATGATCGGCAGGATCTTGATCGCGCCATCCGGCAATCCGTTTTCGGCCTCATGTACGCGGAGCTTTACGGATAGCTGCTGGACATCCTGGCCGCTGTTCGACTTCGGCAGCATGATGCCGTCGGGTTTGACCGGAACCAGGGCGGCCAGATCGTCGTCGGTCAACCCGGTCGAGAGATCGTTGACGCGGATATAGATGGCGGAGCTTGTCTGCTGCCGGTTGCCGCCGATAAAGCGTGCCGCGATGTCGCGTGCCGACGGCTTGTTTTGTGGCGCCACGGAATCCTCAAGGTCGACGATGACCACGTCGGCGCCGGCGCCAAAGCCTTTGTCCAGCTTCTTTTCGGAATCGCCGGGCACAAACAGCAGCGAGCGCATCAGGCCGCCTTTTTCATCATCATCGCCTGGCGCGTGCATTTGGCGACGAGCACATCGTTCTGATTGTAGGCGCGATGCTCGAACTCGACGATGCCGCGGTCCGGCTTGGATTTCGATTCCCTGACCGAGATCACAGTCGTTTCGACACGGATGGTGTCGCCATGGAAGACCGGGTGCGGAAACACCGTCTCCTTCATGCCGAGATTGGCAATTGTGGTGCCGACGGTGATGTCATTGACGGAAATGCCGATCATCAGGCCGAGCGTGAACAGCGAATTGACCAGCGGTCTGCCCCATTCGCTCTTGGCGGCGAAGTCGAAGTCGATGTGCAGCGGCTGCGGGTTCAGCGTCATCACCGAGAACAGCATGTTATCGCTTTCGGTGACGGTCTTGCGCAGCGTGTGCCGAAAGACATGTCCGACGACGAACTCTTCGAGATAAAGCCCGGGCATCGTTTTTCTCCTCCGCTGCCTGACGGTTGATAGGCGCTGCCCATGCCACCCGCAAGTTTTAAGTCTTTGTTTTGATGCATGTGGTTGCCTCGAAACCGGGGCCACTTTCGAGCGACATGCATTAACAAACATGGTGAACCGTTCGTAAACCATTTCTGCCTAGGGTCATTCCTGGGGCCGGAAGCTTTCCGGCAAGGGGCGTAGCAGGCAGTATGGTTGTCTCGCATTTTCTCAAATGGATCTACACCGCGAGAGTTTCGGAGCGCGCCGCGGCGGCAAGCGCGCTGGCCCGCGCCTACGTCAATTCCGACCTGCCTTTCGAAGACCGTTGCGCGGCCGAAGCGGCGCTGACGCTGCTGCTCGACGACGCCTCGTCGAAGGTGCGGCTGGCTATGGCCGAAGCGCTGTCGATGAGCCATCACGCGCCGCTGCAGATCATCAGCGCGCTTGCCTCCGATCAGCCGGAAGTGGCAGCCCTGGTGCTGGCGCGCTCCCCGCTGCTGACGGACGCCGACCTGATCGACCGCGTCGCGGCCGGGCACAAGGCGACGCAAAAACTGATCGCCGACCGGCCGGTCGTTTCGATGGCGGTTGCCGCGGCGATCGCCGAGATCGGCGAACCGGAAGCGTGTGCGGCGCTGCTCGCCAATGACGGCGCCGACATAGCCTCGCTCTCCTTCCGCCGCATCGCCGAGCGGCATGGCCATATCGCTCATTTGCGCGAGGCAATGGTCACGGATGTGCGGCTGCCGGCCGACTGCCGGCACATGCTACTGGTCAAGCTCGGCGAAACGCTGAAGGCTTCGCCGCTGGTGATGGCGCTGATGGGGGCGGCCAGAGCCGAGCGCGTCACGCGCGATGCTTGCGTCAAGGCTTCGGTGCGGCTGGTCGAAGGCACGCGCGCGGAGGAACATGCGGCACTTATCGAACATCTGCGCCTGCGCGGCGACCTGACCGCAAGTTTCATCATCCGTGCCATTGCCCACGGCAAGGTCGACTTTTTCGGCTCGGCCCTGGTTGCGCTCAGCCAGCAGTCGGAGCAGCGGGTGCGGGCCTTGCTCGCAGGCGGCCAGGACGTTGCGTTGCAGGCGCTGTTCCGCGGCGCCGGCCTTGCCGCTTCCACCCATGGCATCATCCTGCGCGCGCTCAAAATCTGGCGCGAAGTCGCCAACGGCAAGCGCCTCGCCGGCGTGCAGGAGGTCAGCTGGCTGATGCTGAAGGAGCTCGGCGGTCATGCCACCGAGGGCGATCTCGCCGGCCTGGTCAAGTCGATCCATCTCGACGCGCTGCGGGAAAACGCGCGCGGGCATGCGCTGGCGATAGCCGCGGCCTGACGCCCTAGCCACGGTCCCTGGTGAAGAAATCCGGGAAATCCTCGATCGCGGCGGCGATGATGCGCAGCGAGGCTGCGATCTGCAGCGTGTCGGCACTACCGCTGCGCTCTGAGAGGCCGGCTGCATATTGCCGGGCCACAGTGATGGTCGCCGTCTGGGGCTCGCCTGGTGCGCGAAAGAGCAGTTCACGCGCGAGGCCGCGCAGGAAATTGGCGATCGAGAGCGCGGTGTCGGTAGGAGTGGACGGCCTCTGCTGCGCGGCGCGCAGGCGCAGGATTTCGAGGCCGACGGTAACGGCGGCGACCCCGCCGCCCAGGATCGCATCGCCTTTCCTGCCGGCATTCTGCAAGAGCGGCATCAGCTGGTTGATGCGGTCATAGGCCAGGCTCTCGAAGGCCGAACGCCGCGGTACCCGCTCGTGCAGACACAGCCGCGCCAGATCCTCGCGCATGGCGCGCACGATGCGGTTGGCCGCGCGCCATGGATCGACCGGCAGCACCACGATGAAGACGCCGATGGCCAGCAGGATGCCGACCAGCACCGACGCCGAGCCGGCGAAGAACGGGCCTGGGGCATAGGTCATCGCCTGATGCGGGCTGAGGAAGGCGAGGAAATTGATTGCAAACGCCGTCGCCACGCCGACGGTGCGCGGATTGGCCATGCCCAGCGCCGTCGGTACCAGGATCGGCACGACAAACAGCGTGAACCAGCCGAAGCCGGGCAAAGCAGGCAGCGCGACCTGGCCGACAAGGAAGGCAAAGGGCAAAGCCAGCAGCGTTCCCTTGAAGAAGCCCCAGGACACCCGCACCGGGTCAGGCCGCGCGGCGAAAAGACTGGAGACGACGGCAACGAGGATGACGGTGCCGGCCGCGTCGGACCATTTCGTCGTCAGCCAGAAGGCGGCGACCGCCAACGTGGCAAGGCCGGCGCGTATGGCATTGCGCGAAGCCCCGGGATAATCGCGGTGCACCACCAGCGCAGGCAGCTGCCTGTTGCTCCGGCTGGGGCCCGTCACCGGTGCGCGCAGGGCGTCGAGGCCGCGCAGCACCTGCTTGAAGGCTTCGGCGAAATCGGCGGCGATGGTGAGGCGGGTTATGGTGCCGACCCTGTCGTCGCCCTGATCGGTCGAGGCGTCGGGCATTTGCCGGGCCTTGCCGGCAATCGCGTCGAGCCGCGTCACCCAGGGCGACGTGTCGTCCAGCGCCTCGGGCGTCGCTGCCAGCTCGCTGACCATCGACTGCAGTTCGGAGCGTACCGGAATGAGCGCTGCGTTTTTCGGCGCGGCATGCGAATGCAGCGCGCGCGCCGCCGACAGCGCCGAGAGAAGCTGACCGATGGTTAGCCGGACCGGATGGGCGCGGGTGGCGAAGCTCGGTGCTTCGAGCCGGGCATAGGCGCGCATCTCGGCCAGCATCTGGGCGTCGGTGATCAGCTTGCGGTGCAGGCCGGCCAGCGTCGCCGGGTCGCCACCGGAAAAAGCGCCGCCTGCATAGGTTGCAAGGTCGAGGATGCTGCGCTTCAGCCTGGAGATGATGGCGTCAGCGGCCAGCTTGGGCAGGATCAGCCGGCTGGTCAGGCCGGCGCAGACGATGCCGAGCACGATCTCGGCGCAGCGCGCGACAGCGAGATCGACGACCACGTGCGGCTGGCCGAAAGCCGGCAGCCCAATGATCATCGCGGTATAGCCGGCAAGTGC
This sequence comes from Mesorhizobium sp. C432A, assembly GCF_030323145.1. Taxonomy (NCBI): domain Bacteria; kingdom Pseudomonadati; phylum Pseudomonadota; class Alphaproteobacteria; order Hyphomicrobiales; family Phyllobacteriaceae; genus Mesorhizobium; species Mesorhizobium sp. C432A. Next base: position 4,604,440 of record NZ_CP100470.1, on the reverse strand, counting down.
GGCGCCATAGGCTTCCGGATTGCGCAGCAGCGACGAAACCAGCGTGCACAGCCCAATCCAGACGGATAGCGCCGTGACCAGCAGCCAGGGATTGGTGCCGAAAACCGAGGTGATGCCGATCGCCGCAAGTCCACCGGCCAGCGTGCCGAGCAGCCGGTAAAAACCTTTCGCCAGCACCATGCCGGCGACCGGCTGGGCGACGATGAAGACCGTCATCATCGCCCATTGCGGGTGGTCGAGTTTTAGCGCGTAAGCAGCGAGAAGCGCGATCAGACCGGCCGAAACCGTGCGCAGGGCGAAAATCCAATCCGAGCGCGTCGGCTGCGTCAGGCCCGCCAAACTAGTTTCGAAGTAGCTCTTCAGCCGCGCCCGGATCACAAGCTGGTCTCCGTATCGGAAGCGCAGGCTAGAGCAGTTCCAGGAAAAGTGTGAAACGGTTTTCCGCCCGGAACTGCGTCAAAACGAAGAGTTGGCCGGCGCTCAGATATCCAGCACTTCCGTCGCGGCGAATTCGGCGCGTTCCTGGATGAAGCGGAAGCGGGCTTCCGGCTTGGTGCCCATCAGCGCGTCGACAGCATCCTTGGTCGCCGCCACGGCGTCGATGACATCGACCCTGAGCAGCGTGCGCTTCCTCGGGTCCATGGTGGTTTCCTTGAGCTGCGCGGCCATCATCTCGCCCAGGCCCTTGAAGCGGCCGATCTCGACCTTGGCGCGGCCGGTGAATTCGGTGCGCAACAGCTCGTCCTTGTGCGCATCGTCCCTGGCATAGGCAACCTTGCCGCCTTGCCGGATCGAATAGAGCGGCGGCACCGCCAGATAGAGATGGCCGCCATTCACCAGGTTCGGCATTTCCTGGTAGAAGAAGGTGATCAGCAGCGAGGCTATGTGAGCGCCGTCGACGTCGGCGTCGGTCATGATGATCACGCGGTCGTAGCGCAAATCCTCGTCGCGGTATTTCGAGCGCGTGCCGCAGCCGAGCGCCTGAATCAGGTCCGAAATCTGCTGGTTGGCGGCGAGCTTGTCGTTGCCGGCGCTGGCGACGTTGAGGATTTTTCCGCGCAGCGGCAGCACCGCCTGGCTGGCGCGGTCGCGCGCCTGCTTGGCCGAGCCGCCGGCCGAGTCGCCTTCGACGATGAACAGTTCGGCGCCCGCGGCGGCGTTCTGCGTGCAGTCGGCGAGCTTGCCGGGAAGGCGCAGCTTGCGCACCGCGCTCTTGCGCGACACCTCCTTTTCCTGGCGCCGGCGCACCCGCTCGTCGGCGCGCGCAATCACCCATTCCAGCAGCTTGGAGGCTTCCTGCGGATTGTCGGCCAGCCAGTGGTCGAAGGGATCGCGGATGGCGGTCTCGACAATGCGAATGGCTTCGATCGTTGCCAGCCTGTCCTTGGTCTGGCCGACGAATTCCGGCTCGCGAATAAACACCGACAGCATGCCTGCCGCCGAGATCATCACGTCTTCGGAGGTGACGATCGAGGCGCGCTTGTTGCCGACCAGGTCGGCATAGGCCCGAAGCCCGCGCGTCAGCACATTGCGAAAGCCGGCCTCATGCGTGCCGCCTTCGCCGGTCGGGATGGTGTTGCAGTAGGAGTTGACGAAGCCGTCACCGCCGAACCAGGTCACCGCCCATTCCAGCGAACCGTGGCCGCCCTGCTTCTCGCTCTTGCCGGCGAAGATTTCGCGGGTCACCTGGAAATCATCGCCGAGCGATGCCTTGAGATAGTCCTTCAAGCCGCCGGGGAAATGGAACTCCGCCTTGGCCGGCGTCTGGTCCTTTTCCTTGATCAGCGATGGGTCGCAGCTCCAGCGGATCTCGACGCCGCCGAACAGATAGGCTTTCGAGCGGGTCATGCGATAGAGCCGCGCCGGCTCGAAGGCGGCGCCCTTGCCGAAAATCTGCTCGTCGGGATGGAAGCGGATTTTGGTGCCGCGCCGGTTGTGCACTTCGCCGAGCTGCTCCAGCCCGCTCACCGGAACGCCGCGCGAGAACCTTTGGCGGTAAAGCTGGCGACCGCGCGCGACCTCGACTTCGAGATGGTCCGACAGCGCATTGACGACCGAGACGCCGACACCGTGCAGACCGCCGGAGGTCTCATAGACCTTGCTATCGAACTTGCCGCCCGAATGCAGCGTCGTCATGATGACTTCGAGCGCCGGTTTCTTGAATTTCGGATGCGGATCGACCGGAATGCCGCGGCCATTGTCGGTGACGGTCAGAAATCCGTCGGCCGACAGCTCGACATCGATGAAGGTGGCATGGCCGGCGACCGCCTCGTCCATCGAATTATCGATGACCTCGGCAAACAGATGGTGCATCGCCTTGTCGTCGGTGCCGCCAATATACATGCCGGGACGGCGCCGCACCGGCTCCAGCCCCTCCAGCACCTCGATGTCGGCGGCGCTATAGCCCTCGCTGCCGTCCTTGGTCGCGGCAGGACGCTTCGTGGCCTGCACCAGCGGGTCGGCCGGGCGCGAAGGTGTCCGAGCCGGTTGGGGCTGCTTTTCCAGATTGCCGAAAAGATCGTTGTTGTCGTCCATGCCTACCATAGAATCCGTGCCGCGAATCACCCGTCGATACTGCCACGCTTTTCGGCGCCAAGCGACGGAAGTTCCTGTTACGTTCGGGGATTAAACCCTTCTTATCCTAAAACCTTTCGATAACCAAGCCGGCGGAAATAGGTCCGTGCGGAGCGGCCGCGATTCCTGAATCTTTAACAAAGCGGCCTAGCGTCGCTCCAACAAAACAAAAGACCACGAATGTCAGGGGTTGGTTGTGAGGGGCAAGGCCATAACGATGATTGGCATCGCTGCCGTCTTCGGCGCGATTTCAATCTTTGCCGCGGATTTCTGGGTGAAAAGCCAGGCCAAGGCCGATGCCGAAGAGAAAACGGCGTCGATCCCGGCGCCCGCCGTCCCCAAGGTCGTCTTCAAGACCATAGTGGTGGCCAACGCGCCGCTGCGTTACGGCATGGAGCTTGACCGGGCGCAGCTCAGCGAAATCCCATGGTCCGAGGATTCGGTGCCGCAGGGCGCGTTCACCACAGTCAATGCATTGCTCGCCGAAGGCAGCCGCGTGGTATTGTCGCCGATCGAGGTCAACGAGCCGGTGCTGATCAGCAAATTGTCGGGGCCGAACGGCCGCGCGACGCTATCAAACATGATGACGCCCGGCATGCGGGCGGTGACAATCCGCACCGACGAGATCGCCGGTGTCGGCGGCTTCGTCATGCCGGGCGACCGGGTCGACGTGGTGCTGACACGCGATGCGGGCGAAATCCAGGAAGTGGCCAAGAACGCGCAGGGCGCTGCCGGATCGACCGTTACCTCCGAGATCGTCGTCTCCGACGCCAAGGTGCTGACCGTGGGGCAGGGCGCCGACGAGCGCCAGACCACACCGCAGATCGCCAATTCCGTCACCATCGAGGTGACGACCGAAGGCGCGCAGAAAGTGGCGCTTGCCCGCACCGTCGGCACCTTGTCGCTGTCGCTCCGCTCGGCCGCAGACGGAGGGGCCGCCAAGGACGGCGTCACCACCATCTCGTCCTTCGGCGGATCGGTCGCCTCCGGCGTCCAGGCCGCTGCCGGCGCGCTGTTCACTGCCGCGACCAAGGAGCCTGAGAAGCCGAAATTCAAGACGATCATCGTGACGCGCGGCACGCAGGTCGAAGAATACCAGGTTCCTGCGCGGGACCAGCAATAACTGCCGGTGGGGACCGGGCGAGGGACGGGACAGATGTCGGGACTTCATGCATTTCGAACTACGAAAGGGCTGCGCCCAATGCGGGCGCTTGCGGTGGGGGCTTGCCTGGCCGCGGCCGCAATGCTCGGCCTCAGCGCGCCAGCCAAGGCCGACAACGATATAGTCCATGTCTCGTCGACAACGAATGCGTCGATCAAGGTGGCCAAGGGCAAGCCGAAGACGGTCATGACCAATGCCGCCTTCTACCAGATCGTCATCGGCGATCCGGAGATCGCCAACGTCAATCCGCTGACCGACAAATCCTTCTATGTGCTGGGCAACAATCTCGGCACCACCGGCATCGCGCTGTTCGACGAGAACAAGCAGCTGGTCGGCACCGTAGACATCGAGGTGACGCTGGACACCGACCAGCTGGCCAGCACCATTCGCGCCAGCGTGCCGGACGCCAAGATCAAGGTCGGCTCGGCCAATGGCCGCGTCGTGCTGTCGGGCGAGGCCGATGACGCGGTCGCCGCCGAGAAGGCAAGCAAGATCGCCAGCCGCTTCTCCGGCAATGAGGAAGTGATCAATTCGGTCAACATCTCGTCCTCGCAGCAGGTTCAGCTCAACGTCCGCTTCGTCGAGATCAATCGCCAGGCCGGACAGGATCTCGGCGCCAAATACAGCGCCAATTTCGCTTACGGCATTGGCGGGCGCGACGTCACCCTCGATCCTGGCACGGTGCCGGGAGCCGGCAATGGCGAGATCATCGGCCGGCTGCTGTCCAACGGCCTGTCGATCGACGTCGCCATCAAGGCGCTGGAGGAACGTGGTCTCGCCAGGCGGCTGGCCGAGCCGAACCTGATCGCCCGCTCGGGCCAGACGGCAAGCTTCCTCGCCGGCGGCGAGTTCCCGATCCCGGTCTCCGAGGACAATGGCAAGATTTCCGTCAGCTACAAGAAATACGGCGTCAGCCTCGACTTCACGCCGACGGTTCTCAAGGACGGGCTGGTGAGCCTCGACATCGCGCCGGAAGTGTCCTCGATCGACGCTTCGGCCTCCTACAATATCGGCAATATCTCGGTCCCGGGCTTTATCGTGCGCCGCGCCAAAACATCCGTCGACCTGAAGAATGGCCAGAGCTTCATGATCGCCGGCCTGCTGCAGTCACAGAACGACATTACCACATCGCGTCTTCCCGGCCTCGGCAAGCTGCCGGTGCTCGGCTCGCTGTTCTCCTCCAAATCCTATCAGCGGCGCGAGACCGATCTGGTGATCATCGTCACCCCCTATCTGGTCAAGCCGGTCGATCCGTCGAAGAAGCTGCTCGAGCCGACCGACGGCACGCAGCCAGCCAGCAATGTCGACTATTTCCTCAACAACACCGAGGAAGTGAAATCGTCCGAAGCCAATCGTGCAGTGGCAATGGCCAGCGGCAGTACGGCACAGCCGGCCGCGGTCACCACCGTCGGGCATTTCCTCGACCTGCCGAAGGATTGAAGCCATGCGCGTGGAATCATGCATCGCCCTGCTGATCGCCGGCCTCGCCGGCGGCTGCACCAGCGACGACTATGTCCGCTCCGAGGGACCGACGATTGCCGCCGGCAACGCACAGGCCGCCAATACGGCCATGCAGATGGTCGATCCCTGGAAATACGGCGTCCAGAACACCAGGCTGCTGGTGCCGGCGCAGCGCAGTGAGGCGGCAGTCAACGCCGCCGACCAGGCTGCTGCTGCCAAGGCCGTGCAACCGACAGCGACAACCGATTGATTTGCCCGGTGATTTGACCGGGAATGACCTGACAGGCTGACAAAATGGCAAGCGGCATCAAGACCAAGAAGATCCTGCTGGTGTCCAGCGACCGGACCTTTGCGCAGGATACGCGCACCGCGTTCGCGGCCTCGGAGGTGATCCAGCTTTCGACCGTCGAGAAGAACATTACCGAACTGCGCGGCGAGGTCCAGGAAGCCGATTTCGGCGCGCTCATCGTCGACATGGATGCGGCAAAGCTGGAAGAGATCGAGTCGCTGCAGCGCATCATGCGCCGGCTTGAAGGCCGCGTTCCGGTGGTCGTCGTCACCCAGGAATTCAACGCAGCCGCAGTGCGTATCCTGGTGCAGCTCCAGGTCGCCGATTTCCTGGTCAAGCCGATCACCACCGCCGATCTGGTGCGGTCGGTCGTGCGCGCGCTGCAAGGGCCGGGGCGCGAGGAAAACACCGAGTCGCAGATCTATACCTTCATGCCGGCCGCCGGCGGCGTCGGCACCACGACGCTGGCGCTGCAGACCGCCTTCCAGCTGCATCATTCGGTGACGCGCGGCGCGTCGACCTGCGTGGTCGACCTCAATTTCCAGCAAGGCGCCTGCGCCGAATATCTCGACCTCGAGCCGCGCTTCGACATCACCGAAATCGAGAACCAGCCCGAGCGCCTCGACCGTCAGCTGCTGGATGTGATGCTGTCCAAGCATGCGAGCGGGCTCTGCGTGCTGGCGGCGCCAACGCATCCGTCGGAAATGCGCTCGTTCAAGACCGATGTCGTGGTGCGCATGCTCGATCTCGTCTCGGCCTATTTCGACAACGTCGTCATCGACATGCCGCGCACCTGGTTTCCGTGGACGGAGACGGTGCTGCTCGGCTCCAACAAGCTCTACATCGTCGCCGAAATGACGGTGCCATGCCTGCGCCACACGCAGCGGCTGATCCAGGCGGTCTACGAGACGGCCGGCAAGGAAGTGAAGCCGAACGTCATCGTCAATCGTTTCGAGCAGAAGATGTTCGACAACGGCATCAAGCAGGCGGATGTCCAGGAAATCCTGGGCGAGCATTTCGTCGGCGGCATCTCCAACAATTACCGGCTTGTGCGTGAAGCGGTCGACCGCGGCGTGCCGCTGCATGAGATCGACCCGAACGCCAATGTCGTCAACGATCTGAAGAGGATCATCCTGCCGGAAGAAGCCGTGGTGACGCCGGAGAAATCGCGCTCGCTGTTCGGCATCGGCAGGGGCCTCCTGAAGAGGAAAGCCGGATGACCAGCCGCTTCTCGACCCTGCAGAACCGTGACGTCCGCGCGCTGAAGCCGGCCGAGGCGGCGCCGGTCGCGCATCACGCCGTGGTCATCCCGACGAACCGCAAGGCCTTGCCGCCGAAGCCGGAGACAACACCGGGAAAAAGCGCCAACAAGGTGCTCGATGCCCGCGTGCGCATCCACCGGCTGCTGCTCGAGGAAATCAACCTGGTCGCGCTGGAGCGCCTGCCCAAGGATGAGATGCGCCGGCAGGTGCAGGAGTTCGTGTCGGAAAAGACCCGCCAGGAGCGTATGGCGATCAACACCGTCGAACTTGAAGCGCTGGTCGATGACATCGTCGATGAGATGGTCGGCCTCGGCCCGCTGGAACCGCTGCTCAAGGACCCCGACATCAACGACATCCTGATCAACGGCCACCAGAACTGCTTCGTCGAAAAACGGGGCAAGCTGCAGCAGGTCCATATCCCGTTCAAGGACGAGGCGCATCTGTTGCGCATCGTCAACAAGATCGTCGCCGCCGTCGGCCGCCGGGTCGACGAATCGCAACCGATGGTCGATGCCCGCATGCTCGACGGCTCGCGCTTCAACGCCGCCATTCGCCCGGTCGCCGTCGACGGGCCGCTGGTGTCGATCCGCAAGTTTTCAAAGAACAAGCTCGGCCTGCACAAGCTGGTCGAGTTCGGCGCCATCACCCAGAATATGGCCGAGGTGCTGGCGGCGGCAGTCCACGCCCGCAAGACGACCATCATCTCGGGCGGCACCGGCACCGGCAAGACGACGATGCTCAACGCATTGTCAGCCTTCATTCCGGAAGACGAACGGTTGATCACCATCGAGGACGCGGCCGAACTGCAGCTGCAGCAGCCGCATGTCGCGCGCATGGAAACGCGCCCCGCCAACATCGAAGGTCATGGCGAGCTGAAGCAGCGCGACCTGGTCAAGAACGCGCTGCGCATGCGCCCTGACCGCGTCATCCTCGGCGAGTGCCGCGGCGAGGAGGCCTTCGACATGCTGCAGGCGATGAACACCGGACATGAAGGCTCGATGGCGACCATCCACGCCAACACGCCGCGCGACGCCATTTCACGCCTCGAGCAGATGCTGGGCATGACCGGCATGCCGATGACGGTGCAGTCGATCCGCAGTCAGATCGCCAGCGCGCTCGACCTTATCGTCCAGCTGACGCGACTGTCGGACGGCAAGCGCAAGGTGACCAGCGTCGCCGAGGTGACCGGCATGGAAGGGGACGTCATCCAGATGCAGGAGATATTCCGCTTCGTGCGCACTGGCATGGAGGCCGACGGCAAGATCCTCGGTCACTACGAGGCGACCGGCATTCGCCCGCGTTTCCTCGAGGACCTGCGCAATATGGGCATTGAATTCCCCGGCAAATATTTCGAACCCGGCCGGCCGCAGGAGTAGCCGGGTGTTCGAGAATTTCAGCCCGATCTATGTCGTTTATGCCGCGGCAGCGCTGACCGGCATCATGATCGCCGAAGGCTGCTATCTGCTCTATGCCGGCCGCAGCGACAAGCGCCTGGCCATCAACCGGCGCATGAGGCTGCAGGAAAACAAGATCAGCCAGGAACAGGTGCTGATTCAGCTGCGCAAGGAACGCGGCCTCGATTCCGGCACGTCATTCTTCTCGCCCGACCGTTTTCGCGCGCTGCGCACGCAGTCTGGCATGGTGATGCCGTTGCCGAAATTCCTGACGATGACGACGGGCGTGGCGCTGGCCATGATGCTCGTCGCGCTCTGGTACGGCCTGCCGCTGTTGCTCGCCATTTTGCTGTTTGTGGTGCTGACAGCGCTGCTGCCGGTGATTGTGCTGCGTTCCAAGCGTGCCCGGCGGGTGAAGCGTTTCGGCGTGCAGTTGCCGGAGGCGCTGGAATTGATCACGCGCGGCTTGAAGGCCGGGCATCCGGTTCCGGTGGCGATCTCGATGGTGTCGCGCGAGATGTCCGATCCGATCGGCACCGAATTCGGCGTTATCTCCGACGAGGTGACTTATGGTTCCGACCTGGTTTCTGCGCTGAATTCACTGTTCGACCGCGTCGGCCAGGAGGATCTGCCGCTGTTCGTCACCGCGGTTTCCATCCAGACGAGTTCGGGCGGCAATCTGCGCGAGATCCTCGACGGGCTGTCGACGACGATCCGCGAACGCGGCAAGCTGCGCCGCAAGGTGCGCGCCATTTCGACTGAGGGTCGTATGTCGGCCTATATCCTGACGGCGGTGCCGGCACTGCTGTTCGCCACCATTATGGTGATGATGCCGCAATTCTATCAGAGCGTCTGGGATGTACCGAAGACGTGGTATCTGCTGGGCGGTTCCGTGACATGGCTGATGCTGGGCAACATCATCATGTTCAAGATGTCGAACTTCCGGTTCTGAGATGGAGCAGATGATCCAGTTTCTTGCATCGCTGGCGCCGACGTCGCTGATGCCGGTAGCCGCGCTGCTGCTGGTGTTGGGTGGCAGCGCGGTGGCATGGCCGCTCGTGGTAGCCAAAGGCGACCGCAACGATCTCAAGCGCCGGCTCAAGATCGACGACAGCAAGACTCCCCAACAGGCCGAGGCGGCGCCGAAGAAGAACCAGAGCGTCGTGCGCGAGAAGGCGGTGAAGCGGGCGCAGGAATTCTACGCCAAGAGCGATCCGGAAAATGTCGCCCGGTTGCGTATGAAGCTGATCCAGGCGGGCTATATGGAGCCGCGCGCGATCGGCACATTCTTCCTGATCCGCTTCGCCTGCCTGGTGGGCGCAACGATCGGCGCGTTCCTGGTCAACCATTGGATGGGCAGCGCCGATTCCACCGCGACCAGCCGCTGGACCTTCATCATCCTGTCGGGAGCCGCCGGCTATTTCGTGCCCGGCCTGGTGCTCAGCCAGAAGGTGCGGGAAAAGATGCGCGAATACCGCAACGGCTTTCCCGACTTCATGGATTTGATGATCGTCTGCTCCGATGCGGGCATGAGCATGGAGGCAGGCATCGAGCGGGTCTCGAAGGAACTGGCCAAGACCTATCCGTCGCTGAGCCAAAACCTGCAGCTGGTGTCGCTGGAACTCAGGGCCGGCCGCAGCCTCGACGATGCCTTGAAGGCGCTTGCCGACCGCCTCAGCTTGGACGAGGTGCGCTCCTTCGCCACGCTTTTGCAGCAGTCGAAGGAACTCGGCACCAGCCTTGCCGGGGCGCTGCGCGTGTTCTCCGACGAAATGCGCCACAAGCGCATGTCGCTGGCCGAGGAGAAGGCACATGCCTTGCCGGCCAAGATGTCGGTGCCGGTGGTGGTGTGCATCCTGCCGGTGGTGCTGATGATCGCCGTCATCCCGATCATCGTCAAAATGACGGCGGTTCAGTAGATACCTAGGGGATTGCCCGGCGGCTTCTTGCGGTTACTCACTCCAACTACGCTTCATCTGGATGTCGAAACCCGGCCGGTTCGGTCGCTCTCCTTCGGCAAAATCCGCAAAGCAAAATGAGTGAGCCGTCCATGCGAATAGTCTTGTGCACCGCTTTCCTCGGCCTGGCCGCCACCAGTCTGTCGCCGGCCTCGGCCGCGGCCGACGATTGCGGCGATGCTGCCGCCCTGGTGCAACAGGCCTATCCCAGGGCCCAAAAGAGCGCAGACGGCGCCTCGTTCACGCTCGAACCCCATACCAGCATCGCCGTGACGCTCCCGGATACGCCGTTTGGCCTCGTCTGCAAGATATGGCCTGCCCATGACGATCTGTTGCTGGTCGCGGTGCCGCTCATCGACAGCAGCCAATCCAGCGACGACGGGCATGTCGGCGATGTCGACCTTCTGGTCGTCGACAGGAAGACCCGGCAGGTGCGCCAGCGCCTGCTCCAGCCCGGGCTGATGACCGATGATGCCATCGCCATCAACAAGGTCGAATTCGATACCGGCCGCTATGGCCTGGCGCCCGGTGTCACCGGCTTTGGCCTGCGCATCCAAATGGCGAGCCATTCGCGGCCCAATCCCTTCAGCGAAACCGACCTGCGGCTCTATGCCCTTGACGGCGGTGATCTGCGCCTGGTGCTCGACGGCATCATCGTGGCCGGCTTTGGCGGCGAAGGCGACACCAATTGCGCAGGATCCTTTCAATCCAGCCGGGTCAGCCTGGCGATGAGCCCGGCGAGACATCACGGCTATCACGACATCACAGTGTTCGAGCGGTTGGACACCGACAATCCGTCTGTCGACAAGAATGGCGAGTGCCAGTCCCATCCCGGAAGGTCCATGAAACGAACCTACCGGCTGCGCTATGACGGCAGCCGGTATCAGTTTCCGGCGGGGCTCAAGTCGATGGAGCCGGACTAGCCCTCGGCTGGTTAATGGCTGGTGTGCCCGAAACCAAATTTTAGGGGCGTTTCAGCACTGAAGTTTAATCGCCCTGTTGTAGTCTGCTTCCTCAGAGAACGACCCGGTAAATCGGGCGATTGGGGCCAGGGGCATGCGTCACAGAAGTTTCACGGTAATGGCCGCGCTAGCGGCCGTCTTGATGGTCGGCGGCTGCACGACCGACAACGTCGACAAAACCAAGACCACATCGATCCAACCGGTGGCAAAAGACGTCAGCACCTCCGACCTTGCGCAAGGCAAGGCGCAGTTCCGCGAGGCCAATTACGGCCTTGCCGAACAGCATTTCCGCAAGGCCGTGGAACTGAAGGCCGACAGTGCCGAGGGATGGATGGGGCTTGCCGCCTCCTATGACGAACTCGGCCGCTTCGACTTCGCCGACCGCGCCTACGACCAGCTTTTGAAGGTTGCCGGGCGCAAGCCGCAGATTGTCAACAATATGGGCTATTCGCAGCTGCTGCGCGGCAACAAGAACAAGGCGAGAGCGCTGCTCATGGAAGCAAGGGCCGGCATGGCCGACCCGAGCGTGATCAACGCCAATCTGGCGCTGCTCAACAAGGGCTGAGACTAGGGACACTCGCGTGCCGAGCTTCGCGGGACGGCAGTCGACGCTTTGTAAACCCTGTCGGCAGGTTGCTTTGAAAACCGGCCGAAAACGGTATCTCCGGCCGGTTGCATGCCTATGATGCGCCACAAATCGAAGATCCCAAAGGTTGCCGCTCATCCATGCTGGATTTCAGTTCGCTATTGCTGGCGGCCGCGCTGTCGGGCACATGCCTGAGCGTCACCATGTTTGTGATCTGGTTCACGGCGCCGCGTGCACGCTTCGTGCTGACGGTGGCGTGCGGCATTCTCGTCCTTGTCGCCCACGTCATCGTCTTCTGGCGCTACACGAGGGAGCCCAGTCCCTTGCTTTGCCAGGCGGCGCTGGCGCTGCTCAGCCTCGGTTTCCTGGCGCTTTCACTTTCGGCCATGCAATATCTTGGTGTGCGAAATTACAGCCGCGCTGTCCTGCCGGCCATGCTTGCGATGGCTGTCTGCGCCGGCGTGACCTATCTCGGTTTCGATGGTGTCGGCTTCATCCTCACCTATACGACGGTAACAGTGCTGCTCGCCTCGATCGGGGTGATGTTCTGGATCAAGGGCAGTCAGGATCGCGGCATTCTGCTGGTCGTTTCGGCGCTAAGCGGCGTCTGCGGCGTATCCTTCGGGCTCTGCGGCGCCGTGCTTCTGGTCAAGGGCCAGTGGGTGCTCGGCGTCGCACCCGACAATTGGGCCGAGCGGTTGAATTCGGTCGTGGCAGTCGCCTGCATGACGGCGCTCGGCGCGCTGACGCTGTCGCTGCATCATCTGCAGGCACAGATCGAACTGAAGGCCGAGACCTTGACCGACCCGTTGACCGGTCTCATGAACCGGCGGGCTTTGAACTCGCTTTATGGCGAGCGCGTCTTCGGCCCGTTCATGTCGGTCGCCATGTTCGACCTCGACCACTTCAAGCGGACCAACGACATCTATGGCCATCCCGTCGGCGACCGGGTGCTTTGCCGTTTCGCCGCAGTCATCAAGAAGTATGACAGGGTTGGCGTCGACGCCTTCCGGCTGGGCGGCGAGGAGTTCGCGTGGTCATGTCTCGGATGACCGAAGACAAGGCCTACGATCTCGCCAGCAGGATCGGCGTCGCCTTCGGCACGGAAGTGGTGCCGACGCCGCGCGGGCCGTTGCGCAGCAGCGTCAGCGGCGGCATTGGCTTTGGCAAGGAAGACGGCAGCAGCCTGGATGAAGTGCTGGCCGAGGCCGACCGGGCGCTCTACGCGGCCAAGAACGACGGGCGAAATCGCGTGCTTGTCCTCAACGGCAAGGCCGACGGACCGGCCTTGCGTTCAGCCTGACAGGCCAGAGTGTTATTCGGCGGCGCCGAGATATTCCGACAACGGCGGGCAGGAGCAGACGAGGTTGCGGTCGCCGGCGACATTGTCGATGCGCGAGACCGGCGGCCAGTATTTGGCCGCCGTATCGACATCGCCAGCGGGGTAGGCCGCTTCCAGCCGCGAATAGGGGTGAGTCCACTGGCCGGCAAGGGTTTCGGCCGCCGTGTGCGGGGCATTGACCAGCGGGTTGTCCTCGAGCGGCCATTCGCCCTTCGCCACTTTCGCTGCCTCGCCGGCGATGGCAATCATCGCCTCGCAGAACCGGTCGAGTTCGCGCTTGGGCTCGGACTCTGTGGGCTCGACCATCAGCGTGCCGGCGACAGGGAACGACATGGTCGGCGCGTGAAAGCCGTAGTCGATCAGCCGCTTGGCGATATCATCGACGCTGATGCCGGCGCTCTCCTTGAGGACGCGCGTGTCGAGGATGCATTCATGCGCGATGCGATCGTGCCTGCCCTTGTAGAGAAGCGGGAAGTGCGGCGCGAGCCGCGTCGCCACATAATTGGCCGAGATGATCGCCGTCTCCGTCGCCTGCTTCAGGCCGGCGGCGCCCATCATGCGGATGTACATCCAGGTGATCGGCAGGATGGAAGCGCTGCCGAACGGGGCAGCGGACACGGCATGCGCCGAACCTTCGGTGACATGACCCGGCAGATAGGGTTTCAGATGCGCCCTGACGCCGATCGGACCGACGCCCGGACCGCCGCCGCCATGCGGGATGCAGAAGGTCTTGTGCAGGTTCATGTGGCAGACATCGGCGCCGATATCGGCGGGCCGCGCCAAAGCAACCAGGGCGTTAAGGTTGGCGCCGTCGAAATAGACCTGGCCGCCATGCTCGTGAATGAGAGCGCACAGGTGGCGCGCGCCTTCCTCGTAGACGCCGTGCGTCGAGGGATAGGTGAACATCAGGGCTGCGAGATTCTTCGAATGCTCGTTGGCCTTGGCCCGCATATCGTCCATGTCGATATTGCCGTCCTCCAGGCAACGCACGACGACGACGCTCATGCCGGCCATCGCCGCACTCGCCGGATTGGTGCCATGCGCGGACTGGGGGATCAGGCAGATGGTGCGATGGCCTTCGCCACGCGAACGGTGATAGGCGCGGATGGCGAGCAGGCCGGCATATTCGCCTTGGCTGCCGGCATTGGGCTGCAGGCTGACGGCGTCGAAGCCGGTGATCTCCGCCAGCCAGCCTTCCAGCTCGCCGACCATGGCGCGATAGCCGGCCGAATGGCTGGCCGGCGCGAAGGGATGGAGGTTGGCGACAACAGGCCAGCTGACCGGCATCATTTCGGCCGCCGCGTTGAGCTTCATGGTGCAGGAGCCCAACGGGATCATGGTGCGGTCGAGCGCCAAATCCTTGTCGGCTAGCCTGCGCAGCAGGCGCATCATGTCGGTCTCGGAGTGGTTTTCGCGGAAAACCGGCTGGGTCAGAAACTCCTTGCCGCGCGGCTTGCCGGGCATCGCGCCGGCCTCAGTAGCGCCGGACTTGGCGCCGAACAGGGCGGCGATAGCCTCGAGATCCGCCTCGGTCGAGGTTTCGTCGAAGGCGATGCTGATGCGGTCGGCATCGATGACGCGCAGCAGCCGGCCACCTTTTTCAGCGGCAGCGGCGATCGAAGCTGCCTTGCCCTTCACTTCGGCCGTCACCGTGTCGAAACGGCTTGAGCCGAGCACGGAAACACCAGCGGTTTTCAGGCCTGCTGCGAGGCCGTTGGCGAGCTCATGAATTCGGGCTGCGATCGCCTGCAAACCAGTAGGCCCGTGCCAGATCGCGTATGCGGTCGCCATGTTGGCAAGCAGCGCCTGCGCGGTGCAGATGTTGGAGGTCGCCTTGTCGCGGCGGATATGCTGTTCGCGCGTCTGCAGGGCGAGGCGATAGCCGGGACGGCCCTTGCTGTCGATCGACTGGCCGACGAGGCGGCCGGGCATCAGCCGGGTCAGCTTGTCGGAGACGGCGCAATAGGCGGCGTGCGGGCCGCCAAAGCCCATCGGCACGCCAAAGCGCTGCATCGGGCCGACGGCGATGTCGGCGCCAAGCCTGGCCGGCGCTTCGGTCAGCGTGAGCGCAAGCGGATCGGCGATGAAGACGACCACGGCGCCGGTGGCGCGAGCCTTCTCGATCGCCGCCTTGTGGTCGCCATAGACGCCAAACGTGTCCGGCCAGGAGACCAGCAGGGCGGCGGTGTTGTCGTCGATGGTCTCGCCATCGATCTCGATGCCGAGCGGCTCGGCCCGGGTGCGCACGACGTCCAGCGTCTGCGGATGCGGCGTGCCGGCCAGCGCCACCTTGGTGCGCTTGTCGCGGTGATGGCGCAGCGCGATGCCGACCGCTTCGGCCACCGCCGTCGCTTCGTCGAGCAGGGAGGCCGAAGCCACCGGCAGGCCGGTCAATTCGGTGACCAAGGTCTGGAAGTTGAACAGCATTTCCAGGCGGCCCTGGCTGATCTCGGCCTGGTAGGGCGTATAGGCGGTGTACCAGGCCGGGTTCTCGAACAGGTTGCGCTGGATGACCGGCGGCACATGGACGCCGTGATAGCCGGCGCCGATGAAGCTCTTCAGCACCCTGTTTTTTGCCATGATCGCCGACAATTCGGCCAGCGCTTCGGCTTCGCTCGCCGGCGCGGGAAGGGCTAGCGGCAGATCGAGGCGGATCGACTGCGGCACGGCCTGGCTGATCAGCGTCTCGACGGAGGGAACGCCGATCACGGCAAGCATGGCTCTGACGTCGTTTACATCAGGACCGATGTGGCGGGCCGAGAAGGGGGTAAGTGCTGCGCTCATGGCAATAGGTCCTGATGTCAACCGATATGGGCTTTGTAGGCGGCCTCATTCATGAGGCCTGCGAGTTGGCCTTCGTCGGCGAGCTTCATCTTCCACAGCCAGCCGTCGCCGGTCGCAGCGGAGTTGACCAGCGACGGGTCCGAGGACAGCGCGCCGTTGGCGTCGGTGATCTCGCCATCAACCGGCGCATAAACATCGGATGCCGCCTTGACGGATTCGACGACCACGGCGGTGTCGCCCTTACTGAGTTTGGTGCCGATTTGAGGCAGTTCGACGAAGACGAGATCGCCAAGCTGTTCCTGCGCATAGTCGGTTATCCCGACGGTGGCGATGCCTCCCTCGACGCTCAGCCATTCGTGATCTTGTGTGAAATAGGTTTTTGCCATCGGAATTTATCCTTTGCGGTAGCGATGAGGAGTGAAGGGCAAGGAACTGATATCGATCGGGATTTTCGTCCCGCGAACGTCGGCGAAGAGTTTCGTGCCCGGCTTGGCCAGGGCGGTTGTGGCGTAGCCTATGGCGACGGGATGGCCGGCCGAAGGGCCGAAGCCGCCTGAAGTGACGTGGCCGGCCGGATCGCCGTCGGCATCGAACAGGGCGGCACCGGCGCGCACCGGCTGGCGGCCGTCCGGCTTCAGGCCGACGCGCTTTTGCGACGGTCCGCGCTCAAGGATCGAACGCAACGCGTCAGCGCCGATGAAGGATCCGCTGGCGCGGAGATCTTTGGGGATCGCCCACATCAGGCCGGCACTGGCCGGATCGATCTCCGGCGTGATGTCCTGGCCGTGCAGGCAGAGGCCGGCTTCCAACCGCAGCGAGTCGCGGGCGGCAAGGCCGATCCACAACACACGCTCGTCCTCGAGCAGTTTGGCGACCAGAGCCCGCGCATCCGCCTCCGGCAGGCCAATCTCGAAGCCGTCCTCGCCGGTATAGCCGGAGCGGCTCATGAACCAGTTTTGCTTCGGCTCGATGCCATGCATGAACAAGAGTGAGCCGGTCTCGATGCCGGCGCGGGACAGAGCGGCCCAGGCTTCGGGTCCCTGGATCGCCAGGAAGACGCGATCGAGCGCATCGACTTTCACATCGAAATCGGTCGCCAGCGCGCGCAGATGCTTCTCGTCCTCGACCGCATTGCCGGCATTGGCGACAACCATGAACCTGGTATCGCCGAGTCGGGTGACGATCAGATCGTCGATGATGCCGGCGGCCTCGTTGAGGAAGAAAGTATATTTGGACTGCGAAATGTCGAGCGCGCCGGCATCGAGCGGGCAGGCGCGGTTCAGAAGTGCCGCAGCGCCCGGCCCGCTGACCGCGAACAGCTTCATATGCGAAATGTCGAACAGGCCGGCATGTTCGCGGGTGTGAAGGTGCTCCTTCATCACGCCGGCCGGATAGGTCAGCGGCATCGACCAGCCGGCGAAGGCGCCAAAGCGCGCGCCGGCGGCGGTGTGCAGATCTTCGAGGGGTAGGTGTTTGGTGTCGTCGCCCGTCATGTCATCTCCAGAGTCGCACGCAATCGGCCGCTGCTGGCGACCAGTCCGTGCCCCTCTGTCTGAAGCCTGAGAGACTCGCGCAACCGGAACTCTGTCGGCGACGCTTACACCTTCGGCGCGGGGGCAAGCCCCGACTTTCCAGAGTGTCTTTCCCGTCTACGGTTCTTTTGCCTGAGAGATTTCGGGCGATTTCCCCTTCGGCGACAGCTCGCGCTGCTCTCTCCCGCAAACAGGTAGGACTCAAAACTTGAGCCCTCGACGCGCCATCCATAGCTTGTCGGCGACACCTTGTCACCTGCCCGCGACATCTTCCTGACAAGTCTTCGCTAACCACGCCGTTTGCCGGTTTTTCAAGACAATGCCGATATTCTGGGCCGATTGTTTGGCCGGCAATTGCGTTGGGCACGGCGGATGGGGATTGACAGATGGGCGAACGGATCGGGAGCGCGCCGGTGGCGGGGCTGGCCTCGAAGGACCGCATCACGGCGGAAGATGTCGTCATGCTGCGTCGCGAAGTGTTCGCCGACGGCGTGGTGACGCGCGGCGAGGCCGAAGCACTGTTTGCGCTCGATGCGACAGCGACGGACAGGTGCCAGGAATGGCCTGAATTCTTCGTCGAGGCGGTTGCCGACTACATCGTCCATCAGGAAAAGCCGGCCGGCTATATCTCAGAGGACAATGCCGACTGGCTGATCAGAACGATCTCGCGCGACGGCATGGTCGACAGCCTCACCGAGCTGGAGCTGCTGGTGCATGTGCTGGAAAGGGCGAAATCGTCGCCCGGCCGGCTCTCCGCCTATGCGCTCGAGCAGGTCGCCAACGCGGTGGTCGACGGCAAGGGACCACTGATGCTCGGCGGCGCGCTGGTTCCCGGGCTGGTCGCCAAGGCAGAGGTCGATCTGTTGCGCCGCATTCTCCATGCCTATGGCGGCGACGGCAACATCGCCATCACACGGGTTGAGGCCGAGGTGCTGTTCCAGATCAACGAGCAGACCGCAGCGGCCCACAACGACCCGTCCTGGAACGACCTGTTCGTCAAGGCGCTCGCCAATTTCGTCATGTGTTCGGCCGGCTACGAAGCGCCGACGCGCGATGTGGCGCTGCGTCGTGACAGTTTCTTGGACCAGGCCGAGCCCGAAATTGGTGGCTTCTTCAGCCGCATGGTGTCGGGCGGACTGGCCGGCATCATGGAAGCCTATCGTTCGCCCGGCGATATCGAGGCCGAATGGGAGTCGAAGAACCGTGCCGCCGAGGCACTCGCGCGCCGCGCCGAGACGATCGACGCCAGCGAGGCGAAATGGCTGGCCGATCGCATCGGCACCGACCGCCCGCTGCGTGACAATGAACGCGCGCTGCTGACGCTGATCAAACTCGCCTCGCCGGAGATACATCCGGCGCTCAAGCCACTGCTCGACAAGGTTGCTTAAGCCGCGCCGTTTTCTGCGACCGTTTTGCAGAGGACGATATTGGAGTGTCTTCAGGCCAATCGCCAAGTTCGGCCACGCGCTCGAAACCGGCTTCCTCAGGCAAGCTCGGTTCGGTCGGAGTCAGATCGTGCTCGGTCAGAATGCGAGGCCATCAAATCCCGCCATACCAGTCATAGCCATTGTCTTCCCAATAGCCGCCGCGGCCGCCGCCAATATTGGCAAAACTGTCGACGAGCTCGATCTTGTAGAGATACTTCGGCATCTTGTAGCCGAGCTGTCGTTCGACGCGCACGCGCAGCGGCGCGCCGTTTTCGACCGGCAGCGGCTTGCCGTTGAGGCCGTAGGCCAGGATCGTCTGCGGGTGGCGGGCATCGATCAGGTCGATGGTGCCGTAATATTTGATTTCCCCGGAGAGGCTGCGATCGATCGTATCGAGGCAGTGGAACATGACATAGCGGGCCTGCGGCTTGACCACAGCCTGGTCGAGCACCAGCGACAGCGGGGTGCCGGTCCATTTGGCGATGCAGCTCCAGCCTTCGACACAGTCGTGGCGGGTGATCTGCGTGCGGCTCGGCATGTTCTCCAACTGCTCGCGGCTGAGCGACAGCGGCTTTTCGACCAGGCCCGTTACCTCCAGCCGCCAGTCGGCGAAATTGTTGGCGAGCAGGCCCTTGTAGGTGTCATCGTCGGGCGCGGTGACGCCGTTCGGCCGCTGCGGCTGGCGGATGTCGGCCTCGGTGAATTCCGGCGCCAGAGCATCGCGGCCGGCAAGCCAGCGTTGCGCGCGGTAGGTCAGGCCATTGGCGTTTTCGAGGAAACTGCGCAGGCCATCGCCCATGCCGAGCTGGCTGTCGAAGGCATCGCAGCCCGACAACATGATGCCGGAAACGCCGAGGCCGGCGCCCGTCAGGAACTTTCGGCGGCTGATCTGGAATTTGGCCATCTCACGCACTCCTCTCGGTGTCGCCATGCCTTGGCGGATCGGTGCGGTACCAGCCGGTGATGATCGAGCGCAGTTCGTTGATCGGGCCGGCGGCGAGGATCATCAGCATATGGACGATGAAAAAGCCGACCAGCAGCACCATCACCGTGAAATGGATGGTGCGCGCCGTCTGCCTTCCGCCGAGCAGTTCGTTGAGCCAGGGCAGCACCGAGTTCATGCTCGGCGACATGGCAAGGCCGGTGATGATAATGAGTGGCAACAGCACGAACAGTACGCCGCCATAGGCCATTTTCTGCAGCGTGTTGTATTCGCGTGTGTGGTGGAACCTGAGCTTGGCGTGCTCGATGATGTCCTGCGGCAGCCGCTTGAGATCGTCAAGGCGCGGCGCCAGATCGCGGCGCAGATGGCCGTTGACCAGGCTGGCGACCAGCCAGACGACCAAGGTGGTTGTCAGTATCCAGGCGAAGAAGAAATGCACGACGCGGGCGGTGCCGAGATCGTAATAGGACGGGATTGTCGCCCAGGACGGGAAGGCACGCGACGTTTGCTGCCGGGCCGGGCCCGACCAGCCGAGCACGCCTGTGGTGTCGAAGCGATGGCCGAAGATTTCGGTATAGCCGCGCGGGCCGGTGGCGGTGTTTTCGGCGCCGATGGCAAAGACGGTGTTGTTGTACTCGAAGCCGGATTGCTTGCCGATGTAGAGCTGCGGCCGGGCATTGAAGATCTGCAGGCCGGACAAAAGCAAGAAGAACAGCGAGATCGCCCACAGCCAGTGCGTCAGGCGGGTCCAGCGCGATTGCCGGTAGATCAGCGTCGCATCCTTCGTTGAGGCGGCATCGACGCCTGCGCCGGGCTGACTCATGGTAATGGTTTCCATCTTTTCCTCGCCTCCGGCTGCGCGATCCTGGGATGGCCGCGCTCGTCCTTGTCCTCCCAATACGTCGCTATCGAAAGCGATGTTTCATGCGATCACGTTTTTATTACGGGCACGGGTTTATCGCGGGCACGGATACTCAATTGCCGAGGCTGACCGCGAGATTGACGACGGCGGCGACGATGACGGTGTTGAAGAAGAACGACAGGATCGAATGGACAAGCACCACGCGGCGCATATGCGAGGTCGTGATCGCCGTGTCGGCGGTCTGCGCGGTCATGCCGATCACCGTCGCGAAATAGAGAAAGTCCCAACCATCCGGCCGTTTGCTGCCGGGAAAATCGAGGCCGCCGACCGGTATCTTCTTCTTGGTTTCGGCATCGATCGCGTCGCCGTCCATCCAGTAGACATGCGCATAGTGGAGGGCGGCCATGGCATGGATGGTGAACCAGCCAAGCGGGATCGACAGCATGGCGAAGCCGAGTTCGATGGGGTCGCGATCCTTGTGATTGATCAAAAGGAACAGCAGGACGATGGCCATGGCGACGATGCCGAGCGTGATGGCAAAGATGCCCAGCACTGGGAGGTCCAGTTCGCGCGCGTTCTTGCTGAGATAGCGGCCGGACAGCAGCGGCATCTTGGCGATGACGAGCGCGATGAAGACGACGAAGAACGCATCGGCGGCAATCGAGATCGAATAAGCAAGCCGCGTGGAGACGGGGAGCGATCCAATCAAAGGCAATACCGCGGCAAATACGACCAGACCGACGGCTAGCGACACAAAGAACTGCTTGTGCCGCTGCAAGGGGTTATTCGGCGATGTGTCGGCCATAGCCCGACCTCGGATGATGCTTCACGTCTGGTCGGGTGTGACGGATTTCAGAGCCCGCCGCAAGATACGGTCGAGCTCACCCAGGAAACGCGAGCGATCCTGTGGCGCAAAGCTGGCATTGTAGCCCTTGCTCTCGCCGGTTTCGCGCAGATGCTGCTTCAAATCGCGCATTGCAACCGCCATGCCGATGGTCTCCGGCGTGAACGGCCGGCCGGTTGGCCCAAGCACATGCGCGCCGAGCGCCACGGTGCGAGCGGCAAGCGGGATGTCGGCGGTGATCACGATGTCGTTGGGTTTTGCGTTCTCGACGATCCAATCGTCAGCGGCATCGGCGCTTTTAGAGACGACGACGTTGCGGATCATAGGATCGCGCGACGGACGCAGCCCGCCATTGGAGACGTAGGTGACGACCACGCCATGGCGCTCGGCGACCTTCTCGACCTCGGCTTTCACCGGGCAGGCGTCGGCGTCGACGTAGATGGCGGGTGCCGGCATTGTCTCTCCAAACGAACATGGGGCCGGCATGTTACCCGGCCCCATGGCAGAAATCTCGTACTGTCAGGCCGGCCGCGCGCCCGACTTCTTCGCCGTCCAGGTGGCAATGTAATCCATCAGGCCGGGGTTGAGACAGTCATAGGGCTCGAGGCCCATCGACTTCAACTGGCCGCGAATGCCGTCCATGCGCTTGGGGGCAACACCGGATTCGATGATCGACGACACGAAGGCGGTGAAGCCTGGCGGCGACCAGCCGTCTTCCTCGAAGCGTTCGGGATGGATGAAGGACAGGCCCTTGAACGGATGGTCGCGCTCGACCGGCCCGTGCATGTGGACGCCGCAGCCGGTGCAGGCGTGACGCTGGATGAGTGCCGAGGGATCGACCACTTTCAGCTTGTCGCCATTCTCGGTGACAGTGACGTCGCCCGTGCCGGCGACCGCCACGACCGAGAACACCGCGCCGTCAGGCTTCCAGCATTTGGTGCAGCCGCAGGCATGGTTGTGCGCGATCTGGCCCTTGACCTTCACCTTCACCGGCTTGCTGGTGCAGGCGCAGACAAGCGTGCCGCCGGCAAAGCTTGCGCTCTCCTTTGGCAAGCCATTGTCGATTTTGGGATGCAGTTTCTCAGGCATTTTATTCCTCCCTTGTTGAACCCGTGCAACTTCAGTCGCTGGCCCTTCGGTCGGCGGCTTCTTCTCCTCAATAAACGACGACGCTCCTGATCGACTTGCCCTCATGCATGAGGTCGAAGCCCTTGTTGATGTCCTCAAGCTTCAGCAAATGGGTGATCATCGGGTCGATCTGTATCTTGCCGTCCATGTACCAGTCGACGATTTTTGGCACGTCGGTGCGGCCGCGTGCGCCGCCGAAGGCGGTGCCCATCCAGGTGCGGCCGGTGACCAGCTGGAACGGCCGGGTCGAAATCTCCTGGCCGGCGCCGGCCACGCCGATGACGACCGACTTGCCCCAGCCGCGATGCGAGGCTTCCAGCGCCTGGCGCATCACCTTGGTGTTGCCGGTGCAGTCGAATGTGTAGTCGGCGCCGCCGATCTGGTCGGCGCCGCGCTTGGTCAAGTTGACGAGGTGAGGAACGATGTCGCCGTCGATCTCCTTCGGATTGACGAAATGCGTCATGCCGAAGCGCTCGCCCCATGCCTTCTTGTCGTTGTTGAGGTCGACACCGATGATCATGTCAGCGCCGGCGAGCTTCAGGCCCTGGATGACGTTGAGGCCGATGCCACCGAGACCAAAGACGACAGCAGTCGCGCCTTGCTCGACCTTCGCGGTGTTGATGACCGCGCCGATGCCGGTGGTGACGCCGCAACCAATGTAGCAGATCTTGTCGAAGGGCGCGTCCGGGTTGACCTTGGCGACGGCGATCTCGGGCAAAACGGTGAAATTGGAGAAGGTCGAGCAGCCCATATAGTGGAAGATCTTGTCCTTGCCGATCGAGAAGCGCGAGGAGCCATCGGGCATCAAGCCTTGGCCCTGCGTGGCGCGGATGGCGGTGCACAAATTGGTCTTGCGCGACAGGCAGGATGGGCACTGCCGGCATTCCGGCGTGTAGAGCGGGATGACGTGGTCGCCCTTCTTGACCGAGGTGACGCCCTTGCCGACATCGACGACAACGCCAGCGCCTTCATGGCCGAGGATTGCCGGAAACAGGCCTTCGGGATCGGCGCCCGACAGGGTGAACTCGTCGGTGTGGCAGATGCCGGTCGCCTTGATCTCGACCAGCACCTCGCCTTCGCGCGGTCCGTCGAGGTCGACCTCCATGATTACCAACGGCTTTCCGGCGGCGACAGCGACAGCGGCGCGGGTTTTCATCAGGCAATTCCTCCCAAGGCGATTGGTCTTCAGGCTTTCAGGGTTTTTATACTGTTTCAACCCGATTTGGCGACCAAATATGGCGCAAATCTTGGCCCAGTCGTCGGCGAGCCCGATCTTCGCCTCTCGGCACGGGCCTGGCGGGGAGGGAGTGTCTTGATGGGTGCGCTGCCGGCGGTGCTTGAGCCCGGCTGCCGAAGCCCATAAGAAGGACGAAAGACCCGAGGAAACGCCTTCGATGTTCACGAAAATCCTGATCGCCAATCGCGGCGAGATTGCTTGCCGCGTCATCAAGACGGCGCGCAGGATGGGGATTGCCACCGTAGCGGTCTATTCCGACGCCGATCGCGACGCCGTGCACGTCGAAATGGCCGACGAAGCCGTGCATATCGGGCCATCGCCTGCCGCGCAAAGCTATCTCCTGCCTGAAAAGATCATCGCTGCCTGCAAGGAGACGGGCGCGCAGGCCGTGCATCCCGGCTACGGTTTTCTGTCGGAGCGGGCCGCCTTCTGCGAAGCGCTTGAGGCTGAGGGCATTGTCTTCATCGGTCCGAAACCCAAGGCTATCAAGGCGATGGGCGACAAGATCGAATCGAAGAAGTTCGCCAAGGCCGCTGAGGTGTCGACGGTTCCCGGCTGGCTTGGTGTCATCGAAAATGCCGACCATGCCGAAAAGATCGCCGGCGAGATCGGTTATCCCGTGATGATCAAGGCCTCGGCCGGCGGCGGCGGTAAAGGCATGCGCATTGCCTGGAGCCAGTCGGAAGTGCGCGACGGCTTCGACCGGGCGCGCTCGGAGGCGAAAAGCTCGTTCGGCGACGACCGAGTCTTCATCGAAAAGTTCGTCGTCGATCCGCGTCATATCGAAATCCAGGTGCTGGCCGACGCGCATGGCACCGCCCTCTATCTCGGCGAGCGCGAATGCTCGATCCAGCGCCGGAACCAGAAGGTTGCGGAAGAGGCGCCGTCGCCATTCCTCGATGCCAGGACGCGCAAGGCCATGGGCGAGCAGGCCGTGGCGCTGGCCAAGGCGGTCGACTACCAGAGCGCCGGCACCGTCGAGTTCATCGTCGATGCTGAAAAGAACTTCTATTTCCTTGAAATGAATACACGATTGCAGGTCGAGCATCCGGTGACGGAGCTTGTTACCGGCATCGACCTGGTCGAGCAGATGATCCGTGTCGCCGCCGGCGAGAAGCTGGCGATCGAGCAGAGCGACGTCAAGCTGAACGGCTGGGCGGTGGAAAGCCGGCTCTATGCCGAGGATCCCTGTCGCAATTTCCTGCCCTCGATCGGCCGGTTGACGCGCTACCGGCCGCCGGAGGAGGGCAAGTTCGGCGATGTCTTCATCCGCAACGACACCGGCGTCACCGAAGGCTCCGAGATTTCGATGTTCTATGATCCGATGGTGGCAAAACTCTGCACCTGGGCGCCCACGCGTATCGAGGCCATCGATGCCATGTCGGAAGCGCTGGACAGTTTCGTCGTCGACGGCATCGAGCACAACATCCCGTTCCTGGCGGCGCTGATGCAGCATCCGCGCTGGCGCGAGGGGCGGATATCGACGGGCTTCATCGCCGAGGAATATCCTGACGGCTTCGCGCCGATCGTGCCCAATGGCGATGAAAAGGCAGTGCTGGCGGCGATCGCCACCGCGGTCGAGCTTCTGCGCCGCGATCGGCTTGACCGGCTGGGCGGGCGGCTGGCGCCGCATTCGGGCGCACTCAAGCGCGATTGGGTGGTGAAGCTCGGCGACGACTATCTCCAGGCTTCGATCATCGAGGGCATGATCTCCATTCCGATGGAAATCGATCTGTCGGTCGATGGCGGCAAAGCGCTGACCGTGGCGTCCGACTGGCGGCCGGGCGACCTCATCTGGCGCGGCACTGTCGGTGCCCGCAAGGTCACGGCGCAGATCAGGCCGGCGCCGAACGGCCTGCGCATTGCCTGGAAAGGCATGTCGGTGACGGCGCGCGCCATGCTGCCGCGCACGGCGGAGCTGGAAAGGCTGATGCCGGAGAAGGTGGCGCCGGACACGTCCAAGATGCTGCTTTGCCCGATGCCGGGCCTGGTCGTGTCGATCGCGGTTGCCGAGGGGCAGGAGGTCAAGGCCGGCGAGACGCTGGCCGTGGTCGAGGCGATGAAGATGGAAAACGTGCTGCGCGCCGACCGCGATCTTGTCGTGTCGAAGCTCAACGCCAAGCCGGGTGACAGCCTGGCTGTCGATGCGGTGATCATGGAGTTCGCCTAGAGATTGTTTGGAAATTCTACTCCGGCGGCCATCTGAAGGTGGTTTCTGCGCTTCCCGTGCTCACGGACCAATGGCCGCTGCGCTCCGGTTCTCGAAACCACCATCATATGACTCGCCAGAGCGAATTTCGAACAATCTCTGAGCCGTGCGGCTGGGTACGGAAGCCTGTGGTCGGTGGTCATTTGTGCTGGACTGGCATCGCCCGGTCCGGGACAATACATCTCCATCGACTCAAAGCCCTTCGAGCAATTTGAAACATCATGGCGGATGACAAACTTCCACGCGATCCCCTGAGGCGCGAAGCAGCGCTCGCTGCTGCGCGCCCGGAGGCGCCGGCGCGGCCGTTCATCCATCTGCGCGTGCATTCGGCGTATTCGCTGCTCGAGGGCGCCTTGCAGGTCGCCGCCGTTGTCGGTCATGCAGTCAAGGACGAGTGCCCGGCAATCGCAGTCACCGACACAAACAATCTGTTCGGCGCGCTGGAATTTGCCCAGAAGGCGGTGAAGGAAGGCATCCAGCCGATTATCGGTTGCCAGATCGATCTCGCCTTTTCCGGCGAGACCAGCGACGCGCAGCGCGACCGCCGCCGCCATGGTCCGGAGATGCACGCCGTGGTGCTGCTCGCCGCCACCGAGGCCGGCTACAGCAACCTCGTCAGGCTGGTCAGCCAGGTCTATCTGGAGACGCCGCCGGGCGAGCCCGTGCATCTGACGTCAGCAATGCTGGAAGGCCATAGCGATGGCCTGATCTGCCTCAGCGGCGGGCCGCGCGGCCCGATCGGCCGGGCGCTGAAGGAGGATCGCCGAGATCTTGCCGAGACGCGGCTTCTGGCACTCAAGGCGCTGTTCGGCGACCGGCTCTATGTCGAGCTGGACCGTGTTTCCGGTTATGACCGCGCTATCGAGAAATCATCGGTCGACCTTGCCTATATCCATGATCTGCCGCTGGTCGCCACGAATGAGGCGTTCTTCGCCGCCCGCGACGACTATGAAGCGCATGACGCGCTGATCGCCATTGCCGAGGGGTCCGTCGTTGCCGCCGACAACCGTCGCCGGCTGACTTCGGACAATTTCCTGCGCAGCCAGGCGGATATGGCGCGGCTGTTCGCCGACCTGCCGGAAGCGATCGACAACACCGTCGAGATCGCGCTGCGCTGTTCCTACTATCCCAAGACCCGCAATCCGATCCTGCCACGCTTTACCGGCGGCGATGTCGCCGACAATGAGGTGGCGCTGAAAGCGGAGGCCGATGAACTGCGCCGGCAGGCCCATGAAGGTCTCGACGCCCGGCTGGCGGCGCATGGACCCACCGCCGGCTACACGGTCGAACAATACCGCGAGCGGCTCGATTTCGAGCTCTCCATCATCGAGAAGATGAAATTTCCCGGTTACTTCCTGATCGTGGCCGACTTCATCAAATGGGCGAAGGCGCAAGGCATTCCGGTCGGGCCGGGCCGTGGTTCGGGCGCCGGATCGCTGGTCGCTTACTCCACCACCATCACCGATATCGATCCGCTGCGCTTCTCGCTGCTGTTCGAGCGCTTCCTCAATCCGGACCGCGTGTCGATGCCCGACTTCGACATCGACTTCTGCCAGGATCGGCGCGAAGAGGTCATCCGCTACGTCCAGCAGAAATATGGCCGCGACCAGGTGGGACAAATCATCACCTTCGGTACGCTGCAGGCGCGCGCGGTGCTGCGCGACGTCGGCCGCGTGCTGCAAATGCCTTACGGCCAAGTCGACAAGCTCTCCAAAATGGTGCCGCAGAACCCGGCCAATCCGGTCAAGCTGGCGGATGCCATCGCCAACGAGCCGCGCTTTGCCGAGGAGGCCGAGAAGGAGCCGATCGTGCAGACGCTGCTCGATATGGCGCAAAAGCTGGAAGGGCTCTACCGCCACGCTTCGACGCACGCCGCCGGCATCGTCATCGGCGACCGGCCCTTGTCGGAACTGGTGCCGATGTACCGCGATCCGCGCTCCGACATGCCGGTCACCCAGTTCAACATGAAATATGTCGAGCAGGCCGGGCTCGTAAAATTCGACTTCCTCGGCCTGAAGACGCTGACGGTGCTGGAGACGGCGGTGAAGCTGATCCGCCGGCGCGGCATCGAGATCGACCTGGCGACGATCCCGCTCGACGATCCTGAAACCTACGCCATGCTGTCGCGCGGCGAAGTGGTCGGTGTGTTCCAGGTGGAAAGTGCCGGCATGCGCAAGGCGCTGATCGGCATGCGGCCCGACTGCATCGAGGACATCATCGCGCTGGTGGCGCTCTACCGTCCCGGCCCGATGGAGAACATCCCGACCTACAACGCCAGAAAGCATGGCGAAGAGGAGATGGCATCGATCCATCCCAAGATCGACCATCTGGTGAAGGAGACGCAAGGCGTCATCGTCTACCAGGAACAGGTGATGCAGATCGCGCAGGAACTGTCGGGCTATTCGCTCGGCGAAGCCGATCTGCTGCGTCGCGCGATGGGCAAGAAGATCCGCGCCGAAATGGACAAGCAGCGCGAGCGTTTCGTCACCGGTGCGGTCGAACGCGGCGTCGGCAAGCCGCAGGCCGACTTCATCTTCGACCTTCTGGCCAAGTTCGCCGACTACGGCTTCAACAAATCGCACGCGGCCGCCTACGCCGTCGTGTCCTACCAGACCGCCTATCTCAAGGCGCATTACCCCGTCGAGTTCCTGGCGGCGTCGATGACGCTCGACATGGGCAATACCGACAAACTCGCCGATTTCCGCCAGGATGCGCTGCGTCTCGGCATCGAGGTGGTGGCGCCGTCGGTGATGACCAGCTTCCGCAATTTCGAGGTCGGCGAGAACCGCATTTACTATTCGCTGGCGGCCCTCAAGGGCGTCGGCGACGCTGCGGTCGAGCACATCGTCGCCATGCGCGGCGAAAAGCCGTTCAAGAATCTCGCCGATTTCTGTGAAAGGGTCGATCCCAAGATCGTCGGCAAGCGCGTCTTCGAAAGCCTGATCATGGCCGGCGCGCTCGACTGCTTCGGCCACGACCGCGCCCAGATGATGGCCGGCGTCGAACGGATGATGGGGCTGGCTTCTCTGGCGCAGCAGAATGCCATTTCGGGCCAGCACGACATTTTCGGCGCGTCGCTCGGCGCGCAGCAGCAGGCGCTCAATTTGCCGCAGACCGATCCGTGGCTTGCCGCCGACCGGCTGCACCGTGAATTCCAGGTCGTCGGCTTCTATCTTTCGGCGCATCCGCTCGACGAGTACAAGGCGGCCCTGCAGAAGATGCGCGTGCAGAACTGGGGCGAGTTCTCGGCTGCGGTCAAACGCGGTGCCGCCGCGGGCCGGCTCGCCGGCACCGTCACCACCAAGCAGGAGCGCAAGACCCGAACCGGCAACAAGATGGGCGTCATCGCCTTTTCCGACACATCTGGCCAATATGAAGCCGTGCTGTTTTCGGAAGGGTTGGCGCAGTATCGCGATCTGCTCGAGCCCGGACGTTCGGTGGTGATCACCGTTTCGGCCGAGGATAGGCCCGAAGGGGTCAATCTGCGCATCCAGACGGTGCAGTCGCTGGAGGATGAGGCCAGCCGTATCCAGAAGGCGCTGCGCATCTTCGTTCGAAATGACGGGCCTGCGTCGGCGATTCAATCGCAGCTTACCCAGCGTGGGGAAAGTCAGGTAAGCATTATCGTCATCAAAGAAGAGGCGCAGGGCGAGATCGAGATCGAATTGCCCAACCGCTACCGCATCTCGCCGCAGATCGCGTCGGCCATGCGCGCGGTGCCGGGTGTGGTCGAAGTCGAGCTCGTCTAGGCTGCGCTGATATACACGGCAATCGCATCGACGTCGGCCAGTGCATGACGGCATAAAGATGCTCTGGGCCTGACATTGCAGCCGATAGGGCCAGCGTGCGGGGCGTGGTTGACCTGACCTTCCTTTGAACCACATGCGTTGAGCAGAAACTTCAAAGGAACGCACAATCATGCCCAGCCGCGAACGCGTCGAAGCCTTCCTCAAGGAGGTGGTCGAAGGCAGCCACGTCAAAGCGATCGCCGACTTCTACCATGACGATGCCACCATGCAGGAAAATCTCGGCGTCCCGCGGCGCGGCAAGGAAACACTGATGGCGCATGAGCAGGCAGCACTCGATCGGATCGAGAAGATGCACACCCATCCTGTCCAGACATTCCTGGTCGATGGCGACAATGTCGCCATCCGCTGGACCTTCGACCGTGTCGACAAGGCCGGCACCGTGCGCCGGCTGGAAGAGGTGGCCCTGCAGCGCTGGCGTGGTGACCGGATTGCGGAGGAGCGGTTCGTCTACGACACCGCCTCGGCCTGGCGCCTCGTCGGGCCGGACGGCAAGGTGGTGGAGGGGTGACGATCACCGGGTCAGATCATGATGAGATTTGGTTGAAATCTCATCATGATCTAACCCTTTGTTGGAGCATGATCTTTTCCAAAAACCGGCACCCACTTTTTGGGATCATGCTCTAGACGGCCCCGGCTGGGACAGTTACGCACTTGGTGATGAAAGCAGCCGAGAAGGACGGATTGCAGCAAAGCTCAGCGATGGCGCGGCTGCGTGACCGGCTGCGCAAGCTCTATCACGGACGCACGCCGGCGGCGTTCCGGTTTCAGCTGGTGGCGGTCATCATCGACCTCGCCATCATCGCCTTCTTCGTTGCCACGCCGGTGCTCCAGGACAAGCCGTCATTCCTGTGGCTCGACTATACCGTCGCCGCATTGGTCGCCGCCGACCTGATTGCCCGGCTGTTAGCCTCCAACGACATGCTGCGGCTGATGAAACAGCCGACATCCTGGGTCGATGTCTTCATCCTTCTGACGCTGCTGATGCCGACGGCGCTGGCAAATCTGGCGTTCCTGCGCATCCTGCGGCTGTGGTCGCTGTCGCGCAGCGGCTCGCTGTGGCGGCATTTCGAGATGCGCGGGCTAAGGCCATGGCGCGAGGCGAGCCAGGCGGTCATCAACCTTTTGACGTTTCTCTTCGTCATCACCGGTTTCGTCTACACCTTCTTCTTCCGCTTCGGCGCCGGCCTCGAAAACTATGTCGATGCGCTTTATTTCACCGTTGCCACGGTGACGACGACCGGTTTCGGCGACATCGTGCTGCCGGGAATTGCCGGCAAGCTGACCGCAATCGTCACCATGATCATCGGCATCTCGCTGTTCGTCAGGCTGGCGACAGCGATCTTCCGACCGGCCAAGGTGCTCTTTCCCTGTCCACAATGCGGCCTGCAGCGGCACGAACCGGACGCCGTGCATTGCAAGGCCTGCGGGCATCTCCTCAACATCCCCGACGAAGGAAGCTGATTGGCGGCGGTGCTATGACGTAGCCACTTCCGCTGGTTGCGGCGCCTTGCGCTGCAGGTTGAGCAGGTTGCCCAGCAGGATCAGCAGGGCGCCGCCGGCGGTGAAGGCGTCGATCTGCTCGCTATAGAGCAGCCAGCCGATCAGCGCCGATAAAGGCACGCGCAAGAAGTCCATCGGCGAGATGACGGTCGCGTCGGCATAGGCGAGTGCGCGGGCCATGCAGAAATGCGAAGACATGCCGGTGAAGGCGATCAGGACGATCCACGGCCAGAGTTCCAGTGGCGGGTTGCGCCATTCGTAGAGCGCCGGGATCAAGCCGACTACCGACTGGATGATCAGCATCCAGAAGATGATGCGCACGACGCTGTCGGTGCGTGTCAGCGACTTGACCATGACCACCGAAATGCCGAAGCAGACAGCGGCGCCGAGCACGATCAGGTGCCCCGGATCGACGGCGCCAACGCCGGGCCGCACGATGATCACCACGCCGATCAGCCCCAGCGCGATCGCCGCCAGCTTGGGTCGGGAGAGCCTTTCGCCGAGGAAGGCCACCGCCAGCAGGGCCGTCCAGATCGGCGTCGTGAATTCGATCGAAATCAGCACGGCCAGCGGGATCAGTGTCAATGCGTAAAGCCATGCCGCCTGGCCGGTATAGTGGATGACATTGCGGGCGAGATGGGCGACGGGGCGCTGCGTGCGCATCGCCGCAAAGCCGCCGCTCACAATCACCAGCGGCAGCAGGATGAAAAAGCCGATCACCGAGCGCAGTTCCAGCACCTGGAACACGTTGAGCTCCGCGGTCGTGGCGCGGCCGGCGACCGACATCGCCAGGAACGAGGCGATCGACAGCGCCATCCAGAACGCGGCTTTGGGGATCGATGGGGAAGGTGCCATAGGCGCTATGTCGCAAGCCGGGGCTTCCATCGCAACCGCTAGGCGACGCATTCGACTGGGCCAGACCCGTTGCAAAACAGCCATGCTGGAAGTGGAACCTGACGCAACGGCAGGCGTTGGTTCCCGGTATTGGCCAATTGCTGGACGCATCGTTTCTTAAACATCAACGGGGGAGAGATTCCGATGAAATCATTCGCGCGGTTTCTGCTAGCCGGCTGCCTGCTAACTGCAAGCGCCGCGGCCCATGCCGACGAGGCGAATTTTCTCAGCTCCTTGCAAGGGAATTTCTCCGGCAAGGGGACAGTCAAGGTCACCACCGACGCACCGACGGTGAATGTGTCCTGCACCTTCAATTCCGACGCGACCTCGAGTTCATTGTCGCTTGACGGCAATTGCCGTGGTCTTGTCGTGGTGACGCGCGCCATCAGCGCCAATCTGAAGGCCCGCGGGGCGAAGTATACTGGCGTCTATGTCGGGTCGCGCACCGGGCCGGCACAGCTCGCCGGCAGCCGTTCCGGGAACGCGATCAGTCTCGGCATTCGCTGGGCGGCGGAGGTCAATGGCGATCGCAAGGCGTGGTTGACGGTGGAGAAAACCAGCGGCGACGGAATGCGGTTGACCGTTACCGACGTCGATCCGAAAACCGGCAAGAACGTGGTGACGAGCCGCATCGATCTCAAGCGTATCTAAGCCGTCTCACTCCTCGATCGGCTCCGGCGGGTTGGCGTTGCGGCCTTTACCGAAGGTGTAGCCGGTTTCCACCGCCTTCTTGCCGAACTTGTCGCGCAGCGTATCGATGGCGCTTTCGGCCATGGCGCGCTTGCGCGAGCCGACGTCGACGAGATCGGGCGGATCGGCCTTCTCGTCATCCGAGAGATCGCTGACACCGATGCCGAGCAGCCGGTACTTTGTCCCGTCCGCCTCCTTGCGCAACAGCTCGAGCCCGGTCTGGAAAATGCGGTCGGCCAGCCGGGTCGGATCGCCGAGCTGGCGGTTGCGGGTACGCAGCTTGAAATCCTGCGTCTTCAGCTTCAGCACCACGGTGCGCCCGGCAATGCCTGACTTCTTCAGCCGCGCCGAGACCTTTTCCGACAATCCCCTCAGCACTGGAACCAGTTCGCCCATTTCAGCTATGTCGGTGTCGAAAGTGGTTTCGGCCGACACACTTTTCGCATCCTGGTCGGGATCGACACGGCGGTCGTCCTGGCCGCGCGAGAGATGGTAGAGCCGGGTGCCCATCACGCCATAGCGGCGCATAAGATCGGCGCGCTCCATGCGCTGCAACTGGGCGATGCTGCGGATGCCGTCGCGTTCGAGCGTTGCGGCAAAAGCCTTGCCTACGCCCCAGATCAACGTCACTGGCTGTTCGGCCAGGAAACCCAGCGCCTCGGCTTCGCCGATCACCGAAAAGCCGCGCGGCTTGCGGAAATCGGAGGCAACCTTGGCCAGGAACTTGCAGTAGGAAAGGCCGGCCGAAACGGTGATGCCGATTTCCTTTTCGACGGTCTGCGCAAAGCGCGCCAGCACCACCGCCGGCGGCATGCCGTGCAGGCGCTCGGTGCCGGCAAGGTCGAGAAACGCCTCATCGATGGAGAGCGGTTCGACCAGCGGCGTGAGCGCCTGCATCAAGGCGCGGACATCGCGGCCGACGCGGACGTATTTCTCCATATTGGGCGGGATGACGACCGCTTCCGGACAGGCTTCGAGCGCCTTGAACATCGGCATTGCCGAGCGCACCCCCTTGATGCGGGCGATGTAGCAGGCGGTGGAGACGACGCCGCGCTTGCCGCCGCCGATGATCAGCGGCTTGTCCTTCAGCGCCGGATTGTCGCGCTTTTCGATCGCCGCATAGAAGGCGTCGCAATCGATATGCGCCAGATGCAGCTGGTAGAGCTCGGGATGGCGGGTGAGTCGAGGGCTGCCGCAACGCTCACAGCGCCTGGTATCGCTGCGCTGAAGGGTCAGGCAGTCGCGGCAAAAACCGTGCTCGGGATTGTTGACAGGGGCCGCCATCGCTGCGAACATAAAGAGAACAGATGCAATGGTACGTCAGGACGGAAGCCGCCACAAGCGGTTAGCCGGGAGAGAACTCATGAGCACCACCATAGCGCCGCTGGCGCCTGACCTATGGGCGGATTTCGAGGATCTTTTCGGCAAGCAGGGCGCCTGTTACGGCTGCTGGTGCACGCATTTCCGGATGGCGCCGGCGGTCCGACGGGCCAGCGACAAGCAGCGCAACAAGGATCATATCAAGGCGCGTATCGAGGCCGGGCCGCCGCCGGGGCTTTTGGCCTTCGAGGACGGCCAGGCGGTCGGCTGGATGCAGATCGGTCCACGCGCCGACGTGCCCGAATGGAACAATCGGGGCCGGGGCTCGGCGCCGGTCGATCCAACCGACGCCGTAGATCCCGGCGTCTGGGCCATCTCCTGCTTCTTCATCCGCGCCAGCGCGCGCGGCCGGGGCGTCAGCCACCGCCTGGTCGAGGGCGGCATCGCTTTTGCCCGCCAGAACAAGGCGCGGCTGGTCGAGGCGTGTCCGATCGACGTGTCGCGCGATTCGCGTTCGATCGGGCTGTTCGTCGGCTCGTCTCGTGTGTTTGAAAAGGCCGGCTTCGAGCGGCTTGTCGAACGCAAGGCCGGACGGCCGCTGATGCGGCTGGTGTTGTAGTCAATTACCCGTCGGCGTTTGTTGATGTCCTGTGGAAGCTGTAGGTTGGTGTCATAGCAGACGAACGAAGCGTTCCTTTTTGGTCAAATGGAGAATTTTGTGAACCGTGTCTTGCCGCTTGCTTTCCTTCTCGCCCTCAGCGCTCCTGCCTTTGGCCAGGCTGTCGATGCCCAAGGTGCCAAGCAACTTTCCGATGAGCTCTCTCGCTATGTCGGCAAACAGGCGCTCAATGAAGGCATTTTGAAGATCTCAGCCGAGGAGGGTGCCTACAAGATCACCTTCGATGTGAAGGCGCTTGTGGCGAAGATGCCGAAGCAGGATCTGAAGCGGTTCGATTTCCCGCCCGTCACGCTGCGGGTCAAACCGCGCAGCGACGGAGGCTGGGATGTCGCCTCGGATTTCTCTACGACTGGGTCCATCGAGGTAAATGGCCCAAATGGCCTGAACACCGGGCAAATCGTTGTCAAGGATGGCAAGTTCACGGGCGTCTATGACCCGGAACTGGCGGCATTTACCAGCGGCACCAGTTCGATTGCGGGCATGACGATGACGTCGCGCCAAGTCAGTCAATTGACCGATTTGAGCGTGGGGCTGGGCTCTTCCAAAATTGACGCCAGGAAGTCGGCCAACGGCGGCGTCGATCTTAATTTCACACAGGCGATGGCGGACTTCGTCGAAACGGTCAAAATCGATGACCGGTCAATCGCAGCGCTCCGGGCACCGGAGCTCGCTGTGAACGTGACCGCTAAGGCCATTCAGACCAAGCCGCTTCTGGATCTTTTGGCGTTCGCCGTCGCCCATGAGGACGAGGCCCGGCTGAAGGCCGATCAAGCAGAGTTCAAAACGCTTCTGCTCGGTGCGCTGCCGCTATGGGAACGGATCGATGGGACCTACGCATTCAAAAACCTTGCCATTGAAACATATGCCGGCAATTTCGGCGCGGCGCAGCTGAACACCGTTGTCGGCATGGACGGCATCAGCAAGGACGGCAAGATCAGCTACGCATTCAAGGTTTCCGGCCTGACAATACCGCAGCAGATGCTGCCCAGTTGGACCGTTGCGTTGCTGCCGACGGATCTCGACCTGAATTTCGGCGGCGCCAACATCGATCTCGACAGTATGGCCAGGAAAACCATCGACACCCTCGATTTCAGCAAGGATCCACCGCTGCCGCCAGATTTCGGCGACGAGATTTCCGCCAATTTCCTGGCCAAGATACCAAAATTCGTTCTCGGGCACAGCACGGTGAAGAACGGCGACATCGAGGTCGCCATGGAGGGCGAAATGACGTTCCCCGGCAAGAAGCCGGATGCGAGCGTGACCGTCAACGTAACCGGCTACGACAAGATCGTTGAAACCTTGCAGGCGGCGGCTAAATCTGACCCGGAGGCCTCGCAGGCTTTCACAGGGGCGCTTGCGATTAAGGGATTCGCCAAGACGCTGCCGGACGGCCGTATCGAATGGGTGATCAACGCCAGGCATGATGGGTCGGTGACGGTCAACGGCGCGATGCTGAAGGGGCCTGATCCGGTCGGGGAAGACAACGCCGATCCGGATGCGATCCCTGGGACAGCAACGAAGCCTTGAGCACTGACCTCGGGGGCGGCTAACTCAGAGTCCCAGCGCGCTAGCAATCTTTGGCGCGGCCTCGTGCCAGTCCTCGACGGAGATGATGTCGTCCGGCACCGGCGGCAGGAAGGCGCGCAGCGAATTGTCGGCCATCAGGTGGAAGAGATGGGCGTCGGCAACCGAGTTGCGTGCCGAGATGAGGTTGGCGGGCTGGTCGTCGACAAAGGCTACCGGCCGGCCTCTGCTACCACGCAATTTGGCCACCGCTGGTCCCTTGGCCATTTCGGTGGTCAATAGCGGATAGGGCAGACCGAGCGCATCGAGATGGGCGCGGCGGGCGGCGCGATGCCGGTGCGGCATGGCGGTCAAAAGGACGATCTCGACGCGGTCGCTGAGGCTGGCAAGCGCTTGTTCGGCACCGTCGGTAACGCTCTGCCAGTCGGCCTGCGTATCGAAGAAATCTCCGAGAAGTGCCGTCACCTCCGGCTGTTCGATCAGCCGGCCGCTCGCCGTTTCGGCAATGTTGCCGGTGAGGCGGAAGGAGGCCAGCGTCAGGCCGAAGCCGCGCGATTTCAGGAAATGCGGAAACGGCCGGATGAATTCGAGCACAACATCGTCGACATCGAGGATCAGCAGAGGCCGGTCGTCGGCTGCAAGTTCGGCGATCTGGCGTGCCGTCTCGGGATCGTCGCTCATATCGAATGCTCATGGTCGTCGCCGCCAAGAGGCAGCGCGCGCAACGCCTTGCCGACTGAGGCCGGCGGAGTGTCGGTTTCCTCAGCAAAGCGCAGCAAGGTCGGCTCGTGGGCGAGGATGAACTGCAGCACGCCGGCAAGGAATCCCGGTTCGGCCGCGGCGCGGCGGATGGCGGACGCCTCGATGCCGGTGATGGCCAGGAAGCGCGGCAGGAGTTCGGGGTCGGCGGCGACGAAGCCCAGTGCCTTCACGGCAATGGTTTCCGCTTCCTCGCGCATTGACGCTGCGTTTGCCATCACTACTTTCTCGTTGCGGAAATGAGTCTCTTTTCCGCAGTAATCGCAAGCGTCGCCTGCGGCAAGCCACAGCCCCGATCCAATGTGGTTTTCGAGGTGGAATCCGAATGGCTTTTGCCGCTTCGGGTTTGCATTTCGTCAATCATATTGCCTTAAGAGTGAGCGAGGGTTTGGTGTGCTTCGACAAAGGCGCATAGCGGCAGGGCTTCGGGCAGAAGCCTGGCCGGGACGGGAAATCGATGCCTAAGAAGGTCATGATCGTCGAGGACAACGAGCTCAATATGAAGCTCTTTCGCGACCTCATCGAAGCCAGCGGTTATGAAACGGTGCGCACGCGCAACGGGCTCGAGGCGCTCGATCTGGCGCGCCAGCACAGGCCCGACCTGATCCTGATGGACATCCAGCTGCCCGAAGTGTCGGGGCTGGAAGTGACGAAATGGCTGAAGGAGGACGACGACCTCCATTCCATTCCGGTCATCGCCGTCACCGCCTTCGCCATGAAGGGCGACGAGGAACGCATTCGCCAGGGCGGTTGCGAGGCCTACATCTCCAAGCCGATCTCGGTGCCGCGTTTCATCGAGACCATCAAATCCTATCTCGGTGATGCCTGATGCCTGATGCCTTCAGCCGGAGCCTTGTGACATGACCGCGCGGATCCTCGTCGTCGACGACATCCCTGCCAATGTCAAACTTCTCGAGGTTCGGCTGCTGGCCGAATATTTCGAGGTGTTGACGGCCTCCAACGGGCCGGACGCGATCGAGGCCTGCGAAAACGGCAAGGTCGATGTCGTGCTGCTCGACGTGATGATGCCCGGCATGGACGGGTTCGAGGTCTGCAAGCGGCTGAAAAGCGATCCGGCGACCGCGCATATACCGGTGGTCATGGTGACCGCGCTGGGCCATGTTGCCGACCGGGTGCGCGGCCTCGAGGCAGGCGCCGACGACTTTCTCACCAAGCCGGTCAACGATCTGCAACTGATGACGCGGGTGAAGAGCCTGGTCAGGCTGAAGTCGCTGACCGACGAGCTGCGGCTGCGCGCATCGACCACCCGCAACATCGGCATCGAGGCGCTGTTGAGCCGCAGCTTCGCGTCGGAGGACGCCACGCCGAAGGTGCTGTTGATCGACGAGCGCAAATCGTCGGTTGAGCGCATCCAGAACATGCTGCGCGGCAGCGCCGAGCTCGACATTGCCACCGATCCGCATGCCGGCTTCTTCCAGGCCGCCGAGGCGCCCTATGAGTGCGTGCTGATCTCGACCGGTTTTACCGATTTCGATCCGCTGCGGTTGTGTTCGCAATTGCGTTCGCTCGACCGCACCCGCTTCCTGCCGATCATCCTGATTGCCGACGAAGGCGAGGAGGGCCGCATCATCAGAGGCCTCGAACTCGGCATCAACGACTATCTGATGCGGCCGATCGACCAGCAGGAGCTGACGGCGCGGCTGCGCACGCAGGTGCGCCGCAAGCGCTACAATGACCAGCTGCGCGCCAGCGTCACCCAGACCATAGAGATGGCGGTGACCGACGCATTGACCGGGCTGCACAACCGCCGCTACCTCGACAGCCATTTGCAGACGCTGTTCGACCGCGCCGTGGCGCGGCGGCGGCCTCTGTCTGTGATGATCACCGATCTGGACCGCTTCAAGACCGTCAATGACTCGCATGGCCATGATGGCGGCGACGATGTGTTGCGCGAGTTCGCAAGGCGGCTGCGCAAGAACGTCAGGGGCATCGACCTTGCCTGCCGCTTCGGCGGCGAGGAATTCGTCGTTGTGATGCCGGACACGGACGGCGCGGTGGCGGAGAAGGTTGCCGAGCGCATTCGCGCCGAAATCGCCCAGCTGCCCTTTGCCATCGGCCCTGAAGGCAAGGCGATCGAAGTCACGGTCAGCGTCGGCGTGTCATCGGTTCTGAAGGGCGCGGACACGGTCGCGGCGTTGATGAAACGTGCCGACGTGGCGCTCTACGAAGCCAAAAGTGGCGGCCGCAACCGGGTCGTCGCCAAGGCAGCGTAGGCTAGGCCACCGATTATGCAGTCAATCGGACAGGGTTAGGAATTTACCTTAATCCAAGCGATTCGGCAGGCTTGGTTAAGAAACTATTGATTTTCAAACATTGTTGCGCAAATGTGCGGTGCAAGAACAAGGGCGATGCGGGCACGAGGGTAGACAGCCGCATCGCTTCGCCGAATACCCCATGATGCTCAGGTCCGCCGCATCTCCTGGGTCCGTGGGGTCGGCCGGCCGGCGCTGGCACATAGTGGCCTCCTCGTACCGCTGCCATACGCCGACCGGCCCCCTTTTTTGCCAAAAAATGAGATGAGCACTTCGCGCCAAACAGCGGAGGGTTCTGGCTTTTCGGGGCCTTGAATCAAAAACGCCGCCCGAAGGGGCGGCGCTTTTGACAGAGCGTATGAAAACCAGATTACTTGATCTTGGTTTCCTTGAACTCGACATGCTTCTTGGCGACCGGGTCGTATTTGCGGAACGACAGCTTGTCGGTCTTGGTACGGCTGTTCTTGCTGGTCACGTAGAAGAAACCGGTGTCGGCGGTCGACAGAAGCTTGATCTTGATGTTTGCGGCTTTGGCCATTGTATCAGTCCGTTATGTTCGTGGGGTTTTGGCCGCTGGAGCGGGGGAAAACACCCGGACGCGGGAAACTTGGCGCGACACATAAAGAACGTGCCCGGAAAGTCAAGCCCAACGCCTTGCCTGTGTCGTAAGCACATGAGTTGTCCGGATTAGGTAGCACATGGTTGTCCGGTTTTATCACCGGCTCGATGGAGGCTGAGGCTCAGGGCGTTCGAATCTTGAAAAGCCAAGCAATTGGCTTTTCGTCCGCTACGAGGCCGCTTCTCACCCCACAAGGAGAGAAGGTAAGGTCGCTGTTGCTCGCCCTCAGCGGGGCCGGATTTCTAGGCTTCTTCCTTAACTGGAAGCGCTTTCTTCCAGTCCCCGGTCGTGTTCCACCAGCGATTCGGATTGGCGCGGTCGTCCAGGCCCTTGGAGCGGCTGGCGAGGATTGGCTGGATGCGGATCACCGGCTCCTGGTAGGAATGCGCCTGGAAAATTGCCTCGACGACGCGGGCGGCGAGCACCTGGTCGTCGGGCAACTCGAACGAGACCTCGACGGTGCCGGGGCGGCGGCGCAGTTCGGTTTCGACCCCGGCGGCTGCACCTTCCAGCGGTCGGTAGCGTTCGATGCCGTGCGCCGTTTGATAGGCGTTGCGGTCGTATTTGCCCATTGCCAGCGGCGCGATCGCGACCACGGCGTCCATGATGCGGTCGACATCGGCTGCCGGGGCCTGGAAGCTGACAAGCAGCAGAAGCGTCATGCGCAGAGATGTGGTTTCAAAGCCGCTGTCGATCATCGCCGTATCCTCAAACTCGGGTTTTTTGGGACACCCTTTTAGCTGAGGTCTCCTGACACGGTTCTGTCAGCAGGGGCGACATCCGGTCAGGATTGCGCAGGCTGCGGCGGACAGGCTACCAGATCTTGCGGATCAGCCTGGCGCTGACCAAGGCGATATAGGCGGCAAAGAACAGGCCGAGCGACCAGCCGAAGCCG
Organism: Mesorhizobium sp. C432A; assembly: GCF_030323145.1. Taxonomy (NCBI): domain Bacteria; kingdom Pseudomonadati; phylum Pseudomonadota; class Alphaproteobacteria; order Hyphomicrobiales; family Phyllobacteriaceae; genus Mesorhizobium; species Mesorhizobium sp. C432A. Next base: position 4,563,522 of record NZ_CP100470.1, on the reverse strand, counting down.
GAGGGCCCGAAGGCATCCATGCCGATGCCGATCGCCTGCGGGCCAAGCACCATGCCGACGCCGTAGCAGAGCACGAAGGCGGCGTTGGCCGAGGCCAGTTCATGGCCGGAGAGCTGCGAGCCCAGATGGGCAAGGCCGATCGTGTACATGGCGGCCACCACGCCGCCCCAGACGAACAGAAGCGCCGCCATCAGGTGCCAATTGCCGGCGAAGAACGGCATGAAGATGGTGCCGGCAAGTCCGACCGTGGCGCAGGCCAAAAGCAGATAGCGGCGGTCTGAGACGCGGTCGCTGATCATACCGATAGGGATCTGCAACAGCACGTTGCCGAGGCCGATCATGGTGAGCAGGAGGGCTGCATCCGCCTCGGAATAGCCGATGCGGTTGCCATAGACGGGGAACAGCGCAAAGCCGCCGGTCTCGACAGCGCCGAACACCAGCACGGCGGCGGTAGCTGTCGGCACCAGCCAGATATAGCGCAGGAAGTTGCTGGTTTCGCCGTCAACCACGATTGTGGGACTTTCATTCCGTGCGGCCAGCACCGGGATTGCGGCCAGCGCGACCAGGACGATGATGACGCCGAACGGCAAGAAGCCGGTGCTGCCGATATAGGCGAAGATCCATGGCCCGGCGGCGAAGCCGAGCGACAGCACGGTGGCGTAGATGCCGAGCACCAGGCCGCGCCGTCGCGGCGGCGCCGAGGTGCTGATCCAGAATTCCGACAGGATGAACAGCACCGTCAGCGCGATGTGCAGCACGATGCGTAGTGGGAACCACATCCAGAAGTCCGGCGCGAAGTGGAAGCCGACAAAGGCGAGCGCGCCGGCGGCGATCATGGCGATCATCGTCCAGGCGACGCCGAAGCGCATCGCCAGCGGCGTGGCCAGCGGGGCGCCGGCGATCGAGGCGAGGCCGGCGACCGCGGTGTTGAGGCCGATCATCGATGCCGAGTGGCCGCGGCTCTCGAGAATAACGCTGAGCAGCGGCATGCCGAGGCCTATGGCGATGCCGACGACGCTGATCGACGAGATCGCGGCGATCATCGGTAGCCAATGTACGCGCTCGTCGCCCTCTTGCTGGGTATCGACCGTCATGTGATGCCTGAATACTCTGTCTGTTTGATATTGCGTAATTCCGGACGGAAAACCGCGTCACACTTTTCCTGGAATTGCTCTAAAGAATTTCGCGAACGAAGCGGTTGCGGACAAGCCGGTAGAACGGCACGGACCCACCGGGTCGCAGGCGCGGATCGCCGGCAAGCCGCGTCTCCAGCTCCTGCAAGATCGTTCGGGTGATGTCGGGGATATCGGCCTCTCTAGCCTTGGCGAGCGGCAGCCAGACCAGTTCTTCCAGCTCATTGGTCGGGCCGCCACCCGGCAGTTCCACGGCGACATCGCTGCGCCAGGCGCTGAAGAAGCGGGTGTCGAAACGACGCACGCGATTGGGCGGGGTGATGGCGCGGGCAATGAAGCGCAGCGGCGCCAGCGAAGGCTGGACGCCGTGCTCGACAAAGCCCTGCCAGTCGCGTTTGTCGGTTGCGAACGAGCCTTTGTGGCCGATGAGCAGGCCGGCTTCCTCATAAGTCTCGCGGATGGCCGAGAGCGCGATGGCACGGGCCCGCGACGGGCTGATGCGGCCGACGCCGGCGGTCAGCCTGGCTTCTTCCTCCGGAAGCAATGGGGTGGCAACGGCAATGCGGCTGTCGGCCGAATCGGTGCGGCCGCCGGGAAAGACGAACTTGCCGGGCATGAAGGCGTGGCCTGCATGGCGCCGGCCCATCAGCACCAGAATCTCGTCGCCCTCGCGGTCGAGCAGGATCAGGGTGGCGGCATCGCGCGGGCGTATGGGCAGGCCGCTGTGGGCGGCTGCGCCACGGTCCATCCTGCTGACTTCCGCCTTGGTCATACCTTCCATGCGCAGGACCTAGCGGAAACTTCTGGCAAACGAAAGTGGCCTTTCACGGTCGGCATGTTGCGCCAGGCGACATTGCCCTGACGCAAACTAGGTTCCGGGATGCGGCTCGGTGCCGTCTTTTTCGCCGCCGAAGCCGTGCATATAGAGCGCCCATTGCAGTCCGATGACGGCGCCCTTGACCGGTTGCAGCAGAGCGACCGACAGCACGATGGTCAACGGCACCCAAATGGCGATGTGCTGCCACATGGAGAGCGTCGACGTCGCCTCGACGCCCATGAAGGCGCCGAGAACGATGTGGCCGACGATGACGATGACGAGATAAGCGGGCAGGTCGTCGGCGCGGTGGTGGTGGAACTCCTCACCGCACGCGGCGCATTTGTCGACGCTTTTGGTGAAGCCGGCGAATAACCTGCCTTCGCCGCAATACGGGCAGCGGCCAAGGGCGCCGCGCTTCATCGCCGTCCACAGCGGGCGGGCGACTCGGCCCGAATGATGTTCGCCGCCGAAAACCTGCTTCTGGATTCCCATTTCGCTTGCCATTATCGTCTCCTGCCGCGCGACCCCGGGCGCGATTGCGACGCGCGGGCGCGGCCTTTTGCCTTGTGAAACGACCGTTTGGAGCCGGGCAGGGGCTTCGGGTCGGTCAGCATCTCGAAACGCATCGCGCCGGCCATAGGCGCCACCTCGATCAGGCGAACCTCGACGCGGTCGGCAAGCTGATAGCCCTTGCCGGTGCGTTCTCCGAACAGCGATCGCGCGGTTTCGTCATATATATAGTAATCGCCATCCAGACTTGACACCGGGATGAAGCCATCTGCGCCAAACTGCGGCAATTGGACAAATAGTCCCGATTTGGTGACGCCCGAAATGCGGGCGTCGAAGCGGTCGTCGATGCGCTCGGCGAGGTAGGCAGCGATCAGCCGGTCGACGGTGTCGCGCTCGGCCGCCATGGCGCGGCGCTCGGTGCCGGAGATCAGCACCGCGACGTCTTCCAGCCGCGTCTCTTCGTCCTGCGTCAGCCCGCCAGGGCCGAGCCCAAGTGCGGCAATCAGCCCGCGATGCACGATCAGATCGGCATAGCGGCGGATCGGCGAGGTGAAATGCGCGTAGCGCTTCAGGTTGAGGCCGAAATGGCCGATGTTCTTGGGCGAATATTCGGCCTGACTCTGCGAGCGCAGCACCACTTCGTTGACCAGCCCCTCATTGTCGGCGCCACGCACGCGCTCGAGAATGCCGTTGAACTGGGCGGGTCGCATCTGCGCGCCACGCGCCAGCGACAGGCCGAGCGTCTGCAGGAACTCGCGCAGCGATTCCTGCTTGGCCAGCGACGGCGCATCGTGGACCCGGTAGACCAGCGCCTGCTTCTTCGCTTCCAGCGTTTCGGCGGCGGCGACATTGGCCTGGATCATGAATTCTTCGATCAGCTTGTGGGCGTCGAGCCGCTCCGGGACGATGACGCGGTCGACGGTGCCGTCCGGCTTGAGCAGGATCTTGCGCTCCGGCAGATCAAGCTCGAGCGGCTGGCGGCCATCGCGGCCGCGCTTCAGGATGGCGTAGGCGTCCCACAGCGGCTTCAGCACCGTATCGAGGATCGGGCCGGTCTTGTCGTCAGGAAGGCCGTCTATCGCGGCCTGGGCCTGCGGATAGGCGAGCTTTGCCGCCGATTTCATCATGACGCGGTGGAAGGTGTGACGCAGCTTGCGGCCATCGGCGGCAAAAATCATGCGCACGGCAAGCGCGGGACGGTCCTGGCCTTCGCGCAGCGAGCACAGGTCGTTGGAGATGCGCTCTGGCAGCATCGGCACGACGCGGTCGGGGAAATAGACAGAATTGCCGCGTTTCAGCGCCTCGCGATCGAGTGCGGTGCCATAGCGGACATAGGTCGCAACATCGGCGATCGCCACTGTGGCGATCACGCCGCCGGGGTTCTTCTCATCGAGGTCGGGCGTGGCGAAGACGGCGTCGTCATGGTCCTTGGCGTCGGCCGGGTCGATGGTCACCAGCGGCAGGTCGCGCCAGTCCTCGCGGTGAGCAAGCGTCGCCGGCTTTACAGCCTCGGATTCGGCGATGACGTCGGCCGGGAAGATATGCGGAATGTCGTGCGCGTGGATGGCGATCATCGAGACCGCCTTTTCGCTGGTCAGCGAGCCCAGCACCGCCAGCACTTTTGCGCGCGGCAAACCATACCGGGAGGCCCGCGCCGGCTCGACCTCGACAAGGTCGCCGTTCCTGGCGCCGTTCTGGAATTCCTTGTCGACGATCAGTTCGGGCTGGCGACGTTCGACCGGCTCGATTCGGAAGGTGCCGTCCCTCAGGATACGGAAGACGCCCAGCACGGCATCTGTCCGCTTCTCGAAAATCTTCATTACGCGGCCCGTATAGGCAGGCCCGGTCGCCTCGTCGGTCGGGAAGGTCTTGGCCAGCACACGATCGCCAATGCCCGGCTGCGGGCCATTGCCGCCGCGCGAGACGCGGATCGAGACGACGGGCGGTTCGCCGGTGCCTACGGGCTCGGCAGGATGCGCCAGCAGGATGCCGTCGCCATCGCGGCCAAAAATGTCGAGTACGGCGACATGCGACAAGGCGCCGACACGGGCCAGCCGTTTGCGCTCCTTGGTCAGGATGCCTTCGTCCTGCAGGTCGCGCAGGATGTCCTTCAGCCAAATGCGGTCGTCGCCGCGCAAGGCAAACGCCTTGGCGATGTCGCGTTTTCCCGCGCGGTCGGGGTTCTCGGCGATGTAGCGCAGGATTTCGTCACGCGACGGGCGATAGTCGTCCTTGACCTTGGCGCGGGTATCGGCGGTGCGCGGATCGCCGTGGCTTCTACCGGTGATCCTGCGCGCCACGCTGCTATCCCTTTTTCTTCGCCGCCGGCTTCTTGGTCGCCGATTTCTTGGCTGTGGTTTTCTTGCCAGTGGTTGTCTTGCCAGTGGTTGTCTTGGCTGCGGGGGCCTTGGCGGCTGCCGCCTTGCGGAACGGCTTCTTGCCGCCGCCGCCCTTGGCTTCCTTCTCGGCAATCAGCGCCACCGCGTCCTCGACGGTCACCGACTGCGGATCCTTGCCCTTGGGCAGTGTCGCGTTGACCTTGCCGTAGTTGACATAGGGCCCGTATTTGCCATCGCGCACGACGATCTTGCCGCCGCCATCGGGATGGTCGCCGAGTTCCTTCAGCGCGGCAGCAGTGCCGCCATTGCGGCCGCCCTTGCCCTTCAGCTGCTTCTCGGCGATCACGGTGACAGCGCGGTTGAGGCCGATCGAGAACACATCCTCTATGCTGTCGACATTGGCATAGGTGCCATCATGCAAAACGAACGGACCATAGCGGCCAAGCCCGGCGGAGATCATCTTGCCGGATTCAGGATGCTTGCCGATATCGCGCGGCAGCGACAGCAGCGCCAAGGCCTTTTCATGGTCGATCGAGTCGGGCGTCCAGCCCTTGGGCAGGCTGGAGCGCTTGGCTTCCTTGCCGTCGCCGCGCTGGATATAAGGACCGAAGCGGCCTGAGCGCAGCGTGATTTCCTCTGCTGTGTAGGGATCGTTGCCGAGCACCTTGGTGGCGTCCTCGCCGCCGCCATTCTCGCCATTCGGGTTGGCGGCATCGCCGAGTTGGCGGGTAAAGGAACATTCCGGATAATTGGAGCAGCCGACGAAGGCGCCGAACTTGCCGAGTTTCAGCGACAGATTGCCGGAGCCGCATTTTGGGCAGATGCGGGGATTCGAGCCATCCTCCCGCGCGGGGAACACCAGCGGCGCCAGTTCCTCGTTCAGCGCATCGAGCACGTCGGTGACGCGCAGTTCCTTGATGTCGGCGACGGCGCCGGAAAAGTCTTTCCAGAAGTCGCGCAGCACGTCCTTCCAGGCGAGCTTGCCGTCGGAAATCTCGTCAAGCTTTTCCTCGAGTGAGGCCGTAAAGTCGTATTCGACATAGCGCTCGAAGAAGCTTTCGAGGAAAGCCGACAGCAGCCGGCCCTTGGCCTGCGGCACCAGCCGGCGCTTGTCGATGGTGACGTAGTCGCGGTCTTCCAACGTCTTCAGGATCGCGGTGTAGGTCGACGGACGGCCGATGCCGAGCTCTTCCAGCTTCTTGATCAGCGACGCCTCGGAGTAGCGCGGCGGCGGCTCGGTGGTGTGCTGGGTGGCATTGATCGCCTGACGGGCCAGCTGCTCGCCGGCACGGATCTCGGGCAGACGACGGTTTTCCTCGTCTTCGGCGTCGTCGTCCTTCTGGTCGGTGTAGGCGGCGATGAAGCCGTCGAAGCGAACGACGGAACCGACGGCGCGAAGCTCCGCGGTGCGAGCGCCATTGACCGCCTCGATTTCGACCGTGGTACGCTCGATCTCGGCCGACTGCATCTGGCTGGCGATGGCGCGCTTCCAGATCAATTCGTAAAGCCGCAGCTGGTCGGAATCGAGATACTGCCTGACCGAAGCCGGCGTGCGCATGAAATCGGTCGGGCGGACCGCCTCGTGCGCTTCCTGGGCATTCTTAGCCTTGGCTGTGTACTGGCGCGGCTTTTCCGGGAGGTATCGTGGGCCGAATTCCTTGGCGATGGTGTCGCGGGCGGCGTCGATCGCCTCCGGCGCCATCTGCACGCCGTCGGTTCGCATATAGGTGATCAGGCCGGTGGTCTCGCCGCCGATCTCCATGCCTTCATAGAGGCGCTGCGCCACCTGCATGGTGCGCGTCGCCGAAAAGCCGAGGCCCGACGATGCCGCCTGCTGCAGCGTCGAAGTGGTGAAGGGCGGGCCAGGATTGCGCCTTGTCGGTTTGGCTTCCACCGACAGAGCCTTGAAGGTCGCGCCTTCGAGCATGCCCTTGATATCGTCGGCCTGCGCCTTGCTGGCGATGTCGAGCTTCTGCAGCTTCTTGCGCTCGAACGCGGTCAGCCGCGCCTCGAAGCTGTCGTTACGTGGCGTGCCGAGGAGGGCAGCGATCTGCCAGTATTCCTCGCGGATGAAGCGCTCGATCTCGGATTCGCGGTCGCAGACCAGGCGCAGCGCCACCGACTGGACGCGGCCGGCCGAACGGGCGCCCGGCAATTTGCGCCACAGCACCGGCGACAGCGTGAAGCCGACGAGATAATCGAGTGCGCGGCGAGCCAGATAGGCATCGACCAATGGTGCATCGATCTGGCGCGGATTGGCCATCGCTTCCAGCACCGACGACTTGGTTATGGCATTGAAGACGACGCGGCTGACCGGCTTGTCCTTCAACACGCGCTTCTGCTTGAGCACCTCCAGCACGTGCCAGGAAATGGCTTCGCCCTCGCGATCCGGATCCGTGGCGAGGATCAAGCCATCGGCATCCTTGACCGCGTTGGCGATGTCGGTGAGACGCTTTCCGGACGCGGTGTCGACCGCCCAGGACATGGCGAAATCCTCGTCGGGACGCACCGAACCATCCTTGGCCGGCAGATCGCGGACATGGCCGAACGAGGCCAGAACCTTGAAGTTCTTGCCGAGATACTTGTTGATTGTCTTTGCCTTGGCCGGCGATTCGACGACGACGACGTCCATGAGGTCTCATATCAGCTGTGGGGCGGCAGAAGAATTCCGCTGCGTGACGCATTCAATTGGTCGCTCACATGGCCGCGCTTTTGCGATCGGTCAAGGGCAAGCGGCCAAAATGCGGAGGCGTGTGCCGCAATACACTCTTAGAGTGTATGGAGAAGATCACAAAATTTCTGTCTGGGACGGTTCGTGTTTCGAGCCACCGGGAAAGGCGCCGCGACTAGTTCGTGCTGCGCGTAAATGCCGAACTGGTCGCCGGGTCGCTTGGAGCCGGCGGCCAGCCGAGTCCCGCCGATGGGGTGCGGGATAGAGGTTCGGACGATCAGTCGGCCTTGACGATGTGCCAGACTTCGCCGACGCCGTCGCCGGTGATGTCACCGGCCTTCTTGTCCTTGATGAAGGTGTAGACCGGCTTGCCGTCATAGGCCCACATCTTGGTGCCGTCGGTGCGGTCGACGATGGTCCATTCGTCGTCCGCCTTGGCGCCGTCCTCGGCCTTCAGCGGCGGCCAGTTGGTGGCGCATTTGTCGTAGCAGTTGGTCTTGCCCTTCTCGTCCTTGTCATAGGTATAGAGCGTCATGCCATTGGCATCGGTGTAGATCTTGGTGCCACCGACATCGGCTTCCTTCCACGCTTCGGCGGCGAAGGATGCGGCGGTGCTGAGCAGAAGGGCGGCCAGGCCGACAGTGATGCTTTTCATGGAAATCTCCCTGGTGATCCGACGAAGCGCGCAGAAATCGCGGCTTCGCTGTGTGAACGCTCGGCGAGGGGCATTTCTTCCCCGACTTGGTCAACTTGGGATTGGTCGGTAACAATTCGTCCGGCCGGACCGTATGTGTAGCCAAATGCCACACGATGGTGATTGGCGAACACGGTTTTCCACCGCTATACCGGCGCCAAGGAATCTGGAGTTCTGGAATGCCATTGGACATCGGCTATGTCAGCGCGGTCGGAGCGGGGGCGATCTCGTTCCTGTCGCCTTGCGTGCTGCCGCTGGTGCCTCCCTATCTCTGCTACATGGCCGGCGTGTCGGTCGACGATTTTCGCGGTGACGATGCCGGCGTCACGGCCAAGGCCGGCGCCCGCGGCGCGCTCATCTATTCCTCGCTCGCCTTCGTACTCGGTTTCTCCACCGTGTTCGTGGCGCTTGGCGCCGGCGCCTCGACCATCGGCCACTGGCTGCGCGTCTGGCAGGAGCCGCTGGCGATGGCGGCCGGGGTGCTGATCATCCTGATGGGGCTGAATTTCCTCGGCATCCTGCGCATACCACTTCTGTCGCGCGAGGCGCGCTTTCAGTCGCAGGGCAAGCCTGCCAGCATGGTCGCCGCCTATGTCATGGGGCTGGCCTTCGCCTTTGGCTGGACGCCGTGCATCGGCCCGGTGCTGGGGCCGATCCTGACCTTGGCCGGCGGCCGCGAGACGGTGGGCGAGGGGGCGCTGCTGCTCGCCGCCTATTCGCTTGGCCTCGGCATTCCGTTCCTGATCGCTGCCCTGTTCTCCGGCGCCTTCATGCGCTTCCTCGGCAGGTTCCGCGTCCATCTCGGCCGCGTCGAAAAAGCCATCGGCGCGCTGCTGGTCGTCGCCGGCGTGTTCTTCCTCACCGGCGGCGTGCAGACGGTGTCCTACTGGCTGCTGGAGAATGTTCCGGTGCTGGGCCGGCTGGGGTAGAGATCCGCTGATCGAGAGTGAACTGCCTCATCACCTCACCGGAATTTAACCCCATTGGTGCAGCATGGCGCCAGATGCTACCACTCTGCGATTCCTGATCCCATTCATACGGTTGTCCTTCCATGAGCCAGAGATCCTGCTTGTCCGTCATTCTCGCCGCCGGCGAAGGCACGCGCATGAAGAGCGCGATGCCGAAGGTGCTGCACCAGATCGCCGGACTGCCGATGGTCGCCCATGTGGTGAAAGCGGCCGAGGCCGCCGGCGCCCGCAGCCAGGCGCTGGTGATCGGCCATGGCGCCGATGATATGCGCAAGGCGGCGGCGAAATTCGCGCCCAAGGCCGAGACCTTCGTGCAGGAGAAGCGGCTCGGCACTGCGCATGCCGTGCTGGCTGCGCGCGATGCGATATCAAAGGGTTATGACGATATTCTCGTGATGTTCGGCGACACGCCGCTGATCGACGCTGAAGCCCTGGTGACCGCGCGGCAAAAGCTTGCCGATGGCGCGGCTGTTGTGGTGATCGGCTTCCGCCCGCCCAGCCAGACCGGCTATGGCCGGCTGATCGAAAAGGGCGGCAAGCTCACCGCCATCCGCGAGGAGAAGGACTGCTCCGCCGAGGAAAAGAAGATCGGCTTCTGTAATGCCGGCATGATGGCGGTGGCGGGCAAGCATGCGCTCGACCTGCTCGACCTGGTTGGCAACAAGAACGCCAAGGGCGAGTTCTATCTCACCGACATCGTCGAGATCGCCAGTGCGAAAGGGCTCGATGTCGTTGCCACCGAAACCAGCTTCGAGAGTGCGCTCGGCATCAACAACCGAGCCGAACTGGCGCAGGCCGAAGGCATCTGGCAGGTGCGCCGGCGCTACGAGGCCATGCGGTCGGGCGTAACGCTGATCGCGCCGGAAACCGTGTATTTCTCGCATGACACCGAAATCGGCGCCGATACGATCGTCGAGCCCAATGTCTGGTTCGGACCGGGCGTGAAAATTGCAACCGGCGCCAAGATCCACGCTTTCAGCCACATCGAAGGCGCCACCATTGCCTCCAACTGCGTTGTCGGGCCGTTCGCGCGGCTGCGGCCGGGTGCCGATCTTCGCAACAAGGCGAAGGTCGGCAATTTCTGCGAGGTCAAGCAGGCGGTCATCGAGGAAGGCGCCAAGGTCAATCATCTGACTTATATCGGCGATGCCCGTGTGGGCGCGGGGGCCAATATCGGCGCCGGCACCATTACCTGCAACTATGACGGCTACTCGAAGTTTTTCACCGACATCGGCGAGGGCGCCTTCATCGGTTCGAACTCGTCGCTGGTGGCGCCGGTTACGATCGGCAAGGGCGGCTACATCGCCTCGGGTAGCGTCATAACCGAAAGCGTGCCGGACGATGCGCTGGCCTTCGGCCGCGCCCGCCAGAAGACCATTCCCGGCAAGGGCAAGGAATTGCGCGAGCGCTTCGCGTCTGCCGCAGCGGCGAAGAAAAAGGCCGGCACCGACCATTAACCGCCGAAGCAATTGAACAACCGAGGAATTGCGGTAACCGGATTGCAAGAGCGGTGTGTCATAGTGCATCGGGTTGAGAAGCGTTCCGTTACAGCAGACGAAACGCAAAGTGACTTTCGCGGCGGGCCGGCAATCCCTAGATAGCGCTGGTTTTCCATCGGGACTGGTTTTCCAGCGGGAATTGGGGGCAGGCATATGTGCGGTATCGTCGGAATTGTCGGCCAGAGCCAGGTCGCGCCGCTCATCGTCGATGCGCTGAAGCGGCTGGAATATCGCGGCTATGACTCGGCCGGTGTCGCCACGGTCGAGCATGGCCGGCTTGGCCGCCGCCGCGCCGAAGGCAAGCTGATCAACCTCGAACGCCGGCTGAAGGACGAGCCGCTCAATGGCACGATCGGCATCGGCCACACGCGCTGGGCCACGCATGGCGTGCCCAACGAGACCAACGCCCATCCGCATTTTTCCGACGGCGTCGCCATCGTACACAACGGCATCATCGAGAATTTCGCCGAACTGCGCGACGAACTGATCCGCGACGGCTATTCCTTCTCGTCACAGACCGACACCGAGGTCGTGGCGCACCTGGTGGCGCGCGAACTCGCCAAAGGGTTGAAGCCGATCGAGGCGGCGCATCAGGCGCTGAAGCGACTGGAAGGCGCCTTTGCTCTGGCCATCATGTTCACCGGCGACGAGGACCTCATCGTCGGCGCCCGCAATGGCCCTCCGCTGGCCGTCGGCCATGGCGATGGCGAGATGTTTCTGGGCTCCGACGCCATCGCGCTGGCGCCCTTCACCAATTCCATCACCTACCTTGAAGACGGCGACTGGGCGGTGGTGCGCCGCGATGGCGTCACCATCTTCGACATCGACGGCAAAGAGGTTGCCCGCAAGCGCCAGCAATCACTATCGACCAGTTTCATGGTCGATAAGGGCAACCGCCGCCATTTCATGGAAAAGGAAATCCATGAACAGCCCGAGGTGATCTCGCATACGCTGGCGCACTATGTCGATTTCGTCTCTGGCGTGTCGAAGCCGCTGGAACTGCCGTTCGACTTTGCCAAGATCTGCCGGCTGGCGATCTCGGCCTGCGGCACCGCCTATCTCGCGGGGTTGATCAGCAAATACTGGTTCGAGCGCTATGCGCGGCTGCCGGTCGACATCGATGTCGCCTCGGAGTTCCGCTACCGCGAAATGCCGCTATCGGCTGATGACGCGGCCTTCTTCATCTCGCAGTCGGGCGAAACCGCCGACACGCTGGCGTCGCTGCGCTATTGCCGCAAGGCGGGCATGAAGATCGGCGCCATCGTCAATGTGCGCGAATCGACCATGGCGCGCGAATCCGACGTCGTGCTGCCGACGTTGGCCGGGCCGGAGATCGGCGTCGCCTCGACCAAGGCTTTCACCTGCCAGCTTTCGGTGCTGGCCTCGCTGGCGGTGCGTGCGGGTGTGGCGCGCGGCACGATCTCGAAGGATGAGGAAAAGACGCTGGTGCGCGCTCTTTCGGAGGCGCCTCGCTACGCCAACCAGGTACTGAAGCTCGAAGAGCAGATCGAGCGCATCGCGCGCGAAATCTCGCGCTACAAGGACGTGCTCTATCTCGGACGCGACACCAATTTCCCGCTGGCCATGGAAGGCGCGCTGAAACTCAAGGAAATCTCCTACATCCATGCCGAGGGTTATGCCGCGGGCGAACTGAAGCACGGGCCGATCGCGCTGATCGACGAGAACATGCCGGTCATCGTCATCGCGCCGCATGATCGCATCTTCGAAAAAACCGTGTCGAACATGCAGGAAGTGGCGGCGCGCGGCGGCAAGATCATCCTGATCACCGACGCCAAGGGCGCGGCGCAGGTCAGCGTCAAGACGATGGAGACGATCATCCTGCCCGACGTGCCGGAAATCATCTCGCCGATCATCTATGCGCTGCCGATCCAGATGCTGGCCTACTACGCCGCCGTGTTCATGGGGACGGACGTCGACCAGCCGCGCAACCTGGCGAAATCGGTGACGGTGGAGTAGTCGGCGCTCATCGGGGGTCTAAAAAACTTCGCAGTTCCAAAGCGCCGTCCGCTTCACTAGTGTGGCGCTGCAACCCGCGTCCCCGGTGAACCATGTCCGATGCTCCCAGAACTTCAGGCATGACCCGGCTGAGGAACTATTTCCTCACAGGCTTTATCGTCTGCGCGCCGCTGGCGATCACCGCCTATATCGCCTGGTCGTTCGTCGGCTGGGTCGATTCCTGGGTGAAGCCGTACATTCCGGCGCGCTACAGCCCCGACACCTATTTGCCGTTTCCGGTGCCCGGCTTCGGCCTGATCGTGGCGCTCGTGCTGATCACGCTGATCGGCTTCATGACCGCCAACATCGTCGGTCGCGCCATCGTCAATTTCGGCGAACGGCTGCTTGGCCGTATGCCGCTGGTGCGCGGCATCTACGGTTCGCTGAAGCAGATTTTCCAGACGGTGCTGTCGAACAAGGGCGATATGTTCCGCCAGGTCGGGCTGGTCGAATATCCGCGAAAAGGCGTCTGGTCGCTGGTCTTCGTCGCCAGCGAGAAGGAAACCGAGATCAACCAGAAGCTCGACCATGCAGGCGACCCGATGATCGCCGTGTTCATGCCGTGCACGCCGAACCCTACCACCGGTTTCCTGATGTACGTGCCGAAATCCGACATCGTGCTGCTCGACATGACGATCGAGGACGGCGCCAGGCTGATCGTCTCGGCCGGGCTGGTGGCGCCCGAAGTCAAGCCGAAAATGGTGACGATGAACGGCCAGCCGATCGACGGAGATCTCGCCAACCCGCCGCTTGGCGGGCTGATCGCCGAGGGCGCTCAGCCGGCGCGCAAGAGCCGTACGGCCTCGTCGCGGCCGAACAAATAGAGCAGCAGGCGCAGCGCCTCGCCGCGCTCAGACTGTAGTTCCGGGTCGCGCGACAGGATCAGCCTTGCATCGTCGCGGGCTGCTTCGAGCAAGTCGGCGTGCACCTCGATGCGCGCCACCTGGAAGCCCGGCGTGCCGGACTGGCGGGTGCCGAGCAATTCGCCTTCGCCGCGCAGCTTCAGATCCTCTTCGGCGATCAGGAACCCGTCCTCGGTCTCGCGCATCACCGACAGCCGGCGCTTTGCCGTCTCGCCGAGCGGGTCCTTGTAGAGCAGCACGCAGGAAGAAGGCTTGTCGCCGCGCCCGACGCGGCCGCGCAGCTGGTGCAGTTGCGCCAGGCCAAAACGCTCGGCGTGTTCGATGACCATGATCGTGGCGTCCGGCACGTCGACGCCGACCTCAATAACGGTGGTGGCGATAAGGATGCGGGTTTCGCCGGCCTTGAAGGCGCGCATCGCCTCGTTCTTTTCGGCGCCCTTCATGCGGCCGTGCACGAGGCCGATGCGATCGCCGAACAAGGGCTGCAGCGAGGCAAAACGGTCCTCGGCCGACATAAGCTTGATCTCTTCGGATTCCTCGACCAGCGGGCAGATCCAGTAGATCTTCTGACCGTCGGCAACCGCGTCCAGCATGCGACCGACCAGCTCGTCAAGCCGTTCCAGCGGCAGCGTGACGGTGCGGATCGGCTGGCGGCCGATCGGTTTTTCCGTCAGCTTGGAGACGTCCATGTCGCCGAAGGCGGTCAGCACCAGAGTGCGCGGGATCGGCGTCGCCGTCATCACCAGCATGTCGGGGGCGTCGCCCTTGGCGGTGATGGCAAGCCGCTGGTGGACGCCGAAGCGGTGTTGCTCGTCGACCACGGCAAAGACGAGGTCGTGATAGGTCACCGTTTCCTGGAACAGCGCATGGGTGCCGACGACGATGTCGATCTCGCCGCTGGCGAGACCTGATAGCGTTTCAGTGCGTTCGCGGCCCTTTTCGCGGCCGGTCAGGATAGCGACGCGCAGGCCGGCCTGTTCGGCCAGCGGCGTGATTGTCGCCAGATGCTGGCGCGCCAGGATTTCGGTCGGCGCCATCAAGGCCGCCTGGCCGCCGGCCTCGACTGCGCGCCCCATGGCCAGCAGCGCCACCACCGTCTTGCCGGAGCCGACATCGCCTTGCAGCAGGCGCAGCATGCGCTCGGGGTCGGCCAGATCGGCATTGATTTCGGCAAGCGCGAATTCCTGGCTGCCGGTCAATGAATAGGGCAGGGCTGCGCGCAGTTTCTCGACGATGCGACCGTCGCCGATGAGCGGCCGGCCCGACAGGCGGCGCACTTTTGCCCGCACCAATGCCAGCGAGACCTGGCCGGCGAGAAGCTCGTCATAGGCAAGGCGGCGCCATGCCACCCCCTCGATGGCGACATCGATCGGGTCCGCGGGATAGTGGATGCGGGCGAGCGCGTCGGCGAAGGCGGGGAAAGTCTGCTTGCGCATGAAGGCGCCGTCCTGCCATTCCGACAATTCCGGCAGCCGGCCGAGCGCCTGGCCGATGGCGCGGCGCAGCACCTTGCCCGACAGGCCGGCGGTCAGCGGATAGACCGGTTCGACCAGCGGCAGTGTTTCCGCCTCGCTCACCAGGGCGATATGGTCGGGATGGACCATGGTCGGGCGGCCGTTGAACCATTCCATACGGCCGGAGACGACGACATGCTCGCCCACCGGCATCGCTTTTTCGAGATAGGCGGCATGGGCGTGGAAGAAGGTCAGGCCGATCTCGCCGGTGTCGTCATGGGCATAGACGCGGTAAGGCACCGACCGGTTGCCGCGCGGCGGCGGCTGGTGGCGGTCGATGCGCACGTCGAGCGTGACGATGGAGCCGGCCGGCGCAAGCGCGATGCCGGGACGATTGCGGCGGTCGATGACGGTGTGCGGCAGCACGAACAACAGGTCGCCGGCGCGCGCCGGCCGTTCGCCGAGATCGGCCGCCACCACCTTCTCGATCAGAGCGCCAACCTTGGGGCCGACGCCGGCAAGCGAAGTGATGGGCACGAAGAGAGGGTCGAGGAGGGAGGGGCGCATGGCTTTACCCTCCCCCCTGTGGGGAGGGTCGATCCGCGAAGCGGAGCGGGGTGGGGGTAGGTGCGCGTCTAACTTCAGAAGAAGGCGGCGCACCAGCGCAGCACCCCGTCTCACCCGCTTCGCTTTGCGATGCGTGCTCGCCGACCCTCCCCACAAGGAGGGTGAAGTGCGGGCGGTATCCGGCACCAGCGTTGTCAGGAGTGTTCTTCACACCTGGGATGTTTAGCCGCCCACCCGTGCGTTGCAAGGCTGACACCGCCCTCTATCCACGCTATATGCGCCGCACCAAGGAAGGATGCGGCACGATGACCGGGACGAAACGATCAAGCGAGGGGCTGGATATCAGGTGCCGCAAGCTGTTGTTCCGCTCCTGGCATCGCGGGATGCGCGAGATGGACCTTATCCTCGGTACGTTTGCCGACAACGAGATCGGCGCCTTGACCGGCGATGAAATCGACCAATATGAAAGGCTCCTCGACATCCCCGACACCGAATTCCTGCCCATGGTCACCGGCGAACGCCCGGTTCCCGGGAATATCGACTGTGCCGTCCTGCAAAAGATCCTGGCATCGCGCCGGACCATGACATTTTAAACGTGCAACCATGAGCCTCATTCCCAAAATCGGTCTGCCGAAAGGCCGTGCCGGCCAGTTCATCGTCGACGGCGTTGCCGATGGCTACGAAGCCTTTGCGCTGGTGCAGGCGATCCATGAGATTGCGCCTGACAAACCGGTGCTGTTCGTGGCGCGCGACGGCCAGCGCCTGCCGTCGATCATCGAGGCGCTGACCTTTGCCGCCCCCGGCCTGCCGGTGTTGGAGTTGCCGGCCTGGGATTGCCTGCCCTATGACCGCGTTTCTCCCGGCTCCGATGCCGCCGCCAAGCGGCTCGACGCGCTGACGGCGATGATCGCGCTGGCGAAAAAGCCGCATCGCGCGGTCATCCTGACCACTGCCAATGCGCTGCTGCAGCGCATTCCGCCGGCCGATCTGGTCGAAGCGCAGACTTTCCACGCAAGGCCCGGCAACCAGATCGACATGAACGCGCTGGTGTCCCGGCTGGAGATTTCCGGCTTCGAGCGGGTGCCGACGGTGCGCGGTATCGGCGAATTCGCCGTGCGCGGCGGCATCCTCGACCTCTACGCACCCGGCTGGACGGAAGCACTGCGGCTCGATTTCTTCGGCGACACGCTGGAATCTATCCGCGTCTTCGACGCCGCCACGCAGCGCACCACCGGCCAGCGCAAGTCGATGGCGCTGCAGGCGATGAGTGAAGTGGCGCTGACCCCCGAAACCATCAGCCGCTTCCGCCGGTCCTATATCGAAGCCTTTGGCGCACCGCAGCGTGACGACGGGCTTTATGCGGCGGTGAGCGAGGGCCGGCGCTTCGCCGGCATGGAGCATTGGTTGCCGTTGTTCTACGAGCGGCTGGAGACGGTATTCGATTATCTGCCTGATGCGCCGGTGATCTTCGACCACCTGGCGCATGAGGCGCTGGCAGAACGCCACACGCTGATCCTCGACCATTACGAAGCGCGCCGCAAACAGGCCGACGCCGCGTTGAAGGACGCCGTGCCGTACAAGCCGGTGGCGCCGGACCTGCTCTATCTCTCGCCGGAAAATCTCGTGGCGTCGCTCGGACCGCGCGAAGCCATCGACTTCACTGCTTTCGATGCGCCCGATGTCGGGACCAGGAAGGTCTTCCATGGCGGTTCGCGCCATGGCCGCAGCTTTGCCGAGGAACGGGCTGACCCAAACATCAACGTCTTCGATGTCGTCGTAAAACACATCGCCGACGAGCGCGCGGCGCGCCGCCGGGTCATCGTCGCCGGCTGGACCGAAGGCTCGCTCGACCGGCTTGGCCAGATCCTGGCCGAGCACCATCTCGGGAATCTCGTGCCGGTGGCGACGCTGGCCGAGGCGGAAAAGCTCGAGCCGGGGCAGGCGGCACTCGCCGTGCTGCCGCTGGAATCCGGCTTCGAGACCGAACAACTGGTTGTCGTCGCCGAGCAGGACATTCTGGGCGACCGGCTGATCCGCCGCTCGAAGCGCAAGAAGCGCGCGTCGGATTTCATCGCCGAGGCCTCGTCTCTGTCGGCCGGCGACATCGTCGTCCACGCCGATCACGGCATTGGCCGCTTCATCGGCCTGCGCACCATCGAGGCGGTCGGCGCGCCGCATGACTGCCTGGAAATCCACTATGCCGGCGACGACCGGCTGTTCCTGCCGGTGGAAAACATCGAGCTTCTGTCGCGCTACGGCTCTGACACAGCCGAGGCGACGCTGGACAAGCTCGGCGGCGGCGCCTGGCAGTCGCGCAAGGCGCGGCTGAAGAAGCGCCTGCTCGACATGGCCGGACAGCTGATCCGCATTGCCGCCGAGCGCCAGATGCGTACCGCGCCGCCCATGGTGCCGGCGGAAGGGCTTTACGGCGAATTCTCGGCGCGCTTTCCCTATGAGGAGACCGACGACCAGCAGGGCGCGATCGATGCCGTCGTGGACGATCTCGGCGCCGGCAAGCCGATGGACCGGCTGATCTGCGGCGATGTCGGCTTCGGCAAGACCGAAGTGGCGTTGCGCGCCGCCTTCATCGCGGCGATGGAAGGGTTCCAGGTCGCGGTCGTGGTGCCGACGACGCTGTTGTCGCGCCAGCATTTCAAGACCTTTTCGCAGCGCTTCTCCGGCCTGCCGATCCGCGTCAGCCAGGCCTCGCGGCTGGTCGGCGCCAAGGAACTGGCGGAAACCAAGAAAGGCATCGCCGAGGGGCAGGTCGACATCGTCATCGGCACCCATGCACTGCTCGGGTCGGCGATCTCGTTCAAGAATCTCGGCCTGCTGATCATCGACGAGGAGCAGCATTTTGGCGTCAAGCACAAGGAACGGCTGAAGGACCTCAAGACCGACGTCCACGTGCTGACGCTGTCGGCGACGCCGATCCCGCGCACGCTGCAGCTTGCCTTGACCGGCGTGCGCGAACTGTCGCTGATCGCCACGCCGCCGATCGATCGCATGGCGGTGCGCACCTTCATCTCGCCTTTCGACCCGCTGGTCATCCGCGAGACGCTGCTGCGCGAACGCTATCGCGGCGGCCATTCCTTCTATGTCGTGCCGCGTATCAGCGATCTCGCCGAAATCCATGATTTCCTAAGGGAATCCGTGCCGGAGCTGAAGGTGGCGGTGGCCCATGGCCAGATGCCGCCCGGCGAACTCGACGACATCATGAACGCCTTCTATGACGGCCAGTACGACGTGCTGTTGTCGACCACCATCGTCGAATCCGGGCTCGACATTCCGACCGCCAACACGCTGATCATCCATCGCGCCGATATGTTCGGCCTGTCGCAGCTCTACCAGCTGCGCGGCCGCGTCGGCCGTTCCAAGGTGCGGGCATATGCGTTGTTCACGCTGCCGGCCAACCGCAAGCTCACCGACACGGCCGAGCGCCGGCTGAAGGTGCTGCAGTCGCTGGACACGCTTGGCGCCGGGTTCCAGCTCGCCAGCCACGACCTCGACATCAGGGGCGCCGGCAATCTACTCGGCGAAGAACAATCCGGACACATCAAGGAGGTCGGCTTCGAGCTTTACCAGCAGATGCTGGAAGAGGCGGTGGCCGAGGTGAAGGACTCCGGCGAGGTCCAGGACGGCGGCTGGTCGCCGCAGATCGCTGTCGGCACGGCTGTCATGATCCCGGAAAGCTACGTGCCGGACCTTCAGCTAAGGCTGGCGCTCTACCGCCGCCTTGGCGATCTCGAAAACACCGAGGAGATCGATGCTTTCGGCGCCGAGCTGATCGACCGCTTCGGCCCGCTGCCGGAGGAAGTGAAGCATCTGCTCAAGATCGTCTTCATCAAGGCACTCTGCCGCAGGGCCAATGTCGAAAAACTCGATGCCGGCCCCAAGGGCGTCGTCATCCATTTCCGCAAGCGCGAGTTTTCCAACCCGGTCGGGCTGGTCAAGTACATCGGCGAACAGGGCTCGCTGGCCAAGATCAGGGCCGACCACAGCGTGGTCTTCATCCGCGACTGGCCGACAGCCGAGAAGCGTCTGGCGGGCTCGGCTGTCGTCATGACGCAGTTGGCGCGGCTGGTGGCCACCTAGACTTTCGGATGGAAATTCGACTGCAACTGCAGGTCGGATGCCGAGAACGTGCCGGCGCCGACGATGACGTGCCCGGCAGGCACGGTGAAGCCGCGCGCGGCGCCGGCGCCTTTCAGCAATCCGGCCCGGCGGTCGGGGTCGGGCTCACGAAAACTGCCGCCCGGTTCCAGCCGGCAACTGTCGACCGTGATTGCACCGAGAAGCTGGCTGCCTGAACCCAGCACCGTTTCGCCGAAGACCGCCGCGCCGTTGAGATAGCGGCCTCGATCGCCGATCACGATCGAGGCTCCCGGCCTGTTGGCCTTTGCAGTAAAACCGCCTTCGCCAAACTGGTTGCGTGAGCCGACGCGGATTGCGCCGGCGGATGCTTCGAACAGTGTGTTGGCGTGGAAAATGTTGGCGTCGCCGATCTCCAGCGCGCCACCGTCGGTGCACAACAGGTAGACGCCGGGGAAGAAGACGTTGCCTCGCCCGATGACGGCGCCTGCGGAAATCAGCGTGGAGTAGGGGTCGTAGATCACGTTGCCGCGCTCGGACAGGCCAACCACCTCTTCGATCGTAAACAGGCCTTGCTCGCGGCGCACGCGGTCAAGGTAGGCGGACACGGACATAGGGACTCCATGGAGAATTGTTGCGCGGCGGACGATGACCGGCGCGACTAGATCGGTGAGGATCGATTCTGGCACCAAGCGATATTGCACAGCCGTCGCGAAGATAAGAAGCCAAAGTGGGTCGCGGCATGGCGCTCCCCATCATTCGCCAGCGCTTGAATTCCGGTCTAGAATAGGAAATCGGCTTCGTGTATGGAGCCGCCATCCCCATATGGGGCGGGAATGGCGGGCAAAAGCCTGCTGGAAAGAGCGTTTGGGTGCAGCGATGACGAAATGGTCGCCGAATTCTTGGAGAGCAAAGCCGATCAAGCAGGTTCCTGCCTATCCGGACCTCGCCGCGCTGAAGAACACGGAAGCCCAGCTCGCCACCTTTCCGCCGCTGGTTTTTGCCGGTGAGGCGCGCAAGCTGAAGAAGCAGCTTGCGGCTGTCGCTGCCGGCGACGCATTCCTTCTGCAGGGCGGTGATTGCGCCGAGAGTTTCGCCGAACATGGCGCCGACAACATCCGCGACTTCTTCCGCGTCTTCCTGCAGATGTCGGTGGTGCTGACCTTTGCCGGCGCGCAGCCGGTGGTGAAGGTCGGCCGTGTCGCCGGCCAGTTCGCCAAGCCGCGCTCGTCCGACAATGAGACCAAGGGCGAGGTGACGCTGCCGAGCTACCGTGGCGACATCATCAACGGCATCGAGTTCGACCCCAAGTCGCGTATTCCCGACCCGGCCCGCCAGGAAATGGCCTACCGCCAGTCGGCGGCGACGCTTAACCTGCTGCGTGCCTTCGCCCAAGGCGGCTACGCCAGCCTGGAGAATGTGCATCGCTGGATGCTGGGCTTCGTCTCCGACAGCCCGCAAGGCGAGAAGTATGGCATGCTCGCCAACCGCATCACCGAGACGATGGACTTCATGAAGGCCGTCGGCATCACCTCGGAGACCAACTACGCCTTGCGCGAGACCGATTTCTACACCAGCCACGAAGCGCTGTTGCTGGGCTATGAAGAGGCGCTGACCCGCGTCGATTCGACGTCGGGCGACTGGTATGCAACCTCCGGCCACATGATCTGGATCGGCGACCGAACCCGCCAGCCCGACCATGCCCATGTCGAATATTGCCGTGGCATCAAGAACCCGCTCGGCCTCAAATGCGGTCCGTCGCTGACGCCGGATGGTTTGCTGGAGCTGATCGACCTGCTCAATCCGGAGAACGAGCCGGGCCGGCTGACGCTGATTGCCCGCTTCGGCTCCGACAAGGTCGCCGACCATCTGCCGAAGCTGGTGCGCGCGGTGCAGAAGGAAGGCCGCAGCGTCGTGTGGTCATCCGACCCGATGCACGGCAACACCATCGAGGCAGCCGGCTACAAGACGCGGCCGTTCGACCGCATCCTCAAGGAAGTACAGACCTTCTTCGAAGTGCATCGCGCTGAGGGCACGCACCCGGGCGGCATCCATGTCGAGATGACCGGCAAGAACGTCACCGAATGCACCGGCGGCGCCCGCGCCATCACCGCAGAGGAACTGCAGGATCGCTACCACACCCATTGCGACCCGCGCCTCAACGCTGACCAGGCGATCGAGCTGGCGTTCCTGGTGTCCGACCTCTTGAAGAAGACCCATCCGATCCGGCACAAGCAGGCCGTGAACGGCTGAGAGCCTGTTTTCAGAAACTGAAATGATAAGCGCCGGAGAAATCCGGCGCTTTTTCGTTTAGATCAACGCCCGCGTTCCCAGCGCAATCCGTTGAGCCGGGGATCGTTGGCAAAGGCGGTTCTGGAAAACTCGATCCGCTTCTCCGGAAATTCTGAGATGGCCTGGACGCCGAACGCGCCGAGCCGGATGCGCCAGGTATGCGGCTCCAGCGGCTTGGCCTTGGTAAAGCCGCGGCATGTCAGCAACGCCACATTGACGCCCGTCGGGTCGCGCGCCGAACGGTAACGGATCGCCTCCAGCCCAGCCTCACGCGCGACATCGGCAATCGCCTGGCTGGCGGCGTAGTCGGTCGGATGCGTCCACTCAGCCTGATCGCGGTCGAGTGGCGGCCGCGTGAGGTCGACAGCCTTGTCGGTGCGGATCGCGGCGGCGAAGGCGGTGTATTCGGCGGCGTCGTGCGGCCATGGCGTGTCGGGCGAATCGGCGAAGAACAACAAGCGGTAGAAGGCCATTTCGGCGACCGCCGTCATGATCGTCTCCGCGGCATAGTAGACACCCAGGGTGCGGCCAGCGCGGCGGAAGCGCGAGCCGTAGGGATAGATCGAGCCGTAGCGGAAGGGCGTCGCCAGGAGATAGTGGAGATGCCGGCATTCCATGGGGATCTGCGGCTTGGTCTCCTCGATCAGATCCTCGAGCAGCGCCTGTTCGTCCAGCGTGTCGACGATCTTCAGCGTCGAGACGCGGTGCTGCGCCTCGACCATGCGCCAGTATTTGCCGTCGAGCCGGACGGCTTCAGACGAGAGCGCGTCGGGAGTCCAGATAGGCAATGACATCGACAAGCCCGGTAATGGTGAGGATCTTTTCAAGCGGGCTGCCATCGAAAGCCGTGTTGGCGTTCTTCAGCCATGCCCGGGCTATCGTCTCGTCACCGCCGACAATGGCATCGAGCGAACGGAACAGCCGCACGAACAGCACCGCGAGTTCGAACGGCTTGGTGCCGCGCTCCAGCAGGAATTCCTGCCTGCGCATGCGTGAAACCGTGGCTTCCGAGACGCCGATGATCGACGCAAGCACCCTGGCGGTTATATCCAAGAGTTCGGCGGCGCGCAGCGTGGCCTTGGTCAGAACCGCGTTTTCGGCCGCCGTCGCGGTGAGATCAGGGGCGGCATTGGGTTGTGTAACAGACATGGCCTCTCTCTTTCCATGGAAAATATAGTCCACTGAAATTCATATGGAAAGAGGCGGGATCCGATAAATTTGCCTGTGCCCGGGAATTGGCTGCACGCCGAAGTGTCAGTCTTTCTTGTATAGCAGCCAGTTCTTGCCCGTGCGGCCGGCCATTGTCGAGTGCCGGGTGACGCGGTTGCGCCCGCCAACCTTGGAGCGGTAGAGCGCCCGGTCCGCCTTGGTGTAAAGATCCTCCGGGCTTTCCGCTTCGGAAGCCATGCAGATGCCCATGGAAACGGTCACCGTGCCGTAATTGGCGCCGGTCTGGCTGCTGGTGAACGGCGTCTGTTCGATCAGCACGCGGATGCGTTCGGCGATCTCGTAAGTGGTATCCTCGCTGGCGCCCTCGACGATCAGCGCGAATTCCTCCCCGCCGGTGCGGGCAACGAACATGTCTTCACGGATGCTGGTCTGGAAGATTTCAGCGACGATCTGGATGATCTTGTCGCCGACCGGGTGGCCGTAGCGATCGTTGACACCCTTGAAATGGTCGATGTCGGCAAGGATCAGGGCGTTGAACAGGATCCCCTTGTTGGAGGTGTAAATCGCCGTGATTTGCTTGTCGAAGGCGCGGCGGTTCCAGATATGGGTCAAGGGGTCGGTGTCGGCGAGCCGCTTGTACTCCTCAAGCTTCGACTTGACGCTCTCCAGTTCCGCCGTCTTGTCGCTCAGCGTGGTTGCAACCTGCTTGCCGTGGTCGAGGGTCGAGTTGGTGGCCGCCGCCATGGCGCTGGCGACCTTCTGCAGCAGATCCTGCGAAAGCAGGCTGCGGTTGGCGAGGCCACTCGATGTCTCATCGAGGATCTTGCCGTATTTCTCGATATGGCTACGTTCGCTGCGCAGCAGCAAGGCGATGTCCTCGAGTTCCCTGGCCAGCACGTCGCGCGCCTGCTCGACAATGCCGGGACCGTGATGCTGGGCAAAGAAAGCGCGGCCGATGCGGTCGAGATCGTCCTGCGTCGGCTGGTTGCCGAGCGCGACGACGGCCAGGCCGAGTTCGCGATTGGTGCCTTTCAGTGCTTCGTAGAAGATTTCGTAATTGCGCGGCAGGCCAAGCACGCCGAGCTGACGCATGGTCGCCACAACGGCTGTTGCAATGTCGCTGTTTCGGTCGGTCTGGACGGCTGCCGGCTGCATGTTCTGTTCACTCTGCCTCTGGGAACCATCGCAGACCGTGCGAGATGCCGCCGACCGGAGAGTGCCAGCCGTATTTCGGATCATCCTGCGAAAGACACGTCCCCAATCGCGACATTCGCTTGGCAACGACCATAGATGCGCCGGCGCTAAAGTTTCCTTAATGTGCCGCCAGGTAACGCGTCCGTTCTACCGCAGGCTGCAGAAATGGTTTGCAAAGATCCTGAGGTCAGGTCCGAACACGCCCACCCCATGTCGCATTTGCCGGTGCCCGGCTGCGGCAAAACTGAAATCCTCTCGGCCAGCGGCGAAGCCGTGGACGATGGCTGGTGGAGGTAGGGATGAGCAACAACCACAGCGGATCTTGCCTGTGTGGAGCCGTGCGTTTCCAGACGCGAGGGCCGTTGCGCGGCGTCATTTATTGCCACTGTTCGCAGTGCCGCAAGCAGAGCGGGCATTTTTACGCCGCGACCAACGTCGCCGACGGCGACATCACGATAACCGGCGCCGACAACATCAGCTGGTACGAATCGTCTTCCTTTGCCAAGCGCGGCTTTTGCAAGATCTGCGGCTCGGTGCTGTTCTGGAAGCCGGGTCAGGATGCCTATGTCTCAGTTCTGGCCGGATCGTTCGACAACCCGACCGGGCTCGAAGGCCAATGCCACATCTTTGTCGGCGACAAGGGCGACTACTATACGATCGACGATGGACTGCCGCAGTTCGAGAAGTCGACGCCGACGATCAAGGTTGCGGAGGAGTGATTTTGCGGCGGCTGCCTTATTCCCTTGATCCAGCCATTGCGATATCCCCTGCCGGTGATTCGAAGGGGATGCGGCATGCAGCGGCTGATCGGTGCTTACTTCAATTCTGTGCGAGCCTTTCGCAAGCTCGCCGCCAGCGAAAGGGCATTTCAGCAGGAACTGATGCTGCTGGTGCTGGCGCTGCCGCTCGGCTGGTTCGTCTCGGTCTCGTGGCGCGGCTACGCGCTGTTGATCGGCGCGGTGCTGCTGCTCATCATGGTCGAAGTGCTCAACACCGGCATCGAGGCAGCCTGCGATGCCTTCAGTCGCGAGTTCAACGTCGACATCCAGCTCGCCAAGGACTGCGGCTCGCTGGCGGTGCTGATTTCGGTTATTATCGTCGCCGGCGTCTGGGGAATCGCCCTCATCGAGCGCATCACGGGACTACCGATCTGATCTGAACGCTCCCATATGTTAGTCACCAAAGGAGACTGACGTCGTGGAAGCCAATTTTCTGCTGCTTGAAAGAGCCGGCCTGCCGGAAGACCTGCGCTGGCTGGCGGAAAAATATCCGCGCGAGACATGGCGGGGCCACGCCAACATCCACGGCATGGCAAACATGTGGCTGCAGCGGCACGACATGTTCCGAGAGCTGGGCGGCATGCTCACCAACGGCATTGGCGACTATCGCGAAGGCAGGCTGACGGCGCCGGATTTCGCGCGCTGGTTCGCGCCGCGGCTGAACCACTTTCTCGGCAATCTCGACGGCCACCACAATGTCGAGGACTACCAATATTTCCCGGCTTTCGCCAAGGCGGAGCCGCGCCTGAAGCGCGGCTTCGAAATCCTCGATGCCGACCATCACACCATTCATGAGGGGCTGGAGCGCAACGCCGAGACGGCGAACGCCTTCATCCGCACGCTCGAGGAGAGCGAGGACAGGCAGCGCTTCGCCGCCGACGCCTATGCGGACGAGAACAGCCGGCTGATTGCCATGCTGAAGCGGCATCTGGCCGACGAGGAAGATCTCATCATCCCGCTGATCCTCGATCGCGGCGACCGGGCTCTGGTCGAGGACGACGACTGAACCTTACGATGTGGTTTCGCTGTCGCGGGCGTCCTTGGCGCGCTCCTTGCCGGCGACGGTGCGGGCGATGAGCCAGGCAAGGATGGCGACACCCAGACCTATGGCAAGCGCGATCAGCAGCCGTTCGTGATGGAGCAGTGCCTTGCCTATCATCTGCTCGGCGCCGAGGCCGAAGACGTAGCCGATGCCGCAGAACAAAGCCGCCCAGACCAGCGACGACACCGCGTTGAGGATAACGAAGCGCGCTACCGAAATGCTGGCGAAACCGGCCGCGATGCCGCCGACCAGGCGCAGGCCATAGATGTAGCGGTTGGACAGGACGAATATGTTGGGATGGGACGAGACGAGACGGTAGGCGTGGTTGAAGCCGGGCCTCGCCTTCAGTTTCAGCACCCTGGGATGGTCGGCAAAGCTGCGGCCGAGAACGAAGAAAAACGTGTCGCCGACGAAGGCGCCAATGGCGGCCGTGAGGAAAGCCTTCCAGAGGATGAAGACATGCTGATGGGCGAAGAAGCCGCCGAGGATGGCCGCACTTTCGCCTTCGGCGACACAGCCCATGAAAACCGCGATCAACCCATATTGCTCGATGAGGTGATGGACGATCCCGGTCATTGAGAGGTTTGCCGGCCCGACAGTTTTTCGTCTATGCGGTTCACCTGTTCGGCCAGGCGCGCGATGTCCTCGCGCACGCCGATGATCTGGCTGTGGCGCAGTTCGTCCAGCTTTTCATGCAGAGCCATGATCTCGATCTCGGCCTTGAGGTTGACCTCATAGTCATGCGCGGCGTCGATGCGGTCGCGCGCGGCCTGTCGGTTCTGCGACATCATGATCACCGGCGCCTGCAAGGCGGCGATCATCGACAGCACCAGGTTGAGGAAGATGAAGGGGTAGGGGTCGAACGAGTCTCGCCCGAGCAGCCACCAATTGGCGCCGATCCACAGCACCAGGAAAGCAATGAATGACAGGATGAACGTCCACGAGCCGCCGATGCGGGCAATGGCATCGGCGATCCGGTCGCCGGCGCCCTGAAGGCCGGTGAGGCTGTCGTTGATATCCTGCGAGATGGGCTTGCGGTCGACAGTGCTCTGCAACACCCGCCGCTCGAGCTCGCTGAGGGTTTCAGGCGTTCGCCTCAACCAGCGGTTGGCAAGTTCTGGCACGGTCTTGTGCATGGATGTCTCCATAGGAAAAGCGTCGGCTTGGCAGCCTTGTTTGCATATAGGAAGATGGCGTTTCGTCAAAAGCGCGGCGCGAGGATGCAGGATGCCCGATTTCGCGAAGATTCGCGCCCGTGCTGCAAAACGCAAAGGCGGCGACGCGGTGCTGACCTCGCTGCTCGGGCCGGCGCCTGACAATGCTGCGATTGCCGAAATTACGGACGATCGTATCCTGTCGACGATGGCCGAGCGGGTGTTTGCCGCCGGCTTCGTCTGGCGCGTCATCGAACAGAAATGGCCGGGCTTCGAGGAAGCCTTTCTCCATTTCGAGCCGAAACGGCTGTTGTTTCAACCTGATGACTTCTGGCACGACCTGACGGCTGATCAACGCATTGTGCGCAACCCGCAGAAGATCAAATCCGTCCGCGACAACGCCGCCTTCGTTGAGCGTGTGTCGAAGGAACATGGCGGTTTCGGCAAATTCCTCGCGGAGTGGCCTGACGACGACCAGGTCGGGCTGATGGCGTATCTCGGCAAGCATGGCAGCCGGCTTGGCGGCAACACCGGCCAGTATTTCCTGCGCTGGCTGCAATGGGACGCCTTCGTCATCTCGGCCGATATGGTCGCGGCTTTGCGTGACGCCGGCCTCGACATCGCCGAAAGTCCGACGTCGAAGAGGGATCTCGACAGGATTCAGGCGCAGATCAACAAATGGGCGCAGGAAACCGGCCTGCCGCGCCGGCACATTTCGCGCATTCTGGCGATGTCGATCGGAGAGAACCATTCGCCGCAATCGCCGCGCGAATATATGGGCGACGACTGATCACCGAATTGGTCCAAACGAACGCCATTGCTCGGGCAAATTTGCCGCGCTAAACCGCACAGATGACCCAGAAGACCGCACCCGATATTCTGCGCATCGCCGTTGCCCAGCTCAACCCGACGGTCGGCGATGTCGCCGGCAATCTTGCCAAGGCGCGCGAGGCGAGGGCGGATGCCGCCCGCCAGGGCGCCGACATCGTGCTCTACACCGAGCTTTTCCTTGCCGGTTATCCGCCGGAGGATCTGGTGCTGAAGCCGGCCTTCCTCAAGGTTTGCGAGAAGGCCGCTCAGGATTTCGCCGCGGATACCTCCGATGGCGGGCCGGGCGTCATCATCGGCACGCCGCTGAAGCGCAAGAGCGGCACCCACAATTCGATCATCGTCGCCGATGGCGGCAAGATCCTCGCCGAGCGCTACAAGCTCGATTTGCCAAACTATGGCGAGTTCGACGAGAAGCGCGTCTTCCAGGCCGGGCCCGAGGCTCAGGGACCCGTCAATTTCCGCGGTGTGCGCATCGGAATTCCGATCTGCGAGGACATCTGGGGCGACGTTGGCATCTGTGAAACCCTGGCCGAGAGCGGCGCGGAAATCCTGCTAGTGCCGAACGGCTCGCCCTACTACCGCGCCAAGATGGACGTGCGCCATCAGGTCGTTATCCGCCAGGTCATCGAGACCGGTTTGCCGATGATCTATGCCAATCAGATTGGCGGCCAGGATGAGCTGATCTTCGACGGCGCCTCTTTTGCCATCGGCGCCGACAAGACGCTCGCCTTCCAGATGAGCCAGTTCGAGGAAACTGTCGATGTCACCACCTGGAAGCGCAACCGCGTCGCCGCAGGCGCGCAAGATGCAGAAAACTCTGACGGCTGGGTCTGCTCGGAAGGGCCGATGTCGAAAATCCCCGAGCGCGAGGAGGCGGACTACCGCGCCTGCATGCTCGGCCTGCGCGACTACGTCAACAAGAACGGCTTCAAGAACGTCGTGCTGGGTCTCTCCGGCGGCATCGATTCGGCGATCTGCGCCGCATTGGCCGTCGATGCGCTCGGCGAGGAGCGGCTGCGGGCGGTGATGATGCCCTACCGCTATACCTCGGAGGATTCGCTGAAGGATGCCGAGGATTGCGCCCGTGCGCTTGGCTGCCGCTATGACATCGTGCCGATCTTCGAACCGGTCGAGGGTTTTCTGCATACGCTGACGCAGCTTTTCGAGGGCACCAAGGAAGGCATTACCGAGGAAAATTTGCAGAGCCGCGCGCGCGGCACGATCCTGATGGCGATCTCCAACAAGTTCGGCTCGATGGTCGTCACCACGGGCAACAAGAGCGAGATGTCGGTGGGCTACGCCACGCTTTATGGCGACATGAATGGCGGCTTCAACCCGATAAAAGACCTCTACAAGATGCAGGTCTATGCGCTGTCGCGCTGGCGCAACAGCCATGTGCCGCCGGGCGCGCTCGGTCCCTCAGGCGAGGTGATCCCCAGGAATATCATCGACAAGGCGCCGTCGGCGGAATTGCGCGAGAACCAGACCGACCAGGATTCGCTGCCGCCCTATCCGGTGCTGGACGACATTCTGGAATGCCTGGTCGAGAACGAAATGGGCGTCGACGACATCGTCACGCGCGGCCACGACCGGGCGACGGTGACGCGCGTCGAACATTTGCTCTACATTGCCGAGTACAAACGCCGGCAAGCGGCGCCGGGTGTGAAGATCACCCGTAAGAATTTTGGCCGCGACCGCCGCTATCCCATCACCAACCGTTTCAGGGATCGCGGCTAAACATCTGATTAAATCAATGAACCTTGGGGGCGCATGTTTATCAGCTATTTCAAGGGAACGCCTGAGTATCACATCCTGCGCTTCAAGAACGGCAAGATCAGGGAGCAGGGGCGCGGCATTTCGTGGTGCCGTAAGCGCGTCAGGTCGGTAACCAAACCACGGGCCGGACCGAAATTCGGCCGCCCTCCATTCTTTGCGAGGCACCATGCCCGACTGTGAAATCAGCTTCGACATGTCACGGATCGATTTCCGGGCGACCTCCGATCTGTTGATGGCGAGTTATTGGGGCGCCGGCCGCAGCGATGAGTTTCATCGCCGCGCCTTTGCCAACTCGTTCTGCACCGCGGCCTATATCGACGGGAACCAAGTCGGTTTTGGCCGGGCCATCACCGACCGTACGGTGTTTGCCTATCTCGCCGACATCATCATCTGGCCGCAGCATCGCGGCCAAGGCATTGGCTTGCAACTGGTGCAGGCGCTCATCGACCACCCTGAACTCAGCACGGTCTCGCACTGGAGCCTGTCGACCAGTGACGCGCATGGCCTTTATGAGAAGCTGGGCTTCAAGGCATCAACCGACGGCCGCTACATGCGCCTCGATCGCAACCCGGAATGAGGCATAGCGAGGGGGGTTGACCGGCTGTTGTTGCAAAATAACCTCACTGGTTGGACCAGTTACGCTTTGCCACGTGCCCGGCCTTGGCGATCCTTCATGGCGTCTCTATAAGGACCTCTCCGCAAGTGTCTTGCGGGAGGTCTGAATGGCAGTATTTCACATGGTAATGCGAGGCCGCGAAGCCTAGGTCTCACCTGGCGTCCGGCGAAGGTTTGCCCTTCGCACCGATGCCGGGTCGAGTACAGGCTTCTGCCGATGCCGGTCGCCACCCGACAACCCGGGGCGCGCCGCCACCTATGCCGAACCTCCGCAGCCGGGCGAATTGCCCAGCGCGGTTTTCAATTTTCAGACCTTACCGGGACCGGGCAGATTTGCGCCCGGATGACATCATGACTCGTTTTCGAATCGATCTGCGTGCAAGCGCCTTTCGCAGCGTTCTTGGCTTCACGCTCAGCCACTGGCGGCGCCAGCCGTGGCGGCTTTCGCTGATCATGGGCAGCTTCCTGCTGTCGACCCTGGCCGACGTCTTGACGCCGCTCTATTCCGGCCGGCTGGTCGACGCCGTCGCCAGCAGTGCGTTGGCTGACGATGTCGCGTGGAATGCGGCAATGGCGGCGTTCTTCGCGCTCATCGCTTTGGCGCTGACCGGCGTGGTGCTGCGCAACCTGGCTTTCATGGGCATTGTCGAGCTGACGCTGAAGATGATGGCCGACATCGCCGCCGACTCGTTCTATCGCGTGCAGCGCTTCTCAACCGACTGGCACGCCAACAGCTTTGCCGGATCGACGGTGCGCAAGGTCACGCGCGGCATGTGGGCTCTCGACCTGCTCAATGACACCATCCTGATTGCGTTGTTGCCATCGGTCGCCATGCTGGTCGGCTCGACGTTGCTGCTCGGCTGGTTCTGGCCGCTGATGGGGCTGGTCGTGGCAGTCGGCTCGGTGCTGTTCATCACGGTGACGGCGCTGCTGTCGCTCGGCTATGTCGCGCCCGCGGCACGGCTCGCCAACAGCTGGGATACGCGGCTTGGCGGCTCGCTTGCCGATGCGGTGAGCTGCAATGCCGTGGTCAAGGGTTTCGGCGCCGAGACGCGCGAGGAAACGCGTCTTGCCAAGGTCGTCGCCAAATGGCGCGCGCGGACCAGCCGCACTTGGGTGCGCGGCACCATCAACGGCACGACGCAAGGCGCCATGCTGCTGGTGCTGCGGACGGCAGTGATCGGCCTGTCGCTGATGCTGTGGGCCTGGGGCCAGGCAAGTGCGGGCGATGTCGCCTTCGTGCTGACCTCGTTCTTCGTGCTGCAGGGCTACCTCAGGGACATCGGCACGCATATCCGCAATTTGCAGCGTTCGGTCAACGATATGGAGGAACTGGTCGATTTCCAGTCGCAACCGCTCGGCATCGAGGACCGGCCCGGCGCCAAGCCGATCCGGATCACTCATGGCCACATCGCCTTCGATAACGTCACCTTCCACTATGGCAGCCATCGCCTGCCGCTCTACCGCGGCTTTTCGGTGGAGATAGCGGCGGGCGAGCGGGTCGGACTGGTCGGTCATTCCGGCTCGGGCAAGACGACCTTCGTGAAGCTGATCCAGCGTCTCTATGATGTCAGCGGCGGCAGGATCCTGATCGATGGCCAAGACATCTCCCAGGTTGCACAGGCGTCGCTGCGCGCGCAGATTGCCATCGTCCAGCAGGAGCCCATCCTGTTCCACCGCTCGCTGGCGGAAAACATCGCCTATGCCCGTCCGGACGCCACGCAGGCCGAGATCGAGCATGCCGCCAAGCTCGCCAGCGCGCACGACTTCATCACCGGCCTGCCGAAGGGCTACGGCACGCTGGTCGGTGAACGCGGCGTGAAACTGTCGGGCGGCGAGCGCCAGCGGGTGGCGGTCGCACGCGCCTTCCTGGCGGATGCGCGCATCCTGATCCTGGACGAGGCGACATCGAGCCTCGATTCGGAATCGGAAGTGCTGATCCAGCAGGCGATGGAGCGGCTGATGGTCGGCCGCACGACGCTGGTCATCGCGCACCGTCTGTCGACGGTGCGGGCGCTGGACAGGCTGCTCGTGTTCGACCGTGGCAAGATCGTCGAGGAAGGCTCGCATGACGAGCTGATCCGGCTGAAGGGCGGCATCTACCGCCGCCTGTTCGAGCGGCAGGCGCTGGAACTGACCAAGGGCCTGGTGATCTGAGCTGAACGCAGAGCCCTATCCGAGGGACAGGGCTCTGCCTGGTTCATCCAGGCATTCGCTCGAATGGCTGAAGCGCTGGGTCGATCGTGTCCCAGACGTGGCCGCGCACGGTGTAGGTGACCG
The DNA here is from genome assembly GCF_030323145.1 of Mesorhizobium sp. C432A. Classification (NCBI taxonomy): domain Bacteria; kingdom Pseudomonadati; phylum Pseudomonadota; class Alphaproteobacteria; order Hyphomicrobiales; family Phyllobacteriaceae; genus Mesorhizobium; species Mesorhizobium sp. C432A. The sequence goes on along the minus strand of NZ_CP100470.1, from coordinate 4,530,766 downwards.
CCTGCGGATCGAACTGGCCGGGATCGTCGAGGCTCGTGGCCTGGATCGCCGTCACCTCCGGCATGGCGACGAACGTTACGTAGACCGGCGTGCCGCAGGTCGGGCAAAAGGCCTGGGCTTTTTCATTGCCGCTGTCGGCGATCATCCGCCATGTGCTCGGCTCGCCGGTGATCTTTACGTCAGCGCGCCGGCCGAAGGTCACATAGGAACAATGGCCAGTACCGCTGCGCTTTTGGCAATCGAGGCATTGGCAGTGGTTCTGAAAGATCGGCTCGCCGCTGGCCTCATAGCGGATCGCGCCGCAGGCGCAGCCGCCGGTATAGTGCCTGGTCATTGTCGTTCTCCCGCTGTCAGATTGCTTCAGGCCGATTTCGGCTTGGCGAACAGGTCGATGCCCGTGCCGGTTTCGAGGAAGGATTTCATACTGGACAGCACGGCCGGCCAGCCTTGGCTGACGCCTTTGGCCATGCCGCTGCCGGCTTCGAGCTCGTCATGGCTGACGGTCAGCTTGACCATGGTGTCGTATTCCTCGATGGCGAACGTCACCCGGCTGTGCTTGGTGGGATCGTCGGCCTGCGAGGCGTTGGCCCAGCTCATGACCAGGCGGGTCGGCGGCGAGATTTCGACCACCTTGCCGACGAGTTCGACAGAGCGCTCCTCATTGGCGCGAATATGTTCCCATTTCGAGCCGGGCTTCCAGTCGGAGACGTTCTCGTGGCCCCAGTAGCGCTTGGCGATATCGGGCCTGGTGATGGCTTCGAACACCTTTTGTGGCGTCGATCTGATGTAGGTCACGTAGACAAAACTGGTGGTTTCCCGGGTCATTGGTCGTCTCCTTCGAGTTCTTGTTTCAGGTCGTGCAGCAGGCTCAGCCGCTGCCGTTCGAATTTTCGCACCCACCGCTCGTAGACTTCGTGCAGCGGCACGGGGTTGATGAAATGCAGCTTCTCTCGGCCACGCTTGACCGTGCTGATCAGATTGGCCGCTTCCAGCAGATCGATGTGCTGCGTGGCGGATTGCCTCGCCATGTCGAGATTTTCGCAAAGCTCGCCGAGCGTCTGGCCGTTCTTCTCACACAGAAGATCGAGCAGCATTCTGCGGGTCGGGTCGCCCAGCGCTTTGAAAACCTTGTCGGCGTCCATCGGTCTCACTCATCTTGAAGACACAATATGCAGGTAAATGCCTGCATGTCAAGCTGTGGCTAAGCTTGGCCTGAAGGGGAGGGATTTATAGTGTCGGATTGCTGGCGCGCGGAGCGAAGCACCGAGCCCGGAATCGGGGCAAGAACCGGTGCGGGCGCGCAGGACTATGCAGCGGTGGCTGTGAGCTAGGCTCTAACGACGAACTTGTGGGGATCGGCGCAGAAATGGGCGATGATCTGGCAGAGGTCCGGTTCGTTGACCATGCGTACGGCCTCGGCCCCATTGACCCATTTCCGGGTGCGCGCGCGCTTTTCCTTCCAGCGGTCGGCAACGTGCTCGACCTGCAGCGGAAACACCAGCACTTCGCAAGGCACTTCCTCGCCGGACGCTAGGGCCTTGGCGTAGAAGTAACGACCGGCCTCGAAAAGCGAAATCTTGCCACGCAATCCGGCTTCCTCGCCCGCCTCGCGGGCCGCTGCCTCGCAGAGCGGCTCCCTGGCCTCGGGCCAGCCCTTCGGCAGCACCCAACGCCCGGTGTCTCGGCTGGTGATCAGCATGATCTCGACGCCGTCTTCGTTATTGCGCCATGGCAAAGCGGCAACCTGCAGGCGACAAGGCGAAGTGCCGAAGAGCTTGCGGACCCTTTCAGCCAGATGGTCGTGTGTCGCCGGTGTCGTCAGCATCAGTGAAAGCTACCCCAGCCCTCAGAATCGTTAGCCGCCGTATGAATCTTACCGACAAGTGTAAGTCTTAAAAGTAAAAAACATCACACCGACCCGTCAAATCCGCCAACACCTGTCGATTCGACAGAACATTGTCCCTTCCAGTGTCTGTTTTCATAGCAGACGGGGCGGGTTTGGCCGTCTGGGCAGAAATGGGGCTGGCGCGAATCAGCCGGCGTGATCGTCGGCGATCGGCTTCTGGTAGGTGAAACCCATGTCCCAGGGAAAGTAGATCCAGGTGTCCTGGCTGACTTCGGTGATGAAGGTGTCGACCAGCGGCCGGCCTTTCGGCTTGGCGTAGACGGTGGCGAAATGCGCCTTGGGCATCATGGCGCGCACGATGCCTGCCGTCTTGCCGGTGTCTGTGAGGTCGTCGATGATCAGCACGCCCGCGCCATCATCGGCGAGCAGCGCCGGGGTGATCTCCTTCAGCACCTGCAACTGCCCCTGGCTGGTGTAGTCGTGATAAGAGGCGACGCAGACCGTCTCGATGACGCGTATGCCGAGTTCGCGCGAGATGATGGCGGCGGGAACCAGGCCGCCACGGGTGATGCAGACGATGGCCTTCCACTGTCCCTTGTTGGCGCCGGCAAGCCGCCAGGCGAGCGCCCGGGCATCGCGGTGGAACTGGTCCCAGGAGACCGGAAAGGCTTTTTCGGGAAGGGACATTCTGCACTCCGCGCGCACCATTGTGGAATGCGCGCGGAATTAACTGGAAAGCCAGGGCATTGGCAAGGGCGGGGCCAGTCTGTGGAGTTACCGCGACAAAAAGGCCGCAACCGGCACGCTGCGCAACACGGTGCGCGTGACGCCGCCGAACAAAAGCTGACGCAGCCAGGAATGGCTGTAGGCGCCGAGCACCAGAAGGTCGGCTCCGGTCTCGGCGATCCGGGTCTGGATGACGTCATCGACCGAAGCATTACCCGATTTCTGCACCGACACGCTGACCGTTGCGCCATGCCTGGAGATTGCCGCGGCGATCTCGGCGCCGGCGGCTTCCGGGTTGTCATCCAGCGTATCCGGCGGATCGATGACCAGAATGTCGGTCTTTTCGGCCTCGATGATGAAGGGCAGCGCGTCGAAGGCGGCACGCGCCGCCTCCTTGCTGCCGTTCCAGGCCAGCAGCACATGTTTGAATGTGGTGACCAACGGCCCCTCATGCGGCACCACCAGCACTGGCCGGCCGGCATCGTAAACCAGCGTGTCGACATCGGCGCTCGTGTCGCCCCCGGTCTCGCGCTGCGCGGCGATAATCAGATCGGCGGCGCGCACGCTGGAAATACCCGTCAGCGCGCTGTCGCCGGAAAAGCTCTCGAGGCTGCGCCATTCGAAGGAAAGGCCGGAATTCTCGATCCGCCGAACGAAAAGCGTCTGCAATTTCTCGGCGCGCTCGCGGTTCATGTCGGCGGAGACCTGCAGGAACTCAGTGTCGGGGAAGCCGGTTGCCGAGGTGTAGGGAACGGGCAGCGCTTCGGCATGGATGCCGATGAGATGGCTCTCGAACCGGTCGGCAAGCGGGATGGCGCAGTCGAGCACGCGTTCGGCGTCCTGTTCGTTCTGCAATATGGCGACCATGGTCTTGAAGCGCATGCGAAATCCCTCAAATCTGCCAGCGCGTGCTGCGCCCGAGGGAAAACGTGGGAGTGCGGTGCTTGGTTCCGGCCCGGCGATGGTCCGCGAACCCAGGGTCAATTGGCGGCGGTGAAGCCGGCCACCATCGCCTCGACGTCCTTGCGTGCCGAATCCAGCGCCTCCTGGCTGCGGGCGCGGACCACCAGCTCCGTCCAGAATTTGCCGTCGCCATATTTCGGATAGGAGCCGATGATGGTGTCGGGATGCGCCTTCTGGATGTCGCCCAGGGGACCGCCGATCAGGCCTTCGCCGAACGGGCAATGGACGGTAGCCGACAGCATCTTGGTGCCGGCCTTCAGCGTCGGCACGACATTGTCGAGCATGGCCTGGAAAATCGCCGGCACGCCGGCCATGACATGGACGTTGCCGATGCGAAAGCCGGGCGCGACGGAGACCGGATTGTCGATATGGTCGGCACCGCGCGGCATGCGCGCCATGCGCTTGCGGGCCTCGGTGTATTCGATGCCGCGCGCGGCATAGCTCTCGCCCAGCATGGCATAGGCCTTGGCGTCGTATTCGCACGGCACCCCAAAAGCCTTGGAAACGGAATCGGCGGTGATGTCGTCATGCGTCGGGCCGATGCCGCCGGTGGTAAAGACATAGGTGTAGCGGGCGCGTACGGCATTCACCGCAGCGACAATCTCGTCCTCCTCGTCGGGAACGATGCGCACTTCCTTCAGGTCGATGCCGATGGCCGTCATGATGTCGGCGAGGTGGCCGATATTTTTATCCTTGGTGCGGCCGGACAGAATCTCGTCGCCGATGACAAGCATGGCGGCAGTGACGATTTCAGGCATGGAAGGCTCCGGCAAACAGGCCCGTTGGCAGACAAGGTCGCCTGAGGCAGAAAGAAGGTCGCCTGAGATAGCGCGACATCGAACTGGCGGCAATGCCGACACAAGCCGCCATCTGCCTTGCCGAGCGTTCGTCAGTGGGTGATGGTGCGCGCCGGTCCGCTCCCGGGTGAAACATGCTGGTATCGATTCTGCTGTGGCTTGTTGCCGGCCTGTCCGTGCTGGCTCTCGTCATCGTAGCCTGTCTGGTGGCCGCTACGCTCTGGATTGCCGCCAAGGCCGAAAGGCTGGTGCCGGCCAGCGGAAACTTCGTCGAGATCGACGGCAGCCGCATCCATTATGTCGAAACGGGCGAGGGACGGCCGATCCTGTTCGTGCACGGACTTGGCGCCCAGCTTCATCAGTTCCAGCACACGCTGTTCAACCGCTTCGGCCCCGGTTGCCGGCTGATCGCGCTCGACCGGCCGGGATCGGGCTATTCGGTGCGGGCCAAAGGAGCCACCGGCCGCTTGCCTGAGCAGGCCGAGATCATAAGGCGCTTCATCGAAACGCTCGCGCTGGAAAGGCCGCTTGTGGTCGGGCATTCCCTGGGCGGCGCCGTCGCGCTGACCCTGGCCGTGGAACATCCCGGCGCGATTTCCGGCATCGCTTTGCTGGCGCCGCTGACGCATCTGGAAGCCGGCGTCCGCGAGAAAGCGGGCCTGCTCTATATCCGTTCGCGGCTTTGGCGCTGGATCATGGCCTACACCGTCGCGATACCGACAAGCCTCAGATATGCGCGGCAGACATTGGAGTTCATCTTCTCGCCGCAGGCCGTTCCCGCCGACTACATGATCGATGGCGGCGGATGGCTCGGGCTGAGGCCAAGCCATTTCCATGCAACCTCCACCGATTTCGTAGCGGTCGAACAGGATCTTGGCCGCATCGAAGAGCGCTATGGAGAGATCGCCATGCCGGCCGGCATTTTCTTCGGGACAGCCGATCGCGTCATCGCCATGCGCATACATGGGGAGCCGATGAAGGACAGGATCGAAGGGCTGGATTTCGAGACGGTCGAAGGCCTCGGCCACATGCCGCAATTCGTCGAGCCGGACCGCGTCATCGCCTTCATCAAGCGCATTGCCGAGCGGGCATTCGCTGGCCAAGACCTCACCACAGCCTCACAACAATTTCACCGAACCATTCGGCTGATATCCGGTTTACCCCGTGTCGCACCCAAGGCGGCAGATACGGAGTAATTCAATGTACAGGAAAGTTTTTGCAGCATCCGTCCTGACGATCGGTCTTGCCACATCGGCGATGGCGCAGTCATCGGACGGCACGTATTCCAACCATCACAGCTGGTGGCCGTTCGGGAACGAGCAGTCATCGACCGTCGACCAGAGCACCACCGGCAGCATCAATGCCGACGGCAGCAAAGGCTATGGCGGCGCTACGGGGCCGTGCGCCTCCGACCCGTCAGGACCCTACGGAAATGTGAGGCCCAACGTGAACGATCAATATTGCGGCAAGTGATCAAGCCGCGGCTTCGACTGACCGGCAGGATGTCCCGCCTGTTTGTTTTGACGCAATTCCCAAGGGAATTGCTTAGGCGAGCATCCACGGCCGGCAGCGAAAGCTGAGGGGCAAGGATCAGTCGGAAACTTCGGTCTGCGGCCGGTCGCGGCCGTCGGCCAGTTCGTCGTGCCACTTGCCTTCGGCATCCTCATACTGGATGCCGTCCGTGGCGCCGGCGATCTGCTGTTCGGCCGAGGCGATCTCGGCGGCGCGCAGCGCATCCTGATGGGTCGGGAATGTCTCCGAGAATGTCGAACCGACCTTGTAGGCCCAGCCCCCGTCATGCTCGACGATCTTGTAAGTCAGCTTCGCCATGAAATCCTCCGGTTCGTCCGTCCGCTCAATGCGGCCCGTTTTTCATTGCAATTTGGGCTTCAATGCAACTTGGCGTCTGGCAGCCGGTCTTCGGGAACCAGCACTTCCGATTCCTTGGCCGCTTCGATCAAAGCCCTGCGTGCATCGGCCGTCGAACGATAACCTTCCAGCACTTTGAGGCAAGTGTCGAGAGCATCACGATGGCGCGGGCCGCGGTTGAGCGGCCACACCGTGATCAGACACTCCGCCGCTTCCTGGGTGCTGCGGATCTGGCGATATTTGCCGACATGGCCGAGTCCGACCACGACCGGGGTTTCAAAAGGTTTGTTATCCATGATGGCCGCAACGCAAAGCAGCCAATATGGTTGCAAAAATGGCCGTCAGCCTGCGCCCAAACGTCTCACCAACAGCAATCGTTGGTCTCAGTAACCGCAGTCGTTGCGCAGCCAGCGGGCGTTGGCCCAGCCGGTCCGTCCGCCGATTTCGACCTGGTACCAGTTGCCGCGGCGGTCGAAAATCTCGGTGTGGTCGCCATTGAACAATTGCCCGATCATGCGCGACGACAAGTTCGGCCGTGCGCGCACGGCGAGAAACCCGCTGCCAGTATCGAGATCGTAGTGCCTGGACAGGCCGTGCACCGTGCCTTCGCAATATTGCGCGCCGACCGGAGACGACGCGGCGAACGACAGTGCGACCACCAGAGCGGCTGCCGCCGGATAGATTGCCCTTGATGCCATGGACTTTGCTCCCAATCCGGCCGCCAAGGCGGCCTGCCCCCAGGGACTATAGCGGGCGGATTAAAGCGAAGCTGCGGCAATCTGTCCAGCAGATGCGTTTGGCGCATCCGTCGGCGCTGCCTGTTCAGCCCTTCGTCCAATGCTGCATCGTCGTCACCGAGCGGGCGAGCTGTGGCGCGGGATGGATTTTCTCGCCGAAGGTGGCGGCGGCGCGCCAGCCCCAGCGCGGATCGGCGAGGAAGGCGCGGGCCAGCGCCACCATGTCGGCGCGGCCGTCGGCGACGATCGCCTCTGCCTGCGCGGGATCGTCGATCAGGCCGACAGCCCGGGTCGGGATGCCGGCGCCCTTGCGCACCGCTTCGGCCAGATGCACCTGATAGCCGGGGCCGGTCGGCAGCTTCTGCAACGGCGAATTGCCGCCGCTCGAACAGCAGAGATAGGCAACATCAAGCGCCTTCAAGGCTTTGGCCACCTCGATCGCCTCGTCGACCTCGAAGCCGCCATCGACCCAGTCCTTTACCGACAGGCGGGCGCCAAGCATCAGGTTTGGAACTGCCTTCCTCACCGATTTGGCGATCTCGATGAGGAAACGCATGCGTTTTTCCAGCGAGCCGCCCCAGCGGTCGGTGCGCTGGTTGGAAAGCGGCGACAGGAACTGAAAGATCAGATAGCCGTGCGCGGCGTGCAACTCGAGGAAGTCGAAGCCGGCGCGCTCGGCCCGCCTCGCGGCTTGAGTGAAGCGCTCGATAAGCTGCAGGATTTCATCCTCCTCCAGCGCATGCGGCACATTCCAGCCGGTGTCATAGGCGATGGCCGAGGCCGAGACGGTCTGCCAGGGATCCTCGCCCGGCTGCAATGGGCCGCCGCCTTCCCAGGGCTTTCGGTTGGAGGCCTTGCGGCCGGCATGGGCAAGCTGAATGCCGAATTTCGTTTCCGGCGCGGCGACGCGCCTTGCTGCATCCAGCGTGCGCCGGGCGGCCGCCTCGTTGTCGTCGGAATAGAGGCCGAGGCAGCCATGGGTGATGCGGCCGCGCCGTTCGACGTCGGTCATCTCGACGGTGACCATGCCGGCGCCCGACATCGCCAGGTTCATCCAGTGATAGAGATGCCAGTCGCTGGCCGAGCCATCTTCGGCGGAATACTGGCACATCGGCGCCACCGCGATACGATTCGGAAAGGTCAGGCCATCGAGGGCGATCGGCTGGAAAAGCGCTGCGGTCATCAAAAAAACTCCGGAGAGGGCTGCAGCTATTTAGGCGATGGCAGTTGCCGGCACCAGACACGAGGCGGTGAAAGCTTCGCCGTTTCGGTTGCGCGCAAAACCGTTCGCGGTTACGCCATGGCGCCGACACTTGGAGCTCATCATGGAAGATCGTATCCGCATCCGCTCGGAGGAAGTCCTGTCCGACGACTGGGCGGTCCTGAAGAAGACCGTTCTCGATTACCGTCGGCGCGACGGGCAGTGGGAGACGCAGATTCGCCAGACCTACGATCGTGGCGACGGCGCGGTGATCCTGCCTTTCGATCCCGAGCGTCAGACGGTGCTTCTGGTGCGGCAGTTCCGCTACCCCGCCTACGTCACCGGCCACCGCGAACCGCTGATCGAGGCCTGCGCCGGCCTGCTCGACAAAAACGATCCCGAAACCGCCATCCTCAAGGAGGCCGAGGAAGAGCTCGGCTATCGCCTACAGAACATCGAGCGGCTGTTTTCCCCCTATATGAGCCCGGGCAGCGTCACCGAACGGCTGTGGTTCTTCGTGGCGCGCTATTCACCCGCCGACCGCATCTCGGCCGGCGGCGGCGCGGCCGACGAGGGCGAGGACATCGAGGTTCTGGAAATGCCTCTTGATGAAGCGCTGGCCGGCATTTCAGACGGCCGCATCATCGACGCCAAGACGATCATCCTGATCCAGCATTTGAAACTGTACCCGATGAAGGGCTAGCTCGGCGAAGCTCGACGTGCCTCACTGCTGCGGGCAGGGTGGCACGTCCACTTCGCGGATGAAGTTGCGCAGGTTGCAAGGACACCGGAATGGCGCGTGGCGCAAAGGCATGGCTGAAGCGAAACAGCGCGCGGGCATCTCTCCTGTTGCTGAACGCCGCGCTGCTTGTCCGCTACCGCCGGTTGACCCAGCGTTTCCTGGAGCGGATGCGGCATCTGCCGAATTTTGCAGCCCCGGTGACGTTCACGGAAAAGATCCACTGGCGCAAGATTTTCGATGACGATCCTCGCTTTGCCGGTCTTCTCGACAAGCTCAAGTCCAAGGAAATCGTCAGGGAGCGGCTTCCCGGGCTCGCCATCCCTGAGGTGCTGTGGCAGGGCGACGATCCGCGCCAGATCCCCTTCGATGACCTGAAAATCCCCTACGCCGTCAAATGCAACCACGGTTGCGCCATGAATGTCATCGTTCGCGATCCGGCCAACGCCGACCGGGAGGCGATCATTGCCGAGATGACGGAATACCTTGGCCAAACCTATGGCGCCCGCAAGCTGGAGCGCAGCTATGCGCACATAGAGCGGCGGGTTTTCGTCGAAGCACTTGTGGGCAAGGACCAGGGCTATGACCCGGTCGACTACAAATTCTGTGTGCTGGCTGGCCGCGTCGCCTACATCGTCGTCGTCGCCTTCCGTTCCACGGTCAAGAATACCGCCCACCTGGATCGCGATTGGCGCCCGCTGAACATTGCCCAGGGCGCGATCGACTCGAGCCTGGAAATTCCCCCTCCCAAGAGCCTGGCGCGGATGATCGAGGCAGCCGAGGCGCTCGGCAGCGAGTTCGACATGGTGCGTGTCGATTTCTACGAGGAGGAGGGGGAGCCGATCTTCGGAGAATTCACGGTCTACCCACGCAGCGGCTTGCTGCAATTCGACCCGGCTGCCTTCGACCGCGAACTGGGCGCGCATTGGGATATTGGCGCGTCAGCTTACCTCAGCCGTTTGCCCAGCCGATTTGCCCGGCGATACAAGGCAATGCTCGTCGCCGCCGGCTATCTCGACGTTTGACGGCTACTCGGTGGCCTGCCACCCCGAAGCTCGAAGAGCGAAGGGTGGTGCGGAGAACCCATACCATTAGAGATCGAGGGAAACTGATAGCTCAGCAGGTCAATAGCCGTGATTTCGAAGTGCTGCCTCAACTGAGCCGTAGCGGTCATAGCGACGCCGCAGTCTTCATCGAGCAAGTTTTCGGCGCGCTTCCTGCTGCGACTCGGCCGATTACCGCTAAGGTTACCGGCAAGCTCTCCCACGTCCCGACTGGGTCGAGATCATTTGAAGAACTCTTTCAGCTTGTTGAGTCGGCTGTCGCCAGAGGCCTTCCGGCCTTCAGGACACGCCGCCTCGCCGATCGTATCCTGCTGGATAAAGCGAGGTTCTCAGCCACCATTTTCTCGCTGAGTACCAGCGCGAACTCGGTCTGTTTGATGCGCTGCTGAGCATCAGCGAGTTGCATCGTGAAAAGATCGGTTGCCATTGTTGATCCGGGATCCGCGAGATTCATGTTTGCGTAACACATGGCGGGCGAAATCGTTCCTGATTGTCGGGCGAAGCCGGTGCCGCAAAGGGCGGCTGAGTTTGAACTTCCCACCCGGCCAGACGTCCGCGAGCGCCAAGGCATCGAGAGCCCAGTGATCGGAGGGCCACGACGAGCGGGCGCAACCCGACCACTTAAGTGATCAGCCTCGCTACAGCCTTGACCGGTACAGTCGCGGCCTCATCAAGGGGAGGTATCAATGGTCTCGGCGATTGGAAACCAACATCGGCAGGCAGCTGAAACTCGACCGAAACCCGCAAAGACAGAACCGGGCGAAGGATTTGCGCCAGGCAAAAGCGCAGACAGCGTAGGACATCGCGCCAAGGCAATGGCGGCAGAAAGTGGCGACACGGATTCTGGCGCCCAGGGGCGCGCCGCATCGACAATCGCCAGGATGGATATCACCGTTTTGGCTCCACAGAGCGAAGAGCCGCCTTTGGAGTAGCCCGGGCGGTCGTGCCGCTGCCTCAGTCCTTGTGCAGCACAACGCGCGCTGGCTACGCTCGGTGGCCATCGTCGTCTCGAAACACTTCGGGCGTTGCACTGCCGCGAGCCGCCTTCGCTGCTGGTCGAGGGGCTGTAACCCTTGGTGAGGCCGGCATCGCCTCGCCGGTCGTTGCGAGCCCACGATCGGGCGGCCAAGCGACCTTCCCTGTGTCGGTCTCTATTTGATACTAGGGGACGGCGGTTTCATCACGGGCAATTGCAGCTGGTCAATGGTTGCGACGATGCCGGCGGCAATGGCTTCCGCCTCATGGATCAGTTCCGGACCATAGAGCCCATTGACCATCTCTTCGCTCGGCAGCACGCCAGGAGGACAGTGCTCTTCCATTGTGCGCCGGATGAGCGTCAGCGCTGCCCGGCATTGGTCGGCTTCGATCTTCATAGCCCTTCAAACATCCAATTCGTCTAAAATGTTCCGGAACTAATTTAGTGATAGATAATTGAAGTCGCGGTTCTGCGAGTCAGTGCATGCGTCTGAAATTCATCAAGCCCATGGAACCCGAACTGGTCGACACGCCGCCGATGGGCGATGATTGGATTCATGAGATCAAATTCGATGGCTACCGCACCCAGGTCATCAAGGATGATGACGGGATTCGGCTGATCACCAAGAACGGTTATGATTGGACGGGCCGCTACATCCAACTTGCCGGTGAGGCGGAAGCGATCGAGGCGAAAGACTTCATCATCGACGGCGAGACCATTACGATCAATGAGGCTGGCCTATCCGACTTCCATGCGCATCAATCAGCCGCGACCAGCCGCAAGCCGTCGCGCGATCTGTATCTGCCAGCATTCGACCTCTTGCATCTGAACGGGCATGACTTGCGGAACACGCCGGTGGAAGACCGTCGCGAGATCCTCCGGGCGTTGATCCCGGACGGTGGCCGAATCCAGTTCAGCGAAGCGATGCCGGGCACTGGCGACGCCGTCTTTCATCTGGTCGACCAGGCTGGGCTTGAAGGTATCGTTTCAAAGCGGAAGGGCAGTAAGTATCGGTCGGGTCCGACGACGAACTGGCGCAAGATCAAGTGCTATGCCGAAAAGGAGATGGACATCATCGGCGTGCAGCGCGAGGCCGGCAAGCCTGCCATGGTGCTGATGGCCGACAAAGGCCACTATGCCGGCGGCGCCTTCGTCACGTTCAAGGCGGACAAGCGCCAGCGCCTATGGGACCGCGTGCAAGGCAAGATGGGCGGGCCGGCGCCGAAAGGGCTCAAGAGTGACAAGGCCGAATGGCTAAAGCCGGGCCTGGTCGGCCGCGTGCGGTTCCTGAAGGGCGAGGAGAAGCTTCGCCATGCCAAGCTGCTGGATTTCCGGGAGGAGACTTAGCCCGGAGGCTTGTCCCGGGGCTGTGCCGGTCCTGTCCCGTTCCACTGGATGAACTTCGCCCTCTGGCCGGTGATGGTCTCGATCGACTTCAACAGGGGTCCATGGACCTTACGTAGAGCTTGGTAGTGCTCGCCGTGGTACGCCAGGAGCGGCCCGACGATGCTCTTGTGCAGCGCTTCGGCTGCCGCCAGGAAGCGCTCGATTTCAGCCCGGGAAAGTTGTTCCGAAGGTTTGGTTCTGGCCATTGGCGCTCTCCATTGAGGGGTCGCCGCAACGAGGACTATAATCCTACATGCCGGACTGCCTGACAAGAGGGCTCGCCGGCCTTACCCCGCAGGTAGCAGTAGGGCGACGGCGCCAAGCGCAGCCATCAGGAGCAGCCACCAGCAAAGATGAGCAACGGCAGGCCCGGCGACCTCCTTTGGCACACGGGACAAACAAGAAGGTCGCCGAGCCTTACCGGCGCTGCTTTGTGAGGGAGACGACGCCGGATGAGATGAGAGTATGCGATCGTGCTAATCTCTGCGAACCATGCGAACGAAGGAAGCCTTGTGGCACCGACGTTGAGATCAAGGTCGGCGGGGCGCTGATCGCTGCGGCAGGATTCTTCCAAAGCGGTAGTGAGTCCAGAGCGGAACATTAGCGTCGGCTAACGGTTAATTCGGCAGTGTTCCGAACCGTGATTGGTAGAGCGATGGTGACGTTTCATCTTGTCTATTTTTCCGGCCTGACGGCAGACCAGCTGCTAGGCAGCGCCGTTTCTATCCTGGCGTGTTTGCTGCTTTATAACGCTCTGGCTACGGACGCCTGACTGATAGGTCGGCCAGCGGCCCGGCATCCTTGGCAGCCGGCGATTGCCATCCCGATGCCAACTTCAAGACTTATCACGAGGCCAAAGACAAGCTTGCCGACGAAATCAATGGCGAGGGCCGGACAGGACGCCACACGTCCAGGCAGGGCTCTCTGAGGGCATTGGCGATGCCCGTTGCCTCAAGGTGGCGAGCTTTTTTAGTTAATAGGCCTCCGCGCTGGGCAATCTGTTCCGAGAGCTTCTGTGATGCCTCTATGACGCGGCAAACCTTGGAAAAGGTTTCCGTGGCAGGACCGGGGTACGATTCTAACCAACTAGGGCTGTATAGGCCACTAGCGCCCGACGATCCGGCTAATCATGTCGTCGTCAGGTGCGCTGTCGGTGAATTCCCGTAGGAGCGCCTTCGCGTGGTCTACCCAATGCTCTTCAGCCAGGTTCAGCTCCCGAACGGATCTCCTGAAGGTCTCGCACACCACATCGAAATCGAAGGCGTCAATGCTGTAGCCTTCCTCGTCATGGTCCATCGGCCGCCTCCCCCAATGGGGAAAACTGTACGGAATCGTACGAAGCAAGTGCAAGCGCATTCAAAAGCAATTGGCTGATGCCGCCCGATCGTTCCACAATGTGTTGCTAATATGCAGCACCGACTGAATCTCCGATCAGCGGCACTTGTGGTTGGTTCCAACAGCTGCACGTTGACGGCAAGATGCCAAAGCCAACGACATGCGGGCGACGAAGATGGACAAGCGACAAAACACAAGAAATGTTGAGTTGGTCGGTCTTCTGGCCGTGCCGTTGTCAGTTCTAATCACGCTGCTGATAGCTGGAATGATCCTTTGCTGAAATTTTCAAGTGGCAAAAGGCTGGGGCGGCGGGTTTTTCCCCTTTGAAAGAACTCACCATGTCCCAATCCGTCGAACCCCCGATATTGCCAGAGGATAGCCCAGACCGTGGGGTGAACTGTGAAGTCGCATTAGAAGCCGCGTTTGCGGCCTTGGTGACTGCGTCAGAAGCGCAAGGTTGGACGCCACAGGAAACGGCTGCAACTCTTCTTAAAATCGCGACGGAGCATGCCCACCGGGTTGAGGCCGCTGCGGCCCCAGCCGGCTCCTAAGGGAGTGCCTTGACCTGGCCGCGCGGTCGGTTGCTACGGACAGGAGTGTTGCAGCAGGTATTCCAGCAAGAGTGTTAAAAACTCTTCAGTTGCTACCCGCGTCAGCCTTTTCTATGGTAGCCAGTGAGTTCTTACAGAACAAATCCTAAGCATTTCAAATGGTGCGGACGACGGGAATCGAACCCGTACGATCAGAGATCGAGGGATTTTAAGTCCCTTGGGCTTCTGAACGTTCGTTGCAAGTCAAGGGTTTGCGCATTCAACGTCTCCCACAAATTGCCAAAAATTGTGGGGATTTCCCACTGATTTCCCACATATGGGAACCGCCTTTTTCGCTTTCCAAACAGGGCGGGTCCAACTAAATCTGCGAGGACTGCGGGCGTGGTGAAATTGGTATACACACCGGACTTAAAATCCGGAGGCCCTAGGCCGTGCGGGTTCAAGTCCCGCCGCCCGCACCATACCAGAGCGTAATGGGAAGAAACGGCATGGCTGCAATGAATTGGGAGTGCTCGTATTGTGGAACCTTCACCACAATCAGCGATGGCGACAGCACCGACGACCATGCGATGTTAAATCTTCGATCAAAACACGGGGCAGTCAAACTGCGCGTGTTCTCTGTTTCATGTCCGAACCCAAACTGTCGCGAGTTGTCGATTGATCTTGTAATTCGAAATTTTTCCCATCCCGCACAAAGACAGATGCAATGGGGCAGTATCGTCCACCAGCATCGGCTTTGGCCGGAAGGCAAGGTCATGCCCCTCCCGGTTTCAATTCCAGAAGCGATACAAAAAACGTATCGAGAGGCAGTCTTGGTGCTTCCTGTCAGTGGAGCCGCGTCCGCAGCTTTGTCGCGACGCTGTTTGCAGGGCATTGTGAGAGATTATTTCGAAATCCCGCAAAACAGGCGAGGCGACCTAGGTGCAGAATTGTCTTTCGTAAAAGACAAGATTAACAGCCAGGTCTGGGACGACATTCAAGCGGTTCGTGGGGTCGGGGACATAGGGGCTCACATGGACAAAAACGTTGATGTCATCATCGACGTCGATCCAAACGAGGCGGCGCTCTTGATTGGTCTGATCGAGGAGCTTTTCAAAGTCTGGTATATCGAGCGGGATCGTCGCAAAGAACATAGTTCGCAGCTAAAGGCGCTCTTGGACGGCAAGAGAACGCAACAAAAGAATGCCAAAATTGCCGCCAAAGTCGACCCGGATAGTGCTGCCGGTTAAGTTTTTTTCCCACAAAATTCCCCACATCATGCACTCGCGATTGCAACGGTCACTCCAATGGGATCATTGCACATGTGGCAGCGCAATCCACAAGGGAAACAGTCACTTAGTTTATTCAACTTAAACGGTTGAAACTCTTGAACACAATCGGAACGCATGTCGGCGTTTCCTGCGTACTGCTAAGCCTTTGAAAATGCTCGGGACGTGACAAATCCCTTTTTAAGTCCCTTGCGTCTACCAATTCCGCCACGTCCGCAGGCCAGCCCTTTTCAGACGCCAGCGAAAACCCGTCAAGCCATCTTTTGCCGAGTGTCGGACTCATGAAAGGTGGTTCGTGATGGCAAAACAGTTGGTTGTTGCCAAAATCTCAGTCGCCGAGAAGGCTCAGAATTTGTAGCTGAGATTGATACCGACCGCGTTCATCTTCACATCCTGATCGCGATCGTTGAAGGGTTCCGCCACGTCATAGTGCTCGGAGCCGAAATCGTAATAGCGATATTGCGCGCCGACGATGAATTTGTCGGTCAGCGCATAGTCAACGCCGGCGCCCAAGGTCCAGCCGATATTCGTGCGTGTGCCGGCGAACGACGCGCCCGCGACTTGCGAAGTTTCGATGCCGGCAAAGGCGACGCCGCCGACGCCGTAGACCAGCACGCGGTCCATGGCGAAGCCCGCTTTGGCGTTTACAGATCCGAACCACTTGATGTCCGTGCGGAATGTGCTTCCAAGGCCTGATACCGCCGTACCGTCGACGGCGGAATAATTGAGCTCCGCCTCGGCGCCGAGCACCGCCTGATCGAACTGCCACAGGCCGGCGACATGGCCGCCGACGAAACCGCCGTCAATGTCGGGCGAGATGGAAAACGGCGCGCCTTCCGTCACTGATATGTCGGACTGGCCCCAGCCGTAGCCGGCCTGCAGGCCGGCATAGTAGCCGGTCCAGTCGAAGCCTGGTTCGGTCATCGGCACCGCCATCGGGTCGGCGGCGAATGCCGGCGCGGCCAGAGCGATCAGAAATCCGGCACTGGCAATCGTCAGACACCGCATCGAGTTCTCCGAAAAGGCGGTTCAGAAGGCGCCTTGCCGGAAGGTAATCCTATTCGCCGCAAAACGGAACCCATTGTTCAACAATCGGAATGCACCCGTTGCTGCGCTGGGGTGCTCTAGCTGGGGGCGCTATTTGGCGTCGATGAAGTCCAGCGCCGCCTGGCTATATTCGTCCGGCGCCTGCAGCATGGCGAAATGACTGGCGTTGGGCAGGATGATGAGCTTGGCGCCCGGAATGACGGAGGCCATGTATTCGGTGTGTTCGCGCTTGATCGCCTCGTCATGGTCGCCGGCAACGATCGCGGTCGGCGTGGTTATCTTGCCGAGCTGCTCCTTGGTCCAGGCCGGCTCCGACTCCCACATGTGGCTGATCTGCGCCACGAAGGCATCGTACTGGTCGGGAGTCTTCGACAGTTTCTTGTAGTCGCGGCCCGAGCGGTCGATATAGGCGGCAAAGGTCTTGTTGGTCAGCACACCCGGATCGACGCCATCGGTGGTGACGTTGGCGGCCTGCGCAAAGAGCCGTGTCAGCCGCTCCGGATGATGCAGCGCGATGTCGATGCCGATAATGCCGCCGTCGCTCCAGCCGACAAGAGCGGTCTTGTCGATCTTGAGATAGTCGAGCAGCGCAAGATAGTCCGACGCCATGAGGTCATAGCCGTAAGCCTGCTCGGTGCGGGTAGAGCGGCCATGGCCGCGGCTGTCGGCGATAATAACCTTGTGCGTCTTGGACATGGTCGCCACCTGGCTTGCCCAGATGTCGCCATGGCCAAGGCCGCCATGGATCAGGAGAATCGGATCACCGGCGCCGAAAACGGCGTAGTACATCTGAATGCCGTTGACCGGCGCATATCCGCTCTGTTCAGGCTTGGGCATGGCCGCCGGTTCGGGCAAGGTCTGCCAACGTTCCTCGGCGGATGCAAAGCCGGCCGAGATCAGGAACAGGGTGACGAAGGCGAGTGCTTTCAGGAACCGGGTCATGACTTCACCTCAGGAGGTTTCGGCCTCATCACAACAAAAACCCGCCTCGCGGCGGGTCGTCGGCGCAAATCAGCACCGTCGGCAGAATAGTAGCATAAGTGCCGGCACAGGCCAAACTGAATGACCGCCGTGACGCTCGCCGGTGTGAACAGGTGCGGCGCATCCGCCAGGGCGAGTTCTCATCGAGCGGATTTCGTCCGTGATCGCTGGCCAAAACCTTGCCGGCTTGGCACAGTCTGGCAAACAGGAGTCTTTCATGGCCAAGCAGCCGTCGGCGACGAAACCCAAGCCCTGGACCGAGATGGCGACGCATCTGGTCGACGTCGCGACGGGGCGCAAGCCTGCCGATCTCGTCATTCGCAACGGCCGCTGGGTGAACGTGCACTCCGGCGAGATCATAGCCGGCACCGACATCGCCGTTGCCGGCGGCCGCTTCGCCTATTGCGGGCCGAATGCCAGCCATGCCATCGGCCAGGGCACCAAGGTGGTCGATGCCGGCGGCCGCTATCTGGTGCCCGGCCTGTGCGACGCGCACATGCATGTCGAGAGCGGCATGGTGACGGTGACCGAGTTCTGCCGCGCCGTCATCCCGCACGGCACCACCTCGATGTTCATCGATCCGCACGAGATCGCCAATGTGCTGGGTCTGCCCGGCGTGCGGCTGATGCATGACGAGGCCGTCGCCATGCCGATCAACGTCCATGTCCAGATGCCGTCCTGCGTGCCATCCGCGCCGGGGCTGGAGCATGCCGGGGCCGAACTGACGGTCGCCGATGTCGCGGAAGCGATGACCTGGGAAAACATCATCGGGCTCGGCGAAGTGATGAATTTTCCCGGTGTCGTGGCCAACGATCCGGTGATGTCGGGCGAGATCGCCGCCACGGTGCGAGCGGGCAAGACGGTCGGCGGCCACTATGCGTCGCGCGATCTCGGCCTGCCGTTCCATGGCTATGTCGCCGGCGGGCCGGAGGACGACCATGAAGGCACGCGCGCCGAGGACGCGATCGCCCGTGTGCGCCAGGGTATGAAGGCAATGCTGCGGCTGGGCTCGGCCTGGTACGATGTTGCCTCGCAGATCAAGGCGGTGACCGAGAGCGGTCTCGACCCGCGCAACTTCATCCTGTGCACCGACGACAGCCATTCCGGCACGCTGGTGCATGAAGGCCATATGGACCGGGTGGTGCGCCACGCCATCCAACAGGGATTGAAGCCGGTGACGGCGATCCAGATGGCGACGCTGAATACCGCCCAGCATTTCAAGCTGGAGCGCGAACTGGGCTCGATCGCGCCGGGACGGCTGGCCGATCTGCTGATCGTCTCCGATCTTGCCGCCATGACCATCGACGAGGTCTATGGCCGCGGTATCAGGCTGGCCAAGGGCGGCAAGCTCGAGATCGACATTCCGGCCTATGATTACCCCAAATCGGCGAAGAACACCGTCAAGCTCGGCAAGAAGCTGAAGCCAGGCGACTTCGACATTGCGGCGCCCAAGGGCGCCAACGAGGTGCGGGTGCGGGTCATCGGCGTGATCGAAAACCAGGCGCCGACGCGGGCGCTGGAGGCCGACCTGGCGGTCGAGGACGGGCTGGTCGCCATGGACCGCCGCAACGACATCTGCCAGATCGCGCTGGTCGAGCGCCACCGCGGCACCGGCGGCGTCACCAATGCCTTCGTCTCAGGCTTCGGCTATATGGGCGACTGCGCCATGGCGTCGAGCGTCGCACATGATGCCCACCACATCATCTGCGTCGGCACCAACAAGGAAGACATGGCGCTGGCCGTCAACCGGCTGGGCGAGGTCGGCGGGGGCGTGGTGCTGTTTTCGAAGGGCAAGGAGCTTGCGCTGGTCGAAATGCCGATCGCCGGGCTGATGTCGGACGAGCGGGCGGAAATCGTGGCGGCCAAGGCGGAGAAACTGACCGAGGCGATGCGCAAGATGGGCTGCTCGCTCAACAACGCCTACATGCAGCACTCGCTGCTGGCGCTGGTCGTCATTCCGGAGCTCAGGATTTCCGATGTCGGCCTGATCGACGTGACGACGTTCCAGAAGGTCGATCTTTTTATCTGAGATCAGCCCGGTGCTTGGCTCTCATCCGCCGGTGGCGATGGTCAGCACCTTGAATGGCGTGGTGATGATGATCTCGGCGACGGAGCCGACGGCCTTGCCGATGCCTTGGCCGAGATTGTCGATCTGGCCCTGCGTGGGTTCGTCCGATGCCAGGCCGGCTGGAGCGCGCAGACGGTCGCCGAGCAATTGCACCAGGAACGGGTTGTCGGCGAATTTGGCGTGGTTCAGGCGGTCGCCGCCCTTGATCTGGCTGAGGTCGGCCACGACCACGCCGTAGCTGGCAATGTCGGCGGCGTTGCCGTAGTCGCCGACGCGCGGCTTGTCACCGGATATCAGGCTGGACAATCGCAGAGCACGGTCGTCGGCGGAAAGCAGGATGACGAACGGCCTGTCGGGCTTGCCGTAGCGGATCATCTGCTTCTTGAAGACGTCGACATCGATATCGGGCGATGCCAGGACGACACGGCCGAGCTTGCCGTCGAGATCGCGGTCGCCGGTGATGGCGAGCTGGCGCAGCGCTTCCATCGTCACCCAGGTTCCCATCGAATGCGCGATGATGTCGATGCTCTTGACGTTTGTCTTGGCGAGCATCCTGAGCGTCGCCTCGAGGTCGTCGCGCGCGGCGTTGGCGCTGTCCTTGTCGTAGATATAGCCCGTGGTCTTGCCGCTCGAAGCCCACGAAAACAAGATCGGCGTACCCGGATATTCGGTGTCGTGGGCGATCTGCGTCAGCCGGTAGACCCCATCGTCGAAGCCGTTGTTGAAGCCGTGGACGAAGACAAGCGCGCGGTCGCCATTCATGGCGATGTTGGCGCCGACGGCCTTGGCGAATTGCGAGGCGTCGCCATAGTGGACGACATCCGTGGCGGTGAATTGCTTGGCCGGGTTCGAATTGGCCGAGCCCTTGGCGCGCTCGATGGCGCCGACCTGGTGGACCTTCGGCACGGTGACGTCGACGCGGGCGTAGCTGGTGGTCAGCGAGCGATCGCCATCGAACACCTGGCGTGGGTCCTTGGTCGCCTGCTTGCGGGTGGTGGCGACGAAGATTTCGTGGGTGCCCGCGATGTCGGAGGCAGGCACCGAAACCGTCGTCTTGTTCAACAGGTCATGGGTGTTCGGGCCGGCGCAGCCGGCGGCAGCGAGCGCGAACGCAAGGACCAGGACAGTCTTCCAACGCTCGTTCACGCGGGCTCCCGCTGGCGCATTGGCGCCGATTTCAATGTCGTAGAGGCAGAGACCGGCCCGGTCCAGTTGAAAGTGATCGGCCGAGCGGCATTCGCGACCTCACGCGGCGACGGTGGCCGCAAGGCAACAGCCTTATTGTCCGAGCGCGCTGATGCGGTCGGTCACCGTCTGGTCGCTGGCAAAGCCGTCATCCTCGCGCAGCCGCTGGCCGATCATCTTCACCAGTTCGGGATTGTCGGCGAACTTGGTGTGGTTGAAGCTGTCGCCTCCCTTGACCTTGGAGAGGTCGACCACGGTGACGCCATAAGCGGCGAGGTCGGCGGCATCCTTGTAGTCGCCGACGCGTGGCCGCGATCCGGCAATCAGGCCTGAGAGCCGCAGCGCACGGTCGTCGTCGGAGAGCAGCAGGATGAACGGCTTGTCCGGCTTGCCGTAGCGGCGCATCTGGCTCTTGAAGACGTCGACGTCGATGTCGGGAGAGGCCAGCACGACATCGCCGAGCTTGCCGCCGAGATCGCGGTCGCCGGTGATGGCCATCTGGCGCAGCGTTTCCATGGTCACCCAGGTTCCGAGCGAGTGGGCGACGATGTCGATGCGCCGCGCGCCGGACTGCTGCAGCATGCGCAATGTCACCTCCAGCTGATCGCGGGCGGCGCTGGCGCTTTCCTTGTCATAGACATAGTCGGTGGTTCTGGCGCCCGATGCCCAGGAAAACAGCACCGGCGTGCCGGGATAGCCGGAATCGTGGACGATCTGGGTCAGGCGGTAGACCGCGTCGTCGAAGCCGGTGTTGTAGCCATGCACGAAGACCATGACGCGGCCGCCGCGCGCGGCGATGTCGGCATTGAGCGCACTGGAGAATTTCGGCTGCGCATCGTAGCCGACGACCTCGGAAGCCATGAAGTACTTCGCCGGGTCGTTGGACCTGCCGCGCGAGCGGCGCTCGATCTGGCCGGTCTGGTGGATGCCGGGAACGGTGACGGTGACGCGGGCGTAGTTCAGCGTCGCCGAGCGTTCGCCGTCGAAAACTTTGTTGGGATCGTCGGATTTCTTGCGTGTGGTGGCAATGAAGATCGAGTGATTGCCCGAGATTTCGGTCACCGGCGTGGACATGACGGCGCTGCCGAGCAGTTCCTCGGTTTTGCGGCCGCCGCAGCCGGCGATCAACAGGGCAAGTGCAAGAATGCAAATCGTCTTCAAACGCACGTCAAAATTCCAATCGAAAGATGAATTCACTTAGAATTCACTTTGAGGCCCAAAGGCCTGTCTACCCTCGGCCCGTCTACCCTCCGCGACACCTCCCGGACAGTGAGAGTGCGGCAGAAGTAAGTCGTGTCCAGCCGAAATGTGGTCAGCGTCGGGTCACAGCCATCGCACTGTTGCGCGAAAGCCAGAATGGCGGCAGGAACGCAGGGATGTTGGAGAAGGGCAATACCTCGGGCTTGAGCCTGATGCCGAGCACATCGCCCATGAAGGCGCGGCGCGCCTCGATGCGGCGCCATGCCTCGGGATAACGGGCCGCGATCTCCTCGCGCAACGCCTCATCGGCAAGCGCGATACCGTCTTCGATGTTGGTGGTGAAATAGCTGGTTCCGGTCGCCGGAATGATGTCGACCTGCAGCGCCATGCCCGATTGCAGCTTGATGTCCGAGCCGGAAAACACCGGCGAATGCATCCATTCGTCGATATGGACGAGATGGCCGGGATTGAGCGAGACGCCGAAGAACGGGTCGCCTATGCGGTCATGCACGGCTTTCCAAAGCGCTCCGCCGGCAACGCCTATGCCGATGGTCTCGTACCAGTCGACGACGGCGGCGAAATAGGGCGCTACCAGCTGTTCGACATAGTCGCTTATCTCGGGCGGCAGTTCGGCCGCGCTCTCGACCAGGAAGCCGGCGCGGGCGTTGAGCGAGCCCTGGATGCCATAGGCCATGGTGACGGGATCGCCGCGCTTGATGATGTCGAGGCGCGGGCTAGGCAAGCCGTAGGGCGCACGCCTGCCGGCGGACAGCATCGGGTGGCAGCACAGGGGCAGGCCGTTGATCCCCATCAGCCGCGCGGCCTGCAATTCGCTCATGCCGGGCTGAATATTCCCAAGCACGTTGCGCAGGCCCTGCGAGGAAAAGGTCGCGGCGAATTCGAAGGACGCCAATTGGTCTGCCTCGTTGATGGCGCGTAGGCCGTCGGATGGGTTCATCAACAGGTTGGCGGCGTTGACCACCGCGCCTCTGTCGCCGGCCAGTGTGCGCAGCGTATCGGCGATGAAGGACGGCAGGTCGAGCGTCGTCTCGCCAAAGCCGCCATCGCCGGGCCCGAATGGCTTCCAGCCGATGGCGCCGATTTTCTGCCCGGTCTTCAGGCCGCAGGCGGCAAGCGTGTCGGCAAGGGAAGCGGAGCGGTCGCGTGGCTGCGCTGGTAGCGAGAAGGTCTGGTAGAGCACGCGCTCATAGGGTCCGTCGCAGATTTCGGCATAGCCCCAGCCTTCATTCCCGACGAGAAGTTTCGGCTGGCTGCCGGGGACGATGACCAGCAGGGTCTCCTCGAAACGAGGGTCGTAGCCACTGAGATAGGCGACATTGGCCGCGTGCTCTCGGTCGCCATAGACGGCGAAGGCATCGAGCCCGGCTTTAACCCCATGCGCCAGTAGAGCATCGATGCGCGCTTCGTAGGTCTGGCGCTTAAGCAGCGGCATCACGGTCGGCTCGCCGAATTCAGGAAGGTCTACGGTCTTCAGGGCGACAGCCGAAACAGGCATGAGGATGGCTCCAGTGGATTTCATCCGGCGCATCAAAGCGGCGGCCAGCGGGCATCGGTGGCCGCAAACGGCGATTTGTGCAATAGGCTTCGCCTTCGAACCATTCGATCCAGAGGTGACGGCGCCATGAACAGTTTCTCCTCCCGTGTCGCCACCGCCGCAGCCGCGATCCGCGAGATCTTTCCCGAAACGCCGCTGCAGGAAAACGACTATTTGTCGAAGAAGACGGGGGCTCGGGTGCTCTTGAAGCGCGAGGATCTTTCGCCGGTGCGCTCCTACAAGATCCGCGGCGCCTTCAACTTTTTCCGCAAGGCGCTGGCCGCAGGCAACGAGGCCGAGCTGTTCGTCTGCGCCTCGGCCGGCAACCATGCGCAAGGCTTTGCCTTCGTCTGCCGCCATTTCGGCAAGAAGGGCGTGGTCTTCATGCCGGTGACGACGCCGCAGCAGAAGATCGACAAGACGCGGCTGTTCGGCGGCGAGTTCGTCGAGATCCGGCTGGTCGGCGATTTCTTCGACGATTGCTACCGCGCCGCCTTCGAATTCACCGAAAGTTCGGGCGCGCATATGGTGCCGCCTTTCGACCACAAGGACATTATCGAGGGGCAGGCGACGGTCGCCTATGAGATCGCCGACCAAATGCCGGGCGCGCGCATGCCCGACATCATCATGCTGCCGGTTGGCGGCGGTGGCCTGGCCGCGGGGGTGACGCACTATTTCGCCGATCAGCAACGTGACGCGCGGTACGTCTTTTGCGAACCGGCCGGTGCGCCGAGCCTGTATCAGAGCCTCGCCAGCGGCAAGCGCGTCCGGCTCGCCAATGTCGACAATTTCGTCGACGGCGCGGCGGTGGCCGAGATCGGCCGCGAGCCGTTGCGCCACCTCAAGGAGTTCGCCGCCGATGCGGTGCGGCTGATCCCGGAGAACCGGCTCTGCGCCACCATGATCGAGATGCTCAACATCGAAGGCGTGGTGCTGGAGCCGGCCGGCGCCTTGGCGATCGACGCGTTGAAAGATTTTTCGCGCAAGGAAATCCGCGGCAAGACCATCGTTGCGGTGGTGTCGGGCGGCAATTTCGACTTCGAGCGGCTGCCCGACGTGAAGGAGCGGGCGCTGCGCTTCGAGGGGCTGAAGAAATACTTTATCATCCGCTTTCCGCAGCGGCCGGGCGCGCTGCGCGACTTCCTCGAACTGCTCGGTCCCGACGATGATATCGCCCGCTTCGAATATCTGAAGAAATCGGCACGCAATTTCGGCTCTGTGCTAATCGGCATCGAAACCAGGGACCGGCGCAATTTCGACCTGCTGAAGGCGAATTTCGAGGCCGAGGGCGTCCACTATCAGGACATCACCGACAACGAGACCCTGGCCGGGTTCATCATATGAGCGGTACAGCCTGCCACCCGAAGCTCGAAGAGCGAAGGGTGGTCTTCGTCGCGCTGTTTTCCGGCATCAATGTCGGCGGCAACCGCATCGTCAAGATGGCGGAGTTGCGGGCGTTTTTCGAGGCGCTCGGCTTCACCGATGTCGCCGGCTATGTGCAGAGCGGCAATGTCGTGTTCCGGACCAAGAAGGGCGACGCCGCCACGCTGACCAAACAGATAGAGGCGGCCTTCGAGAAAAAATGGGGCTTTCACTCGCGCATCATGGTGCGCGATCTCTCCTGGTTCGAACGGTTGGTGAAGGAGAATCCTTATCCGGAAGTCGCCGGCGATCCGACCAAGCTTCACGCCTACACGCTGGAGCGCCAGCCGACGGCGGACGAGATCGCCAGGCTTGCCGAAAAATGCACCGGCCCGGAAAGCTTCGAGGTTAAGGGCGACGTGCTCTACCTCAAGGCGCCAGACGGGCTCGGCAAATCGGTGTTCGCCGGGCTGATCCCGCGCGTGCTGAAAGTGCCAGGCACCGCGCGCAACTGGCGGTCGGTGCTGGCGCTGCTGCAGATGGCGCGTTCGCTTTGAATCGCTTAGATCTGCGTTGCGGTTGCGATGCTAATTAAGTCTCGGCTAAACAGTTGTTTTTTCTGCAACAATTTCCGATTTTCCGGCTTGGGCAGCTTAATGAATACTGCATGTCTGTGCTATGCTCTTTCCGACTGCATTGGGGAGTTTCATGAAACGTCTGCTTCTCGCATCCACTTTCCTGATTTCGGCTTGCGGCGCGACGTTCGCCGCCGACGTGATTGAGACCGTACCGGCAGGGTTTGTCTGGTCGGGTGGCTATGTCGGCATCAACGCCGGCTATGGCTGGGGACGCGGTGACGCGGTCGACCAGACGGATTCCTTCTTCGATGAGGAGCTTGGTCAGACCCATGACGTCGATACCGACGGCTTCCTCGGCGGCGTTCAGGCCGGTTACAACTGGCAGTCCGGGAGCATTTGTCTATGGCGTCGAAGCCGATCTGGGCTATCTCGGCCTCGACGGCGACAGGACTATCGTCGAAGAGCCGGACAATTTCGGATCGGCGAAACTGGGCGTCTATGGCGATCTGACGGCACGTCTGGGCTACGCCACCGACAGGCTGCTGATCTACGCCAAGGGCGGCGCGGCGGCGACTCACTACAAATTGAGTTATGGCGATACTTTCGATTTTGACGGGGTGCCCGACCCGGACAGCAGCGCATCGAGGAGCGGAGGCCGCTTCGGCTATACGATCGGTGGCGGTGTCGAATGGGCCTTCGCCGACAAATGGACCACGAAGCTGGAATACCAGTACTTCGACTTCGGCAAGGTCCGTTTGACAGATATCGAGGGCAACGACGCAAGGGTGAAGATCGACGCCCATACGATCAAGATCGGCCTGAACTACAAGTTCTGATCGATCCGTCGTTCCGACAATTCAGATGCGTCGCAACCAAATGACGCCATAACGTTGTCCGGGGCTGGCAGCTTCCGGCGTTCGGCGTTGCGGCTGACAGCAGATCAGGTCGCCGGAGCCTGCTTCCACTCGAAAGTCAGCTCCTCGCGGAAGGCGAAGCGCTTGATGTGATCGGCAACGACGCTCTCCATGCGCTCCAGCGATCCGCTTTCATCCGTCGACACCGTGATATGCAGCGCTGCCGCATCGGCATCGAGAACCGTGCGGCCGAGCGACAGATCGATGGTGCCGTGGTTTGGATCGAACTCGACGGGAAATTTGTGCGCCCAGTGCTTGCACAGCTGCTGCAAATAGCGGCTGGCATATGCGGTGGTGACATCGGCACGGCTGGTCGGCATAAATGAATTCTCCTGGATGAGGCACTGGCTTTGTTTGGCTGGCGCGACAGGCAGGTAAATAGGTGCCGTTGCTCGAAATGGCAAAGGCGGCCGGCTTGTCGGCGCGGCCGCCTCGCTCAAGATGGCGTGATCGCTACCAGGTGCCGGTGTTCGGCATCGATGCCCACGGCTCGGCCTTGGGCTTGGCCGGGCCCTTCTGCAGCAGTTCGAAGGAGATGCCGTCCGGCGACTTGACGAAGGCCATGTTGCCGTCGCGCGGCGGCCGGTTGATGATGACGCCATTGTCCATCAGATGCTGGCAGGTGGCGTAGATGTCGTCGACCTCATAGGCGAGATGGCCGAAATTGCGGCCGCCCTTGTACTCCTCCGGATCCCAATTGTAGGTCAGTTCGATCAGCGGCGCCTTCTCAGTGATGCCGCTTTCTACATCCTCGGAGGCGGCGAGGAAGATCAGCGTGAAGCGGCCCTGCTCGTTTTCGTAGCGGCGCACTTCCTTAAGGCCGAGCTTGTTGCAGTAGAAATCAAGCGAGACATCGACGTCGGCGACACGGACCATTGTGTGGAGGTAGCGCATGGGATTTCCTCGGGA
Organism: Mesorhizobium sp. C432A; assembly: GCF_030323145.1. Lineage (NCBI taxonomy): Bacteria > Pseudomonadati > Pseudomonadota > Alphaproteobacteria > Hyphomicrobiales > Phyllobacteriaceae > Mesorhizobium > Mesorhizobium sp. C432A. The sequence goes on along the minus strand of NZ_CP100470.1, from coordinate 4,503,509 downwards.
ATGTTTGGGTTGCGAGGCAACATAAGGTCCACCCCGCCGAAGGGCAACGAGCATCGGACTGGAAAAGTGGTCACCGGTTTTGGAAAAAATCAGATTGCTCTGACAAAAGCGTCGGACACAAGTGGTTGCCGATTTCGGCGAAATCCCTTGCAAATTGCCGACCGGTTGACCGCCTTGATGGATCGTCATTGCTGTCGGCAGCGACGCCGGCAAACAACAAGTCAGCTATTCCTGTATTCAACCGCGAAAAAAGGCACGGCAGGTCTTGCACACCCCGGAAGCGGCGGTGTTAATCTAATGTCAAGAATCACTTGCGGTTTTCTTGAAAAAAAGGGGGCGTTCTTATGGGGGATAAGGCCTCTTTCACGAGGCGGGATGAGAACCTTGACGACGCCCTGAAGAGTGACAGTGGCGGCGATAGCGCCGACCTTGTCGAAATCGCCGGCGCCATCAAATGGTTCGACGTGGCCAAGGGCTACGGTTTCATACTTCCCGATGACGGTTCTTCGGGCGACATCCTCCTCCATGTCACCTGCCTTCGAAAGGACGGTTTTCAGACGGCATTGGAGGGCGCGCGTGTCGTGTGCCTTGTCAAGCATGGCGACCGTGGTTTGCAGGCTTTCCAGGTGCTGTCCATGGACACCACTACGGCGGTCCATCCGGCCGAGATGCAGGAACAGCGCACCCATGTGGCGGTGACGCCGGAAAGCGGGCTCGAGCGGGCGCTGGTCAAGTGGTTCAACCGCACCAAGGGCTTCGGCTTTCTGACGCGCGGGGAGGGCACCGAGGATATCTTCGTCCATATGGAGACGCTGCGCCGCTATGGCATCACCGAGCTCAGGCCCGGACAGGTCGTGCTGGTGCGTTTCGGACGCGGTGACAAGGGCCTCATGGCTGCCGAGATTCACCCCGATATGGGCACCTTGCCGGTCGCGCATTAGGACGCGAGCCTTCCTGAGGAAGTCAGGACGGCGTTTTTCTTGGTTTCACCACGATCTTATCCGAATACCTGAGACCACTTTTAGGGATCATGGTCTTTGGTCGAGGATTTCCAATGGCGTACAGGAACTGGCTGACAGCGGGCGCGCTCTGCGTCATCGTTGCGGTAGCCGCAGGCGCTTACTTCTATTCCGGGCAGCCGACCGCATCCCAGCAGACGATCGCCGGCGGTCAGGCGATGATCCTTCCCGTCGATCCGACACCCTTGGTCGTGGCGACGAAAGGCGGCGATAAATCCTTTTCGATCGAAGTCGCCGACACCGACTCGGAACGCGAGGCCGGCCTGATGTATCGCCAGGATATGGCCGACAATCATGGCATGCTGTTCGTCTTCGAGATGCAGAAGCAGGTCGGCTTCTGGATGCACAACACGCCGATGCCGCTCGACCTGATCTTTGTTGGACAGGACGGCAAGGTCCGGGCCGTCAAGCACGGCACTCCATTGTCCGATGCAGTCATCTCGCCGGGTGTGCCAGTGCGCTTCGTGCTGGAGCTCAAGGCCGGCACCGCCGCCAAAAACGGCATCGACCATGGCGATCTGCTGCGCCATCCGGCCGTCGGCACGGTGTCCGGCCCCGGCATGCCGCCATCGGACAAGGGCAACGCGCCCACGCCCGGCGCCGGCTGAGCCGCTCCCGATGCAATTCTTCTCCCATGACGGGTTCGACTTCGCCTTCCTCGACCGCCAGCCGGCGTCGGGGGCGGGCGATCCGGTGCTGATGATCCACGGCTTTGCCTCCAGCCACTATGTCAACTGGGTATCGCCCGGCTGGTTCAAGACGCTGAACGACGCCGGCTATCGCGCCATCGCCTTCGACAATCGCGGCCACGGCTCGTCGTCGAAAAGCTATGACGAGGCCGACTACACCCCGGCCAAGATGGCCTCGGACGCGGCAGCGCTGCTCGACCATCTCGGCATCGGGCGCGCCCATGTCATGGGCTATTCGATGGGCGCGCGCATTTCGGCGTTCCTGGCGCTGTCGGATCCGGACAAGGTGGCGACGCTGGTCTTCGGCGGGCTCGGCATCGGCATGGTCGACGGGGTCGGCGACTGGGATCCGATCGCCGAGGCGCTGCTGGCCGACGATCCGGCCGCCACCAGCCATCCGCGCGGCCGCTCGTTTCGCGCCTTTGCGGATCAGACGCGCAGCGACCGCCGCGCGCTGGCCGCCTGCATCGCCACGTCGCGCGAACTGCTCAGCGAACACGACATGACGCGCATCGCCCAACCGACGCTGATTGCGGTCGGGACGACAGACGATATCGGCGGCTCGCCCGACGAGCTCGCCGCGCTGATGCCGAACGCCAAGGTGTTTCACATAGACGGCCGCGACCATATGCTGGCTGTGGGCGACAAGACCTTCAAGCAGCGGGTTTTGGAGTTTTATGCCGAAAATCCGCTTTAACCGGTAAGCGATTTTTCGGGCGATATGGATTGGGCGGCCGGCGAGGGGTGGCAAACAATGGCTCAATGGGGAAGAAGCGCCGACGCTCTGCCGGGCGCCGTCTTGACGAGCAAGTTCGGCAAGCGTTCCGTCATCCTGGCGCTGCTCGCCTTCGGTGCCGGTGTGATAGCGCTGACCACAATGGTGGCGCTGCCGACCCACGCATCCGAGCGTGCCCAGAACATCGCCACGGGTTTCTTCATGGCGGTTTTCCTGCTGGCAGGGCCGTTGGCGCATATTGCCGGATTGATTTTCGGGCTGATGGCGCTGGTGCGTTCGAACGATAGCCGCGTGCTCGGGGTCGTCGGCATCCTGCTCAACGGTGGTTCCCTGGCGGTTGGCTTCCTGCTGCTTGTGGCAATGGCATCGACGATAGGCGCTTTCACCTGATCGGGGACGAGTAATGGCCGGATGGGGAAGAAGCACGATAGCAATGCCCGGCGTGGTGGGGCGGAGCAGCTTCGGCAAACGCGCGGTGATCCTGGCCCTGCTGGCGTTCGCAATGGATTTTGCGGCGGTGGTCACGCTGGCGTTGATGCCAGGCGAGGCGTCGCTGGCCGCTCAAAACGTCCTCGGCGGGGTTTTTCTGGCGGTGTTTCTCGTTGCGGCGCCGCTGGCGCACATCACCGGCGTGGTTTTTGGCTTGATGGCACTGGGACGTTCAAACGACAATCGTGTCCTCGGCATCGTCGGTATCATCCTCAACGGGCTGTCGTTGGTGATCGGCCTGTTCTTTGTTTGGGCGGCGACCAAGTCCGTTGGCGCCTTCAGGTGATCGATCTTCGTCTGGCTTGCAGCCGGAGGCGGTGCCGCTTTGGTTGATCTTCTCGTCACCTACATGGAGATGCGCCCGCGCGATTTGGCGCCTGCACGCGTCAGCCCTGCAGCAGCGACCACGGTGGCGCTGGAAAGGCTGGACTGCGCGGCTTACATCGACCTCTACCGCGCTGTCGGCGAGCCGGTGCAGTGGGACCAGCGGCTGCGCATGCCGGCGGAAGACCTCGAGCGCCTGCTGGCGCTGCCCTCGACACATATCCATGTGCTGCGCGTCGAGGGCGAGGCCGCTGGTCTGTGCGAATTCAACGGCGTCGGCCAGCCTGAGGTCGAGCTGGTTCATTTCGGGCTGATCCCCGTCTTCCACCGCCGCAGGCTTGGGCCATTCCTGCTCGACCAGGCGCTTCGCGCCGTCTGGTTGCATGCGCCGCAAAGGGTCTGGCTTCACACCGACACCTTCGATCACCCTGGCGCGCAAGCGGTTTACCGGCGCGCCGGTTTCAAAGCCTATGCGCAGCGCATGGAGACCTTTCCGGATTAGGGTTTGAGCGTTTCGAGCGACCGCGCCATGTTTTGCCTGGCCTGGGGCTCGAACCTCTGGCGGAATTCCTGCGAGTGAAAAATATGCTGGCGCGCGAGGATAGTCTTGAGAATCACGCCGCGGCCGGCGCGCCACATCGGCTCCTCGACCCAGCCATATTCGCGGCGGACCGCTTGTTCGTAGGCGTCGAAAGCGTCGGGTGACGCACCCAGGATCGCCAGGTCCATGTCGAGGAAAAGCGCTGCGTCGCGGAGGGCGTTCTCATCGGCAAGGCCCCGTGGTTGAAGGCTGGGCAGCTCATGCGTGGCGGTGGCGACGATCATCGCCGCTATGCGGCCGAGGCGCTCCGGATCGGTGCGGGCGCCAAGTTTGTCCTGAGCAAGTGCCGCACTCCTGGCCTCGTTGTCCTTGGCGCGGCTGTCATAGATGGCGTCATGGAACCAGATTGCGGCTTCGACGGCGCCGGAATCATGCAGCGATGCTCGGTATTCGTCCGCCAGCGCCAGCAACGCCTCTATATGGGCGAGGTTGTGATAGTGGCGATCCGGAGCTTGATAGAGCCGGCAAAGCGCGCGTTTCAGCGGGGCGTCGATCAAGGGTTCGTTTTCCATGGCGGCTTGAATTTCCGTGAACCAAATCCATTTCACCGAGCACTAAGGAAAATTGAGTTCAATCGTGCTATGATCTGGCTTATATGTGCCGCCGGAGAATAGGCAAGCGGCCAGGACGCAGGACAAGACGTCGATGAACAGCATCAGCATTTCCCGCCCCACAAAGGTGCAGCCGGTCGATCCGATCTGGCGTTCGGTCCGCGACGAGGCGATGGAAGCGGTCAACCGCGACCCGCTTCTGGCGGCGTTCCTCTATTCGACCATCCTCAACCAGGAGAGCCTGGAGGAAGCTGTCATCCATCGGCTCGCCGAGCGGCTCGCGCATCAGGACATCGGCTCCGACCTCATCCGCCAGACGTTCAAGTCGATGCTGGCCGACGACAAGGAATGGTCGTCGATCGTGCGTGTCGACATCCAGGCCTATTACGACCGCGATCCGGCCTGCGACCGCTTCATCATGCCGGTGCTCTATTTCAAGGGTTTCCATGCGATCCAGACGCACAGGCTGGCACATTGGCTGTGGAATCAGGGCCGCAAGGATTTCGCGCTCTATCTGCAGAGCCGCTCGTCCTCGGTGTTCCAGACCGACATCAACCCGGCCGCCCGCATCGGCAAGGGCATCTTCATCGACCACGCCACCGGCCTCGTCGTGGGCGAGACGGCGGTGATCGAGGACGATGTGTCGATCCTGCACGGCGTGACGCTGGGCGGCACGGGCAAGGCCGGCGGCGACCGCCACCCCAAGATCCGTTACGGCGTACTGATCGGCGCCGGCGCCAAGATTCTCGGCAATATCGAGATCGGCCATTGCTCGAAGATCGCGGCAGGCTCGGTCGTGCTGTCGCCGGTGCCGCACAACAAGACGGTTGCCGGCGTACCGGCCCGCGTCGTCGGCGAGACCGGCTGCGACCAGCCTTCGCGCCAGATGGACCAGCTTTTGCCGTCGCAATCGATGGACCAGGTCGTCAGCTTCGACATCTGATTTGCAACACCCGGCGCGCCGGACTGAAGTCCGGTTGCCGGCGCCGTTGCCTCTGAAGCATGATGCCGAAAAGTGTGAGGCGGTTTTCGGACGACATCATGCTCTACCTCCTTGATTTAGAGGCGGATTTGGATTCGACCTGAAATCATCCGGCCCCAGGGTTCGCGTTCTATCCAGCCGGCTTGCCTTTACATCGCCATTGTCGACGTGCCAGAAGCGCGTTCCAACGAGCAAGCCCGACGATCGGAGAAGACTTTTGAAGCCGGACGAAATCAGAAAGCTGGACGCCTATTTCAAGCGCGTCTTCCAGAATCCCAAACTCGAGGTGAAGGCGCGGCCGCGCAAGGAAGATTCGGCCGAGGTCTATGTCGGCGACGAGTTCCTCGGCATCGTCTTCAAGGACGAGGACGACGGCGACTATAATTTCTCGATGGCGATCCTCGACATCGATCTGGCCTGATCGCGGAACTGGGGATCGGAGTTGCCTATCTCCAACGAAGTGGGGAGATGAAGAGCAAGCCTCGGCGATCCTTCCCACCCCCTCTGTCCTGCCGGACATCTCCCCCGCAAGGGGGGAGATCGGCAGTTCCGTCCTCGGCTCTTCTTCTGCAACCTCGATAATTGGCGAAAGCAGTGATGGGGGCGTAATCTCCCCCTTGCGGGGAGATGTCCGGCAGGACAAAGGGGGGCTGTCCCGCCAACGGTCGTAAACTTCTGCGCCGCTTCGCTTCGCCCGAACAGAGGCAGGCTAGCGCCCCGTCTTCAGGACGCGCGTGGCCTCGGCGACGATAGCGGCGTCAAGCGCCGGCCAGTTGCCCAGCAACTCCCGGGGAAAGCGGTAGGTCAGGCTGAGGCTGTCGCCGACCTGGATGTCCCGCTCGCAGGGCGCCAGCGATTCCTCGGCGCTCGGTCCGCTCAGGCAGCGGGCGACGAACGGGTCCTTCCCGGGCCGGTCGGCGACCGCAAGCACCTCGTTGAGATAGCCTGATTTTTCGCTAAAGCCGTAAATCGTCGTGCCGCCGGGGCCGGGCGCGCCGGGCTGGCTGATGAGCGCGCTGTAGATCGGCGCGAAACGGCCGCTCATGTCGCGCGACATCATCTGCGGTTCGAACGACAGGAAGATGATGTTTTTGGCCGTGCCCGTGTGGTTGAAATCGTCGCGGGCGGCTTCGCTGTAGCCGTCCATCTGGGGATAGCGCAGATAGAGGTCGAGGCGCGAAGCGATGCCGTCGCGCCGCGCCTGCAGGAAGCGGATGGCGTTGGCCGGCACGGCAATGACATTGTTGCCGATCACTACCCTGTGGACCGTGGTGTCGTCGGTGTAGCCGGCCATGGCGATCGAGCGGCCGAACCATTTTCCGCCAAGGCTGATCGCCAGCGACAGCAGCGCCAATGCGGCAAAAGCATAGAACACCCGCTTCATCAGCACGGAATCGACGACGTTGAACTCTTCTGCGGTCGCTGCCTGCTTCATCGCAATCCCCATAGTCGCCGCCCTCTGTCCCTGGGCGGCACACATGCCGCGGCATGGCTCTTGCTGCGCTGGACGCGACTGTGCGATTTGATGGTAAACGGAAGGTAAAGATGAGCCTGCTGCTGCCCGTTCTCTTCGCTTTCGCCGTCGGCCTCACCGCCTGCGGGCTTACCGGGTCCGTGATGGAACTGGCGGCGGGCCGCCGGCTTGCCTTTGCCGAGCCTTATGTGTCGCCGGCGTACATCCTGCGCTCGCTGGCCGCGACCGCTTGCGCCGGTCCGTTCATGCTCGCCAACGATGCGCTCGATGCGCGGCGCGAGGGCCGCATTTCGACGCTGATGCTGATGTCCTGCGGCTGCACGGTGATCGCCTGGGCGCTGACGCTGGGCATCGTGCTGATCGCCATTGCCTCCTGGGGCATTGGCTCTCCTGGTGCGCTTCAGCTTTTGGTGGAATCGCTGGCGCGGTATTTGCCTTGAGGCAATTGCTGGGGGAAACCGCTACGCGGTTTTCGTAGGATTGTTCTAGGGTTTGTCCCGGCCTGCGACGAATCGGAGACTGCAAATGCCGACCTATGCAATCGACGGAAAAGCGCCCCGTTTCGATGATCCCGACAGCAACTGGATCGCGCCGGACGCGACGTTGATCGGCGACATCAGCGTCGGTCGCAATGCCGGCTTCTGGTTTGGCGTGGTCATCCGCGGCGACAACGAGGCGATCGTCATCGGCGCCGACAGCAATGTCCAGGAACACACGGTGATGCACACCGATCCCGGTTTTCCCCTGACGATCGGGCAGGGCTGCACGATCGGCCACCGCGCCTTGCTGCATGGCTGCACGATCGGCGACAACAGCCTGATCGGCATGGGCGCCATAGTGCTCAACGGCGCCAGGATCGGCAGGAATTGCCTGGTCGGCGCCGGCGCGCTAGTCACCGAAGGCAAGGAGTTCCCCGACAATTGCCTGATCGTCGGCTCGCCCGCGCGGGTGATCAGGACGCTGGACGATGCCGCTGTCGCCAGGCTGCGCGCCTCGGCCGCGCACTATGTCGCCAACGGCAAGCGCTTCAAGGCCGGGCTGAAGAAGGCCTGAACTCTATTCCTGTTTGACGATGATCTTTTCCGAACGGCAGGTCAGCGCAGCAAAAATCGTTTCTCGCTTTCGCTGACGCGGTCCTTCGGTTCGGGATCATGGTCTGAAATGGTGGAGCCGGCCCGGGGACGGGGCCGGCTCCTTAAAACCCGGTCGTTGGGGACGGGGAGGGTGGGGACTCGACCGGGCTTTCTCGTTAGGCACGTCGCATTATTCGATGTGCTTGACCTCTGTAATGGCGTCCTAGCGGACGCTGGCAACCGCGTCGGCGCGGCCGTCGTTGATCGTCACCCACACGCCGGAATTCTGGTCGGACTGGCGCTTCAGGTAGGTGTAGTCGGTGTCGGTCCAGGACAGCACCTTGGACTCCAGATTGTCGAGGATGAACTCGCCGAGGCTGGTGCGCACGGTCAGCACCGCATGGCCGTCGCCATTTTGTTGGCGCGCTACGGTCATCAAGAGATTGCCGGCGGGAACGCCAAGCGCCATCAATTCGCGGCGCTTCTCCAGCGCATAGTCCTCGCAGTCGCCGAAGCCGCTGTCGGGATAGGACCAGACCTCTTCCTTGCCCCACATTTCCATGTCGGTGCGCGGCACGATCCGGGTGTTGACAGAATTGTTGACGTCGACGATCGCCGCCCACAGCTTGCGCGTCAGTTCGACGGGCGCCTGCTTCGGCGTGCGCTGAGCGCATTCCTGCGGCAGCTTCTGGCAGAATTCGTAGTGACCGACCGGCTGTGTCGTGCGGCCGCCAGTGTGCATGTAGGCCGGTCCTGCTGCTTGCGCCGTTCCCCAAGCGGAAAGCTGCATCGCCATTGCCAAGAGCAACAGCTTGCCCCACGTCTTTGCCATTCGTCAGTCTCCCCGTTTGAGGAGACAATGACAGCGTTGGATTTATTTGACGCAAAAACCCGAAGTAGACATTGAGTAAAACCTCAATAGAATACGCGTAAAATTTGATCTATTTGAGTATAAAATCGTTCAGGGTCTCGGCGTAAAACCGCGGTGTCGGGGCGCGGATTTCCGGGTGGAGCCGTGGATTTGCTGCGTGCCGCTACAAGCTGCAGAGGCAGGCGGAACGCCGGCAACAAAAAACCGGCCGCGAAGGGCCGGTTCGTTTTTGCTGCCTGTTGCCGATCGTTCAGGCGCGCGGGGCGTTGAACTCGGAATCGAGCGTTTCCGGGCGTTGGATGACGGCGAATTCGATGGCGACGCCATCCTCGAAATGACGCACCACCTGGCCACGCATGGTGCCTAGCATCACCTGGATGCCGAGCGCCGGCTTGACGTCGATCTCGACCGCCGCGCCCGATAGCGACAGGTCGATGATGCGGCACTGATACTGGCGCCCATCGGTGAGCTGCAGCACGCTTGTCGGGTTGCGCGGCGCCACGCGTTCGTGGCGGCGGTCTTCCGGCAGGTCGAGTTCATGCTTGTTGGCGAGCCAGGTCAACTGCGCGGCCAGTTTGTCCTTCTTGCGATCCGAGGCAATGACGGTCATGGCAAAGCCGTCCTGCGAAGTGCGCGTCACCACGCCCTCGATGCGGCCGATATGATCGATATAGGCAATGATTTTTTCGCCCGGCATGCCGACGCGCTCGGTGCGCAACGCGACATTGCCCGGTGACATATCGACGACCTGGCAAGGGTGTTCGGTGCGGTCCTCCAGCATGAAGCGCCCGTAGATCTTGACCCGGACGCGCTGAAAGTTACGCCTTTCGGCGCGGGACGGCGCGTATTCGACCGCCGCTGACCTCATGACTGCCTACACCCCGTTGGCATTCCCGCGTCGTGCGTGGAATCTCGGCCAAAACTACAGCCAAGCAGGTTAACAAAGGAGAAAAGTGGGTCGCCGATAGTTAAGATTAGCGCCGGCTTGGAGACTATTGCTCGCGCCCGCCGTCGAACACGACGAGGTGGCGGATACGGCGCGACCGACCGAGCGCCGAGATGGTCTCCGGCGCTTCGAGTTCGGGAGCCAACGACGGAACGGATATTTCCGGCCGGTTTTTCAGGAACATCGGGTCCTTGTCGGGATCGATGACGTGGATGGCATCGATCAGCGCATCGGTGATCGGGTCGGCGCCCAGCCAGAACGGCTTTTCCACGGCGCTGATGACGCCGAGGCAGCGCGGGTTCTCGACGCCGCCATCGAGCGGCAGCGCAAGCAGTTCGAAGTGGTTGGAACGGCCGCTGCGGCTGAACCCCTCATAAGTGATCAGCACCACGGATTTCTGCTCGAAAACCCCGTGAATGAGGCGCGACACCAGCCGCTGGTCCTTCTCACGCCATAGCGAGGGGAACGAAAAACCCTTGAGCTCGCGGCCGTAGCCGGCGCAAAGCCTGGTGCCGGCAAGCCGGAACACCGCTTCGCCACGCGTATCCCTTTCCAGGATGAAGGTGTCGGCCAAAAGCGCCTTGATGTCGGCAGGTTCGATCTCCGAACGCTTTGGGGCAGGACGTCCACCACGCAGGCGATTCCAATAATGGAACAGCGCGATTGATCCGTTCTGGTTCATGCTATTAAACTCCGCGCATTCTGCCGTCTGATGGTCCCATCGGTGAACAGAAAGGGCGCCCTCCGATGACCTACATGCGTTCCGGAGCAGGATGCGTGCCAGCGTCGTTAAGACTTGTTCACGGGTCGGGGGCGTTAAGGTTAACAAGTGGTTTACGTTGCGCGCGCAGGCTTGCCATGGCACACCAAAACCACTCCAGAAGCGGTCGTTTCGCGACGACCAACAGCACTTCGGTCAATAGTTTTAGGGGAGCAGGGGGCTCGACCAGCCGTTCAAGGGAAACCTTGGACGGCTTCTTTTTGATTCGCGGTTTGTGATTCGCGCTTTGTGATTCGTAGTTTGTGATTTGTCCGGGCATGGCCTAGATGCTCGCGACACGCAAATCCCTGGATCAGAGCATATGAGCGAACCGGCCGGCCCCCTGGAGACCGAACAGACCGCGGAGGCGCCGCCGCCGCGCCGCGAGCCGGTGTTCAACCTGCCACCGGCGGTGCTGGCGGTGATCGGCATCTGCGTTGCCGTCTTCCTGCTGCAGCAATATGTGCTGACCGAAGAGCAGCAGATAACATTGCTCACCGACGGCGCCTTCATTCCGGTCCTCTACACCGGCCAATACGGTTTCGACTGGTTCCTCTTCACCCGTCCTTTCACCTATGCCTTCATGCATGGTGGCGTTGCCCACATTGCCATCAACATGGTTGCGCTGGCCGCCTTCGGGTCGCCGCTGGCCAACCGTCTCGGCTGGTTCTGGTTCGCCTTGTTTTTCGCCGCCACCGGGCTGGCCGCGGTGGTGCTGTTCTGGGCGGTCCATCCATACGGCGAAGCACCGCTGGTCGGCGCTTCCGGGGCGATATCGGGCATGATGGGTGCGGCGGCTCGCTTCGGGTTCCGTACCGACCGCTCCTCCGGCAGGGCGGCCTTTGCCGGTCCCGTGCTGCCGATCGCAGTCGTTTTGCGCATGCGCGGCGTCGTCAATTTTCTCGGCGCCTGGATGGTCATCAATCTCGCCACCGGCCTTTACGGTCTCGGGCTCGGAGAACCCGGCCAGATCGCCTGGGAAGCGCACATTGGCGGCCTCGTCGCAGGCTTCTTCGGATTGCGCTGGTTCGACCGGCGCTGGCGGGCGCCTGAATGGGAGATCCCCGACGACCAGCGCACCCCCCACTAGCGCACTCTATTGGCGCACCCCACTGGCACACCCCACTGGCACACTTGAAAAGCAACCGATCACGGCGCACGATGTTCACTCTTATGTGAAGCCGGTCAGGGCGGGAGCTGGCTAGCCAAGCAGGAGGAGGAGGACGCCATGACGGTTAAGGCAATTCTCGAGAGAAAAGGCCATGACGTGTTCACGCTCGGGCCGAATGTAAAGCTCAGCGAAGCCATTCGAATCCTGGCCGACCACAAGATCGGTGCACTGGTCATCACCAACGGCGATCGCAAGATCGTCGGCATCCTTTCCGAGCGTGACATCGTGCGGGTCGTCGCCAGGGAAGGCGCTGCCGCACTTGATATAACGGTACGCTCGGCGATGACGCCGAAAGTGAAGATCTGCAACGAGAACCACACGGTCAACGAGGTGATGGAGATCATGACCAAAGGCCGTTTCCGCCATCTGCCGGTGGAAAAGGACGGGCTGCTCGACGGCATCGTGTCGATCGGCGACGTGGTCAAGCGCCGCATCGAGGATGTCGAGCGCGAGGCCGACGAAATCAGGGCCTATATCGCAACGGCCTGACCTGACGAAGAAACCGCCGACCGAATACCGGCCGGCGGCGTTCATTCTATCGGTTGCCGAGCGGCCGAAAGGGGCTGAAAAGACCAGCCCGCTGCTCTGCGCTGCTTTGGGCGCTTGTCTCGCGAAGCGGTTTGCACTAGCGAAGACCGATACCCAAATTCGCGAAAATCGCAGTTTTCGCGAGCCAAAAGCGCAGGCCACCATGACCCTTATCGATACCCGCACGCCCGACGCCAAACGTTTTATCCCCGGCGCCACCGGCGATTGGGAGATCATCATCGGCCTCGAGGTTCACGCGCAGGTGACCTCGGAAGCAAAGCTGTTTTCCGGGGCGTCGACGACTTTCGGCGCGGCGCCCAACGCCAATGTCAGTCTGGTCGACGCGGCCATGCCCGGCATGCTGCCGGTCATCAATGAGGAATGCGTCAAGCAGGCGATCCGCACCGGCCTCGGATTGAAGGCGCAGATCAACCACAAGTCGGTGTTCGACCGGAAAAACTATTTCTATCCCGACCTGCCGCAGGGTTACCAGATATCGCAGTTCAAGCAGCCGATCGTCGGCGAAGGCACGATCGTCATTTCGGTCGGTCCCGACCGGCAGGGCGAGTTCGAGGACATCGAGATCGGCATCGAGCGCCTGCACCTGGAGCAGGACGCCGGCAAGTCGATGCACGATCAGCATCCCACCATGTCCTATGTCGATCTCAACCGCTCCGGCGTGGCGCTGATGGAGATTGTCTCCAAGCCCGACATGCGCTCCGCCGACGAGGCCAAGGCGTATGTCACCAAGCTGCGCACCATCGTGCGCTATCTCGGCACTTGCGACGGCAACATGGACGAAGGTTCGATGCGCGCCGACGTCAACGTCTCCGTTCGCAAGCCCGGCGGCGAATTCGGTACGCGCTGTGAGATCAAGAACGTCAACTCGATCCGCTTCATCGGCCAGGCCATCGAGTTCGAGGCGCGCCGACAGATCGCCATCCTCGAGGATGGCGGCAAGATCGACCAGGAAACCAGGCTGTTCGACGCCGTCAAAGGCGAGACGCGCTCGATGCGCAGCAAGGAAGAGGCGCATGACTACCGCTACTTCCCCGATCCCGACCTTTTGCCGCTGGAGTTCGACCAGGCCTATGTCGACGCGCTGGCCAAGGAGTTGCCGGAACTGCCCGACGACAAGAAGGCGCGCCTGATCTCCTCACTTGGCCTGTCGACATACGACGCCTCGATCCTGGTGTCGGAAAAGCCGATCGCCGACTATTTCGAGCAGGTGGCCTCGGGCCGCGACGGCAAGCTTGCCGCCAACTGGGTCATCAATGACCTGCTCGGCCAGCTTAACAAGGCCGGCAAGGGCATTGAAAATGCTCCTGTAACACCGGAGCAGCTCGGTGCCGTGATCGACCTGATCAAGGAAGGCACCATCTCCGGCAAGATCGCCAAGGATCTGTTCGAGATCGTCTGGAACGAGGGCGGCGATCCGCGCCAGTTGGTCGAAAGCCGCGGCATGAAGCAGGTCACCGACACCGGCGCCATCGAGAAAGCGGTCGACGAGGTGATCGCCGCCAACCCCGACAAGGTCGAGCAGGCTCGCGCCAAGCCGACCATGGCCGGCTGGTTCGTCGGCCAGGTGATGAAAGCCACCGGCGGCAAGGCCAACCCGCAGGCGGTCAACGATCTGGTCAAGGCCAAGCTCGGTATCGAATAGAACAATGTTCGTCCGCACCGCCAGCGAACGTGACCTTGCCGCCGTCCGCGCGCTGCTGGTCGAAACCTGGCACGCAACCTACGACACGATCTATGGCGCCCAGCGGGTGACCGAAATTACCGACGACTGGCATTCGATCGCCTCGCTCAAGGCGCGGCTGACAAGGCCGAACTCGGAATTCCTGGTCGCCGATGACGGCAAGCGTATCGGCGGGATGGCTTTTGCCGCCGCAACGGCGGATGCGAAGATCGTGTTGCTGAACCAGCTCTATGTACTGCCGGCCTGCCAGCGGCAAGGCATCGGCCAGGCCTTGCTGGACGAGGTCGAAGCCAGCTTTCCCGAGGCGAACAGGTTGCGCGTCGAGGTGGAAGAGGCCAACGTGCCGGCCATCGCCTTCTACCGTTCGAAGGGATTTTTGCCGGTCGGCAGCACCGCCGATTGCGGCGGCGGTTCGGGGTTGCCGGCGCTGATCTTCGAGAAACCGCTGGGATAGGCGCCCGACGAAACGCTCAGTGCTGTCCTTTCAGCACGACCAGATAGCCGCGTTCCACCGGCTGCCGGAAGGCGATCTGTTCGGATGTGCCCGGATCTTTCGATTGCTTTTCGATGACGTAGCCGCCGGGGTGAGACTTGAGCCATTCCTCGGGCTTGTCGGCGTTCTCGAATGGCTTCTCTATTCGCCCAAGGAAACCGACCTCGCCCTGATAGTCGTAAGCGACGGCCCAGTCCGCGTCCTTTCGTTCGTCGATGAAGCTCGCCAGCGGCGTGAGATCGTAGCGTTTGAACACGGTCGCCGAGGCGGCGGCGTGGCCGATGGCGAAAAGGGCAAGCATGACAAAGGCCGTCGCCCTCAGCCTGGCGACTGAAATCTCAGCCATGAAGTAGCCCAGCAGAATGGTCGCGAAGGGTAGTGCCGGCACGACATAGTGCGGCTGCTTGCCGGATATGGCGCTGAAGACCAGCAGCACCGCAATGAACGAGAACGACAGCAGGCGCAGGGCACGCAGATCCGGGGATTTGGTGTCGATCAGGCTGCGTATCCGGGCAGCCGGCCTCAGCCGCCACACCGGGGGGATAAAGGCCCAGGGCACGAACATGAGCGGCAACAGCATCAGGTAAAAGTAAAACGGCCGGCCATGCGAATTGTGCAGGCTTCCGGTAACCCGACCCGCCGACTGGTTCCAGACGAGGTCGTAGACGAAACTGCCCTTGGTCAGGATGGTCGCGGGCGCCAGCCATATGGCGACCGGGACAAGGGCGGCGAGAATTGCCAGGCCGGCCCCGGCAAAGAACTGCAAAGGGGCAAGGCCGGCTCGCCGGTCACGCCAGAGGGGATAGAGTAGGACGGGCGCGCCGATGTGAATGAGCACGACCGGGCCTTTGGCCAGCACGCCGAGCCCGATGAACAGACCCGCCAGCACCGCCTGCCAGCGGTTGCCGGTCCTGGCGAAGCCCAGCAACGACAGCAGTGCGGCGACCACGCAGGCCGTCAAAAGCATGTCGAACAGGATCAGGGTCGAATAGATGACAAAGACGGTGCTGCCGGCCACCAGCCAGGGGATGCGGCTGGCGATGTCCTGGCGCTCGGGAAACAGGGTTTTGGCCAGAAGCGTCGTCAGCCAGATGACCAGCGACGAGGCGGCGAAGATGACGAGCATCGCCGCCGCGCGGCTCACGCCGAAGATGTTCCAAGAGAGATCGATGAGCCAGAACAACAGCGGCGGCTTCTGCAGATAGGGCGCAAAGTTCATCGTCGGTACGAAGACATGTCCACCGAGATACATCTCCCAGGCGACGCTGAGATAGCGCGTCTCATCGACCGGCAGTAGCGGACGGAAAGCGAGCGCGATGCAAAGCAGGGCCAGCAGGAAGAGGTAAGGCAGCAGCCGTTCAATTCGTGTCGGTATCAAGTTCGGGGACCGCCCAGGAAATCGTTTCCACGTCCGGTCGTGCACGATGCACCGTCTCCGGACCGGAGCAGAACCGCACCATGATTTTGGCCGAATTGCAACGATGCCGGCTTGGTATTGTGGATTACGCGTGCGTACCGGCAAATAGTTGAAAGATTTGACGATTGGCTCCGAGTATGGCTTCAGGCCGAGCGCAGCGGCGGCGTCAATTCGCGCATCAGGAGTTCCAGCTCTCGCTGGTCGCCGGTGGCGGTCTTGTCGAAGATGGTTGCCAGCTGTGATTTGACGGTGCCGTCCGAGACGCCGCTGGCAGCCGCGATTTCACGCCGTGTCAGCCCGGCGGCGACATGGCCGGCGACACGCTTTTCCGCTGCGGTCAGTCCGAACAGCGCAGCGATCGCTTCCAGCGCCGGCACTGATGCGGCGCCGGCGGCGGCAATGAAAATGGCCGCGGCGGCGCGCGGCGATATGCGGGCCGAAATGTCGCGTCGCGCCAGAGGCATGACATGCGCCACCGCCGGAGACATGGCCTTCACCAGCGGAATGTTGATGCCGGACGGTCCGAGCGCGAATTCGTCGCGCGTGCCGAGCTGGACGGCGCGGCCGATGGCGGTGTTGGCGTTGGCATAAGCGAAGGACAGCTGGCCGCGCACCGAGGACACTGAGGCGGTTTCGGTGAGCAGGGCTTCGGCTGCCGGATTGGCGAAAATGATCTGCATATCGTCGGCGACGATCAGCACTGGATGGTCGAGGCTCTCAAGGATCGAGCGAAAGATGTCGGCCTTGCGCCGCTCGGCCTCGAACAGGTCGCCGATGGTCACCGCACGCCGGACATGGGGGGCGAGCCTGGACATCAGGTCGATATCCCTGGCTGAAATCTGGGGCCTGTCCTTGTCGGTAACCACCATCAGCGTGCCGGTGCGCGCCGGCTGCTTCATCAGCGCTACCCAGAAGAAATCGTCGAGACGGTTGGGTTCCACCCACTCGCGCACGATGCGGCTTTCGAGCCAGTTCTGGCGGGCGTCAGGGCCTTGCAGGGCGTAGACGCTGTCGACGGTGAACGGTATGTCGACTTCCATCTTCGGCACCGCCTTGAAAAAGGGCACCTCGCAGGCGTAGTCGCGCTGCAGCGGCTCAAGCAGAACCGGATCGCCGCAGGAAGTCGAAAACCGGGCCGAGTTTCTCGCCGTATCGACGACCGCCAGCATGGCAAGCCGGCCGAGCGCCAATTTGCAGATTGATTCAAGCGTCGATGGCCAACGGCCGACATCGACAATCGAATCGTAGATTGCCTCGACGATCTGCGGCAGGGCGCGACCGACTATGTTGGCCTGGACAGACACGTAGAGCCTCGTAAGGATTGCAGCGTAGTGGCAGGTCACACACTGTCTCTGCCTGGGGTCGCACACAACATAGCCGGCTTGGTTACGTCTGTGAAACGTCTCACAGCGGCGTTCGGTGTATCGTGAGCGCTTACGGGCTGGCCAGAACGTACCTGATGAGCCGTTGTCTAAGAGCGCTCGGGCCGCTCTGCGATACAAATCAAAGTGAACGGAATTGGAATTTTTCAGGGAATAAATGAGTAAACTTCCACATTGTCGATCAACCTGGTTCTGCCAAGCCACGCCGCGGCAAGCAGGCGGCCATCGCCGTCACGCCGCCACGAGGTGAGCGTCAGGCTCTCGCGCGCGGCGACATAGTCGACGCTGTCGAAGCCTGCCTCGAGAAGCGCGGCAGTGGCTTTACCGGTCACGCCGTTTTCATCGGCACCGGCCGCGAGCGCTGCCGCCGTCTGGCGCAAGATGACATTGAGCTGTCGCGCGACGTCGAGCTCGGCGGCGTCGAGATAGGCGTTGCGCGACGACATTGCCAGGCCATGCGCATCGCGCACGGTTGGCGCGCCGACGATTTCCACCGGAAGGTCAAGATCGCGGCAGAGCTTTCGGACGACGCAAAGCTGCTGGTAGTCTTTTTCGCCGAAGATGGCGTAGTCGGGCAGGGCTTGCAGAAAGAGCTTGGCCACGACCGTGGCGACGCCCTCGAAGAAGGTCGGCCTGAAATCCGATTCCAGGCCAGAAGACGGGCCGCCGACCGAAATCTTCGTCGCAAAGCCTGCCGGATACATCTCGGAAACCGTAGGCGTGAAGGCAAGCTGTGCGCCGGCCTCGGTCAGCCGGTCGAGATCGCGGGCCAGCTGACGCGGATACTTGTCGAGATCTTCAGTGGGGGCGAACTGGGCCGGGTTGACGAAGATCGAGACGACGCAGCGATCGGCCGTTGCGAGCGCGGCCCCGACCAGCGAGATATGGCCGTCATGCAAAGCGCCCATGGTCGGCACCATGGCGACGCTCAGGCCTTCGCGCCGCCATTCGCGGATCTGCGCGCGAAGGCCGGGCACGGTGTCGACGACGAGCGGCTGGCTTATGGGGGGCCGGTTCATGCCTTGTCCTTGTCGCTCGCGGCTGAAAAGACGTGGCCCGGCCCGGGGAAGGTGCGGCTGCGCACCTCCGCCGCATAACGCGCCGCGGCATCGGCGACCGCGCTGCGCAAATCGGCGTATTCCTTGACGAATTTCGGCACCCGGTCGACCGTCAGGCCGACCATGTCGTCGATGACCAGGATCTGGCCGTCGCAATCGCGGCTGGCGCCGATGCCGATGGTGGGAATGGCAATGCGCCGGGTGAGGTCGGCGGCAACGGTCTCGACCGTGCCTTCGATGACCAGCGAAAACGCGCCGGCCTTTGCGACCGCGTCGGCGTCGCGCATGAGCGCGGCCACATTCTCCGGCGTGCGGCCCTTGATCTTGTAGCCACCGTCCTTTTCCACCGATTGCGGCTGCAAGCCGATATGGCCCATCACTGGAATGCCGGCCGCGACGATTGCGGCGATCTGGAGGGCGACGTCGACGCCGCCTTCCAGCTTCACCGCCTGGCAGCCGGTTTCCTCAGAGATGCGGCGCGCCGAGGCAAGGGCTTGCGCGGCCGAAGTCTCGTAGCTGCCGGCCGGCATGTCGACCACCACGCAGGCCTTTGCCGAGCCGCGCATCACGGCCTGGCCATGGACGATCATCATTTCCAGCGACGCGCCAAGCGTGGTCTTGTGGCCATGCAGCACCATGGCAACGCTGTCGCCGACCAGGAGAAGGTCGACATGATCGTCGAGCAGGCGGGCGACGGGATAGGTGTAAGCGGTAAGGCATACGACCGGCACGCCGCCCTTGCGGGCGCGTATTGTCTCCGCACTGATCCTGGCGACAGCTGGGGCCATTCCTCACCTCCCGCAGCCGGCGTTGACTACAGCGCCGCGCGTCCCGTGGACGCGCAAAGGACGCTGTAGCACTTTGGTTTGCGCATGATCCTTTCCGAAAATCGATTTCGATTTTCGGGGTCATGCGGCAGCGCCGACGATGAGAGCTTTAGGAAGACGCAGCCGGCTTGGCAAGCGTCGGTTCGCAGGTGCGAAATGGATCGGCCAATCACTGAGCGTTTCGGCATGCCGTCAGTGCCGCAGGCACCGCAAAACCCTTGCCTTCGCGGAGTCCTGACGCCATAAGCAGGAAGCTGGCACCGCCGTGCGCCCCGCGAGGATCTGAATGAAAACTTTCCTTCTGCAGTTTTTCACCTGGTGGAACCGCCAGACGCTGGGAACCCGTTTTCACACCTGGCGCCACGGCAACAAGGTCGGCCAGGATGGGGCCGGCAACGTCTACTACGAAGGCGGCGTCGATTCGGAAGGCCGCACCCGCCGCTGGGTCATCTACGCCAATTATTCGGAGGCGTCGGCGATCCCTCCGGGCTGGCACGGCTGGATGCATCACCGCGTCGATGTGGCGCCGCCAAGCGATGACTATCGGCCGCGCGAATGGGAAAAGGCGCATGAGCCGAACCTCACGGGAACACCGGCGGCTTATCGCCCGAAGGGTTCCGTGCTCACCAATCAGCACCGTCCGCAGGTGACGGGCGACTACGATGCGTGGACGCCTGGTTCTTGACCGCCGGCCGGTCCTTTGTCGCCACAATTGGCGTTTAGCTGCTTGCTGATATGACAACGGCGAATAGCCTTGGGCGTGACAGAATCACCCGGGCCCAAACCACCGGTATCTCCGCATGAACATTTTCAGCCTGACATCGATGGCCGGACTGGCGGCAATTGGCGCTATCGCCATGTTCCCGACAGCGTTTGCCGCGGCGCAGGCGCCTGCGGCAGCACCCGCAATCTCCGATCGCATCACCAATCCGGTCGCCGAATTTGCCGGCATCGACAAGATCACCGGCCGTATCATCACCTTCGATGTCTACATCGACGAAACCGTGCAGTTCGGCGCTTTGCAGGTGACGCCGCGCATCTGCTATTCGCGGCCGGAGAATGAAGAGCCGAAGACCGATTCCTTCGTCGAAGTCGACGAAATCACGCTCGACCGCAAGATCCGCCGCATCTTCACCGGCTGGATGTTCGCCGAGAGCCCCGGCCTAAACGCCGTCGAGCACGCCGTCTATGACGTCTGGCTAAAGGGCTGCAAGCAGAAGTCGGATGTGCCGCCGCCCGACGCGGCCAATGCCGAGACGCCCAAGGTCGACACGTCCAAGCCAAAGCCCGCCGCTGCTCCGGCCGCCGAACAGCCAGACCCCACGGAACCTGACGCGACCAACACCAACTGATCCTCCGGAACCGTGGTGGCAACTATGCGTTGGGCCATGGACGATGACGCATTTATGCGCTTGGAGGATATTCTGATGTCGGACAGCAAACGGATAACGGCCAGCAAAGACGACCTGCTCGAACTCGAAAAGGGGTTCTGGACGGGCGACGAAGCTTACTACGCCGCCAATGTCGACACAGAATGCCTGGTGGCATTTCCTGAGATGGCACAGGCAATGGACAATGCCGATCTGGCCAAGACCGCGACCAAGCCCAACCGCTGGCGCGACCTTCAGATCGACCTCAAGGGTATCATCGAGCCCGGCAGCGACATTATCATGCTGACCTATGAGGCTCATGCGACACGGGAAAACGGCGAGCCCTACGCGGCGCTGGTCAGCACT
The DNA here is from genome assembly GCF_030323145.1 of Mesorhizobium sp. C432A. Lineage (NCBI taxonomy): Bacteria > Pseudomonadati > Pseudomonadota > Alphaproteobacteria > Hyphomicrobiales > Phyllobacteriaceae > Mesorhizobium > Mesorhizobium sp. C432A. The sequence goes on along the minus strand of NZ_CP100470.1, from coordinate 4,482,680 downwards.
GGCTATGTCCACCGTGTCAACGGCTGGAAGATGATGTTCCATTCGCAGACGCCGATGGAAGCCGCGAAGGGCTGACCCCTTTCACCGGTCGAGCCGGCTCGGCCGCTCGGTCTCCGATCAGGGATAAAAAACGGCTTCGCCCTTCAGCGCGTCGGCCAACATCTTCTCGTATTTGACGCGCGGCACGTCGACCGCGCCGAAGCGTTTGAGATGCTCAGTGGTGAATTGCGTGTCGAGCAGGGCAAAGCCGCGCGCCTTCAGCCGCTCGACCAGATGATACAGGCAGGTCTTGGACGCGTCGGTTTCCCGGGCGAACATGCTTTCGCCGAAGAACACGCGACCGAGCGAGACGCCATAGAGGCCGCCGACCAGCCGTTCCTCGCGCCATGCCTCGACCGAATGGCAGTGCCCCAGACGGTGCAGTTCGATATAGGCTTCGCGGATCGGCGCGTTGATCCAGGTCGAGCGGCGCTCCTCGCGCTTTTCGGCGCAGCCGTCGATCGTCGCCTCGAAATCGAAATCGAAGCGGATGTCGAACGGGTGCTTGCGAATTGTCTTCCGCAAGCTCTTCGGCGTGTGGAAGCCATCGAGCGGTATGATGCCGCGCGTCTCCGGCCGCACCCAGAACACTTCCGGGTCGGAAGCGCTCTCGGCCATCGGGAAGACGCCCGAGGCATAGGCCTTGAGCAACAGGTCGGTCGGAATGCGATAGCCGGGAGCGTAAGGACGGGTCATCGCGGCATCATAGCGGCAAGTCGGGCGCTATTCCTCTTTGGCCAGATACTTTTCCAGCCAGTGGATGTCGTAGTCGCCATTGGCGATATCGGCATTGCCGACCAGGTCGCGAAACAGCGGCAGCGTCGTCTTGATGCCGTCGACGACGAACTCGTCGAGCGCCCGGCGCAGCCGCATCATGCATTCGACGCGGTTGCGGCCGTGCACGATCAGCTTGCCGATCAGGCTGTCATAATAGGGCGGGATCTTGTAGCCGGAATAGACACCGGAATCGACGCGGATGCCGAGACCGCCAGGCGTATGGAAATGCGTAATCGTGCCGGGCGAAGGCGTGAAGGTGCGCGGGTCCTCGGCATTGATGCGGCATTCTATGGCGTGGCCGTTGAACTTGATGTCCTCCTGGCGCACCGAAAGCCCGCCGCCGGAGGCGACGCGGATCTGTTCGTGGACGAGATCGATGCCGGTGATCGCCTCCGTTACCGGATGCTCGACCTGCAGCCGCGTGTTCATCTCGATGAAGTAGAACTCGCCATTCTCGTACAGGAATTCGATGGTGCCTGCGCCGGAGTAGCCGAGGTCGGCGATGGCCTTGGCACAGATATTGCCGATGCGGGCGCGCTCCTCGGCGTTGAGGGCCGGCGAGGGCGCCTCTTCCCAGACTTTCTGATGGCGGCGTTGCAGCGAACAGTCGCGCTCGCCGAAATGCACGCCGCGGCCGGCGCCGTCGCCGAATACCTGCACCTCGATGTGGCGCGGCTTTTCCAGGTATTTCTCGATGTAGACGGCATCGTCGCCGAAGGCCGCGCCGGCCTCCGTGCTGGCTGTCTGCAAGGCGATCTCGAGATCGGCTTCGGTAAGGGCGACCTTCATACCGCGCCCGCCACCGCCTGCCGAAGCCTTGATGATCACGGGATAGCCGATCTCGGCGGCAATGCGCCTGGCTTCCTTCTGGTCGGTGACGGCGCCGTCGGAGCCCGGCACAACCGGAATGCCGAGCCGCTTTGCCGTGCGCTTGGCCTCGATCTTGTCGCCCATGATGCGGATATGGTCGCCCGACGGACCGATGAAGGTGATGTTGTGGGCGGCGAGAATGTCGGCGAACTTGGCGTTTTCCGACAGGAAGCCATAGCCCGGATGCACGGCATCGGCGCCGGTGATCTCGCAGGCTGCGACGATCTGGTGGATGTTGAGATAGCTGTCGCGCGACGGCGGCGGACCGATGCACACGCTTTCGTCGGCGAGCCTGACATGCATGGCGTCAGCGTCGGCGGTCGAATGCACGACCACGGTCTGGATGCCGAGTTCCTTGCAGGCGCGCAGCACCCGAAGCGCGATTTCGCCGCGGTTGGCGATGAGGATCTTCTGGAACATCCGGCCCGCTCTACTCGATCACGACGAGCGGCATGCCGTACTCGACCGGCTGGCCGTCCTCGAACAGGATCGCCGTCACCGTGCCGGCGCGCGGCGAAGGGATCTGGTTCATCGTCTTCATCGCTTCGATGATCAGCAGCGTCTGGCCTTCCTTGACCTTCTGGCCGACTTCGATGAAGGCCTTGGCGTCGGGCGAGGGCGCGAGATAGGCGGTGCCGACCATCGGCGAGGGGACCGCGTTCTTGGACGGGTCGGCCACTGCTGGTGCGGCAGCCGCGCCCGCCGCGGGCTGCTGCGCTGCCGGAGCATAACCGGCCTGCGGGGCGGCGATGGCGTGGACGGCCGGCGCCTGGCGCGACACGCGCACCTTCAGGTCGCCGAGCTCGACTTCGATCTCGGTGAGATTGGTGTCATTCAGTATGCCCGCGAGATCGCGGATCAGTTGCTGGTCAACACCGGTCTTCTTTATCGACATTTTCGAGCCTTCTGTTTGTGGGCCGGTCATAGGCGTGCCGCCAGCGCCTGCAGCGCCAGCGAGTAGCCAAGCGGCCCGAACCCGCAGATCATGCCGACAGCGACCGGCGCGACCATGGAGACGTGGCGGAATGGTTCCCGCGCGTGGATGTTGGAGAGGTGAACTTCGGCGACGGGCAGCGGCGCGACAGCGCGGATGGCGTCGTGAATGGCAATCGAGGTGTGGCTGTAGGCACCCGGATTGATGACGATGCCGGCTGCCTTGTCGCCGGCTTCCTGGATCCAGTCGACGAGGTCGCCCTCATGGTTCGACTGGCGAAAATCAATCTCGAGGCCAAGCGCGGCGCCCGCCTGCTTGCAGTCGTCGGCGATCGCGGCAAGCGTCTTGCCGCCATAGATGCCCGGCTCGCGCTTGCCGAGCGCGTTCAGGTTGGGGCCGTTCAGGACGAAAATCGTTTTCAAAAATGCCGACCTTTTCCGACGCCGGCCTCAAGCCGGCGCGCAGGGCCTTCTATAATGGGCATAGCCGCCCGCGGAAAGAGCACAAGTGCGATCTTTCACTGTCCACAACAGGCGGAAATGTGCCCGTGAGAAATAGGCTCGCGTGCAAGATCAGAGCGCGGCTTTCGCCGCCTCGATCTTTTCAGCCAGCACTTCCTGGCCGAGCGCCCCGAACACCACCTCATTGCCGACCACGTAGGAAGGCGTTCCGGTGATGGCCAGCTTGTTGGCGAGGTCGAAGGTCTTGGAGAAAGCCTCGGTGATGGTCGGATCCTTCATCTTCTCGCGCAATTTTGCCTCATCGGCGCCTAGCGACAGCGCAACCTTGATGGCCGCCGCCTCGGTGGCGCGGCCCTGGCCGCCGAGCAGGGCGTTGTGGAACTCGCCGTATTTCTCCGGATGCATCAGGTGGAAAGCCATCGAGACGACGCTGGCCTTTTGCGAATCCGGCCCGAGGATCGGGAATTCCTTGAGCACGAAGCGCAGTTCCGGATCGGCCTTTGTCAGAGCCTGCATGTCGTCGATGGCGCGTTTGCAGAAGCCGCAATTGTAGTCGTAGAATTCGACGATGGTGACCTTGCCCTTCGGATTGCCGACGACGCCGTCGAAGGTCGAGTTGAAAATCTCGGACTTGGCCTTCTCGATGACGCCGAGGCTGGCTATGCGCTGCTCTTCCTTCTGCTTGGCCTCGAGCGCCTCCTGCACTTCGAGCAGCACTTCGGGGTTCTTCAGGAGATAGTCGCGGATAATGCCCTCGATCTCAGTGCGATCGATCTTGGTGTCGGCAGAGGCGGTTTGCACGGTCTGCGCCGTGCCGGCCTTGGCCACCTGCGGACTGCCGGCGACGAACCCGAAAGCGAGCATGGCAAGAGCAGCCGCCACTCCCGTCGTGCCGAGCAATATTGCCTTGTTCATCGTCTCATCCTCTTTACCGGTTCCGGTCTATCCTAGTCGCCGCGGGCGACCGGAAGGTTCATTTCTTGAGTTTGCCTGAAGGGTTGTAGTTTATGATGTCCTGCGCCCGAATCCAGCCGGGTTCGCCACGCTTCAAGTCCTTTTGCGCGCGCATGGCGAAAATTTTCGCATTCGTGTAATCGCCGGAATAGAAATGGCCCTCGGCGGTGGCGAGTTCCGCCGCCGGAATGTTGCCAAGCTCGCCATAGGCCTGGGCGAGATAGCGGTATCCGACCGTGTTTTCCTTGTCGCGCCCGAGGCCGTTGTTGATCTGCACCACCGCCTTCTTCAGCGAATCGGGCGTGCCGATGGCCATCAGCGCCTGGCCGAGAGAAACGGGCAACAGGCCCGACCTCATCGGATCGAGGCTGACCGCCTTGGCATAGGCGTCCGCGGCGTCCTTGGGCTTGTTGGCCTTCATCAGTATGTCGCCGCGCATTTCCTGGAAGTAGGGGTTCTTCGGCTGTTCCTTGATCAGTGCATTGGCCTTGGTCAGCGCCGCACCCAGATTGCCGTAGAGATAGGCCATCTGCGCTTCGCCATAGCGCGAGGCGAGGCTGCCCGGGGCCTTGCGGATCAGCCGCGTGGCCGCGGCCTGGCCGCCCATATAGGCGGCGATCTTGATGCGCATCATGTCGTGCCGCTGCTGCAGTGCCGGCGGATCGACCTTGTCGACGTTAGGGCTCTGCTTGACCAGCACTTCGAGATTGGCGATGCGCTCCTGCGGCATCGGGTGGCTGATGCGGTAGGGATCGACCTGCGTGCCGGAAAGCGACAGCGCGCTCTGGAAGCGGGCGAAGGTCTTCAGCATGCCCATGCCGGACTGGCCGGTGGCATTGAGATAGGTGATGGCAGAGCGGTCGGCGGTCGACTCTTCGGTGCGCTGGTAGGCAAGAATGCTGCGCTGCGCCATCTCGCCGCCGCCCGCGGCGACACCCATGCCGGCGCCGGCAAGGCCGCGGCTGTTGGTGGTGGCGCCGGCAACGATGGCGCCGGCGCCAAGCAGCGTGGCGATGATGGCCATGGTCTTGGCGCGCTCGAGCTGGTCGCGCAATTTCTGCTGATGGCCGCCTGCGATGTGGCCGGCCTCATGGGCGATGACGCCGATGATCTCGTTGGGCGTTTCGGCCTGCATCAGCGCGCCGGTGTTGATGAACAGCCGGCGCCCGGTAACGAAGGCGTTGAAGCTCTGATCGTTGACCAGAACGATATCGACACCGTCATTGGCAAGACCGGCCGCCTTGAAGATCGGCCGCGCATAGTCGCGCACCAGCGCCTCGATCTCGGCATCGCGCACGACCGGCACCGCCTGGGCGAAGGCCGTCACCGAGCCGGTGACAGCGACGGCGGCGGCAAGCAAAAGCGTCGCGAAGCCGCGCGCTGTCTTCCCCATGGAAGATTTGGACATTGTCGATTTGGGTCGGCTCAGCATGAGGTCCACTGGTAAACGAGCGGGCGAACGATGAAAAGTCACGGCACCGAAACTAGGCGAACTTGTGATCCTCACATCAATCGGGCATTTGTGCGGCGCTGCCGCCGGTTGATGGCTTTGAGCGGCGGGCCGGACGGAAAGATTGAGGTCAAATGGTAGTTTCGCTGTCGCGCCGCGGTGAAGTCGAGCCGTTTCACGCCATGGACATTCTGGCCGAAGCCAACCGGCTGAAGGCGACGGGCGTGCCTGTCGTGTCCATGGCCGTGGGCCAGCCATCCGATCCGGCACCCGTGGGCGTGAGGGAAGCAGCCGCAAATGCGCTGAGGATCGGACGCATCGGCTATACCGACACGCTCGGTCTGGCGGATCTGCGCAAGGCGATCGCCACGCATTATGGCGACCATTACGGGATCGATGTCGCGCCGAACCGGATCGCCGTGACCACGGGATCGTCGGCCGCCTTCAATCTGGCATTCCTGGCGATGTTCGATCCCGGCGACCGCGTCGCCATCGCAGCACCCGGCTATCCGGCCTACCGCAACATCATGGCCGCGCTCGGTATCCAGATCGTCGAGATCGAGCTCGGCAGCGACGCCTATCTTCATGCCGAACATTTGAAATCGGCGCACCGGGAAAAACCGCTGAAGGGTGTGTTGTTCGCCAGCCCGGCCAATCCGACAGGTGCGGTCATTCCCGTCGACGAGTTGTCGGCACTGGTGAGGACAGCCGAAGAACTCGGCATCGCGGTGATATCGGACGAAATTTATCACCGGCTGGCCTATGCCGCGCCCGACACCACGGCGCTGGCCCATGGCTCAGGCGTGACGGTGATCAATTCCTTCTCGAAATATTATTGCATGACCGGATGGCGCATCGGCTGGATGGTGCTGCCGGAAGCTCTGGTGAGGCCGATCGAGCGCATCGCCCAGAGCCTCTACATCTCGCCGCCGGAACTGTCGCAGATCGCCGCGATCGAGGCCTTCAAGGCGACCCAAGAGCTGGAAGCGGTGAAGGCGCGCTATGCCTGGAACCGCGAGCTGTTGATGCGGCGCCTGCCGGAACTCGGATTTCCCTTGGCGGCGCCGATGGACGGCGCCTTCTACGCTTTCTGCGATGTCACCCGGCATACCAATGACAGCATGGCCTTTGCGCGCAAAATGCTGGCCGAAGCGCATGTGGCGGCGACGCCCGGTCGCGATTTCGATCCGCTGGCCGGACACCGCACGATGCGCTTTTCCTATGCCGGCAGCCATGACGACATGGTCGAGGCGTTGGCGCGCATCGAGCGCTGGCTGAAATAGCGGGGACGAGCATGCCGGATCTTGAACAAGCGCTGGCCGACGTCGCCGCCGAGATGGCCGAGCGCTCCGATCGCGGCGAGGTCGCCACCTACATTCCGCAGCTCGGCAAGGTCGATCCGAACAAATTCGGCATTGCCGCCGTGACCAATGACGGCCGCGTGCTGGTCGCCGGCGACGCCGACCAGGCGTTTTCGATCCAGTCCATCTCCAAGGTGTTTACGCTTACGTTGGCGCTCGGCAATGTCGGCGACGCGCTGTGGCAGCGTGTCGGACGCGAGCCGTCGGGCAATCCGTTCAACTCGATCGTGCAGCTCGAGCATGAGAACGGCATTCCGCGCAATCCGTTCATCAATGCCGGCGCCATCGTCGTCTCCGACATACTGCTTGCCGGCCACCAGCCGCGCGAGGCGATCGGCGAAATCCTGCGCTTCATCCAGTTCCTTGCCGATGACGAAGCGATCATCATCGACCGCGAGGTCGCGGCTTCCGAACGCGCCACCGGCTATCGCAACTTCGCGCTTGCCAACTACATGAAATCCTTCGGCAATCTCAACCATGCACCGGAGCTGGCGCTGGGCGTGTACTTCCACCATTGCGCCATCGCCATGAGCTGCCGGCAATTGGCGCTGGCCGGCCGCTTCCTCGCCAATGGCGGCAGAAACCCGGCAACCGGGCACTCCGTGGTGTCTGCCGAGCGGGCGCGGCGCATCGGCGCCATGATGCTGACCTGTGGCCACTATGACGGTTCCGGCGATTTCGCCTTCCGTGTCGGCATTCCCGGCAAAAGCGGCGTCGGCGGCGGCATATTGGGGATCGTGCCGGGTGTTGCTTCGCTCGCCGTATGGTCGCCGGGCTTGAACGCCAACGGCAATTCCAAGCTGGGGTCGATCGCCTTGGAAAAACTGGCCAGGATGATGAACTGGTCGATTTTCGCCCCCTGACGCCTTCCGTCATTCGCGCATGCAAAAATCCCGCGCCGTGGTTTGAACGGCGCGGGATTTTTGTCAGGAACCTATCTTAATCGGCTGAATAGCTTAGAAAAAGCCCTTCCGCTGCCACCAGCCGGCGCGCTTCGGCTTTTCCTCGGCCTTTGCCTCGTCGGCAACGCTGGAGGAAACCACCGGCACCGCGGAGGTATCCGCGGCCACGGCTTTGCGCCGTGACGGGCGAGCCTTGGCGGGCTCGTCGTCGACGGTCGTTTCCGTGGCGGCATCGGCCGCAGCGGGGCGGCTGCTTCGACGGCAGCCTCCGGTGCAGCCTCGGCCGCCGTCTCATCGGCGACTTCCACCACAGCCTTCTTTGCCCTTGAAGCGCGCTTCTTCTTCGGCTTTTCGGCTGGAGCGTCGTCGTTCGCCGCGGCGGGAGCCGCTGCTTCTTCAACCGCTACGGCTGCTACGGGCTCGCTTGCGGCCGTTCCGACTTCAGCGGCCTCGGCCACCGAGGCGGTTTCGCCGGCTTCGGTCTCCGTGCCGTCTTCGCGACGATTGCGCTTGCCGCCGCGCTTGCCGCGACGGCGCTTCTTGCCCTGGGCGTCATCTGATGCTTCCACCGTTTCGACGGCGCCAACCTGGGCTTCGTCTTGCTGTGTTGCATCGTCATCGCCTGGTTCAGCGGCAAAGTCGTCGCTTGCCGCCGAAACCGAAGCACCTTCGGCGCCATGCTCGCGATCGCCATGTTCGCGTTCGCGATCCTTGCCGCCGCGCCGCCTGCGGCGCTTGCGACGCTTGCGATCGCGGCCTTCGCCGTCCTCAGCCGATCTCGGCTGCTGCTGCGATTGCGGCTGCGCCTGGCGCGGCTGCTCGGCCTTTACCACAACCTCGTCGTCTTCCTCCTCGATGACGATCTCGTCCTCGGCTCTTCCGGCTCGACATAGGCCGGGAAGGTTCGCGCTTCGACAAAGCCTTCCGGCTTTTCGGCAATGGCGCCGCGGAAGATCGCGTAGTGCTGCACACCGACCGTATCATCGGCCTCGACGGTGATGGTCAGGCCAAAGCGGCTTTCGAGTTCCACCAGCGTGCCGCGCTTGTGGTTGAGCACATAGAGAGCGGTCGCCGCCGGGGTCCGCACCGTGATGTGGCTGCGCGAATCCTTGAGCAGGAATTCCTCGATCGCCCTCACCACCATCAGCGCCACCGACGAATCGGAGCGCACATGGCCGGTGCCGCCGCAATGCGGGCAGGGCTTCATGGTCGATTCCAGCACGCTGGCGCGGATGCGCTGGCGCGACATCTCCATCAGGCCGAAATGCGAGATGCGGCCGACCTGGATGCGGGCTCGGTCGTTCTTGAGGTGATCCTTCAGCCGCTTCTCGACGGAGCGGTTGTTGCGGTTCTCCTCCATGTCGATGAAGTCGATGACGATCAGGCCGGCGAGATCGCGCAGCCTTAATTGCCTGGCGACTTCTTCCGCCGCTTCAAGGTTGGTGTGGAGAGCGGTGTCCTCGATCGAGTGCTCCTTGGTGGAGCGGCCCGAATTGACGTCGATGGCGACCAGCGCCTCGGTCTGGTTGATGATGATGTAGCCGCCGCTCTTCAGCGTCACCTGCGGCTGCAGCATGCGGTCGAGCTGCGCCTCGATCCCGTTGCGCACGAAGATCGGCGTCGTGTCGCGGAACGGCTGAACGACCTTGGCGTGGCTCGGCATCAGCATGCGCATGAAATCCTTGGCCTCGCGGTAGCCTTCCTCGCCGGAGACAAGAATCTCGTCAATATCCTTGTTGTAGAGGTCGCGCACCGAGCGCTTGATCAGGCTGCCTTCCTCATAGACGAGGGCAGGGGCGGTGGATTGCAGCGTCAGATTGCGGACGTTTTCCCAAAGCCGCATCAGATATTCGTAGTCGCGCTTGATTTCCGCCTTGGTGCGGCTTTCGCCGGCGGTGCGCAGGATGACGCCCATGCCCTGCGGCACTTCGAGATCGGCAACGACCTCCTTGAGGCGCTTGCGGTCGACCGCACTGGTGATCTTGCGCGAAATGCCGCCGCCGCGTGCGGTGTTGGGCATCAGCACGGAATAGCGGCCGGCAAGCGACAGATAGGTGGTGAGTGCAGCGCCCTTGTTGCCGCGCTCTTCCTTGACCACCTGCACCAGCAGGATCTGCCGGCGCTTGATGACTTCCTGAATCTTGTACTGGCGGCGCACCGGCTTGCGGCGGCTGCGCACCTCTTCCAGCGCATCCTCGGCGCCTACGGATTCGATCTCGTGGTCGTCCGGATGCGAGGACTGCACCTCTTCCAGCATGCCGCGGTCATTGTCCCCGGAGGTGGCTTCGCCGCTTGCCTCGCTGGACGACCTTTCGTCACCCGGCTCCGCCGCAGGGACAGCTTCGGAGATCACATCCGCTTCGACGCTTGCCGCAATCGATGTCGGGCCGCCTTCCGACGGTTCGCTCCCGGATGTCTCGGCGTCGGAAGCTTCGCTGTCGCCATGCCCGGCATGATCGTCATGCCCGCCGGTATTGGCCGCGGCATGCTCGGAAGCAGGCGCTTCGGAGACGGCATCGCTGCCGGCATCGCCATGTTCGCCGTTCTCATCATCGGCGCCGGCGTCGCGCTTGTGTTCGCCGCGCTCACGACCCTTGCCGCCGCGCCGGCGGCCGCGCCGGCCGCGATCGCGGCTCTGGCGGTCGTCGCCGTCATTGTCCTCGTTCTCCTCGTCCTCGGCTTCCTGCGCTTCAGCGCGCAGCAAAGCCTGACGATCGGCGACCGGGATCTGGTAATAGTCGGGGTGAATTTCACTGAAGGCGAGGAAACCGTGACGGTTGCCGCCATATTCGACAAAGGCTGCCTGAAGGGAAGGTTCGACGCGCGTTACGCGGGCGAGATAGATGTTTCCTTTGAGCTGCTTCTTGTCCTGGGATTCAAAGTCGAATTCTTCAATACGGTTACCGCGGATAACGACAACGCGTGTTTCCTCCGGGTGGGAGGCGTCTATCAGCATTTTGTTGGGCATTATTTCGTTTCCTCCCGGCAGCCGTCAGCCGCAGCTTGCGAGGCAAAGCCCGCTGCTGCGTGTCTGGGATGTGGGTGCCGGATGTCTGAATGTCCGCCGGACGCCGCTTGAGCGCCATGGCGGTGCCGCCCGCAGCCACAATGGCGCGGTTTGATGCGGACCTTTCCATGATTGCGCTTGAAGCCATCGTCACCAGCAGAACCTTTTGAACCAAAGCCCGGACGAACCGGACCAGCTTGTTTGCTCATACAGAGCCGGCACGGGAACAAACCCGGCCGTTTTCCTCACGCAGGCGATTCCCCCGCCACGGGCGCACACCTGCGAAATTCGTCGCGATCACCTAAGCCTTTTCGCTGGAGCGAAAGGAGCCGCCTTTCATCTGACCTGTAGCAGGAAGCTGCGGGAGAAGCGGTTCCAGGATTGCAGTGATCCACCATCGCTTTTATGATTTGACGGGGTGGAAGGCAACCCCGATTTCGGATGCCGGCAAAAAGCAGTGCCGTAACGGAAGCACAGGCCTTAATCCTCAATGAAAAGGCTTGGTTAACCTTCTCTGGATACCAATCGTTAATCGAGTCTGCGGCCTGACCGGCATTTCGACCAACCACGCGGGCGCAAGGCGCCAAACCGGGAGCGACTGCAAAGAAATGGGACTGGCGGGCACCACAGACAAGGGCCATGGCCGTGCAGGCCGTTTCCTGCGCGCTGCCGGTGTGCTGTTGCTGCTGGCGCTTTGCCTTGCTTTTGCGCCGGTTTCACGCGCCGCCGATGCGCCACTCGGCGCCACCGCCTACAAGATGGCCGGCGACGCAACCAAGATGCGCATCGTCATCGATTTCGACCGCGAGCCCGACATCAAATGGTTCCTGCTGCGCGGCCCCAACCGGCTGGTCGTGGACCTGCCGCGCACCCGATTCGCCATTGGCGCGAAGGACGCCAAGGCCCGCGGCCTGGTCAAGGCGGTGCGTTATGGCGATCAGGGCGAGGGATCGCGGCTGATCCTGACCGGCAAGGGGCCGTTCTCGGTCGACAAGCTCGAGGTGCTCAAGAACGAGGACGGCGCAGGCTATCGCATCGCCATCGACGTGTCGGCAGCCTCCGACCGCGAGTTCGACGAAGCCCTTGCCAACCAGGCGCTGACCACCGGCTCGACCGTCTCCACCGACAAGGGCTCCAGGGTCGGCACAGGGCCGATCTCCAATCCCGGGCATCGCTTCACCATCGTCATCGATCCCGGCCATGGCGGCATCGACGGTGGCGCCGAAGGCCTCAACGGCACCATCGAGAAGAACGTGACGCTGGCCTTCGCCACCGAACTGCGCGACAAGCTCGCCGCCGTCGGCAACTACGACGTGTTCATGACGCGCGATTCCGACGAGTTCCTGCGGCTCGATGACCGCGTGCGCATCGCCCGTCAGCACGAGGCCGACCTTTTGATCTCGATCCATGCCGACACGATCAGCGTCAAGGGTATCAGAGGCGCCACCGTCTATACCGTCTCCGACAAGGCGTCCGATCCGCAAGCGCAGGCGCTTGCCGACCGTGAAAACCTCTCCGACCAGTTCGCCGGCATGGTGATCAAGGACGACAACAAGGAAGTCACCGACATACTGATCGACCTGATCCGCCGCGAGACGCATAATTTCTCGATGAGCTTTGCCCACACTCTGGTCGGCCAGTTGTCCACCAGCGTCGGCCTGATCAACAATCCGCAGCGTTCGGCCGGTTTCAAAGTGCTGAAAGCGCCCGATGTGCCGTCGGTGCTGGTGGAACTCGGCTATCTCTCCAACGCCAAGGATGAAGCGCAACTGCTCGACGCCGACTGGCGCGGCAAGGCGGCGCAGAGCATCACCAACGCCGTCGCCCTGTTTGCCTCCGCCAAGATGGGAACGGGAACCGGAGGCTGAGATGGTCGCCGCCGCCCACGACCGGAGGCAGCGTTGCACGACGACAACACCAGGCGCTTTTATTTCAGGTGGGGGATGCCGAAACCGGGCACTGCCGTATTTTGCCCACATGGTGGCGACATGGGTTTTCCATCACGGATCGGGACAGTTGCGAAGGCTTGCGCGAAAGGCGGCTTCGTCTAGGAAATTCCCGGACCTCGGACTGGAGCGGGCATGATTCGTCTTATCGGCTATTTCTTTGGTATCGGCACGACGCTGGCGCTTATGGTCGCCGCGGGCGTGGCGATATACATCAGCCATCTGTCGAAAGACCTGCCCGACTATGAGGTCCTGGCCAAGTACGAGCCGCCAGTGACGACCCGCATCCATGCTTCCGACGGCTCGCTGATGGCCGAATATGCGCGCGAACGGCGGCTCTATCTGCCGATCCAGGCGGTTCCGGACCGGGTCAAGGCGGCGTTCCTGTCGGCCGAGGACAAGAATTTCTACAACCATCCCGGCATCGACATCACCGGGCTTGGCCGCGCCATCTACGTCAACCTGCAGAATCTGGGTTCGGGCAGGCGCCAGGTCGGCGCCTCGACCATCACCCAGCAGGTGGCGAAGAACTTCCTCTTGTCCTCGGACCAGACCTACGAGCGCAAGATCAAGGAGATGATCCTGGCATTCCGCATCGAGCAGGCTTATTCGAAGGACCGCATCCTTGAGCTCTATCTCAACGAAATCTTCTTCGGCTTCGGCGCCTATGGCGTTGCGGGCGCGGCACTGACCTATTTCGACAAGTCGGTCAACGAACTCACGGTCGCGGAAGCCGCCTATCTGGCGTCGCTGCCGAAGGGGCCCAACAACTACCATCCCTTCAAGCATGCCGACCGCGCCATCGAGCGCCGCAACTGGGTCATCGACCAGATGGTCGAGAACGGCTACGTGACGCGCGAGGAAGGCGACAAGGCCAAGGCCGAGCCGCTCGGCGTGACGCCGCGTCGTAACGGCTCCTATCTGTTTGCGGGTGAATATTTCACCGAGGAAGTGCGCCGCCAGATCATCTCGCGCTATGGCGAGAACGCGCTCTATGAGGGCGGCCTTTCGGTGCGCACGACGCTCGATCCGAAGATCCAGCTCATCGCCCGCAAGTCGATGCAGAACGGCTTGCTCAAATACGACACGCTGCGCGGCTATCGCGGACCGGTGACGCATATCGATGCCTCCGGCGACTGGGGCGTGGCGCTGGGCAACGTCAAGGGGCTGGAAGACGTGCCGGAATGGTCGCTTGCCGTCGTGCTCGACAGCTCGGCGACCGGCCTTTCCATCGGCCTGCAGCCGACGCGGCAGATTTCGGGCGATATCGTCAAGGAACGCATCGAAGGCGCCGTCAGCAAGGAAGACATGAGCTTTGCCATGCGCCATGTGGTCGATGGCAAGACGGTCAAGGCCAAGTCTCCGGCCGATGTACTGCAGCCCGGCGACGTCATCTTCGTGCAGAAGAACGAAGGGTCGGAAGGCGCCTACACGCTGCGCCAGGTGCCGGAAGTGGAGGGCGGCCTGATCGCCATGGATCCACATACCGGCCGCGTGCTGGCCATGGTCGGCGGCTTCTCCTATGCGCAGTCGGAGTTCAACCGTGCCACGCAGGCGATGCGCCAGCCGGGATCGTCCTTCAAGCCGATCGTCTATTCGGCCGCGCTCGACAATGGCTATACGCCGGCCTCGGTGATCATGGACGGACCGATCACCATCCAGAGCGGCACTACGACCTGGACGCCGAAGAACTATGACGGCACGGTGGCAGGCCCCGCTACCTTGCGTTCCGGCATCGAAAAGTCGCGCAATTTGATGACGGTGCGGCTCGCCAACGACATGGGCATGAAGCTGGTGGTGGAATATGCCGAGAGGTTCGGCGTCTACGACCATCTGGCGCCGTATCTGCCGATGGCGCTGGGCTCCGGCGAGACGACGGTGATGCGCATGGTGTCGGCCTATTCGATCATGGCCAATGGCGGCAAGTCGATCAAACCCTCGCTCATCGACCGCATCCAGGACCGCTACGGCAAGACCGTGTTCAAGCAGGACGAGCGCGGCTGCGAAGGCTGCAACGCGCCCGAATGGAACAACCAGCCCGAACCGGAACTGGTCGACAATTCCGAGCAGGTGCTCGATCCGATGACGGCCTACCAGATCACCTCGATGATGGAAGGCGTGGTCCAGCGCGGCACCGGCGCCACCATCGCCGAGCTTGGCCGCCACATCGCCGGCAAGACCGGAACGACCAATGACGAGAAGGACGCCTGGTTCATCGGCTATACGCCGAACCTCGTCGTCGGCCTCTACATGGGTTACGACACGCCGCGCGGTCTCGGCCATGGCGCCACCGGCGGTGGTCTGGCGGCGCCTATCTTCAAGGACTTCATGCGCGTTGCGCTGGACGGCACGCCCAATGTCGACTTCAAGGTGCCGGAAGGCATGAACCTGGTCGCCATCAACCGCAAGACCGGCATGCGTGCCGCGTCGGGCGATCCCGGCACCATCATCGAAGCCTTCAAGCCCGGCACCGGCCCCGCCGACAGCTATTGGGTGATCGGCATGGGCGCCGACGGGTCCAACGGCGCCGGCGGACCGCTATCGCCGCAGGCTACGGAAGCTATCCAGGCACCCGGCGGCGGACTCTACTGACGACCTGATTTTTTACGTCGAATGGGCTGGCTTGTTGAGCCGGCCCATTTCGCTTTACAGGCAGCAATGCCGTGCCTATGTATCGCGCCGACCCAAGCGCCACTTCAAAAACAGGACAGAACAACCAGCCATGCGCGCGGAAACGCAGAACATTGTCGACGAGATCAGGCAGGCGATCACCCTGCTGAGGAGGCATCTTTGACTGGGATCAGGCCATAAAGCGGCTTGAATACCTGAACGTGCGGGCCGAGGATTCCAGCCTCTGGAACGAACCGCTGGAAGCGCAGAAGCTGATGCGCGAGCGCCAGGGCCTCGAAGACGGGATCGCCGGCGTCAAAAGCCTGACCCAGGCGCTGGAGGACAATATCGGCCTGATCGAACTGGGTGAGGAAGAGGGCGACCAGAACGTGATCGCCGAGGCGGAAGCCGCCCTCCGCTCGATGCAGGGCGAGGCCAAGGCCCGCCAGGTAGAGACGCTGCTGTCGGGCGAGGCCGACGCCAACGACACCTATCTCGAAGTCCATGCCGGCGCCGGTGGCACCGAGAGCCAGGACTGGGCCTCGATGCTTTTGCGCATGTATACGCGCTGGGCCGAGCGGCGCCGTTTCAAGGTCGAGGTGCTGGAAGTCCATGACGGCGAAGAAGCCGGCATCAAGTCCGCCACGCTCCTGATCAAGGGCCACAATGCCTATGGCTGGCTGAAGACCGAGTCGGGCGTTCATCGCCTGGTCCGCATTTCACCCTATGACAGCAATGCGCGCCGCCACACGTCCTTCTCCAGCGTCTGGGTCTACCCGGTCGTCGATGACAGGATCGAGATCGACGTCTCGGAATCCGATGTACGCATCGACACCTACCGCTCATCCGGTTCGGGCGGCCAGCACGTCAACACCACGGACTCGGCGGTTCGCATCACCCATATCGCCACCGGCATCGCGGTTGCCTGCCAGGCCGAACGCTCGCAGCACAAGAACAAGGCGAAGGCCTGGGAAATGCTGCGCTCGCGCCTTTACGAGGAAGAGCTGAAGAAGCGCGAAGCGGTGGCCAATGCCACAGAAGCGTCGAAGAGCGACATCGGCTGGGGTCACCAGATTCGTTCCTATGTGCTGCAGCCCTACCAGTTGGTGAAGGACCTGCGCACCGGCGTCGAGAGCACCAGCCCGTCGAGCGTGCTCGATGGCGACCTCGACGACTTCATGGAAGCCTCGTTGTCGCAGCGCATCGAGGGCGGTGCCGGTGAAGCCGTGGCCGACCTCGACTAGGATATGTCCATATCCAGCTGAGGCCGGGCTGCGAATGGCTGATTCCTGCGCTTTCGCCACTTTCGACTCGGCCTGACTTTGTTCTGACATATCCCTGGGCGGGGAGCGAAGGAGGAACCATGAGTCGCAGGCTCACCGGCAAATGTTTTTGCGGCGCGGTCCAGTATGAAGTGGCGGACGAGTTCGTCTATGCCGCCAACTGCCATTGTTCAAACTGCCGGCGCACCACAGGTTCCGCCTTCAAGCCTTTCGCCGGCATCGAGCGCGAGAAACTTGCCCTTGCCGAAGGGCATCACGGACTCATCCATTTCGGCGACAGCGGCCACGATGCGCATTGCAGCCGCTGCGGCTCGTTGCTGTATTCGCTGGTCCGCGACGGCGCCTATGTCCATGTCGCCATGGGCACGCTGGTTGACGATCCGACGATCCGGCCGACCGCGCACATCTTCGTCGGCTCCAAGGCGCCATGGTTCACCATCGCCGACGACTTGCCGCAATATGAAGGGCATGTGATCGCCGGTCCAGGCGACGCATAGGCTGGAACCACATACGGCCAATCCCGTTGTTTCGTTGCCCGTCTGCCGGGAGTTGAGCCTGGCCTTGGATCTCGTCAGCGGTTGCAGATAGCGGCGTAGTTGTGCGGCCTCGCGCAGCAACTTCTTGCGCCGGCCTAGGAATCAGCCCAGCATCCGAGGGCTGGAAGAGAAAAAGCATTTATGGCCGGACGCGGCATATCTGCGACCTGACGATCCGGCCACTGGGAAGACACGTTCCGGGAACGGGCAAGCGAAACGCTTGATGCTCGTTTGAAAGGAACGCTTCCATGTCTGCTGCCACTCTCCGATCGGCTAGAGCCGTTCAACCGGCTGGCCGACTCCTGTTTTCCTTGTTCGTGACCCCGATCTTTGCCATCGCGATGCTTGCGATGGCGGTGCTGACCGCACCCGCCTTCGCCCATGACGCCAAGCCTACGGCGGCGAAGCCGCAAGGCTGGAGTTATCCCTTCGCCTGCTGCGCAAACTACGACTGCCGCACCACCCATACCGGCGAGGTGCTGGAAAAGCCGGAGGGCTATGTCATCGCCGGAACGGGGGAGGTCGTTCCGATGAGCGACAAGCGGGTCAAGGATTCACCCGACGGCGATTTCCACTGGTGCGCGCACCAGGCCGGCCTCGACGCAGGCAAGACGATCTGCCTGTTCGTGCCACCGCGTTCCTACTGAGTTCTGTTGGCAGTTCTCATCGGAAGGCCGGCCTTGGTGCTGAAGGCGCTTGCGTCAGACGGAAGCAGCGAGTGCTGAGGCGAAGTCGCGATACGGGCGCAGTGGGCGACCCAGAAGTGCCGTCAGGCGCTCGACGTCGCCGGCCTCGGGCAGCATCCCGTCGGTGAAGAAACGCTCGCCCATCAGGCGCATGTCGTAGGCCATCCAGGCGGGCAGGAACTGCTTGAGATTTTGCTCAAAACCCTCCGTATTGTCGCCGCTGTAGCTGATCGGGCGGGCGAGTACGTCTGACCAGATTGCGGCAATATCCGTCCCGGTCAGTGTCTGCGGACCGACGAGGTTGATCCGCTCGAACGCAAGCGGCTCCTTGGACTGTTCGCGACGCAGCAGCTCAAGGGCGGCGATCTCGGCGATATCGCGGGCGTCGATCATGGCGAGACCCTTGGGTCCGATCGGCATTGGGTAGGTGCCGTAGCCGGTGATGACGTCTTCGACCGTCAGATCGTTCTGGATGAAGTAGGCCGGGCGCAAGATCGTAGCTTTGAAGTCCATGTGTTCGATCATTCGCTCGACGCCGAACTTGCCCGCGAAATGCGGCACGTTCACATAGACGTCAGCGTGGATCACCGAGAGATAGACGATCCGCTCGATGCCGGCCGATCGGGCGACGTTCAAGGCGATCAAAGCCTGGGTGAATTCGTCCGGCACCACGGCGTTCAAGAGAAACAGCGTGGAAACGCCAGACATGGCTTTGCGCAGCGAATCGACATCGAGAAAGTCGCCTTGCGCGACGGATACGCCTGCCGGAAAACTGGCTTTCGACGGATCGCGCACGAGAGCACGCACATCGGCGCCGCGCTTGGCGAGCTGTTCGACGACTTGGCGGCCGATATTGCCGGTGGCGCCGGTAACGAGAATGGTCATGGAATTTCTCCTGTTGGGTTGCTTACAGCCCCAATATGTGTGGCTCACAAAGACCCCAGTAGACGGCATTTTTAGACACGTCGTCTCGCTGCTGGGACAGTCATGGATCTTTTAGCCCTTGCCGATTTTAACCTCGTGGCTCGCCATGGCGGCTTCGGCAAAGCGGCAAGGTCCACCGGCCGGCCCAAAGCAACATTGTCCCGGCGCGTTGGCGAATTGGAAAGCAGTCTCGATCTGCGTCTGTTCGAACGGGGTGCGCGTAACCTGAAGCTGACCGAAGAAGGACGGGCGCTCTTCGAGCGGACGGGGGCGTTGCTTGCCGAACTGGACGAGACGGCATCGGCGATTGCCTCGGGCGGTCAGAGACCCAAGGGCAGATTGCGGATCAGCGCGCCTTTGCATTTTTCGCAGACTGCAATGGGGAGGATCGCTGCGGGATTTGCCCTGAGGTATCCTGAGGTGAGGCTTGAAGTGACCACCGAAGACCGGCATGTCGACATGATCGAGGAAGGCTACGATCTGGTAATCCGGGTCAATCCGGATCCCGATGAAAGCCTGGTCGGACGGGCGTTTCTCCGCGACCGCCTGGTCGTTGTGGCGAGCCCGGACCTTCCTCGCCCGACCGATGGGCTCGCCGCTCCTGGCGTTGCGCGCGGGACAGGCGAGCGGCAAACATGGCAGGTGAAGACACCAGGTGGCTGGGCAACACTTAGAATCGAGCCGATCCTCGCCTTGTCGACACTCATCATGGTCCGCGATGCGGTGCGAGCCGGAATCGGCGCAGGACGGCTTCCCATTTCGTTGGTGGCCCACGACCTGGCTGACGGCACACTGGTGAATTGGGGGGATATTGACGGCCCCGAAATTTCTCTATGGACGCTGTACCCGTCGCGGCGGCTGCTCAGCGCGCGCGTGTCGGCATTCCTGGATTTTCTGAAACAGGCTTTCCCAAACGGGACGCCGGACGAACTGGCCGCCTATATCGGCAGGTGACGACGATTGGGAGGTGACGACGGGCCCGCTTTAGCCAGAGCGCCGGTCGGCTCGGTCGACCGGAGCCTGCTGACAGACAGTTGTCAGGAGCCTTCCTTTATGGTGCCTTGCCGCATGGGTGGCGGGCAACGGAGAGGAAGGCTTTTCATGACCATCAAGGCCAGCTGTCATTGCAAGGCGACGACGTTCGAGGTTTCGCAGGCGCCCGAGACGGTAACACAATGCACCTGCTCGTTCTGCTCCAAGCGCGGTTCGCTGTGGGCTTACTACGTTCCGTCGCAATTCAAGCTCACCAGC
This sequence comes from Mesorhizobium sp. C432A, assembly GCF_030323145.1. Lineage (NCBI taxonomy): Bacteria > Pseudomonadati > Pseudomonadota > Alphaproteobacteria > Hyphomicrobiales > Phyllobacteriaceae > Mesorhizobium > Mesorhizobium sp. C432A. Next base: position 4,462,689 of record NZ_CP100470.1, on the reverse strand, counting down.
TCGCCGGAAAACGTTTCCTTCTATCAATGGGGATCGAAGACCGTCAAACACGGGTTTTGCGCCATTTGTGGCTGCGGCACCTTCACCGAAACGCCGGACTGGTCAACCGGCAAACCGGACTTCGACAATCCCAAGATATCAGTCAATTCGCGGCTGTTCGACGATTTCGACCTCGATAAGGTCGAGGTGGTCGTCATTGACGGCAAGAACCTCTGGTAGGCCAGCACCAGCCACCGAAGCGGAAGAGTGGCGCGAGCGGGGAAAAGCCGCTTTCGCCGCTCGGTTTTTCGCCGCATTTCATGTTACAAGACCGGAGAAGGGCTTATATGCGCGAGCCGCAAAGGCCGCGCTTTGGAGAGGGACGATCCTTATGAAAAAGACTGTGCTCGTCGCCGTTGCGACGGCTGTGCTGGTGAGTGCCTGCACCACGACCGATCCGTACACCGGGGAGCAGAAGGTTTCGAACACCGCAGCCGGCGCCGGCCTTGGCGCCCTGGCGGGCGCGGGCCTCGGCCTGCTTGCCGGCGGCAATGACCGCCGGAACGCGCTGATCGGTGCCGGTATCGGCGCGCTGGCCGGCGGCGCCATCGGCGCGACCATGGACCAGAACGAGGCTGAACTGCGCCGCCAGCTCGAAGGCACCGGCGTCAGCGTCACCCGCACCGGCGACCAGATCATCCTCAACATGCCGTCCGACATTACTTTCAACGTCGACCAGGATGCGGTGAAGCCCGGCTTCTACCAGGTGCTGAACTCGGTTGCGCTGGTGCTGAAGAAGTTCAAGCAGACCACGGTCGACGTGTTCGGCCATACCGATTCGACCGGCGGCGACGAACACAATTTCGATCTGTCGCAGCGCCGCGCATTGGCGGTCGCCAACTATCTCTCAGGCCAAGGTGTCGATTCGCGCCGCTTCGCCGTCACCGGATTCGGCAAGACCCGTCCGATCGCGTCCAACGGAACGGCGGCCGGCCGTGCGCAGAACCGGCGCGTCGAGATCCAGCTTTCGCCGCTGACCTGAATTGTTCGGCATCGAAATGCGAAGGCGGCCCCCGCAAGGGGCCGCTTTCTTTTTGGGCTCCTGTGGTCCGTCAAAAGGTCTAACGCATTAGAGATTTCTAATAATTCCTTTCCGGAGGCCTTGGAAGGGATTAGCATTGGTGCGGTTCCAGAGGGGATGGGGCGATACAAACGGCCGCGCAGTCACTTAGTCGGCCCCGGTCCTGCACGGCCAGATAGGAAATCTGGGAGGAATGCATGACAAGAACAGCTCGTCTTGGGCGTTGCGGCGTCCTCATTTTGACAGGTCTGGTCTCCGCTTGGTGCGCAGCGGCCACGGCTCGAGCCGAGGACGCCAACAAAGCCGACATCGAAGCTTTGAAGGAATCGCTCGCCAAATATGAAGACTACACGGTCGCCGTCCGCGACCTTTATCTGTCGACTGTCGGGTGCGTCTATTACAGCGGGGACAGGATCGAGGGCGCAATGGACTATCCGAAGGGCGCTATGGGCATCCATTTCGTCAACGTCCCGAGTGTCGGTCAGAAACTCGATCCGATGCGCCCCAATGTGCTGATCTACGAGCCGACCAAGAAAGGCTTGAAATTGGTTGGCGTGGAATGGCTGGTGCCCCTGACGCCAGACACCAAGGAACCTCCAAAACTATTTGGCCAGACCTTCATGGGACCGATGGAAGGGCACTATCCGCTCATTCCGAGGGAGTTCGTCCACTACGACCTTCATGCCTGGCTGTTCAGAGACAATCCGAACGGCATGTTCAGTCCGACCAACCCGAACGTGAAATGCAGCAAGGCAGAGTTTCCGATGCTGGAAAAACCGACCAAGATGATGCCCGGCCCGATGTGACGGACGGGCCAGGATAGGAGCTTGCCAAGAGTGCAAGCTGGCCGGCTGCATTTGAGAGCGCTCGGGAGTCAGGCTCGGACGACGATCGGCATGAGGGCCGGCGCGCATGAAGGCTGCCCGCATGAAGACAGGTATCTGGTCGCGGAAGTCGACAATGGCGCTGCGAGCCGTCAGTCGAAGGTAAAAGCGGCCCGCAAGGGCCGTTCTTGTTTGGCATGTCGGACTCCGTAATCAAGGCCTACGAGGTCGGCTGATCGACAATTGCCGCAACGATACGGCGCACGATCGGCAAGACCAGCAGCAGACTTGGAAAGCCCACTAGCCATGATGCTCCCCATGCATACGGCCAGGTCGCCACGAAACCGGTTGTCCAGCCCGCATTGATCAGCGTCGCTACCGCGGAAACAATGCACGACATCAGGATGGAAAGTACGAATGGCATTACCAGCGCATTGTAGGAGGCCGGTAGCTTCCTCGATTTCAAAACCTTGTGGGATGACGGTCGCATCACCTATCTCCTTCTCGAAAAGTGGAAGTATGCGCGGCTGGGCGCAGTCAGGCGGCCTGCGCCATTTGCTGGGCAAGGTTTCGAATAAAGCCGCGCAACGAACGCGGTTCGCGGCCCAGGGCGGCGCGCAATGTCAGACTGTTTCCGCCAAGGCCATAGTGGGCATAGTGGGCGTATATTTTGGCCAGCACCTGCATTTGGCGGTCATTGTAGGGAAGGCGTGCCTCGGCCGCCCACTCGCCAAATGTCGGCTCACCAGAAGAGATGGGTCTGCCAAGTTCCTCACTCATCATCGCAACGATGTCTTCCCGGCTGTGCATGCCGTCAGCGCACAGATCGAGGGTCGCGTAGGACAATCGCGCTTCGGTTAGGGCGATCGCCGCCACCTCAGCGACATCGCGGTAGTCGACGCGGGCCAGCTTCGCCGTCTTTGGAAACGGTTCCGAGAAAACACCATGTTCAACGACGGACGGCCAGGCCGCTGCGAGGTTCTGCATGAAATTGGCAGGGTGCAGAATCGTATATTCCATCGTCGTCGAGTAGAGAGCAGCCTCGACAGGCACCTTGCTGGCATGGTTCTTCAGTCGCGTATTGGTAGGCTGGATCACCGACGAGAAGACGAACTTTCGAACTCCTGCTCGCGTGGCGGCCTCAACCATGGCAACGCCCATGGCTGCTTCATCGGGAGCAAAAGCCGGCCCAATGTGAAAGACGCCGTCGACGCCCGCGACCGCCCTTTCGAGGCTCTGACGATTTCGCAAATCTCCTGTCGCAACCTCGGATGCCCCCACCTTCCGGGCCTTTTCGGCATTCGCAGGGTCGCGAACGAGCGCTCGAACATTGGCATTGCGGCGGACAAGTTCAGGCACGACAAGTCCCGCAACTCGGCCTGTGGCACCAACAACCAGAACAGTTGGATTGGCTACTTGCATGACGATTTCCTTCCATCAAGCCTGTCCTCGCGGGACAACTTGCAGAGAGGTACGACGTCGCAATTGTCGTTACAATTACCCGTTTTTGCGATATATTATGTCGAATGTCGGGAGAATGCATGAGCCGGATGGACGATTTCGAGGCTTTCATCGCGATCGTCGAGCATGGAAGTCTGACGACTGCCGCACATCGGCTGAACCGCTCGCTGCAGTCGGTCAGCCGGTCCCTGGCGGCACTGGAGCAATCAGTCGGCGTCGAGCTGATCCACAGGACAACGCGTCGCTCGACACCAAGTGAAGTCGGAGCAGCCTTTTTCAACCGGATCAAACCCGCGGTCGACGAAATAAACGACGCAAGACTTCAGGCGATCAATCAACGATCGGAGCCGGCAGGCGTCCTGCGCATCGGGGCGCCGGTTCTGTTTGGCCCGAACGTCCTGATGCCTGTCATCGCGGAATACATGCGGACATTTCCCCGGGTCGAGGTCGATCTTCAACTTTCCGATGGATTTGCCGATCTTGGCGCCGAAGGTCTCGACCTGGCAATACGCATCGGCGATTTGCCGGATTCCAACTTGAAAGCCAAACGCCTGGGAGCGTTGCGGCGCGTTGTGTTCGGCGCGCCTTCCTATTTCGCGCGGTGCGACCGGCCGGCCCATCCCTTCCAGCTGAGTGAGCACAGTTGCATCATCAGAACCGCTAACGAGCGTCCAGGTGAATGGACGTTTCAGATCGACGGGAAACCCCGGACCGTGAAGGTCGCAGGCGCTTTTCGCTCCAATCTGATGACCTCGGTCTATGCCGCCGCAATCCACGGACTGGGTTTGGGCTTCTCGCCTCTGTGGCAGATAAGACATTTGGTCGACGACGGTCTCGTCGAACTGGTTTTGACGGAATTCGAGCCGGCACCGGTGCCGATCCATGCCTTGTGGCAGGAAGGCCGGTCATCTTCGGCCAAGGTTCGGGCATTTCTGGATTTATTGGCATCCCGCCTGGAACTCAAAAGCCTGTAGCATCGACGGGTATTTGAAGCGCTCCAGGCCGGAAGAGATCGGGCAGATCGAGCCTGTCTTGCGATTACCGCGCATGGCGCTGATTGATCCTGAGCGGGCTCCAGATCTCGCATCCCAATCGCGTCCAGGAAAGCCGCGCGTCCTCGGGACGCCGCGGCTCATGGAATCAGACCTTGGCGACGATCTTCATGAAGGCCGGCATGTCGTCGCCGAAGCCGACGGTGCCGTCATTGTCTTCACCGCGGTTGTTGCCGCGGGCAGGGCGGCTGTTGCTGGCGCGCTGCGGCCTTGTGTCGCCGCGTTCCGGGGCGCGGTTCTCGTTGTTGCGATCGGAGACCTTGCGGTCGCTGTTTTCGGAGCGGATCGCTTCCTTGCGCTGATGCCGTTCGCCGATGTCGGCGACCGCGGCCTCGGCTACCACCGGCTGTTCCTCGCGCGCGGCATCTGCCGCTGGCGCGTCGTCGCTGCGCTTGGCATGGCGTTCGCGCGGCTTGCGCTCGCCACCCTCCTTGCGATCATGGGCCTTGCGGTCCTCGTCCTTGCGGCCGGCGCGGCGCGGAGCGCCACGGCCACGGCGGGGCGCTTCGTCCTCGCCGCCTTCGCTGGCGACCACGGTCGACAGGTCGCCGTCATGCCACTCGATCTTGTTGCCGATCAGCCGCTCGATGGCGTCGATGTATTTGGTGTCGGACTTGGTGGCGATGGTGAAGGATTTGCCCGAGCGTCCGGCGCGGCCGGTGCGGCCGATGCGGTGGACATAGTCTTCGGCGTGGATCGGCACGTCGTAGTTGAAGACGTGGCTGACGTCGGGAATGTCGAGGCCGCGCGCGGCGACGTCGGACGCCACGAGATAGCGCAATTTGCCATCGCGGAAATTGGCCAGCATCTGCATGCGGGCGCGCTGGTCCATGTCGCCATGCAGGGCGCCGGCGTCGAAATCATACTTCAGCAGCGAGCGGAACAGCTCCGCGACCTCGACCTTGCGGTTGCAGAAAATGATAGCGTTCTTCAGCTCGGCGTCTTCGGCCTTTATCAGATTGCGAAGCGTCTCGCGCTTGTCCCACGGCTTGGAGCCGGACTTGACCAGGCGCTGGATGATGTTGGTGGCAGCGGATGCCGCCTTGGAAACCTCGACGCGCACCGGCGCATGCAGGAACTTCTCGGTGAGCTTGGTGATCTCCGGCGGCATGGTCGCTGAGAAGAACAGCGTCTGCCTGGTGAACGGGATCATCTCGCAGATGCGCTCGATGTCGGGGATGAAGCCCATGTCCAGCATGCGGTCGGCCTCGTCGATGACGAGGATCTCGACGCCGTTGAGCAACAGCTTGCCGCGCTCGCGGTGATCGAGCAGACGGCCGGGCGTGGCGATCAGCACGTCGGCGCCGCGCTCCAGCTTCTTGTCCTGCTCGTCGAAGGAGACGCCGCCGATCAGCAGCGCGATGTTGAGCTTGTGGTTCTTGCCGTATCTGATGAAATTCTCTTCGACCTGCGCGGCGAGCTCGCGCGTCGGCTCGAGGATCAGCGTGCGCGGCATGCGGGCACGGGCCCTGCCTTTTTCGAGGCGGGTCAGCATCGGCAGCACGAAGGAAGCCGTCTTGCCGGTGCCGGTCTGTGCTATGCCCAGAATATCCTTGCCGAGCAAGGCATGCGGGATGGCGCCAGCCTGGATCGGCGTCGGCACGGTGTAGCCCGCATCGGTGACTGCGGAAAGGACCTTGGGCGACAGGCCGAGGTCTGAAAAGGTCAACGCTTCTAGAGCGGTCGTGGTGTCTGAGGACAAGAGTTGCTGTCTTTGGCTGGTTCGGGGAAGCGCAACGGCATCCGTCGCGGCAAGCACAGCGTGCCTGCAAGATTGGTATTGCGATTAGGCGCAAGCCCGCGATTTGTCAACAGAAACGGGCGGGATTGGCACGATTGTGAAAACGTAAGCTTAATCGCGATGCTTAATTAGGTAGTCACTCTTTGCGCCGGCTCAATAGCGAAACTGCTCGGCGAGAATGCGTTCGTTCCACGAATGGTTGGGATCAAACAGCAGCGTTGCCGTCGCAGTCGGCGATTCGCGGACCGTTACGGAAGCCACCGCCTTGACCTCGGTGTGGTCGGCGGCGGTGTTCACCGGGCGCTTTTCCGACTCCAGAATATCGAAGCGTACGGTCGCCTTGTTTGACAACAAGGCACCCCGCCAACGGCGCGGCCGGAACGGGCTGACCGGGGTCAGCGCGAGCAACGGCGCATCCAGCGGCAGGATCGGCCCGTGCGCCGAAAGATTGTACGCGGTGGAGCCGGCCGGCGTCGCGATCATCACGCCGTCGCAGTTCAGTTCCTCGATGCGGACCTGCTCGTCGACGGTGATGCGGATCTTTGCCGTCTGGTAGGACTGACGCCACAGCGCCACCTCGTTGATGGCGAGTGCCGAAACCGTCTCGCCCTCATGCGTCAACGCCAGCATTTCCAGCGGGCGGATCGTTTCGGCGACGGCGGCCGCGATGCGCTCGGTGAGGCCCCCGACGCGGTACTCGTTCATCAGGAAGCCGATGGTGCCACGGTTCATACCGTAGACCTTCTTTCCCGTGCTCATCGTGTCGCGCAAGGTCTGCAGCAGGAAGCCGTCGCCACCCAGCGCCACCACCACCTGGGCGTCGTCGAAGGATGCCTGGCCATAGCGGGCCGACAGGCTCTCCATCGCCGCCTTGGCATCGGCAGTGTCGGAGGAGACGAAGGCGAGATTGGCTTTGCTCATGACATTCCGATGGCGGTCGGCCGATGGCGGTCGGCGGCGGTTGCGTGGGGTAGCATGGGCAAGCGCATCTGCAAAGGGAGGCATCGTCCGGGCCAGTTGCGGCCGCGGCGAAACGAAATCGGCGGCTCGCGCTTCATGTCGCCGGAACGGCGAATGTGATGGTTAAGAGCGAGCTTAAACACTCGTAAAGCCTGATCGATCATGTTAGCCGACAGAGGATGGGTGGCTGGGGGGCTAGCCAGTCGAGACCTGTCTATTGCCGGTGACACGCCTGATTATCGTCTTCCTTGTGATGGGAAGTTTCGCCCTTCTCTTTGCGGAGCTTGTGCGGCAGTCCGAAGACATGAGCTCCAGGCCGATGGCCTCACGCTGCGGCGGCGCCGGCGTGCCATGCCCCCAAAACGCGTTGTAGGCTGAAGCCAATCTGCCAACGACGATCCGTCGCCTACTGCGCGACAATCCTCAGGTTGGCGTTGCCGTAGAATGTGTAGGCGAGATAGGTCGGATCGCCGGTCTGGTAGAATTCTCTGCGGACATCCTGCAGGATCTCGGCCAGATAGACCGGCCCGTCCTTGATCCGCGTGCTGATGCCGCCATAGAAATCGGTCGAGAAGGCCGCTGCCGCGCGGTCGGTCAGTGGCCACATGCCGCCGATGAAGCCGGAAGCGCCGCCCGCCAGCACTGCCGGACCCCAGCCCTGCACGAAGCCGCCGAGCATCTGCGAACGGCCGGTGTCGCAGGCGTTGAAAAAGTAGAACGGATTGCCCTTGCCATGCGCGGCCGCGACCAGCGCGGCCCATGTATCGGGGTCGAGCGACTGGTCGACGAGATCGATGGCAAAGACCGGCCGGCCACTGCTCGGCTGGTTGACCTCGCCATGACCGGAGAAATGAATGAAACCGGTCGAGACTTCACCGACCAGTTTCTCGAAAGAGGGTGAAATCGCCATCGAAGCGGCGGTAGCCGTAAAGCTTGCTCAGCGCCGCGATCTCGTCCTGCTGAAAGCGCAGCGAGCGCTTGTCGAGATAGGAGGGCGCGACGGCCGCGACGCCGGTGAAGGTCATGCGGTCGAGCGGGTTGTCGACCTGTGAGGCACTGCTGCGCGGAGCCCAGCGCGCCAGCCGGTAGCCCATGCCGAGAAAACCGTCGGCGACGGCGCCGTCGGCGCTGCGCGGGCGGATCAATTCCCAGGGCAGCGTCGGGCTGTTCGAGGTGATCTGGATCGAATGGAGTTCGCCTTTGCCGCGCAGCGACCAGAACACGTCCTTGAACGGTTTCGGCACATAGTCGCGGTAGAGCGCATCGCCAAAACCTTCGGCGGCGAGCGTGACAAAGCGCTTTTGCGCCCCCGTATCGCTGCTTGCGGCAGGCTGCTGCAGCGAAACGGCGCCGCGCAGGCTCAATCCGAGCTGCAGCAGGCGGCGGTATTCGGAGTCCAGCCATGCCGCCATCTCAGGTGGCGTCGAGAACGTATCGGTCACCGGACCGGCCAGATGCGGCGAATGGATGATGATCTGCCCCGAACCCAGCCCGCTCGGATCGTCATAGAGGATGGTCACGTCGAGATCGGGGACGTCATCGCCGGCTGCGCCGCCGAGCGTCACATTGCCAGTTACCGCCGGCTGCGGCGCCGCTGCGGCCAGCATCAGCATGGCAGGTGCTGCGGAGCGTTCGGCTGTGGCGCTCAGAGCGGCTGCCTCGACAGGCGCGGTGCGGCGAATGATAACCGACCGCGATGCCGATCCCAGGAACCTCCCGGCGCTGTAGATGCGCGCGATGAACTGGGCCGGCTTGCTGTCCTTGGCGATCGGCCGCGCCTTGACGTCGAAGCGGACGAAGTCGCTGTCGCCCTGGCGGTAGAGCGTCGTCCGTCGGCTCCATTTGCCGCCGTCAGCGAGATCGAAGCCGGAGGCGAACAGATCGATATCGATCGGCCATTGCTCGGTTCCCGCCGGCATCGCCATGGCCAGGGCGCCATCTTCCGTCACCGACGAGCCCGGCGCTGCCTTCACCTTCACTTCGGGCGTGAATTGCTCTTCGGTAAGGGCGATCGAAACGGTCACCGTCTCGCCGGCGACAATCTCATCCGGCGCATCGATGGTTGGATGGCGCACCACCTCGACAGCGCCCGTCTCGGGTTGTGGAAGGGCGCCGCCGGAAGGAGGGCTTTGCGCCTGGTCGATGGGCGGCGGCGCTGGTTTCGGTGGCGCCTGCGCCTCCGGCGGACTTTCGGCGCCGGTCGCGGGTGGCGGGGCCGATGTCATGCCGTCCTCAGGGGGGATCCCTGCCTTATCGGGGGGCGGTTCGGCGCCGGTGGCTCCGCCATCCTGCGGATAGGTCCCGCCGAGATTGTTCTGGGCAGCGGCCACAGCTGCGTCTTCAAGACGTTGCTTTTCCTCTTCGTATCGTTGCCGAGCCTGCTCTTCCTGCAATTGGCGCTGCTGTTCCTGGCGTTTGTATTCCTCGTAGAGCGCCGCCTCCTTGGCGCTGTCGCCCATCGCGGCATCGGGACTGCCGGAGCCCCGTACAACGTCCATGGGGTAGGGCTCCTGACCGCTGCCATCGGCGTAGTCGCTGCCATCAGGCTCCCAACCGCCACTCCCGGAGATGTAGCCGCCGCTCGCCATCGCCGGCGGTGCCGGTTCCGGCACAAGCGGCAGCGCCGGTGCCGCGCCGGCCACCTGGTCCGGCGTCAGCACAAAGGCAGCGTCTGCCGAGCGGCCATATGCCATCCATGGCCACTGGGCGCCTGACGTTTTGTCGATAGTGGTTTGCCTGACCGAGGCGAGGATGATGGCTATGTCCGCGCCGCGCTTGACCAGCGCAGCGGTGAGCGCATCGGCAAATACGGTGACGGGGCGGGCTTCGTCCAGTGCAACGGTTCCGGGTTTGGCCGACAGAGCGACGATGGCGTGGGTGAGGGGATCGACCGCCGCCAGACCCTGCATCACGCCGGAAGTAGGGTTGTGGCCATCGCCGGGATTGTCGAGCAGAACCACCTTCAATGTCGGGGTTGCCTCGAGCGCCTGCATGAACAGATCGAGGGGCAATGCCGTCTGGTCGACCGTTTCCTTTGAATCGATCCGGGTGCCGCGCGTCAGTAAATAGTTCCTGCCGTTGGCCTGCGCGGTGTGGCCGACATAGTAGAAGATGCCGACGGAGTCCGGTTTGGCCAGGGATTGGGCGAAATCATGCATGGCGCGCGCGACATCGGCGCGGTCGCCATCCGACACCTGCCGGACGGTGAAGCCAAGCGATCGTAGTGTCGCTGCAACGAGTTCGGCACTGAGGTCGGCGTTGGCGATTGCCGGTGAGCCCTCAGAGGCCGGATTGGCGACAACCAGCGCTATCCGCTCTTCGCCGCGCGCAGCGGAGAAGAGCGCCATGGTCATCAGCAGCACGACCGCCAGAAAAAGGCGCATGACCGTGATCCAAGCCCTGCAGGCTGCGGCGCTCACGCCACGGCTTGCCCCAATTCATCAATGGCCCAACCTTGACCATATCATGTCGGCTTCGCCGGCGCACTGCCGGTGCCGATGATGCAGTTGTGTCGCTAAAAGATATTGACTGTATGTTTAGTAATTAATACCGTTGCCCGAGATACCGAGTTGGTCAGCCGGCATTCGCCGGTGAATGATCACCAGGACGAAGGGAACTTAGGGACTCGAGGCGCAATCCCGCCGGTCCCAACAATGGGAGACACAAGCATGCAGTTGAAATCGACCGCCACGGCGCTCGGCCTGTCGCTGCTGGCGATGACCGGCATTGCCCGCGCCGAGGGCGAACTCCAAATCTACAATTGGGGCAACTACACCAGCCCGGACCTGATCAAGAAGTTCGAGGAAACCTACAAGGTCAAGGTTACCGTCACCGACTACGACTCCAACGATACGGCTCTGGCCAAGGTCCGCCAGGGCGCTTCCGGCTATGACATCGTCGTGCCCTCGGCCAGCGTGATGCCGATCTGGATCAGCGAAGGCCTGCTCTTGGAAACCGATCCCAACACGATGGAGAACTTTAGAAACGTCGATCCGAGATGGGTCGACGTGCCGTTCGACCCCGGCCGCAAATATTCGGTGCCGTGGCAATGGGGCACGACCGGCATCTCGGTCAACAAATCGGTCTATGCGGGCGATCCGAACACCTCGGCGATTTTCCTCGATCCGCCGCCGGAACTCGTGGGCAAGATCAATGTCGTGCCCGAAATGGGAGACATCATGTTCCTCGCCATCGCCTATGAGGGTGGCAAGTACTGCACCGACGACAAGGTGCTTTTGAAGAAGGTGCATGACAAGCTCATCGAGGCGAAAGCGAAATGGCTGTCGCTCGATTACGCTGCCGTTGACGGTCTCGGCAGGGGCGACATTGCCGCCGGCGTCAACTGGAACGGCATATCGCTGCGCGAGCGGCTGGAGAACGACAAGATCGTCTACGGCTATCCCAAGGAGGGCTTTCCAATCTGGATGGACAATGTCGCGGTGCTCAAGGATGCCAAGAACGTCGAGAACGCCAAGCTCTTCCAGAATTTCATCATGGACCCCAGGAATGCAGCGATGATCTCGGCCTTCGCGCACTACGCCAATGGCATCAAGGGCTCCGAGCCCTTCCTGCCGGCCGATATGAAGGGCGCGCCCGAAGTGGATGTTCCGGCCGAATTTGCCGACAAGGGCCAATTCATGCCGGCCTGTCCCGCCGACGTCCAGGCGCTCTACACCAGGATCTGGACCGATCTGCAGAAATAGCAGCGCCGCCGGCCGAAGCTGACCAACATCGGGCTGCGCATCGCGGCTCGGCCATCCCCAATGCCAGATGCCGTAAAGCCGCCGCGGGAGATTTTCGATGTCCGATCTCGACCTTTGCTACATGCCGGCCAGCGAGGCGTTGCGGCTGTTCAAGGCGAAGAAACTGTCGCCTGTGGAACTGATGCAGGCCACCATCCGCCGCGCCGAGGCGACCAAGGCGACGATCAATTGCCTTACCTTCACGCATTTCGACGAGGCGATGGCTCTCGCCGGAAAAGCCGAGGCGAAATACACCAAGGGCGCCAGAACCGGCGCGCTCGAGGGCCTGCCGATCGGCATCAAGGACGAGAGCTACATCAAGGGCAAGCCGACCTCGCATGGCTCGCTGCTGTCCGGGGACGCCATTGGCGGCCATACCTCGACCATGAACGAGCGTGTCATGAAGGCCGGCGGCATCGTCCACGCCCGCACCGCGACGCCCGAATTCAGCTGCGCCGGTTATACCTGGTCGAAGCGCTGGGGCGTCACGCGCAACCCCTGGAACCCGGATTTCACGCCGGGCGGTTCGTCGGGCGGTTCGGCGGCAACGCTGGCCTCCGGCACGTCGTCGATCGCAACCGGCTCGGACATAGCGGGCTCAATCCGCATCCCTGCCTCGGCCTGCGGCCTGGTCGGTTTCAAGCCGCCTTACGGCCGCAATCCCGATGAGCCGCCGTTCAATCTCGATTTCTACTGCCACACCGGGCCCTTGGCCCGAAACGTCGGGGATGCGATCCTGCTGCAGAACGTCATGGCCGGGCCGAGCCCGCTCGACATCGCCACGCTGCGCCCGAAACTGCGCCTGCCGCTCGACTACAAGCCGATCAAGGGTTGGAAGATCGCATTCTCCATGGATCTCGGGTCCTTCGAGGTGGATGCGTACGTGCGCAAGAACACGCTCGCTGCCTGCGATGTGTTCCGCTCGCTCGGCGCCACCGTCGAGGAGGTGGACCTCGGCTGGGGCGACGAGGTGCTCAAGGCCGGCATGGCCTATCTCGAACATCTCTTCGGCGCCTCGCTGTCGCCGCTGCTCGCCAAGCACGGCAAGGACATGACCAGCTATGCCAGGCAGTTTGCGCAGGACGGCCAGAAGTCGAAGGCCACGGACTTTGTCGCAACGTTGGACGTGGCGGCCAGGATGTACCAGACGCTGGGGCCGTTGCTGGAAAAATACGATGTGCTGATCTGCCCGACCAATGCGCTTCCCGCAGTGCCGGCGGAATTCGATCAGACCAAAGGCAAGGTCGAGATCAATGGACGAGAGGTGAACCCGTCGCTGGGCTGGGTGATGACGACGCCGTTCAACATGCTGAGCCGCTGCCCGGTTCTGTCGATCCCGTCGGGCCGCGCCGCCAACGGCGTGCCGACAGGCATCCAGATTGTCGGCCGCACCTATAGCGACGCTGACGTGTTCCGGGCGGGTATGGCCTATGAGACGGCTCGTGGTCAGTGGTACACGAATGCCGGGACACGCCCGGCGCTGTGAGTCCGCAGGGCGCCGGCATGCCAAGGCAGCGGCGGGATGTTTCGGCCGCCGGGGAAAGGCCTGACGACAATGGCGCAACGCATAGCCACTCCGGATGCGGGAAAAAGCAAGGCGGCCAAGGGTGCGACGAACGACGCCGCGCCCAAGGACCGCCGGCGCGAGCGCGGCGAAGCGAGCGTCCAGCGCATCATCGACGCCACCATCGAGCTCATCGCGGAGGAGGGGCTGGCCAGCGTCACCATGCAGCGCATTGCCGGGCATGTCGGCTCGTCCAACGCACTGGTGGTCTTTCATTTTCGCAGCAAGGAGAACCTGTTCCGGGCCGTCCTGCAATATCTCAGCGACCAATATGACGCGCTGTGGCTGACGCTGGTGCGGGCGCCCGGCCTGTCGCCGGTCGAGCGGGTCTTGGGCGCGGTCGATTGCGCGCAACGCTTTGCCCGCCAGCATCCGAATTGGGTGTCGGTCTTCGTCGTGTTCTCCAGCGACCGCAAGAGCATGCAGCTCTACAACGAGATAGGCCTGCCCAGCGATCTCGCCTACACGGCCGAAGCGCGCGAACTGCTGATCGAGATTTCGCGCAGCGGCGGTTACACCGGCGTCGACATAGACACGCTGTCGGAGAGCCTGAATTATCTGGTTCACGGCGCCTGGTATTGGGACCATCTCAACCCGTCCAGCCGCGACACCGACGTGCTGCGCAAGACCATGCTGCTCCTGCTGCACCAGGCCTTTCCGCGGCATTTTGACTTGGGGTGAGATGCGGCCATTGCGAGCGACGGAAAGCGTCCTCTGCAAACCTAAACCCGAAAATCTCTACGATGCCTTGATCTCTGTAAAAATGCTTGCACAATCCAGAGGTGCGATTTAAACAACCTAAGGATGCATTCGAGGGTGGGTAGATGTGGCATTGGCTGATACTTCTGTTGCTGATTGGTGTGCCGGTTTTCTTCGCCGTCCGGTCGTCGCGCAAATCCTCACAGAGCCCAGATGACCTCGTGGGGTTCGGCGGCTGCCTGATCCTGCTGGCGATCAGTCTGTCCCTTTCGCCGTTGCGCACACTTGTCGATATGGCCAGTCTGGTCAAAACCTACCAACAGCTTGTTACAGTGCCCAACGGGGCCTTGGCCATCTATGGCGAGGCAGCCCTCAATCTGGCATTTCTGGTGCTTCAGCTGGTCGTGCTTGTTTCGATGCTGCGGCGAAGCCACCGCTTCCCGCAGCTGTTCATATGTCTGTGGTTTGCGATCCCTCTCTTGTTCATACTGGACGCAGTTTGGATATCGATTGTGCTTGGTGTCCCGGTAAACCGTTTGCTTGCCGGAGGGGCTCTGGTTACACCTTTGGCATCCTTCATAGTCACAGGGATCTGGGCCGCCTATGTATACAGGTCGGTCAGGGTGAGAAACACGTTCGGCGATACGGCGGCCATACAGGCCGCGACATTTTCCTAGAAGGTCCGACGGCTGCGAGTTGGCCTGATGTCGTGCTGCCAGCTCCGCCGAATAGAACCGTCGGCAGTCCTCCTTCGTCTAACGAGCTTTGGGTGGCCTGCCACCCGAAGCTCGAAGAGCGAAGGGGTGGTGCCCCCGGACGGAATCGAACCGCCGACCTTCGGTTTACAAAACCGCTGCTCTACCAGCTGAGCTACAAGGGCACGGCGCTCCGGTTAGCATATTTGGTGCGCCAGTAAAGACAAAACTCCGTTTTCGATCGCTGATGGACGCCGCCGAGGTGGGCGGGCCGCCATGCTGAAAACCGCCAATGCGATCCCTACATATCTCTCAGGTGCAAACGCATCGAACGGGGTGTCGCATGATCAGACTTGTCATCATCCTGCCGCTTGTCGTCATTGCCTGGCTGCTTGCGGTGAAGCTCATCAGGGACGTGAAGGCCGCCAATATCGACTGGACCGGCATCGCCGCCATCGTCGGTTTTATCGCGATGGCGTTTTGGCTGCGGCATGTGACTGGGATGGGATGAATGGTGAATGGGCAAACGCCTTTCGGACCATTGACTATTCACAATTCACCCAAAGCCTTCGAACCTTTCACCACGTCACCGCAACTGATCTCCAGAGGCGAATGATCGCCTCGATCAAGGAGATCATCATGTTGAAGCGCATTCTTACTTCGGGCCTGGTCGCCATCTTCCTCGCCAACGGCGCGCTCGCCGGTACCGTCCAGTCGTCCTCCGCTCACGGCCATCATCACCACCATCACAAGCACCACGACAAGCCCTGGTGGTGGTGGAACCATCACCACAAGCATCATCACCACAAGCATCATCACCACAAGCATCATCATCACCACGGGAAGGTGATCATCTTCCTTTGAGCGAGACGACCTGCCTCGCGGAAAGGGCGGCTTCAGCCGCCCTTTTTTGCGTTGAGCTCTCGATCGATCAGATCATGGTTTCCATCGGCTGATTCCAGCCTTCAAGAAAATCCAAAATTTCTTTCGAACCTTTTTCCGCGCCGAAACGACAGATGATCAAGAGGCGGATGGATCGCCTCTCGCAACGAAACAAGGAGATCGTCATGTTCACGCGCAAAATCGCTTCTGCCCTCATCGCCAGCACCGTCGCCGCCACCTCGCTGGTCGGCACCGTCCAGCCGTCGGCCGCCCACAGCCATCACCACAACCGCGAAATCGGCATCGGCATCGCCGCCGGCGTCGGCGGGTTCGTGCTCGGCAGCCTGCTCAACCAGCAGCCCCGCACCGTCTATGTCGACGACGAGGGTGGCTCCTGGCACGTCCGCCGCTGCGCCAACCGCTACGCCAGTTACGATCCGTACTCCGACACCTATGTCGGCTATGACGGCTACCGCCACTATTGCCGCCTTTAAGAGGAGGCACCCCCACACGGAAAGGAGGGGCTGTACGCAGCCCCTCCTTCCTGATTTGAGCGCGCCGCGGTGCGGGCTACGGTTCGGAGATCGGCAATCCCGCTGCACGGCAGATGCGGGCAACACTCGCATTCTGCGATTGATCGCCCATGGCGATGAGTTCGAAGCTGCTTCCTTCATCCGGATAGATCTTGGCGGCGAACGGTTGGCCTGTTGTATGACCACCGGACGACGTCTTTGCAGCGACATGGCCGCAGACCAGGATTTCGCGGCGGCCGTCGAGCGTTCGCTCGCCGGCACGCATCGTCCCGAATTTGGCGGATACAGGATCCTGCAAATGCTGGCGAATGCCGATCGTGATTGTCTCCTCCAAAGCGAGCGAGATCGGAATCTCGCTGACTTGCTGGGAGACAGGGGCGGGCTCGGGCGCCGTCGCCACGCATCCGCACAGTGAAGCGGCGAGCAAAAGCTGAAGCGTTCTCCGCATTATAATCGGAACCCGCCGATCATCCTCGTCACCTCAGCGGCGGCGTCGCGCACCAGCGGCCCGATCTCGTCCAGCCGCTCCATCGTCACCCGCACCGTCGGTCCGGAGACCGAGACACCGCCGATCGGCTCGCCGAACTCGTTGAAAATGGCGGCGGCCACGCAGCGCATGCCGGGATGCCGCTCCTCGTCGTCGACCGACCAGCCGCGGTGCTTGATGACAGCCAGGTCATGGGCCAGCGCCGAAATGTCGGACAGCGTCTTGTCGGTGAAGCGCTGCAGGCCCGACTTGCGCAGGATGGCGGCGACGCGTTCCGGCTCGAGCTGCGCCAGCACCGCCTTGCCGATGCCCGAGGCATGGAAGGAGCTGCGCGTGCCCGGACGGAAGAAGGCGCGGATCGCCTGATGGGTCTCGACCTGGCTGACGAAAACGACGCAATCGTCCTCGGCGACGCCGAGATTGGCGGTTTCACCGGTCTTCTCCATCAATTCCTGCATGACCACGCGGGCCCTGTCGACAAGCTTGCGGCGGCGCAGGAAGGCGGCACCCATGCGGTAGGTCTCGACGCCGATCGACCACAGCTGGTCCGATGTATCGAACTCGACCATGCCGTGGTTCTGCA
This sequence comes from Mesorhizobium sp. C432A, assembly GCF_030323145.1. Taxonomy (NCBI): domain Bacteria; kingdom Pseudomonadati; phylum Pseudomonadota; class Alphaproteobacteria; order Hyphomicrobiales; family Phyllobacteriaceae; genus Mesorhizobium; species Mesorhizobium sp. C432A. Next base: position 4,445,406 of record NZ_CP100470.1, on the reverse strand, counting down.
GCGTCGTCAGCATGCGGTAGGCGGTGGACGCCGCGAGCTCGCTACGCGCCGAAATCTCGCTCAGCGACAGGCCACTGCCTTCAGCGACGATGGCCAGGATGCGCAAGGCCCGGTCCAGCGACTGTACAGAACCGGCCTCGGACGGACCGTTGAAAGCGCGCGGCCGGCCGCGCTGGCGTTTTTCGCTGGTTTCCATGGCGGCATTGTCGCCGGTTTCGCCGAAATCGCAATGAAAAACTTTTTCATCGATTTTGATGGCCGGATTCATGGAAAACGAAAAAGCCAGTGGAATCAGTGTATAGAAGGGGTTTTCTCGAAATGAAAAATTATTCTGAAAAAATTGAAAAATGAAAACGACACTGGCATTGTCAACCAACCAACAATCTTGAGGAGGCTGGACATGGCCAGGATGCGCGCTGTCGATGCAGCGGTTCTCGTTCTTGAAAAGGAAGGCATTTCCTGCGGCTTCGGCGTGCCGGGCGCGGCGATCAATCCGTTCTATTCGGCGCTGAAGGCGAGGGGCTCGATCCGCCACATCCTGGCGCGGCATGTCGAGGCGGCCTCGCACATGGCCGAAGGTTATACGAGGGCCAAGGCGGGCAATATCGGGCTTTGCATCGGCACATCCGGCCCCGCCGGTACCGACATGATCACCGGGCTTTATTCGGCGGCGGCGGACTCCATCCCGATCCTGTGCATCACCGGTCAGGCGCCGCGGGCACGGCTCAACAAGGAGGATTTCCAGGCGGTCGATATCGCCGCCATAGCCGTACCCGTCGCCAAATGGGCGGTCACGGTCATGGAGCCCTATCTCGTGCCGATGGCGCTGCAGAAGGCGTTTCACCTGATGCGCTCGTCGCGGCCTGGTCCGGTGCTGATCGACCTGCCGGTCGATGTGCAACTGGCCGAGATCGAATTCGATATCGATGCCTACGTGCCGCTTGTCCCGTTCAAGCCGGCAATGTCGCGCGCCCAGGCCGAAAAGGCCTTGGCGATGCTCAATGCCGCGGAAAAGCCGCTGATCGTCGCCGGCGGCGGCATCATCAACGCCGATGCGTCGGATCTGTTGATCGAATTCGCCGAGATAACGGGCGTGCCGGTCATACCGACATTGATGGGCTGGGGCACGATCCCCGACGATCACCGGCTGATGGCCGGCATGTGCGGGCTGCAGACCTCGCACCGCTACGGCAATGCGACCATGCTGGAAGCCGATTTCGTCTTTGGCATCGGCAATCGCTGGGCCAACCGCCACACCGGTTCGGTCGATGTCTACACCAAGGGCAAGAAATTCATCCATGTCGACATCGAACCGACCCAGATCGGCCGGGTGTTCGCGCCGGATCTCGGCGTCGTCTCGGACGCCGGTGCGGCACTGAAGATGCTGCTCGACGTCGCCACCGAATGGAAGACGGCAGGAAAGCTGCGCGACTGGTCGGGCTGGGCGAAGGAATGCCAGACCCGCAAGAAGACGATGAAGCGCAAGACGCATTTCGAGCAGGTGCCGCTGAAGCCGCAGCGCGTCTATGAGGAGATGAACAAGGCGTTCGGCCGTGACACCACCTACGTCACCACGATCGGCCTCTCGCAGATCGCCGGGGCGCAGTTCCTGCATGTCTACAAGCCGCGCAACTGGATCAATTGCGGCCAGGCCGGCCCGCTCGGCTGGACGCTGCCGGCAGCGCTTGGCGTGCGCGCCGCCGATCCGGATCGCACCATCGTGGCGCTGTCGGGCGACTACGACTTCCAGTTCATGATCGAGGAACTGGCGGCCGGCGCACAGCACAAACTGCCGTATATCCATGTCGTCGTGAACAATGCCTATCTCGGCCTGATCCGCCAGGCGCAGCGCGGTTTTGCGATGGATTTCGAGGTGAGCCTGGCCTTCGAGAACGTCAACCGCGCCAACGATCCGGAGGCCGGCTACGGCGTCGACCATGTCGCGGTCGCAGAAGCAATGGGCTGCAAGGCGGTCCGGGTGCGCAAACCGGAAGAGTTCGCCGGCGCGTTCAAGGAAGCGCAGCGGCTGATGAAGGAATACCAGGTGCCGGTGGTGCTCGAATTCATCCTCGAGCGCGTCACCAACATTTCCATGGGCACGGAAATCGACAAGATCACCGAATTCGAGGACCTTGCCGAAAGCCAGGAGGATGCGCCGACGGCGATTGTGTTGCTCGATTAGGCGCGCCGATATTCAGGTGAGACAGGCCTGCAAACGGCGCCTTCCTGCGCTTCCGGTGCTCACGTACAGAAAGTACGTTCCGCTCCGGTTCTCGAAAGTCACCGTTTTCGACTCTGCCTGACCTGAATCTCAACACGCCTAGGGCCAAGCAGAAGAAGGAGAAAAAGAATGCCGCGTTTTTCAGCCAATCTGTCGATGCTCTTTGGCGAGCATGAGTTCCTCGATCGCTTCGATGCCGCAGCCCGCGCCGGCTTCAAGGGCGTCGAATATATCGGCCCCTATGATCATACGCCTGACGTGGTCGCGGCCCGGCTGAAGAAGAACGGCCTGACACAGGTGCTGTTCAACCTCCCGGCCGGCGACTGGGGCAAGGGCGAGCGCGGCATCGCGGTTTTGCCCGACCGCGCGCCGGAATTCCGGCAAGGCATCGCCAAGGCGATCAGCTATGCCCATGCGCTCGGCTGCGAGCAGGTCAATTGCCTCGCCGGCATCGCGCCGCAGGGCGTGGATCGTTCGGTGCTGGAAAATACTTTAGCCGAGAACCTCGCGTTTGCAGCCGAGAAACTGGAGCAGGCCGGCATCCGGCTTTTGATCGAGCCGATCAACACGCGCGACATACCGGGTTTTTTCCTGAACTATTCGGAGCAGGCGCTGGCGCTGATCGAGCGCGTCGGTTCGAAGAACCTGTTCCTGCAATACGACATCTATCACATGCAGATCATGGAGGGGGATCTCGCCCGTACCATCGAGGCCAACCTCGGCCGCATCGCGCATATCCAGCTTGCGGACAATCCCGGCCGTCACGAGCCGGGGACGGGCGAGATCAATTATCCCTTCCTCTACGAGCATATCGACAGGATCGGTTATGCCGGCTGGGTTGGAGCGGAATACAAACCGAAGGCGGGGACGGAGGCTGGGCTGGGGTGGTTTCGGGAGCTTAACGGGCAGGGGAGTGCCGCGGCTTAGGCGCAGTCGAACTCGCGTTCCTTCGCGCCCCCTCTGTCCTGCCGGACATCTCCCCCACGAGGGGGGAGATCGGACGTCATCCCGGCTTTCGCTCCCCAACATTGCAGGGTGAGCGAGGCGCCGAAACTGCCAATCTCCCCCCTCGTGGGGGAGATGGCCGGCAGGCCAGAGGGGGCGCGAAGGAACTCAGCCTCAACAAAGGAGAAAACAATGGAAACCATCGGCTTCATCGGCCTTGGCATTATGGGCGCGCCGATGGCGGGGCATCTCCTGGATGCCGGCTACGCCGTCATTGCCAGCGACCACCGCTCGAAGCCGCCGGCCGATCTCGTCGCCAAGGGCTTGAGAAGCATCACCGGCCACGCGGCAGTGGCGAAGGCCGCGGATATCATCATCACCATGGTTCCCGACACCCCGCAGGTAGCCGAGGTGCTGTTCGGCGAGAACGGTGTCGCTTCCGGCCTGAGCAAGGGCAAGCTGGTCATCGACATGAGCTCGATCTCGCCGATCGAGACCAAGGTTTTCGCCAAGAAAATCAACGATCTCGGCTGCGACTATCTTGACGCGCCGGTGTCGGGCGGCGAGGTCGGCGCAAAGGCGGCGTCGCTGACCATCATGGTCGGCGGCGAGGACAAGGCGTTCGAGCGCGCCAAGCCCGTGTTCGAAAAGATGGGCAAGAACATCACGCTTGTCGGCCCGAACGGCGTCGGCCAGACCACCAAGGTTGCCAACCAGATCGTCGTGGCCCTGACCATCGAGGCGATCGCCGAGGCGCTGGTCTTTGCCTCAAAAGCCGGCGCCGACCCCGCCAAGGTCCGGCAGGCGCTGATGGGCGGGCTGGCGGCATCGCGCATCCTCGAAGTGCATGGCGAGCGCATGATAAAGCGCGCCTTCGCGCCGGGCTTCCGCATCGAACTGCACCAGAAGGATCTCAATCTGGCGCTGGAAGGCGCCAAGGCACTCGGTGTCTCGCTGCCCAATACGTCGACGACGCAGCAGCTGTTCAACTCATGCTCGGCGAATGGCGGGGCAAAAGAGGATCACTCAGCGCTGGTTCGTGCGCTGGAGCGGATGGCGGGGCATGAAGTGGGTGAATAGTGAATGGTGAATAGTTGCGGTAAGAACGCTTTTCCATTCACTATTTCACCATTCACCCTCCAAGGAATTTCCGTGCCGCATAAAGGCTCACCGCCGCCGCATTCGACACGTTGAGCGAGCGGATGGCGCCGGGCATGTCGAGGCGGGCGAGCGTGGTCACCGTCTCGCGCGTCTTCTGGCGCAGGCCCTTGCCTTCGGCGCCAAGCACCAGCGCGATCTTCTCGCCTGAAAAACCCGTTTCGAGTTCGGCCGGCCCGTCCGAATCGAGGCCGATGGTCTGGAAGCCGGCATCGTGCAGCTGTCCCAGCGCGTCGGCCAGGTTCTTCACCTCGATCTGGTCGATATGCTCCAGTGCGCCGGAGGCGGATTTGGCCAGCACGCCGGATTCCTGCGGGCTGTGGCGGGCCGTGGTGATCAGTGCGCCGGCGCCGAAGGCGACCGCCGAGCGCAATATGGCGCCGACATTGTGCGGGTCGGTGACCTGGTCGAGTACCAGCACCAGTTTCGTGTCGCCGAGCGTGTCGAGGCGTTTCGGCTTCAACGGTTCGGCTTCGATCAGCACGCCCTGATGCACGGCATCCGAACCGGTGATCTTGTCGATCTCCTTGGGCTCGACGAGTTCGGCCTTGAACGGCAAAGCGGCGAGGTCGGCGATCGCCAGCCGCTCGGCGGCATTGCGCGTCACCAGCATGTTACGGATCTTCCGCCGCGGATTGTCGAGCGCCGCGCGCACCGTGTGCAGGCCATAAAGCCGCACCAGCCCGTCGGCGGCGTTCTCGCCCGGCGGCACCGGCTGGCGCGGCCGGAAGGCAGGCGCGCCGCCGGCCTTCTCGTCGCGATGGGCGCGGCGCAGCTTGGCGTAGTGGGTGTCTTTGGCGGTCTTGGGCGTGTTGTCATTGCTCATGGCCGGCTTCTATAGCCGCGTCGCCGGGCCATGGATACAGGCAGAAAGCCGGCTTGCCGGGTGAGCTGTCAAAATCAGCGCATTTTGCCTTGGGGTGCGGTTGACACCCACTGGCCTTGCCGCCATAAGGCGCTTCGCTGATTTCGGACAAAACCCTGGTTTCGACCTGATCGGCGAGAATGCCTCGTTGCAAGGCTTCGACGGCAGGCTGGAGAGGTGCCCGAGTGGTTAAAGGGGACGGACTGTAAATCCGTTAGCTTAGCTTACGTTGGTTCGAATCCAACCCTCTCCACCACTGCCAGCCCGCGAACCTTGAGGACGATGCGGGTATAGCTCAGTGGTAGAGCAGCAGCCTTCCAAGCTGAATATGCGGGTTCGATTCCCGCTACCCGCTCCAAACTCCCCACTCCGCATCAGATCTCAGCGAATATCTCGACAACGTTGCCGTCCGGATCGCGGAAGAACACTGTCCTGTGGCCCCATTCCTGGTCGGTGAGCGGCAGGACCGGCTGCACGCCCTTGGCCTGGAGCGCCTCGGCGCAGGCCGCCACCATCTCCGGCGCCACCCGGAATGCCAGCTGAAGCGACAGCGCATCCCGCTGCTGCGGCGTGTCGTTGAACATCATGCCGAGGCTGGTCAAGGCCAGCGTGTTCGGGCCGACCCGATATTCGATCCACCTGTCGCCGAGTTCGCGCTGCAGATCAAATTCCATCACATCCCCGTAGAAGTGCCGCATGGCGGCCATGTCGCGGGCGAAGATGACGGTGTAGTCGATCTGACGGATTTCATTGAGCGCATTCATTGTCGAAGTCCCGTGGGCTGATGTTCGATCGCCCGCAACCTAGCTTTCCTTTAAAGTAGTACAAGACTATAGCTTATACTGGTATCGGAGGTGACTGCATGCCATACGACGGCCCACGGCACGATGAGCTTGCCCGCTTCCTGCGCGAGCGGCGGGACCGCTTGCCGCGGATCGATGGCGCCAATGGCCGCCGCCGGGCGCCGGGCCTCAGGCGCGAAGAGGTCGCCGCCGAGGCGGGGATCAGCACCACCTGGTACACCTGGCTCGAGCAGGGACGGGAGGTGAACGCGTCGCCGCAGGTGCTTCGCTCGCTGGCGCGGGTGCTGAGACTGAGCCGGTCGGAGCAGGCCTATCTTTTCCAATTGGCGCGGCCCGATCTCGATTGGCGAAACCGGCTCGGCGCGCAAGGCCTGCCCAGCGCGCCGTTGCTCAGCCTGCTCGACGGGCTGGCGCCGCACCCGGCATATGTCGTCAATCGCTACTGGCAGGTCGTCGCCTGTAACCATCCGGCGGCGGTGCTGCTTGGGGATTTCGAGACGGATGATGAGTGGTCCGGCAGCCTGCTCGCCCGGCTGTTTCTCGACCTGGAATGGCGGCAGCGCTTTGTCGACTGGCCGGAGGTTTCGCGCTCGGCGGCGGCGCAGTTCCGGCTTGCCACTGTCGCCATGACTCGCGATCCGGTGCTGGCTGCGCTGGTTTCGTCACTGGAAGCGGCAAGCGAAGCGTTCGCCACGTGCTGGAACAGCCGCGACATCGCCGAGCCACCGATCTGGCGGAAATCCATCCGGCACCCTGTCGCCGGCGCGATGTCCTTCGATTTCGCCACGCTGCAGCCGGGCGGCCGCGACAGTGATTTCTCGGTTTCCGTCTACACGCCGGTCGATGCGTCGACTGCCAGGCGGTTCGCCGCGCTGGTCGGAGCAACGCCCGACAGCCGCAAGGCGGTGCCGGGCGTGTTTGCGCGTGATGCAGGCGCAGAAGTCTAGCTGTTGAAAGCGGACGCGACCTGGTGTTGCTGCGGCACCTGTCCGTTCGGCGTCAGTCTGTCGACAATGCCGGGCAGGGCTGTGGACAATTGCTTGAGCAACTCCTGCTCGTCCAGTCCGGTCCTTTGCGCGATCTCTCGAATGACCTGCGGGCCGATCGCCTTGCCCAGATCATTGGCGTTGATCGGCTGGTTCTGCCCGGTGCCGACCCATGAGTCAGCAACATTGCCTTGGCCGGCATTCTTGAGCTTGTCGAGCAGTCCGCCCAGTCCGCCAAGCAGGCCGCCGTCGCCTGAGGCCGTGGTTCCGGTGGGGGCTGGCGTTTGAGGCTGGGCGGGCTCGCCCGTCTCTTCGGCACTCGTCTGTTCGGCGCTTCTGCCGCTCAGCATCTTTCCCACCAGCAGCGCGCCGAGCGCGATCATCAGCGGTTTGGTGATGTTGCCGCCGGGCACGGCGTTGTCAAAAAGTCCCATAGGTCAATCCTCCATAACGACCAAGCCCGTCCCGCCGGCTACAATGGACCATGCGGGCGGAATTTCAAGTTGGCTTGAGCTTTTGACAATCATGTGACCATGATCGGCGGGCGGGGAATGGAGAGGAAAAATGGGCATTATCAGCTGGATCATCCTCGGCGTCATCGCCGGCTTTATCGGCAGCAAGATCGTCAACAAGACCGGCCAGGGCCTGATCATGGATATCGTGCTCGGCATTGTCGGCGCCATCGTCGGAGGGCTGATCTTCAGCGCCTTTGGCGCCACGGGTGTGACCGGCCTCAACATCTGGAGCCCGATCGTCGCCATCATCGGCGCGGTGGTCGTGCTGTGGGCCTATCACCAGTTCTCCGGCAAGCGAACGCTTTAGGCGCCAGTCTGCCGACTGGCCGACCGCAGGTCGGCCAAACCTGCTTCGACGCGTTGACTTGAAGGTCAGGCGACGACGGTCAGCCTGCGCTTGCGTTCATCAAGCGAGACGATGGTCAGCCCGCTCGCGACCACCAGCAGGATGCCGCAGACCGCCAGGGCATTCGGGAACTGGCCGAACACCAGAACGCCTGAGATGACCGCCCAGACGGTGAAGCAGTAGTAGAACGGCGCCACCACGCCGGTCGGACCGACGCGATAGGCCATGAAGATGAAGAAATGGCCGAAGATCAGGAAGAATCCGGCGCCGGCCATGAGCAGCAGGTGCCGGGCTTCCGGCATGACCCAGCGCTCGGAAACGAGATGCGCGGCGCCCGCGCCGATCAGCACCACCACAACGGCGGAAATGGCGACGATCATGCCCGGCACCTCGGCCGCGACCCGCCTGCCGGCAAGATCGCGCGCCGCCGCCAATGCCGCGTTGCCGAGCGCCAGCAACGCATAGACCGAGATGCCCTGCATGGTCGGCTGGGCCACCATGAGCGCACCGATGAAGCCGAGCCCGATCAGCGCCATGCGCACGCCGCCGATCCGTTCGCCGAACAGGATGGAGGAGCCGACCAGCATCAAAAGCGGGGTGATCTGCCCGAGCGCGGTCGAATCGGCGATCTGCATGTTGGCCAGCGCCACGACGTAGCAAAGGATGGCCGCCAGCTCGAGCAGGTTGCGGCGCAGCACGCGTTTGTCGAAGATCAATGGAATCTGCCTGCCATAGCCCAGCAGGAACAGCAGCGGCATGCCCCATAGCGTGGCCGCGACCCCGCGCAGGAACAGCACTTCATAGGACGGCAAGCCCGCGGTCGCGAGTTTCATCATCGTGTCGTTGACGAGGTACGACCCCGTCGAAACGATCATGAACAGCGGGCCGCGTATGGAGGTCGGTATGAATTGCATGGGGCAACCAAATCAGACCGCCGCCGTAGCGGCAATGGGCCAGGCGCCGGCTGCACATCCGGCAGGCAAAGGCCAGGACATGGGCGGGACAGGACATGGGCGGGAATAGCAAACAGGTGCTGGAGCCCGCAGCCCCCATTTCATTTCCGCTCGCGCGTTCCTATATCAGCGCCACATCCCGCAATCGGATCATCGGTTGAGACCGAGTGGACAGCGCACCCGGCCACAAGGCACTTGTGTTTTTCGGCCGTAGTCGCTAATCGCCCCGCATTCGACTGAACTGAAGGTCAAGGCCGTCCAAGGAAAGAGACTATGGCAAAAGGTAAATTCGAGCGTAACAAGCCTCATGTGAACATTGGCACGATTGGCCATGTCGATCATGGCAAGACGTCGCTGACGGCGGCGATCACGAAGTATTTTGGCGAGTACAAGCGCTACGACCAGATCGATGCGGCGCCCGAAGAGAAGGCCCGCGGCATCACGATTTCGACGGCGCACGTCGAATACGAGACGGCAGCGCGCCACTACGCCCATGTCGACTGCCCCGGCCACGCCGACTATGTGAAGAACATGATCACGGGCGCTGCGCAGATGGACGGCGCGATCCTGGTGGTGTCGGCCGCCGACGGCCCGATGCCGCAGACCCGCGAGCACATCCTGCTTGCCCGTCAGGTCGGCGTGCCGTCGATCGTGGTGTTCCTGAACAAGGTCGACCAGGTCGACGATGCCGAGCTGCTCGAACTGGTCGAGCTCGAGGTTCGCGAGCTTCTGTCGAAGAACGAGTTCCCCGGCGACGACATTCCGATCGTCAAGGGTTCGGCGCTGGCTGCTCTGGAAGATTCCAACAAGACCATCGGCGAAGATGCGATCCGCGAGTTGATGGCTGCGGTCGATGCCTATATCCCGACGCCTGTTCGTCCGCTGGACAAGCCGTTCCTGATGCCGATCGAAGACGTGTTCTCGATCTCGGGCCGTGGCACGGTCGTGACCGGCCGCGTCGAGCGCGGCATCGTCAAGGTCGGCGAGGAACTGGAAATCATCGGCATCCGTCCGACGACCAAGACGACCTGCACGGGCGTCGAGATGTTCCGCAAGCTGCTCGACCAGGGCCAGGCCGGCGACAACATCGGCGCGCTGCTGCGCGGCGTTGATCGTGAAGGTGTCGAGCGCGGCCAGGTTCTGGCCAAGCCCGGTACGGTGAAGCCGCACAAGAAGTTCGTGGCCGAAGCCTACATCCTGACCAAGGACGAAGGTGGCCGTCACACGCCGTTCTTCACCAACTACCGTCCGCAGTTCTACTTCCGCACGACCGACGTGACCGGCATCGTGTCGCTGCCGGAAGGCACGGAAATGGTTATGCCCGGCGACAACATCACCGTCGATGTCGAGCTGATCGTGCCGATCGCCATGGAAGAGAAGCTGCGCTTCGCCATCCGTGAAGGCGGCCGCACCGTCGGTGCCGGCATCGTCGTCACCATCAAAGAGTAATCGAGCCCGGCATCGCCGGATCGAAACGGATAGGGGCGGCCCTCGGGCCGCCCTTTTTCGTTGGCCAGATGTGCCTGTTTTGGGGTCCCAATCTCTGTTGCAAGTCTGTGAGCCTCTACAGTATAGATTGATTGAGGGCTTGGTCGGATGGTTCCACAGCACCGTTTGCATAGTCGGTCATGGTGGGCACTGGGGCTGATCTGCCTGGTGTCGATGTTTGCCATGGGCACTGCCGCCTTGGCGGCCGAGACAAAAAATTCAGAGCCGGATCCGGATCCGCCGATGCGGTTCGTCGTCGTGCGCAGCGACGCGGCGGGCTGTGAGCCGAGCTGTCCGGAATGGATATCGGCCGAGGGTGCGATATCGGCCAAGTCGCCGGCGCTGCTCAAGGCTGCCCTGAAAACGCTCGGCGGCCGCAAATTGCCGATCGTCATCAACTCTCCCGGCGGCGATGTCGATGCAGCCATCGCCATGGGCCGGATGATACGCAAGAACAAGCTCGACATCGCGGTCGGCAGGACCTGGTTCGTCGGCTGCGAGCCAGGGGTGAAAAACTGCAAGGAGAACGACGCCAGAGGCGCGCACTATATCGGCAGCCCCTATGTGCTCGGCAGCTATTGCGCATCCGCTTGTCCAATGATGCTGGCCGGCGGCACCAGGCGCCTGGTCGGGCCGCTGGCCTATCTCGGCGTCCACCAGATCACCACCACGATCGTGCAGATGAACGTGCAATATCAGGTCCGCTACCGGATCGTGAAAGGCAAGAAGCGGGTCATCAGCAAGAAGGTCGTCAGCCGCAAGAACACCGGCAGCTACAAGACCTACGAGATGAGCAAGGGGGTGGAGCGCAAGCTGTCCGCCTATTTCAAGGAGATGGGTGTCGACCTCAGCATCATCGAGACGATGAAGAGCACGCCGGCCAGCGACATCCAGCAGATCGACCTCAGCGACATGCTGACAATGAAGCTGGTCACCAGCGACGACGCTGCAGATTTGCTGACCAGCGCAAGCCTGTGCAGGCTGAACCTTCCGGCTCCGAATTGCCGGGAAATACCGGCGAACAAGCCAGCCGGCGGCCTGCCGGACGTGGCAAAGGCTGCGCCGCTGCCGCTGAAGCCGGAGAGCGCGCCGCACGATGACGGCATGCGCTTTGTCGTGGTTCGTGGCAGCAACCCGCTCTGCAATCCCGACTGCCCGGAATGGATTGCAGCGCAAGGCGCGATTACGCCCCAGACGCCGCAGAAACTCAGCCAATTGCTCGCCACGCTTGGCAACCGGCGGCTGCCGGTGGTGATCAGCTCGCGAGGCGGCGACCTCTCCGGCGCCCTGGCGGCGGGCCGGATCATCCATGAAAAGAAGCTCGACGTTGCCGTTGCCCGCACCGATTTCGTCGGCTGCGACCCGGCAGAGTGGAATTGCCTGGCCAGGGAAGGCGCCTATGCCGGGCTGAGCGTCGATGGCGACGGCGACTGCGATTCGGCCTGCGCGCTCATGCTGGCCGGTGGCGCCAGGCGGCTTGTCGGTTCCCAGGCGCGGCTCAGCCTCTATCTGATGGGGCAGAAGCAGGCGGTCAAATCCTACCTCGACGAGATGGCGATCAGCCCCGCTTTGTTCCGGGCGCTCCAGGGCAGTTCGGTCGAGCGTCAGCTCGAACCCGACATGATGCTGGAGGTCGGCCTGACGACCGGGCGCCAGTCGGTGGATGCGCTGACGGGGTCCAGCATCTGCAGATCGGCGCCGAAACCTGAGAATTGCCGCGTGGTGCCGTCGTCCAATGGCTGATCGTGCCTATCGCATGAAAGAGACGCCTTGCTTCGCGTTCCGTGAAGGGCCCCGCACCGTCGCTGCCGGCATCGTCGTCACCATCGAGAAATAGTCGAACTGATATCAGCCGGATCGACCAGGAGAGGGCGGTCTTTGGGGCTGCCTTTTTGTTTCCGGCGTTGCGCGGCACAAGTATTGCACGGTTGGTCAAAGCTATTGCAAGCACCGTCGCCGCAACTATTATGGATTGCATTGAGGGGTTTGCCGGGCGTGGTTTGGGGACACCGTTCAGACAATGCTGCAAGGTGGCGGCGCGGGCTGGTTCGGCTGGCGACGGTGGCCGCGATGGCGATGGCTGCCTTCGCCGCGAAGGCCGAGGATGCCGCCCCCCGGACATGGCAGACATTGCTCCCTCTGCAGGGAGTGCCCTATCCGACGAATGATCCGACGATATGGTCCGAGGATCGCTCGGAGATGAAGTTTGTCGTCGCGCGCAGCAACGCACCGGGCTGCGAGCCCAATTGTCCGGAGTGGATCTCCGCCGAAGGCGACATCGCAGCCGGCACGCCAGCCCTGCTCAAGCGCACCTTGAAGAAGCTAGGCGGTCGCAAACTGCCGATTATCGTCAATTCCTTTGGCGGCAACGTCAATGCAGCGCTCGAACTTGGCCGGATAATCCGCAAGAACAAGCTCGATATCGCCGTAGGCAAGACCGAGTTTTCCGACTGTTGGCCCGGGACGGATGGTTGTGGTTTTAGTTACGGCAAAGGTTCCGCCTATCTCGGCCGGGCGTCTGATGGCGCCAGCTGCAACTCCGCCTGTCCGCTGATGTTTGCCGGTGGCGTCCGCCGCGTGGCCGGCGGCTGGAACTATCTGGGTGTTCACCAGATCACGACCACCTGGTTCCCCTCCACCACGCACTACCGGACCACATATCGCGTCAAACGGGGCAAAAAATATCGGGTCACCACGCAAACGGTCACTCAAGGTGAAAGCTACAAGACCTATGAGATGAGCAAGGGGTACGCGAGAAAGATCTCGGCCTATCTCCGAGAGATGGGTATCGGGCAGGGCGTGCTGGACTTGATGAAGGCGACGCCGGCGAGCGACATCAGGCAGATCGGCCTCCACGATATGCTGACGATGAAACTGGCGACCAGCACGGACACTCTGGACCTGTTTACCAGAGCAAGTCTGTGCATGTTCGACCCGCCGGCTCCGAACTGCCGGGAAATACCGGGAAACAAGCCAGCCGGCGGACAAACGCCCGTGGCCAAGCCGGCCGTGGTGGCTGCGATCAAGGCAAAGACCGGCCCCCCACTTTCTCAGGCGGCCAAGGCTCCAGCTCCCAAGCCGTTGCAGGCAGCGCCAGGGAATTCGACGCCAGATATGCGCTTCGTTGTCGTTCGCGGCAGAGACTCGCTCTGCAATCCCGATAGCCCGGAATGGATCTCGGCGGAAGGCGCGATGACGCCTCAGACCCCGCAAAAGTTGCGCCAGTTGCTCGACACCCTTGGCAACCGGCGGCTGCCGGTGGTGATCAGCTCACAGGGGGGCAGCCTGTTCAGCGCTCTGGCCGCGGGAAGGCTTATCCATGAACGGAAGCTCGACGTCGCCGTCGCTCGCACCACTATCGTCGGCTGCGACCCGCCCGAGGCAGGCTGCTTGGCCGATAACGGTGCCTATGTCGGGCTGATTAGCGATTTTGGAGTGGAGTGCGATTCGGCCTGCGCGCTCATGCTTGCCGCCGGCGCCAAAAGGCTGGTCGATCCCAAGGCGAGGCTCAGCATGTCCTCGAGGGGACAGACGCAGTTGGTTAAAGCCTACCTGGAGGAGATGGAGATGGACCCAGCTCTGTTCGCCGCGATAGGCTCGGTCGAGCGTCAGCTCGAGCCCGACATGATGCTCAAAGTCGGGCTGACAACCGGGCCGGAGTCGGTGGAGGCGCTAACTGGCCCCGCTATTTGCAAAACCTCACCCAAGCCCGACAACTGTTTGCTTCCGCCGACAGCCAAGGCCGAGTCGCCCGCCAAACTGTAGGCATCGCAGAAACTGGCCATCGAGGCAGGTTGAGCCATGCCCGATTTCTCCGCTATCGTCGTGGCAGGCGTCGCCCGGGGGAGGATCGAGAATGAGCCAGGATATCCCGACACTCTACGAATGGGCCGGCGGCATCGAAGCCCTCAATCGGCTGACGGAAACCTTTTACGACATGGTGTCCCGCGACCCGGTGGTCGGCCCAATGTTCAAACACATGTCGCCGGATCATCCCGCGCATGTCGCGGCCTTTATCGGCGAGGTTTTTGGCGGGCCGAAGACCTACAGCGAGAAATTTGGCGGTCACCGCGAGATGGTCATGCATCATCTCGGCAAGCATTTGACGGAGGAACAGCGCCGCCGCTGGATCAGCCTGCTTGCCGATGCCGCCGATGCGGTCGGGTTGCCGGACGATCCCGAATTCCGCTCCGCCTTCATCGGCTATGTCGAATGGGGATCGCGGCTGGCCAAGATGAACTCTGCCCTCGGCGAGACTTGCGACCCGCAGACCGAACCGATGCCGGCCTGGGGCTGGGGCGTGCCGGGCGGGCCGTACAAGCCGCCGGCCGGGGGCTGAGCGCCGGCATGCGGCTTCAGGCAGGCGAAAATCGAGATAGGCAGGGACGGGCTGGTCATCACCTATCCGGATTTCCGGCAAAGGATCTGAAAGCGCGTCAGACAACTCTTTACAGCGCGCCCGGAAGCTTTTAGGAAGCGCCTGCGCTGAAACGCGCGTACGGGCATAGCTCAGTTGGTAGAGCGGCGGTCTCCAAAACCGCAGGTCGTAGGTTCGAGCCCTGCTGCCCGTGCCATTTTCCTCGTTGGAATCCGGCATTTTAGAAACGCCTTGTTTTGGCTCCTCGTTTGGTTGGGCTGAAGCGGCGTACTCGACGAGCGACGTTCCGAAGGCATCGCAGAGCGAGAGCGCTGATGCGCAATGCCGAAGTCGGCGTATTTCCACGAACCGATTTCCTTGATCCAACTGCCATTGGCGAGCCAATTGCCATTTGCGTTCACAATTCAGAATAGGCATATTTTGCTGCCGCCGGCTGCTTTTCAGCGGCTGCGAATTATTGGAAGCGGGATGCTGGCCTGGCTTCTGAAATTTTCTGAACAGGGCTCTTGAACCCGTTTTCGGCCCTTCCTAATTCGTTTCGCGCCGAGGCCGATTGGCTTGGCAAAAGACGGCGCTGCTGGGCGGCGCCCTTGTACCCATGTTGCTTCAAAGGAGGATGTGGCTATGAGAACCTTTGATACTCTCTATCGGACCACCGTCGGTTTCGACCGGCTTTTCGACATGCTCGACAGCGGCACGCGTCCGGACTGGCCGCCCTATAACATCGAGAAGGTCGACGAGAACGGCTACCGTATCTCGATGGCCATCGCAGGCTTCAGCCAGGATGAGGTTGAGCTGACCCAGCATGGACCCGAACTGGTCGTGGTAGGCCAGAAGGCTGATGATCAGAGCGGACGCCAGCTGCTGCACCAGGGCATCGCCTACCGCAGTTTCAGGCAGACGTTCAAGCTTGCCGACCACATGAAGATCAAGGCAGCAAACCTTGAGAAGGGTCTCCTGACCATCGACATCGTCCGTGAGATTCCCGAAGAGCTGAAGCCGCGCCGCATCAGCATCGGGGCCGGCGACGCTCAGGTGGGCGGCAAGCAGATCGCCCAGGATACGGAACGCACCCGCAAAGCGGCCTGATCGTATCGATTCAGTTATCCCTGCGGTCCGCCTCCCGGCTTCGGCCGGGAGGCCCAGATTGCGGAGAATGGAGATGGACAACTTCTACGAGACACCGACACTTTCTGCGGCACGCTCGGGCAAAATTGAAACTTCTTTGTGCCTGCTCGACAATCCAGACGACGTCATCAACCATCCACGCCTCAGCCGTGGAGAAAAGCGGGCACTGCTTTCCTCGTGGGCGTCCGATGCCTGCGCGGTGGAAAACCAGCCTGCCTTGCGCCGCCTGGACAACGGCACGGTAATCCCTGTCGACCAGATTCTGAGGGCGTTGAAGGCTCTCGATGAGAAACCCACGCTGGGGAAAGAGACTTCAGGCCGAGTGCTGCCTTGGCGACCCTCCTCGCGCCGCAGCGCTCTCAAGGCTTGGCGGCGTCGTGGCCGTTCTTTCGGCCCCGACGATGACGACGACCCGCCCTCGTGCCCGGCAGTGATCGCGCCGCGCCCACGCCCACCACGCGGAATCGGCGCAGTGGCCGGGGTCGAACTCGCCTGTGCCTGAACTAACCCTGGGTTGATCCAGCTGCCTCGCCAGGGGCAGCTGGATTCCAACCTTGGGTGCTTCATTTGCTTTCCAAAACAGCAGGTCGCAGGTTCGTCCTCAACGCCATTTCCTCGAACTTGTAGTCACGTGCCTGATTTCCGGATGCACCTCCGGAATTCGGGTCCGGCATTGAAAAACGGCAGGCGGCTTGCCATATTGGGTGAACTGAGGCATAAGGCCCCGATAGCCGGGACGGGACGACTGGATGGTTCCGAGGCGGCGTTTGGTCATAAAGCGGACACTTGCCACTTGCGTGGATCAAGAATCGGTTTTATGTAGACACAACAGACACGCGACGCGTGGAGCTGGGAAGCCGGCTTTACGCGTCCGATTTGCATGGGCGAAATGGCGCTGATTCGGCGCCGACTTGAACCCAGGCGGCACGTCCCGGCCAGCGGGATCATCCAGGAGACCCGGCCAACGGGTCTTGAAGACAGAGCGGCATATGGCTTCGAAAACCACAAATCCTTTCGTCTTTCTCCAGCAGGTCCGCGCGGAGACCGCCAAGGTGACTTGGCCGTCGCGCCGGGAGACGATGATCTCGACGGTGATGGTGCTCGTATTCGCGGTCATCGCGATGATCTTTTTCTTCACCGCCGACGTGGCCATGGGCTACGCGATCGAGCGGTTACTGAGCCTCGGCCATTAAGTCCGGCGATTACGGAGAAGTCTTGAAATGACCGCGCGCTGGTACATCGTCCACGCCTATTCGAACTTCGAAAAGAAGGTCGCCGAGGACATTGAGAACAAGGCCAAGCAGAAGGGCCTGTCCGCCGATATCGAGCAGATCGTGGTGCCGACCGAGAAGGTCGTCGAAATCCGCCGCGGCCGCAAGGTCGATGCCGAGCGCAAGTTCTTTCCGGGCTATGTGCTGCTCAAGGCCAATCTGACCGATGCGGTGTTCTCGCTGGTCAAGAACACGCCGAAGGTCACCGGCTTCCTCGGTGACTCCAAGCCGGTGCCGATCACCGAAGCCGAGGCGCAGCGCATCCTGAACCAGGTTCAGGAAGGCGTCGAGCGGCCGAAGCCTTCGGTCACTTTCGAGATCGGCGAGGCGATCCGCGTTTCGGATGGTCCGTTCGCCTCGTTCAACGGTTTCGTCCAGGAAGTGGACGAGGAGCGGGCGCGGCTCAAGGTGGAAGTTTCGATCTTCGGGCGCGCCGTGCCGGTCGATCTGGAATTCGGACAGGTCGAAAAGGGCTGATCCGAAAACCCTGCGCCGGTTCGCCGGCAAGGGGAGGCGGCGCGGAAAGCGCGCGGCCATGAACGGGTGGGAGGCGAATGCGGCTTTAGCCGGCCGCGCGGACCGCACCACCAGACTGCAACCGCCGGTGTTCCCGATACTGGGGCCGGCATGAGATAAAGGCAGGAAAGAGATGGCTAAGAAAATTGCAGGCCAGCTCAAGCTCCAGGTCAAAGCGGGATCGGCTACGCCGTCTCCGCCGATCGGCCCGGCACTTGGTCAGCGCGGCATCAACATCATGGAATTCTGCAAGGCGTTCAACGCGCAGACCCAGGAAATGGAAAAGGGATCGCCGATCCCGGTCGTCATCACCTATTACCAGGACAAGTCCTTCACCTTCGTCATGAAGACGCCGCCGGTGAGCTACTTCCTGAAAAAGGCGGCGAACTTGACTTCGGGTTCGAAAGAGCCGGGCAAGATCAAGGCCGGCACGATCGGTCGCGACAAGGTGCGCGCCATCGCCGAACAGAAGATGAAGGATCTGAACGCAAACGACGTCGAGGCGGCCATGCGCATGGTCGAGGGCTCCGCCCGCTCGATGGGTCTGGAAGTGGTGGGCTGAGATCATGGCAAAGATTGCAAAGCGTGTATCGAAGTCCCGCGACGGCATCGACCCCAACAAGGCCTATGCCCTTGGTGAGGCGCTGAAGCTGCTCAAGGACCGTTCGACGGTGAAGTTCGACGAGACCATCGAAGTTGCGATGAACCTAGGCGTCGACCCGCGCCATGCCGACCAGATGGTCCGCGGCGTGGTCAACCTGCCGAACGGCACCGGCCGCTCTGTCCGCGTCGCCGTGTTCGCACGTGGCGGCAAGGCCGATGAGGCTCGCGCCGCCGGCGCCGACATCGTCGGTGCCGAGGATCTGGTCGACATCGTCCAGAAGGGCACGATCGACTTCGATCGCTGCATCGCCACGCCGGACATGATGCCGCTGGTCGGCCGTCTGGGCAAGGTGCTGGGCCCGCGCGGCATGATGCCGAACCCGAAGGTCGGCACCGTCACCACCGACGTCGCCGCCGCCGTCAAGGCATCGAAGGGCGGCGCTGTCGAGTTCCGCGTCGAGAAGGCCGGCATCGTTCATGCCGGCGTCGGCAAGGTCTCGTTCGACGTCAAGGCGCTGGAAGAAAACGTCCGCGCCTTCGCCGATGCCGTGACCAAGGCAAAGCCGGCTGGCGCCAAGGGCAACTACGTCAAGAAAGTGTCGGTCACCTCGACGATGGGCCCGGGCCTCAAGCTCGACGTCTCGACGCTCGCAGCGTCTTGATACGAACATCTGGATCGGCTGCCAAGGCGCTGATCCGCAAGTGAATTCCGGGCCTCCGACTTGTCGGCGGCCCGGTACCGGAAGTCGAGAGGCTTCCGGACATCCTGTCCGAGATTGCAGGCGGCCCAGAAGCCTTAATTGAATTGGGCCTGCATGAGACGGGTGAAAGCCGGACAACGGAGCGACAAGCTCCAATGAAAGGTTCGAACCGTGTTTGCCTTTTGTCTGCGCATCTCCGGCTTGCCGTCGATGTGGCGAAAGGGGGCAGGATCCTCGAGCGTCGTTCGGGAGATCTGTAATGGATGGCCCGGCCGGCAAAAAGGCAACCCGACGCCTGTCCCACTAGCGGGGCAGGGGTCAACTGGAGATAGGCAGTGGACAGAGCGGAAAAACGCGAACTCGTCACGGGCCTGAATGGTGCTTTTGCAGGCGCTGGTTCAGTCGTCGTGGCCCACTACGCCGGTATCACCGTCGCGCAAATGAACGACCTTCGGTCGAAAATGCGCGCTGCCGGTGGCACCGTCAAAGTCGCGAAGAACCGTCTCGCCAAAATCGCTCTTCAGGGCACGGACTCCGCATCGATCATCGACCTGTTCAAGGGACAGACGCTGATCGCTTATTCGGAGGATCCGATTGCGGCGCCGAAGGTCGCGTCCGATTTCGCCAAGGGAAATGACAAGTTGGTCATTCTCGGCGGCGCAATGGGCACCACCTCGCTCAACGCCGACGGTGTGAAGGCACTCGCCACACTTCCGTCGCTCGATGAGCTGCGCGCCAGGCTGGTTGGCATGATCGCCACGCCGGCAACCCGGATCGCCCAGATCGTCAATGCGCCAGCGGCTTCGGTCGCGCGCGTCATCGGCGCTTACGCCCGGAAGGACGAGGCGGCATGAGGCCGTTCCTCGCTATCACAAACACACGTTCGAACCTGATGAAGGAATACAACAATGGCTGATCTGGCAAAGATCGTAGACGACCTTTCGAAGCTGACCGTCCTCGAGGCGGCCGAGTTGTCGAAGCTTCTGGAAGAAAAGTGGGGCGTTTCGGCTGCTGCTCCGGTGGCGGTTGCCGCTGCCGGCGGCGCTGCCGCTGCTGCTGCTCCGGCTGAGGAAAAGACGGAATTCGACGTCGTCCTCACCGAGGCAGGCGCTCAGAAGATCAACGTCATCAAGGAAGTCCGCGCCATCACCGGCCTGGGCCTCAAGGAAGCCAAGGATCTGGTCGAAGCAGCTCCGAAGCCGGTCAAGGAAGCCGTTTCCAAGGCTGACGCTGAGAAGTTCAAGGCCCAGCTGGAAGCAGCCGGCGCCAAGGTCGACCTGAAGTAAGCGTAAAAGCGGCGGGCGGCCTCGCGCCGTCCGCCACTCCCTTCATCAGAGGGGAGGATGCGTAGCGCGAGATGTACGAGAACCTCTTTCCTGAGGGCCGAAACCGGCCTTCAGGAAACGGGTTTTCTCCCGTTTTAGCCGTCGCCGCCAGGCGGCGGGAAACAGATCAGGGGCCGCCGCCGAGGTGGCCGCGCATGCAAGGTGAGCCGCGGCGAGGCTCGCCCCGAGTTTATAGCTAAGGAGCGACGATGGCCCAGACCCAGACTTTCAATGGCCGCAGACGCGTACGCAAGTTCTTCGGAAAGATTCCGGAAGTTGCGGAGATGCCGAACCTGATCGAGGTTCAAAAAGCATCCTATGACCAGTTCCTGATGGTGGCGGAGCCCAAGGGTGGGCGTCCGGACGAGGGACTGCAGGCCGTTTTCAAGTCGGTTTTCCCGATCTCCGATTTCTCCGGCTCCTCGATGCTGGAGTTCGTGAAGTACGAGTTCGAAGGACCGAAATTCGACGTTGACGAATGCCGTCAGCGCGACCTGACCTATGCCGCGCCACTCAAGGTGACGCTTCGCCTCATCGTGTTCGATATCGACGAGGATACCGGCGCAAAGTCGATCAAGGACATCAAGGAGCAGGACGTCTATATGGGCGACATGCCGCTCATGACGCTCAACGGCACCTTCATCGTCAATGGCACGGAGCGCGTCATCGTCTCGCAGATGCACCGTTCGCCGGGCGTCTTCTTCGACCATGACAAGGGCAAGTCGCACTCCTCGGGCAAGCTTTTGTTTGCGGCGCGCGTCATTCCCTATCGCGGTTCGTGGCTCGACATCGAGTTCGATTCCAAGGACGTCGTGCATGCCCGCATCGACCGCCGCCGCAAGATTCCGGTGACGTCGCTCTTGATGGCGCTCGGCATGGACGGCGAAGAGATCCTGTCGACCTTCTACAACAAGATCACCTACAAGCGCGCCGGCGACCACTGGCGCATCCCGTTCAACGTCGAGCGTTTCCGCGGCCTCAAGGCCGTTGGCGACCTCGTCGATGCCGACACAGGCGAAGTTGTCGTCGAGGCCGGCAAGAAGATCACCGCCCGCCAAGCAAGGGCGCTTGGCGAAAAGGGTCTGAAGGCGATCAAGGCGACCGACGAGGATCTGCTCGGCAATTACCTGGCCGAGGACATCGTCAACTACGGCACCGGCGAGATTTTCCTCGAAGCCGGCGACGAGATCGATGAAAAGACGCTGAAGGTGCTGCTCGGCACGGGCGAAAGCGAGATCAAGGTTCTCGACATCGACCACGTCAATGTCGGCGCCTACATCCGCAATACGCTCAACGTCGACAAGAACGAGAGCCGCCAGGACGCACTGTTCGACATCTACCGTGTCATGCGCCCGGGCGAGCCGCCGACGCTTGAAACCGCCGAAGCCATGTTCAACTCGCTGTTCTTCGACTCGGAGCGCTACGACCTGTCGGCCGTCGGCCGCGTCAAGATGAACATGCGCCTCGAGCTCAAGGCTGAGGATACCGTGCGCGTGCTGCGCAAGGACGACATCCTGGCCGTGGTCAAGACGCTGGTCGAGCTGCGCGACGGCAAGGGCGAGATCGACGACATCGACAATCTCGGCAACCGCCGCGTGCGTTCTGTCGGCGAGCTGATGGAGAACCAATACCGCGTCGGCCTGCTGCGCATGGAGCGCGCGATCAAGGAACGTATGTCCTCGATCGAGATCGATACGGTGATGCCGCAGGACCTGATCAACGCCAAGCCGGCGGCTGCCGCCGTGCGCGAGTTCTTCGGTTCCTCGCAGCTGTCGCAGTTCATGGATCAGACCAACCCGCTGTCGGAGATCACCCACAAGCGCCGCCTGTCGGCACTTGGCCCGGGCGGTCTGACCCGCGAGCGCGCCGGCTTCGAAGTGCGCGACGTGCACCCGACGCATTACGGCCGCATCTGCCCGATCGAGACGCCGGAAGGCCCGAACATCGGTCTGATCAACTCGCTGGCGACCTTCGCGCGCGTCAACAAGTACGGCTTCATCGAAAGCCCGTACCGCAAGATCGTCAATGGCAAGCTGACCAATGAGGTCGTCTATCTCTCCGCTATGGAAGAGTCCAAGCACCACGTTGCGCAGGCCAATGCCGAGCTCGACAAGAATGGTGGTTTCGTCGACGAATTCGTCATTTGCCGCAGCGCCGGCGAAGTGATGATGGCGCCGCGCGAAAACGTCGATCTCATGGACGTGTCGCCCAAGCAGATGGTGTCCGTGGCCGCGGCGCTGATCCCGTTCCTCGAGAACGACGACGCCAACCGCGCGCTGATGGGCTCCAACATGCAGCGTCAGGCCGTGCCGCTGGTGCGCGCCGAAGCGCCGTTCGTAGGCACCGGCATGGAGCCGATCGTTGCCCGTGACTCGGGTGCCGCCATCGGCGCCCGCCGCGGCGGCATCGTCGACCAGGTGGACGCGACGCGTATCGTCATCCGCGCCACGGAAGATCTCGATCCCGGCAAGTCGGGCGTCGACATCTACCGGCTGATGAAGTTCCAGCGTTCGAACCAGAACACCTGCATCAACCAGCGTCCGCTGGTGCGCATGGGCGACCGCGTCAACAAGGGCGACATCATCGCCGACGGTCCGTCGACCGAGCTCGGCGATCTGGCGCTCGGCCGCAACGTGCTGGTCGCGTTCATGCCGTGGAACGGCTACAACTACGAGGACTCGATCCTGCTCTCCGAGCGCATCGTGGCCGACGACGTCTTCACCTCGATCCACATCGAGGAATTCGAGGTCATGGCCCGCGACACCAAGCTTGGACCGGAGGAAATCACGCGCGACATTCCGAACGTTTCGGAAGAAGCGCTGAAGAACCTCGACGAAGCCGGCATCGTCTATATCGGCGCGGAAGTGCAGCCGGGCGACATCCTGGTCGGCAAGATCACGCCGAAGGGCGAAAGCCCGATGACGCCGGAAGAAAAGCTCCTGCGCGCCATCTTCGGTGAAAAGGCGTCCGACGTTCGCGACACCTCGATGCGCATGCCTCCGGGCACCTTCGGCACAGTCGTCGAAGTGCGCGTCTTCAACCGCCACGGCGTCGAGAAGGACGAGCGCGCCATGGCGATCGAACGCGAGGAGATCGAACGCCTCGCCAAGGACCGCGACGACGAGCAGGCGATCCTCGACCGCAACGTCTATTCGCGCCTTTCCGACGTTCTCGTCGGCAAGGAAGCCATTGCCGGGCCGAAGGGCTTCAAGAAGGGCTCGAAGCTGTCGAAGGACACGCTGGACGAGTATCCGCGTTCGCAGTGGTGGCAGTTTGCGGTTGAGAACGAAAAGCTCCAGAGCGAACTGGAAGCCCTGCGTGGCCAGTACGACGATTCCAAGAAGGCGCTCGAGCAGCGCTTCATGGACAAGGTCGAGAAGGTCCAGCGCGGCGACGAAATGCCTCCGGGCGTCATGAAGATGGTCAAGGTCTTCGTGGCCGTGAAGCGCAAGATGCAGCCGGGCGACAAGATGGCCGGACGTCACGGCAACAAGGGTGTCGTGTCGCGGATCGTTCCGGTCGAGGACATGCCTTTCCTCGAGGACGGCACGCATGCCGATATCGTGCTCAACCCGCTGGGTGTGCCGAGCCGCATGAATGTCGGCCAGATCCTGGAAACGCATCTGGGCTGGGCATGCGCGGGCATGGGCAAGAAGATCGGCGAGCTGATCGACGCGTACAAGACGGCTGGAGACATCAAGCCGTTGCGCAAGACGCTCGAGAGCTTCATCCCAGCCAACGACCGCAACGAGCCGGTCCGCGAATATGACGACGAGAGCATCGTTCGCCTCAGCGAGCAGATGCGCCGCGGCGTCTCTATCGCGACACCGGTGTTCGACGGCGCGCATGAAGTCGACATCAACATCATGCTGGAGCAGGCGGGCCTGCACACCAGCGGTCAGTCGCAGCTCTATGACGGACGCACAGGCGAGCCGTTCGATCGCAAGGTGACGATGGGCTATATCTATATGCTCAAGCTTCACCACCTGGTGGACGACAAGATCCACGCGCGTTCGATCGGTCCGTACTCGCTCGTTACCCAGCAGCCGCTGGGCGGCAAGGCGCAGTTCGGTGGCCAGCGCTTCGGCGAAATGGAGGTCTGGGCGCTGGAAGCCTATGGCGCCGCCTACACGCTGCAGGAAATGCTGACGGTGAAGTCGGACGATGTCGCCGGCCGCACCAAGGTCTACGAGGCGATCGTGCGCGGCGACGACACGTTCGAGGCCGGCATTCCCGAGAGCTTCAACGTGCTCGTCAAGGAAATGCGGTCTCTCGGCCTCAATGTCGAGCTGGAGAACACCAAGCTCGACGACAACCCTGTCCGGCTGCCAGATGCTGCCGAATAGGGGCGCGGCCGAGTAAGCAAGACATCCGGTCGCGGAACGCCGCGACCGGATGCAACAAATTCTACGGCCAGTGGGCCGACCACTCAGCGGGCATTTGGCCCGCGTTAGAGGCAAGGGGTTTTCGAGGACCCCGAAAAGGAGAACGGCATGAACCAAGAGGTCATGAATCTCTTCAATCCGCAGGCGCCGGCGCAGGTGTTCGATTCCATCCGGATATCGCTCGCCAGCCCTGAGAAGATTCTGTCCTGGTCGTTCGGCGAGATCAAGAAGCCGGAGACCATCAACTACCGCACCTTCAAGCCGGAGCGTGACGGTCTGTTCTGCGCGCGCATTTTTGGCCCGATCAAGGACTATGAATGCCTGTGCGGCAAGTACAAGCGCATGAAGTACAAGGGCGTCATCTGCGAAAAGTGCGGCGTCGAAGTCACGCTGTCGCGCGTTCGCCGCGAACGCATGGGCCACATCGAGCTGGCGGCACCTGTCGCTCACATCTGGTTCCTGAAGTCGCTGCCGTCGCGCATCGGCACACTGCTCGACATGACGCTGAAGGACATCGAGCGCGTCCTCTACTTCGAGAACTACATCGTCACCGAGCCTGGCCTCACCGCGCTGAAGGAGCACCAACTGCTCAGCGAGGAAGAGTACATGATCGCCGTCGACGAATATGGCGAGGATTCGTTCACCGCCATGATCGGTGCCGAGGCCATTCATGACCTTCTGGCCGGCATGGACCTGGAGAAGATCGCCGGCGACCTGCGTTCGGAACTGGCTTCGACCACGTCCGAGCTGAAGCAGAAGAAGTATCTGAAGCGGCTCAAGGTCGTCGAGAACTTCATGGAGTCCGGCAACCGTCCGGAATGGATGATCATGAAGGTGGTTCCGGTGATCCCGCCGGACCTTCGCCCGCTGGTTCCTCTGGATGGCGGCCGTTTCGCGACGTCCGACCTGAACGATCTCTATCGCCGCGTCATCAACCGCAACAACCGCCTGAAGCGGCTGATCGAGCTGCGCGCCCCCGGCATCATTGTGCGCAATGAAAAGCGCATGCTGCAGGAAGCCGTCGATGCGCTGTTCGACAACGGCCGTCGCGGCCGCGTCATCACCGGCGCCAACAAGCGTCCGCTGAAGTCGCTGTCCGACATGTTGAAGGGCAAGCAGGGCCGGTTCCGCCAGAACCTGCTCGGCAAGCGCGTCGACTATTCGGGCCGTTCGGTCATCGTCACCGGTCCGGAGCTCAAGCTGCACCAGTGCGGCCTGCCGAAGAAGATGGCGCTCGAACTGTTCAAGCCGTTCATCTACGCCCGCCTCGACGCCAAGGGGTTCTCCTCGACCGTCAAGCAGGCCAAGAAGCTGGTCGAGAAGGAGCGTCCGGAAGTCTGGGATATCCTCGACGAGGTCATTCGCGAGCATCCGGTGCTGCTGAACCGTGCGCCGACGCTGCACCGCCTCGGCATCCAGGCGTTCGAGCCGATCCTGATCGAAGGCAAGGCGATCCAGCTGCATCCGCTGGTCTGCACGGCCTTCAACGCCGACTTCGACGGCGACCAGATGGCCGTTCACGTGCCGCTGTCGCTGGAAGCGCAGCTTGAAGCCCGCGTGCTGATGATGTCGACCAACAACATCCTGCACCCGGCTTCCGGCGCGCCGATCATCGTGCCGTCGCAGGACATGGTCCTGGGTCTCTACTATCTCTCGATCGTCAATCAGAACGAGCCGGGCGAAGGCATGGTGTTTGCCGACATGGGCGAACTCCAGCATGCGCTCGAGACCAAGGCGGTGACGCTGCACTCCAAGATCAAGGGTCGCTTCCGCACGGTCGACGCCGAAGGCAAGGTCGTGTCGAAAATCTACGACACCACGCCTGGCCGCATGATCATCGGCGAACTGCTGCCGAAGAACGTCAACGTGCCTTACGAGACCGCCAACCAGGAGATGACCAAGAAGAACATCTCCAAGATGATCGACACCGTCTACCGCCACTGCGGTCAGAAGGAGACGGTCATTTTCTGCGACCGCATCATGGCCCTCGGCTTCAGCCACGCCTGCCGCGCCGGCATTTCGTTCGGCAAGGACGACATGCTGATCCCGGACGCCAAGATCAAGCTGGTTTCCGACACCGAAGCTTTGGCCAAGGAATACGAGCAGCAGTACAATGACGGCCTGATCACTCAGGGCGAGAAGTACAACAAGGTCGTCGACGCCTGGGCCAAGTGCTCGGAAAAGGTCGCCGACGAGATGATGGCCCGCATCAAGGCCGTCGAGTTCGAGGACAGTGGCCGTCAAAAGCCGATGAACTCGATCTACATGATGTCGCATTCGGGTGCGCGTGGTTCGCCCACCCAGATGCGTCAGCTCGCCGGCATGCGCGGCCTGATGGCAAAGCCCTCGGGTGAAATCATCGAGACGCCGATCATCTCGAACTTCAAGGAAGGCCTGACCGTGCTCGAGTACTTCAACTCGACCCACGGCGCCCGCAAGGGTCTGGCCGACACCGCCTTGAAGACGGCGAACTCGGGTTACCTCACCCGTCGTCTGGTCGACGTGGCGCAGGACTGCATCGTCAACTCCGTGGATTGCGGCACCGACAAGGGCCTCACCATGCAGCCGATCGTCGATGCCGGTCAGGTCGTCGCTTCGGTCGGCCAGCGCGTGCTGGGCCGCACCTCGCTCGACGACATCACGCATCCGCTTTCGGGTGAGGTTCTGGTCAAGGCCGGAACGCTGATGGACGAACGTGACGTGGAAAAGATCGAAAAGGCCGGCGTGCAGTCGGTCCGCATTCGCTCGGCACTGACCTGCGAGGTCAGGATCGGCGTCTGTGCGGTCTGCTACGGACGCGATCTTGCCCGCGGCACCCCGGTCAACCAGGGCGAAGCCGTCGGCGTCATCGCGGCGCAGTCGATCGGCGAGCCGGGCACCCAGCTCACCATGCGTACCTTCCACATGGGCGGTACGGCGCAGGTGGTGGACAGCTCGTTCCTTGAAGCCTCGTATGAGGGCAAGGTCGAGATCCGCAACCGCAACGTGGTGCGCAACTCGGACGGCCAGCAGATGGTCATGGGCCGCAACATGGCGGTGCTGATCCTCGACGAAGCCGGCAAGGAGCGTGCCTCGCATCGCCTTACCTATGGTTCGCGCATCTTCGTGGACGATGGCGACAAGGTGAAGCGCGGCCAGCGTATCGCCGAATGGGATCCCTATACCCGCCCCGTCCTCACCGAAATCGAGGGCAAGGTGTCGTACGAGGATCTGGTCGACGGCATTTCCGTTCAGGAAACGGCCGACGAATCGACCGGCATCACCAAGCGCGAGGTCATCGACTGGCGCTCGACGCCACGCGGCAACGACCTCAAGCCGGCGATCGCCATCCTTGACCCCAAGGGCAAGGTCGGCAAGCTGTCGAAGGGCGGCGACGCCCGCTTCCTGCTCTCGGTAGAGGCCATTCTTTCGGTCGAGCCGGGTTCGCAGGTTCGTCCCGGCGACGTTTTGGCGCGTATCCCAATGGAAAGCGCCAAGACCAAGGACATTACCGGCGGTCTGCCGCGTGTTGCCGAACTGTTCGAGGCACGTCGTCCGAAGGATCACGCCATCATCGCCGAGATCGATGGCACGATCCGCTTCGGCCGCGACTACAAGAACAAGCGCCGCATCATCATCGAGCCGCATGACTCGACGCTTGAGCCGGTCGAATACCTGATCCCGAAGGGCAAGCCGTTCCATCTCCAGGACGGCGACGTCATCGAGAAGGGCGACTACATCCTCGACGGCAATCCGGCGCCGCACGACATCCTGGCGATCAAGGGCGTGGAAGCACTTGCTTCCTACCTCGTGAACGAAATCCAGGAAGTCTACCGTCTGCAGGGCGTGTCGATCAACGACAAGCACATCGAGGTGATCGTTCGCCAGATGCTGCAGAAGGTCGAGATCACGGTACAGGGCGACTCGACCTACATTCCGGGCGACCACGTCGACGTGATCGAACTGGAAGAGGTCAACGAGCGCCTGGTCGAGGACGGCAAGAAGCCGGCCGAAGGCCAGCCGGTGCTGCTGGGCATAACCAAGGCCTCGCTGCAGACGCCTTCCTTCATCTCGGCCGCCTCCTTCCAGGAGACGACCAGGGTGCTGACCGAAGCTGCGGTTGCCGGCAAGACCGACATGCTGCAGGGCCTGAAGGAAAACGTCATCGTCGGCCGGCTGATCCCGGCCGGTACCGGCGGCACGATGAGCCAGATCCGGCGCATCGCCACCTCGCGCGACGAACTGATCATCGACGAACGCCGCAAGGCCTCCGGTGTCGAGGTCGCCGAGCCGATGCTGACCGACATGGTCAACGCCGCGCAGTAAGCGCGGTAGGACGAGAAGAAGGAAGGGGGCCCCAGTGGCCCCTTTTCGCGTTTTGACCCCCAATCGAATCGAGGAAAACATGAGCAAGAAGGTTTGGACTGACGTCGACGACTACATCGTTTCCTCTCTCTTCGAGGCAGATCCCATCCTCGAAGCGGTGCTTGCGGCCAACCGCGACCAGGGCCTGCCGGCCATCGACGTATCGCCGGCGCAGGGCAAGCTGCTGTCGCTGCTGGTCCGCATCAGCGGCGCCAGGAAGGTGCTGGAGATCGGCACGCTTGGCGGCTACTCGACCATCTGGATGGCAAGGGGATTGCCCGTCGGCGGCAAGATCGTGACGCTCGAACTCGAGCCGCATCATGCAAAAGTCGCGCACTCGAATCTCGAGCGGGCAGGGGTGCCGGACAAGGTCGAGCTCAGGATCGGCCCCGCGCTTCAGTCGCTTGAGACGCTGGCTGCCGAAAATGCCGGTCCGTTCGATCTGATCTTCATCGACGCGGACAAGCCGAACAACCCGAATTATCTGTCATGGGCCATGCGCCTGTCGCGGCCGGGGACGGTCATCATCTGCGACAACGTCATCCGCGACGGCACCGTGCTCAACGACGATGGCCGTGACGCGTATGTCGAAGGCGCACGCGGTGCGTTTTCCTTCATCGGCGGCGACAAGCGCCTGGACGGCACCGCCATCCAGACCGTCGGCGCCAAAGGCTATGACGGGTTTGCGATTGCGATCGTCGAGTAAGGCTGCATGATGAGTGTCCGGACTGCGGTCCGGCAGAACTCATCGCTCAATCGAAGAACGCTTCCACCACATTGCGCTTGCCGAGCATGAAGGCGTCGGCCACGTGCTGCAGGGGTGCCAAATCGACATCGGAGACGCCGGCGCGTACGATTTCAGCGAAGCGCCGGTAAAGCTGGGGATATTCGGCTTCCGGCTCGTCGTGAACCACCTTTCCGTCGATGGCGAGCCTGGTGCCGCCGCCCGACAACACCATCTTGCCCTTGTCGGTGTCGGCCAGGATGTCCCAGCTCTGTGGTCCAGTCTGCAGCCAGTCGAGCTCCATGGTCACCGGCAATCCGTCGGAGGTGCGGAAGGTCACGTGGGCCGCCACCGGCGAGGCGCGGTTTTCCGGAAAGTCGAGGACGGCCGAGGTGATGAACATCGCCGGCAGGATGTGGGTTGCGATCGACAGTGCGTTGATGCCGGGATCGAAGACGCCGAAACCGCCGGCCGCCCAGATCCAGTCCTGGTTTGGGTGCCAGCGGCGGACGTCTTCCTTCCAGACGATAGCAGCCGAGTTGACCCTGGCCGACGCCAGGAAGGCGCGCGCGGCCTCCACTGCCGGCGCGTAGCGCGAATGCCAGCTGGCGAACAGTGAGACGCCGTTGGCTGCCGCCAGCCGCTTCAGGTCCTCGACCTCGCTGACGGTGGCGCCCGGCGGCTTCTCCAGGAAAACGTGCTTCTTCGCCATCAGCGCCGTGCGTGCCGCGTCGTAGCGGAACTGCGGCGGCATGCACAGCGAGACGGCCTCGAGGTCGGGCACCGCGTCGATCATCGCCTCGATGGTCGGTAAATTCGGGATGCCGTCCACCTTGCCGTGCCGGCTGGCGGCGGCGATTAGGCGGTAGTCCGCATCCTTGGCCACTGCCGGCAGATGCTGGTCGCGCACGATCTTGCCGACGCCGACGATGCCGAGCTTGATGGGACCATTGTTCGAGGGCATGGGAACTCCGCGGATTCGAATTTGGCTGGTTAAGTCGCTCGGTTCTTAGCAGAGAACCGGTGCCGGGCAAGCCGGCGCGGTGACAGGCGCAAGCAGCCGGCCACGCTCAGAGCGGAACCTCGAACGTAACGATCGACACTTCGCCTTCGAGCGCACCCTGAAAGGCTGACAGATGCGGCTCCTCGTCGGGTTCGCCGTCCATATCGCCGATCTGGTCGAGCTCGACCTCGGCATAGCCTTCGGCCGCAAGCGATTCGAGCACCCGGCGCACGGCCGAATCGTCGTCGGGCGCGACCAGCATCACATGGACGCCTTCCGGCTTGCCGCCCTTCTTTTTCCAGACCCGGCCGGTGACGATGGTGACCGGGCGTTCCTCATTGTCGTTCACGGGCTGATTCCTCTTGAGACGGGGGCGGGCGAGGGGTTTTGGGCTGTCCATGGCGCCTTTTGCCATGAAGAACCCGCGCATGACAGCCAAAAGCCGGTCACTTTCTTGTCTGCCCCGGTCACTTTCTTCCTCTGCCTTGTAAAACGAAGAAAGAAAATTACATGCATTTTTCGCATGGCTGCCAAGCCGTCGTCAGCGCGCAATATTTGGCGTGCCGGGGTTGACGGTTCACGGTCTTGCGAGTAGAAGCCGCCCAGTCAGAACCGATGTGAGGCTCTCCCTTCCGAAGCGACACGCTTTGGAGTTTGCCTCAAACAGGGTTCGTTTTACGAGCGAAAAGACATTTCCGGCGCGCATGAAGCGGTTCCCGCTTCCTCTGCATTTTGTTCGGGCAGGACCGCGAGGCGCGGTTTATGGCCCGAATTTGCGTATGGAATTGGCGCTTTGAGCGGCCCTGACCGGGCGAGACACGGAATTGAGAGACAAGAGGGTTTAATGCCTACCGTCAACCAGCTGATCCGCAAGCCGCGCATTGCGCCGGTGAAGCGCAACAAGGTCCCGGCCATGCAGCAGAACCCGCAGAAGCGGGGCGTCTGCACGCGCGTCTATACAACGACGCCGAAGAAGCCGAACTCGGCACTGCGCAAGGTGGCCAAGATCCGCCTGACCAACGGCTTTGAAGTGATCGGCTACATCCCCGGCGAAGGCCACAACCTTCAGGAACACTCCGTGGTCATGATCCGCGGCGGCCGCGTAAAGGATCTTCCGGGCGTGCGCTACCACATCATCCGCGGCGTGCTCGACACGCAGGGCGTGAAGAACCGCAAGCAGCGCCGTTCGAAGTACGGCGCCAAGCGTCCGAAGTAAGATTTTCCGGCCCTGGCGCTGCTTGAATGCGTCGGGCTACGAGATTGAGAGACAAAAGCCATGTCGCGTCGTCACAGTGCAGAAAAGCGTGAGATCAATCCGGACCCGAAGTTCGGCGATCTGATCGTCACCAAGTTCATGAACGCCGTCATGTATGACGGCAAGAAGTCGGTTGCCGAGACCATCGTCTACGGTGCGCTCGACCAGGTTCAGTCGAAGACCAAGCAGGAGCCGGTCACCGTCTTCCATCAGGCGCTCGACAATGTCGCGCCGCATGTGGAAGTCCGGTCGCGCCGCGTCGGCGGCGCTACCTACCAGGTTCCGGTCGATGTGCGCCCCGAGCGCCGCCAGGCCCTGGCGATCCGCTGGCTGATCGCCGCGGCCCGCAACCGCAACGAGACCACCATGGTCGACCGCCTCTCCGGCGAGCTGATGGACGCAGCCAACAACCGCGGCACCGCCGTGAAGAAGCGTGAAGACACCCACAAGATGGCTGAAGCCAACCGCGCTTTCGCACACTACCGCTGGTAAAGCGCGAACGAGACTGAGAAGGCATCCAAGATGGCCCGCGAATACAAAATCGAAGACTACCGCAATTTCGGTATCATGGCGCATATTGACGCCGGCAAGACGACGACCACCGAGCGCGTCCTCTATTACACGGGCAAGTCGCACAAGATCGGCGAAGTCCACGACGGCGCTGCCACCATGGATTGGATGGAGCAGGAGCAGGAGCGCGGCATCACCATCACGTCCGCCGCCACCACGACCTTCTGGAAGGGTCGCAGCGGCAAGATGTACCGCTTCAACATCATCGACACTCCCGGACACGTCGACTTCACCATCGAAGTCGAGCGTTCGCTGCGCGTGCTCGACGGCGCCATTGCGCTGCTCGATGCCAATGCCGGTGTCGAGCCGCAGACCGAGACTGTCTGGCGCCAGGCCGACAAGTACAAAGTTCCGCGCATGATCTTCTGCAACAAGATGGACAAGATCGGCGCCGACTTCTACCGCTCGGTCGAGATGATCGGCTCGCGTCTTGGTGCGCATGCCGTCGTCATGCAGCTGCCGATCGGCGCTGAGACTGAATTCAAGGGCGTTGTCGATCTCGTCGAGATGAACGCGCTGGTCTGGCGCGACGAGACGCTGGGCGCAGCCTGGGACGTCGTCGAGATCCCGACCGATCTCCAGGCCCGTGCCGAAGAATACCGCGAGAAGATGATCGAAGCCGCTGTCGAAATGGACGAGACGGCACTCGAGAATTACCTCGAAGGCAAGATGCCGTCGAATGACGAGATCCGCGCGCTGATCCGCAAGGGCACCATCGCCGTCAAGTTCTACCCGATGTTCTGTGGCTCGGCCTTCAAGAACAAGGGCGTGCAGCCGCTGCTCGACGCCGTCGTCGAATACCTGCCGTCGCCGGCCGATGTTCCCGCCATCAAGGGCGTCGACGCCAAGACCGACGCCGAGATCGAGCGTCATGCCGACGACAACGAGCCGCTGTCGATGCTGGCCTTCAAGATCATGAACGACCCGTTCGTCGGTTCGCTGACCTTTGCCCGCATCTATTCGGGCAAGCTGACCAAGGGCATCTCGGTCGATAACACCGTCAAGGGCAAGAAAGAGCGCATCGGCCGCATGCTGCAGATGCATGCGAATTCGCGCGCCGACGTCGAAGAAGCCTTTGCCGGCGACATCGTTGCTCTGGCTGGCCTCAAGGACACGACCACCGGCGACACGCTCAGCGATCCGCTGCACCCGGTCATCCTCGAGCGCATGGAATTCCCCGATCCGGTCATCCAGATCGCCATCGAGCCGAAGACCAAGAACGACCAGGAAAAGATGGGCCTCGCCCTTCACCGCCTGGCTGCCGAGGATCCGTCCTTCCGTGTCAAGACGGACGAGGAAAGCGGCCAGACCATCATTTCGGGCATGGGCGAACTTCACCTCGACATCATCGTCGACCGCATGCGTCGCGAGTTCAAGGTCGAGGCCAATGTCGGCGCGCCGCAGGTGGCTTACCGCGAGACCATCACCCGCAGGCACGAGCAGGACTACACCCACAAGAAGCAGACCGGCGGTACCGGTCAGTTCGCCCGCGTCAAGATCGTGTTCGAACCGAACCCGGAAAGCTCGGAGTTCGAGTTCGAGACCAAGATCGTCGGCGGTGCGGTTCCCAAGGAATACATCCCGGGTGTCGAAAAGGGCATCAACAGCGTCATGTCGTCGGGTCCGTTCGCGGGCTTCCCGATGATCGGCGTCAAGGCGACGCTTATCGACGGCGCTTACCACGATGTGGACTCCAGCGTTCTGGCCTTCGAAATCGCCGGCCGCGCCTGCTTCCGTGAAGCCGCACCCAAGCTTGGCGTGCAGCTGCTCGAGCCGATCATGAAGGTCGAAGTCGTGACCCCGGAAGACTATGTCGGCAGCGTCATCGGCGACCTGAACGGCCGTCGCGGCCAGATCCAGGGCCAGGAAGCGCGTGGCGTGGCTGTCGTCATCAACGCGATGGTGCCGCTGGCCAACATGTTCAAGTACGTCGACAACCTGCGCTCGATGAGCCAGGGCCGCGCGGCCTACACGATGCAGTTCGATCACTATGAGCCTGTGCCGACCGCGGTCGCCCAGGAAGTCCAGAAGAAATACGCGTAACCTGAACGGGTTGCATCGGTAACTTAATTCAAGGCCCGTACGGGCGAGCAGATTGGAGACATCACATGGCAAAAGGTAAATTCGAGCGTAACAAGCCTCATGTGAACATTGGCACGATTGGCCACGTCGATCATGGCAAGACGTCGCTGACGGCGGCGATCACGAAGTATTTTGGCGAGTACAAGCGCTACGACCAGATCGATGCGGCGCCCGAAGAGAAGGCCCGCGGCATCACGATTTCGACGGCGCACGTCGAATACGAGACGGCAGCGCGCCACTACGCCCATGTCGACTGCCCCGGCCACGCCGACTATGTGAAGAACATGATCACGGGCGCTGCGCAGATGGACGGCGCGATCCTGGTGGTGTCGGCCGCCGACGGCCCGATGCCGCAGACCCGCGAGCACATCCTGCTTGCCCGTCAGGTCGGCGTGCCGTCGATCGTGGTGTTCCTGAACAAGGTCGACCAGGTCGACGATGCCGAGCTGCTCGAACTGGTCGAGCTCGAGGTTCGCGAGCTTCTGTCGAAGAACGAGTTCCCCGGCGACGACATTCCGATCGTCAAGGGTTCGGCGCTGGCTGCTCTGGAAGATTCCAACAAGACCATCGGCGAAGATGCGATCCGCGAGTTGATGGCTGCGGTCGATGCCTATATCCCGACGCCTGTTCGTCCGCTGGACAAGCCGTTCCTGATGCCGATCGAAGACGTGTTCTCGATCTCGGGCCGTGGCACGGTCGTGACCGGCCGCGTCGAGCGCGGCATCGTCAAGGTCGGCGAGGAACTGGAAATCATCGGCATCCGTCCGACGACCAAGACGACCTGCACGGGCGTCGAGATGTTCCGCAAGCTGCTCGACCAGGGCCAGGCCGGCGACAACATCGGCGCGCTGCTGCGCGGCGTTGATCGTGAAGGTGTCGAGCGCGGCCAGGTTCTGGCCAAGCCCGGTACGGTGAAGCCGCACAAGAAGTTCGTGGCCGAAGCCTACATCCTGACCAAGGACGAAGGTGGCCGTCACACGCCGTTCTTCACCAACTACCGTCCGCAGTTCTACTTCCGCACGACCGACGTGACCGGCATCGTGTCGCTGCCGGAAGGCACGGAAATGGTTATGCCCGGCGACAACATCACCGTCGATGTCGAGCTGATCGTGCCGATCGCCATGGAAGAGAAGCTGCGCTTCGCCATCCGTGAAGGCGGCCGCACCGTCGGTGCCGGCATCGTCGTCACCATCAAAGAGTAATTTGGACTTAAACCGATCTGTCGCGGGCGCAGGATTTGCCCGCGCCGCGCCAGAACAAGGAAGTGACGCATGAACGGACAGAATATCCGCATCCGCCTGAAGGCGTTTGATCACCGCGTGCTTGACGCCTCGACGAAAGAAATCGTGTCGACGGCCAAGCGCACCGGAGCAAACGTCCGCGGCCCCATTCCGCTGCCGACGCGGATCGAAAAGTTCACGGTCAACCGGTCGCCTCACGTCGACAAGAAGAGCCGCGAGCAGTTCGAGATGCGCACGCACAAGCGTCTGCTCGACATCGTCGATCCGACCCCGCAGACGGTCGATGCTTTGATGAAGCTCGATCTGGCCGCCGGTGTCGACGTCGAGATCAAGCTCTAAGGGAATGAGAGCGCGGTAAGGGGCGGTGCCCCTGGCCCGGAACTCTAAAGGAATTGAACCGATGCGTTCAGGTGTGATTGCAAAGAAGGTGGGAATGACCCGCATCTATAATGATGCCGGGGAACATGTTCCCGTCACCGTTCTCCAGATGGAGAACTGCCAGGTCGTGGCTCAGCGCACGCAGGAGAAGAACGGCTATACCGCCGTCCAGCTCGGCGTTGGCCTTGCCAAGGTGAAGAACACGTCGAAGGCGATGCGCGGCCATTTCGCGACCGCTTCCGTCGAGCCGAAGGCGAAGGTCGCCGAGTTCCGCGTCTCCGCCGACAACATGATCGATGTCGGCGCCGAGATCACCGTCGAGCACTTCGTCGCCGGCCAGAAGGTCGATGTGACGGGCACGACGATCGGCAAGGGTTTCCAGGGCGTCATCAAGCGCCATCACATGGGTGGTGGCCGCGCGACGCACGGTAACTCGGTTTCGCACCGTACGCATGGTTCGACCGGCCAGCGTCAGGACCCGGGCAAAGTGTTCAAGGGCAAGCATATGGCTGGCCACATGGGCGACACCCGCGTCACCACACAGAATGTCGAGATCGTTTCGACCGACGCCGACCGCGGCCTGATCCTGATCCGCGGTGCGGTTCCCGGATCGAAGGGCGCCTGGATCCTGGTCCGCGATGCGGCCAAGGTGGCACTGCCGGCCAACGCGCCGAAGCCTGCCGCGATCCGCGCCGTTGCCGCCGAGAGTGGCGCCAAGAACGAGGCTCCGGCCGCAGAGGGAGCAGAATAATGGATCTCAAGATCACAACGCTTGGCGGCAAGGACGCCGGCAAGGTGAAACTCTCCGAGGAGATTTTCGGCCTTGATCCGCGCGAGGACATCCTGCAGCGCGTCGTGCGCTGGCAGCTGGCCAAACGGCAGCAGGGCACGCACAAGGCCAAGGGCCGCGCCGAAATCGCGCGCACCGGCGCCAAGATGTACAAGCAGAAGGGTACGGGCCGCGCCCGTCACCATTCGGCACGCGCTCCGCAGTTCCGCGGCGGCGGCAAGGCCCACGGCCCGGTCGTTCGCAGCCACGAGCACGATCTGCCGAAGAAGGTGCGCGCTCTGGGCTTGCGGCATGCTCTCTCGGCCAAGGCCAAGAGCGCGTCGATCATCATCATCGACGAGCTGAAGCTGACCGAGGCCAAGACGAAGGCGCTGATCGCGAATTTCGCGACACTGGGCCTGACCAACGCCTTGGTGATCGGCGGTGCCGAGCTTGACCAGAACTTCAAGCTGGCGGCGACCAACATCCCGAACATCGACGTGCTGCCCATCCAGGGCATCAACGTCTACGACATTCTGCGCCGCGGCACGCTGGTCCTTTCGAAGGCCGCCGTCGAGGCTCTCGAGGAGCGCTTTAAATGACCGACCTCCGTCATTACGACGTGATCGTCTCGCCGGCGATCACGGAAAAGTCGACCATGGCTTCCGAGAACAACCAGGTTGTTTTCAACGTCGCCAAGAAGGCGTCGAAGCCGGAAATCAAGGCCGCTGTCGAAGCGCTGTTTGGCGTCAAGGTTACGGCCGTGAACACGCTTGTCCGCAAGGGCAAGATCAAGCGCTTCCGCGGCACGATCGGCCGCCAGAGCGACGTCAAGAAGGCGATTGTGACACTGGCCGACGGCCAGTCGATCGACGTCGCGACGGGTCTCTGAGCTAGGCCGCGAGGACAACAAACATGGCACTTAAAAAATTCAACCCGGTAACGCCGAGCACCCGCCAGTTGGTCATCGTCGACCGCTCGGGCCTCTACAAGGGCAAGCCCGTCAAGGGACTGACCGAAGGCCTGACCAAGTCGGGCGGCCGCAACAATCACGGCCGCATCACGGCCCGCTTCATCGGCGGCGGTCATAAGCGTTCGTACCGCATCATCGACTTCAAGCGCCGCAAGTTCGACGTCGTCGGCACGGTCGAGCGCATTGAATACGATCCGAACCGCACCGCCTTCATCGCGCTGATCAAGTATGACGATGGCGAGCTGTCCTACATCATCGCTCCGCAGCGCCTTGCCGCCGGCGACAAGATCGTGGCCGGTGAATCGGTCGACGTGAAGCCAGGCAATGCGATGCCGCTGGCCTCGATGCCGGTCGGCACGATCGTCCATAACATCGAGCTGAAGCCGGGCAAGGGCGCCCAGGTTGCCCGCTCGGCAGGTGGCTACGGACAGCTGGTCGGTCGCGACCAGGGCATGGCGATCCTGCGCCTCAACTCGGGCGAGCAGCGGGTCGTTCACGGCTCCTGCATGGCCACCGTCGGCGCCGTGTCGAACCCCGACCACGGCAACATCAACGACGGCAAGGCCGGCCGCACGGTCTGGCGCGGCAAGCGCCCGCACAATCGCGGCGTGACCATGAACCCGGTCGACCATCCGCATGGCGGTGGTGAAGGCCGCACCTCCGGTGGCCGTCATCCGGTCAGCCCGTGGGGAAAGCCGACCAAGGGCAAGAAGACGCGGTCCAACAAGGCGACCGACAAGTTCATCCTGCGCTCGCGCCATCAGCGCAAGAGCTAAGAAGAGGTAACGCCAAGTGACTCGTTCTATTTGGAAAGGCCCCTTCATCGACGGCTACCTTCTCAAGAAGGTGGACAAGGTTCGTGAAGGTGGTCGCAATGAGGTGATCAAGATGTGGAGCCGTCGCTCCACCATCCTGCCGCAGTTCGTCGGCTTCACCTTCGGTGTCTACAACGGCCAGAAGCATGTTCCCGTCTCGGTGAACGAGGACATGGTCGGTCACAAGTTCGGTGAATTCGCTCCGACCCGGACCTATTACGGTCACGGCGCGGATAAGAAGGCGAAGAGGAAATAATCATGGGCAAGGCCAAAGCTCCGCGCAGGCTTGCTGACAACGAAGCGCGCGCCGTTCTGCGCACGATCCGTATCAGCCCGCAGAAGCTGAACCTGGTTGCCGCGCTGATCCGCGGCAAGAAGGTCGCGACAGCGCTTTCCGATCTCGAATTCTCGGCCAAGCGGATTTCCGGCACGGTCAAGAAGACGCTGGAATCGGCGATCGCCAACGCGGAAAACAACCACGACCTCGACGTCGATGCACTGATCGTGGCGGAAGCCTATGTCGGCAAGTCGATCGTCATGAAGCGGTTCCATGCTCGTGGCCGCGGTCGCGCCAGCCGTATAGAAAAGCCGTTCTCGCACCTCACGATCGTCGTTCGTGAAGTCGAAGAAAAAGGGGAGGCCGCATAATGGGTCAGAAAGTCAATCCGATCGGTCTGCGCCTCGGCATCAACCGCACCTGGGATTCGCGCTGGTTCGCGAACACCGGCGAGTACGGCAAGCTGCTGCATGAGGACATCAAGATCCGCAAATATCTTGAAAAGGAACTCAAGCAGGCTGCGATTTCCAAGGTCGTGATCGAGCGCCCGCACAAGAAGTGCCGCGTCACCATCCATGCGGCGCGCCCGGGCCTGATCATCGGCAAGAAGGGCGCCGACATCGAAAAGCTTCGCAAGAAGCTGATGGAGATGACGAAGTCCGAGACGCACTTGAACATCGTTGAAGTGCGCAAGCCGGAAATCGACGCAACCCTGGTCGCCCAGTCGATCGCCCAGCAGCTCGAGCGTCGTATCGCGTTCCGCCGCGCCATGAAGCGCGCCGTTCAGTCGGCGATGCGCCTGGGCGCCGAAGGCATCCGCATCAACTGCGCCGGCCGTCTCGGCGGCGCAGAGATTGCACGCATGGAATGGTACCGCGAAGGCCGCGTGCCGCTGCATACGCTGCGCGCCGATGTCGACTATGGCACGGCCGAAGCGCATACGGCTTACGGCATCTGCGGCGTCAAGGTCTGGGTGTTCAAGGGCGAAATCCTCGAGCACGATCCGATGGCTTCGGAGCGTCGCGCGACCGAGGGTGATGCTGCGCATGGCGGTGGTGGTGATCGCGAACGCGGTCGTCGTCGCGAAAACGCCTGATTATTTAGGAATTTGGAGTTAGAACGATGCTGCAGCCAAAGCGCACAAAGTTCCGCAAGCAGTTCAAGGGCCGTATCCATGGTACCGCAAAGGGCGGCACCAACCTGGATTTCGGTGGTTTCGGGCTGAAGGCGCTTGAGCCGAACCGCGTCACCGCGCGTGAGATCGAGGCGGCCCGCCGCGCGATCACTCGTGAGATGAAGCGTGCCGGCCGCGTGTGGATCCGTATTTTCCCTGATGTGCCGGTGACGTCGAAGCCGACTGAAGTGCGCATGGGCAAGGGCAAGGGCGCTGTCGATTACTGGGCGGCGCGCGTAAAGCCGGGCCGCATCATGTTCGAGATCGACGGCGTCAACGAAGAAACCGCCCGTGAGGCGCTGCGTCTCGGCGCGGCCAAGCTCTCGGTCAGGACGCGCTTCGTACAGCGCATCGCAGAATAAGGACGGGCTGATCATGAAAGCCGAAGACATCCGGACCAAGACCCAGGACCAGCTGACCGACGATCTGGCCAGCCTGAAGAAGGAGCAGTTCAACCTGCGCTTCCAGAAGGCCACCGGCCAGCTCGAGAAGACCGCGCGCGTGCGGCAGGTTCGCAAGGACATTGCGCGTATCAAGACCATCGCTGCGGAAAAGTCCGCGGCCAAGAAGGCTTAAGGACGAAAATCATGCCAAAGCGCATTCTGCAGGGCACTGTCGTCAGCGACAAGAACGAGAAGACGGTAGTCGTCAAGGTCGAACGGCGCTTCACGCATCCCGTGATGAAGAAGACCGTGCGCATGACCAAGAAGTACAAGGCGCACGACGAGAACAACGCCCACAAGGTCGGCGATCAGGTGTTCATCCAGGAATCGAAGCCGATTTCCAAGGACAAGCGCTGGATCGTCGTGTCTTCGGACCAGGCGTAACAAACCGAATTTTGGACAGACCGGGGAGGGGCTTTGAGCCCGTCCCGTTAGTAGAGAAGAAGGCGGCCAGTCATGATTCAGATGCAAACAAACCTCGACGTCGCGGATAATTCCGGCGCCCGTCGTGTCATGTGCATCAAGGTGCTGGGCGGCTCGAAGCGGAAATACGCTTCCGTAGGCGACATCATCGTGGTGTCGATCAAGGAAGCCATTCCGCGCGGCCGCGTTAAGAAGGGCGATGTGATGAAGGCGGTCGTGGTTCGCACGGCCAAGGACATCCGCCGCCCGGACGGCAGCGTGATCCGTTTCGACAAGAACGCGGCCGTTCTCGTCGACAACAAGAAAGAGCCGATCGGCACGCGTATCTTCGGACCGGTTCCGCGCGAACTCCGCGCCAAGAACCACATGAAGATCATCTCGCTCGCGCCTGAAGTGCTGTAAGGAGCCGGACCAATGCAAAAGATTAGAAAAGGCGACAAGGTCGTCGTGCTGGCCGGCAAGGACAAGGGCCGTTCGGGCGAAGTCCTCTCGGTTCAGCCGAAGGAAGACACCGCGCTGGTGCGCGGCGTCAACATGATCCGTCGTCACCAGAAGCAGTCCCAGTCCCAAGAGGGCGGGATCATCACCAAGGAAGCGCCGATCCAGCTGTCGAACATCGCGCTCGCCGACCCCAAGGATGGCAGGCCGACCCGCGTCGGCTTCATCTTCCAGAAGGACGGCAAGAAGGTGCGCGTCGCCAAGCGCTCGGGAGAAGTCATCAATGGCTAAGGCTCAAACCACGAAGCCCAAGGCTGAAAGCAAACAGTCCAAGGCCCAGAACACGCCGCGCCTCAAGCAGGTCTACAACGAGACCATCCGCAAGGCGCTGCAGGAGCAGTTCGGCTACGAGAACGAGATGCAGGTTCCGCGCATCGACAAGATCGTGCTGAACATGGGCGTCGGCGAAGCGACCGCGGATTCGAAGAAGCCTTCGATCGCGGCCGAAGACCTGGCGATGATCGCCGGCCAGAAGGCCGTCGTCACCCGCGCCCGTAATTCGATCGCCGGCTTCAAGGTCCGCGAGAAGATGCCGATCGGCGCCAAGGTCACGCTGCGCAAGGAACGCATGTACGAGTTCCTCGACCGTCTCGTGAACATCGCACTGCCGCGCGTCCGCGACTTTCGCGGACTGAATCCGAAGAGCTTCGATGGCCGTGGCAACTACGCCATGGGCATCAAGGAACACATCGTGTTCCCGGAGATCAACTACGACAAGGTTGATCAGATCTGGGGCATGGACGTCATCGTTTGTACGACTGCGAAGACGGACGACGAAGCCAGGGCATTGCTCAAGGCCTTCAACTTCCCCTTCCGCCAGTAACGGCAGCGAGAAAAGGAAAAATCTGAAATGGCAAAGACCAGCTCAGTCGAGAAGAACAACAGGCGCCGCAAGCTTGCCGACCAGTACGGTCCCAAGCGCGCAGCGCTCAAGGCGATCATCATGGACCAGTCCAAGCCGATGGAAGAGCGTTTCCGCGCTCAGCTGAAGCTTGCTGCCCTGCCGCGCAACTCGGCCAAGATCCGCATCCGCAACCGCTGCGAAGTTACCGGCCGTCCGCGCGCCTATTATCGCAAGCTCAAAGTATCGCGCATCGCGCTTCGTGATCTCGGCAATAACGGCCAGATCCCGGGCCTGGTCAAGTCGAGCTGGTAAGGAGGACATAACATGTCATTGAGCGATCCTCTCGGCGATATGCTGACCCGCATCCGCAACGCGTATGGCCGTAAGAAGTCGAGCGTTTCGACGCCGGCGTCGCGCCTGCGTACCCGCGTCCTCGACGTGCTGAAGGCTGAAGGCTATATCCGCGACTACAGCCAGACCGACTTCGACAACGGCAAGTCCGAAATCGAAATCGAGCTGAAGTATTTCGACGGTGCTCCGGTCGTGCGCGAAATCGCCCGCGTCTCGAAGCCTGGCCGCCGCGTTTACGTTTCGGCCAAGTCGATCCCGCACGTCGCCAACGGCCTCGGCATCGCCATCCTTTCGACGCCGAAGGGCGTGATGGCCGATCACGAAGCACGCGAACAGAATGTCGGCGGCGAAATCCTCTGCCAGATTTTCTAATTCGGCAGACCTGAAACAAGAGAAGTGACGAGGACAACCAAATGTCTCGTATTGGAAAGAAACCCGTTTCGCTGCCGCAGGGCGTGACCGCGACCGTCAACGGCCAGACCGTGACGGCGAAGGGCCCCAAGGGCGAGCTGAAGTTCGTGGTGAACGACGAAGTGCTGGTCAAGATGGAAGGCAGCGAAATCGCTGTCCAGCCGCGTGACCAGACCAAGACCGCCCGCTCCAAGTGGGGCATGTCGCGCACGCAGATCGTCAACATCCTGCAGGGCGTCAAGGACGGTTTCGAGAAGAAGCTCGAGATCACCGGCGTCGGCTATCGCGCGGCACTCCAGGGCAAGAACCTGCAGCTGGCGCTTGGCTTCAGCCACGACGTCGTTTACGAGACGCCGGCCGGCATCACGATCACCGTGCCGAAGCCGACGGAAATCACCGTGACCGGCATCGACAAGCAGCAGGTCGGCCAGGTTGCAGCCGAGATCCGCGAGTATCGCGGTCCCGAGCCCTACAAGGGCAAGGGTGTCCGCTATGCCGGCGAGAAGATCGTCCGCAAGGAAGGCAAGAAGAAGTAGTAGGCCTGGCCCCGAAAAGTTGCAGACTTTTCGGAAAAGGCCAAGCCAAAGAAGTGCAACGCCGCGGGGAGCGGTCGCGGGAGGCGCTTTCGCCTACCGCACATGGCGGCCCCCGTTTTTTGAAGGCAAGGAAGACTATCATGGCTACCAAGGAATCCATCCAGCGCCGCGCGCAGCGCGTCCGCCGCCAGATCAAGAAGGTCGCCGGCGAACGTCCGCGTCTCTCGGTTCACCGCACGTCGAAGAACATCTACGTGCAGGTCATCGACGATGCCAAGGGCCATACCATCGCGGCTGCATCGACACTCGAGAAGGACCTCAAGGGTTCGCTCAAGACCGGCGCCGACACCGAGGCAGCAGCCGCTGTTGGCAAGCTGATCGCCGAGCGTGCTTCGAAGGCCGGCGTCAAGGAAGTCGTCTTTGACCGCGGCGCCTATATCTATCACGGCCGCGTCAAGGCGCTGGCCGAGGCTGCCCGTGAAGGCGGTCTGAGCTTCTAATTGCCTGATCCCGAACCGAAGGTCAGCGCAGCAAAAAGTTGCAGACTTTTCGGACAAGATCATGCAAGGAAAAATAATTCGCCCCCGGTGACCCAAAGAGGCGCACCGGATCTTATCAGCAACCGTGCTTCCGGAAAAAAACAAGGAACAGGATATGGCACAGGAACG
This sequence comes from Mesorhizobium sp. C432A, assembly GCF_030323145.1. Taxonomy (NCBI): domain Bacteria; kingdom Pseudomonadati; phylum Pseudomonadota; class Alphaproteobacteria; order Hyphomicrobiales; family Phyllobacteriaceae; genus Mesorhizobium; species Mesorhizobium sp. C432A. Next base: position 4,401,040 of record NZ_CP100470.1, on the reverse strand, counting down.
TAGGGATGGCGGCCGCGGCCGCGATCGTGAAGAACGCGATGACGGCATGGTGGACAAGCTCGTCCACATCAACCGTGTCGCCAAGGTCGTCAAGGGCGGCCGTCGCTTCGGTTTTGCAGCACTCGTCGTCGTCGGCGACCAGAAGGGCCGCGTCGGCTTCGGTCACGGCAAGGCGCGCGAAGTGCCGGAAGCGATCCGCAAGGCAACTGAGTCGGCCAAGCGCGACATGATTTTCGTGCCGCTGCGCTCGGGCCGCACGCTGCACCACGACGTCGAAGGACGCTGGGGCGCCGGACGCGTGCTGCTGCGCGCTGCCAAGCAGGGTACCGGCATCATCGCCGGCGGCCCGATGCGCGCTGTCTTCGAGACGCTCGGCATGCATGACGTGGTCGCCAAGTCGATGGGTTCGTCGAACCCCTACAACATGGTTCGTGCCACATTCGACGCGCTGAAGAGCCAGATGCATCCCAAGGATGTGGCTGCTGCACGCGGCATCAAGTATTCGACCCTTCAGGCCCGCCGCGGCACCGCCGTTGCGGCTGAAGAATAGTCGATCTGACCAGGGATTTTGACCATGGCCAAGAAAGCAACCAAGACCATCACCGTTGAGCAGATCGGTTCGCCGATCCGCCGCCCGAAGGAACAGCGCGCGACGCTGGTCGGCCTCGGCCTCAACAAGATGCACAAGCAGCGCACTCTGGAGGACACTCCCTCGGTGCGCGGCATGATCGCTGCCGTCCAGCATCTCGTCCGCGTCGTGGACGAGGGCTGAGCAAAAGCGCAGGAGAACCCAGATGAAACTCAACGATCTGCGTGACAAGGACGGCGCGACGCACTCCAAGAAGCGTCTCGGCCGTGGCATCGGCTCCGGCTCGGGCAAGACCGGCGGTCGCGGCGTCAAGGGCCAGAAGGCGCGCTCCGGCGTTGCCATCAACGGCTTCGAGGGCGGCCAGATGCCGCTCTATCGGCGCCTGCCGAAGCGTGGCTTCAATAACATCTTCGCCAAGAGCTTTGTCGTCGTGTCGCTGGCTCGTATCCAGACGGCGCTCGATGCCAAGAAGCTTGACGCCAAGGCGACCGTGACGGCCGAGGCGCTCGTTGCCGCCGGCGTCATCCGCCGCGTCAAGGACGGCGTGCGCATCCTCTCGGACGGCGAGCTCAAGGCAAAGCTTGCCTTCGACGTCGCGGGCGCCTCCAAGGCCGCGATCGAGAAGATCGAAAAGGCCGGCGGTTCGGTCAAGCTGCCGGAAGCGGCAGCGGAGTAACGGCAATTTGAAGCGCGGCCGGCAGGAACGGTATCCGTTTTTGTTCACGATTGCGCTTTGATCCAATCAATTAGGCGGCCGCGTCAACGCGGCCGCTTGCATGTTTAGAGCCCGGAGCTTATCTCGTGAGCTTCGGTGCCACGCGCCGCCTGAGCTGCGGGCATCGAGCGTGACATACAAATCAAAGAAGTAGCGCATGACGTTGTCCGAAAACCGCTTCACACTTTTCGGCATCATGCTCTAGCGGAGAATCAGGCATGGCTTCGGCTGCTGAACAACTAGCCTCGAATCTGAATTTTGCGGCTTTCGCCAAGGCGGAGGACCTGAAGAAGCGAATCTGGTTCACCGTCGGCGCGCTGCTCGTCTATCGCCTCGGCACCTATATCCCGCTGCCCGGCATCAATCCGGATGCATTCGCGCAGGCCTTCTCTTCGCAGGCCAAGGGCGTGCTCGGCATGTTCAACATGTTCGCCGGCGGCGCCGTGCAGCGCATGGCGATCTTCGCGCTCGGCATCATGCCTTACATCTCAGCCTCCATCATCATGCAGCTGATGACCTCGGTCATTCCGTCGCTGGAAGCGCTGAAAAAGGAAGGCGAGCAGGGCCGCAAGGTCATCAACCAGTACACGCGCTACGGCACGGTACTCCTGGCGCTGGTGCAGGCCTACGGCATTTCGGTGGGCCTGGAAGGCGGCAACGGCATCGTCAATGATCCCGGCATGTTCTTCCGCATCTCGACCGTCGTCACGCTGGTTGGCGGAACCATGTTCCTGATGTGGCTGGGCGAGCAGATCACCGCCCGCGGCATCGGCAACGGCATTTCGCTGATCATCTTTTCCGGCATCGTCGCCGGCCTGCCGCGCGCCATCTCCGGCACGCTGGAGCTCGGCCGCACCGGCGCCCTATCGACCGGGCTGATACTCGCGATCATCGTGCTGGCTATCATCGTCATCGCGCTGATCGTGTTCTTCGAGCGCGCGCAGCGCCGCCTGCTGATCCAGTATCCGAAGCGCCAGGTCGGCAACCGCATGTTCCAGGGCGATACCTCGCATCTGCCGCTGAAGCTCAACACGTCGGGCGTCATTCCGCCGATCTTCGCGTCGTCGCTGCTTTTGCTGCCGGCAACGGTCGCCGGCTTCTCGCAGACGACAAACCTGCCGGCCTGGGCAAGCACCGTGCTCGCCTCGCTCGGCCACGGCCAGCCGCTCTACATGCTGTTCTATGCGGCAATGATCGTGTTCTTCGCCTTCTTCTACACGGCCATCGTGTTCAATCCGAAGGACACCGCCGACCAGCTCAAGAAGCATTCCGGCTTCATTCCGGGCTACCGTCCGGGTGAGCGCACCGCCGATTACATCGACTATGTCCTGACGCGCATCACCGTCGTCGGCGCCATCTATCTGGTGCTGGTGTGCCTGCTGCCCGAGTTCCTGATTTCGGCGACTGGCGTACCATTCTACCTCGGTGGCACATCGCTTCTGATCGTGGTCAGTGTAACCCTCGATACGGTGGCGCAGATCCAGGGTCACCTGATCGCGCACCAGTATGAGGGCCTGATCAAGAAGTCGAAGCTGCGCGGGGGGAAGAAGGCCAGATGAGATTGATATTGCTTGGGCCGCCAGGAGCGGGCAAGGGGACGCAAGCACAAAGACTGGTAGAAAAATACGGCATACCGCAGCTGTCGACGGGTGACATGCTGCGGGCGGCCGTGCAGGCCGGCACCGAAGTCGGCAAGCGCGCCAAGGCGGTGATGGATGCCGGCGAGCTGGTTTCCGACGCCATCGTCAACGCCATCGTGGCCGAGCGCATCGATCAGCCCGATTGCACCAACGGTTTCATTCTCGACGGCTATCCGCGCACGCTGGTGCAGGCTGATGCGGTTGAATCGATGCTCGCCGAGCGCGGCATTGGCCTCGATGCCGTGATCGAGTTCGTCGTCGACGACAAAGCGCTGGTCGGCCGCATCGTCAAGCGCGCCGACGACGCCAAGGCCGCCGGACAGCCGGTGCGCAAGGACGACAATCCGGTGGTGTTCGAAGAGCGCCTGCGGGAATATTACAAGAAGACCGCGCCTCTGATCGGCTATTATTATGCCAAACGCTCGCTTAGGAGTGTCGACGGCATGGCCCCTGTCGACACCGTGACGGCGGAGATTGAAGCGCTGCTCGCGGCGGTGACGCGGGAGACCGTTACGGTAAAGTAAAGATTGCGCTTGACTGGAACGGTTCGCTGGGTTATGGCGGCCCGTCTTCCTATCAGGCATGAGGCTTGCTTGTCCGCAAGGGCAAGGCAGCCGCATTGAAACTAGGGAACTCCCGCAAGGGCCGGCCTCCACCGGACGCGGGTAATTTGAACAGCGCCGCGCATGCCCCTTTTTTTGAAGGCCGGCCGGTCCCACATGGAGAAGAGAAGAATATGGCTCGTATAGCCGGCGTCAACATTCCGACCAACAAGCGCGTCGTCATTGCGCTTCAGTACATTCACGGCATTGGCAAGAAGTTCGCCCAGGAGATCGTCGACAAGGTCGGCATCCCGGCCGAGCGCCGCGTCAACCAGCTGACCGACGCGGAAGTGCTGCAGATCCGCGAGACCATCGACCGCGACTACCAGGTCGAAGGCGACCTGCGCCGCGAAGTGTCGATGAACATCAAGCGTCTCATGGACCTCGGCTGCTACCGCGGTCTGCGTCACCGCCGTTCGCTGCCGGTTCGCGGCCAGCGCACGCACACCAATGCACGCACCCGCAAGGGCCCGGCCAAGTCGATTGCAGGCAAGAAGAAGTAAGTGAGCGAATAGCGAGTAGCCATTAGCGAGTAGGGGTTCCCTATTCGCTGGTCCCTGCTCACTACTCGCTTTCAAAGGTGGAGCCGCTGGCATTACGGCGGTGTAGAGATCAACTGAAAGGACTATCATGGCCAAGGAAGCCGCTCGTGTTCGCCGTCGCGAACGCAAGAACATCTCGTCGGGCGTTGCCCACGTCAATTCGACCTTCAACAACACGATGATCACCATCACCGACGCGCAGGGCAATTCCATTGCCTGGTCGTCGGCCGGTGCCCAGGGCTTCAAGGGTTCGCGCAAGTCGACCCCGTTCGCCGCCCAGATGGCTGCCGAAGACGTCGCCAAGAAGGCCCAGGAACACGGCATGCGCATGCTCGAAGTCGAGGTCTGCGGACCCGGCTCCGGTCGTGAATCGGCGCTTCGCGCCCTGCAGGCGGCCGGCTTCACCATCACCTCGATCCGTGATGTGACGCCGATCCCGCACAATGGCTGCCGCCCGCGCAAGAAGCGCCGCGTCTAAGACATTACCGAACGCCGCGTGAGCGCCTCAAGGCGCTCCTCCACGGCACTCCAGGTCGCCCGCCACGATTGGATGGTGGCGGGTCAACGGAAGGAAAGCATCATGATCCAGAAAAATTGGCAGGAACTGATCAAGCCGAACAAGATCGAGTTCTCGTCGAAGAAGAAGACGCTGACCACGCTGGTCGCCGAGCCGCTCGAGCGTGGCTTCGGCCTGACGCTCGGCAACGCGCTGCGCCGCGTGCTTTTGTCTTCGCTGCGCGGTGCGGCTGTCACCGCCGTGCAGATCGACGGCGTTCTGCATGAATTCTCGTCGATTGCCGGCGTGCGTGAGGACGTGACCGACATCGTCCTCAACATCAAGGAAATCGCCATCCGCATGGAAGGCGATGGTCCCAAGCGCATGGTCGTTCGCAAGCAGGGCCCGGGTGCGGTTCTGGCTGGCGACATCCAGACGGTTGGCGACGTCGAGATCCTCAACCCCGACCACGTCATCTGCACGCTGGACGAGGGCGCTGAAATCCGCATGGAATTCACCGTCGACACCGGCAAGGGTTACGTGCCGGCCGACCGCAACCGCGCCGAAGACGCGCCGATCGGCCTGATCCCGGTCGACAGCCTGTATTCGCCGGTCAAGAAGGTCTCCTACAAGGTCGAGAACACCCGCGAGGGCCAGGTTCTCGACTATGACAAGCTGACCATGACTATCGAGACCGACGGTTCGATCTCGGGGGAGGACGCGGTGGCTTTCGCTGCCCGCATCCTGCAGGACCAGCTTGGCCTGTTCGTCAATTTCGACGAGCCGCAGAAGGAAGTCGCCACCGAGGCCGTCACCGAGCTCGCCTTCAACCCGGCGCTGCTCAAGAAGGTGGACGAACTCGAGCTTTCGGTGCGTTCGGCCAACTGCCTGAAGAACGACAACATCGTCTATATCGGCGATCTTATCCAGAAAACCGAAGCCGAGATGCTGCGCACCCCGAACTTCGGCCGCAAGTCGCTGAACGAGATCAAGGAAGTGCTCGCGGCGATGGGCCTGCACCTCGGCATGGAAGTGCCGGACTGGCCGCCGGAAAACATCGAAGACCTCGCCAAGCGTTACGAAGACCAATATTGAGCATGAATTTCCAAGGATCGGCGGCGTGGGCCGCTCGATCCGACGGTCATGCGGAAAACCATCAGAGGCCACGGCCTCTTGAACAACTGAAGAAGGAAAAGAGCCATGCGCCACGGTTTTAAAGGCCGCCGCTTCGCCCGAAGCATTAGCCATCGCAAGTCGATGTTCGCCAACCTCGCCGTGTCGCTGCTCGAACACGAACAGATCGTCACCACCCTGCCGAAGGCGAAGGATTTGCGTCCGATCGTCGAGAAGCTGGTGACGCTCGGCAAGCGCGGCGACCTGCATGCGCGCCGCCAGGTCATTGCCCAGATCGGCAATGAAGGCGTCGTCAAGCGTCTGTTCGACACCATCGCGCCGCGCTACGCCACCCGCAATGGCGGCTATCTGCGCATCATGAAGGCCGGCTTCCGCCACGGCGACAATGCCGCCATGGCAGTCATCGAGTTCGTCGATCGCGACACCTCGGCCAAGGGCGCCGGCGACCGCGCCCGCATCGAGGCCGAAGGCACCGACGAGGAAGCCGCTGCCGCATAAGGCTCGGTTTTTCAGGAATGACTTCAAGGGGCCTTCGGGCCCCTTTTTTGCATTGTCGCGAGGGCATGCTTCGCCAGGCTTTTTTGCCTGCCGGCCAAGTGCTTTTGCACGACAATCGCCGCATTTCAGTGCATTAGCCTTTCATTCTGCACAATCGTCGGGACAATGCCCCCGAACTTGCCTTGGAGGATTCGCGAATGCGCGCCAACCGACTGTCTCTTGTTCTGCTCTTCGCCATGATGGCGTTCGCAGCCGCGCCGACAGTCAGGCAGGCTCTGGCCGAGGACGCCGCCAAGCCAGCCGATCCGGGGCTCTCCGATGTGCTGACCGACCTCCTGCATGGCGTCGAAGGCGAGAACGGCACCTCCGGTCCCGACAAGCGCGTGCCGTTCGGCCGCGAAGAGGTACAGCTGTCGTTTGCGCCCCTGGTCAAGCAGACGGCGCCGGCGGTGGTCAATGTCTATGCTTCGCAGACGGCCAAGGTCACGTCGCCCTTCGACGGCGATCCTTTCTTCGAGGAATTCTTCGGCCGCGCGCAGCCGCGCGCGCAATCCTCGCTCGGCTCGGGCGTGCTGGTCGATCCAAGCGGCGTCGTCGTCACCAATTTCCACGTGATCAAGGATGCCGACGAGGTCAAGGTCGCGACCGCCGACGGGCGCGAATTCACCTCGAAGGTCATGCTCAAGGACGAGACGCTTGACCTCGCCGTGCTCAAGATCAACTCCGACAAGCCCTTTCCGGTGATCGCCATCGGCGATTCCGACGCGCTCGAGGTCGGCGACCTGGTGCTGGCCATCGGCAATCCGTTCGGCGTCGGCCAGACCACCACCAGCGGCATCGTGTCGGCGCTTGCCCGCAGCCATATCGGCGTTTCGGATTCGGGCTACTTCATCCAGACCGACGCCGCCATCAATCCCGGCAATTCCGGCGGCGCGCTGATCAACATGGGCGGCCAGCTGGTCGGCATCAACACCGCCATCTACAGCCGCAGCGGCGGCTCGATCGGCATCGGCTTTGCCATCCCGGCCAACATGGTGCGCGCCTTCGCCGACGCGGCCAAGGCCGGGCTCGATTTCTTCGAGCGGCCTTATATAGGCGCCGAGTTCGAAGCGGTCACACCGCAGATCGCCGAATCGCTTGGCATGGAGAAGCCGACCGGCGCGCTGGTGTCGTCGGTTGAGGAAGCCGGACCGGCGGCCAAGGCAGGGCTGAAGCCCGGCGATGTCGTGCTGCAGCTCAATGGCACGACGGTCGAAGGCATCGAGGCGCTGGATTACCGCATGGCGACCCTGTCGATCGGCACCAAGGCGACCTTCGCCATCCTGAGCAAGGGCCAGCAGGCGACGATGGAGATCGCACTGGAGCGCGCGCCGGAAGGAGCCAAGGCTTCGGAAGTGACGCTGCATGGCCGCAGCCCGTTTTCCGGCGCCAAGGTCGCGGAACTGTCGCCCAGGCTCGCCCAGCGCCTCGGCCTGCGCACCGACCTCAAGGGCGTCACCGTGGTCGACATCAACCGCGATTCGCCGGCCGCCGATTTCGGCTTCCAGCCGGGCGACATCGTGCGCGAGGTGAACGGCACGACGGTCGATACGGCGGCGACACTGGCGCAGCTTGCCCAGCAGGATACACGCTGGTGGCGCTTTACCGTCGAGCGCGGCGGGCAGATACTGCGCCAGGTGTTGCGTTACTGAGGCGATCTTCCCATTTCTGAGGATCGTGCTCCAACCAGAAGACCTAGATGGCCGATCTGTTCAGCGTCGATGAACCGGAAAGAGCGCCGCCCGGCCGGCCTTTGGCCGATCGGCTGCGTCCGAAAAACCTCGGCGAGGTTGTCGGCCAGGAGCATTTGACCGGGCCGGACGGCGCGCTGACGCGGTTGATCAACTCCGGTTCGCTCGGCTCGATGATTTTCTGGGGGCCACCCGGCACCGGCAAGACCACGGTGGCGCGGCTGCTGGCCGGCGAGACCAGCCTTGCCTTCGAGCAGATCTCAGCGGTGTTTTCCGGCGTTGCCGATTTGAAGAAAGTGTTCGAGGCGGCAAAGCTGCGTCGCACCAATGGCCGCCAGACGCTGCTGTTCGTCGACGAGATCCATCGCTTCAACCGCGCCCAGCAGGATTCGTTTCTCCCGGTCATGGAGGACGGCACCGTCGTGCTGGTTGGCGCCACGACCGAAAATCCGTCCTTCGAGCTGAACGCCGCGCTTCTGTCGCGCGCGCGGGTGCTGGTGTTTCACTCGCTGGGCGAGGACAGCATTGCCAAGCTGATGACGCGCGCGGAGGAGACGGAGGGCAGGGCGCTGCCGCTCGACGACGAGGCGCGGGCGATGCTCATCCGCATGAGCGATGGCGACGGCCGGGCCTCGCTGACGCTGGCCGAGGAAGTCTGGCGCGCCGCCAAACCCGGCGAGGTTTTCGATCCCGAAGGGCTGCAGCGCATCGTCCAGCGCCGCGCGCCGATCTATGACAAGGGCCAGGACGGTCACTACAATCTGATCTCGGCGCTGCACAAATCGGTGCGTGGGTCCGACCCGGACGCGGCGCTTTATTATCTTGCCCGCATGTTCGACGCCGGCGAGGATCCGCTCTATCTCGGCCGCCGGCTGGTGCGCATGGCGATGGAGGATATCGGGCTGGCCGACCCGCAGGCGCTGGTTATCGCCAACGCCGCCAAGGACGCCTACGACTATCTCGGCTCGCCCGAAGGCGAACTGGCCTTCGCCGAGGCCACCGTCTATCTCGCCACCGCGCCCAAATCCAACGCCGTCTATACCGCCTTCAAGGCAGCCACGCGGGCGGCGAAGGAGTTCGGTTCGCTGCTGCCGCCCAAGCACATCCTCAACGCGCCGACCAAGCTGATGAAAGAGGAGGATTACGGCGCCGGCTACCGCTACGATCACGACCAGCCCGATGCTTTTTCCGGCCAGGACTATTTCCCCGAAAAGATGGGCCGGCAGACCTTTTATGATCCGCCCGAACGCGGCTTCGAGCGCGATATCAAGAAACGGCTGGACTATTGGGCAAAGCTGCGCAGCGAGCGGGAAAAATAGGCGCGCGGGACAAACGGGACGAACTCGGCCTGCCCGCGATGAACTGAAATTCTGCCCCCGCCAGTCACAGCAGTGTGATTGTACCGCATGACAAAAAGCCCTATCACGTCGCATGACTCGGCCGGGAGGCTGCCAGGACGGGCGATAATTCGGAACGGGGACAGCGCGCGGCGCGAACAGAAATGACAAAATCCCTTCGCAAAACGCTTCGCCAGGCTGTGATTGCTGTCCCGCTGCTCGCGCTCGGCTTCTATTTCATTCCGATCCTGACCACGATCTGGATCGTCTGCGGCCTGATCGATGTGCTGCGCAACGCCAACAAGGATCTGTCGCTGTTGCGCGGCTATTTCCTCGGCAATGGCATCTTCACCTGGCTGCTGTCGCCCTTCAATCTGCTGGTGGACCTCGTTTGCTACAGGAACCCGGGCGTGTGGAAGCTGGAGCAGTTTCCCGCCGATTATCAGCGCGAGGTCAACGAGGTTCTTGACGTCTTCAAGGCGCGCAAGGACGAGATCATCGCCGATATCGACGCCAATTTCGGCACCGGTCGTCGCGGCATGTATGTCTATCAGTGGTACGGCAAGCACCGGATCGACAATGTCGCGGAATTCAACAAGGATTTCAAATACATCAAGACCATTGCCGTATCTGTCTTCAGAGGCAAGGAATCGACTTCCTGGCATTTCGGACCGCTGCGGCTCAGCCTGCGCATCCTCTACAATCTCTTGCCGGTGAAGGCAGAGGTTTTCGTCGAATGCAACGGCGCGAGGAATTACTGGCACGACAACCCGCTCTATATTTTCGACGACACGCTGCTGCACCGCTCGGTCAACGAGTATGACGGACGCCGCTACTGCGTGTTCATGGACATCATCCGCCCGTCGCCGTTCCCCGGTTTCATCGCCGGACTTCTGGCCATCGTTTCGGTCACCGTCGAGCGCATCAATTCCATGTTCTACAAGAACTGGAAGATGATCGGCTCGAGCAAGGCAAAGAAGGTCGAGACGACCTGAGGCGTTGGCCTGAAGGGATTGACCGCACTGCCTTGGCCGGGCAGTAAACGGGCATGTTCAATCTGCTTCTTGTTGTGGTCGGCGGCGGCATCGGCGCCGGCATCCGCCACCTGACCAACATCGGCGCCTTGCGCCTCGTCGGCCCCAACTACCCCTGGGGGACGATGGTGATCAACATCGTCGGCTCCTTTGCCATGGGGCTGTTCATCGCCGCGCTGATGCGGCGCGGCGGTTCCAATGAGCTCCGGCTGTTCGTCGCCACCGGCATCCTTGGCGGCTTCACCACCTTCTCCGCCTTTTCGCTCGATTTCGCGACCCTATGGGAGCGCGGAGCGACGCTGCCGGCGTTGGGATATGCGCTGGCCAGCGTCGTTGGCGCCATTATCGCCCTGTTTCTGGGACTTTGGCTCGCAAGAACCGTTTCATAGTGTTATTGCCCCGACCTGGAGCACGCCGCATCCTCTGGACGCGCTGCAGAAACTTTGATCTTGCGCATGATCCTTTCCGAAAGCCGGAGTAGATTTCGGGGTCACGCGTTAGAAACGGATAAAGCGAAAATCATGGCAGGCGTAGAACAGATCACGGTGGAGGCCGGCGAGGCGGGCATGCGGCTCGATCGCTGGTTCAAGACCCATTTCCCCGGCCTCGGCTTTGGCCATCTGCAGAAGTTGCTGCGCTCGGGCCAGATCCGCGTCGATGGCAGCCGGGTCAAGGCCGACAGCCGTGTCGAGCCCGGCCAGGTGGTGCGTGTGCCGCCGCTCGAGGTCGACAAGAAGGGCGAGAGTGCGCTTACGGGTTACTCGATCCGCAACCAGGGCGACGCCGATGTGCTGGCCAAGATGCTGATCCACGAAGATCCAAAAGTCTTCGTCTTCAACAAGCCGGCGGGCCTGGCGGTGCAAGGCGGCTCGGGCGTCACCCGCAATGTCGACGACATGCTGGAGGCCTGGCGCAGCCAGAAGGGCGAGAAGCCGCGCCTGGTGCACCGGCTCGACCGCGACACGTCGGGCGTGCTGGTGGTTGCCCGCACCAGGCTTGCGGCGATGAAGCTTTCCGAGTCATTCCGGGCGCGCGAGACCAAGAAGACCTATTGGGCGCTGGTCAAGGGCGTCCCGCCCAAGCGTGAGGACAAGATCTCGACCTGGCTGATCAAGGAGCCGACCGAGGACGGCGACCGCGTGCGCGTGGCAGCCCATGGCGAAAAGGGCGCCGACCACGCCGTGTCCTACTATCGCATCATCGAGCAGGCGGCCCAGACGATGACCTGGCTGGAAATGGAGCCGTACACTGGCCGCACCCACCAGCTGCGCGTTCATGCCGCCTATATCGGCTGCCCGATCCTTGGCGACCCCAAATATTTCGAGGCCGACACCAACTGGGACTTTCCGGGCGGCATTCAGAACCGCCTGCATCTGCATGCGCGCCGCATCGTCATTCCGCACCCGGACAAGGGCGTCATCGACGTCACCGCGCCGATGCCGCCGCATATGCGCCAGAGCTGGAACCTGATCGGCTTCGACGACGCCAGCGCGGAGGACTGACATTGGCCGTCGCCTCGGCATTGGATCGCCGCGATGCGGTCGATCTGGCGGCTGCTTCCATCATGGTCGGGTTGACCTTTTCCTGGGGGCTGAACTACGTCGCCGCCAAGATCTCCTATGCCGGCTTCGATCCGGTTTTCGTCTCGATCGCACGTTCGATCATCGGCGGGCTCTGTGTGCTCGGCTGGTGCTGGCTGCGCGGCATCAGGCTGTTTAAGGCCGACGGGTCGCTTGTCGCCGGCATCATCGTCGGCGTGCTGTTCGGCGTCGAGTTCCTGTGCCTCTATATCGGGCTGGAATACACGACCGTTGCCCGCAACACACTGCTGGTCAACACCATGCCGTTCTGGGTCCTGATCGGCGGCCATTTCCTGCTCGGTGAGCGTATCAACGCGCGCAAGCTTGGCGGGCTCGTGCTTGCCTTCTGTGGCCTTGTGGCGGTGTTTTCCGACGGGATTGCCGGCGGCACCGACGTGACCTTGATGGGCGATCTGCTCAGCCTCGGCTCGGGCATCCTGTGGGCGGCGACCAGCATCGTCATCAAGCGTTCGAAACTGGTCGAGACCAGTGCCGAGAAATTGCTGCTTTATCAGCTGGCCGGTGCGGCCATTGTCGGTGTCCTGGTTCTGCCTTTCGCCGGCCCGCCGATCCGCGCGGTCAGTGCCTTGCCGACATTGGCGCTGCTGTTCCAGTCGCTCTATATAGTTGCCTTCACCTATGTGCTGTGGTTCTGGCTGCTCAGGCGCTATCCGGCATCGGGCCTGTCGAGCTTCGCCTTCCTGTCGCCGGTGTTCGGCGTCCTCTGCGGCGCTATCATTCTTGGCGAGGCGCCAACGACCAGGATCTTTGTGGCGCTTGGGCTGATCGCAGTCGGCCTGATCATCGTCAACCGGCCGGCGCGCAAGCAGGTACCTGGATAGAAAGTTCGACCATGCGTGACATCCTCAACGACCTCGAAGCGGGAAAGCATCTGTCCGATCCGGATCCGGTCCGCCGCGCCCAGATCCAGATGAAGACGCACCTGCCGAAGCGCTTCTACAAGGACGTGTCGGTCGTAGCTGTGGAGGACGGTTTTGTCGTCCACCTCGATGGCAAGCCGGTGCGCACGCCGGGCAAGGCGCTGCTGGCGCTGCCGACCGAAAAGGCCGCCGCCCTGGTCGCCAATGAGTTCGCTGCACAGGGCGAGACCATCGACCCGGTCACGATGCCGGTGCTGCGTCTGGTCAACACCGCCATCGACGGCGTCGCCAGCGACCCGCAGGCGGTGCTGGAGGACGTCTTGCGCTTCGCCTCGTCCGATCTGACCTGCTACCGCGCCGACGCGCCGCAGGGGCTGGTCGAGCGGCAGAACCAGCATTGGGATCCGGTGATCGACTGGGCGAGGGCGACATTAGGGGCTCGGTTCAACCTCGCCGAGGGCATCATCCATGTCGAGCAGCCGCGCGAAAGCCTCGCCGTCCTCGGCGCCCATCTTGCCCAGCGTGCCGAGCCGCTGCGGCTGGCTGCAATCCATGTCATGACTTCGCTGACCGGGTCGGCGCTGCTGGCGCTGGCGGTCGATTACGGCGCGCTCGACGGCGACGCGGCCTGGGCCGCCGGCCATGTCGACGAGGACTGGCAGGTCGAGCACTGGGGCCAGGACGCCGAGGCTGTCGCACGCCGCTCGGCCCGCAAACGCGACATGATGGCGGCCGTCGGCCTGCTCGACGCGCTGAAGACCTGATCCTCGGCCTTTTGCCGCACTGCACCTAATACCAAAGTCATAAATCCAAGGTCTGTCTGCCTCCGGCGGTCGCTTTCTGTCATTTTTTACGCCGATGGCTGGTTCGAGTCGCGTTCAGAGGGAACGCCGACGATGACGCCCAGCCTCGAGGACAGACGGGATTTCACGGGAGGACAGTTCAATGGCATTGGCATCGACCGCCGGCGGAGCCAGCCGCGGCATGACACGAGAGGAGAAGAAGGTCATCTTCGCCTCCTCGCTGGGCGCGGTTTTCGAATGGTATGATTTCTATCTCTACGGAGCGTTGGCCGGCGCGATCGGCTTGACCTTCTTCAACTCGTTTCCCGAAAGCACCCGCTACATCTTCACGCTGCTGGTCTTCGCCGCCGGCTTCATCGTGCGCCCGTTCGGCGCGCTGGTGTTCGGCCGCATCGGCGATCTCGTCGGCCGCAAATACACATTCCTTGTCACCATCATGATCATGGGTCTGTCGACTTTCCTTGTCGGCCTGCTTCCGGGCTCAGAGACACTGGGCATTCTGGCGCCGATCCTGTTGATCGCGCTGCGCATGCTGCAGGGCCTGGCGCTTGGCGGTGAGTACGGCGGCGCCGCGACCTATGTCGCGGAACATGCGCCGGATGACCGTCGCGGCTTCTACACGTCATGGATCCAGACGACGGCGACGCTCGGCCTGTTCCTGTCGCTGATTGTCATCCTGCTGGTGCAGAATTCTGTAAGCAAGGACGCCTTCAACGCCTGGGGATGGCGCATTCCTTTTCTGGTCTCGGCCATCCTGCTCGGCATTTCGGTCTGGATCCGGCTGTCGCTTTCGGAATCGCCGACCTTCCTGCGCATGAAGGAAGAGGGCAAGAGTTCCAAGGCGCCGCTGTCGGAAGCCTTCGGCCAGTGGAAAAACGCCAAGATCGCCATCCTGGCGCTGTTCGGCCTCACCGCCGGTCAGGCCGTGGTCTGGTACAATGGTCAGTTCTACGCACTGTTCTTCCTGGCCAATGTGCTCAAGGTCGACGCGCAGTCGGTGAACATCATGATTGCCATTGCGCTGGCACTCGGTACGGGCTTCTTCGTCTTCTTCGGCTGGCTGTCCGACAAGATCGGCCGCAAGCCGATCATCATGGCCGGCCTTGCGCTGGCGGTCGTCACCACCTTCCCGCTGTTCAAGGCGTTGACCTGGGCCGCCAATCCGGCGCTCGCCACCGCACAGCAGAACACGCGCGCCACGGTGACGGCGGCTCCGGGAGACTGCAACTTCCAGTTCAACCCGACCGGCACGCGCGTACCGGTCAGTTCGTGCGATATCGCGACCGACTTCCTTGCCAAGAACTCGGTGCCTTACGACATCGTCTCTACCGCGGCGGCGGGGACCCCGGCGAGTGTCATGATCGGCAGCGAAACTGTGGCGTCTTATGATGCCAAGGCCGCGGGCGACAAGAAGGCTGCAAGCGACGCTGCCTTCAAGAAGGGTATCAACCTCGCGCTTCAGGGTGGCGGTTACCCGTTGAAGCGCGCTGCCGCCAAGGTTGCCGACCAGAAGCTCGACGCCTTTGTCGCGGCCAATCCTGAACTGAAGCTCGATGCGGCAGCCATCCGCGCCGGCGAAAAGACCGCGGTCCCGACCGAACAGGCCATCAAGGACAAGGTGCTGACCAAGGATGAGGCCGCGGGCGCCACCGAGGTGACCGTGTACAGCGTTCCGGCAGCGGGCGCGTTCGCGATGTTTGCCGACCCCGCACAGGTCAACTGGGCAAAGGTCATCGGCATCCTGTTCATCCTGGTCCTCTACGTGACCATGGTCTACGGGCCGATCGCGGCGATCCTGGTCGAGATGTTCCCGACACGCATCCGCTACAGCGGCATGTCACTGCCCTATCACATCGGCAATGGCTGGTTCGGCGGCCTGCTGCCCGCGATCGTGTTCGCGTTCAGCGCCTACAAGGGCGATATCTATTACGGCCTTTGGTATCCGGTGGTGATCGCGGCGGTGACGCTGATCATCGGCATGATCTTCGTCAGGGATACGCTCGGCACCGACCTGCATACCAAGCAGTAGCCGACGGCTCTGTATCAAACAAAAAACCCGGCGCGAGCGATCGCGCCGGGTTTTTGATTTGTGGGCCTGTTCGATCTATCAGCGCGGAAGACGCCTAGCTCTTGCGAGGCTGTTCGGCCTCCGCAATGGCGGCCTCATGATACCAGGCCCCGCCATGGGCAAGCGGGTGATCGCGCAGCGAAGCAAGCTCTGCCGCAAACTTGGCCTTTACGCCTAAATTTGAGGCACCCGCACGCGCTGCCACCGGGAACATCAGGATTTTGGCCGACGGACGGGCTGAGGTGATTTCCATGGTCGGTCTCCTTTCTTCTGGAGAGGCTCTTCGATTCATCTTTCCACCAAGGTAGGTCCTGCAATCCTTTTAGGCAAGATGCCTAAAGAAAGATCGGCATTTGCCTGTTATTTAAGCAAATTCTGCCTTTGATTGATCCGGGCGCATTGCTTAGGCGGCTTGCCATCACCGGCGGGATGAAAGGGCATTTTTGCCGCACCCTGACCAACTGAAGTGGCACACGATTTGCATTTTATCGACCGGCAGCTGGGCTGCTGGATGGCTCGGCGCGCCGGCGTCATCCAGGTTCGGTGATCAAGCAACGAGAGGCTCTAGAATGACGAAATACAAGCTCGAGTATATCTGGCTCGATGGTTACACGCCGGTCCCCAATCTTCGCGGCAAGACCCAGATCAAGGAGTTCGCCGAGTTCCCGACGCTCGAGCAGCTGCCGCTGTGGGGCTTCGACGGTTCTTCGACGCAGCAGGCCGAAGGCCACAGCTCCGACTGCGTGCTGAAGCCGGTCGCCGTATTCCCGGACCCGGCCCGCAGCAATGGCGTGCTGGTGATGTGCGAAGTGATGATGCCAGATGGCGTGACGCCGCATGTGTCCAACAAGCGCGCCACCATCCTCGACGACGAGGGCGCCTGGTTCGGCTTCGAGCAGGAGTATTTCTTCTACAAGGACGGCCGTCCGCTCGGCTTCCCCGAGAGCGGCTATCCGGCGCCGCAGGGCCCGTACTACACCGGCGTCGGCTATTCGAATGTCGGCCCGATCGCGCGCCAGATCGTCGAGGAGCATCTCGACCTTTGCCTCGCAGCAGGCATCAACCATGAAGGCATCAACGCCGAAGTGGCCAAGGGCCAGTGGGAATTCCAGATTTTCGGCAAAGGCTCCAAGAAGGCCGCCGACCAGATGTGGATGGCCCGCTATCTCTTGCAGCGCCTGACCGAAAAGTACGAGATCGACATCGAGTATCACTGCAAGCCGCTCGGCGACACCGACTGGAACGGCTCGGGCATGCACGCCAACTTCTCGACCGCCTATATGCGCGAAGTCGGCGGCAAGGCCTATTTTGAAGCGCTGATGGCTCAATTCGACAAGAACCTGATGGACCACATCGCCGTCTACGGCCCGGACAACGACAAGCGCCTGACCGGCAAGCATGAGACCGCTCCGTGGAACCGCTTCAGCTACGGCATCGCCGACCGAGGCGCCTCGATCCGCGTGCCGCATTCCTTCGTCAACAATGACTACAAGGGCTACCTGGAAGACCGCCGCCCGAATTCGCAAGGTGACCCCTACCAGATCGCTTCGCAGATCCTGAAGACCATCGCGGAGGTTTCGACCAGCGCGCAGGTCTCGGCGGCCGCCTAAGCATCTATAGCGGCGCAGGCTTCGTAAGCTGCGCCGTAGCCTGCTGCTACCACGTCTACGGTCTGCTATTGGTCAAACAAAAACCCCGGCGTCTGAACTGACGCCGGGGTTTTTCCTTGTCGCTGAGGCTTATCGCTCAGACCGAATAGTACATGTCGTATTCGACCGGATGCGGTGTCATTTCGAAGCGCATCACTTCGGCCATCTTGAGCTCGATGTAGCTGTCGATCTGGTCGTCGTCGAAGACGCCGCCGGCTTTCAGGAAGCCGCGGTCCTTGTCCAAGCTTTGCAGCGCTTCGCGCAGCGAACCGCAGACGGTCGGAATCTTCTTCAGTTCCTTCGGCGGCAGATCGTAAAGATCCTTGTCCATCGGCTGTCCCGGGTGGATCTTGTTCTTGATGCCGTCGAGGCCGGCCATCAGCATGGCGGCGAAAGCGAGGTAGGGGTTCGCGCCTGGATCGGGGAAGCGGACCTCGACGCGCTTGGCTTTCGGGACGAGCCGAACGGAATGCGGCAGGAGGCCGAACGGTTGCGCGCGGAGTAGGCGAGCAGCACCGGGGCTTCATAGCCAGGCACAAGGCGCTTGTAGGAGTTGGTCAGCGGGTTGGTGAAGGCGTTGATCGCCTTGGCGTGCTTGATGATGCCGCCGATGTAGAACAGGCACGACTCCGACAGGCCGGCATATTCATTGCCGGCGAAGGTCGGCTTGCCGTTCTTCCAGATCGACTGGTGGACGTGCATGCCCGAGCCGTTGTCGCCGAAAATCGGCTTCGGCATGAAGGTGGCCGTCTTGCCATAGGCGTTGGCGACCTGGTGCACGACATATTTGTAGATCAGCATCTTGTCGGCGTTGCGGACCAGCGTGTCGAACTTGATGCCGAGCTCGTGCTGGGCAGCGGCAACCTCGTGATGGTGCTTTTCGACGCGCACGCCCATTTCGGCGAGCACGGTCAGCATTTCGGAGCGCATGTCCTGCGCGCTGTCGATCGGCGGCACAGGGAAGTAGCCGCCCTTGACGCGCGGGCGGTGGCCGAGATTGCCGGTCTCGTAGTCGGTGTCGTCGTTGGACGGCAGTTCGGTCGAGTCCAGCTTGAACCCGGTGTTGTAGGGATCGGCCTTGTACTTGACGTCGTCGAAGACGAAGAACTCGGCTTCGGGGCCGACATAGATGGTGTCGCCGATGCCTTCGGCCTTCATGTAGGCCTCGGCCTTCTTGGCGGTGCCGCGCGGGTCGCGGTTGTAGGATTCGCCGGAGACCGGATCGAGAATGTCGCACAGGATGACCATGGTCGACTGGGCGAAGAACGGATCCATATGGACGGTGTCCGCATCGGGCATCAGCACCATGTCGGACTCGTTGATCGCCTTCCAGCCGGCGATCGAGGAGCCGTCGAACATGACGCCGTCCGCGAACATGTCTTCCTCGACCTCGATGACATCCATCGTGACGTGCTGCAGCTTGCCCTTCGGATCGGTGAAGCGCAGGTCGACGAATTTCACGTCGTTGTCCTTGATCTGCTTCATGATGTCTTTGGCTGTCGTCATGTCGTTTCTTCCCTGTGTGATGACGTTTCGAGGAGACGTTAATCTGAAATCAGAAAGCTCAGACGGCGTCCATCCCCGTTTCGCCGGTACGGATGCGAACGACCTCCTCGATATTGGAGACGAAGATCTTGCCGTCGCCGATGCGGCCGGTCTGCGCCGCCTTGCGGATGGCTTCGATGGCGCCTTCGACGGCGTCGTCGCCCAGCACGACTTCGATCTTCACCTTGGGCAGGAAGTCGACGACATATTCGGCGCCGCGATAGAGTTCGGTATGGCCTTTCTGGCGGCCAAAGCCCTTGGCCTCGGTGACGGTAATGCCTTGCAGACCGGCCTCCTGAAGCGCTTCCTTCACTTCGTCTAGCTTGAACGGCTTGATGATCGCTTCGATCTTTTTCATGTAAAAAGTGGCCTCCACTGCCAAAAAAACGGGTTGTGCGCCCCGCTTGCGCCTCCATCAAGCACGAACCGTGCCAATTTCAGCCCACGCGAAGCGGTTTCGCGCAATTCCAATGCCGCGCCGCGCCGGGATGCACATTCGCGTCATCCTCTGCTTCGGCTGCGGCAAAGCTGCCCGAAGCCTACACATTGCCGCTTCGGGCGTCTGCACGATAATTAGGCAGATGGCGCATTTTGCAGGCCCGCGCGGATCCGTGGCACCAGTCTGCGAAAGGATTGGCCGCACGCCAACGCAGCACCTGGCCGTTTGCTTCGAATCCGAAACTGGACAATGCTCGATAGGGACAAAGGGGTCGGCCTTGAACGAAATGCGGGATCGGCAATCCATGAGCAATGAAGTCCTGTCGCCGGCCGAGATGGGCGAGGCCGACCGGCTGGCGATCGCGGCCGGTCCGCTCGACGGCTATGGCCTGATGCAGCGCGCCGGCGAAGCGGTCGCTGCTGTGGTCCTGGCACGCTATCCCGCAGCAAGCCGCGTGCACGTGCTGTGCGGCCCCGGCAACAATGGTGGCGACGGCTATGTTGTAGCGCGGTTGCTGGCCGAGGCTGGTGTGAATGTGGCGCTCTGGGCCGAAGGCAAGCAGAAGCCCGGGAGTGATGCGGCGCGAGCTTCCGAGGCCTGCAATCTGCCGGTCGAGCACATCGGACACTGCTACCCGGAACCGGGTGAAGTCGTCGTGGACGCGCTCTATGGTGCGGGATTGTCGAAGAAGATATCCCTGCATGCCTCTGCCGTCTCAGGATTGGCCGCGGCGGAGCGCGTGCCTGTGGTGTCAATCGACCTGCCTTCTGGCGTGTCGGGCGAGACCGGCTTGAGCAACGCTTATTTCAAGGCCGACGTGACGGTGACGTTCGTGCGGAAAAAGCCCGGCCATCTGCTGATGCCGGGGCGCAGCCTCTGCGGCGAGATCATCGTCGCCGATATCGGCATTCCGGATGCGATCGTCGATGAGTTCAAGATCAAGACGTTCGAGAACACGCCTGACTTCTGGCTATACAGTTTTCCGAAAACGGCGGTCGATACACATAAGTATAAGCGCGGCCACGTCAGCGTCTTTTCCGGCGGGCCGAGCGCGACAGGTGCGGCGCGGCTGTCGGCGATGGCTGCAGCCAGAGCCGGGGCAGGGGCGGTGACCGTGCTCTCGCCTGAAAATGCCATGCAGGTAAACGCCGCGCATCTGACATCGATCATGCTGCGCGAGGCCGGTTCGATGGAGGAAGTGCAGGAATTTTTGTCGGCGAGGCACCCCGAAGTATTTGTGTTCGGACCAGGGCTCGGGCCGAAACCCAAGGTGGGGGATTTCGCGTTGCAATTGATCGCGACGGTCGCTGACCTAAACCGCACGTCGACGAGTTCATTCGGAATTCAGCGCCCTGCCATTGTCTTGGATGCTGACGCCATCACGTCATTGGCGCATCAGCCTCAGGCCCTGTTCGACGCCGCGCTGCTCCCGTTGGCGCCGGTTTTGGTGCTGACGCCGCATGAAGGCGAATTCGCCAGACTTTTTCCCGACATCGCGAAGGACAAGAAGCAGTCGAAACTCGCCAAGGCGCGCGCAGCCGCTGAACGAGCCAACGCCATCATGGTCTACAAGGGCGCCGACACCGTCATCGCGGCGCCGGACGGCCGCGCGGTGATCAACGCCAATGGTGCACCATGGCTCGCCACCGCCGGTTCCGGCGACGTGCTGGCGGGCATTGTCGCCGCGCTGCTGGCGCAGGGCATGCAGGCATTCGAGGCCGCCTGCGCAGCGGTCTGGATCCATGCCGAGGCCGGCAGCCGCTTCGGACCGGGTCTGATCGCCGAGGATCTGCCGCTGGCGCTGGTGCCGGTGCTGCGTGAACTTGTCGAGGCGCGGCAGAAGGTGCCGATCGGATGAAGCGTTTCGCGCTCGCCATTGCAGCCATCATCGCGCTGTTCGCCTCGCATGGCGTGCGCGCTGAGCAGCCGGTGACCATCGTCGACGATCCGGCGGTGCTCGCCGCCCTCGATGCCAAGGGGTTTGGCTTCGCCGGCATTTTCGCCGTCGACGGCGCGGACGATCTGAAGACGCTCTACAGTGAGGTGCCGGCCTATCGTGCTGTTGTCGACATGGTGGCGGCCGATATTGCCACGCTGCGGGCCGAGATAAAGGCCGGCGGGCGCACGCTCTACGAGGTGACCGACGGCAATGTCGGCCGCATCATGGATATGCGCTGGCTGAAGACCGAGGCCGCGCGCTTCCGCCTGGTCGGCGTCGTCAACCGGCTGGACCGGCGTGACTTCACCGCGCTGCAAGGTGACAAGAGCTGTGGCGAGGTGCGCTTTGTCTATCGCCTGGCCTACAGTTTCCGCAAGAACGGCAAGGTTCTGGCATCGCGGCTGCCATTCAATTTCAACGCCGTCTACAGCGTGGCGCCGGATGCCGATGGCGGCTGCGTCGGCGTTGCCGGGCGCTGGACACCGCAGATCGACGAAAACGTCGATGCCGGCTGGCTGGTCGGCGGGCCGCTGGCACCGGAGGAACTGACTTTCAAACAGCTCGAACTCAACGCGCAAGTGGTGCGCTTTCCCTCGGGCCAGGAGACCGAGTTCGGCGGGCAGGCGGCCTATCTGATGCGGATCTTCGGCATCGATGGCGCTACCGTCAGCGAGAGTCCGCTGGAGAATACGCCAGACGTCGCGCGGCTCTCCGACGATGCTGCACTCAAGAAAGGGCTCGCCGACTACGTCAGCGCCAATGTCGCGGCCGTCGATCTCGGCGTCTACGAAATCCCCGACGAATTCCTGGCGAAGAAAATCATCTCGTGGTCGACCTTCGGCAGCGCGAGACGGGCCAACCATCCGTTCACGCCGCTGTTCCAGCCAGCGGATTTCGCCGGCTTGGACTATGCGGCGCTAAAGCTGGTGCGGACACCGGAGGCGCTGGTCGAGCGGCTGGACAATGGCGCCTGCCAGGGCTGCCACCAGGCGGGCTCGACGGCCGGCTTTCACTTCATCGGCCTCGACGACAAAACGACGTCGCCTCTCAACCGGATCGAGGTCGGCATCTCGCCGCATCTCCATGCCGAGATTCCGCGACGTGAGGCCTGGCTGCGCGCGACGGAAGAAGGCAAGGAGCCGAACCGCTACCGGCCGCTGTCCTTCGCGCCGCCAGCGACATGGACCGATGCCGGCGATGTCGACTACGCCCCGGCCGAGATGGCGATGCCGTGCCTGATGCCGGATGATGCAAAACGCTTCGGCGCGACCTGGCAATGCGGTGGCGGCACCGTCTGCACGCCGCTCGCGACGGCTTCAGGCGTGCATACCGCGTTGGCGCAATGTCTGTTGCCCACGGACAGTCCAAAGATGTTTTCGGGCCATCCCTGCCTGACCGGGTCGATCGCCAGCAACCCGTCTCAGCCGTTCAACGACCGCTACAAGATCACCGGCCAGTTCGCGGCTTTTGCGCCGACCTTTTCGCGGACCGCCTACACCTGCCGGCCACCGAAAATCGGCGTACCGGCAGGCATCGCTTATCGCGCCTGCGACGACAAGGACCGCAGCTTCGCCGCATTCAAGACGGGCAAGCCGATGCCATCGGAAATTTGCGGCATGGTCGGCGGCAAGAAATTCGACACCTGCGTCGCCACCAACAATTTCGACCAGTGCCTCGGCGGCGCGGTCAACCGCGGCAACCGTCCAGCCTGCTCGGCTGATCATTTCTGCCGCGAGGACTATATGTGCCAGTCGCTGCCGCCGGACACGCCGGGTGCTGCCAAGGTGAAAGGCATCGGCTACTGCTCGCCGACCTATTTCATCTTCCAGATGCGCATCGATAATCACGCGACGCCCTGGGCGAGCGCGACCAGCGCCCCCAGGGATGCGGGGTTCGGGGCGGCGGAAGAGGAGTGAGCCTGCGAGTTGGGCGACCACCAGTTCAGCGCTGGAGATAGTCTTCCATCCGCGCAGTCCATTTGGTGTCGAATTCCGAAATGTGGCGCTGTGCTACGCTCGAGTTCAGCAGCGTCGAGAGCGCGGTCACGGCGATCGGGTCCAGGTCGGGCGGCTCCGTGTAGCCAAGCGCCGCCAGCCGTTGAGCCCATGATGGATGGGTGGACTTTGCGTCATCCGGGCTTGCCCACGCCTTGCGGGCGCAAACATTGAGGCAAATGGGTTCTCGCAGCTGGCCGGCAGCTTCCAGCATGCGCTCGAGCGGCGGTCGCGGCGGACGCAAAGCACCTCGCAATTCATGCTGCAAAGGGTCATAGACCGTCTCCGCGAAATGCACGTCTGCCGTGGCAAGAAGCAACAGCGCGCGTGCGGCGTGCTCGGCGTCGCCGGAGGATGCCGCGTGTCGATCTGCCTTGATCTCCGCTTCGCGCGAAAGCCGGATTTCTTCCCGCTCGAACGATTGCGACAGCCAGCCGATAGCGGCGTGGAGCAGGCTGCCTGTGATCGTGGTTCCGGGCGGGGCATACTCGAAGACAAATCCGAAACCGTTTTCGAACTCAGCGAGATTGAGGCTGCCATTGGTATCCTTGTTGCGCACATGCGCGTCCTCATGGGCAAGGATCGCGGCAAGCGCTCTTTCATCGGTCACTGCGAGGAGAGGGATGCCAATGGTTAGAAACAGCCGATTGCCGAGAAGGCCGAGAAGCGTGCGCTCTTCGCGCACGCTGGCGTTCAGGTTGCCCTCTAGTATGACAACCGTGCGCGCAGCACGGTGCGGTCCGGCGACGCTCCGCCACAGCGCCCACAGGCCGGGCGCTTCTGCTTCACTGACGCCTTTGATCTTGCTGCGTCGGAAGCCCGCAAACAATGTGCCGAACAGAAATGCCAAGGCCGTGGTGGCGATCGGCATGACGACGAAGCCGCTGGCGATAAACCAGATTGGATGGTTGTCGAGCAGGGACATCCAGACGCAGAAGATGATGAGAGCGGGAACAACGAAAAACAGGACCGTGAACCTGCCAAACCGCCGACCGGCGCTGATGATCAGTCGCGACATTGGATGTTACAACGGGATGTTGTCGTGCTTCTTCCAAGGGTTCTGCATGTCCTTGTTGCGCAGCATGCGCAGTGCCCGGGCAATGCGGCGGCGGGTCGAATGCGGCATGATCACCTCGTCGACATAGCCGCGTTCAGCGGCGACGAAGGGCGACAGGAAACGGTCCTCGTAAGCCTTTGTGTGAGCTGCGATCTTTTCGGCGTCGCCGATATCCTTGCGGTAGATGACCTCGACCGCGCCTCTCGCCCCCATCACCGCGATCTGCGCCGTCGGCCAGGCATAGTTCATATCGCCGCGCAGATGTTTTGAGGCCATCACGTCATAGGCGCCGCCATAGGCTTTGCGGGTGATGACCGTGATTTTCGGCACGGTCGCCTCGGCGTAGGCAAACAGGAGTTTCGCGCCATGCTTGATCAGGCCGCCATATTCCTGCGCGGTGCCGGGCAGGAAGCCGGGGACGTCGACGAAGGTGACGATGGGAATGGAAAAACAGTCGCAGAAGCGCACGAAGCGCGCCGCCTTGCGGCTTGCGTCGGAATCGAGCACGCCGGCCAGCACCATCGGCTGGTTGGCGACGAAGCCGACGGTGCGGCCTTCGACGCGGCCGAAACCGGTGACGATGTTCTTGGCAAAGTTCTGCTGGATCTCGAAGAAATCGCCTTCATCGGCAACTTTGAGGATCAGCTCCTTGATGTCGTAAGGCTTGTTGGCGTTGTCTGGGATCAGCCGGTCGAGCGACAGATCATGGTCGGTGACCGACTGGTAGCACTCGATCTCAGGAAGCTCCGACGTATTTGACGCGGGCAAAAGGTCTACCAGCCGGCGCATCTGCAACAGCGCCTCGACGTCATTGTCGTAGGCGCCGTCGGCAATCGACGATTTGGTCGTGTGGACGGACGCGCCGCCAAGGCTCTCGGCCGTCACCGTCTCGTTGGTGACCGTTTTGACCACATCCGGCCCGGTGACGAACATGTAAGAGGTGTCGCGCACCATGAAGATGAAGTCGGTCATCGCAGGCGAATAGACGTCGCCGCCGGCGCACGGGCCCATGATCACGGAAATCTGAGGAATGACGCCGGATGCGAGCACGTTGCGCTGAAAGATCTCGGCATAGCCGCCTAGCGCCGCCACGCCTTCCTGGATGCGGGCGCCGCCGGCGTCGTAGATGCCGATGATCGGCGCGCGGTTGCGCAGCGCCATCTCCTGCACCTTGATGACCTTTTCGGCGTGAGCCTCCGACAGCGAGCCGCCGAAGACGGTAAAATCCTTGGCGAAGAGATAGACCGGACGGCCATTGACGGTGCCCCAGCCGGTGACGACACCATCGCCGGCGATCTTGGTTTTCTCCATGCCGAAGTCGGTCGAGCGATGCTCGACATACATGTCGAACTCCTCGAACGAGCCTTCGTCGAGAAAGACATCGATGCGCTCGCGCGCGGTGAGCTTGCCCTTCTTGTGCTGGGCGTCGATGCGGGCCTGGCCGCCGCCCATGCGGGCGATCTCGCGGCGGCGCTCAAGTTCCTTCAGCACGTCCTTCATCGCTCGGTCCCCAGAAATGGCAGCTGCCTTTGTGGTAATGATGGCTGCAGGCGTGTGCAAGCGCCGCTTTCGGCCTCGATTATTGCGCTGCAACATGTGGCCCCTTGCATTCCGGAGCGAACTCAGCCATATGCAGCCCATAGGCGCTTGGGCCGGAGATTCCGGCCTTCTCGACAAATGAGACTGGTTGCGTCTGTTTTCCCTCTTTCCGGTATATCGGCCTCTCTTTCCGATACATCACGAAGTGGCGAAAGAGCCCCGTGGCATGACGCCTGCGGGCACGACAGCGCAGCCGAGTGGACGTTACCGTCCGCCCGCCTTGTCGTTTCATATCAAATTTTTCGACGGCAGGTTGCGCCCTGCCGCCATCGATGTTTGCGGCCAAGACCGCGTGAAAGAAGACTATTTTGACCAACGAAAACACCTCAGCCGGTAACGCAATCTCGGCCGGCAACACTACGGAACTCACCGGTTTCGCAGCTCTTGGAATTACCGGCGCGCTGCTCAAGGCGACGCATGGCGCCGGCTTCACCGAGCCGAAGCCGATCCAGACGCAGGCGATCCCGCCGCAGATGGAAGGCCGTGATATCTTCGGCATCGCCCAGACCGGCTCGGGCAAGACCGCTGCCTTCGCGCTGCCGATCCTGTCGAAGATCATCGCGCTCGGCACCAAGCGCCGAGCCAAGACCACTCGTGCGCTGATCCTGGCGCCGACGCGCGAACTCGCCGTCCAGATCGAGGACACCATCAAGATCCTCGCCAAGGGCGCGCATGTCTCGACCGCTCTCGTGCTTGGCGGCGTCTCGCGCTTCAGCCAGGTGAAGAAGGTTGCGCCCGGCGTCGACATCCTGATCGCCACGCCCGGCCGCCTGACCGACCTGGTGCGCGAGGGCGACCTCATTCTCTCCGACACCAAATGGCTGGTGCTGGACGAGGGTGACCGCATGCTCGACATGGGCTTCATCAACGACGTCAAGCGGATCGCCAAGGCGACCGCGCCCGACCGTCAGACGGTGCTGTTCTCGGCCACCATGCCCAACGAAATCGCCGAGCTGGCGAAGGGCCTGTTGAAGAACCCGATCCGCGTCGAAGTCGCGCCGCAGAGCACCGCGGCCGCCGAGATCGTGCAGGGCGTCGTCTTTGCCCGCACCAAGCAGAAGCGCCAGGTGCTGTCGACGATGCTCGCCGACGAGGCAATGAAGTCCGTCATCATCTTCTCGCGCACCAAGCATGGCGCCGACCGGGTGACCAAGGACCTCGAGCGCGACGGCTTCAAGGCCGCCGTCATCCACGGCAACAAGTCGCAGAACGCCCGCCAGAAGGCGCTCAACGATTTCCGCGAGGGTTCGGTGCGCATTCTCGTCGCGACCGACATCGCGGCGCGCGGCATCGACGTTCCCGGCATCAGCCATGTGGTGAATTTCGACCTGCCGGA
Organism: Mesorhizobium sp. C432A; assembly: GCF_030323145.1. Taxonomy (NCBI): domain Bacteria; kingdom Pseudomonadati; phylum Pseudomonadota; class Alphaproteobacteria; order Hyphomicrobiales; family Phyllobacteriaceae; genus Mesorhizobium; species Mesorhizobium sp. C432A. Next base: position 4,373,833 of record NZ_CP100470.1, on the reverse strand, counting down.
TGAGGCCGAAAGCTATGTCCACCGCATCGGACGTACCGGCCGTAACGGCATGGACGGCATCGCCATCACGCTTTGCGATCCTTCCGAAAACAGCAAGCTGCGTCAGGTCGAGCGCATCATCCGCAGCAAGCTGCCGATCGTTGCCGACCATCTCGGCAGCCCGGATCCGGTGCGCAATCCGGCCGAAAAGAACGAGCGCTTCGAGCCCGCCAATGATCGCAACGACCGCAATGGCCGTCGCGACGGCAGGCGGCCCGGTGGCCAGAACAACGGCTTCGCCAAGAAGCGTTTTGGTGACAAGCCGGCCTTTGCGGGCGCAAGCGAGCGCAAGCCGGAAGGCGCCAAGGCCTTCAAGGGCAACAACAAGCGCCGCTTCGGCGGCAAGCGGCCCGCTGCGCGGGCTGCCTGATCAGACGAACCGGTCAGGCTCGTCGAGCCTGGCTTGATTGCTGACGATTGAATATGAGGACGGCCGGGGCAATGCTTCGGCCGTCCTTTTCGTTTAGGGCTGCCCGGTAATTGCCTTCACCCACACGACGATCCGCTGCGCCAGGAAAGCCGTGGTCGAGGGCGACAGCGCGTCGCCGGCAATGACGTGGTCGTCGGGATCGCCATTGTCGTCGACGGGCACCAGTTCATGCGGTGCGCCCCAGCGGCCGGCGATTTCGCGGGTGCGATCCTGGCGCACCACCTTGTCGGAATCCGAGAAGATGAACAGCGCCGGTATGGTTGCCTTCTCCACAGGCGCTGCGTAGGCAAGGTTGGTCAGCGCCGCCATCGGTAGCACAGCTGCCATTGGATATGTGTGCGTCCAGAGTTTCTCGTGCAGCGCGTTGCGGGTCGGAAAGCTGCGCTCCTTGCCGCCGACGAAATCGGCGATCTGCCTGCCCCAGGGCATGGTCAGCAGCTCGGCGCCTGAAGCCCTGATGCCAAAATTCGGCGAGATGAATGCGATTGCAGCGACGCCGTCCGATGCGCCAGGCTCAGTCGCCGCCCATGCCGCCAGCGATCCACCGGTCGAGGTGCCGATGACGATCACCTTGTCGCCGATGGCTCGGCCGATGGCGAGCGCCTCCTCATAGTCGTTGATCCAGGCATTGACGCTGCCTTGCGCCATAGCAGCGCCGTCCTGCCCATGACCGGTGAGGCGGGTGTAGAAAAGGTTGGCGTCGAGTTGGTCGGCGACCTCGTCGGCCAGCGGGCGAACCTCGCCCTTCGATGCCGAAAAGCCATGGATATAGACGATCGCCAATGGCGTCCTGGCGTGAACCATCGGATCGGCCCAGATGATTTCTTTCTCGAGCCCGTCGCGAACGTTGGGCACGGCAGCCTCTTCGCGCGCAATATACGCTTGCGGATCGTCGCCGATCACTTTGGGGTCGAAGCTGATTGTTGTGTCGACGGGAACGCGCGGACCAAGCAGGAGGGCCAAGACAAGGATGATGACGACGCCCAGCACCGCAAGCACGATCCGTCGCCCCATCTCAGACTCCACAACAATTCTAAAGCCTATGGCGGCCGGTGCAGTCAGGCAACAGCCGGACTGTGGACAGCTATTGGTTCGGCGGCTTGCGGTCGAAATTCAGCGGCCGCCCTGTCCAGCGGGTCGCCGTGCTGATGAACCACCGGCAGACTGGCCTTGGCAGCAGTGCCAGCACCTTCAGCCCCCAGCTCAGCCGGTGAGGGAAGGTAACCTCGAAGCCGCCATGCTCGATGCCGCGCAGCATGCGGCGCGAGGCGCGGTTGACCGGCATCAGTCCCGGCATCGGCAGCATGTTCTTTTCGGTCAGCGGCGTGTCGATGAAGCCCGGATTCATCACCTGGATCCGGACATTCATCTTGTCGAAATCGTATTTCAGCGACTCGGCCAAGATGTTGATCGCCGCCTTCGAGCCGCCATAGGCCGCCGTGGTCGGCCAGCCGAAATAGGCGGTAACCGATCCGACAAGCACAATATGGCCGCGCGCACGGATGCGCATGCGCTCCATGAGCGGGACGAGGCCATTGATGATACCGAAATAGTTGACCTCGAAGGTCTGGCGAAAGTCGCGGACCCTGAGGTCTTCGCCGGGCGTGGCGATGTAGTTGCCGGCGTTGAAGACGGCGAGCACGATCGGCCCGAGCTCCTTTTCAATCGCCGCCACCGTGCTTGCCATGCGCGGCTCATCGGTGACGTCGCAAGGGTAGGCGACGACACGTCCCGGCATCTGCGCCGTCTCGACGATGAGCGCGTCGAGTGGGTCGCCGTCGAGTGCGGTGACCGCGACGACAAAGCCCTTTGCCGCGAGGTCCTTGGCCAGCGCACGGCCGATGCCGCTGCTGCCGCCGGTTATCCAGGCGACGCCGTGCTTCGGGTTGGCCCGGTAAAGTGTCATTCTGCGCCCTGCCGATCTGTCATTAGTGCTCTAGCGGTGAAAAAATCGAATGAAAAGAGCGCTTTTCCGTACTGGTTGAAATGATCGTCATCGCGCGTTGTCCGGCCGCGGGAGATTGCAGTGCCCGAAATGCGCCCAGAGTCGGATGATGGCAGATCGAACAGACCTGCCATCATCCGACTCTGAATCAAGGGAATAGAGCATGATGTCGGCCGAAAACCGCTCACACTTTTCGGCATCATGCTCTGGACCAGGCGAATTCTTGCCTTGAAACGCAAGCTTCGGGTTTCTAGGGTCTCGCCGCAGCTACATAAGGAATCCCGGATGCCCCGTTCTGTGATCGAAGCGATCGGCAACACGCCCCTGATCCGCCTCAACAAGGCCTCGGAGCAGACCGGCTGCGAGATCCTGGGCAAGGCCGAGTTCATGAACCCCGGCCAGTCGGTCAAGGATCGCGCCGGCCTGTTCATCATCCGCGACGCCGAACAGCGCGGGCTGTTGAAGCCGGGCGGGGTCATCGTCGAAGGCACGGCAGGCAATACCGGCATTGGCCTGACGCTGGTTGCCAAGGCGCTGGGCTATCGCACAGTGATCGTTATTCCCGACACCCAGAGCCAGGAAAAGAAGGACACGATCAAGCTGCTTGGTGCCGAGCTGATCGAAGTGCCGGCGGTGCCTTACAAGAACCCCAACAATTACGTGAAACTGTCGGGGCGGTTGGCCGAGCAGATGGCGAGGTCGGAGCCGAACGGCGCGATCTGGGCCAACCAGTTCGACAACGTTGCCAATCGCGACGGCCATATCCGCACCACGGCGGAAGAAATCTGGATGCAGACCGGCGGCAAGGTCGACGGTTTCGTCTCGGCGGTGGGTTCGGGCGGAACGCTGGCCGGCGTCGCCTTCGGGCTGAAGGCCAGGAGCAGCAACGTCAAGATCGCGCTCGCCGATCCGCTGGGTGCGGCGCTCTATTCCTTCTACACCAGTGGCGAATTGAAGTCCGACGGCAGCTCGATCACCGAAGGGATAGGGCAGGGGCGCATCACGGCAAATCTCGATGGGTTCACGCCGGACTTCTCGTTCCAGGTGCCGGACGAAGAGGCGCTGCCGATCGTCTTCGACCTGATCCAGGAAGAAGGCCTGTGCGTCGGCGGTTCGACCGGCATCAACATTGCCGGCGCTATACGGATGGCGCGCGAGCTTGGCCCCGGCCACACCATCGTGACCATACTTGCCGACTATGGCACGCGCTACCAGTCGAAGCTGTTCAACCCGGAATTCCTGCGCGAGAAGAACCTGCCGGTGCCGGGCTGGATGGATGAGCGCAGCACAATTCCGGTGCCGTATGAGAAGGTCGCCTGATGGCGCACAGAACAGAAGCGCTGTTTCGCGACGACGCCTATCTCAGAGCGGCCGACGCCACCGTTGTCGCCATCAACGAGCGCGGCGGCATCATTCTCGACCGGACCATCTTCTATGCCACATCGGGCGGCCAGCCTGGCGATACCGGCACATTAGAGCGCGCCGACGGCACCCGCATCGCCATTGCCGCCACCATCACCGGCGAGACCAAGGACGAGATCATCCATGTACCGGCGCCGGAGCAGCCGGCACCCGAGGTCGGCGAGCGGGTGAAACTCGCCATCGACTGGGAGCGGCGGCATCTCCTGATGCGCATGCACGCAGCTTGCCATTTGCTCACCGTAGTCTGTCCGTTTCCGATTACCGGTGCTGCGGTTTCCGAAGATGACAGCCGCGTCGACTTCGACGCTCCCGATGCCGGCTTCACGAGGGAAGACGTCACCGCCGGGCTGATGGAGCTGGTGCGAGCCGATCATCCGATCTTCATCAGGCTGATCACCGACGAGGATCTGGCAGCCAATCCTGGCCTGGTGAAATCCAAGAATGTCCGGCCGCCCGCCGGCACCGGCAAGATCCGCCTGGTCTGCATCGGCGACAACGCTTCGATCGACAGCCAGCCCTGCGGCGGCACCCATGTCAAAAGCACCGGCGAAGTCGGTGAAATCCATATCGGCAAGATCGAGAAGAAGGGCCGCGAAAACCGGCGTTTTCGCATTCGCTTCGGACCAATGCCGGCGAATTAGGGTCAAATAGCACGTGGCCTCTATGTTGCTCAGCCGGTCTGAGACACCTTGGCTTAACCAAGGTGTCGGAAACTGGACGGTGATCGCTCAACCCATGCTTCGATCTGCTCGGTGACAAACTTGGCTGCTTGATGGTGGATGAAGTGGCCAGCCCCGGGCAAAGCAATCACGGCGGTAACGTTGTCGACTTCTCGGAAGGTCCCGTCAAAAGCGCTTGACGGCACATAGGGATCGTCGGAGCCAAACAGCACAAGGGTCGGCGCCTTGACCAAAGGCAGCTGGCCCAGATCCGGCACCCTGCCAAGCGGTATGTTGGCCCTGTAGTAGCCCAGCATCGCTTCCGGATCGGATCGCCTGAGCGAATCTGTCAGGGCCTGCCTGTCCTGCGGATCGGCGACCCAGGTGGCGAGTTTGTCGATGTCCAGCATCTGGGTGGCGCCCGGGACCTGGAAGCCACGTACATATCCGATGATCTCGGCATTGGCCGGATCGGCGACCGCACGCAGATAGTTGCGGGGGTGCGGTGCCGACAGCAGGATGAGATGGCGCACGACCTGCGGCACGCGTACGGCCAGCCACCATGCGATGATGCCACCCCAGTCATGGCCGACAATAGCGGCCTGGGTCAGCTTTTCCGCTGCAAGAACAGCCAGCACGTCGTTGACCAGGTGGGTCAGCGCATAGTTGCCATGGCCTTGTGGTCCATCGCTTTGTCCGAAGCCCCTCAGGTCCGGCGCGATCACCCGATATCGGTCGCAGAGCGCTTGCATCTGCCGGCGCCAGCCCATTCCGTGATCCGGAATGCCATGCAGAAACACAATCGGCGGGCCTGAGCCCGCCGCTGTGTAGTGCAGTTTGACGTTGCCATTGACGGCAACCCTAGATTCAAACGCCACTTCCTGTTCCGTCAATTGCAATCCATTCGAAGCAGTAGACCGAGTTGGGAGGCTCGAACCGCCGGCCTACATCTTGACTTCGAGGCGCAGGAACGGGCCGTTGAATGTCTGGGTGCTCTTGTCCGCCATCTCAAGCAGATTGTGCCACTGTTCGACCCGATAGCCTGCGGTGAACGTGGTATCTTCCCACGGTTTGAAAGTCACGCCACCGGAAAGGTCTATGCTGGTAACAACCTTGTTGGAATGCTGGCTTTCGCTGACGTTGATATCTGGATCAGGAGTAGGATCGCTTGGATCGCTCTCATGTTCGTGGAGGCTAAACTTGTCCGTCCGTCGGCCCCACATAGCCGAGCCCGAAACCGCACCGGTAAGACCCCACGTCTCACCCAGCGGATAGTAGACTTCGGCGCCGAGGCGCGGACCGATGCCGTAGAACTCGGATGAGCCAAGCTTGTCAGCGTTGCCGCCCTTGTCGGCCGGATCATTGGGAGTGGCGCTCACATTGAAATTCAGCTTCTCCTTGGAGTGCAGCAAGCGCAGACCGCCGAAGAACCGGATGTCGGCGCCCTGCGCCTCGACATGCTTGCCGATATCGAAGTCGAGCGTCTGGAAATTGTAGCTGTTGCCGAACGACAGGCCGATGACGCCGCCACTTTGCGGGACATTCAGACTAAAGTCGTTGTCCTGGCCGGCGTGAAAAGTACCAGCGAGCCTCCAGTCCACATCCGAAGAAATCGCTTTGGTGAGCGCCACTGATCCGTAGAGATCGCCGAAATCATTGCCACTGCCGAGCTTGTCGCTGGTATCGCCAAGCTTGTCGACGTTGGATTGATAGACCGCGCCTTCGAAGGCAATCTTGATGCGGGAATCGACCACTGCAGGATCGGTTACCTGTGCATCGGCGGCATGAGCCGCGACCACACCAACTGATGTCACCGAAGCGGCAGACGCTGCAACCGTAGCAAGAAGCTTACTTGAAACCTGATTTCGCATTTTTCCCCGCCTGGAATCGATCTGAATTGATATTAGCCCACTCGCACACTACCGCAGCGGCACCTTTCGTCATAGCTGCCATAATCATTTATCGGGCAGTGTTACGCGTTTGCCACAGAACCCGTTTTATCTCTGCGAATCGAATGTGATAGCGTAGGAGTTTCTGGTCGAGATGTCGGCGCTGGCCGCCTGGTGTCTACGGCTGCGCGGGGGGCATCGATGGACGACCGGATACAAATCGAAAGCGTTCTCAACAACCTCGTCTATGCGCTTTTTGCTCATGGCGGGCAGGCGGAAACGAGTGGTCGGCCCAGCGACTTCGGCAACATGGTTGTCTTTGACAATCCGGAAGCCGTCGACACAATCGTCAAGGCGCCGGAGCTCTTTCGGAAGAACTTCTCCCTGATCTCGGCGCTCGGTTTCAGCCGTTTCAACACGAACGATCAGGATTGGTCGGTCCGGCGTACCATCACCCAGGACGTCTATTTGGCGGCCGCCAAGCCGGCGCAGCAGCACCCCGTTGCGGAAATCTTCGCCACCTGTCTGTCCAGTAGCGACGCCACGCTACCAGCCATCCAGCAATCGTTGTTCGCCGCGTCGATGACCATATTTTACAGGGCTTTCGGCCTTGTTCCCGATATGGCGGCGACGCTGTTGCTGCTCGACAGGGTCCGCGACGTTCTGAGGCGTCTCCAATATTATTCCTGGGTGACGCCGACGACCGCCGAACGTGGGAACGCTATCCAGGACGCTCGCGCGGTGGTCGCCGATTTCGCATCGCTGCTGATGGCGGATCCCCGCGCCGCTGCGGAGATGGACCGCTTTAGAAGCGAAGCCACAGATATCGAAGGCTTCTCGCCGGTGGAGGAGTTTGTCATGAACTTCTTCGCAGGCGTCGAGACATCGGTGACGACCGCACTTTGGGTGATCGATCGACTGGGGGCAAACCAGCAGGTGCAAGACCGTATCCATGCCGAGGTTCTCTCGGGCGATGCGCAGACGCCGTATACCGATTGCATGATCAACGAGACGATGCGCTTTTTCCCTCCGATTCCGTTCCTGACCCGGGAAGTCGGTGCCGATACGGTTCTCGAAGGTCGGCGTCTCTACGCCGGACAATTGATCATGGTGTCGATCGTCGGCGTGCACCAGAACCCGGCTTTCTGGTCAAACCCGCGTGTCTTCAATGCCAGCCGGAAGGAGTTCCTCGACAACAGCTTTGATCGGAGGGCCTTCATTCCTTTCCTCACCGGACCGCGCATGTGCGGTGGCGCACGTCTCGGCCGGCTGGAAGTTCGGGAGGCAGTCCTTGCCATTGTGCGCCAGTTTGCTTTTAGCCGGGCCGACGATGTCATCCGGTTCGACTATGCGCTGGCACTGCGCCCGGCGCAGGGTGCCTCCGTCAGTGTTTCGCGTCGATGAAACGCAGGGTCAGGCATGGTCCTGCCAAAACCGAGCGACATAGTCCCCAAATTGCCTTTTGATCATCGCCTTGAGTTCGGCATCATGCGCATAGCGCGCACCCGTCGATACGGCTTTTGATTTCAACTCGAAACCTGGGAACCAGTTGCTCATCGTGGCGGAAACGTTTTCCTGCTGGTTGGCGATGAAGTCCTCGTAGCAGACCTCAGCCACTCTGCTCTGATCAAGGGTGTTCAGGTAATTTTTCCACCTGATTTCGCTGTCGAAAATATGTTGGGCGGTATCCCTGGCAACCCTCTCGGTCAAAATTGTCACCTTGGGGATTCCAGGCAGCGTCTCCCGACTGTCGAACGGCTGGCCAGTATGGAGCATCGAAAGCAGGCTTATGGTTTGATCCACCTTGTTTCTTCTTGAGAGGAAGACATAGAACGAGTTGCCGTCGTCGTTGCCGATTGAATTGCGTGCGAATGGCAGGTTTTCAAAAAAAATCTTGGCGGCGAACACACCGTTCTCAGTCCTTTTCGCCAGGAGCTGGCGACCATAGGCCATTGCCCGCTCGTTGAGTTTTTCAAGATCAATTGTGTTGTCGGCCGACCAGCGTATCATCAGCGGCAAGGCATACTGCCACTGAAAATACTCGGTTGGGATTCCCAAGCCGAACTGTTGCAAGGTTTGGCAATAGGAATGCCCGGCCGTTCGCGGAGTGGTGCAAATCAGGATCTTGGCGGGATTTTCGGTTGAGCTTTGGCGATCATAGGTCGCCGAGATGTATTCACTGTACAAATCGTCGAAATGCATATCCGGAACCAACCCACAATCACACGCCAGATTTAGGCCGCAGACAGGAACCCCAGGATGAGCAGAGCCTGGTCCAGCGTCATCAGCGATGGCGGATCGCCAGCATCGATGTTGTCGACAAGCCACAGATCAGGCCGTGCGAGCCGTGTGCGCTCGATGGCCTGCCGGTCGACGAATTGGCTGTCGCGGCCGTACATCAACAGAACGCGGGCGTCGATCTTGGCAGCGATTGGGAAAAGATCGTATTGGCGGCCGGTCAGTGCGCCAAAATTTCCCGTCGTTGCGGGGTCATAGGCAAGCCGGAAGCCCTCGGGACCGGCTGCGATCCGGTTCTCCACATAGCGATTGAACACTGCGTCCTCGACCGGCCCCATGAGGGATCTGGTGGTGGCCAGATAGTCCTTGGCAGCCGCACGGCTCTCAAATTTAAGCGCACTTTCCTTCATGACGGCGTCTCTCATAGCGTCGACCTTAGGCCCGCCGAGCATTGGAACGTCGTTGAGAACGATTTTCGTGGCCTTGGAGCGAGTCATGTGCAGAAACAACAGCAAGATCGTGCCGCCCCACGAAGTGCCGATGAAGTGGTTCTCCGTGCCGGCGAACTCGCCAAGCGCGCGCAGGCACTTGGAATAGACGTTGATGTCGTAGCCGGAGCCCAGATAGGCGCTACGCCCGCGCCCCAACAGGTCTGGGCAGACAACCAGGAAACCATTGCGGCACAAGAATGTGGCGAGGTAGTTAAAATCGGCACCATTGCCGGTGAAGCCGTGAAGGCAGAAAACTGTGGCGTGAGGCGTGCCGGCTGGCCGCCAGATGCGCACGAACATTGCGGCATACCGGTCATCCAGCCGGATAAGTATTTCTTGCGTCAGTGCCTCGGCAGGCTTGGCCGAACTCATCAGATGTCGCGCTTGCGGACGGCACGCTTGACCGAGCCGCGGTTGTCAATGAAGTCGCGTTTCCAGAACACCGACTTGTCAAGGTTTATGAGCTTGGCGTTCTTGATAAGTGGCAGGATATGGGACGAAGACCGCGTCGCCAGCACCGTGACGGCGGTAGCGTCGCCGCCGGGAAAAGGATTGAGCGGACCGCCATTCTTCGCCCATGCCTCCGCTATCTCGCGACTGGTCTGGATCCATCCAACGTAGGCCACGATAACGTCGTCGATCGAGCCGATCATATGTGTCTGCTGATCCATTTGATAGCGTAGCGTCTTCACCATCAAGCCGAACTCGTAACCATCGAAAGGCGGATAGTGTGCAAGAAAATTGCAAACAAGCCCGAGCGAAGCCGGATTGCTCGGAGTTCGGGAAAACAAGAGATTGCTCATGTCGAGATTTTATTGACCCCGCCCATCCCAGATCATAACCATCACTCCGTACTCGCCACGAAACACGAAAACAATCAGAATCAACACACCTGCTGCGGCTGACTACGTCGTGCGCTCGCTGCGCATTCAGATTGTCGGGCCAAACAGGATCCGGAACCGAATGGCCGCCAAAATATAGTAGTCGGCCAACAAGGCAGGAGAACAACGATGGCCGATGACAGCCCTTTCACAGTCGATGCGGACTGGTTGCAGAGCCGTCTTGGCGAGCCCGGCCTGACGATCGTCGATGCGTCCTGGTACCTGCCGGCGCAGAAGCGCGATGCACGCGCCGAATATGAGGCAGCGCATATTCCGGGTGCGCGCTTCTTCGACCAGGATGCGGCCTCGGACCCAGATGCCAAGCTGCCGCACACGCTGCCTTCGCCGCAGCATTTCGCGCAATATGTCGGCGCCATGGGTATTTCGGCCGACGACACCATCGTCGTCTATGACGGTCCGGGCTTCTTCTCGGCGCCGCGCGCCTGGTGGATGTTCCGTGTCATGGGCGTGTTCCAGGCCTATGTGCTGGATGGCGGCTTCGACCGCTGGAAGGCGGCCGGCCGGCCGGTGACGGCGGAGCCGACCAAGATCGCGCCAAACGTGTTCCACGCAGATTTCGACGCCGCCCGCCTCGCCAGCCTAGCCGACATGCGTCGCATCGTCGAAACGAAAGAAAGCCAGATTGCCGATGCCCGTGGCGCCGGCCGTTTCGCCGGCACCGAGCCTGAGCCTCGCGCCGGCGTTCGCTCCGGTCACATGCCTGGTGCGCGCAACCTGCCTTATTCGGCGCTGTCGCAGGACGGCGCGCTGCTGTCGAAGGACCAGTTGCGCAAGGCCATTGAAGATGCCGGCATCGATCTGTCGAAACCGATCGTGACCTCGTGCGGTTCCGGCGTGACGGCGGCGGTCATCACGCTGGCGCTGGAGACGCTCGGTCACACCGACAACCGGCTCTATGACGGCTCATGGACGGAATGGGGCGGGCTATCAGATACGCCCGTTGCAACGGGCAAGGAATGACGGCGATGGAAAACGGTGTGCTGGAAGACATCGAAGTCACGGTGACGTTTCTGGAAATGCATGTGCCGCCGGCCTATTCACCGCCGCTGCCCTACAACAGGCAGATCGCGCTGTTGAAGACCAAGGACATTCCGCTGCATTTCTACCGCTATCTGATGGATCGGGTGGGGCGCAAATGGCATTGGGTCAATGTGCTGCGGTTGCACGATGAAGAGCTTGCGGCCGGCATTCACCGCGAGGACCGCGACATCCGGGTGCTTTATCTTGACGGCGCGCCGGCCGGGTTCTTCGACCTCAAGCCGCATCTGCCGGAAGAGGTCGAGCTCGCTTATTTCGGCATGATGGAGCATGCGACCGGGCTAGGCATCGGCCGCTGGTTCCTGGGCGCGGCGATCGCCGCCGCCTGGTCGTATCAGCCGAAGCGGGTGACGGTGCAGACCTGCACGCTCGACCATCCGGCGGCCTTGCCGCTCTACCAGAAGCTCGGTTTTGCGCCGGTGGCGCAAAAGAAGGAGATCGTGCATCCGCTGTCGTTCTCCGAGCGCTCGGCCAGCGTCATGAGGCCATGACATCCTAATTAGCCGGCTTGTTTGCGAGACCGACCGCCATCGCAGATTCATCGAGATTTCGATAGCACCGGCTGATGATACCCAATTGACGCTTCGATACTTGGCAGGAATCGGGTGGGAAGCATCGGCTTGGATGCATGATTTCTGGTCAACGACACCGGAGATTTCTGCCATGACCATTCAGTTCAAAGCCCTGCCAACCCAGGAGGTCAGAGCCTTGCAGTTTGGAGGCCCGGATGCCTACGGCCACACGCCCGAGCGAAAGATTTCCGACGGCGACGGCATCCCTTGCCGGCACTGTCTGAAGAACATCGCCGCGGGCGACGTCTATCTCGTTCTGGCCTATCGCCCATTCCCGGATCTGCAGCCTTACGCTGAAACTGGTCCGATCTTCCTGCATGCGGAAGAATGCGAACGCGCCCCCGAGACCGAGCAGCTGCCAGAGGTGCTCGAAAGCCCCGACTACATCGTGCGTGGCTATGACGGGGATAATCGCATCGTCTACGGCAGTGGCGGCGTCATCCTGACCTCAGCAATCACGGCGCGGGCCGAAACCCTGCTCGAACGCGACGATATCGCCTACGTCCATGTCCGCTCGGCACGCAACAATTGCTATCAGTGCCGAATCGAACGTGCCTGACAAAAAAATGCCCGCCGTTGGTCTGGCGGGCAGTTGGGAACCGTGTGACGGCTCGATCCGTCAAGTTGGCACCCCTGTCTGTGCAGGTTTTTCGGATGGCTGATGTGAAACGCTTCACACAGCGCCCGCGACTATCGCCGGCACACGGTGGCGCGCCGACTGGCGGCGAACTGTCGTACTGCCGTCGCATTCATACGTTAAAAGGTGAGTGTCGATGGATTGCCGACCGCGGATGAACCGGCGGGGATCTCGATATCGAGGAAGCGGGGCTTTGGCTCCGCTTTTTTGTTGCCGGCGTTTTGCCCGCAAGAAAAAACCCACCGGGATGAGCCGGCGGGCTGACGGGAGCAAGTCTTCCCAATTTAGGTGAGATCAGGATTTAGGTGGGGTCAGGCAGCCAGAACCACTTTCGGTTCGACCAGCTCATAGCCGAGTGCTTCGGCGACGGCGCGATTGGTGATCTTGCCCCTGTGGACATTGACGCCGTTGCGCAAATGGTGGTCGTCGACCAGCGCCTTCAGGCCCTTATCGGCCAGCTGCAGACCATAATGCAGCGTCGCGTTGTTGAGCGCGTGGGCCGAGGTCACCGGCACGGCGCCCGGCATGTTGGCGACGCAGTAGTGGATCACGCCATCGACCTCATAGGTCGGCTCGGCGTGGGTGGTGGCGTGCGAGGTCTCGAAACAGCCGCCCTGGTCGATGGCGACGTCGACCAGCACCGAGCCCTTCTTCATGCCCGACAGCATTTCGCGAGTCACCAGCTTGGGTGCAGCAGCACCCGGGATGAGCACGGCGCCGACGACGATGTCGGCCGAGAAGCATTCTTCCTCAAGCGCCTCGACTGTGGAGTAGCGGGTGTGGACGCGGCCGGTAAAGAGGTCGTCCAGCTGGCGCAGGCGCGGGATCGAGCGGTCGATGATGGTGACGTCGGCGCCGAGGCCGACCGCCATGCGGGCTGCATGCAGGCCGACGACGCCGCCGCCGAGCACGGTGACCTTGCCGGGCAGTACGCCGGGCACGCCGCCGAGCAGCACGCCGCGGCCACCATTGGCCTTCTGCAGCGCGGTCGCGCCGGCTTGGATCGACAGGCGGCCGGCAACTTCCGACATCGGCGCCAAGAGCGGCAGGCCGCCGCGGTCGTCGGTTACGGTCTCATAGGCGATTGCGGTGACGCCGGACGCGAGCAGGCCCTTGGTCTGCTCCGGATCCGGGGCCAGGTGCAGATAGGTGTAGAGGATCTGGCCGTCGCGCAGCTGCGCCCATTCGTTGGGCTGCGGCTCCTTGACCTTGACGATCATGTCCGACTTGGCGAACACGTCGGCGGCGGTCCTGGCGATGGTGGCGCCGGCGGCGCGGTAGGCATTGTCATCGGCGCCGATGCCGGCGCCAGCGCCGCTTTCGACCAGCACTTCATGGCCATGCGCGACATATTCGCGGACGGAGCCCGGCGTCAGGCCGACGCGGTATTCGTGGTTCTTGATTTCCTTGGGGCAACCGACGCGCATAGTCTTCTCCTGATCCGGCCCTTCGGGCTCGTTCCCTGTATCAACCGAGTGAACCACGAATCGTTGCGCAGGTGTTTGCGAATGCGCTTGCGCGGGGTCACGCGTTTCGATAATCGTTGCGCGAAATCAAGGAAATTTCGCAGGAATCACGAGAAATGCCGCTCGACAGGATCGATATCGCCATTCTCGAGGCACTGCAGAAGGATGGCCGCATACCCAATGCGGCGCTCGCCGAAAGGGTCGGCCTGTCGCAGTCGGCCTGTTCGCGCCGGCTCGACAATCTGGAGAAATCCGGCACCATCCGCGGCTATCACGCCCGGCTTTCGAATGCAGCGCTCGGCCACCAGATGACGGCGATCGTGCACATATCGCTGTCGGGACAATTCGAAAAGACGCTGTCGGATTTCGAGGCGGCGATCAAGCGCTGCCCCAATGTGCTGTCCTGCCACCTGATGTCGGGCGAATATGACTATATCCTGCGCATCGCCGCCAAGGACCTGGTCGACTATGAGCGCATCCACAAGGAATGGCTGTCGGCGATGCCGCACGTGACCAAGATCAATTCGTCGTTTGCCCTGCGCGAGATCGTCGATCGCACGGCGATGGGCATGAAGCCGGAACTGGCCTAGCCCTGAGCAGTCTCGGTCACCAGCCTATCCATTGGGATGTCGTGCGGCTGCGGGTAGATGGTGGCTATGCGCTGCAGTTCGTAGCCGACTCCGATGACCAATGGCTTGAACGGCATGGCAGCCAGCGTGCGGTCGAAGAAGCCACCGCCATAGCCCAGGCGGTAGTTTCGCGGGTCGATGCCGACGATCGGCGAGATGACGATGTCGGGCAGCACCGGGTCGCCTTCGGCGGGGATAGGGATGTTCCAGACGCCTTTTTCCAGCCGGTCGCCAGGCACATAAGCGCGGAAGATCAGCGGCTGGCCCTTCTCGATCACGATGGGCAGCGCCGTGCGGCCGCCGCGTTCGTTGATCGACGCCATCCACGGCCGCAGGTCCGGCTCGCCGCGAAACGGCCAATAGAGGCTGACCATGCGGCCGGCAATGTCGCCGATGGTCGCGTCGAGCCCTTCGGCGATAGCCCGCGACATCGCCACCCGCGCATCGGCGGAAACCGCCAACCGTGCCGCGATCAGACGCTCGCGCTCGGCCTTGCGCCAACGGCGCACATCGGTCCAGTCGGTCAATGGCGCGCGAAATTCCGGATCGAGTTCGTGCATGAAGCAAGGCGGCGAAGAATATTGCGCCCGCCCTTTGCGATCTTTGTCATCGTCGTTGGCCATGCTTCACTCCCGTGGTTCCAGCCCCTGCAAGGCTATACCCGTCCAGGCTTGCCGACATAGGCATTCGCGACATCCGGCGACGAGTCCTGGGCAGCCTTACGCGCGGCAGTCTAGCGCGCCGCGACATTGTTGCGGTGCACAAAAATCACTAGATAAAGAGAGACAAACAGGGGTGAATGCGATGAGTGAAACCAGCCATCATGTCGTTGTCGTCGGCGCAGGGTTCGGCGGTCTCGAACTCACGCGGGCGCTGGCCGGCGCACCCGTGCGCATCACCATGATCGACAAGCGCAACCATCACCTTTTCCAGCCGCTGCTCTACCAGGTGGCGACCACCTCGCTGGCGACCTCGGAAGTTGCCTGGCCGATCCGTCATCTGCTGCGCAAGCGCGAGGACGTGACGACCCTGCTCGGCAACGTCACCGGCGTCGACCGTCCAGGCAAACGCGTGGTGCTTGAGGACGGCAGTTCTGTTCCCTACGACACGCTGGTGCTCGCCACCGGCGCGCGTCATGCTTATTTCGGCCACGACGAATGGGAGCCTTTCGCGCCCGGGCTGAAGACGCTTGAAGACGCAACCACCATTCGGCGGCGCATCCTGCTCGCCTTCGAGCAGGCCGAGCGCGAGACCGATCCGGCCAAGCGCCAGGCACTGCTGACACTGGTCATCGTCGGCGGCGGCCCGACCGGCGTGGAGCTTGCCGGCACCATTGTCGAACTCGCGCATGAAACGCTGCGCGGCGAATTCCGCAACATCGACACGCGTGAGGCGCGTGTGGTGCTGGTCGAGGCCGGAGACAGGATCCTAGCCAATTTCGCGCCAAAGCTGTCCGACTATGCGCGCAAGGCGCTGGAGCGGCGGGGCGTCACGGTCGAGCTTGGCCGCGCCGTCACGCGCCTCGATGCCGAAGGCGTCGTCTTTGGCGATACGCATCTGCCGGCGCGAACCATCCTGTGGGCCGCCGGCGTGGCGGCTTCACCCGCGGGAGAGTGGCTGGGCGCGCCGGTGGACCGGGCGGGCAGGGTAATGGTCGAGCCCGATCTGACCGTGCCGAACAGTCCTGAAATCTTCGTCATCGGCGACACCGCGCATGTCTTGCGGCCGGACGGCAAACCGGTGCCCGGCGTGGCGCCCTCGGCCAAGCAGGAGGGCAAGCATGTCGCCGCGACGATCAGGGCGCGGCTGGCCGGCGATGGCGCGCCGCGGCCTTTCCGCTACAAACATGCCGGCGACCTGGCGACGATCGGCAAGTGGGCAGCCGCGATCGATTTCGGCTCGATCAAGCTCACGGGATGGCTTGCCTGGTGGCTGTGGGGCGTGGCGCATATCTACTTCCTGATCGGTTTCCGCAACCGGCTCTCGGTGTCGCTTAGCTGGCTATGGATCTATTTCACCGGCCAGCGCAGCGCGCGGCTGATCACCCAGGGCGACGATGACAAGGGCTGAGGTTCTCAACCGCGGCCAAGGATATTCATCCAGCCGTCACCTTTTGCTGATCGACTGACTTCCCGATGGACATGGCCGGTTTTCGGCGCGAAGCTTCCGCCCGGGGCTGGGATCTTGTCACGTCGCTGGGAAGGAAAACCAATGCCGCATCTCAATTACCCCGTCTCCCGCCGTAGTTTTCTTGCCGGTACGGCCGCCAGCGGGGCGCTGATCATGCTCCATCCGTTTTCCGCCCGCGCGCAGGCCAATCAGGCGCATCTGAGGATCATGGAGACCACCGACATCCATGTGAATGTGCTGCCTTACGACTACTACGCCGACAAAGCCAACGACACGATGGGCCTGTCACGGACGGCCTCACTGATCGCGGCGGTGCGCAAGGAAGCCACCAATGCGATGCTGATCGACAATGGCGATCTTTTGCAGGGCAATCCGATGGGCGATTACATCGCCTATGAGAAGGGCCTCAAGGAAGGCGATCTGCATCCGATCATGAAGGGCATGAACCTGCTGGGCTATGAATGCTCGACGCTCGGCAATCACGAGTTCAATTACGGCCTGTCGTTCCTCGACAAGGTGCTGGCCGGAGCCAATTTCCCCTTCGTCTGCGCCAATCTGATCCGCGGCACCGAGCTTGCCGCCAAACCGCGCGACGACAAGCTCTACCTCAAGCCCTATGTCATCCTCGACAAGAAGATCAAGGACGGGTCGGGCGCCGAGCAGCCGATCAAGATCGGCATCATCGGCTTTGTGCCGCCGCAGATCATGGTCTGGGACCTGAAGAACCTGGAAGGCAATGTCAGGACGCGCGACATCGTCGAGGCGGCCAGGGCATGGGTGCCGCAGATCAAGGAGGAGGGCGCCGACATCGTCATCGCGCTCTCGCATTCCGGCATCGATATCAAGCAGGGCGACGGCATGGAGAACGCCTCCTTCTTCGTCGCCGGCGTCGAAGGCATCGATGCGGTGTTCACCGGCCATCAGCATCTCGTCTTCCCCGGCAAGAAGGATTTTCAGGCGCTCGAAGGCGTCGACACCGAGAAAGGCACGCTGCAGGGCAAGCCCGCCGTGATGGGCGGTTTCTGGGGCTCGCATATGGGACTGATCGATCTGCTTCTGGAACGGGACGGATCGAAATGGCGCGTAGCCTCGGCCACATCGGAGGCAAGGCCGATCTACCAGCGCGTCGACAAGGCAAACAAGCCGACGGTGGCGGACGACCAGCGCGTCGTCGATGCGCTGAAGGCGGACCATGAGGCGACACTTGCCTATGTCCGCCGACCGGTCGGCAAGACCTCGGCGCCGCTCTATTCCTATTTCGCGCTGGTCGCCGACGATCCGTCGGTGCAGATCGTCAACCAGGCGCAGAGCTGGTACCTCAAGGACATATTGAAGAGCACGCAGTGGAAGGATGTGCCGCTGCTGTCGGCGGCAGCACCCTTCAAGGCCGGCGGGCGCAACGGCGCCGACTACTATACCGACGTGCCGGTGGGCGACATCGCCATCAAGAACGTCGCCGACCTCTATCTCTATCCGAACACGGTGCGCGCCGTCGAAATCACCGGCGCGCAAGTGAAGGAATGGCTGGAAATGTCGGCCGGCATTTTCAGGAAGATCGAGCCGGGCAAGGCCGACCAGGCGCTCATCGACACCGAATTCCCGTCCTACAATTTCGATGTGATCGATGGCGTCAGCTACGGAATAGACCTGTCGCAGCTGCCGAAATACGATGCCAAGGGTGGCGTCGCCAATGCCGGCTCGAACCGCATCGTCGGCCTCAGCTTCGACGGCAAGCCTATTGATCCGGCAGCGAAATTCGTCGTCGCCACCAACAATTACCGCGCCGGCGGTGGCGGCAATTTCCCCGACATCAATGCCTCGAAGATCATCTACGAGGCGCCGGACACCAACCGCGACGTGATCGTGCGCTACGTCGTCAGCGAACGCACGATCAATCCCTCGGCCGACGACAATTGGTCGTTCACGCCGCTGCCCGGCACCAGCGTCGTGTTCGAGACCGGCCCCAAAGCGAAGGATTTTATATCGGGAGTGAAATCGCTCAAGATCGAGCCGGCCGGCGAGGGCGAATCCGGGTTTGCGAAGTATCGCATCCTGCTTTGAGGCAACGTGCAGCTAACAGGGAAAACGAGCGGGCATACGCCCGCTCAATCACGCTTCGGATCAGGCTTTGTAGACCACTTGGCGCACGTCGATGTAGCTGGCTCTAAAGCCGGCTTCGCAATAGTGGAGATAAAATTCCCAAAGCTTCTTGAAGCGGTCGTCGAAGCCGAGCGGGACGATCTTTTCCCACGACGCCCAGAAGCGGTTGCGCCATTCGGCAAGCGTGCGGGCATAGTCGTCCGGAAAGACGCGCTCGCGCAGATGGGCAAGGCCATGGTCGCTGCCCAGCGTCTTCAGGATCGACGGCGTCGGCAGCATGCCGCCTGGGAAGACATAGCGCTGGATGAAATCCGGCCTCGCCCGATAGGTGTCGTAGGCGGCCTCGTTGATGGTGATGATCTGCAGGCCGGCGGTGCCGCCGGGCCTCAAGCACGCCTTCATCTTGCCGAAAAATACCGGCCAATATTTTTCGCCGACCGCCTCGAACATCTCGATCGAGGCGATGCGGTCGTAAGTGCCCGTTTCGTCTCGGTAATCCTGCAGCTTGATGTCGACCTTGTCAGACAGTCCCGCCTTCTGGATGCGCGCCTTGGCGAAATCGTGCTGTTCGCGGCTGATGGTCAGGCCGGTGACGCGGCAGCCGATCTCGCGCGCGGCAAATTCGGCAAAACCGCCCCAGCCGCAGCCGATCTCGAGCACATGGTCCTTCTTGCCGATGCCGGTATCCTTGGCCAGCGCGCGGTATTTGGCGGCCTGAGCGCTTTCCAGGTCGTTGGCGCCGGTCGCATAGAGCGCCGACGAATAGGTCATGCTGGGATCGAGCCATTGCTTGTAGAAGGCGTTGCCGAGATCGTAATGCGCCGAGATGTTGCGCTTCGAGCCGGTGCGGGTGTTTTCGTTGAACCAGTGGCGGATGCGCTGGACCGTGTTGATGAGCCAGTTGGCGCCGCCGGCAATGCGTTCCCCAACGGCCGAGTTGACGACGAACAGTTCGAGGAAGCTGGTTACATCAGGGCTTTCCCAGTCGCCGTCCATGTAGGATTCGGCAACGCCGATGGTGCCGCCGGAAAAGGCACGGCCGGGCAGGCGCCAGTTCTTCAACACCAGCTCGGCATCCGGCCCGGGTCCGTTGCCGCCGACAAGCACCGCCCGGCCATCCGGCATCCTCACCTTCAGCGAACCGCGCGGCAATTTCATCGCCGCCGACAGCACCATGCGCGCCTTGGCCGGCAGGCCCTTGACGATCTCGGCGAAATTGAGTTCGTCCAGCCTGATGGCGTCGCCGATGCCTTTGTATTCCCTGACAGCCATCTCACACCCCCCTGGACTTCCGCGGGGGCGGCGCAAGATCTGCCGGCCTCCACATCCTCCACTTTCATTCGCCAGGCGCGAACGCCGTAGCCTGCTTAAATTTTCGCCACAATCTTCCACCGCATCGACCGGAACTTCAAGAGGCAAGCCGTGCCCGGCACTGGCCCAGGTGGCGTGCCTGGGGCCAGAATCGGTGAGGGCGAGCGACCGCCGGCGAAATCGCTATGGTTAGGAACAGCCACATACGTTAGTTTCAGCCATGCGTTATGTCATCGTCATCGTCGCCATCGCCTTTTTCCTGATCTGGGACGGCCTCTACAATCAGGGCCGCTATCTCGACACGACGGTCAGGGAGATGTCGCGCGTCGTGCGCTACGTCACCGGCAAAGCCTAGCTTTTTGCGCCTCTGCAAAGTCGCCTGCCGGCATTGCCGGGCGCGACATCGTGGCGGTTGACGCGACGGTCCCGCTCACACAAAACATGCTGGAAATCGAACGTGGAGGCAGGCGTGATCCGGCATATCGTTTTCTTCAGCGCGCGGCGCAAGGACGATGTCGAGGCCGTGCGCACAGGCTTGCTCACACTGGGCAAGATCCCGCATTCAAGCCTCTTCGAGGTGACGCTCAACAGCAAGGTCGATCCGCTGTCGGATGCGATCGACGTGGTCGTCTATGCCGAGTTCGAGGATGATGCCGCGCTTGCCGCATACAAGGCGCACCCGCTCTATGCCGAGACGACCAGCCGGGTCAAACCCTTGCGCGAATTGCGCTATTCGGCCGATATCGTGGCGACGGCCTGATCGGGCCGGCAAGAGGCCTTGAACCAATTTCGGGAATGATGCACACCGCGCCGGCATGACCAGCACGACCCATCCGCTTGACCATCTGGTGCTGCCGACGGCGAGCCTCGCCGTGGCGCGGGCGCGGCTGACATCGCTTGGCTTCATCGTCGCGCCAACCGGCATTCATCCCTTCGGCACCGAAAATTGCTGCGTCTTCCTTGCCGACGGCACCTATCTCGAACCGCTGGCGGTTGGGAACGAACAGCTGGCAGCGAGTGCGATCGCCGGCGGCAATGTCTTTGTCGCGCGCGACCGGCTCTATCGCGCCAGGCTGGGCGATGAGGGCTTTTCCGCCGTGGTGCTGGCCACCGACGATGCCGATGCGGACCATGCGCGCTTTATCAAAGCCGGCCTGTCGGCGGGAGACGTACTGAGCTTTTCCCGCGCCTTCACCGACACGGCCGGAAAGAGCGACATGGCCTCGTTCAAACTGGCTTTCGCCGCCGGCGCCGAGACGATGGACGCCTTTCTGTTCGCTTGCGAGCGGATCAACGCCCCTCAAATCGACCGTACGGCGCTGCAGGCTCATGCCAATGGCGTGACCGGCATTGCCGAAATCGTTGCGGTCAGCGGCGTGCCATCCGAAAAGCGCCACCTGATCGAGACAGCGACGGGTTCGAGGCAGAGGAGCAGCACGGCGTTCGACCTGGCGAACGCGCGTTTGAGCGTTCTCAAGCCCGCGGCTTTCGCTGAGCGCTTCGGCATGTCGGCTGGCGCGCCGACGGACCTTCGCTTCGCCGCGATCGTCTTTTCGGCCCGCAGTGTCGGCGCTGTCGCGAGGCTGCTTGCAGACAACGCCGTCGGGCACGATATAGCGGGCAACGAAATCGTCGTGCAGCCGGCATCCGGACAGGGCGCGGCTTTCACCTTCCGGGAGACCCCATGAGCAAGCCGCAAGGGCCTAATTCGATGGCGCCGAATTCGTCGGTAACCGTCGGCAACGTCGTCTTCGACAACAGCGGGCCCTTGGCGTTGATCGCCGGCCCGTGCCAGTTCGAATCGCGCCAGCACGCTTTCGACATGGCCGGCGCGCTGAAGGAACTGACCGGCAAGCTCGGCATCGGCCTCGTCTACAAGACCAGCTACGACAAGGCCAACCGCACCTCGCTGTCGGCAACGCGCGGCGCCGGCATGGACGCGGCGCTTCCGGTGTTCGACGAGTTGCGCAAGGCGTTTTCGCTTCCCATTCTGACCGATGTCCACACCGAGGAGCAGTGCGCGATCGTAGCGCACCATGTCGATGTGCTGCAGATTCCGGCCTTCCTGTCGCGCCAGACCGACATGCTGGTCGCCGCGGCCAAGACCGGCAAGGTGATCAACGTCAAGAAGGGGCAGTTCCTGGCGCCCTGGGACATGAAGAACGTGGTGGCCAAGATCACCGGCTCCGGCAACCCCAATGTGCTGACCACCGAGCGCGGCGCTTCCTTCGGCTACAACACGCTGGTGTCGGACATGCGGGCTTTGCCCGTGATGGCCGAGATCGGCGCGCCGGTGATTTTCGACGCCACCCATTCGGTGCAGCAGCCGGGCGGGCAGGGCGGTTCCTCCGGTGGCGAGCGCCGCTTTGTCGAGACGCTGGCGCGGGCTGCCGTTGCCGTCGGCGTCGCCGGCGTGTTCATAGAGACCCACCAGGATCCCGACAATTCGACCTCCTCCGACGGGCCCAACATGCTGCCGCTGAAGGACATGCCGGCGCTGCTCGAAAGACTGATGGCATTCGACCGCATCGCCAAGAATGCTGCTGACCTGAACCGAGGCTGATGGATTCGGCGATGGCGCGCGCGCTGCCCTGCTTGTGGAAGGCATAAGCCGGCTGTAGGCTCGCTGCTGCAAATGAGCGTCTTGGCAGGAGGAAGCCATGTCCGTCGCCCGCGTCACCGAAATCACGTCGTCGTCGAAAAAGAGCTTTCAGGACGCCATCGAGAAGGGGATTGAGCGCGCCTCAAAGACCCTGAAGAACGTGGAAGGCGCCTGGATCCAGGACCAGAAGATCGTCGTCGAGGACGGCAGGATCGCGGCCTATCGCGTCAACATGAAGGTGACGTTCATCCTCGCGGAGTAACCGCCCGCCGCTCGAAAAAACGGGAACTTTCGCCCGCGCCCCTCATTGTCAAAGTATCGATCAACGACATGAGGAGCAGCAGCCATGACCACCCAGACAGGCCACACCGAAGCCATCGCCGCTTCGCGCGTCATCGGCACGTCGGTCTACAACACCGAAGGCACGAGCATCGGCAGCATCGAGGACATCATGCTCGACAAGACGTCGAACGGCATCATGTTCGCGGTTATCGGGTTCGGTGGATTTCTCGGCATTGGCGAGAAGTATCACGCCATTCCGTGGGCGAGCCTCGACTATGACGAGGACAAGGGCGGCTATGTCGTGCCGTTCTCGAAGGAGCAGCTGAAGGCAGCACCCGCCTATTCGATCAATGAACTGGCCGGCGCCGATGGCGAGGCCGCGCGTGATGCTTCCTATGATTACTACAAGGTCACGCCGTATTGGCATTGATCAGCTGCGCTGACGCCTGACGTGAAAAGGCCCCCGAATTCCGAAACGGGGGCCTTTTCAGTGCAACCCGACAGTTTCTAAATTATTCTGCCGCATGAAACGTGGACAGCTGCGTCGCCGCCCTTGGCGGCTGCTGCGTATCGCAGGACGTCAGGAACGCCGCCGCGATCAGGAACAAACTCACGATACCGCTCAACTCGGACATGGCGAAACTCCTCCTGTTTCGCCCCGCGCATCACCATCCTAGTCGACACAGAGATTGTTATCTCTGAATTATGATGACGTGGTGTTGTCGAACGTGATCCGAGGCATGCTCAGCCGAGGAGTCCGGCATTCTTCACCGCCTTGAAAACCTTTTCGTGCCAGGCGATCCGATCCGCTTCGCCATTGGCCTGCGTGGCGGAATTGGCGTTGCCGACGTTGATCGCGCGCGAGATCTTTTTGATCAGGCCGGCATCGGCAAAGGCATTGCAGCCTGACCCTTTCCATTCGGCGCAAGCTGCGAGCAGCGAAGTCTGCGGATCCTCGATCAGTTCAGGATGATTGGCGAGGTCAACCTTGGCGAGCTTGCCCTTGGCCGTGTACGCGTCGCGCCCGGTGGTCTGGAACGTGCCGCCGCCGCGGAAATTGAAGCCGTCCAACGTTCCTTTCACATTGCCCATGCGGCCGCCATAGGCCCAGTCGCCCAGGGCTTGCGGCTTGCGCAGCAGGTTGTCCCCGATCCACTGATCGGTCTTGCCCGCGGCTCGCGACCTCCATGCGTTCCGGATTGCCGCCACGGTCGTGTAGGTCAGGGATTCGCGAATGAGGGTG
The DNA here is from genome assembly GCF_030323145.1 of Mesorhizobium sp. C432A. Taxonomy (NCBI): domain Bacteria; kingdom Pseudomonadati; phylum Pseudomonadota; class Alphaproteobacteria; order Hyphomicrobiales; family Phyllobacteriaceae; genus Mesorhizobium; species Mesorhizobium sp. C432A. The sequence continues at coordinate 4,349,808 of NZ_CP100470.1, read as the reverse complement.
AAGCCACCGGTTTCCATCGCCGCTTGAGCGAAGAAATGCATCAGCCGATCATAGTTGTTGCACACCCCATGATCGCCAAGTGTCTTGAGGCCTTTTTCGGAGGTAAAGGCGCCGATGTAACCGTCATAGATTGTTCGCTTGGAACCGCTTGCCGGTCTGGGCGAGAATTTCTGGAAGACCGCTGCTGGCAAACCCTTGCTCGGATCGCCCGCAACGGCTTCGAGCACGCTCTCGACACTCTCGGTCGACAGCACCGGTTCGCCTTCGACGACCACCGAAGCATTGGGAATTCGCTTGCCGTTGCTTTTCGGGAAGCCACCGCCGGCAAAGGTTTTCAGATCGTCGATGAGGGCGATTACGCGTGTCCGGCTCTCCGTGAAATCCATGTCGGAAAGAGGACCGCTCACCTTCTTCGTCGGGTTGATGCATCCGACGCTGGACAGGAAATTGACGCCCGGATGGATCAGGATTTCGGTGCGCTTGTTGGTCTTCAGCAGTTCGAGTCCAGGTTTGGGTGGCGTCTTGCCGCCAGTGTAGCCGATGGTCACATATTTGCCTCCGGCCTGCGTCGCCAGTGGATAGGTGCCGGGCTCGATGCGCCTGCCATTGTCTTCTTTGGAATTGTCGCCTGGGCCGCGAGATTCACACACGAACCCCGATAGACCCGTTACTGCCGTGCCGTTGTGAAAGACTTTATAGGTACCAACTGTCCTGCGTCTGGTGCCCCTCGTATGCTCGACTTGGCGACTAATAAGAAGTTCCCAGCCAGTACCTGAAATCGCTGCCATTGCCGCCTCCCCAAAGAGTTCAAGTTTGTTGATTTCACTGTGGTCGCCAAATAGTTCGCGTTGTAGATGTGACCCTAACATCTTCGAATTCTCTGCATTGTGAAGTTTGTCACGTTGGCGGTAGCCTCTTTTGAAGCATCGGGTGGAGTTTGTGTGCCGCCTGGTTTCGTGACAAAGGCATTGCCGCAGGGGCGGGGCACCCACCCCATGCCGCGCCAGACATATGACGTCTGGGCGGGCTGTTTGCGTTCAGATGGCGTCGCCCATGCCCCACGGCCTGAGCGCATGGGGCGATCGTCACTATTATTTCATGCCATTCCTGATTGCCTTTTGCGGCACTTTGGCTAAGAGGGGCGCGACGCTTTCAATCGATCAATCGGGGACATCGCAATGACCGCCATCATCGACATTGTCGGGCGTGAAATCCTGGACAGCCGTGGAAATCCGACCGTCGAGGTCGACGTCGTTCTCGAAGACGGCTCGATGGGCCGCGCCGCCGTGCCGTCGGGCGCGTCGACCGGCGCGCATGAGGCCGTCGAACTGCGCGACGGTGGCGCCCGCTATCTCGGCAAGGGCGTGCTCAAGGCGGTCGAGGCCGTCAATGGCGAGCTGTTCGAGGCGATCGGCGGCATGGAAGCCGAAAACCAGATCCACATCGACCAGACCATGATCGAGCTCGACGGCACGCCCAACAAGAGCCGGCTCGGAGCCAACGCCATTCTCGGCGTTTCGCTGGCGGTCGCCAAGGCAGCAGCGGAAGCCGCCGGCCTGCCACTCTACCGCTATGTCGGCGGCACCAAGGCGCATTTGCTGCCGGTGCCCATGATGAACATCATCAACGGCGGCGCGCATGCCGACAATCCGATCGATTTCCAGGAATTCATGATCCTGCCGGTCGGCGCGCCGACGCTGCGCGAAGGCGTGCGCTGGGGCTCCGAAATCTTCCACACGCTGCGCAAGAAGCTGAAGGATGCCGGCCACAACACCAATGTCGGCGACGAAGGCGGCTTCGCGCCCAATCTGAAGAGTGCGCCGGTGGCGCTCGATTTCATCATGGAATCGATCGAGAAGGCCGGCTTCAAGCCGGGCGAGGAGATCGCGCTTGGTCTCGACTGTGCGGCGACCGAATTCTTCAAGGACGGCAATTACGTCTATGAGGGCGAGAAGAGGACCCGCGATCCCAAGGCGCAGGCCAAGTACCTGGCCAAGCTTGCCGCCGACTATCCGATCATCTCGATCGAGGACGGCCTGGCCGAGGACGACTGGGAGGGCTGGAAGTACCTGACCGACCTGATCGGCAACAAGACGCAGCTGGTTGGCGACGACCTCTTCGTCACCAACACGGCGCGGCTGCGCGACGGCATCCGCATGGGTGTCGCCAATTCGATCCTGGTCAAGGTCAACCAGATCGGCTCGCTTACCGAAACGCTCGACGCTGTCGAGACCGCGCATAAGGCAGGCTACACCGCAGTCATGTCGCACCGTTCGGGCGAAACCGAGGATTCGACCATCGCCGACCTCGCCGTCGCCACCAATTGCGGGCAGATCAAGACCGGTTCGCTGTCGCGCTCGGATCGCATGGCCAAGTACAACCAGCTGATCCGCATCGAGGAAGAGCTCGGCAAGCAGGCGCGCTACGCTGGCAAGTCGGTGGTCAAAGCCTAAATTCTGCCGAACTGGCGAAAACGATGGAAGGGCGGGATTTTCCCGCCCTTTTTCGTTGCGGCCGCTGGCTAATGCACCTGTCCGTAACCGTCCATTAAGCACAATCGAGCGACAAATGGCGGTCAAAGGATTGCGACCATGTGGACACGCCAGCACAAGCAGAGAAACACCGGCCGGCTGATCATCCCGTCCCTTTGCGTGGCGTTCCTGGCCTATTTCGGCTTCCATGCCTATCATGGCGAGTTCGGCATCAATTCCAAATATCAGCTCGAAGCGCAGACCATCGAATTGCAGGCCAAGTACGATGCCATCAAGGCGCGCCGGGTCGATCTGGAGCGGCGTGTCCAGCTGATGCATGAGGGTACGCTTGAAAAGGATATGCTCGACGAGCAGGCACGCCGGGCGCTCAATCTGTCCCAGCCCGATGAAATCACCGTCATGCTGCCGGCCAATTCGAAATAACCAAGTTTCAGTTAATCGCTGTTATCTCTAATGATTCTGGGCGTTTAGGCGCATGCCAGCCATGCATTTTTCTGCATGGCGAAACGCGGTCTCGCATGTTAGCTTCCCTCCAATCGGTGGGGAGGAGCTGATCCTCCCCGGAGCAGACATGGTCTGCTTTAGTGTCCGCAAAGAGACGCCAACAGGGAGTGATGCATGGCCACCGCCGCCAAAAAAGCGCCTGCCAAATCCGTTAAATCGACGTCCGCCAAATCAACGGGGCTTTCCGCCCCCAAGCCGGCTGACTTCACCAAGGACGAGGAGCTTGCCGCCTACCGGCACATGCTGCTTATCCGCCGCTTCGAGGAAAAGGCCGGCCAGCTCTACGGCATGGGCTTTATCGGCGGCTTCTGCCACCTCTATATCGGCCAGGAAGCGGTCGTCACCGGCATGAAGATGTCGCTGATCAACGGCGACCAGATGATCACCGCCTATCGCGACCATGGCCACATGCTGGCGATGGAACTTTCCCCGCGCGGCGTCATGGCAGAGCTGACCGGACGCCGTGGTGGCCTGTCGAGGGGCAAGGGCGGCTCCATGCACATGTTCTCCAAGGAGAAGCATTTTTACGGCGGCCACGGCATTGTCGGCGCGCAGGTCTCGCTCGGCACCGGTCTCGCCTTCGCCAACCGCTACCGCGACAACAACAATGTGTCGCTGACCTATTTCGGCGATGGCGCTGCCAACCAGGGCCAGGTCTATGAAAGCTTCAACATGGCCTCGCTGTGGAAGCTGCCGGTGATCTACATCATCGAGAACAACCGCTACGCCATGGGCACTTCGGTGTCGCGCTCGTCGGCCGAAACCAATTTTTCGCATCGCGGCGCCTCGTTCAAGATTCCCGGCATTCAGGTCGACGGCATGGATGTGCGTGCGGTCAAATCCGCCGGCGATCAGGCGACCGAATGGTGCCGTGCCGGCAACGGTCCGATCATCCTCGAGATGCAGACCTATCGCTATCGCGGTCACTCGATGTCGGATCCCGCGAAATACCGCTCCAAGGAAGAAGTGCAGAAGATGCGCTCGGATCATGATCCGATCGAGCAGGTCAAGGCGCGGCTGACGGCCAAGAAGTGGGCGACCGAGGACGAACTCAAGAACATCGACAAGGAAGTCCGCGACATCGTCGCCGACGCCGCCGAATTTGCCCAGCACGACGCAGAGCCGGATCCGTCCGAGCTCTGGACCGACATCGTATTGTAACGGGAGGGCAAGGACATGCCGATCGAAATTCTCATGCCCGCTCTCTCGCCGACCATGGAAGAGGGCAATCTTTCCAAATGGTTGAAGAACGAGGGCGACAAGGTCGTCGCCGGCGATGTCATCGCCGAGATCGAAACCGACAAGGCGACGATGGAAGTCGAAGCCGTCGATGAAGGCACGATCGGCAAGATCGTGGTTCCCGCCGGCACCGAAGGCGTCAAGGTCAACGCGGTGATCGCCGTGTTGCTGCAGGACGGTGAAAGTGCAGGCGATGTCGAAAAGAGCGGCAAGCCTGCCTCCACCCAGGATGCCGTTTCCGCTGGCGGTCAGCGGACCGATGCAGCCGAGGAAGGTACAAAAGCGGCTCCCCAGGATGCCGGCGAGGCTCCGAAGGCAGTTCCCGCCGCTCCGGCGGCCAAACCTGCCGCCGATCCGGATATTCCCGCCGGCACCGAGATGGTCTCGACCACGGTGCGCGAAGCGCTCCGAGATGCCATGGCTGAAGAAATGCGCCGCGACGGCGATGTCTTCGTCATGGGCGAGGAGGTCGCGGAATACCAGGGCGCCTACAAGATCACGCAAGGGCTGCTGCAGGAATTCGGGCCGCGCCGCGTCGTCGACACGCCGATCACCGAGCACGGCTTTGCCGGCGTCGGCGTCGGTGCGGCGATGGCCGGCCTGAAGCCGATCGTCGAGTTCATGACCTTCAACTTCGCCATGCAGGCGATCGACCAGATCATCAACTCCGCGGCCAAGACGCTCTATATGTCGGGCGGCCAGATGGGCGCACCGATCGTGTTCCGCGGACCGAACGGTGCGGCCGCCCGCGTCGGCGCCCAGCATTCGCAGTGCTATGCCGCCTGGTACAGCCATATTCCCGGCCTGAAGGTGGTGATGCCGTACACGGCTGCCGACGCCAAGGGCCTGCTCAAGGCGGCGATCCGCGATCCGAACCCGGTCATCTTCCTTGAAAACGAAATCCTCTACGGCCAGTCCTTCGACGTGCCGAAGCTCGATGATTTCGTGCTGCCGATCGGCAAGGCGCGCATTCACAAGCAGGGCAAGGACGTCACCATCGTCTCGTTCGGCATCGGCATGACCTATGCCATCAAGGCGGAAGCCGAACTGCGCGGCATGGGCATCGATGCCGAGATCATCGATCTCCGGACCATCCGCCCGCTCGACCTCGACACCGTCATTGCCTCCGTGAAAAAGACCAACCGCCTGATCGTGGTGGAAGAAGGTTTCCCGCAGAACTCGGTCGGCGACCACATCGCCAACCAGGTTTCGCAGCGCGCCTTCGATTTCCTCGACGCGCCGGTCATCACCATCGCCGGCAAGGACGTGCCGATGCCTTATGCGGCGAACCTCGAAAAGCTGGCTTTGCCCAATGTCGGCGAGGTCATAGAGGCGGTCAAAGCCGTCACGTATCGCTGACGGTCTTTCTTGCGGGGGAGGCAGAAATGGCGACGATGGCAGATGTGAGGAGAATAGCTTGGTCTCTATTTTGGCGGAGCTTCCTGTCTAGTATCGCTTGTGGATTTGTTGCTGGCGCGATTGTTGGGTTCGTCATTGGGTTCATTGGCGGTTTTTTTGGACTTCGCCATGAGGCAATTCAGGTACTGAGCTCTGTTGGGGGAGCATGCCTTGGGCTTGTAGCATCATTCCTTTGTTTGAATTTCTTCTTGGCCCGATCGATTGGCAAGGAATTCAAAGGCAAACGTCTAGAACTTGCCGTGGTTAGCCCGGCTGGCTTGCAGGGAGAGTAACTATGCCAATCAACATCACCATGCCGGCACTCTCGCCCACGATGGAAGAGGGCAATCTTTCCAAGTGGCTGGTCAAGGAGGGCGACAAGGTTTCGCCGGGCGACGTGATCGCCGAGATCGAGACCGACAAGGCGACGATGGAAGTCGAGGCCGTCGATGAGGGCACGGTCGCCAAGCTGGTCGTTCCGGCCGGCACCGAAGGCGTCAAGGTCAATGCGCTGATCGCCATTCTCGCCGGCGAAGGCGAGGATGCAGGGGCGGCGGCAAAGGGTGGTGGCGATGCCGCGCCCGCGAAAGCCGATGCCAAGCAGGATAAGGCGTCAATCTCCCCACCCGTGGGGGAGATGTCGACGAAGTCGACAGAGGGGGGCGCTGTCCCGCCGACCTCTCAGTCTGTCGCGCCCCCCTCTGGCCTGCCGGCCATCTCCCCCACAAGGGGGGAGATCAGCCAATCGTCAGGCGAGCGCACTTTCGCCTCGCCGCTGGCGCGGCGCATAGCCAAGGACGCCGGCGTCGATGTGTCCGCTGTGAGTGGCACCGGCCCGCATGGCCGTGTCGTCAAGGCCGATGTCGAGGCGGCGATTGCCGGCGGTGGCGCCAAGGCTGCACCGGCCGCGAAAGCCGCACCTGCCGGCGCTCCGGCACCTGCGGCTCCGGCTGCGGCACCCAAGGCGATGTCGGACGAACAGGTGCTGAAGCTGTTTGCCGAAGGGTCCTATGAGCTCGTCCCGCACGACAATATGCGCAAGACCATTGCGCGCCGCCTGGTCGAGGCCAAGACAACCATCCCGCATTTCTACCTGACGCTCGACTGCGAGCTCGATGCGCTGCTGGCGCTGCGCACACAGATCAATGCGGCGGCTCCGATGAAGAAGACCGACAAGGGCGAAGTGCCCGTCTACAAGCTGTCGGTCAACGACATGGTGATCAAGGCGATGGCGATGGCGCTGATGGCGGTGCCGGATGCCAATGCGTCGTGGACCGAAAGCGCCATGGTCAAGCACAAGCACGCCGATGTCGGCGTTGCCGTGTCGATCCCCGGCGGCCTGATCACGCCGATCATCCGCCACGCCGACGAAAAGACACTGTCCACTATCTCCAACGAGATGAAGGATCTGGCGAGCCGTGCCCGCAGCCGCAAGCTGAAGCCTGAGGAATATCAGGGCGGCACGACGGCTGTCTCCAATCTCGGCATGTTCGGCATCAAGGACTTTGCCGCCGTCATCAACCCGCCGCATGCGACGATCCTGGCGGTGGGTGCCGGCGAGCAGCGGCCGGTGGTCAAGAATGGCGAGATCAGAATCGCCAATATCATGTCGGTGACGCTGTCGACCGATCACCGCGCCGTCGACGGTGCGCTCGGCGCCGAACTTCTGGTCGCCTTCAAGCGCATGATCGAAAATCCGATGGGCATGCTGGTCTAGGAAGGAAAAGGCTGTGCGGAAATTCGTCACCAGCCTTTTCGCCCTGATCCTTTCCGGCCTGGCCGGCGGGCTGGTGGCGCTGTGGCTGGCAATCGTCACCAATGCGAATTCCGAATACATCCTGGTCTTCATGGTTTCGGCGCTGGTCACCATCGTTGCGACCGTGGCGTTTTTCATCGCGCAGTTCGTGCCAAACCCGCAAAGGGCGATAAACCTGACGGGGCTTGTTGGGGTTTCGTTGTTCGTGCTGGCCGGAATCGGGCTGATTGCCTGGACCTTCTCGCAGCCGCCTGGCAAAGCCCAGTGGTCGGGCGATCTCCCCGTTGTCGCCGGTCTGTTTTTGCCAAGCATCGCCACGGTTATCGTGCAGTGGCTGCTCGTGGGATGGCGCGTGCGGCGCGGGCTTAGGGCGGAGGCGGGTGCGGGTGCATGAAGACGATCCTCTGCTACGGCGATTCCCTGACCTGGGGCTATGACGCGGCGAGCCTCGGGCGTCATGCGCTGGAAGATCGCTGGCCGAGCGTGCTCAAGGCGGCGTTGGGCGACGATGATATCGAAGTCATTGCCGAAGGTCTGAACGGCCGCACCACGGCTTTCGACGATCACCTGGCTGGTGCCGACCGCAATGGCGCCAAGGTGCTGCCGACGATCCTGACCAGCCATGCGCCGCTCGACCTGATCATCATCATGCTCGGCGCCAACGACATGAAGCCCTGGATCCACGGCAATCCGGTCGCGGCCAAGCAGGGGGTGCAGCGGCTGATCGACATCGTGCGCGGCCACGATTATCCGTTCGACTGGGCCGCGCCGCAAATCCTGATCGTCGCGCCACCAGCGGTCAGCCGCACCGACAATGCCGAATTCAAGGAAATGTTTGCCGGCGGCGACGAGGCCTCGAAGCGGCTGGCGCCGCAATATTCCGCGCTCGCCGACGAGGCCGGCTGCGGCTTTTTCGATGCCGGCACGGTGGCCGAGACCACACCGATCGACGGGGTCCATCTCGATGCCGAAAACACGCGCAATATAGGTGACGCATTGGCGCCATTGGTGCGTGTGATGCTGGAACTCTAGAGAAAATCAGGGAGAAACCCCGTGGCTGAATCCTACGACGTCATAATCATCGGCTCAGGCCCCGGCGGCTATGTCACGGCGGTGCGCTCCGCCCAGCTCGGCTTCAAGACGGCGATCGTCGAGCGCGAGCATCTCGGCGGCATCTGCCTCAACTGGGGCTGCATCCCGACCAAGGCGCTGCTGCGCTCGGCCGAGATCATGCACTATTCCGATCATCTGAAGGACTACGGCCTGAAGCTCGAAGGCGGCAAGGTCAGCGCCGACACGGCCGCTGTCGTCGACCGCTCGCGCAAAGTGTCGTTGAGGCTCAATGGCGGCGTCGCCTTCCTGATGAAGAAGAACAAGGTCGACGTTATCTGGGGCGAGGCCAAGCTCTCCAAGCCGGGTGAAATCGTCGTCTCCAAGACGGCGAAGAAGCCGATGGAGCCGCAGCCGCCGGTGCCCAAGGGCGTCAAGGGCGAGGGCACCTATACCGCCAAGCACATCATTCTCGCCACCGGCGCCCGGCCGCGCGCGCTGCCCGGCATCGAGCCGGACGGCAAGCTGATCTGGACCTATTTCGAGGCGATGGTGCCGAAGGAGATGCCGAAGTCGCTGCTGGTCATGGGTTCGGGCGCCATCGGCATCGAGTTCGCCTCCTTCTACCGCACCATGGGCGCCGAGGTGACGGTGGTCGAGCTTTTGCCGGCGGTGATGCCGGTCGAGGATGCCGAGGTCTCGAAATTCGCGCAGAAGCAGTTCGAGAAGCAGGGCATGAAAATCATCCTCGAGGCCAAGGTGACCAAGGTCGAGAAGGGTGCCAACTCGATCACCGCCCATGTCGAGATGAAGGACGGCAAGGTCGAGAAGATCACCGCCGACCGCATGATCTCGGCCGTCGGCGTGCAGGGCAACATCGATAATCTCGGCCTCGAGACGCTCGGCGTGAAGACCGATCGCGGCTGCGTCGTCATTGACGGCTATGGCAAGACCAACGTTCCCGGCATCTACGCTATCGGCGATGTCGCCGGACCGCCGATGCTCGCCCACAAGGCCGAGCATGAAGGCGTGGTCTGCATCGAGAAGATCGCCAATTTCCCCGGCGTGCATGCGACAGACAAGCTGAAGATCCCGGGCTGCACCTATTGCAACCCGCAGGTCGCCTCGGTCGGGCTCACCGAAGCCAAGGCCAAGGCCGAAGGCAAGGACATCCGCGTCGGCCGTTTCCAGTTCGGCGCCAACGGCAAGGCGATCGCGCTTGGCGAGGACCAGGGCTTCATCAAGACCATCTTCGACAAGAAGACCGGCCAGCTGCTCGGCGCGCATATGGTTGGCGCCGAGGTGACGGAGCTGATCCAGGGCTTTGTCGTGGCGATGAACCTGGAGACCACCGAGGAAGAACTGATGCACACCATCTTCCCGCATCCGACGCTGTCGGAGATGATGAAGGAAAGCGTCCTTGATGCCTATGGCCGTGCGCTCAACGCGTGATAAATTGCTGCCGCGAGACTCAGACGCATGCGCCGGAGGAACCTTACGGCAAGACAGTTCGTTTCCGGATGCATTTTCACCTGACACTGGAGGAGTTGGCATATGGACGTGAATGGCGTGGGCTGGATTGCGGCCATCATCATCGGCGGTTTGGCCGGGTGGCTGGCCGAGATGGTCATGAAGAGCAATACCGGCGTCTTGATGAACATCATTATGGGCATTGTCGGCGCGGTGGTGCTGAACGCAATTCTCAGGGCGCTCAACATCGAACCCTTCGGTGTCGGCTGGCTCGCCTACCTGATCACCGGCTTCATCGGCGCCTGCCTGCTGATCTTTGCCGGGCGGCTGATACGCCGCTAGACTACCGCTATGCGAAAAAGGCTGTGGCGGCATGCGCCGCCGCGGCCTTTTTCTTTGCACCGAAAAGTCCTAGATGACGTCAGAAGGGCGAATGCCGACGGGCAGACGCCAACAAGTCAGGTTTGAGATGGTCACCGTCCTCGACACGATCGCCAACGCGCCGCGCCTGCGGCACCCCGAGAAGGCACACAAGCCTGATCAGGACGTGCTGCGCAAACCCGACTGGATCCGCGTCAAGGCGCCGATGTCGAAGGGCTATGCCGAAACCCGCGAGATCGTGAAGTCGCACAAGCTGGTCACGGTGTGCGAAGAGGCCGGCTGCCCCAATATCGGCGAGTGCTGGGAAAAGAAGCACGCCACCTTCATGATCATGGGCGAGATCTGCACGCGCGCTTGCGCCTTCTGCAATGTCGCCACCGGCATTCCGACCGCGCTCGATGCCGATGAGCCGGCGCGTGTCGCGCATGCCGTCAAGCAGATGGGGCTGACCCATGTCGTCATCACCTCGGTCGACCGCGACGATCTCGCCGATGGCGGCGCGCAGCATTTTGCGGAAGTCATCCGGGCGATCCGGGCAGCGACACCTCTGACCACAATCGAAATCCTGACGCCCGATTTCCTGCGCAAGGAAGGCGCGCTGGAGATCGTCGTGGCGGCCAAGCCCGATGTCTTCAACCACAATCTCGAAACCGTGCCGTCGAACTACCTGACGGTGCGGCCGGGTGCTCGCTATTTCCACTCGATCCGGCTGTTGCAGCGGGTCAAGGAGCTCGACCCGTCGATCTTCACGAAGTCCGGCATCATGGTCGGCCTCGGCGAAGAGCGGAACGAGATCCTGCAACTGATGGATGACCTGCGCTCGGCCAATGTCGACTTCATGACCATTGGCCAGTATCTGCAGCCGTCGAAGAAACACCACCCGGTGATCCGCTTCGTCACGCCGGAGGAGTTCAACTCCTTCGCGACGATCGGCAAGACCAAGGGTTTCCTGCTGGTGGCGTCGAGCCCGCTGACGCGCTCCTCGCATCATGCCGGTGACGATTTCGCCAGGCTGCGGGCGGCGCGTGAGGCGCAGCTCAAAAAAGCCAGTTAAATCCTGCTTCAATGCCGAAATTCGAAGCCACACGCCGCGTTGCCCACACGCCGGAGCAGATGTTTGCTCTGGTCGCCGATATCGAGACCTATCCGCAATTTCTGCCGCTTTGCGAGGCGCTGACGGTGCGCTCTCGCAAGGAGCGTGATGGCCGCACCATTCTCCTCGCCGATATGAGCATCGGCTACAAGGCGATCCGCGAGACCTTTACGACGCAAGTGCTGCTGAAGCCGGACGAAAACACAATCGATGTCAAATACATCGATGGACCGTTCAAATATCTCAGCAATATCTGGCGCTTCGAGCCGGCCGACGGCGGCGGCTGCAACGTCCGCTTCTTCATCGACTACGAGTTCAAGAGCCGCATCCTCGGCGTGGTGATGGGCACCATGTTCGATCGTGCCTTCCGCATGTTTTCCGAAGCCTTCGAAAAACGTGCGGACGTCATCTACGGAACGACGCCCATCTCATGAGTGTCGCCGAGCGCGCGCAGCCCGATCTCCAGCGCATGCTTGACCGTCTCGCGGCGGATGAAGTCGCGGCCATTGTCGGCAAACATATTGAGCTCGGCAGCCACCGGCCCACCTCTTAGGGCAACTCCGAACCAGACGAGGCCGACCGGTTTTTCCGGCGAGCCGCCGCTTGGGCCGGCAATGCCGGTGACGGCAAGCGCAAGCCCGGCGCGCGAGCGGGCCAGAGCGCCCTCCGCCATCTCCAGAACCGTTTCGCGCGAGACGGCGCCATGCGCCTCGAGTGTGGCGGGCGAGACGCCGAGCATCTCCATCTTTGCTTCATCGGAATAGGTGATGAGGCCGCGATCGACGACAGCGGACGAGCCGGCAATGTCGGTCAGTGCCGAGATGATCATGCCGCCGGTGCAGCTCTCGGCCGTTGCCAGCATGATGCCGCGCTGCTGGCAGATCTGGAGCAGGGCGTTGGCGAGATCGCCGTTGTTCATGCGGGAACCTCCCCGGGGAAGACGACACTGGCGGTGGCGATGGCGGCGATGCCTTCCTCGCGGCCGACAAAGCCGAGTTTTTCGTTGGTCGTCGCCTTGATGGAGATGCGATCGCCGGAAATGCCCAGCATCGCCGACAGCGCGTTGGTCATGGCCTCGCGATGCGGGCCGACGCGCGGCGCCTCGCAGATCAGCGTGATGTCGGCATTGGCGATGCGGCCGCCGCGTTCGCGCACCAACCTGGCCGCATGCTGGACGAAGATCTTTGACGCCGCGCCCTTCCATTGCGGATCGGAAGGCGGGAAATGCGTGCCGATGTCGCCGGCGCCGCAAGTGGCGAGCAGCGCATCGGTCAGCGCGTGCAGGCCGACATCGGCATCCGAATGGCCGGAAAGCTTCTTGCCGTGCGGAATGGCGACGCCGCACAGAGTGACATGGTCGCCTGCCTCGAAGGCGTGCACGTCATAGCCATTGCCGGTGCGAATGTCTGGAAAACGCTCGCCAGTAAGGCGTTGATCGGCCATCGCAATATCCCTTGCCCAGGTCAATTTGACATTGTCCGGCGAACCCTGAACGATTTTCACCGGAATATGCGCCCATTCGGCGATCGCGGCATCGTCGGTGAAATCCGTCTTGCCGAGATGATGGGCCTTTTCATGCGCGGCGAGCAACGGCCAGAACGGAAAGCCTTGCGGCGTCTGGGCGGCATGAAGGCCGGCCCTTGGCACCGTCTCTTCGATCATGCCGGTCGTCGACTCGCGCTTCAGCGTATCGGCGACGGGCAAAGCGGGCAGCGCGCCCTGGCGCTCGCCAATGGCGGCGATGATACGGTCGATCAGGGCCGTGTCGACAAACGGCCGCACCGCGTCATGGACAAGGACACGGCCGGGCGTACGTTCCCTCAGCGCCAGCAGGCCGAGCCGGACCGAGGCCTGGCGCGACTCGCCACCGACCACGGCGGTAACCCGCTCGGCATACGCGCCGGCTGCCTTGTCGAAAAGCGCGCGGTCATCGGCATGGATGGCGACGACGACGGGGCCAATTTCGGGATGCGCCAGGAAAGTCTCCAGCGTGCGCGCGATGACGGCACGGCCACCGATGCGCTGATATTGCTTCGGCCCGTCGGCCTTTCCGGCACGCGCGCCGCGACCGGCGGCAACGATGACCAAGCCGACCTTGTCGGTCGTCGCTTCGGCCGGTTTTTCGCTTGCGTCTGTCATGCCGAGAGGCTTAGTCGCGGCTTATGGCGAAGGCCAGCATTTTCCCAAATGCGCCGCAATGTGACGTCATTGCGCGTTGCACAATGCCTTTCTTATGGCTAGAGAATGTGCAGCAATCCGATATGCTTGGTTTTTGTGCATGCCTGAAGTGACAAAATTGGCTTCGCCGCTCGACGTTGGCGGCGTGACGATCCGCAACCGCGTCTTCCTCGCGCCCATGTCGGGAATAACGGACGAGCCGTTCCGGCAGCGCGCCTACGCGCATGGCGCGGGCCTGGTCGTGTCGGAAATGGTGGCGAGCGGCGAGCTTGCCAAGGGCAGGGTCGGATGCGACCTGCGCATCCGTCATTCCGGGCTGCCCGTCCATATGGTTCAGCTTGCCGGCCGCGAGGCCGAGCACATGGCCGAGGGCGCGCGCATCGCTGCCGGCGAGGGCGCCGACATCATCGACATCAATATGGGCTGCCCGGCCAAGAAGGTGACCGGCGGCTATGCCGGCTCGGCGCTGATGCGCGATCTCGACCACGCGCTGTCGCTGATCGAAGCGGTGATCGGCGCGGTCCAGGTGCCGGTCACGGTCAAGATGCGGCTCGGCTGGGACGACAATGCGCTCAATGCACCCGTTTTGGCGCGCCGCGCCGAAGAGGCCGGTGTTAAAATGGTGACCGTGCATGGGCGCACGCGCTGCCAGTTTTATCAAGGCAAGGCCGATTGGGGCGCCATCGCCCGCATCAAGGACGCCGTCTCGATCCCGGTGGTCGCCAACGGCGATGTGGGCTCGCCCGCGGAGGCCGCCGAAATCCTTGAACAGTCGGGCGCCGACGCGGTGATGATCGGTCGTGCCCATTATGGCGCGCCATGGACGGCGGGCCGCATTGCGGCGAAGGCTGCGGGCGACGCGCTCTCCGGCGTGCCGGAAAGCCCGCAAGCCATGGCCGACTACATCGTTTCCCACTACGAGGACATGCTGACGCTTTACGGCGTCGAAAGCGGCTTGCGCCAGGCGCGCAAGCATCTCGGCTGGTATCTCGACCGCCACGCTGCTGGCGTTTCCGATGAGCGGCGGAAAGCCATCCTCACCTCTTTCGAACCCGCCCGCGTCATTGCCTTGCTGCATGAGGTGTTTTCCGGCGAAGCCACGCCCTTGCGGAGCGCCGCATGAACGCCACCGTCACACCGAGCTCCGACATGGCGGATGCCGCCAGTATAGTGCTGAACACCATCCGCCGTCCCGTCATCATGGTCGATCCGGACGGGTTCATCACCTACGCCAATGCCGATGCGGAAGACTTCTTCCGCTCAAGTGCCAACATGCTTGCCCGCAACACACTCTCCAAGCTGATCCCGTTCGGCAGCCCGCTGTTGCAGCTGGTCGACCAGGTGCGCGAGCGCCGTGCGCCGGTCAACGAATACCGTGTCGACGTGTCGTCGCCGCGTCTCGGCATCGAGAAGGTCGTTGATCTCTATGTCGCGCCGGTGCCGGAATTCCCAGGCTCGATCGTGGTGATGTTCCAGGAACGCTCGATGGCCGACAAGATCGACCGCCAGATGACACACAGGGGTGCCGCGCGTTCGGTCACCGGCCTTGCCGCCATGCTGGCACATGAGATCAAGAACCCGCTGTCCGGCATACGTGGCGCCGCACAGCTGCTCGAACTCTCGGCGTCCGACGAGGATCGCGCGCTGACCCGCCTCATCACCGACGAGACCGATCGTATCGTCTCCCTGGTCGACCGCATGGAAGTGTTTTCCGACGAGCGGCCGATTGACCGCTATCCTGTCAACATCCATGTCGTTCTGGACCATGTGAAGGCAATCGCGAAGAACGGTTTTGCCAAGCGAATCAGGATATTGGAGGACTATGATCCATCATTGCCTCCGGTTTTCGCCAACCGCGACCAACTGATCCAGGTGTTCCTCAACCTGGTCAAGAATGCCGCCGAGGCGATCGGCGGCGATCCGCAGGGCGAGATCGTGCTGTCGACGGCGTTCAGGCCGGGCATCCGCGTTTCCGTTCCCGGAACCCAGGACCGCGTCTCGCTGCCGCTGGAATTCTGCGTGCGCGACAATGGGTCGGGCGTCTCGGAAGACATTCTGCCGATCCTGTTCGATCCGTTCATCACCACCAAGCCGAACGGCTCGGGGCTCGGCCTGGCGCTGGTGGCGAAAATCGTCGGCGAGCATGGCGGCATCATCGAATGCGATTCGACGCCGCGCGGCACCACCTTCCGAATCCTGATGCCGGCCTGGAAAGAAACACCCATCGACACTGCCGATGATGAAGGCGAAGGAGACCGCAAATGACGGTTCGCGGCAATATTCTCGTCGCCGACGACGATGCGGCCATCCGCACCGTGCTCAATCAGGCGCTGTCGCGCGTCGGCCATGAGGTGCGCGTGACCTCCAACGCCTCGACGCTGTGGCGCTGGGTGGCGGCGGGCGAGGGCGATCTCGTCATCACCGACGTGGTGATGCCTGATGAAAATGCCTTCGACATGCTGCCGCGCATCAAGAAGGCGCGGCCGGAGCTGCCGGTCATCGTGATGAGCGCGCAAAACACTTTCATGACCGCGATTCGGGCTTCCGAAACAGGTGCTTACGAGTATCTGCCGAAGCCGTTCGACCTGACCGAGCTGCTCAATATCGTCAACCGGGCGCTGTCCGAGCCGCGGCGGCCGAAGATCGATACGCGGCCGGAAGAGCAGCCTGACTCGATGCCGCTGGTTGGCCGCTCGGCCGCCATGCAGGACATCTACCGGATGCTGGCGCGCATGATGCAGACCGACTTGACGGTGATGATCTCGGGCGAGTCCGGCACCGGCAAGGAATTGGTGGCGCGCGCGTTGCACGAATATGGCCGTCGCCGCGGCGGTCCGTTCGTTGCCATCAACATGGCGGCGATCCCGCGCGATTTGATCGAATCGGAGCTGTTCGGCCACGAGAAGGGCGCCTTCACCGGCGCACAGAACCGCTCGACAGGCCGCTTCGAGCAGGCCGAGGGCGGCACGCTGTTCCTCGACGAGATCGGCGACATGCCGATGGAGGCGCAGACGCGGCTGCTGCGCGTGCTGCAGCAGGGCGAATACACCACGGTCGGCGGGCGCACGCCGATCAAGACCGATGTGCGCATCGTCGCCGCCACCAACAAGGATCTGCGCACGCTGATCAACCAGGGGCTTTTCCGCGAGGATCTGTTCTATCGCCTGAACGTCGTGCCGCTTCGGCTGCCGGGTTTGCGTGAGAGGTCGGAAGACATTCCCGATCTGGTGCGGCATTTCTTCAAGATCGGCGCCAGCGAAGGCTTGCAGACCAAGCGCATTTCGACCGGCGGTATCGAATTGATGAAGCGCTATCCGTGGCCGGGAAACGTGCGCGAGCTGGAAAACCTGGTGCGCCGGCTTGCGGCGCTCTATTCGCAGGACGAAATATCAGCCGAAATCATCGAAGCCGAACTGAAGACAGGCGAAAGGCCGGTCGTTCCCGGCGGCGGCAATTTGATCCCGGACGATCTGTCCATCGGCCAGGCGGTGGAGCACTTCCTGCAGCGCTATTTCGCCTCTTTCGCCGGTGATTTGCCGCCGGCAGGTCTCTATCAACGCATCTTGTCGGAGGTCGAATATCCGCTGGTGCTCGCTTCCATGACGGCAACGCGCGGCAACCAGATCAAGGCGGCCGAATTGCTCGGCTTGAATCGCAACACGTTGCGCAAGAAGATTCGCGAGCTGGGCGTCAACGTCTACAAATCGTCGAGACCATGAGCGCCTGCTGCCCGAAGTGACGCGAGGTCATCCCCTTTTCAGGGGATCGGCGGCCGAAAGATTTCCGTCACGGCCACACTTGTTGCATAATCGCCACAATGCGTTGCATACATCCAACGCAATCACTGGCTCTTAGACGGCGACATGGCTTCGCAAGCTCTGACATCAAACGAACCGCTTTTCAGCAGATCCGGCCAGAGGGATGGACGGCGGCTGCTTGCGTTGCCTGGCGTTGTGGCAATTGCCGGCGCGCTGGTTACGGCGGCAATCTCGTTTGCGATTCTTGTCGGCGCCACGCCGATCACGCCAGACGCAAACACAACGCTGACGCTGATTGCGGCCAATGCCTTATTTGTGCTGGCGCTGATTGCCCTCGTCGGCCGCGAGGTGCATCGCATCACCATGGCGCGCCGGCACGGCAAGGCGGCGTCGCGGCTGCATGTGCGCATCGTGACGATGTTTGCGCTGGTCGCGGCCATCCCCGCCATCATGGTGGCCATCATCGCCTCGATCACGCTCGATATCGGCCTCGACCGCTGGTTCGAGATCCGCACCAAGGCGATCGTCAACTCGTCGCTGTCGATCGCCGACGCCTATGTGCAGGAAAACGCTCGCAATCTTCAGGGCACGACGCTGTCGATGGCCTACGATCTCGATGCGTCGCGCACGCTTTACGGCCTCGATCGAACCGGCTTTCTCGACCTGATGAACAAGGAAGCCGTCGGCAGAAGCCTGGTGCATGCGGCGCTGGTCAGGGAAGACGGCTCCTTTGTCGTGAGTGCCCAGACCGATGCGGACTTCGCCATGCCGGCACCGCCTGAGGGCGCGGTGGCAAGTGCGGCCGACGGCAAGCCGGTGCTGATCGAGCCGAAGACGCGCAACATCATGGGCGCCATCATCAAGCTGCGGGAGATCGAAGGCCTCTACCTCTACACCAATCGCCTGGTCGACCCCGAAGTGATCAAGGCGAGGGCGATCGTCCAGTCCAACACCGCCGAATATCGCGGCCTGGAAGACAACAGGCGGACGTCGCAGGTGGCGTTCGCGCTGCCCTATCTGTCGCTGACGCTGATCATCATCCTGTCGGCCATCTGGACCGGCATAGCGGTCGCCGACCGTCTGGTGCGGCCCATCCGTCAGCTCATCGGCGCGGCTGACGAGGTTGCGACCGGCAATCTCGATGTCGCCGTTCCGGTACGGCCTTCCGACGGCGATGTCGCCTCGCTTGGCGATACGTTCAACAAGATGCTGCTGGAGCTTAAATCGCAGCGCAACGAGATCCTGTCGGCCAAGGATTTGATCGACGAACGGCGTCGTTTCTCGGAAGCGGTGCTGGCCGGCGTCACCGCCGGCGTCATCGGCGTCGATCCCTACGGCATCGTCTCCATCGTCAACAAATCGGCCGAAACGATGCTGGCCATATCGGCCACGGCGGCGCTGGGGCAGAACCTGTCCGCCGTGCTGCCGCATGTCGGCCGTGTCTTCGAGATCGGCCGCAAATCCGGCAAGCCGGTCTATCGCGAGCAGGTCACCTTCTATCGCACCGGCGCCGAGCGTACCTTCAACGTGCAGATCACCATCGAGGCCGGCGACGACGGCGAGGAGGAGAAATCCTACGTCGTGACTGTCGACGACATCACCGATCTGGTCCAGGCACAGCGCTCGTCGGCCTGGGCGGATGTGGCGCGGCGTATCGCACATGAAATCAAGAACCCGCTGACGCCGATCCAGCTCTCGGCCGAGCGCATCAAGCGACGCTTCGGCAAGGTCATCACCGAGGACCGCGAGATTTTCGACCAGTGCACCGACACGATCATCCGGCAGGTCGAGGATATCGGCCGCATGGTCGACGAGTTCTCGGCTTTCGCCCGCATGCCCAAGCCCGAGATGAAAGCCATCGATCTGCGTGAATCGCTGCGCGAGGCGTCGTTCCTGGTCGAAGTCAGCCGCGCCGACATTGCTTTCGAACGCGTGTTCGGCAACGAGCCGCTCAAGGGCACGTTCGATAGCCGATTGATGGCGCAGGCTTTCGGCAACGTCATCAAGAACGCGGCCGAGGCGATTGACGGGCTGGAACAAAAGGACGGTTCGCACGGCATAATCCGGATTCAAGCTGCCCGGCAGAATGGCGCGATCAGAATCGACGTCATCGACAATGGCAAAGGCTTGCCGCGCGAGAACCGCCAAAGGCTGCTCGAGCCCTATATGACGACGCGCGAGAAGGGCACCGGGCTTGGTCTCGCCATCGTCAAGAAGATCGTGGAGGACCATGGCGGGCGGCTCGAATTGCACGATGCGCCCGCGGATTTCCACGGTGGACGCGGCGCGATGATCTCGATCATCCTGCCGCCAGCTGCCGCAACCGCGCCGCCACGCGGTCAAGGCGAAACGGAACACGAACGAGAAACTGAAAAGGTCGGTAATGGCGTCTGATATTCTCATCGTCGATGACGAGGAAGACATCCGTGAACTCGTCGCGGGCATATTGAGCGACGAAGGGCATGAAACCCGCACGGCATTCGATGCCGACAGCGCGCTCGCGGCAATCGCCGACCGGGCGCCGCGGCTGATTTTCCTCGACATCTGGTTGCAGGGCTCGCGCCTCGACGGGCTGGCGCTGCTCGACGAGATCAAGACGATGCATCCGAGCCTGCCGGTGGTGATGATCTCCGGCCACGGCAATATCGAGACAGCGGTGTCGGCCATCCGCCGCGGCGCCTATGATTTCATCGAGAAGCCGTTCAAGGCCGACAGGCTGATCCTGATCGCCGAGCGGGCGCTCGAAACCTCGAAATTACGGCGCGAGGTCTCCGACCTCAAGCAGCGCAGCGGCGAAACTTTCGACTTGATCGGCATGTCGTCGGCGATGAGCCAGCTGCGCCAGACCATCGAGCGCGTTGCGCCGACCAACAGCCGCGTCATGATCATCGGTCCGTCCGGTTCGGGCAAGGAGCTCGCCGCGCGCGCCATCCACACGCTGTCGACGCGCAAGGGCGCGCCGTTCGTGACGCTGAGCGCGGCCAACATCACGCCCGAGCGCATGGAGATCGAGCTGTTCGGCACCGAATCGAACGGCACCGAGCGCAAGGTCGGCGCGCTTGAAGAGGCGCACCGCGGCATTCTCTACATCGACGAAGTGGCCGACATGCCGCGCGAGACGCAGAACAAGATTTTGCGCGTGCTGGTCGAACAGCAGTTCGAGCGGGTCGGCGGCACCAAGCGGGTCAAGGTCGACGTCCGCATCATCTCCTCGACCTCGCAGAACCTGGAGGCGATGATCGCCGACGGCCGTTTTCGCGAAGACCTCTATCATCGCCTGGCGGTGGTTCCGGTCATGGTGCCGGGCCTGGCCGAGCGGCGAGAGGACATTCCCTATCTCGTCGACAATTTCATGAAGCAGATCGCTCGCCAGGCCGGCATCAAGCCGCGCCGCATCGGCGACGATGCGCTTGCCGTGCTGCAGGCGCACAACTGGCCGGGCAATGTCCGCCAGCTGCGCAACAATGTCGAACGGCTGATGATCCTGGCGCGTGGCGACGATATCGATGCGCCGATCACCGCCGACCTGTTGCCGTCGGAGATCGGCGATGTCATGCCGCGCACGCCGAACCAGTCCGACCAGCACATCATGGCGCTGCCGCTGCGCGAGGCGCGCGAACAGTTCGAGAAGGACTATCTGATCGCCCAGATCAACCGTTTCGGCGGCAACATCTCGAAGACGGCCGAATTCATCGGCATGGAGCGCTCGGCGCTGCACCGGAAACTGAAGTCGCTGGGGGTCTGACCCCCGTTGTTGTTGGTCCAGCGGGCTGTGGCCCATTCAATTGCCGGTTACGGCAGCGGCGGAATCGCATAGAAAAACCGGGACTTTTCTGAGGGATCACCCATGCCGCACATTGCCTATGTGAACGGGCGCTATGTCGCCCATGCCGACGCTGCCGTGCATATCGAGGATCGCGGCTATCAATTCGCCGACGGCGTCTACGAGGTCTGCGAGGTGGCGCAGGGCTTTATCGTCGACATGCCGCGCCATCTTGCCCGGCTGAGCCGCTCCCTTAGCGAATTGTCGATCGACTGGCCGGTCACCAAGGGTGTGCTGCCGCTTCTTCTGCGCGAAATCGTCCGGCGCAACCACGTCGTCAACGGCCTGGTCTATGTCCAGGTTACGCGCGGTGTTGCCAGCCGCGACTTCGTTTTCCCCGCCGATACACCGTCATCGCTGGTGATTACGGCCAGAAAGGCCGACCCGGCGGCGGCCGCCAAGCGAGCCGAGGCGGGCATCAAGGTCATCACCGTGCCGGAAAACCGTTGGGACCGGGTCGACATCAAGAGCACCGGCCTGCTGCCCAACGTACTGGCCAAGCAGAAGGCCAAGGAGGCCGGCGCCCAGGAGGCCTGGTTCGTCGACACCGATGGCAACGTCAAGGAGGGCGGCTCGTCCAACGCCTGGATCGTTACAAGGGACGGCGTTCTGGTCACCCGGCCGGCGGAGCATGGCATCCTGCGCGGCATCACCCGCACGACCATGTTCGAAGTGGCGGCAAAGCTCGGGTTGACGATCGAGGAGCGCGGTTTTTCAGTCACTGAAGCCAAGGCGGCGCGAGAAGCTTTCATCAGTTCGGCAACGACAATCGCCATGCCGGTCGTGGCAATCGACGGTGCCGCGGTCGCCAATGGGCACCCCGGTTCGATAACACTTTCATTGCGGCAAGCCTTTTTTGACGTTGCGGAAAAAAGTCCAGCCTGATAACCGCACAGACGGACTGCACATCAATATATCTCGTTCTGCTTGTCGCTACTGACGGCAAGGGGGTGTTTGCAAGCTTGACATGTGCCCGCTAATTTGGCGCATTAGCCTGCAAACCGAAGGGGATCGGCGAAAGACAAGAACAATGGCGGAACGATCGCAAAACCTTCAGGACCTGTTCCTGAATTCTGTTCGCAAGAGCAAAAATCCACTCACCATCTTTCTCATCAACGGCGTCAAGCTGACCGGCGTGGTCACTTCCTTCGACAATTTTTGTGTTCTGCTGCGCCGTGACGGCCACTCCCAGCTCGTCTACAAGCATGCCATTTCCACGATCATGCCGAGCCAGCCGGTTCAGATGTTCGATGGCGAGGAAAGCCAGGGCGCCTGATTGGCACGTGAAAAAGACGCGGACCGCGGCGTCCGCGGGAAACCAGCACATAATTCCGGGACGGAAGCCACAGGTCCGACCCGGGCGGTTGTCATTGTGCCGGTGCTTACCCGGCATCAGCGCAACGATGACGAAACGAACCGTCCACGGCTGACGCGTTCGGCGGATGCGCGCCACGACGAAGCGGTCGGCCTTGCCCGCGCCATCAACCTGGATCTGATCCACACGGCGGTGGTCACCGTCAACGATCCACGCCCGGCAACCTTGCTCGGCAGCGGCAAGGTCGCGGAATTCGCCGAGATCGTCAAAGAGGGTCACGCGGAGGTGGTCATCGTCGACCATCCGCTGACGCCGGTGCAGCAGCGCAATCTCGAAAAAGAAATGAATGCCAAGGTGCTCGACCGCACCGGATTGATCCTGGAGATTTTTGGCGAGCGCGCGCGGACCAAGGAGGGCACGCTGCAGGTCGAACTTGCCCATCTCAACTACCAGAAGGGCCGTCTGGTGCGGAGCTGGACCCACCTTGAACGCCAGCGCGGCGGAGCCGGCTTCCTCGGCGGCCCCGGCGAAACCCAGATCGAGTCGGACCGGCGGCAGCTGCAGGAAAAAATCATCAAGCTCAAGCATGAGCTGGAAACGGTGCGCCGCACCCGCGACCTGCACCGCGCCAAGCGCAAGAAGGTGCCGTTCCCGGTGGTGGCGATTGTCGGCTACACCAATGCCGGAAAGTCGACGCTGTTCAACCGGCTGACCGGGGCCGACGTGCTGGCCGAAGACATGCTGTTTGCAACGCTCGACCCGACGCTGCGCCGCGTGCGCCTGCCGCACGGCACGCCGATCATCCTGTCGGACACAGTCGGCTTCATTTCGGACCTGCCGACGCATCTGGTCGCCGCCTTCCGCGCCACGCTGGAAGAGGTCGTCGAGGCCGATCTGGTCATCCATTTGCGTGATATCTCAGATCCGGATACGGCCGCCCAGGCCGAGGACGTCGAGCGCATCCTTGCCGATCTCGGTGTCGACGCTGGCGATGCGAACCGGGTCATCGAGGTGTGGAACAAGGTCGACCTTCTCGACGACGGCAACCGGGAGCGCCTGCTCGCCGACGGCACTGACGCCAACAAGGCGCCGCCGATCGCCATCTCGGCGGTCACCGGCGAAGGCATCGATGCGCTGAAGGCGCTGATCGAGACCAGGATGTCGGGCGAACTCGAGGAATTGACGGTGACGATCGAACCGCCGCAGTTCGGCCTTGTCGACTGGCTATACCGCAATGGCGACGTCGTTTCGCGGGTAGACAATGAGGATGGCAGCGCGACCATCGCACTCAAGGCCACGCACACCGCCCGGCAAGAGATCGAAAGCCGATTGCACCGCAAAAACAGGCAGTAAGCCTGATTATTTCACGCCCTTGGCCTGCTGCCAGAGCACTTCCATCTCGTCCAGCGTGGCTTTTTCGAGCGTGCTTCCCGATGCATCGATCGCGCGCTCGACATAGTGGAAGCGCGAGCGGAACTTTTCGTTGGTGCCGCTAAGCGCCGCTTCCGAATCGAGCTTGAGGTGACGCCCCAGATTGACGACGGCAAACAGCATGTCGCCGAATTCGTCCTTGATCTCAGCCGTTTCGCCCTTAGCCAGTGCCTCGCGCAGCTCGCCGATCTCTTCCTCGATCTTGTCGAGGATGGGTGCTGCCTCGCTCCAGTCGAAACCGACACGCGCTGCCTTTTCCTGCAGCTTCAGCGCACGAGTCAAAGCGGGCAGGGCGACGGGCACGCTGTCCAGGAAACCCTTGCCATGGTCTTCGGGGTCGAGGCCGCGGGCGAGGCGCGCACTTCGCTTTTCGGCTTTTTCCTCAGCCTTGATCTTTTCCCACATGCCCTTTGCCATGCCGGCGTTGCGCGCCTTCTCGTCGCCGAAGACATGCGGATGGCGCCGGATCATCTTGGTGGTGATGGCCTCGACCACATCACCGAAGGCAAAATCGCCGGCTTCCTCAGCCATCTGCGCGTGGTAGACGACCTGCAGCAGGAGATCGCCTAATTCGTCGCGCAGATCGTCGAGATCGCCGCGCGCAATGGCGTCCGCCACCTCATAGGCTTCCTCGATCGTATAGGGCGCGATGGTCGAGAAATCCTGCTCGATGTCCCAGGGACAGCCGGTCTTCGGCGCCCTGAGCGCCGCCATGATCTCGATCAGCCGGGAAATGTCGCGCGAAGGTTTCATGCGGCGAATGCTATCCCGCTGCCTGTCGTGCGGCCAACGGCGTCAGCCGGAGAGGGGAGATTGTCCACAGCGAGCTTCAGCCGAGTACCGACACAACCGCCTTGGCGAGGTCATCCATGCCGTCCTCGGGCAGGCCGGCGACGTTGATGCGGCTGTCGCCGACCATGTAGACGCCACACTCGGCACGCAGCCGCTCGACTTGCGCCTCGGTCAGGCCAAGCCTGGAAAACATGCCGCGATGGCTGGCGATGAAGTCGAAGCGGTCGGAGTTGGACTGCCGGCGCAGCGCGTCGGCGAACTGGACCCGCAGCCTCAGCATGCGCAGCCGCATCTCCTCCAGCTCCGCCTCCCAGTCGGCGCGAAGGCCATCATCTTCCAGCACCGTGCGCACGGCGGCGGCGCCGTGGTCCGGCGGCATCGAATACATGGCGCGCGCCGCCGCCAGCATCTGGCTCATCGCGACATCGGCTTGCGCGCTATCCTTCGCCAGGATCATCGCCGCGCCGACGCGGTCGCGGTAGACGGCAAAGTTCTTCGAGCAGCTCGAGGCAACGACCATTTCAGGCACCTTGCCCGCGAGAAGGCGCAAGCCGGCCGCATCGGCGTCCAGGCCTTCGCCAAAGCCCTGATAGGCAATGTCGACAAAGGGCAACAGCCCGCGCTCGACGACAAGATCGGTGACGCTGGCCCATTGCGCGATATCGAGATTGGCGCCGGTCGGGTTATGGCAGCAGCCATGCAGCAGCACGATATCGCCGGGCTCGGCTGCGCCAAGCGTTGCCAGCATCTCGTGGAAGCGCACCGCGCCGGAAACGGCATCGAAATAGGGATAATCGCGCACCTTGAGGCCGGCCCCGCGCATCACCGGCGGGTGGTTCGGCCATGTCGGGTCCGACAGCCAGACGGTTGCGTCGGGGCGGGTCCGCTTCAACAGCTCCGCCACCAGCCGCAGCGCGCCGGAACCGCCAGGCGCTTGCGCGGCGCGGATGCGCGTCATGTCGGCAGCGGGGCCGAAGGCCAGCTTGACCATCGCCGTGTTGAAGCCGGTGTCGCCGGCAAGGCCGAGATAGGTCTTGGTGTCCTGGTCCTGCAGCAACCGCTTCTCGGCCTCGCGCAGGGCGCGCATGACCGGCGTCCTGCCGTCGCGGTCCTTGTAGACGCCGACGCCGAGATCGATCTTGCCGGGGCGCGGATCGGCGCGATAGAGGCCGATCAAGGCGATGATCTTGTCGGCCGGGGCAGGTTGCAGGGTCTCGAACATCAATACGGCTCCAATGGCGGCGGAGTAATACGCAAAGCGGCCGCGTTTCGCCAGTGCTTCCATCTGCGCCAGTCCGCTAGCGTACTGGACCGTTACGCCAAGCTTTGTCTGTACGGCAGGGGTCGGCGGCTATGGCGACGGGTTCATTCCAATCCGCCGGATAAGCACCCGTCCAATCACGGCGAGACCGATGCCGGTCAGCAGGGAGAAACCGCCGAGCATGCCGGCCAGCCCGGCAAGGAACCAGCGTCCGGCGAAGCTGTCGACGGAGGCATTTTGCGGATTGGTTGGGTCGTAAGCGACAGGGACGCTGTCGCCATCACCCCAGAACGAGCTGTGGACGGCATTGTTGAAGCGGATGACGGTGCCGTCGGCGGTCGAGAACTCGATGCGGGGATTGTATTCGGCGGCGACAATCCTGCCTGTCGCCGAAGCGGTACGAGGGCCGTACATCTCGACGATGGCCAGCACGCCGGAAGCGATCAGTCCGACAATGCCAAAGATGATGAACACCCTGCCGACGATCGGCAACGCTGCAAAACCCGTTACACGACTACCATTGGCCATCTTTTGCTCCTGGGACAGACGGATAAGGCTAGACTTCATCCATAAAGCAAACATCTGCCGCACGGGAGATGGGTAAGTGCGCAGCGGACTTCTGATTGCATGATGCCTATTGTGGCGACGCAAAAAAGTTTTGGTGGCGATGGATTAAGATCCCCGCCTGTTTCGTAAACGGGGCATGAAACGGTCGATGCCACGCTTCGATATTGTCGGACAGCTGGGTTCGCTCAGGCGCTACGCACGCTCGCTGACGCGCGACGGCACTGACGCCGAGGATCTGGTGCACGATGCGCTGGTGCGCGCCTACGAGCGGCGCGACACATTCCGCTCGGGCGGCAATCTGCGGGCATGGTTGCTGTCGATCGTCCACAACGCTTTCATCGACAAGATGCGCTCGCGCCGGTCGGAATCAGCGCGTGTCGAGCAGGCCGGCTATCTCACCGATGCCAGCACGCCGGCGCCGCAGGAACATTCCGTGCGACTGGCGCAGGTGCGCGAGGCCTTTTTCAGTCTGCCGGAGGAGCAGCGTTCGGCGCTGCATCTGGTCGCCATCGAGGGCCTTTCCTACCAGCAGGCCGCCGACGCCAGCGGGGTGCCGCTGGGCACGCTGATGTCGCGTATCGGCAGGGCGCGCGCAGCACTGCGCGAGATGGAAAACGCTGCACCTTCGCCGGCCAAAAGCCATCTGAGGATCGTGGGAGACCCATCATGACCGACCTGTTGCGGGACCCGGTGACCGATACCGATCTCGACGCCTATGTCGACGACCAGCTGGATGTCGCGCGCCGCATCGAGGTCGAGGCGTTCCTGTCGGCTCGTCCGGAGGCTGCGGCGCGGGTGATGTCCGACTTGAGGACGCGCGACGAACTGCGCCTGGCGCTGGCTGCTTCCACAGGCATGGCGCGGCCGGCGACGACTGAAGTCGCGCGCCGGCTGGGCAGGGGCTGGCCAGTCGCCGCGTCTTCGCCGTGCTGCAGCGGGCGGCCGCGGTCGCCATCTTTGTCGCTGCCGGCTGGCTGGCGAACGGCCTCTTCGGGCCGCTGCTGGTGACCAAGGTCGTGGCTTCGCCGCCGCCGCCCGCCTATGTCGAAGAAGCGATCCGGGCGCACAAGACGACGCTCATGCGCGAGGCGATGCCCTCGCAGCTGGAGGCGCCCAACTACAATGGCGACGAAATCCGCGCCGCCACCGCAATCGTCATGCCATCGCTGCCCAAGGACTGGAAGGTCCGCGACGTCCAGATCTATCCGTCGCGCTTCGGGCCGAGCGTCGAGGTGGCGCTGGAGACGAAGGATATGGGGCTGGTCTCGCTGTTTGCGATCCGGCCCGGAACCTTCGACGTGGTCAAGCCTGCCATCGCGCCCTCCGGCGACATCTCCTCTGCCTATTTCCAGATCGGCGAGGTCGCGTACGCGGTCGTCGCGCGCAGCGATGTCCACGACCTCGACCGCACCGCCGAGACGCTTGCCAAGACACTTTACTGATCAGGACACTTTACTGATCAAGACGCTTTACTGAGACCACATAAGGAGAACCCGCAATGAATACCCCTGACCTCGGATACCGCATGGGCACTGGCGCGCGCGCCGGCGCCGTCTATGACGAGGGCCTGCGCAGCCACATGCTGCGCGTCTACAATTATATGGGCATCGGCCTCGTCGTCACCGGCATCGTTGCCATGGTGGTGTCCTCGACGCCGGCCCTCTACGTGCCGATCTTTTCCAGCCCGCTGAAATGGGTGGTGATGCTGGCGCCGCTCGCCTTCGTGCTGTTGTTTTCGTTCAAGATGCAGACGATGTCGGCGGCGAGCGCCCAGTTGATGTTCTGGGCCTTCTGCGCGGTGATGGGCCTGTCGCTGGCTTCGGTGTTCCTGGTCTTCACCGGCACCAGCATCGCGCGCACCTTCTTCATCACCGCCACCATGTTCGGCGCCACCAGCCTCTACGGCTACACGACCAAGCGCGACCTGACCCAGTTCTCGTCGTTCCTGATCATGGGTCTGATCGGCGTGGTGATCGCCAGCGTCGTCAACATCTTCCTCGGCTCGACCGCGCTGCAGTTCGCCATTTCGGTGATCGGCATCGCGGTGTTCGTTGGCCTGACCGCCTGGGACACGCAGACGATCAAGGAACAGTATGCTGAGAATTTCGACGCGGAATCGCAGCAGAAGCTCGCCGTCTTCGGCGCGCTGTCGCTCTACCTGAACTTCGTCAACATCTTCCAGCTGCTGCTGAACTTCACCGGCGAACGCGAATAGTCGAACCGTAGCAAGGCAACAATCTCGATCTCGCAGTGGCCGGAGGAGAATCTCCGGCCACTGTCGTTTTGGCGTGGAGACATCGCTCCTCTATCAGCGCGATGTCGCTGCGCCCTTGAGTCCATGCGGGCTTTTGCTAACCTGCCGCTCGCACGCAGCTTTCCGCGAGAACGCATGGAACAAGTGACGCTTCAGGGCGACGGCATCTCGGCAACCATTGTCGGGCAGGGGCCGAGCTCGTCTCCTTGCGCAATGCCGAGGGTCTGGAGTTTTTGTGGCAGGCCGGGCCGGAATGGCGGCGGCATTCGCCGGTGCTGTTTCCGATCGTCGGCCGGCTGAAGGGGGACCAGCTTCGCCATCGGGGCCGGGTCTATCCCCTGACGCAGCACGGATTTGCCCGCGACAAGCCATTTGTGTGGGCTGACGCGAGCCCCCGATCCTGCACGCTGGTGTTGACCGACGATGCCGATACACGCACGCGCTATCCGTTCGCCTTTCGCCTTGCCATCACCTACACCCTCGAGCGTCGCGAACTTGGTGTGAGCTTCGAGATTGCCAACACCGGCGACGAGACGCTGCCAGCCTCCATCGGTGCACATCCGGCTTTCAATTGGCCATTGCAGCCGGGGCTCGCCAAGACAGACTACCACCTGACCTTTGCCCAGGACGAGCCGGCGCCGATCCGCCGGCTGAAGGATGGCCTGGTGCTGGCTGCACCGCGGCCGACGCCTATCGAAGGCAAAACGCTGGCGCTTTCCGAACAGCTGTTCGAGGCAGACGCCGTGATCCTCGACCGGCCGGCCAGCACCAGCGTGCGCTATGCCGCCGCGAACGGTGCGGCGATCGAGATGTCGTGGCAGGGTTTTAAGGAATTGGGCATCTGGTCGAAGCCGGGCGGCGCTCCGTTCCTGTGCATCGAACCCTGGCACGGGCTTGCCAGCCCCGTGGATTTCGATGGCGAGTTCGCGGACAAGCCGGGCGTGATGCTGATCGCGCCCGGTGAAAAGCGCGTGCTGAGCTATCAGGTACGGCTCGAGCATGCGCCGCTGTGACCGATGAACCAGAGACAGGCGCGATGAAACTTGGCTTCATCGGCACGGGTGCCCTTACAGCGGCCATTGTCAGCGGGCTCAAATCCGTCGCGGATAACTCCGTCTCCGTGCTGCTGTCGCCGCGCAATGAAGAGATCGCCGCAGAGCTGGCAGCCCGTTATCCGGATGTGCGTATCGCTGATGACAATCAGGCGGTTCTCGATCAATGCGACCTGGTCATGCTGGCTGTCCGGCCGCAAATTGCGCATGACGTCCTGCCGGGTTTGCGGTTTCGGCGCGAGCATCACCTCATCAGCTTGATCGCCACGCTGCCGCGCGAGGAGATTGCCCGCTTGACCGCACCCGCGCACCAGGTGACGAAAGCGCTGCCCATGCCGATGATCGCCCACCGGCTGGGGGCAACGATCATCTGCCCGCCGGATGCCACTGTCGCTGCCTTGTTCGGCAATCTGGGGAAAGTGATCGAGGTCGAGAACCCAGCCGAATTCAACGCGTTGAGCGTGGCCACCGCAACCTATGCCAGCTACTTTAGATATCTCGATACGATTAACAGCTGGCTCAAGAGGAATGGCGTGGAGGAAGGGAAGGGGCGCGATTACATCGCCTCGCTTTTCAAAGCCTTGGGATGCGCTCCTGATATGTCGCCGGATGCCGACTTCATGCATCTGGCGCAGGACTATGCGACGCGCGGCGGCATCAACGAACAGGTTCTTCGCGAACTCACGGCGCGAAACATGTTCGAGGCGCTCACCGAGAGCCTGGACGGCGTACACCGGCGCATCGTCGGCGATACGCCTTGATGGGCGGTACCTTGAAATTCCCTGATGATCAGGAGTATGGCTCCAACGGATGTTCCGGACCGTTCGGGAGGGTCGGCGGGTGCCTGGATGCTTGAAATTGGGCTTTGTGGCAGCGGCGCTGGCTGTGCTGATTGTCTTTCCGGTCGCTGCCGCCGACATCGACCGCGCCAGCCTCTACCGCGCGCAATCGGTGACCAGCGGCACTGGCGAGGAGAACCGGGCCTGGGGCCTGGCGCCGTGCCTTGAAGAGGTGCTGGTCAAGGTTTCCGGCGACCCGCGGCTGATCGGCGACCCGCGTGTTGCGGACATGAGTCGGCACGCAAGCGACTATGTCACTGGTGTCGGCTACCGCGACCTGCTCAACAACCGTCCGCCGCATGACGAGCAGGGCACCCATGACCGGCCGCATTACATCACCGCCGATTTCGACCCGGACAAGATCGATGCCTTGCTGGCGTCGCTCGGGCGCAAACCGTGGGCGGTGCCGCGGCCAAAAATCGTCGCACTGCTGGATGTAAGGCCGATGAAAGGCGACGGCTTCACGCTGGTGCGCGATGGCGGCGGCGAGCTTGCTGCGGATATGCGCGTTGCGCTGGCGGACGCGGCGCACCGGACCGGTTTGCCGCTGGAGTTGCGTCGGCCGTCCGACGTCGCGCTCGCCGACGTGGCCAACACGCTGGATGGGGACGCCCTGCTTGCCGGCACTTTGGTATGGCGCCAGGAAGCGCTGGGCTGGGTCGGCGACTGGCGGCTCAGCTTCAAGGATAAGGAGTATCGCTGGCAGGTACGTGGCGTCAGTTTCGACGATGCGTTCCGCAACGCCACGCGCGGAACGCTGCAGATCCTGTCGGGCAATGGAGAGCCGGAAGCCGTCACGCCCTGACTTCAAGGGAACCTTCTTGCCGGAGCGCCGTAAACAAAGTGGCGGGCAAGCTTTGAGCAAGGAGGTAGAGTTGCAACATCGCCGGATCGACGTTGACGGAAACAGCATCTTCTATCGCGAAGACGGCCCGCCTGATGCTCCCGTCCTCCTGCTGCCGCACGGCTATCCGTGCTCGTCGTATCAATTCCGAAGGTTGATGCCGGCACTTGCCGATCGCTGGCATACATTCGCGCCGGACTTTCCCGGCTTTGGCTACAGCGCCACGCCCGAAATGTCGGTTTTTGGCTATGATTTCGATGCCTATGCCGGGTTTCTGACAGCTTTCGCCGATGCGCTCGGCACGTCGCGCTATGCTCTCTGGCTGCACGATTATGGCTCACAGATCGGACTGCGCCACGCCATCGCACATCCCGAGCGCATCGCGGCACTCATCATCCAGAACGGCGATATATACGAGGATGTTCTCGGGCCGAAATACGCTGGGATAAAAGCCTATTGGACGGAAAAGACGCCCGAAAAGCACCGGCCGTTGGAAGAGGCGGTGAGCGAGGAGGGGTTCCGGCACGAGTTTGTCGGAGAGGTGGATTACGCTGTAGCCGAGCGCGTGCCTCCCGATCTTTGGAAACTCCACTGGCCTTTGATGGACACGCCGATCCGCCGGCGGCTCGCGGTCGGCCTGATGGAGAAGCTGGAGGCGAACCTCGGCTGGTTCCCGCGCTATCAGAGCTATCTGCGCGAGCACCAACCGCAAACGCTCATCGTCTGGGGCCCCGAGGATGGTTACATGCCGGCACAATCGGCGCATGCCTACCAGCGCGATTTGCGGGAAGCGGAGCTTCATCTGATCGATGGCGCCGGCCACTGGTTGCTCGAAACGCATTTCGATGAGGCACTTCCGCTGGTGCGCGATTTCCTGGCGCGCGTCCACAGTCAGGAAGCGAAAGGGACGGGCAGGGCGGCCGGCCGGGCGTAGACCCCTCCGTTGCGATCATCGGATCGATCTGCAACCATGGCGTCATGATAGAAAAGTCTGCCGCGCCCTGGCCTCTGCTGCAAATCGCGATCGAGCCGAAGTCGCGGGCGGATCAGGAGAAGCTAGCTACTGCCTTGTCGAAGCTGGCGGACGAGGATCCCTGGTTGCACGTCAAGCAGGATGCGGAATCGGGCCAGACGATCGTCGCCGGCAGGGACGAACTCCACCTCGACATAGTCATCGACCACCTGCGCCGCGAGTCTCGCATTGAGGTGAATGTCGGCGCGCCCAAGGTAGCGTATCGCGAGACGATCACCCGTAAGCACGAGCAGGACTACACGCACAATAAGCAGTCCGGTGGTACGGGTCAGTTCGCCCGCGTCAAGATTGCGTTCGAGCCGAATGGCGGTAGCTGGGACTTCGTCTTCGGGTCCAAGGTCGCCGACGGTGCGCTTCCGAACGAATATGTTGCGGGCGTC
Organism: Mesorhizobium sp. C432A; assembly: GCF_030323145.1. Taxonomy (NCBI): domain Bacteria; kingdom Pseudomonadati; phylum Pseudomonadota; class Alphaproteobacteria; order Hyphomicrobiales; family Phyllobacteriaceae; genus Mesorhizobium; species Mesorhizobium sp. C432A. The sequence goes on along the minus strand of NZ_CP100470.1, from coordinate 4,316,898 downwards.
GAAAAGGGGCTGCGGAACATTCTGTCTTCAGGCCCGTTTGCTGGCTTCCCGATGCTTGGCGTGAAGGCAACGCTGATCGACGGCGCGTATCACGATACTGATTCCTCGCCCCTGACTTTCGAGATCGCCGGCCGAGCCTGCTTCCGTGAAGCCGCTCCCAAGCTGGGCGTGCAGCTCTTCGAGCCGATCATGCAAGTCGAGGTGAACACGTCGGCGGCCTATGTCGACAAAATCATCGCCGAACTGCACAGCCGCCGGGGCCTGATCCGGAGTCGGGAAATCAGCGGCGTGGTCGTCGTTGTCAAAGCGACAATGCCGCTCGCGAACATGTTCATGCTGGAGGATGCGCTCCGGTCCTGTTCGAACGGACTGGCACGCCTGCGCGCCGACTATTCCGGATACGCTCCCGTACCACTGCCACCCGGCGGCGACCCACCGGCCGCCATGGCCATGGCCAGATGACGTCGCCAAAATTCTCCTCGCGGGCAGGGTTCCTTGTCGGCCTCGGCGTCACGCCGGTCGCCTTTTTCCTGGCGCTCTATTCGGCCGGGGCCGGGCATGGCGACTATGTGCTGGCGCGACTTCTCTATCCGGTCCCCATGCTGGCAACGCTTTTGACCAACACAACGATCACCAGCCTTTCCATCGGATTGGCTGCGCTGCAGTTTCCTGCCTATGGGGCATTTGTTGCGGGCGCCGGCGGCTCCAGATGGCTGGCCCTTGGCGTCTTCCATCTTGTTGCAATCGCAGCAGCCTTCAGCGGCCTCCTGGAAAGCTTTTCGGGATGACGCTCCTGTTCGTTATCCCGGCGCGGGCCGGTCGAGCAGGAAGTCGAGGCCTTTGCGAAAGGCGCCATCCCTTGAGAAATGAAGACCACGCCAACTCATTTCGCCACTGCTTCGTCAACGTTCCTCCCGCCAAGCAATCAGAGCCGCCGGCCCGCATCTCAGTCAGCAGGGCGTATATTGGCACGTCCGTAATGGAAGCAGCAGCCACATATGAAAGTCGCATAAGATAGATTATGGAACTTGTGCATTAGACTGAAGCTGGAAATTGCTGCGATTTTCACGGGTTTGGCATGATCGACGCGTGTTGCCTTGAGCCGATGGCCAACGCTACGCTGTGTCGATGACGACAGCAAAGCGTGACATCGAAGCGGCGATCGAAGTGTTCGTGCACGGCTTCAGCACCGACAAGAGCCGTTCCTTTCCCTACGAGGCCAGCCGCGTCGGACCCTTGTGGCTGATGCGCGATGCCGAGCGCAAGAATGCACGCGACTACCGTGGCGAAGAATGGATCGTCCATGACGTCGCCGCCGAGGAAGCCGATGCCATCGTGCGGCAGCATGCGCGGCCAAGCTTTGCCGTTTCGGTCGTGATCGCGAATGACGGCCCGGACGAACCGACGCGAACTGCCTACAAGGCGCTCGGCTACCGGCTGCTGCGGACGGAAGGCTTTTTCGTCCAGTCGCTGCGCCAAATTCCAGACCCGCCAGTAATCGTCTCTATCGAACGCGTGAGGACGGCTGAACGCGCTGCACAACTGGGAAAGGTCATACGCAGGCGGCCACTTCCAGACGATCAACTCGGCGACGATGCGCCGTTTCGCCAGTATGTGGCGCTCGATGGCGACGCCATCGTCGGGCGTGTGCGCAGCATAGACGCCATCGGCGCCACATGGTGCTCGGCAATGTTTGTCGAGCCTTCGTACCGGCGTCGAGGCATCGGCCAGGCGCTGATGGCCAAAATGCTGCATGACGACAAAGCGCATGCGTCGCGGTGCTCGATGCTGTTGGCGACGCGTGCCGGAGCGCTGCTTTATCCCCGCATGGGCTATGAGCGGATTGGAACGCTGCTGATCTTCGCGCCGAAGAACCGAACGTCCTTATAAAGATCTGCTCGTATCATGCTGTCTCATAAAGGAATTTCGATCACCATGCCGTCATAGGCCGGAGTGACGTTGGCCGGCACCTCGGCCTTCACCGTGGCATAGTCGAGCGGCACATGCATATGCGTCAGCACGGCCTGTTTCGGCGCCAGTTTTTCAATCCAGCCAAGCGCCTGACCGAGCGACAGATGACTGGGATGGGTATGGTACTGCAAGGCATCGATGACCAGCATTTCCAGGCCGCGCAGCCGCTCGGCGGTGGTATCCGGGAAGTCGCTTATATCGGGGCAGTAGGCCAGCCCGCCGATGCGGAAGCCGAGCGAAATGATGTCGCCATGGATCTGCGGCAGCGGCTCGAGGGTGAGGGCACCGCCCTCGCCTTCGATCGTCACCGCCCTTGCGTGATCGATGATGTGCGGCCTGACGATCGGCGGATAGGAACTGCCAAGCGGCGTCTCGAAGCAATAGCCGAACGCTTCGCGCAGCCTGAGCATGGTCGGCTGGTCGGCATGGACATCGATCAAATGGCGCTGCTCCAGCACGTAGCCGCGCAGATCGTCGATGCCGTGGATGTGGTCGGCGTGCGGATGCGTATAGACGACGGCGTCGATGCGCCGGACCGCCGCCATCAGCATCTGCTCACGGAAATCAGGCCCGGTGTCGATGACGACCGTGGTTCTGGCGCCGTTGGCTGCTATCCGCTCGACGAGCGCGGCTGAGCGTGTACGCCGGTTTTTCGGATTGGCCGGGTCGCAATTGCCCCAATCGCCGGTGATGCGCGGCGTGCCAGGTGACGAGCCGCAGCCGAGGATGGTGAGGCGCAGCCGGTCGCTCATGCGTCAGAGCCCGGCGGGCCGCGGCATCTTGCCGAACAGCCGGAAGAAGTTCGCCGTCGTCAGCGTCGCGATCTCGGCTTCGCCAACGCCGACCGTCTCCGCCAGCACCTTGGCTGTATGCGCGATATAGGCCGGCTCGTTGCGTTTGCCGCGGAACGGCACCGGCGCCAGATACGGTGCGTCGGTCTCGACCAGCAGCCGGTCATGCGGCACATCGGCTGCGATGGCGCGTAAATCGGCGGAGTTCTTGAAGGTCAGTATGCCCGAGAAGGACACATAGCCACCAAGCGCCACGCCGACCTCTGCCAGCCGTCGCCCCGACGAAAAACAATGCAGGATGAAGGGGAAGGCGCCCTTCCCTGTTTCGTCTTCGAGGATGGCAGCCATGTCGTCATCGGCATCGCGCGAATGGATCACCAGCGGCAGCCCGGTCTCGCGCGCAGCTGCTATATGAGTGCGAAAACCCTGCGCCTGCGCATCGCGTGGCGCCTTGTCGTAAAAATAGTCGAGCCCGGCCTCGCCGATCGCCACCACCTTCGGGTGCGCGGACAGGCGCACAAGGTCCTCAGCCGTCACATCCAGCTCTTCGCCGGCATTGTGAGGATGAGTGCCGACCGAGCAATAGATTTCGTCGAAACTCTCGGCAATCTCAAGCACTTGCGCAAACCGCTTCACGCGCGTCGAGATGGTCACCATGTGACCTATACCGGCAGCCTTGGCGCGGGCGACGATGGCCGCCCGCTCCTCGGTGAAATCCGGAAAGTCGAGATGGCAATGGCTGTCGACGAGCATCAGGCGCTCGCCTCAGGGTTTTCGACATAACGCGGAAACACGCCCTCCGGCGCGGGCAGCGCCGTGCCGGGCACCAGCGCATAGTCGGCATGGACATGCGCGAAGTCACGCTTGTCCGCCGGCACCGCCAGCAGGTCCAGCAGCTTGCCGGCCGACCCCGGAATGTAGGGCTGGCACAGCAATGCCACGCGCCGCACCAGTTCGGCGGTCGTCCACAGCACTGTTTCCATGCGCGCCGGATCGGTCTTCTTCAGCGCCCAGGGCGCCTGCGAGGCGAAGTAGCGATCCGCTTCCGCCACAACGCCGAAGATCGCCGCCAACGCGAGATGGATGCCCTGTTCCGACATCGCCTGGCGCGCGGTACCCAGCGCTTCCACCGCCTGGTCGAGGATCGCGCTGTCGGCTTCGGTCAGCTCGCCGCGATGCGGCACCACGCCGCCGCAGTTCTTGGCGATCATCGACAGCGAGCGCTGCGCCAGATTGCCGAGACCGTTGGCGAGATCGGCATTTGTGCGGTTGACGATCGCGTCATGGCTGTAGCTGCCGTCCTGGCCGAATGGCACCTCACGCAAGAAGAAATAGCGCACTTGGTCGAGGCCGTAATGCTCGACCATGGTGAAGGGGTCTACGACATTGCCGACCGACTTCGACATTTTCTCGCCGCGGTTGAACAGGAAGCCATGCGCGAAGACGCGCTTCGGCAGTTCGATGCCGGCCGACATCAGGAAAGCCGGCCAGTAGACGGCATGGAAGCGGACGATGTCCTTGCCGATAATGTGCGTGGCCGGCCAGTAGCGCCATTGCTCGGCCTTGGTGTCGGGATAGCCGGCAGCGGTGATGTAGTTGGTCAGGGCATCGACCCAGACATACATCACATGCTTGTCGTCGCCCGGCACCGGCACGCCCCAATTGAAGGTCGTGCGCGAGACCGAGATGTCCTTGAGGCCGGACCTGACGAAGCTCATCACCTCATTTCGGCGCTCGGCCGGACCGACGAAATCGGGCTGGCTTTCGTACAGCGCAAGCAATTTGTCCTGATAGGCGGAAAGCCTGAAGAAGTAGCTTTCCTCCTCATTCCATTCGACCGGCGAGCCAAGCGGCTCGCGGCGCACGCCGTCGTCGCCGAGCGTGGTTTCGCTCTCTTCGAAATAGGCTTCCTGGCGGACCGAATACCAGCCACTGTAGCGGTCGAGATAGATGTCGCCATTGGCCGCCATCGCCTTCCAGATCGCCTGGCACGACTCGTAGTGGCGTGGTTCCGTCGTGCGGATGTAATCATCATTCGAGCCGCCCAGGACCTCTGTCATCGAACGGAAGATCGCCGAGTTGCGGTCGGCAAGCGCGAGTGGCGTTATGCCTTCCTTCTCGGCCGTCTGCTGCATCTTGAGGCCGTGTTCGTCAGTGCCGGTGAGGAAGAGCACGTCCTTGCCGTCCAGGCGCTGGAAGCGGGCCAGCGCGTCGGTCGCGATGACCGTATAGGCGTGGCCGATATGCGGCTTGCCGTTCGGATAGAAAATTGGTGTCGTGATGTAGAATGTGTCGCGTGACATGAATTAACCGTCATGAATGGCCGAATGAATGTGAGCGGTGGATATCGCATCGAGACGGCGATTGCCATCCCGCCCCAATGCCGAAACCGGTCACATTCGCATTGCGGAATTCAGGCGGTCGATCATGGTCAAGGCGTGCTGCTTCTTGTCAAGATTGTAGGTATCGGTCTCAGATATGGCGTTCAGCGCCTCGTGCCAAGTGTCGGACAGCGTTTTCGCCCGCGCGAGATCCCCAGCCAGCGCGGCTTCACTGGCGCCGGTGGAGAGCAGATCGAGCGCGCGGCGGTTGAAGATGTCGAACTGGATCGCCTGGTCGCGGCCGGCGACGGCCTCGGCAAGGCGATAGGCGCCGGCGATGTCGCTCTTGCCCGACGTGACCAGGGCGTCGAGGGTGCCGGCAATCTCCAGCCCGCCATATTGGGTCAGAAGGATCGCATTGCGGGCGCTGCCCCCTGCCCGTTCCGCCAGTGCCGCGCGCGCAGCAGGATCGGAAGGTGGCGGCGGCTCGACGGTCTCCAGAACACTCATCAGGCTGCCGGCATCGAGCGGCGTCAGCCGCACCATCTGGCAGCGCGAACGGATGGTCGGCAAAAGGCTGCCCGGCGCATGCACGATGAGGATGAACAGCGTGCGGCTCGGCGGCTCCTCGAGGTTCTTCAGCAAGGCATTGGCGGCGTTGGTGTTCATGTCGTCGGCCGGATCGACGATCACCACCCGGTAGCTGCCGTCATGCGAGGTCAGCGACAGGAAGCGGTTGACCTTGCGGATCTCGTCGACGGTGACGACCGTCTTGAAGCTCTTGGTCTTGTCGTTCAGCGGCCTGGTCAGATGCAGCACGCCGGGATGCGCCCCGGTGGCGATCTGGCGAAACAGCGATGAGGCCGGATCGGGAACGGCAAACACATCCGGCGCCTGGTCGAAGGCCGGATGCTTCAACAGATGGTGCGCCAGGTGAAAGGCAAGCGTCGCCTTGCCGATGCCGATCGGCCCGGCAAAGATCACCGCATGCGGCAGTTTTCCCGAGCGATAGGCGGCAGCGAGCATCGCGGCCGCCTGCTCATGGCCGACCAGGCGCAGCGTCTCGGACGGCTCCGGTACACCGTCCAGCGTGTCGTGCTGCTCGGGAGCGATGCGTTCGAAGATCATGCGGGCGCCGCCTGTCGGTTGCGCGCGGGCGCCCTCGCCTCAAGTGCGGCGAACACCACCGCGGTGATGACATCCTCCACCGTAGCGGGAGGCGCCGACGCGTCGATCACGATGCAGCGGTCCGGCTCGGCGGTTGCGATCGCCAGGAAGGCGTCACGGCGGCGCTGGTGGATGTCCAGCGTCTCCTTTTCGAAGCGGTCCGGACCGTCCTCGGCGCCACGCCGCGCGGCGGCGCGCCGCAAGCCCTCGGCGGGGTCAATGTCAAGGATCAGCGTCATGTCCGGCATCATGCCGTTGATGGCGACCTCCTCCAGAGCTTCCATGAAAGCCGGATCGAGGCCGCCGGTGACGCCCTGATAGACGCGCGACGAATCCAAAAAACGGTCGCAAAGCACGATGGAGCCGCGCTCCACCGCCGGCCGGATGACCTGCTCGACATGGTCGGAGCGCGCGGCGGCAAACAGCAGCGCCTCCATCTTCGGCCCGAAAGGCTCGGCGGCGCCGGACAGGAGCACGTGCCTGACCGCCTCGGCGCCGGGTGACCCCCGGGTTCGCGGGTGAGGAGGACATCGTATTTCTTGGCGCGCATCTTCTGGGCCAGCCGTTCGATCTGCGTCGACTTGCCGGCGCCCTCGCCGCCTTCGAAGGTGATGAAAAATCCGCTTGCCAATCGAAAGGCCTTTGTCCTGCTTTGCGCTGGTGTCTTAGTCCGCGCCCGAGAAAAGGTCCACGCCGCAGGAACTCAACGCAGCCAGCCTACGGCCAGTTCCCTGGCGGCATCAAACGCGCGTTGCGGCAGTGTGCCGACGCCGACCGATTCGGCGGCGAAAAGCGGCGTTTCCTGGCTCAGCGTATCGCCGATCCAGACGCGCAGCGCGCCGACGGGTTGCCCCTCCTCCACCGGCGCCGATACCGGCCCCTGATAGACGATCCTGGCGGTCAGCTTGTCGCGGTTGGCGATCGGCAGCAGGACGTCGATCGGCGCCTTTGCCTTCAGCGCTACGCTGGATTTGGCGCCGCCGAACACCTGGGCCTCGCCGACCACTTCGTTGCTGGCGAAAATCTCGGTCTTCTCGAAGGAGCGGACGCCCCATTCGAGCAGCTTGCGCGCTTCCTCGGCGCGCTCGCGATCATTGGCCAATCCGCTCATCGCCGCGAACACCCTGGTTCCGTCATGGCTGACCGAGCCGACAATGCCGAAACCGCCCGCCTCGCTCGACCCGACCGCCAGCCCATCGGCGCCGATGCCCATGGCCAGCAACGGGTTGCGATTCTTTTGCGAGATCTTGTTCCAGGTGAAATCGGCCCGGCCGTAATAGAGATAGAGATCCGGATATTCGCGCCATATATGCAGGCCAAGCTGCGCCAGTTCGCGCACTGTCGTCTGCTGGCCGTCGGCCGGCAGGCCGGTGGAATTGACAAATGTCGATTTCGGCAGCCCGATCTGGCGCGCGCGATCGTTCATCTGCGCCGCGAAATTCTCTTCCGAACCGGCCATGCCTTCGGCCAGCACCATGCAGCCGTCATTGGCGGCCTGTATGGTGACCCCCTGGATCAGATCCTCGACCCGGATCGCCGATTTGAGCTTGGCAAACATGGTCGACGTTCCCGAAGGCGCACCGCCCTTGCGCCAGGCATTTTCCGAAACCACGAAGGTGTCGTCGAGGCTCATGCGCTTCGACTTGATGGCGTTGAAGACCATCTCCATCGTCATCAGCTTGGCCATCGAGGCCGGCGGGATCGGTTGGTCGGCATCCTTGGAAAACAGCACCGTGCCGGTTTCGGCATCGATCATGAAAGCCTGCGTCGCCTTGGTCTCGAAAAGCTGCGCGTTGGCCGGAACCAGCGCGGCAAGCAAGAAGCCAAGGCCAAAAAGCCCGGCAAAAGGGTGGAAAAGGCGAAATCGCATGAAGAGGCTCGACTGTTAGCCGGCAGAAACTTGCCGCAACGCTATCAGGCTTCTTCCCGGCGGATCAACCGCGCAATGACAAAACCGGCGTGCCTTTGTTGGTCAGTTGCGCACAGCCAGCGCGTCCGGCGCGCCATGCGACCATGCCGCGCGCAAGAGGTCGTCGACATTGCCGTGGCCATCCGGATAGAGATTGACCGCGTACCAGTCATTGCCGTCGAGTTCGGTGCTCTGGATTTCGGTCCTGCCGAACGGTTCGAGAGCCGCAGCCACCCGCTTTGCCTCGGCGGCATCGTCGAAGGATCCGGCGGCGACATAGTCGGAAACGGCAGGCGATGCCTGCGGGTTGGATTTCTTCCACGATTGCAGGATGTCGGCTGGCGACATGCCCTGGTCATCGAGTGCTGCAAAGACGTCGGCGCGCTGCACGCGTGCATCCGCATAGGAGAGCGAAGCCACGGCAAAGGGCGATTCCGGGCGCTGAGGCACGATCGGCCCGAATTCCGGCAGCGTCACATCGATTGAGCCCGGTGCCTGCATCGACATCACTGGCTGTGTGTCGGAATTCGTCAACTGACCAGGAAACGGCACTGCGGCAGGTGGTGCGCCAACAGATAGGCTCGGCGAAGGTCCGTTCATCGCCACCATGACGCCGGTCGGCAAGCCATCGGACGGGTCCGGGCGGTTGTTGCCCGGGCGATAGGAGGCGACCAGATATTGGTCGTCGTCGCCGTCGAGCGGCGCGCGGCCGATATATTCCACTTTGACCCTGGCCGTGCCGACCTTGGCATAGTCGAGCATTTGCGCGGCGCGTTCCGAGACATCGATGATGCGTCCCTCGTGATAGGGGCCGCGGTCGTTGACGCGCACGATGACCGAGCTTCCGGTCTCGGTGTTGGTGACACGGGCATAGCTCGGCAGCGGCATGGTCGGATGCGCCGCGGTCAGATGGGTCATGTCGTAGACTTCGCCATTGGCTGTGAGACGACCGTGGAAGGCATCGCCATACCAGGAGGCGAGACCGACCTTGGCGTAGCGCTTGTCTTCCTTGGGGTAATACCACTTGCCGCGCACCTGATAGGGTTTGCCCAACTGGTCGCGGCCGCCGCCGCGCCGCATGTACTGAACGCGCGGGCTGGCCTTCACGCCGTATTCGGTCTCGGCAAAATATTCCTTCGAGCGAGGCTTCTTGTAGACCATGGCTTTCGGCTCGGACTGCGGCGACGCGCACGCGGCCAGCAACGCAGCCGAAAGAGCGCACAACACCAAAGCAGGAGCGCGACGAAGACGCCGATGCGTCGTGGTCTGCATGTTTTCCGATGTCCCTACCGTCTCGACACAGGCGCCGCTTCTAGAATTTCGGCGGAGCCAGATGAGCAATGCCTGCGACGCGCCAATCCCCATCCCTTGTGCGCAGGAATTGTTTATCAGCGTATTAATCGATTGTGTCCGGAACCGGGCAGGAATGTGGCGGAGTTCTTGGGTCGGTCGGGCCTGTGGAGAGGCATTCGAGGTGGTAGTGTGCTGAGAGTTCTGCAAATTCGCTGAGAGGGGGCGGTCATGGCAGGCTGGTGATTGTTCACGTCACCTGATTCCCGCGAAGGAACGCCACCATGACCAAGACTGAAGTTAAGACCGCCAGCGCTGCCGTCAAAGACATTTTGCTTTCGAACCCGGATGGATTGCACGAAGTGCTCCGTGCGGTGATGCAGGAGGTGCTTGAGGCCGAGATGGACGAGGCGCTGGGTGCCTCGAAGAGCGAGCGCACGCCCGAACGGCTTGGCTATCGCTCGGGCTATTAAGGCCGCACCCTTGTGACGCGGGTCGGCAAGCTCGAGCTGCGGGTTCCGCAGGACCGGGCCGGGCGCTTCTCCACCGAGCTGTTCGAGCGCTACCAGCGTTCCGAGCGGGCCTTGGTGGCGACACTGGCGGAGATGTATGTGCAGGGCGTGTCGACCCGCAAGGTGAAGGCGATCACGGAAGAACTGTGCGGCCATGCCTTCTCGGCCTCGTCGATCTCGGCCATCAACAAGCGGCTGGACGAGAGCCTCGCTGCCTTTGCCAGGCGCCCCCTTCAAGAGCCGTTTCCTTACCTCATCCTCGATGCGCGCTACGAGAAGGTGCGTGAAGCCGGTGTTGTCATGAGCCAGGCGGTGCTGATCGCGGTCGGTATCGACTGGGACGGAAGGCGCCAGATCCTGGCCGTGGAGATGGCCAATCGCGAGAGCCGCTCGGCCTGGAGGGACTTCCTCGTCGGCCTCAAGGCGCGCGGCCTCAAGGGCGTCGAGTTGGTTGTGTCCGACGATCACGCCGGCCTGGTGGCAGCGACCGGCGAGGTGATCCCCGAAGCCGCCTGGCAACGCTGCTACGTGCACTTCCTCAGGAACGCGCTCGATCATCTGCCGAGGAAGCACGGCGACGACTGCCTGCAGGAATTGCGCTGGCTCTACGACCGGCGCGATCTCGCAGAGGCCAGGGCTGATCTTGCCGCATGGCTTGCCAAATGGTCGGCACGCTATCCGCGCCTGACAGGCTGGGCCGAGGATGCCATCGAACAAACCCTGACCTTCTTCAGGCTGCCGAGACAGCACCACAAGCATCTCAAATCCACCAACATGCTGGAGCGGCTCAACGAGGAAATCCGCCGGCGCACCTATGTCGTGCGCATCTTCCCCAATACCGAAAGCTGCCTGCGCCTGGTCAGGGCCTTGGCCGTCGAGACCAATGAAAACTGGATGGAGGCCAACCGATACATCAACATGGACGACCTGCGCGAGCACAAGAAGCTCGCTCTGCGCCAAGCCGCATGACCAGCATCATGGCTGCCCCATTTTGCAGAACTTGACGCACACAACCTTCGAGACCTAGCCCAGGCCCTTGGAGTCTGAATGTGAATCTATGGCACGAAGCGCGGCTGCCTGGAACCGACCGACCCGAGATACGTTCTGCGCCTCATGGATGAATTCATTGAACGTTTTGGGCAACAGACGTGGCTGCCTTTTTCCGTAATTTCAGCCAGGCTTTTGCTCGCGGCCGTCCTTGGCTCCATCGTTGGCATCGAACGCGAATGGCGCAACCGGCCGGCCGGATTGAGGACACACATCCTCGTCTGTGTTGCGACGGCTCTAATTGCCATCCTCACGATCGAGATTACTCACCTTCACGTCTTCGACGGTCAGGAAATCGCCATTGATCCTATCCGCTTGATCGAAGCCACGACTGCCGGCGTGGCATTTCTGGCCGCCGGCTTGATCTTCTTCTCCAAGGGCGAGGTTCAAGGGCTTACCACTGGGGCGGGCATGTGGCTGGCAGGCGCCATAGGCCTGGCGGTTGGGCTCGGGTTCTGGCAGATCGCGGCTTTGGCTACCTTGCTCGCACTTGTCGTGCTGGGTCTTCTGCAACTTGTGCAGGTCGGCAGCAAGGATCGTAATTAGATCCCGGCTCCTTCGAAAACGGGTTCGCAGCTCCGTTCGGGTAACGAACGCCACCCCCTATTATCCATGGCAGCGCCGATGGTTGACTTGGCGATGGGCAACGCTCTAGAGAAATGAACCGCAAGCTGGTCCGGAAGGACAGGTATCATTCGATACCAACTGTCGTTCACTGGGTCGGTTGATGTTCCTAGATGATTGAAAAGTCACGTTGGAGGGATGGCCGAGCGGTTTAAGGCACCGGTCTTGAAAACCGGCGTGGGTGCAAGCCCACCGTGGGTTCGAATCCCACTCCCTCCGCCAGATATTTGGCTACCGTGCTGAATTGCCTCTGTATTTTCAAAGAGGGCCAAATCTTTCCTAAGTTATTCCTAACTTCCTAAAACGAAGAAGCCTGCCACCGCGAGGCAGCGGGCCAGCGTGAGCGCAAACGTTGCGCCAGCCTCAGGATCAACGTTCGTCCTGGCGATAGAGCCGTTTGGTCGCTCGGTCGCTTTCCATGCGTTCTGCAGGACCACGGTGGCGTCGGGTCATAAGAACGTATGCCATCAATAGGGCCAGCAACAGTGGCCCACCAGCAACGACGATCAACCACATCACACTTTCAAACATGAGGCATCTCCTTCACGTCACAACCGTCAAGGAGAAGAACCGTTCCGTTCAAAGTTACAGCAATACCAGCACCTCCTGCGACTGAGGGCCGTTTTCCCATGTGACCGTTTCGGAAATCCGGGCTCCGCTGCAACAAAAGGCTGCGGCTGCACGTTGCGGTTGATCATTCAACCAGGAGCAAAGCAAATGGCCGACGACAAAACGAAGACGGACTTCCGCGATTGGGACCGCGTCTCTGCCGATGAGGATTATGAAGTCGAGTATTTCGCCACCAAGGCCGGCATCACCCCGCAGCAGGTCAAGGAATTGATCGCGAAGCACGGCAACCGACGCGAGACGCTGGAGCGGGAAGCGAAGGCTCTGGGGAGCGGTAGGTAGGCCGGCATGCCAGAGTACCAGGTGGAAGAGTGGCATGGAGAGGAGTGTGTCTCAACTCAGGCCACGAGCGCCGATGATCCGTTATCTGCGGTAGAGAAGGTCACGGGCCAAAGGGTGTCGCCTAGAGCGCTTCAGGAGCATTGGTTTCGTGTGGTCGATGAAGATGCGCGAAGCACGCATGAATTCAGCCTTGAGGACGGCGGCCCGGCTGGAGATTTCGCAAAATAGCCATGACCAGAATCTCGGACCTGCATTGGGACCAACGCTGCAGATAGGCGAGAAAGGTGCAGCCGCCGGGCGGACCCGACGGCTTATCGTCGATTGGATCGCTGCCGCCGCATAGGGCCTTAAGGCGCGGCCGGCGCCAGCTTGGCGGCTACTTGGTCGATCTTGTCGGCAAGTACGCTATTGGCCCAATCTGTCACCTCAGGGTCAACGGGCTTGTTGGCCATTTGGGCAAGGGCTGCATCGATCGATGGGACGTTGGCAGCGGCAGCTGTGGCGGCGGTCTGAGCAGCGGCCGCATCCTGGGTGGCGTCATCGAGCGCTGCCTGTGCTGCATCGAGGTCGGCCTGCGTCGGGACATCTTCGGGCAGGGTATTCGGGTCAGCCGCTTTCGCATTCAGCGCGTCGAGCGCCGCTTTGGCGTCGGTAACCGCCTGATTAGCAGCATCGAGCGCCGATTGAGCGTTCTTGGCTATTGCCGACTGTGTCACAAAAGCCTGCACGCCAGCGAAGTTCTTGCTCTTGGAGTGCATAAAGGCGTTGGCGTTGCGCTGCAGCGAGTTCAACCGGCCGAGCTTGGCATGGATATTCTTTTCCTTGGACACAGAAGGGGTAGCGGCCTTGGCGACCTGGCCCTTAGGGGCCTGGCCCTTGGCGGATGCCGACTTGCCGACCGAACCGCCGCCTCCGCCATTGCCGCCAGCATTACCGTTTCCTCCGCTATTGCCATTGCCGTTACCATTGCCATGGCCGTTACCATGGCCGTTGCCACCAGCAGCAGCCAGGGCCGGCGACACCAGAAGCGAGAACACCGCAAATGCAGCAAAAAGGGTCTTTCGGGATGTCATAACTACCTCCGAGATTGCCACCGCCACTAACCGCTATAGCGGGCAACATGAGGAATCGCTAACACAAAGGGTAAACTTAGATATAGATGTGTTTTCATTGCGAGAACGAAGCGGCCGGCCGGCGAAACGCCAACCAGCATAACTCTTTGAAATTGCTGAAGTAGATCACCCTCCTTGGAACTGGCCGGCCTTCCGAACTCAAAGGTCCTAGACCGCTCAGACCAAGGTCTTAAGCCGTGGTTTCGGCCGCGACTCAGAAGTCGTGACGGCGCGGCGACCTTCGGTAGTCGGCACCTATCGGCCTGAGGCCGAGCTCGACATCGATCCGCTGCAGTGTTCCCAAACACCGCCTAAGTGGTTGTATTCCCTGTCTTTTGATATAAGCGCTAGTCTGAGGTAAAATTTCGACCGGCATCTGGCGGGCTTACGTTATGCAGCATCGAACGTTCTTTGGCGGCAAGGTCACCGAGATCCCCACTTCGTTACATAGCGATCCCAGGGGAATGCTGACCGCTATCGAGTTCAGCGGTTACAATTTCCAAGCCGTGCGGGCGTTCATCGTCACCGCGCCGCGCGGCACGTCGCGGGGCGGACATGCACACGGCTCGGGCCGGCAATTGATGATGCAGCTGTCGGGCGAGATCGGCATCGAATTTCGCTACCAGGAACAGGTCGAACGGCTGACGCTCACCGCATCGAACCGCGCGGTGCTGGTCGATGCCCCGGTGTGGGCGCTGCAGACCTATGAAGGGGAGAACCCGTCTTTGCTGGTTTTCTGCGATACCGAATACGACCCTGAAAACTACGTATCGAACCCCTGATGACACTCATCGGGAAAGGAGAGGCCGCGATGCGCGCCAGGACATGACAGCGCCTCGCGGCAGAATGGCTATTCTCGGCGCCGGCATCATGGGCGCCAGCCTCGCTCTCATGATGGCCCGCAGAGGCTACGCGGTGTCCCTCTTCGACAAGGAGAGCGAGCCGATGGCCTGCGCCAGCCGTTGGAACGAGGGCAAGATTCATCTCGGCTATCTCTACGGGAACGATCCCTCGCTGCTGACCGCCCGGCATCTGCTTTCGGGAGGACTGTGTTTCGGCAGGCTTGTTTCCGAGCTGATCGGAAGCAATCTGGAAGCGCACACGACCTTTTCGGAAGACCTTTATCTGGTCCATCGCAACTCGATCGTCGCTGCCGAGGCGCTGGGGGCGATCTTTGAACGTGTGGATGTATTGGTGCGCAGCCACGCTGACGCCACCAGCTACCTTGCCGACGTATCGGCGGCGCGATCGAATCGGCTTTCCAAAACTGAATTGGCCGATGTCACCAACTCGGACCAGATCGTCGGGGGCTTCCAGGTGCCGGAGCGATCCGTCAACACGCGATGGGTTGCCGACCGGCTTTGCGCGGCGCTTCGGGGTGAACCCAATATCAGCTTGCGGATGGCGTCCAAAGTCCTGTCGGCACAGCCGGTGGACGGAATTGACAGGAAATGGCGCGTGGCGGTCGCAAGCGAAAAAAGTGAGGCGTTCG
The DNA here is from genome assembly GCF_030323145.1 of Mesorhizobium sp. C432A. Taxonomy (NCBI): domain Bacteria; kingdom Pseudomonadati; phylum Pseudomonadota; class Alphaproteobacteria; order Hyphomicrobiales; family Phyllobacteriaceae; genus Mesorhizobium; species Mesorhizobium sp. C432A. Next base: position 4,301,753 of record NZ_CP100470.1, on the reverse strand, counting down.
ACATCGTCGTCAATTGCCTTTGGGAGGGGCGGCTGGCTGTCGACCGCACGGCCGGCATCGAGCCGGTTCCCGGATGGTCGCACCGCTACAGGCTTTGCCTGTTCGGCCGCACCAGCCAGCCTGTCGATGTGCCGTGCGCGGTCGTCGCCCTTGGCCCGTTCGGCGACATAAAAAACTATGACGGGCGCAACTTCTATCTCTCCTGGTACCCGAGCGGGTTGCTTGCGGAGAGTGGCGAATTGTCGATCGAAACGCCGCAAGCGCTCGATGCCGACGCACGACAGCGGTTCATCGGCAACGTTCGCGCCACGCTCGCCCGGTTGTTGCCCAGTGTTTCCAGCATGTTCGACGATGCCGAGGAGCTTGAGGTACGCGGCGGCTTCGTGTTTGCGCAAGGGCGTGGTTCGCTCAGCGACCCGAAAGCCACGATCCATCGCCGCGACCAATTCGGGGTCAACCGCCTGGGCAACTACATCTCGGTCGACACAGGTAAATATTCGACGGCGCCGTGGCTTGCCGACAGGCTGGCGCGGCAAATCTGCGGGATCGAGTGAATGGGTGAGACAGAACAGGGCGGCGCGAAGCAGGTAGCGCAGAAACAAGTCCAGCTTCGATCCGGCTGGCGGCCGAAGGTCACGGCGCTGGTGCCATGCTACAATTCGGCGGCATTCATTTCGCGTACGCTGGACAGCCTCGCCGCGCAGACCTGGGACAATATCGAGATCCTGGTCGGGGAGGACAATTCGACCGACGCGACATTCGAGATCGTTTCAGCCTTCGCCGGCGGCCGCGACGATGTCCGTATCCTCCGCCGGGACAAAAACCTGGGATGGCTGAAGAACTCCAACGATCTGATGGCCAATGCCAGCGGCGAATTGATGTTCTTTGCCTTCCATGACGACGTCATCGATCCAACCTATATCGAGGCGCTGGTGCGGGCGCTCGATGCCAATCCCGCGGCCGTACTGTCGTTCAGCGACGTCGAAGTGATCGAAGTCAGCGGCGAAAGTGCCACGTGGAAGTTCGACCTGCTGGAGGGCTTGCAGGACGGTTTTGCGCGTGGCCGGGCGATGGCGCGCCAGCCGCATGGATGGTGGGTTCCCAATCGTGGGATATTCAGGGCCTGGGCGTTCCACCGTAGCGGCGGGATCAAGCCCAACAGCCAAGGCGAATTCAGCGCCGACTGGACCTGGCTTCTGCATCTGTCGCTGCTCGGCGGCTTTGTCCGCGTGCCGCAAGTGCTCTGCCACAAATACTACCGGGCGGGCAGCATCAGCCGGCGCTGGGACCGCAACAGCACCCAACGAAGGGCCTTGCGGGCGGCGGGGATAAGGGAGGTCTGGCACAGCGAGGCCGGCCTTGCACAAAGAGCCTTCCTCGCTGTCTATATCGCCTTGCGGCCGTGGCGGTGGGTGCCGCGATCGCGAGAAGCGCAAAGACGGCGAAACAGGCAATCGGTGCATGGCAGCCCGGACAAATAAGAATGGCGCCGGCGACGTATCAAAGCGGCTGCGTCAAAACACCCTGCCCGGCCAACGGCGATTTCCGCGCATATCCGGCTGCCCCAAAATGGCACTCCGGTTGATTTTTCACGCGAGTTATGGTCGTTCTCCCGCCCATGAAAAAACTATTCCTTGCGGCGCTGGCCTCGGTGACGCTGGCCTGGCCCGCCCACGCGATGGACGCCGCCCTGCGCGCCGGCCTGCTGAAACTCGACCCGGAGACCCGGCTGGAGCAGAGATGCGACGCCGAAGTGCTCGACCGCATCAGCCATGACGACCACAAGTACAAGGCAGACCGCGTCGTCGCCTACGCCTTCGCGACGCCGGAAATGAAGGCCGATGCCATCCGCAGCCCGGGCGCTGCCTTCCGCAGCAAGGGGCAGTGGTACCGGCTGAAGTTCAAATGCGAGACGGCGCCTGACCATATGGAGGTCCTGCAGTTCCGTTACCGCATCGGCGACGAGATTCCGGAAGCCGACTGGGCGAAGTACAATCTCTACGACTGAATTCGCTGCGACCAGAATTCTCTCTGGCAGAACGACCTTCCCTATTCCCGTGGCTTTCAGCGTCGGCCGTTAGAGCGGTTCAGCTTTTTACAGAGCAGCTGACCCACTCTAACTCTTTGTTTTTGCATGATTCCGGACGGAAAACCGCTACGCACTTTTCCTGGAATTGCGCCGGCAGTCTCTTGACGCGCGGGAACCATACACGTTAGGGCGTCGGCATATCCGACGACGAACACGCCGATACAGCAAGGGGCTCCGGTCGATGGACATTTTCAGCGCTGCAAGCATGACGGCCCTCCTCCAGGTCATCGCCATCGATCTGGTGCTTGCCGGCGACAATGCCATCGTCATCGGCCTTGCCGCCGCCGGCCTGCCGGTCGAGCAGCGCAAGAAAGCCATCCTGATCGGCGTTTTGGCGGCGACTGTGCTGCGCATCCTGTTTGCCGCCGTCACCGTCAAGCTTCTTGCCATTGTCGGCCTGCTGCTGGCCGGCGGCATCCTTTTGTTGTGGGTGTGCTGGAAGATGTGGCGCGAGCTGCGGACGTCGCATGCCGACGAGTTCGAGGCGACCGAGGCGCTGTCCGATTCCGACCTCAACAGCGACAGAACGGTGGGCGGCAAGGCGCCGCGCAAGACGCTCGGCCAGGCGGCCCTGCAGATCGTCGTCGCCGATGTTTCGATGTCGCTGGACAATGTGCTGGCGGTCGCCGGTGCGGCGCGCGATCATTTTCCCGTGCTTGTCATAGGCCTGGTGCTGTCGATTGCCTTGATGGGCTTGGCCGCGAGCTTCATTGCCAAGCTGCTGCATCGCCACCGCTGGATCGCCTATGTCGGCCTGCTGATCATTCTCTACGTCGCGATCGATATGGTCTATCGCGGCCTTGTCGAGGTCTGGCCGCATGTCAGTCCTGTGGTGAGCTGACGCTGCCGGTCCTACAGCTTCTGTATAGTACGGGTATCTGCCGGAGGCAGTGGTCGCGTTCGCCGCAGCCGCTGCCCATACCAATGCCGCAATAAGTGTGGTACTGGCCGCCGATCCCGAAAAAACCCGGAATGTTTTCTCATGTCTGCGCCTCGCGTCAGTTTCGTCAGCCTTGGATGCCCGAAGGCGCTTGTGGATTCCGAGCGCATCATCACGCGCCTGCGCGCCGAAGGCTATGAGATCGCGCGCAAGCATGACGGCGCGGACCTGGTCGTCGTCAACACCTGCGGCTTTCTCGATTCGGCCCGCGACGAATCGCTCAACGCCATTGGTTCGGCGCTTTCGGAAAACGGCCGGGTGATCGTCACCGGCTGCCTCGGCGCCGAGCCGGACGTCATACGAGAGAAGCACCCCAACGTCCTCGCCATCACCGGCCCGCAGGCCTATGAGAGCGTGATGGCCGCGGTGCATGAGGCGGCGCCGCCCAGCCACGATCCGTATATCGACCTTCTGCCGCCGCAAGGCGTCAAGCTGACGCCGCGCCACTACGCCTATCTCAAGATTTCCGAAGGCTGCAACAACCGCTGCACCTTCTGCATCATTCCGGCGCTGCGCGGCGACCTCGTCTCGCGCCCGGCGGCCGATGTGCTGCGCGAGGCCGAGAAGCTGGCCAAGGCCGGCGTCAAGGAACTGCTGGTCATCTCGCAGGACACCAGCGCCTACGGCATCGACATCAAGTACCAGACGTCGATGTTCGGCGACCGCGAAGTGCGGGCGAAATTCCTCGACCTGTCGGAGGAGCTCGGCAAGCTCGGCATCTGGGTACGCATGCACTATGTCTACCCCTACCCGCATGTCGCCGATGTCATCCCGCTAATGGCGGATGGAAAAATCCTTCCCTATCTGGACATCCCCTTCCAGCACGCCTCGCCGCAGGTGCTGAAGAACATGCGTCGGCCCGCGCATGGCGAAAAGACGCTGGAGCGCATTCGCGGCTGGCGCGAGGTGTGCCCGGATCTGGCGATACGCTCGACCTTCATCGTCGGTTTCCCCGGCGAGACCGACGAGGATTTCGAGATGCTGCTCGACTGGCTGGACGAGGCCAGGATCGATCGCGCCGGCTGCTTTAAATACGAGCCGGTCCGCGGCGCCCGCTCCAACGATCTCGGCCTCGAACAGGTGCCGCAGGAGATCAAGGAAGCGCGCTGGCATCGCTTCATGCAGCGCCAGCAGAAGATCTCGGCGACGCAGCTGGCCAAGAAGGTCGGCAAGCGCCTGCCGGTGCTGATCGACGAGGCGCATGGCACGTCTGCCAAGGGCCGGACAAAATACGACGCGCCCGAGATCGACGGTTCGGTGCATATCCAGTCGCGCCGCCCGCTGCGCCAAGGCGACATCGTCACGGTCAAGATCGACCGCGCCGACGTCTACGACCTTTACGGCTCGGCGGTTTAGAAAAATACCAAAAAGGGCGCCTCCCGGCGCCCTCGGATTTTTGGCACAGCCCTCGGCGCGGTTTCGCGGTCGAAGCGTGCAGCCCGCGAAGTGAAAAAGGGCGCCGGGCGGCGCCCCTTCTCTTTTGCGTTTCCGATACTTACTGCGGCAACTTGTCGTCGACGCCCTTCACATAGAAGTTCATGCCGAGCAGCGTGCCGTCGTCGGCTACTTCGCCGTCCTTGAGCCACGGCGTGCCGTCCTGCTTGGCGACCGGTCCGGTGAAGGGGTTCCAGCCATCTGCGATTTTCTTGGCGGTTGCCTCGGCCATCGCCTTCACATCGTCCGGCATGTTGGTGAAGGGCGCCAGCTTGACGGCGCCGTCCTTGATGCCGAGCCAGACATTGTCAGGCTTCCAGGTGCCGTCGAGCGCCGCCTGAACGCGGCTGATGTAATACGGCCCCCATTCGTCTGTCAGCGAGGTCAGCTGCGCGTTCGGCGCGAACTTGATCATGTCGGAGGACTGGCCGAAGCCGTGCAGCTTGCGCTCTTCCGCCACCTGCAGTGCCGCAGTGGAATCGGTGTGCTGGACGATGATGTCGGCGCCCTGGTCGAACAGCGCCTTGGCCGCGTCGGCTTCCTTGCCCGGATCGAACCAGGAGTTCACCCAGACGATCTTGGCCTTGAAGTTCGGGTTGACCGACTGCGCGCCGAGCATGAAGGAGTTGATGCCCATCACCACTTCGGGGATCGGGAAAGAAACGATATAGCCGGCGACCCCTGCCTTCGATTCCTTGGCGGCGATCTGGCCGAGCACGTAGCGGCCTTCATAGAAGCGCGCATTGTAGATGCCGAGATTGTCAGCGGTCTTGTAGCCGGTGGCGTGCTCGAACATCACTTTGGGGAACTTCTTGGCGACCTTCACTTCCGGGTCCATGAAGCCGAAAGAGGTGCCGAAGATGATCTTGCAGCCTTCGCGCGCCAGACGCTCGAAAGCGCGGTCGGCATCGGGACCTTCCGAGACGTTCTCGAGATAGGCGGTTTCGACCTTGTCGCCGAGCGCCTTCTCCACCTCGAGGCGGCCTTGGTCGTGCTGGTAGGAATAGCCGAAATCGCCGATCGGGCCGGTGTAGACCCAGCATGCCTTCAACTTGTCGGCGGCCTGCGCCGACGCCGCCAGTGACATGGCGGCGGTCGTGGTCATCAACGCGATAAGCAGTTTTTTCATTGTGTTACCTCTCTGAGTTTAGCCTTGGAGCTTCCCGTTTGTTTTTGTTTTCAACGATCCGGAACGAATGGCTGCCCCAAGGAAGCCGGCGTGTTCATCATCGTCAGACGCTTGTTGCGCGAGATTAGAACGAGAACCACGACGGTTGCCAGATAGGGCAGAGAAGAAAGCAGCTGCGAAGGCACCGGAATGCCAAATGCCTGTGCATGAAGCTGGCCGATCCACACCGCGCCGAAGATGTAGGCGCCGGCGAGCACGCGCCACGGCCGCCAGGAGGCGAAGACGACCAGCGCCAGCGCGATCCAGCCGCGGCCCGCGCTCATGTTCTCTACCCATTGCGGCGTGTAGACCAGCGACAGATGGCCGCCGGCAAGGCCGGCGCAGGCGCCGCCGAAGATGACCGCGAGATAGCGGTAGCGGATGACCTTGATGCCGAGCGCATGCGCCGATGTGTGGCTGTCGCCGATCGAGCGCAGAGTGAGGCCGGTGCGGGTCTTGAACAGGAACCACATGACGGCCGCCGTCAGCGCGATCGAGATGTAGAAGATCGGGTCCTGGCCGAACAACAGCCTGCCGACCACGGGAATGTCGGTGAGCACCGGAACGTAGAGGTTTGGCAGCCGCTCGCCGGGCTGGCCGACGAAGCTGGTCCCCATCATGCCGGAAAGGCCGAGGCCGAGCAGCGTCAACGACAGGCCGGTCGCCACCTGATTGGTGGCGAGCGACAGCGTCATCACCGCAAACAGCAGCGAGAACACCGCGCCCATGGCAATTGCCGCCAACAGGCCCATCCAGGGCGATCCCGTGAGATAGCCGGCTCCGAAGCCGCCGACGGCGCCCATGATCATCATGCCTTCGACGCCGAGGTTGAGCACGCCGGAGCGCTCGACCACCAGTTCGCCGATGGCCGCTATTAAAAGCGGCGTCGCCGCCGTGGCGATGGTCAAAAGGATGTTGACGGCGATGTCCATCAGCGGGCTTCCTTCAACTTCGGCGCGGCTTCAAGCTTCGCCGCGCTTTTCGTCAGCGCCATGCCGACCAGACGGATGCGATAGTGGATGAGCGTGTCGCAGCCGAGCACGAAGAACAAAAGCATGCCCTGGAACACGCGTGCCACTTTGTCGGAAATGCCGAGCGCGCTCTGCACCGCCTCGCCGCCGAGATAGGTCAACGCCAGCACCAGGCCGGCGGCGACGATGCCGAGCGGATTGAGCCGGCCGAGGAACGCGACAATAATGGCGGTGAAGCCGTAGCCGGGCGAGATCACCGGCTGGAGCTGGCCGATGGCGCCGGAGACTTCCGAAATGCCGGCAAGCCCAGCCAGCGCGCCTGACAGCAGGAAGGCGAAGAACACCATGCGGTTGAGGCCGAAACCGGCGAAGCGCCCTGCCCTCGGGCTGGAGCCGAGCACGCGGACCTCAAAACCCTTGAGCAGGCGGCTCATCAGCACCCAGATCAGCACGGCTGCAACAAGCGCGAAGACAAAACCCCAATTGGCGCGGCCGGCATCCGGCATCAGTTCCGGCAGGACCGCCGAGTCATTGAACTGGATCGTCTGCGGGAAACCGTGGCCCTGTGGATCGCGCCAAGGGCCGCGCACCAGCCAGTCGAGGAAAAGCTGGGCGACATAGACCAGCATCAGGCTGGTCAGGATTTCGTTGGTGCCGAAGCGCGTCTTCAAGAGAGCCGGGATTGCTGCATAGGCGGCACCGCCGACCATGCCGAACAACAGCATCAGCGGCAGCACCAGCGGGCCTTCGAACCCGGGAAACAGCACCGGAATGGCCGAGCCGAAAATGCCGCCGAGGATGAACTGTCCCTCAGCGCCGATGTTCCAGATGTTGGCCTTGTAACAGACCGACAGGCCGACCGCGATCAGGATCAACGGCGCGGCCTTGATCGCCAGCTCATGCAGCTGCCAGACCTGGCTGATCGGCTCGATGAAATAGATCTCGAATGCGCTCAGCGGGTTGACGCCGAGCAGCGCGAACAGAACCGCGCCGGCGATGATCGTTAGGGCGAAGGCGATGAAGGGCGACAGCGCCGAAAAGAGCATAGAGCGCTGCGGGCGTTTGACGAGTTCGAGGCGCATCATGCCGTCTCCAGACCATGTTCGGCGTGGCCAGGCTCGGCGCCGCCCATCAACAGACCGACCTTTTCGAAAGTTGCCTCGGCGATCGGCAGCGGTTTGGACAATTCGCCATTGTGCATGACCGCGATCGCGTCCGAAATCTCGAACAGCTCATCGAGGTCCTGGCTGATGACCAGAACTGCCGAGCCGCTGCGCGCCAGTTCGATCAGCGCCTGGCGGATGTGGGCGGCGGCACCGGCGTCGACGCCCCAGGTCGGCTGGTTGACGACCATGACGGCAGGGCTGCGGTCGAGTTCGCGACCGACGATGAATTTCTGCAAATTGCCGCCCGAAAGGGCCGCAGCTTCCGGATCGGGCGCGCTCTTGCGCACATCCATCGCCACGATGATGCGCTGGGCGGCGGCATAGACCGCACCGCTTTTGACGGCGCCGCCGGCGCCGACAAAAACCTTGCCGTCGGTGGCGTGCCGCGACAGAAGCAGGTTTTCCGAAAGCTTCATGCGTGGCGCCGCGCCATGGCCGAGGCGTTCTTCCGGCACGAAGGCAGCGCCCATCAGCCGCCGGCCTGTGATCGAGAGCGAGCCGGCATCCTTGCCGCGGATGCGCACGGATGCGGCGTCCTGCTGCAGCACCTCGCCGGAGACGGATTCGAAGAACTCGCCCTGGCCGTTGCCGGCGACACCGGCAATGCCGATCACCTCGCCGGCGCGCACAGTGAGGTTGATATTCTTCAGCGGAATCGAAAACGGCGTTGCCGGCTTGCGGCTGAGGGCGCGGATTTCGAGCAGCGGCTGCGCGGTCTCGATGCCTTCGGCCGGCGCACGCACCACGGCCTTCACCTCGTTGCCGACCATCATGCGGGCCAGCGACGAAGCCGTTTCCTCGCGCGGATTGCAATGGCCGACGACCTTGCCGTGACGCAGCACGGTCGCGCGGTCGCAAATGCGTTTGACCTCTTCCAGCCGGTGCGAAATGTAGAGGATGGATTTGCCCTCGGAGCGCAGGCGCTCCAGCGTCTCGAACAGCTTGTCGGCTTCCTGCGGCGTCAGCACCGAGGTCGGCTCGTCGAGGATGATGAGCTGCGGCGTCTGCAACAGGCAGCGGATGATCTCGATGCGCTGGCGTTCGCCGACCGAGAGATCGCCGACCAGCGAGTCCGGATCGAGCGGCAGGCCATAGCTGAAGGAAAGCGCCCTCGCCTTGGCCGCGATCGAGCTGATCGGTGAGCCGTCATCCAGAGACAGAGCGATATTCTCGGCCGCGGTCAGCGCCTCGAACAGCGAAAAGTGCTGAAACACCATGCCGATGCCGAGCTTCTTCGCCATGCCCGGACTGGTGATCCGCACCGCTTCCCCGTTCCAGAATATCTCGCCGGAATTGGGCTCCAGCGAGCCGAACAGCATCTTGACCAGCGTCGACTTGCCGGCGCCGTTTTCGCCAAGCAGCGCGTGGATCTCGCCCTTGGCGATGTTGAGGTCGATATGATCGCACGCCGTCAGCGTGCCGAATATCTTGGTCAGGCCACGAACCTCAAGCAGGTTCGCTCCATCATGATCTGCACTCACAGTGCCTCCCATCCGGTTCCCGGACATGTTCTGTGTTCCCGCCAACATCGTATGCGCTGGCCGCTCTCGTGCGAAAGCAGCACCCACCTTGAAAGAGCTTCAAGAATTTCAGCGGAAACTCAAGGGGTAAAGATAGACCCGTTTCGCACAACAAACCGACCGACCGGTTTTTCGTGCAAACAGTGCCTGGGCGCCGCGGCAAAGCACTGAAAGGAAGGCAAACCTCCGTCAGGGGATCAGTATTGTCGTACCCGTGGTCTTGCGCCCTTCGAGATCGGCTTGCGCCTTGCCGGCGTCCTTCAGCGCATAGCGCTGGTTGATCTTGATCTCGACCGCGCCGCTCAACACCACATCGAACAATGCCGCGGCGGAGATTTCGAGGTCTTCACGCTTGGCGTTGTAGACGAACAGCGTCGGCCTGGTAGCGAACAGCGAGCCCTTCTGCGCCAGCACCGACATCGAAAATGGCGGGATCGGTCCAGAGGACTGACCGAAAGAGACGAACATGCCGAGCGGCTTCAGACAGTCGAGCGAGGCCGGGAATGTGTCGTTGCCGACCGAATCGTAGACGACGTCACATTTCTTGCCGCCGGTGATGGCGGCGACGCCGGCGACGAAATCCTGCTCCTTGTAGTTGATGACATGGTCGAAGCCATGCGCCTTGGCGAGCTCGATCTTGTCGGTTGAGCTTGCCGTGCCGATCACGGTGGCGCCGAGATGTTTTGCCCATTGTCCCAGGATCAGCCCGACGCCGCCGGCGGCGGCATGAAACAGGATGGTGTCGCCTGCCTTCACCTTGAAGGTCCGGCGCAACAGATACTCCGCCGTCATGCCTTTAAGCATCATGCCGGCGGCCTGTTCGTCGCTGATGCGGTCCGGTACCTTGACCACGCGGTCGGCGGCGACAATGCGCTGTTCGGCATAGGCACCGACATTGACGGCATAGGCGATGCGGTCGCCCGGCTTCAGCCAGTCGATGCCTGCGCCGACCTCGAGAACCACACCTGCCGCCTCGCCGCCCGGGATCAGCGGGAAGCCGCCGGGCGGCGGATAGAGGCCGATGCGGTGATAGACATCGATGAAATTGAGGCCGATCGCGGTGTGCCTGACCAGGATCTGCCCGGCGCCGGGTTGCCCCGGATCGGCGTCTTCATAGGTCAGGACTTCCGGACCGCCATGGGCGTGGATACGGATTGCTTTGGACATTTGTGGGCTTTCCTGCGGTCAGGCTTTCTTAGTGTCCGGCTTGGCGCCGAGTTTGGGGAAGAACTGCATGATACCGCCGATGCAGGCGAGGTAAAGTCCGGTGATGGTGATGCCGACCTTGGTAAAGACGCCGACCTGTTCGCCCAAAACGCCGATCTGGTCGTAGAAGGCGGCAAGGGCCGCCTGCGCCAGCGCCAGCGCACCGAAAGCGCACCAGAGCAGCGTCATGCCAAGATTGATTGGCCGCAGCCGCACCACCCGCACGGGATGGATGAAGTTGATCGGCACGAAGGTCAGGATGCCGGCCGCCACGACGACGCCGAAGGACACCCACTGTCCGGGCTCGATGACGAACAGCGTGAACACGACCATGTTCCAGACCACCGGAAAGCCTTTGAAGAAGTTCTCCTTCGTCTTCATTCCGGTGTCGGCATAATAGATGGCGCTGGACACCACGATGATGGCCGCCGACAGGAACGACAGCCCTTCGCCCATGAAGCCGCGCTGGTAGAGTGCGAAGGCCGGGATCAGCACGTAAGTGACATAGTCGATGATGTTGTCGAGGAGCTCGCCCGACCAGGTCGGCAAAATCTCCTTGACCTCGAGCTTGCGCGCGATCGGCCCGTCTATGCCGTCGACGAACAGCGCCAACCCCAGCCACCAGAACATCGCCGTCCAGCGTTGCTCGCTTGCCGCCACCAGCGACAGGAAAGCCAGGAACGAGCCAGACGCGGTCAACAGATGCACCGAGAATGCCCGCGCCTGCGGCCAGGTGACCTTTTTCTTCGGCCTGGGTATCCGGTCGGTGATCTTTTTGGCGGCGTTTCTGGCCGTTGTGTTCTTGCTCACGGGCCCCGCCAATCCAGTTTGCAGATTTCGGCCGAGCGGCCGGCAAAGTTCCAGTTGCGGCCGAAAGCCCGCATCTTGCTCTTATCGGACCTGGCCACGATGATCTCCGGCGCGATCCAGTATTCCGAGTTGCCGATCACGGTATCCTTCTCGCGATCCTTGCCGGGAATCGGTGTGACCGCCCCGTCGATGATCTTCGGTATCTGGAAAATACGGGTCTTGTCACGCGTCTCGTAGGTGATCGGCACCTGCTCGACGCCGAGGAACTTGCCGACAAGGATCGACAACAGCGCGGTGGTTCCGCCGGCCTTCCCGGTGAAGATCCTGGTCAGCGCTTTCACCGCATAGACGGAGGCTTGCTTGTCGATGAACAGGCCTGCGGTCCAGTTGCCGCGGCTCATATAGCCTGGGATTTCCATGACCAGACCGAGATTGAGGCCGGACAGGTCGACCTCGCCGAAATGGCCTGCGTCGATGCGGAAGCCCGCCCAGGTCTGGCAATAACCCTCCGTCGGCGGATGGCTGCCAAGCGACAGTACGCAAGGACAAAAACCGTGCAATTGCAGGAGAGTACGAGCTCTCCTTTCATTGCCCAGCCTTGCTCTGCCATGGAATTATCCCCCGTCATGCCGAGACTACTAGCAGGGCGACTGCCCAGACAAGCAGTATCGCACCGGCCACTCGGGTTGGAAGGCTGCCGGTGGTCTGTTTTTCGATCAAGGTGAACAGGCCGATCAGCGCCATCCAGAACACGTTCATCGCGCCGACGGCAAACATCACCAGCATCAGCGCCCAGCAGCAGCCGAGGCACCACAGGCCCTGCTTCAGCCCTAGCCGGAAGATGCCACCCGGCTCCGCGCTCCAGTTGGAAAACAGTGTCGAGAACGGGTTCCGGCATTCTGTCAGGCAGGCCTGCTTGAGGCTGCTGAACTGGTAGAGGCCGGCAACCAGCAGCGCGGCCGCCGCGGCAAGGCCGCTCACCGCATCGAGCAATCGAGCGGAGGACGCAAATGCGTGGACGAGCAACGTCAGCACCGCGAAGCCGATAGAGGCGACAAGCCATGTCGAGAGGTAGCCGGCGACCAGGACCAGCGGGTGGGCCACCGGCTCGCCCTTGATGCGGGCGGTGTCGGCGATTTCACAATAGGTACGGATCATCGGCGCCGCCGACGGCAGCATCGTCGCCACGGCCATCAAAAACCACATCACGATCAGCGCCAGAACCGGTGCGCCGCCGGCATCAAGTGGTGCGGGCATCAGGCACATGCCGAAGAAGCGGTCGAGGACATCCGGCAGCGGCAGTTGCGGCAGATATCGCAGGACCACATCGCCTGGTACGCCGGGGAGCCGGCCTTCGGCGCCGCGGATCGCCATGGCGCCGAGAATGAACCAGGCGAGCAGAATGCCGCCGACGATGGCGATGTTGACCGTCAGGCGGGGGCTGCGGGCCAGGCTTGCCGTGGCGCGGCCGGCGCGGTCGAGATGGCTGAAATCGTCCTGCTGGCCGGTCATGACAACCGAATGAGCCTAATCGCCGCGTTGATCAAGCCGCATGGTCTGACCTATATCCATGGGTAGACACCTGCATCGCAAACTGGAAGTCCAATTTGGATCATCGCGAGACAGCACGGATACTGGTAGCCGGCAGCGGCCCTGCCGGACTGATCGCGGCGCTCGGTTTCGCCGAGGCGGGCTTTCCGGTAACCCTGGTCGGACCCGAAGCAGGCGGGCCCGATGGCCGGACCACGGCGCTGATGAACCCTGCTCTCAAGGTTCTCGATCGGCTGGGCGTGCTGGCCGAACTTGCGCCGAAGGCCGCGCCGCTGAAGGTCATGCGCATCGTCGATGCGACCAGCCGGCTGATCCGCAGCCCGGTGGTGACTTTTCGCGCCATGGAGATCGGCGAGGAGCAGTTCGGGCTCAACCTGCCCAACAGTGAGCTGAACCCGACGCTGGCCAAGTCCGTCGCGGCACATTCCGGCATCGAATGGCTGACGTCGATGGTCGAGAGTTGGCGTCTGGACGCCGATCAGGCGCATGCCGTTTTGGCTGATGGCCGCGAAGTCTCGGCCTCGCTCGCGGTCGCTGCCGATGGGCGCCTGTCGCCGGCGCGTGAGGCGGCGGGCATAGTGGCCTCGGTGCGATCCTACCGCCAAGCGGCGCTGGTGCTGAATTTCGGCCATCGCAGCGAGCATGGTTTCACCTCGACCGAGTTCCACACAGAGACCGGGCCGTTCACCCAGGTACCGCTGCCCGGCAACCGCTCCAGCCTCGTCTGGGTGGTGAAACCGGAGACGGCGAAGGACCTCGCCGCACTCGATGACGTGACACTTTCCGAGCGTGTCGAGCAGCAGATGCAGTCGATGCTGGGCCGGGTGTCGGTTGAGCCCGGCCGACAAATTTACCCGCTTTCAGCGGCATCACCGGGGCGCTTCGCGCAAAACCGTGTGGCGCTGGTCGGCGAGGCTGCACATGTGTTCCCGCCGATCGGAGCCCAAGGTCTCAACCTCGGCATCAGGGACGTTGAGGATCTGATTGGAATCGCACGCGAAAATCGCGGCGACCCTGGCGCCGCAAGGGCTTTGGCCGCCTATGATTCCAGGCGCCGTCCCGACGTTCTGGCGCGTTCGGGCGCGGTCAATCTGCTTAACATGTCGTTGCTGTCGGACATGTTGCCGGCGCAGATGGCACGCAGCGCCGGCCTCAATGTGCTCGGCAGTTTCGCGCCGCTGCGCGCCTTTTTCATGCGCGAAGGCTTGAGGCCGGGCAGCGGCTTTGCGGCGCTTACCGGCGGTTCAGGGAAACAGGTCCGGCGGTAAGATGCCGTGGCGGATCATGTAGAGCAGCCCGGTCACCGTCAGCACCGAGAGACAGGTGGTGATCATGACGCTGGCCGAGGCGCGTTGCACCCAGACGCCATATTGCTGGGCGATGACGAAGACGTTGGTTGCAGTCGGTAATGCCGCCAAAAGCACGGCTGAAAAAACCCAGATTTCGGAAAAGTTCCCGATCCAGCTCAGCACGACGTAGCAGAGCGATGGATGCAGGATCAGCTTCAGCGCCGCGATCGACGCCAACTCATGCGGCACGCGGTTGAGGGGCCGGAGCGCAAGCGTCACGCCCATGGCAAACAGGGCGCAAGGGGCGGCCGCCCGAGACAGATATTCGAGCAGGCGATCGACCGGCTGCGGTGGGTGAAAGCCGAGATAGGCGGCGCCGACGCCAAGCGCGGTCGCGATGATGAACGGGTGCAGGACGATTTTCCTGACTACGCCGAGGATGAGCCGCCACGGCGATGTCTTGTCGTCGCCCGACAGCGCCATCATCATCGGCGCGATGGCGAAATGCATGATATTTTCGAAGCAGAAGATCAGCGCGACGGGAACCGCCGCTTGTTCGCCGAAGGCGAGCAGCGCCAGCCCCGGCCCCATATAGCCGATATTGCCGTAGGCCGCGGCCAGCGCCTTGATCGTCGACTGGGCGATCTCGCCGCGCGACGCCGTCACCGACCATACGAACATGATCGAGAAGATCGTGTAGGTGGAAAATACCGAGCCGAAGATGAAGCGCCATTCGGTCAACTGTTCGAACGGCGTGCGGGCCAGCAATTGGAAGAACAGGGCAGGAAGCGCGACATAGACGATGAAAGTGTTCATCCAGCCAAGCGCCTCCAGCGGCTGCCTGGTCATGCGTGCGACCAGAAAGCCGATGAAAATCAGCCCGAAGAACGGAAGAACAAGACCGACGACGTCAGACATTTTTGCCCTGGCCCGAAACCCCTGGACCGGGCTAGCCCGTAGCTTCATCGGGCGTCAAGCGCTTCGGCATTGAACTGACACGCTATCTGCGCCAAATAAAGCCTGATCCCAGACCTAAGTCGGGCTCGATTTTTGGCCACGGTGTGTGTAAATTCAAAGTCTTAGAGCGCTCTTCGCACATTCGAGGGGACGCCGGGCGCTCTAGAGGCTTAGTGGTGAGTATGATGAAAACGGCCAAATTTTCGATCGGACAGGTGGTTCGTCATCGGCTGTTTCCGTTCCGCGGCATCATTTTCGATGTCGATCCGCAATTCGCCAACACCGACGAATGGTACGAAGCCATCCCGGCCGACGTGCGGCCGCGCAAGGACCAGCCGTTCTACCATCTGCTCGCTGAAAACTCGGAAACCGAATACATTGCCTATGTCTCCGAGCAGAATCTGCTCGAGGATCAATCGGGCGAACCGGTCCGGCATCCGCAGATCGGCGAGATGTTCGACAAGCGGCCGGACGGACGCTATGAGCCGAAACGCCAGTCGAGACACTGACATCACCTTGCATCGACGTGACGACAACAAAAAAGCGGGGCATGACCCCGCTTTTTGTCGCTCCGGTATCTGTCCCGGCGATTAGTTGGCGGCTTTGGCCTTGGCCTGCTCGTCCTTGAGCTTCTTGGCGAAGTCCTGGTTGTTCTTGACGACGAAATCCTGGAGTTTTTTCTGCCGATCCTCGATGTCCGACTGCTGCAGCGGCGCGCCGTCAAAGGCGCCGCTGAAGCCGGTCAAGGCAACCTTGATTGGATTTGGCTGACTCTGGAAGTTGATCGAGGTCAGCGTGATCGCCTGTCCCTTCTTGAAGGACGCGACGAGCGCGTCGGTCAGCGGCACTTCGGCAACGCAACGGTCGGCGAAGCAAATGACATAATCCAGCTTCGTCGCCTTGCCGGCGTCTATTTGCAGGGCGATGCCGGGGGGCACCAGGCGACCTGGGGGAACCGTGACCTGGAAGACCTTGCGGTTTACCTTGCCCTTCAACTCGATCAGGCTGACGCCGGTGACGAACTGGCCGTTGCCGGCAGTGATGATGTTCTGGACATTGCAGATGTCGACATCTTCCTGCTTGGTGCAGGCCTTGAACCAACCCTGCGGAATCTGTTGCTGTGCCGAAGCGGTGGGAAGTCCGGCGCCCAGAAAGCCGACCACGCCCGCGGCCAGGACCGAAAGGCGGTATGCGTTGCTGTTCAGGCTCGTCATGTCGTGCATTTCCTCTCAAATGATCCCGGGACCGGCTTCTTCGCGCCGTGTGGTCCTGCTACCTGTTGCCGAATTGAGGCAACAGAATGACTTCGGAGCGCGTGTTACACTGCATGAGCAGCCGAATCCAGCCCGCCGCCTGCAATTCTTGGCCTCGCAATTTGGGTCGTGCGATTTGGGTTGATGTATCTGGCCGGAGCGCCGCGGGGCCATGTTAGGGTGCACTCCGAATCATCAAGCCGCCCAGTAAGGAGACGGTCATGGGCCGCATTCTTGTTTGGCTGATCGCCGCAATTTCGTTCTTCGCCTTTGCACCCGGCGTGGCGATGTCGGAACCGAAACATGCCATCGCCATGCAGGGCGAGCCGGCGCTGCCAGCCGACTACCAGCATTTCGACTACGTCAATCCCGATGCGCCGAAAGGCGGCAACATCACTTACTGCGTCGTCGGCAGCTTCGACAATCTGAACCCGTTCATCCTGAAGAGCCTGCGCACCACGGCGCGCGGCATGCAGGACCTCATTTTCGGCAATCTCGTCTTCGAGCCGTTGATGATGCGCAACTACGACGAGGCCTTCAGCCTCTATGGCCTGCTCGCAGACACAGCCGATATGGATCCCGAGCGCAAGTGGATCGAGTTCCATCTCAACCCAAATGCAAAGTGGTCCGATGGCGACCCGGTGACGCCGGATGACGTGCTGTTCACCTACGATGTCTTCACCGACAAGGGCCGCCCGCCCTACAGGGATCGCATGAGCCTGATCGCCAAGCTCGAAAAGACCGGCGATCACAGCGTGCGCTTCACCTTCAACGACAAGGCCAATCGCGAGACCCCCTTGATCATCGCGCTGACGCCGATCATCCCAAAGCACGCCTTCAACAAGGATACCTTCGACAAGACGACGTTGAAGCCGGTGATCGGCAGCGGTCCCTACATCATCGACAAGGTGCAGCCGGGACAGCGCATCGTGTTCAAGCGCAACCCGAATTACTGGGGCAAGGACATCCCTTCCAAGCGCGGCTTCGACAATTACGACCAGATCACCATCGAGTACTTCCTCAACGCCAATGCCAAGACGGAAGCGTTCAAGAAAGGCATCTGCGCCATTTACGATGAGGGCGATCCGGTCAAGCGCGAGCGCGATATCGATTTTCCCGCCTTTCATCGCGGCGAGGTGATCGCCGAGACCTTCGACACCGGCATACCGCCCGTGGTGACCGGGTTCCTGTTCAACACGCGGCTGGAGAAGTTTTCCAATCCGGAGGTGCGGCGCGCGCTCGGCATGCTCTACGACTTCGAATGGGCCAACAAGAACCTGTTCGGCGGCAAGTACACGCGCACGATGAGCTACTGGCAGAATTCCGAACTTTCCGCGCTCGGCCATCCCGCTAGCGACAGGGAAAAGGCGCTGCTGGCGCCCTACCCCGGCCGCGTGCCGGCCGATGTCATGGACGGCAGCTGGCGCCCGCCGGTGAATGACGGCACCGGCCAGGACCGCAAGGTGCTGAAGCTGGCGTTCGACCTGCTGAAGAGCCAGGGCTACGCCGTTAGGGATGGCGTCCTGCTGGATCCCAAGGGAAACCCGTTCGGTTTCGAGATCCTGACGGCGTCGCAGGACGAGGAACGCTTTGCCGCCATCTATCAGCGCTCGCTGGAAAAGATCGGCATCGCGGTGACCATCCGCAGCCTCGAGGCCGACCAGATCCAGTCGCGCAAGCAGCGTTTCGACTTTGAGGTTCTTGTCGGGTCGAGCGGGTTCAGCAACTCGCTGTCTCCCGGTATGGAGCAGAACCTTCGCTGGGGTTCTTCAGAGGCCAAAAGAGAAGGTTCATTCAATCTGGCCGGCGTCGCCGATCCGGCGGTCGACGCGGCGATCGACGCGATGCTGAGAGCACGGACCAAGGAAGACTATGTCGCCGCCGTGCGCGTGCTCGACCGATTGCTGATCTCCGGCAATTACATGGTGCCGATGCAGTACAACGCGCAGCAATGGCTCGCTTACTGGAATTACCTGGATCATCCCAAAAAGACACCCATATTCGGTTATCAATGGCCGACATGGTGGCGCAAGCCGAACTGAGCGTAGCCGAGATCATGCTCGGTAAAACGCTCGGCTGCAGGAGATCAAGATGAGCGATGACAATTCCATTACGGTCGACGTGGTTTCCGACGTCGTCTGCCCCTGGTGCTTCGTCGGCCAGAAGCGGCTGGATAAAGCGATTGCCGCTGCCGGCGACGTTGAGGTTCATGTGCGCTGGCGGCCGTTCCAGCTCGACCCGACCATCCCGCTCGAGGGCAAGGACCGGCGCGAATACATGCTGGCCAAATTCGGCAGCGACGAGCGCATCCGTCAGATGCATGCCCGCATAGAGCCGCTCGGCGAAGCCGAAGGCATCGATTTCGCTTTCGACGCCATCAAGGTCGCCGCCAACACGCTGGACGCGCACCGTGTCATCCGCTGGGCCGGTGCCGCCGGTGAAGCCGTGCAGAACCGGCTCGTGCGCCGGCTGTTCCAGCTGTATTTCGAGGAAGGCGGCAATATTGGCGACCACGCCGTGCTGGTCGATGCCGCCCGCGAGGCAGGCATGGACGCTGCCGTGGTCGAACCGCTGTTGCCGACCGATGCCGACGTCGAGGAGGTGCGCACAGAAATCGCCACGGCATCGCGGATGGGGATCACCGGCGTGCCGTGTTTCCTGCTCGAAGGCAAATACGCCGTCATGGGCGCGCAGGACGCCGACACGCTGACTGATGCCATCCGCCAGGTCGCGGCTGCAAAGGCCAAGGGCGAGCTGGAAAAGGCCGGCTGACCGAAGTTATTTCACCGTCACCTTGGCTTTGCTGAGGAAGAAGCCATGCCCGTTGCTGCCCGTGCAGGTCAGTCCCTTGGTTGACGACTGGCAGGTAAACGGCCCTTTGCTCCAGCTGTTGCCATAGGCCAGCTTCGCGACATCGCTGCAGCAGCCCTGCTCTCCCGGATTCTTGATCAATGTCGCCGGGCCGTTCGGCCCAAGGATCACGGTGACGTAGCTGGGCTCGACGCGCGAACAGCTCAGTTCCGGACCGCCATCCTGTGGCTCGTAGGTGCTGGTGCCGCCCTTCGGCGTGTAGATGCAGCCGATGTTGCCGGACGGCCCATTGAACTCGATTTGCCCTTCGGCGCTTGCCGCAATGGTCTGGCTGCCGGCATGCGCCAGAGGCAGCCAGGCAAAGAGCGACAGGATCGCGGGAGCGGCGGCGTGTGCAAGCATTGGGGAGCTTCCTTGTTGGGGACCGGACATGCATTGGTGCCGACAGTGCCCGACGAGGTTCATTCCAGTGCGCTTGATTGTCAAACGGTGTTGAGCTGCAGCTAAAAAGCGCGTGCCACCTCATGAACAGTCGCTTTACAGGAGCGACGATCTTGCGTGCCCAACCATGATGGCCAGTGAAATGATTCGGGCGGCCTGGGGCGATCACGGACGGCAATTTTTCGGGCGATCCGGTTAGCGCGCGGTGGGAAAACCGGCCGACGGGCAGGCCTTTTGGTCACAAAGCCGTGTATGAGCCTTCCCCCAGGGAATATTTTCGCACATCTAAGCGTTCTCACAACACATTGAAACAAAGGACAAATTGGGCCCAAAGACGGCGGTCTCGCAGCACCAACTGTTGCCTCATAGCAACGGGGGTGGGCTGCCTCACATTCGCCGGGATAAAATTCATAGAAAATGATCAATTGGTGTTACTATCCGTAACAAAACTAAAAAAGGTTTGGGCGGGATTGTGATTCGGGTCGACAGACCGCGACGTTCAATATCGGCACTTTGGAACCGCGACGCCCCCGCCGGGCCGTCGCCCCTGACGCCAGTATCGTCGATGCGGACCTTCTGGGGACTGATGCGGGCCTACTGGTTCTCGGACCGGTGGAGGGAAGCCTGGGCTCTCACCGTCGTCCTCGCACTCATCATAGCCCTGTCGAGCAAGGCGGACGTGTGGTTTACCGTGTTGGCGGGCGAACTGGCAGCCTCAATCGCTTTTTTTCACGACGCCGCGAATACCACGCCCCTTGAATCGGTGCTTACCAATGCCGGCCTGCTTGTCCTGCTGGTCGTGTTCAAGGACATGGGAATCATAGGCGCCTGCAAATTTGTATCGGCGACATTGCATCGCAAATGGCGCGCCTGGTTGAACGCGCGTTTCAATGCGGCGCTGCTCGATACCAACCATACGCACTACCACGCCCAGAATGGCTCGCCAGATGCGCCAGCGCCCGACAACATTGATCAGCGCGTGCAGGAATCCATCAAAGACATGGCGGGCGGCGCCATCGGGCTTGCCCAAGGTGTGTTCGGCGTCTTCACCTCACTTTATTTTGTCGGCGGCGCTTTGCTGGCGAATTCCGTGGAGGTAAAAGGCCTGGATGCCCTCGGCAGCTATGGCAGCGCCGTCCTCGCTCTGCTGGCGGTTGCCATCTACGTGCCGGTCAATACCTGGATCGCGATCAAACTCGGCGGAATGCTGGAGTGGCTCAACGTCAGGATTCAGAAGGCCGAAGGCACCTATCGCAGCGAGCTGATCACTTTGTTGCGCCGCAGTTTCCATGTGTCGGCGTCGCAAGGCGAAGACGTGCAAAAGACGATACATGGACGGCTCTATCTCGATATCGATACCACCTGGTCGAAGCTCAACATCGTCAACACCCTCTATGCGGGATTCGAATCGGTCTATAATTTCGTCGGGGCCAAAGTTGTCGCCTACGGACCTGGTCTGGTGCCGTTCATCCACAACGGCGTCGACCTCAAGGGCTACATAACCGGTTCCGAGCAGGTCAACGCGCTGATCAGCAAATGTTCCTGGTTCATCCATGTCATGCCGAGTCTCGCCACCTTGCGGGCCAACAGCCAGCGCGTCATTGAATTGGCGCACGCCATTGAAAACGTCCAACAGCCGCAGGAATTCTACAGCCAGACCGGCCGTTCCGACTTCCACTATGCCAGCCAGAACCCGGTCTTCGGCCTGACCATCCAGAAGCTTGAACTGGCGCATCAGGGTGAAGACGCCACGCCGTTCCTGAGCGCAGCCAATCTGCGCTTTCGGCGCGGCGAGTGGGCATTCCTCAAGGGCGAATCCGGCTGCGGCAAGACTTCGCTGATCAAGGCGATCAACGGCTTGTGGCCTTATGGCCGCGGCACCATCGTCTTCCCTGACGGTGTGAGGAGCTTCTATGCCGCCCAGGAGGTCAAGCTGCAGCAGGTGTCGCTGAAGCAGCTGGTGTGCCTGCCCGGCTCCGAGGACGACTATGGCGATGCGCAGGTCGCGGCAGCCCTGCACAAGGCCGGCCTTGGCGATTTCATCGAACACATGGCCGATGAAAGCCGCGAGGGAAAGATCTGGGACCAGCTGCTGTCGGGCGGCCAGAAGCAGAAGCTGGTGGTGGCCCGCATCGTGCTGCAGCAACCGGGACTGCTGTTCCTCGACGAAGCGACCGGCGCGCTCGATCCCGATGGCAAGATTGCCTTCCATCAGGCGATCAAGGACAATTGTCCCGATGTCACGGTGATCAGCATCATGCACGAGGCGGTGGCGCCACGCTCGGCCTCGGGCGAGGAATTCTATCACAGCGTGGTCGCGATCGCAGACGGCGTCGCCACCAAGAGGCCGCTTGTTCCGAACCTTCCGCGCGAGCTCACCACCATCCTTACGCAGCCGCGGCCGGTCGAGGACAAATGGATGCGTTTTTCACGCCGGCTGAAGCAGAAATAGCAGCCACGCCGAAGCGCGTTCCGCCACTGGCGGCGGGGCACTCGCTCCCTCCCCCTTCAATAACCATCACAGTCTCGCGATTGGGCCGGCTCCCGGCTGTTTTCCGCCACCCCCGCGATTGACTCGCCAAGATGCGCTCCTATGTTGCGCCCGCTCGCTGAATTCCAACTTGAACCCGCGAGCAGAAAGGTCACCGCGCCATGCCTGGCGACAGTAGTCGAACGCAACCGCCGTCCGCCTCGATGTGACCTCTAACGGCTCACGTCCCGCCGGACGGCAAGGAGTGAGCCATGAACGAATTTACCCCCGTCGTAGCAAGCGACGATGCCGTCGCTATCGCGCGTATCCTTGCCAATGATCACGTCGCCGATGTCGTCGAGGCCCTGAACCGGGAATCTCGCGATACCGCGATAGAACTGCTTTGCGAAATGCCGTTCGAGCGGCTGGTCGAGATCTTCGACCAGCCTGAACTCGACGGCGCCTCCGATCTGGCCGAGGCGCTGCCGCGCGCCAAGGCGTGCAAGCTCCTGACCGCCATGTCGGTCGACCGCGCCGCCGATATCCTGCGCGAACTGGACGAACCGGCGCGCTCCGAGCTGCTCGGCGGGTTGGTCCCGCCGCTGCGGGCAACGCTGCTTTCCATTCTCGGCTATCCCGAAGGCAGCGCCGCCTCGATCATGACGACCGAATTCGTCAGCGTGCCGTCGGACTGGTCCGTCGGGCGCACGCTCGACTACATCCGCAAGGTGGAGCGGACGCGGGAGACCGTCTACGCCATCTACATCGTCGATCCAGACACGCATGTGCTGGTGCGCTCGACCGGCCTGCGCCGGCTGATCACCGGCGAGCCGGACGATCCGATCCTGTCGGTGGCGCCGGATCGCGCCCCGGTGACGGTGACGCCGCTTACCGATCGCGAAACACTGGCGCAGACGATCTCCAAATACGACCTGCTCGCGGTTCCGGTCGTCGACCACGGCAAGATCCTCGGCATCGTCACCATCGACGACATCATCGACACCATGATCGAGGAGACGACCGAGGACGCGCATCGCTTCGGCGGCATGGAGGCGCTCGACGAGCCCTACATGAAGATGAGTTTCCTCGCCATGATCAAGAAGCGCGGCGGCTGGCTGTGCGCGCTGTTCATCTCGGAGATGCTGACCGCCAACGCCATGCAAAGCTATGAAGGCGAACTGCAAAAAGCGATCGTGCTCACTCTGTTCATCCCGCTGATCATGAGCTCGGGCGGCAATTCCGGTTCGCAGGCGACCTCGCTCGTCATTCGCGCGCTGGCGCTGCGCGAGATCGGCCTTCGTGACTGGTGGCGGGTGGCGTTGCGCGAATTGCCAACCGGCCTGGTACTCGGCGCCATGCTTGGCGTGGTCGGCATCTGCCGCATCGCGCTCTGGCAGTATATGGGCTTCTACGATTATGGGCCGCATTGGCCGCTGATCGCGGCGACCGTGGGGGCAGCCCTTGTCGGTATCGTCACCTTCGGCTCGCTGTCGGGGTCGATGCTGCCGTTCGCGCTGAAACGGATCGGCTTCGATCCGGCGAGCGCCTCGGCGCCGTTCGTCGCCACGCTGGTCGATGTCACCGGCCTGGTGATCTATTTCTCGGTGGCGCTGGTCATCCTGCGCGGCACTTTGTTGTAATAAGCTTCAGGCCTCCCATCTCGGTGGCAACAGCGGCTGCCATGGGGGGTTCTTCAAGATCGAGCGCGCGGGGCGTCAATCGACCCGCACGCCGTTCTTCACGCGGTAGGTAGGCTTGTACATGGTGACCAGTTCCTCCGCTGCCGTCGGGTGGACGGCCATGGTGCGGTCGAAATCATCCTTGGTGACGCCGGCCTTCAGCGGAATGCCGAGCAACTGCGCCATCTCGCCGGCGTCCGGCCCGAGGATGTGCGCGCCGAGCACTTTTCGCGTGGCGCCATCGACCACCAGCTTCGTCAGCATCCTTTCGTCGCGGCCCGACAGCGTGTGCCGCATCGGCCGGAATGTGGCGCGGTAGATTTCGATATCGGAGTAGCGCTTGACGGCATCGTCCTCGGACAGCCCGACGGTGCCGATCTCCGGCTGTGAGAAGACGGCGGTCGGAATGGTGTCGTGGTCGGGCGCGGTCGGATTGCCCTTGAATGCGGTCTCGATGAAGCACATGGCTTCGTGGATCGCCACCGGCGTCAACTGCACGCGGTTGGTGACGTCGCCGATCGCCCAGATGTTGTCGATGTTGGTGCGGGAATATTCGTCGACAACGATGGCGCCGGTTTTGCCGAGTTCGATGCCGACGCCTTCCAGGCCCATATTCTCAGTGTTGGGGAGGCGGCCGATGGCGAGCATGACCTGGTCGACTGTCAGCACCTTGCCGCCGGTGACCAACGCATCCAGCCTGCCGTCCGGCCGCTTGCGGACCCATTCCGACACGGCGTGGCAGAGGATCTTGATCCCCTTCTTTTCCATGGTTTCGTGCAGCATGCGCCGCAGGTCCATGTCGAAGCGCGACAGTATCTCCTTGCCGCGATAGACCAGCGTGGTGTCGACGCCCAAGCCATGGAAGATATTGGCGAATTCGACGGCGATGTAGCCGCCGCCCTCGATCATGATCGCCTTCGGCAGTTGCTTGAGGTCGAAAACCTCATTGGAAAAGATGCAATGCTCGTGACCGGGCAGCGCCGGGTGCGGCGCCGGCCGGCCGCCGGTGGCGATCAGGATCTGGTCGGCGGTGACGGTGCGGTCATCGCCCAGGAGATGCACGACATGCGGGTCGACCAGCATGGCGCGCGAGTGGAACGTCTCGCCGCCGGCGCCTTTCACGTTCTTTTCGTAGATCGCTTCCAGACGGGCGATCTCGCGGTCCTTGTTGGCGACCAGCGTCGGCCAGTCGAAGCTCGCCTCCGGCACCGTCCAGCCATAGCCGGCGGCGTCGGCAAAATGCTCGGGAAATTGCGAGGCATAGACATAGAGTTTTTTCGGCACGCAGCCACGGATGACGCAGGTGCCGCCATAGCGGTATTCCTCGGCGATGCCGACACGCTTGCCGAGCGCTGCCGCCACGCGCGCCGCCCTCACCCCGCCGGAGCCGCCGCCGATGACGAAGAGATCGTAGTCGTAACCGGCCATGCTGCTGTTCCTCAAGAAATGTTTGAGACAGGTAGGCCGCATGAAGCCAAAAGAAAAGCCCGGTTTCCACCGGGCTTTCTGGTCCAGCGGCAAGGATGCCGGTGGCGAAATCAGACGTCTTAGTTCTTCGGCGCTTCCGGCTGGTCACCGTCTGCGGGCGCATCGCCGTCGGCAGGTGCAGCGCCATCGGCGGGGGCAGTTGCGTTATCCGGCGCAGGCGCGGCCGGAGCAGCGGCCTTCGCGGCGGCTGCCAGCGTTTCGCCGACCTGCTGGGCGAGATCGCGCGCCAGGCCGTTCTGCCAGATGTCGGCGGCCTTGACCAGTTCGCGCGTCACGTTGGGGCCGTTGTCGAGCAGCTTCTTGCCGGCATCGGAATTGTAGAAGGCGGCGATGTCGGTGAGATCCTTCTCGGAGAACACCTTGGCATAGGCGAGCGCTGCTTCCTTCTCCAGATCGGCACGGCGCGAGGCCAGCGCCAGCGCCTTCTCGCTGACGGTCTTGCCGATCAGCTCCTGCATATCAGGGTTCTTCTGGATGAGCTGCTGCTCGAGCGAGGCCGCCGCTTGCGGCAGGATGTTGTCGAACGAGTCGGTCGCGTGGATTGCCGTGACCGCTTCCCGTGCCGCCTTCAGATGCGATTCCGTGATCTCCTGCGAGAACGCCGGGGAGGAGAAGGCGAAAACGGCCGAAGCCGCCAGAACGGCGCAAAGATTGCGAACCCGGTTATGCAACATCATGATCGGTAGAACTCCCTGGTTTTCGGGCGGCATGGACGGTTTGGATGCCGTCGCCGCCGGCGATGATGGCCGCTGACGCCAGCCCGATGAAAAGACCATGCTCGACCACACCAGGAATGGCATGGAGAGCATTCGAAAGCGCTCTTGTATCCGGAATGCGGCCAAAAGATGCATCGAGGATAAAATGGCCGCCGTCTGTAACAAAAGGCTGGCCCCCCGTCATCCTCAATGTAACGGGGCCGGAAAGGCCGAGACTTTTGGCCGCTGCCGCGACCGCGATTTCGGTGGCGCGCAGGCCAAACCGGTTGACTTCGATCGGCAAGGGAAACTGGCCAAGGGTCTCGACCATCTTCGAGCGATCGGCAATGACGATCATGCGCTGAGATGCCGCCGCGACGATCTTCTCGCGCAGCAGCGCGCCGCCGCCGCCTTTGATCAGCGTCAGCGCCGCGTCGATCTCGTCGGCGCCGTCGACGGTGAGATCGAGTTCGGGCGTTTCCTCCAGCGTCGACAGCGGCACGCCGAGTTCGCGGCAAAGGGCTGCAGTGCGCTCCGATGTCGGCACGCCGATGACGGTCAGCCCGGTGGCGATCTTTTCGGCCAGCAGCCGCACGAACTCGTCGGCCGTCGTGCCGGTGCCGATGCCGAGCCGCATGCCGTCGCTGACATGGGCAAGTGCTGCCCGCGCGGCCTCGACCTTCAACTGCCTCGCATCCATGCTCGCCCCGGGGGTTTGGCTTGGTTCTGATTTTTCTGGATGCGCGCTCCTAGCACTTTTGCCCGCACGGTCAAAGACTTTGGCTCCCACCGGCTTGCCTGAAAGAAGCGCAGCCGCTATCGCCTGCCTGCAATGCATCAACCACAGGATAGGCCATGACCCAACCGATCATCGTGTTCGACCTCGACGGGACGCTGATCGACACGGCGCCGGATCTGCTCGACAGCCTTAATCACAGCCTTGCCGCCAGCGAGCTTGCCGCTGTCGACGAGGCCGGCTTCCGGCGTTTTGTCGGCCAGGGCGGACGGGTGATGATCGAGCGCGCGCATACCGCGCAGCAGAAGTCGCTAGCGGTGGACGAGCACGACAGGCTGCTGAAGCTGTTCCTCGACCACTACACGCTCAACATTCCCGGCAAGTCGCGCCCCTACCCCGGCGTGGTCGAGGCGATCGCCCGCTTCGAAAAGGCGGGCTATCTGCTCGCCATCTGCACCAACAAATACCAGGCGAATTCGGTGGCGCTGATCGAGGCGCTCGGCCTGACAAAGCATTTCGCCGCGATCGCCGGCCAGGACACGTTCGCCTTCCGCAAGCCCGACCCGCGCCATCTCACCGAAACGATCAAGCTGGCCGGCGGCGACCCGCACCATGCGCTGATGGTCGGCGATTCGCAGACCGACATCGACACGGCAAAGGCCGCCGGCATTCCGGTGGTCGCCGTCGATTTCGGCTACACCGACCGCCATGTCAGGGAATTCGAGCCGTCGGCGGTGATTTCGCATTTCGACGCGCTGACGCTCGACCTGGCGGAACGGCTGATTGCTGCGGCGGCCGGCTGACGAAACGAGCGAGTGCGCGGCAGCGCCTGCCCTCGCCTATTTCAGGCACAGAAGGCGGGCGCATCGCCTTGACTTCACAACCCTGCCTCCCTTATATCGCGGCTCGCTTGGCCTTCGGGCAACGAGCGGGCGATTAGCTCAGCGGGAGAGCACACCCTTCACACGGGTGGGGTCGCAGGTTCAATCCCTGCATCGCCCACCATTTTCTTTCCCTGAACAGCGCACTCCAAGCCAGCACTCCTAGCAGCTGCAACTCGCCCCTTCCCCACCAAAATTCTTCTGCGCGAAGTTCAAGGCGCTTGAGTAGCTCGTGTAGCTCTGGAACTGGCAGACATCGGAGCCGTTCCGCACCTTCATCTGCTCGAGATCCCAGAACGAAACCTCGATGTGATCGTTGGCGCAGTAGACCGTGTATTTTTCAGGCTCCAGCGCTCGTGCCTTCTGCGCCGGGATGGAGACGGCAGGAATGGAAAGCACGGAAAGTGCAAGCATGATGGCGTGACGTGTGCGCATGTAAAAACCCCGAATGAAAACCAGCCCGTATTATTGCCGCTATCTTGAAGCGCTGCATCACGGCTTTTTGACGAACGACTTCTTTCCGGTGCCCGGCTCGCCGTCAGCTATGTGCTGATCCAGATCTCCGCTGTGTTGGCGCTAATTGGTACCGCTCGGGGGCGCGTGGCCGGCAGCAGGGAGGTCGGCTTGGATTGCGTCCATTCGGTCATGGTGTTCCCTGCAAGGCATCGCAGCGCCGCGCGAGCCTAAGCCTTCTTCTTTCGTCTCCGTGATCCCGCCCGCATTGCAATTTCGCCGCCACGAACCGTTTCGTACTGGTCGGCGTCGACAATCGATTTGTCGAAGGTGATGCCGGTCATTTCGGAGATTTCGGTTAGCGGGTACATGGCGCCGATGAATTCGTCGGAGACGGCAAACTCCAGCTCCGTGTCCGACAGATCCTGTTCGAGGACGAAGCCATAGCTGGCGAGCCCGTCTGTGACGCGCGCCACGATCACCTTCCAGAAACGGCGCGGCACCGGCGCGCGAAGACTTGTTCCCTTGGGGCCTTTGCCGGCAAAGGTTCGGTCGTCATCGGCGAGCACCGGGCCAGCGAAGACACACAGCCGTTCGCTCGCCGCCTCCGACAGGACGTGGTTCTCAAGATCGCCCCAGTTCTTCTCACCGCTGTCGGAGCGGTTGTAGCCCTCGACTTGGGGCGAGCAATTGGTGACATGGAAGGAGCAGACATTGCCCCTGAGCAGCAGCTCGAAGGTGCTGCCCCAGGCTACGTCATCGCGCCTGACGATATGACCCTTGTCGAAGGCGCCCTGATCCTGGGTGTAGAAGACGTCGGGGATCTGGTACTTGTCGTCGAGCCGCAGATCCGGGAACCAGCGCTCGCTGAACAGGCCGCCGCGCGAATAGTTGCGGCCCTTTTCCGGCTCGCGCAGATTGCTCTCCTCGGTGACGTTGGAGGCGGTGAACAGCGCCAGCCGCCGCTTGGCGTGCATCTTGAGCGAAAAATTCTGGTAGTCGAGTTGCGTGCCGCCGGCCTTGAGCGGCGCCAGCACTGAGAGGTCGGTGGCCTCAGGCATCGGCACAACGACCGGCGCGAGTTTAGTGCCGCCAGAGAGAAATTTCTCGTCGTAGCCCTTATAGCCGGCATAGTCCGCGACCGTTTTGGGAACGAATGCGCCGCCTGGAGGGGTCGACTTGGCCGCTTCGAGCTCGACCGATTCCGTGACCGCTTCATGGGCAGGCGTTGCGCCGAGCGAGACGGTGATGCGCAACGGCACTTCGAAGGTGACGCTGCCGCCCGGCGAAACGACGACACCTCCGGATGGAGGCCTCTGAGTGGCGACGCCCGGGATCTGCTGGACGCCGCCGACTTCAACCAGGTTTACGCCCTCGGCCGGCGACCCGCTGTCCGCCTTGTTCCACCATGCGCCCCAATCGTTTGGGCCGCCGCTGGCGGCGCCGGCGAAATTGAGGCCGAGGTCGACGACACGCTGGTCCTTGGCGAGCGCGCCGGTGGGCACGGCGTAGTTGCGCTCGAGATAGCGGCCGGCGAAATGCAGCGCCACGACCTCGCCGGTGGCGAGGTTGATCATGGCGGTGCCGGAGTTGCCGCCAGTGGTCGAGCAATCATGTGTCGCCGCGCTGACGATCTTGCCGAAACTCTCCGTATCGAAGCCGCCCTGCAGCATGCCCGGTTGCAGGCGCTTGACCTGGAAACGATTGCGCATGAGCTCGTTCTGGACATCGACCGCGTTGCGATTGTCGAACGCGGGATAGCCGATGGCGACGACTTCCTGGCGCAGCATATCGCGCGCGTCGGCGACCGCGAGCGACAGCGGCGTGATGTTGTCGGGCAGGCCTTCGACTTCGAGTATCGCCATGTCCCAATAGGGATGGATCATCCGGACATTGCGGATCTTGAAGACGTTTCCTGCCGCCGAATCGCGCTTGAAGTCGATGCCGGCGGCGCGGCCGTTGATGAATTGCAGATTGCGGTCGCCAAGGCCGTCCGCAAATATCTGCGCCACATGACGGTTGGTCATCAACAGGTTGCGGCCGACGACGAAGCCCGTGCCGCCGTAAGGGATATTGGTGTCCCACAACAGTTCGATACGCCCGATCGCCGGCAGGGCGGCTTCGATGCGCTGCTTCAATGCGGCCTCGCTGGTAAGCTTCGTCCACAGCGAATGGCCAGGTGTCGGAGCGCCGTCGAAAGTCAGCGTCGTAAAGGTGCCATCCTTGATGTCATAGACCGGCCGCAACTCCGGGATGATTATGGCTTCCAGATCGGAAAGCTGCTCGGGCGCGACTTCGGCGCCCCGCGCAAGGCTCTCCATGCCAGCGCGCGCCGATTCAAACGCCGCCTCCGTCTTGCCGGCTTCCGCAGGCGCAAGGGATTCCAGGCCGCCGCCTGCCATCGTCTCCATGTTGCCGAGGACCGATTCAGTCCCCTCGCCCCCGGTGACGAGATCGAGATATTGACGGATTCGCTGCTCTCTGCTGACCGGCATAGTCGCCCCCCAAAGGTTCTGTCGAAGTAAAGAAATGTATTGCCCCATTTTAGACTGGTGCAATTCTGACCGGCAGGCAAGGAAACAAATCAACTCGCGTCGAAGATGACCGAAGCGCAACGTCGGCATGTCTCTTTGCCGCAGTCGCTCGCGCGATGTATGACGCTCGCATTATTTCAGCGATGCTGTATGTGATCTCCGTCACAGACGCTCACGCTGTTTGCGCCCAGCTATCGCAACAGGCGGAAAGGCCATTGCGGCCGCTCGGTTTTACAGAAATTTTATCACCTAACCATTTTAATCATCACCTAACCATTTTAATCAGTTGGCGCCTGCACGCGCGGCTCCTCTCGCCGCGCGTGCAGGCGGCTTTCCGCCCGGCACGAGCCAGGCACTGGGCGCGACCACTGCGCCAAGCCTTTACAAGGCGTAATCGCAAGGGATGAACGCCGGCCTTTGACGCGGTGCACTCTTGCCTTAGACTTCGGCCCTTAAACTTCGCCGATTGCGGCAATTGGGAATTTGGAACATGGCTTTTGGCGGCCCAAACGACAGAAACGATCTGCCGCGCCTAGCACGCATCGATCCAAAGCTGTTCGATATCCTGTTCAGCGGCTGCAAGGCCGAGCGCTACGCCGCCGGCCAGCATCTGTTCGTCCAGGAAGACGCCGCCGACCGGATCTACGGGGTGATGAGCGGCACGGTGGAAATCTCGATCTATTCGCCTGGCGGGCAGAAGCTGGTGGCCAATATCGAGCTGTCGCGCAGCCTCGTCGGCGAGATCGGCGCGCTTGACGGGCGGCCACGCACCGCCACCGCCATCTGCCTGACCGCTTGCGAGCTGGTTTCGCTCAGCAGGACACAACTCTTTGATCGCATTGAGAGAAATCCACCGCTGGCACGCGCGATGATCGAACTTCTGTGCGCCCGGCTGCGCTGGGTCAGCGGCGAACTCGGCGACCAGGCCTTCTTCGGCATCGAGGCGAGGCTCGCCAAACGCCTGGTCTTCCTGGCCAAGGTGATGGCCGACAGCGCCGGCTGGATCCCGATCTCGCAATCGGAACTCGGAGAGTTCCTCGGCGCCACGCGCGAGTCCGTCAACAAGACGCTCAACGACTGGCGCAACCGGTCGTTCATTGCCATCAAACGCGGCGGGCTGCGTATCACGGACACCGGGGCACTGCGCCATATCGCCGAGTCGCAGGACGACGACTGACGCCGAATCAGAGCCGCGAAATCAGGTAGCGCAGCGCCGAGCGGCTGGGCATGAAGAAGTATCCACCCCCTTGGTGGTGACGAATTGCGGCATGTCACGGAGCGTCGTGACCTTTTCCCATGACGGAATGGTGAACCTGCCATCACCGCCGCGCGAACCAATCGTCGGGTCCTTTTCAGCGACGAGGCCCTGGAACGTGGCCGACGAAACCCAGGTCTGCTGAATGAATTCGTACTGGCGCTCTATGTCGGCGTTGAGGCACATGAACAGCAGCCCTTTTTCGACCTTGCCATTCTTGCCGTCCTGCTTCTCATAGGTACGGCCGACCCGCAGGATACGATGGCGCTTGCCGATATTGATCTGCGTATCGCGGTCCTCACCCAGCGAGTCGCGTGGGTTGGAACGGCGAATGTGGGCACCAAGCGGGCAGCGATGGCCTTGCGGATCCTCGGCGCCAGCGGCGAAGTTGTTGTCGATGACGCGTCCCGGATGATCGGGGTTGCGCACCAGCGAGCTGCCGTTCTGCCAGCGGCCGAGCATCTTGGCGGCAATCCAGTCTTGCGTGATGGCTTGGTTGCCGAGTTGGCTCGCGACCAAGGCTGCAGCCTTTTTGCAGTAGTTGTTGAAGACGTCGACGTGCTGCTCGAACTGGCGAATAACCAGGAATGAACCGTTGCGCCCGAAATCGCGCGGCGGTGGCGGCAGGCCCGGAATCAGCCGGCTACGGCGCACCTGCGAAAGGATTCCGGTCCGATCGCGTGATGCGCTTACCGAGGGCGAGGCTGGATAGAACCCATGCTCATCACGATAGCCGAACAGGAACTCGCCGGGCGCGACCAGATGCATGGGCGCGGCGCCCCTGCTGGCGCGGGTCGTGCCCCGGACAATCGGCTGCGAAATCCCGTCCGCGAAACCGAAATGCTCGTAGGCTGGCCCACGTTCCGACCGATCGTCACGCTTTGCCCCGTCGGACGATTTCGTCTTCGTGTCGGTCGGGCCCCGGTTTACGGCGAGCGGCAGTTCGGCGACGACCTTCATGCCTGCACCGGTCGTCTTTCGTCTCACGGTGGCAATCTCGGTCTTCAACCGTCCCGGGTCTTCAGCATAGCAGACGATGACCAGGTCCACAGGGTTCTCCAACGACCCCCACTCCCATTCGTCCGGGCCGTCGCGGCCTCGGTCGTCCAGTATGCGCCCACGCTCGGGATTGCCCATGCCATGGCGAAAGGCGATCGGAAATGTTTCCAGTGGATCGCCCTCCACACCCTCGTCGAGCCCAAACTGCCGCAGGCCACCGGGACCAAAGGCGACTATCATAGCTCGCCCGGCGGGCCTGCCTTCGCCGAAACTCGTCTGCTCGACAACGAAATCGAGCCAGGCTCTGCGCTTGGGCGCCGGCAACTTGTCCGGCACCCGGATCGCAAGCATATGCGAATAAGCGAGCGGGCCGAGCGGGCCGAAGAAGATGGACTGGATCTCGCCGGTTTCCAGCTGCTGTTCGAGAGGCGCCGGAAAGGCAGAGCTGATATTGGCCAGCAGCGAAGTGGTCTTTTGAACGGTGGTCGTTTCGCTCGCCGGGCGCCGTAGCGAACCGAACAAGCTCAGCCAGTCGCGCGCCTCGTTGCCGACGGCGGAAGCAATGCCGCGCCTGACCCGGGAATTGATCCGGATGCGCTCTGTGTTGATTTGGGGATAGGCGGAGTACCAGAACAGGGTCGGCACCTGCTGGCGCCGCGCCCAGCGCTTGAAACGATCGCCGTCGCGCGCGCCGTCCAGGAACAGCCATCGTGTGCGTGGATAGCCCACGGTGTTGCTCCACACGCCGGTCAGGCCAGCGGACGCCTTGGCGATGAAGTCCTCAAGATAGCTTTCCCAGCTGCCGCCGTAGTTGGAGAAGAACATCAATCGGTTGGAGCCGGGCAGCAGTATCCAGCGGGCGAAATGGATGGTGTTGATGGTGTTGAGGAAGCCTGGCTTGAATACCTTCTGGGCAGCTATCGAGATCAGGTAGAAAGAAAACCTGAGCGCCAGCCGCCGCAGAATGCCGGCCTTCATCGTCGAAATCGCAGTCAGATGGTTTTGTGCCGCGTGGCCCTCCTTGACGAGTATCGCGTTCAATTCAGATATGCCGATCGATGTGCTTTCCGGCCGATCCCTGTCCTCGCGGCGTCGCAGCGCCAGCAAGCACGAAAACGCCAGCAGCGCCGCTGCCACCAACACTCCGAGTCCCGACAACAGAAGTGAGGTGATTGCTACGGCTATGGCGGTGAAGGAGATTTCCTGGGAGCTGATGTCGATAGATCTGCCGAACACCACACCGTAGGCCATGTACCAGCAAGCAGCCCAGATGATCGCCACCGTGACGAAGACCGGCGGTACCAGCAACGTCGTCATCAGGGCACGGCCCCAATGACCCGGCGGCTTTTCCAGCAGGCTCTCGGCCGGCTCGAACGCCCAGGCAAACGTCCCTAATGACTGGACATGCTGGCGAACTTCAGCGAGCACGGCAGGAGCGTTGCCGGCGCCTTTGCGTGGCCGCTCGACGATGTCGCGCACGGCTTCGAAAAGCTGCTGCTCGGCCTTGATACGCTGGACCGAGTGCCCCGGCGTGCCCGAAAACACCAGTCCGGCATTGCTGCCGAAGGACGGCGATATGTCGACATTGTGCTTGCGCAGGAAATCGTTCAATGCGCCGCCATCGGGCAGATCGCAGACATCCTTGAAGATCGGCCGCAGCCGGTGCCCGATGGCGTGCGTGACCGCATCGATGACATCGTCGATGCTGCCGTCACCGGACAACTCGAGAACCAGAGCTCCTTTTTCCTGACCGGAATCAGCGCCGATCTCGCCGGTGCCGACCACGGTCAGGCTGGTGAAGTGGACGGTGCCGGCAATATCGAGCGCGGTGCGGATATCTTCGACGGCCGGGTTGCCGAGGCTGGCAACCTTGTCGCGGACAGCATCCAGCGACGCGGATCGGGTGACCGGGCAGACCACCGTCACCATAGACTGCGTTACGGTGCGGCAGAGTTCTGCCCGTTCGAAATCGACCTTGAGGGTTTCGGGATAGGCGCCGATGCGGGTCATCCGCCCGGCCTTGCCGGGCATGCGGCGCACGCCCTGCTTCTGGAACAGGGCGCGCAGGCTTTCGCCGATCTGGATCCTGGCAATCTCGGCGCCGATGCACTGATGAATGCCGTGGCCGAACACCATGTAGTCGCGATACGGGCGCGATGTGTCGAACTGGTCCGGGTTCTGCACGGCGTCGGCATCGAACATCGCCGACAGCGTCGCCGGCATCACCACCGTGCCGGCCTTCACCAGGCGCTCGCGGCGCGTACCCTTGCCGATGATCGCGTCGCGGGCCGTGTAGCGCCAGGGGCCGACCCAGATCGGCTTGAAGCGCATGGCTTCAAGGACGGCCCTGTCGAGCTTGGCGGTATCGTTTTCGGCCAATGCGGCATCGATAGCCTGCCGTGCGTCGGGCCGCGACAGGATCACGTCGAGGCAATTGCCGGCGGCCAGCACATTGGTCGGGACGAAGCCGGCGATCATGCCCAGCATGATCGAATTGAGGTCGTCCCGCGACAGGCGGCCCTGATCCATCTGGACAACCAGCCTCGCCAGCGGTTGCTCGGCCTTCAAGCCCCGGTCCCTGGCCGACTGGATGGAGCGATCGATGACTTTGAGAAGACGGTCGCCCGCCACCACCGCGAGTTCGCGCATGACGGGGCTCGCCGTCGGGTCCGAAAAGAACAGCGCACTCAGCGCGATCGCCCAGTCGGCGAATTCGGATTCATCGTCGATCTCGACGCCGAAATAATCTCGACAGATGTGCACCGGGACGATCTTCATCAACCTGGAGATCGCATCGAAGCCGGGGCTGGCGCGCGTCATGATCTCTTGCGAATGACGCGCCGCGATCGGCCCGACGGCGGCTTCGACCTCGGCCGGCGGGAATGCACTCAGCACCGACGATTTCATGCGCCGGTAGTCGGCGCCGTCCTGCATGCCGAGGATGAAGTTGGATCCCCGGGCAAGCTCGGTCATTTCCGGGCCGTATGGGGTCTGGAATTCGTCGCCGCGCTCCAATATGTCGCGGACATCGGCGTTCTTGGTGACCACGAGAACGCCGAAAAGTTTGCCGGTCGGCCGGAAACGCCGCAACAAGGAAAGCGCCCAGCGGGGGTCTTCGGCCAGAGACCCGACGACGCGCGCAATCAGCCCTGTCTTCCGGATCCGGCCGAGATCGAAGGGCGGCATTTCCGACAGCGGGCGCTGGTTTTTCTGGGCCGCGCGAATAGCGTCGAAATACTTCAGTTTGGTCATGCGCGTTCAAGCCCCCCGGCCATCCACGTCATTGCGATGCCGGCCGTTCAACGCCTAGGTTTGCATCGGCTGCACGTATGTGAATCTTTTCACAGTTGGTCCATGTTCCAGCCAGCACTGACGCCATGTTCATTTGGCCAGTTGGAAATTGGCGACGAGGAACTCGTTCGCGGCCTTGTCGGTGAACGGTATCCAGCGCACACGCTGTTCTGAAAAATCGGGATGCCGGGTGGTGAAAATGGTCATCTCGCGCCGCGCCTGTTCCGGCCGGCCGCTTCGCATCAGCGCGCCGATCTTCAGGAACCTGGAATAGAAATAGCCGGGAGACAGGTTGAGCGAGCGATCGGCAGCAGCGATCGCCGCAGGCCAGTTCTCGACCAGACAATAGGCCGCCGTCAGTTCCCCCAGATTGTGGAAGCGGTAGAGGTCGAACGGGCTCAATCGCTCGGTATCGAGAAAGAACGGTATCGCTGACGCGGCATTGCCGAGCAGCAGCTGGGCGCTGCCCATGGCCGAGCGCGCGAAGGCAAAGCTCGGATTGATGTGGATCGCTTCCTCGAGATGGTCGACGGCCGACCGCGGTTCGCCGCGCATGATGTCGACGGCGCCGAGATGGGCGTGCGGGCGCGCATCCAGGCTGTCCACCAGCAACGCCTTGCGGGCAAACTGCTCGACCTTGTTCAAATCGTCGCTGTCGCCGAAACGCAGCCATGCCCGCCAGAAATACCACCACGCCAGTTCGTTGAGCACGGCGCTCGAGTTGGCGTCCTCGCGGTAGGCCTTCTGGAAGAACTCGAGTGCGGTTTCGGTGTCGCCGCGGGTGCGCCGGTTCATGTGCCAGCGGCCCCGTCGCACCAGTTGCCAGGTCTCCAGGCTTTCCCAGGGAACCTGGAAGGTGCGTGCCTGTTCCGCCCGGTCGACCTCCTTGTCGAGGATCGAAACGATCTCAGCGCCGATCTGGTCGCGCAGGTTGAAGATGTCGACCAGATCGCGATCGAAGCGCTGCGACCACACCAGCCGCCCGTTGGACGCGTCGGCCAGCGAGGTGTTGAGGCGGATCTGGCCACCATTGCGCATCAGCGTGCCGCTGACGATGTAGCGCGCGCCGAGCGCGTTGCCGATCACCCGCGTGCCCAGCGTGTCGTCGCGGAACTGGAAGCTGGAGCCCTTGGCGATGACCGAGAGCCATCTGGTGTTGGATAGACCATAGATGATGTCCTCGGCGATGCCGTCGGCCATGTAGCCGATGTCATGCTCGCCGCCATCGGCGTGGAAGGGCAGGACGGCGATCGCCGGCGGCCCCTTGGACGACAGCTTCTGCTGCGCATTGGCCTGGGGAATGGCCGCGAACGACGCCGCCGGCGAGGATCCGTTGCCGCTGCGGCCGGCGATCAGAACGCGCACCGGCAAGGCGATGTTCTTCAGCATGAATTCGCCGAGATCGGTGAATTCGGCCGCCGTCTTGTCCTTCACATGGTGCCAGGTCGTCTCCGAAACGGCGAGACCGTTGCCCGGCGCGAATTCCTGGATTCTCGCCGCGATGTTGACGTCGTCGCCGTAGAGGCGGCCACCACGCACGATGACGTCGCCGGTGTTGATGCCGGCGCGAAACGGCATGCGCATATCGTCGGCAACCTCGGCGTTGAGGGCGACGATGCGGCCCTGGAAATCAAAGGCTGCGCGCAACGCCTCGATCGGATTGCCGAACTCGGCCATGATGCTGTCGCCGGCGTCGCCGAACGTGCGGCCGCCAAATGTGCCACAGCTGTCGGCGATGATGTCGCGCCGTTCCTCGAATGCCGCGACAGCAGACTCGTCGTCGATGCCCATCAGCCTCGAGAACCCGACGGCATCGATAGAAATGATTGTCGCCAGCTGACGGGTGTAGTTCCGTACAGCCATGTTCGAGCCCCCGCTCCCTTTCTGGTTCTGGTCCAGCACAGGCGAC
This sequence comes from Mesorhizobium sp. C432A, assembly GCF_030323145.1. Classification (NCBI taxonomy): domain Bacteria; kingdom Pseudomonadati; phylum Pseudomonadota; class Alphaproteobacteria; order Hyphomicrobiales; family Phyllobacteriaceae; genus Mesorhizobium; species Mesorhizobium sp. C432A. The sequence continues at coordinate 4,263,757 of NZ_CP100470.1, read as the reverse complement.
GACCCGTTCCTGAAACACTTCGCCGCGCGCTGAGAGATGAAGATTCCGGCGGGGTTGGCGCGCCATGCCACCCCGCCAGGACCAGAAGTCTAGCAGGGTCTTTGGCAAAGCTCTACCACCATCGGGTTGTCCAGCGCGGGCCGTGGCAGCACTCATGGTTGGCCGGCCGTTGGCGCAAATATGGGCGTGCCGTCGCTCTGATCGCCGCGATCCAGGGCTTCACGGAACCTGCGCGACGTCAGCTATCGGAACAAACTGTGCTGCCTGCGAGTTTCCGGTGCGGTTCAGCCAACGTGAAATGAGGGTAATCATGCGAAATCTTGTTCTGGCGACCGGTGTCGTCGTTCTTCTGGCCGGCTCGACGGCCTTTGCCGCGGATGACAGCCCGCTGCCGCCGACGAATGCCCAGAAACTGTCGGCAATCATCGCCAAGGTCGAGCAGCGCGACGGCTTTCGCTATGTGAAGGAGGTCGACTGGGACAAGGACGGCTACACCGTGACCTATTACACCGCCGACAAGGCGAAAGTCGAAATCACGTTCGATCCCGTGACCGCCGAACCGAAATAGCGCCGATACCGCACCGCTTCGGCAATTCCGTCCGCCGCGTTTTTTGCCTACGATGGTGGCAGTTGTCGGACAACGGGGCGACCATGCTTTCTTCCAATCGAATTGCCAACTCGCTTGCGCTTGTCGTTGCACTGGCTGGCGCGGCGGTCTGCCTTGGTCCAGCGCGTGCCGACGGGCCATCCTTCGACTGCCGCAAAGCCAGCCTGCCGGTGGAAAAGGCGATCTGTGCCGACCCGCAACTGTCGGCAATTGATGCCTTGGTGGCCGAGGCCTTTACGGGTTTCGAGCCAGCCTTTGGCGGCGACAAGCGCAAGATCGCCCGTGCGCTCATCGACGACAGGAACGCCTGTGGGCAGGATGCCGCCTGCATCGTCAGCGCCCAGAACAATGCGCTGCAGACCTACGGCAATGCGCCGTCCTGGGTGCAGGATTACAACATCGCCCTGATCGGCAAGAAGGCGCTTGACACCGCGGCCCGCCATCCGGGCAGCCCCGACCAGCCCCTGCCCTCGTCGATCGGCCAATGCGCCTTGACCCACATCACCGCGCTGACGATGCGGCTCGGCGACGACCCGCTGGAAACCGCCGGCCCTGAAGCCGGCAGCCTGGCGCGGTTCAGCAATGGCGGCGCCGGGGTTTCCTACGAGCGGGAGCCTGGCCTTGCCAGTTTGAAAGCCGGCGATCCTGTCGTCATGTGCCTGATATCGATCCCGAGGGATTGTCCGCAGGGCGACGAGCGCGGGCGGGTCTATTACGGCGTCGACCTCACGATAAAAGGCACATGGGTTTTGCCGGATTCACAACATCTATGCGGCGGCGCCTGAAGATTTGCCGCAAAGCACTGCTGGATGCACTCTTGCGCCGGTCCGCCTTTGATGGCTGAGTGCGCGTAACAGTTGCAGGGCACGGGGGTGCATGGCCATGGTTAAGCATGTTTTGAAGCGCATCCTGATGATGCTTGCCGGCTATTTCGTTTCGGTGCTGATCGGATTGTTCGCGGTCGTGGCGATATATTGCGCACTCGCCGTATTGCCCAACGCGCCGGACTATTTCGGCGCCATGCAATTTTCGCCCATTGTCGTGCTGCTGTGGCCGCCGCTCGGCATGGTCGTCTATTTCCTGACGATCGTGCTGACCGGCCTGCAGACGCTGATCTTCGCGCTGCTCGCCGAATTCTTTGCCCTGCGCAATTTCCTGGTGCACATGCTGTTTGGCGCCGCTGCCGCTGCAGCCGGCTTCTTCCTGGTCTGGCCGGCCGCGGAAGAGGATGCCGGACGCTGGGCCGATATCGGCATCATCGCCGCCGCCGGCCTCGTAGCCGGTCTGGTCTATTGGCTGATCGCGGGCCGCGACGCCGGCTTCCGGCGTCCGCTCATCCAGCGCTGATCGCAGGAAACGGGCGACCGTCCATCGGCCAAAAATCTAATTAAACCAGAGAGATAAAGTGAGTTCCTCGTTCGTTGAACGAGGAACTCCGCTGGTTCAGCTCGTCGGCGAGCGCACCGCTTCAGTCGCGTCCAGCGCCTGCATCAGCCGCGTGTCGCGGTCGTAGACGTCGTTGAAATATTCGACTTTGCCGGACAGGTCCGGCCAGGCAGTGAAGTAGGAGACATAGACGGGAATCGTGCGTGTCACGTCTTCGCTGGCATGGCCGTGCTTGAGCTTTTCGGCGATGTCGTCGACCGAGACGCCGAGCACCGCCGCCGCCATCCCACGCGGATCCTGAAGGCGAATACAGCCATGGCTGAGCGCCCGCATATCGCGCTGGAAGAAGGATTTTTGCGGCGTGTCGTGCATGTAGATGGCGTGCTTGTTGGGGAACAGGATCTTCAGTTCGCCCAGCGCATTGGCTTCGCTCGGCTGCTGGCGCACGCTGTAGGGAATGTTGGCGCCGTAGGCGCCCCAATTGACCGAGGAAGAGGGAACCCGCCTGCCGCGCGAATCGGTCACCTCGTAGCCGGCACGGTCGAGATAGCCCGGATCGCCACGCAGCCTTGGCAGCATCTCGTTGACGATGATCGACTGCGGCACGCCCCAATAGGGATGGAAATCGACCTGCTTGATCTCCTTGAAGAAGAAGGCGGTCTGGTTGGTGGTCCGGCCGATGACGACGCGGGTCTTCAGCTTCTCCTCGCCATTGTCGATATAGCTGGCGGTGAAGGCGGGCTGGTTGATGAAGACCCGCGGGCTGCCGAGATCGGACGGCATCCAGCGCAATTCTTCCAGCGCGACCTGCACCTTCTGCAGCCTGTCGGCCTTGGACGTGCCGGCGAGCGAGGCGACGGTGCGCGGGCCGATGACCCCATCGCCCTTCATGCCGGCCTTCACCTGCACGGCCTTGATGATCGGAACCAGTTCGGGAACATAGACATCGCTGGTGCCGAGACGAGACAGGATCTCGCCATAGGCGCCGCCCATCTCGTCGTCGAGATTGCGCGCGATCAGCGTCAGCAGCTTCGGCAGTTCGGCGCTGGTCTCGCCGGGCTTCAGCAACAGCTTGGGATCGACGACGATTTCGTTTTCGGCGCTCGCCTGCAGCGATTCAAGTTCGACGCGCAGCGCCTGATATTCCGCGTTCTGCGGGTGCCGCGATTCGAGGTAGGTGCGCACTTCCTGGGTGTGAGCCAGCGTCTTGAGCGCGCCTTCCATGTCGACCGGCTTCGGCGGAAATTCATAGTAGCCGGTGATGCGATTGGGATCGACGCGCCCGCTCTGGGCGTCACGGGCATAGCGCAGTACGCGCGCCGACAGCGCCATCTCGAAGCGGACGAGTTCCTTCAGATGGGCGTCGGCATCGACTGCCGATGCGTTGGCTGCCGGCACCTCGACCGTGTAGTCGGCCGACGTGAGACCATAGCTTGCGGCTTCGCCAAGCACCCGCACCGCATCCTGGGCGCGGGCATTGGGATTGCCCTCGTTCACCCAGATGAAATCAGGATTGGCAGAGTAATAGGCAATCAGTGCCTTGGCGATATCGGGCTCGGCATAGAGTTCATAGTCACTAAGGCCTGCAACGGCTTCGCGGAAGGCAGTGCTGGTCGCCGACGGCACAAAGGCGGCGTCTTCAGCTGTTGCCACCTGGGGAGGTGCTGCCACCAACGCGGCAAAGTCGACGCGCACCAGCCGGTCGGCCTTGTAGGTGTAGTAGGACGGGCTGCTGATCCTGGTGCCGCCGCCGCCCGATACGGCGGGCTTCGGCTTGCGCTTTGGCGGCGGCGGGAATTCGCCTTGCGGCCTGTGCTTGACGCCACCGCCGAACAGCATGTCGAACAGGCCTTGCGCGCTTGCCTGCGGCACACCGAAGGCCAGTGCTGCCGCCACTGCAAGCGGCATCACGGTGGCTTTATTTCCGAGGAATTTCATTAATCACCCGCTCCGGCTGCAAGCCGGCTCCCGTTCCGCGCCGCTAGACGATCTTGCCAACCGCATGGCGGATGTAAGGCGCTACTATACCGATTCATACCGATTTCGTTAAGCTTCCATAAATTTCCGCAGGCCTGTTGCAGAACGGTTTCACAACATCGTGACGTCTGGAGCGGCGTTGCCGCTCCAGACCGGTCAAAGCGGCTGCTGCTTCAGGCGTTGGCGCCACCGTCGATGGTGAGCGCGGCGCCGGTGACGAAGCGCCCTTCCGGACCGGCGAGCCAGGCAACCATGCCGGCGATCTCGTCAGCCTTGCCGAAGCGGGGCGTCGCCATCTTCCGCCGCTGGTGTTCGGCATGCGGGCCTTCGGCCGGGTTCATGTCGGTGTCGGTCGAACCGGGATGAACGACGTTGGCGGTGATGCCGCGCGGACCCAGGTCTCGCGCCAGCGCCTTGGTCAGGCCGACCAGCGCAGCCTTGCTGGTCGAATAGGCGCTGAGGCTGGTGTCGGTGACGCGCTCGGCCAGATTGCTGCCGATCGAAATGATGCGGCCGCCCTCGCCCATGTGAGCCGCTGCCGCCTTCGAGGCCACGAACGGCGCTCTCAGATTGACCTCAATGGTCTCGTCAAAGTCGGCCAGCGACATCTGTTCGATGGGCGCCGCGCGCCAGATGCCGGCGCTGTTGACCAGGATGTCGAGCTGGCCGAAGGCATTCACCGCCTCGGCGACCGAGCCTTCGATGGCGGCGGCGTCGCGATTGTCGGCTTGGATGGAGATCGCGCGACCACCTGCCGCTATAATCTCGGCGACGACAGCTTGGGCCGGCGCCGAGCTGTTGACGTAGGTGATGGCGACGTCGGCGCCATCGGCCGCAAGCCGTTTTGCTATCGCAGCACCTATGCCGCGGCTGCCGCCGGTGACCAGTGCTGCCTTGCCGTTCAATCCGTTCGCTGACATGTCATGCTCCGTTATGTAACGATCGATACATAAATATCTGGCAACCTTGCCTGGCGACGTCAAGTGAATTATGTATCGATCAACACAGAAAAGATCGTCATGCCGGAAAGAGGCCGTCCCCGCACCTTCGATCGAACCGTCGCCTTGCGGCAGGCGATGGAGCTGTTCTGGGCCAAAGGCTATGAGGGCACCTCGATCGCCGACCTGACCGCGGCGATGGGGATCAGCTCGCCCAGCCTCTATGCCGCCTTCGGCAGCAAGGAGGCGCTGTTTCTGGAAGCGACCGAGTATTACACCCGCAACGAAGGCACCGAGATCTGGAGCGCGCTGGACGAAGCGCCGACGGCATGCCAGGCGATCGAGAATTTTCTGCGCCAGACGGCAAAAGCGTACTCTCAGGACGACCGCCCGCAGGGCTGTCTCATCGCGCTGGGCGCACTGCACCAGGATTCAAGCAGCGGCGCGATCTGCGATGATTTGCGCCGCCGCCGCGCCGAAAACCACACCCTCTTGCTGAGACGGCTGGAACGCGGTGTGGCGAAAGGCGAATTGCCGGCGGGCTTCGACAGCAACGCGGCGGCGACCTTCTATGCGACGGTCCAGCACGGCATGTCGATCCAGGCCCGCGACGGCGCCTCGTGCGAAGCGCTGATGGCCACAGTGGCCGGAGCGATGGCGGCGTGGCAGGGGCTGGTCGGAACAGCGTGACAAAGCGCGGAGCTTGTGCTGGAAATCCAGTCGGCGGCGAAATGCGCCGGGAGGGATCATCCGTGAAAAAAGGGTATCGCGAGTTGCTCGACGAGGCCAATGCCGATATCGAGGTGGTCTCGCCCGAGGAAGCGGCCGGGCTGCTCGACGACGAGGACACCATCTTCGTCGACCTGCGCGATCCACGCGAGATCGAGCGGGACGGCCAGATCCCCGGCGCCAAACATGCCACTCGCGGCATGCTGGAATTCTGGATCGATCCCGAAAGCCCCTACCACAAGCCGTTCTTCGCCTCGGGCAAGAGCTTTGTCTTCTTTTGCGCGGGCGGCTGGCGCTCGGCGCTGGCCACCAAGACGGCGCAGGATATGGGGCTGTCGCCGGTCAAGCACATCCTTGGCGGCTATACCGCCTGGAAGGCGGCCGGATTGCCCGTCCAGCCGGGCGGCAAGAAGAAGGGCTAGCTCACCGCTCCGGCGTTGTCGGACAATACACCGATTGGAATCAATGCAGTATCGGCTCGCGCTCGTTTTTGACAAAGGTCACAGCGCGTTCGATGACACCTTTGTCGGCGAGAATGCGACGGTGGCCGAGCCCATCGGCCCAGTGCAGCCGCACATGGCTGCCGGCGCCGGCATAACGTGTGGCATGATCGGCGGGGACTTCGCGGTCGTCCGGCGCGTGGATGACCAGAGTCGGCACCGGCGCTTCGGCCAGCTGGCGATCGCCGGTGAATTCGTGCAGCGGCCGGCCCGACAACTTTTTCACCTGATCGGCCATGGAAACCTGCGAACGCGGGCCGACGTTGAGCATGCGGCTGAAGTCGGCGAAGATCGCCGGCAGGGAACTTGGCGCGGCCACCAGCACCAGCCGCTCGGCCGCCACTGGGTGGATACCCCTGATCGAACCGGCAATGGCATTGGCGGCGACGGCGCCACCGAAGGAATGGCCGACGATCGCCTTGAACGGACCGAACCATTCGCCGGCGACCCTGACCGCCTCGACCGCATTGACCATGTTGAGATGCCGGCCCAGCGACTGGCCGTGGCCCGGCAGGTCAAGCGAGGCGACCCGGTAGCCCGCATCGCGAAAACCTTCGATCAGAGCGCGCATATATTCCGTGCGCGAACGCCAGCCATGGACGACCAGCACCGTGCCGGCGGACGCCCTGCCCGGCTCGGGCCGGAATTCGTGCACCATGACGCAGCCGGCCTTGGTCGTAAGCCGATGATGGCGCGCCTCGGCCATGAAGCCGGCGGCGCGGTCGACCGCACGCCGCTCGCCGTCACTGAGCGCCTTCACGCTCGGCGTGCGGCAGAACAGTTCGAAGGCGGCGCGCCCGCTCAGGCGGGGCGCCACATGCTCGGCGGCGCGGAACACGCCCCGGATGACCTTCAGTCCAAATGATGCCATAGTGGCGATCCATCCATTCCGTTCAAGCATGAACATAATAGTTCAAACATGAACATTAAACAAGAGCTGCCCTGGGACAACCCGCGCTTTCGCAACTGGGTCGCGGTGGCGCGCGCCTGCCATGTGCTGGAGCGTACGCTGGCGGTAAAGCTGGCGCCGCTGGATCTCAAGCCGGCGCAGCTCGACGTGCTGATGAACCTCTATCGCCATCCCGGCATGTCGCAGCACGATCTCGCCCGCAAACTGCTGGTCGGCCGCTCCAACATCACCATGCTGTTGCCGCAGCTCGAGGCGCGCGGCCTGCTGCGCCGCGAAGGCGACGAGAAGGACAAGCGCGTGCTGCGGCTGACGCTTACCGAGGCCGGCACGGAGCTCCTGATGAAAGCGCTGAAGGTGCATATGGCGCTGATCGAAAAGGCGATGAGCCAGTCGACAGCGGAACAGTGCGACATGATCGGCGAACAGATGCGCAAGATCTATGACGTGCTGAAGGATACCTGAGCCGTTCGATCCACGCGCCTCCCACCTCACCACATCGTCTTCTTCGCCCGCTCCGGCCATTCCTTGTCGTAAGTACCGGCATCGATATTCTTGCGGCTGGTGACTTCCAGGATTGTTCCGGGTGTCGGCAGCGATTTCGGGTCGACGTGCTTTGCCGGGTTCCACAGCTCCGAGCGAACGATGGCGCGGGCGCACTGGAAATAGGCCGAATCGACGTCGACCACGGTGACCGAGCGCGCCGGCTTGCCTTCGACGGCGAAGGAGGCGCAAAGCGCGGCGTCGGTGGTGATGCGGGCGCGGCCGTTGACGCGCAGCGTCGTGCCCGAACCCGGCACAAGAAACAGCAGCCCGACGCGCGGATCGCGGATGATGTTCTTAAGCGAATCGGCGCGGTTGTTGCCGCGCCTGTCCGGCATCATCAGCGTTCTCGGGTCATGCATGCGCACAAAGCCGGCGAGATCGCCGCGCGGCGAACAGTCCAGCCCTTCCGGCCCGCTCGTCGCCAGGGCGACAAAAGGCGAGGCTTCGATGAAGGCGGCATATTCGGGAATGACGTGGTCGAGTTCCTTGATCGTCGACGCTTCGCCGGGCAGGCCGTAGAGGGCTTCGAGCTGTTCGACCGTGGTGATGTCAGACATTTTCCCGTCTCCGAACCTTTGCCGGCGTTACCCCCAGTCAATGACGTTTTGCGGACAGTGCCGACTAGCGGTCGCGGCTCAGTCCCTTCTCCTGGAGCTCGGCGAGATAGGCATTCCAGCGCGCGTCCTTTTCGTGGCCAAGCGTGTGCAGGTAATTCCAGGTGAAGATGCCGGTGTCGTGAAAATCGTCGAAGGTGATGCGCACGGCGTAGTTGCCGACCGGCTCGATCTTCAGGATAGCAACGTTACGCTTGCCGGGAACCGTCACCCGCTGGTCCGGCGAATGGCCCTGCACCTCGGCCGAGGGTGAAGCGACGCGCAGCAGTTCGGCCGGCAGCTCGAACGGCCGATGATCGGGAAAGGTGACGGACAGCAGTTTTCTGTCCTTCGAGACCCTGAGTTCCTTCGGCGCCGTCATTGTTCTGCATCCCGCATCGATCCGCCCTTCCCTACGCTGCTTCGCGCGAGCGGAAAAGGCCATTTGGACCCGGCCGACATCGGATGTCGGCCGGGGAATGTCACCAAAGATCGAGAGCGGCTATCTTGAATGGCGGGTTGGATCGTATCACATAGCCGTATATAACGGCACCACTCACAGCATTGGAAACGCTTGAACGCATGGACATGATCGATCCCTTCGGTCGCACGATCAGCTACTTGCGCGTGTCGGTCACCGACCGCTGCGATTTCCGCTGCACCTATTGCATGGCCGAGGACATGGCGTTCCTGCCCAAGAAGGACCTGCTGTCGCTCGAGGAACTCGACCGGCTCTGCACCGTCTTCATCGAAAAGGGCGTGCGCAGACTGCGCCTCACCGGCGGCGAGCCGCTGGTGCGCAAGAACATCATGCATCTGGTGCGCCAGCTGTCGCGGCACTTGAAGAGCGGCGCGCTGGAAGAGTTGACGCTGACCACCAATGGCTCGCAGCTGTCGCGCTTTGCCGCCGAGCTTGCCGATTGCGGTGTCGAGCGCATCAATGTCTCGCTCGACACGCTCGATGCCGACAAGTTCCACGCCATCACCCGCTGGGGCCATCTCGACAAGGTCATGCAAGGCATCGATGCCGCGCAGGCGGCGGGGCTGAAGGTGAAGCTCAACGCCGTTGCGCTGAAAGACTTCAACGACGTCGAGCTGCCGGAGATGATGCGCTGGGCGCATGGCCGCGGCATGGACTTGACCGTCATCGAAACCATGCCGATGGGCGAGATCGACGCCGACCGCACCGACCAGTATCTGCCGCTGTCGCTGCTGCGCGCTTCGCTCGAGCGCCAGTTCACGCTGAGCGACATCCCCTACAAGACCGGCGGTCCGGCCCGCTACGTCCATGTCGCAGAGACCGGCGGCAGGCTGGGCTTCATCACGCCGATGACGCATAATTTCTGCGAAAGCTGCAACCGCGTGCGGCTGACCTGCACCGGCACGCTCTATATGTGCCTGGGTCAGGAGGATGCCGCCGACCTGCGCGCGCCGTTGCGTGCCTCCGAAGGCAACGAGCTGGTCGCTGCTGCCATCGACGAAGCGATCGGCCGCAAGCCGAAGGGCCATGATTTCATCATCGACCGCCGCACCAGCCGCCCGTCGGTGTCGAGACATATGAGCGTCACCGGCGGCTGATTTTCTCCGCGATTGGTGCAGAATGCTTCCGTTGGAAGCGAGGGGGATTTCCATGCAGCGTGTTTGCCAAACCGGGCTGTCAGCGCTGGTCGTGGCCCTATCATTGGCGACCACAGTGGCGCTCGCAAAGCCGTTCACCTACATCAATGCGCGCTATGGCACGGTGTGCACGTTCCCGAGCCAGATTTTCAGCAAGCCGATGCCTGAGTCCCTCAATGGCGACGGTCGAAAATGGCTTAGCCCCGATGGTGCGAGCTTGTCCTGTTACGGCGGATACAAGCTGACGGAAGATACGCCCGACAGTCTGGTTGAAAAGGAAAAAGCCGACCCTGACTCTGGGGAAAAGGTCACTTACAGCAAAACCGGTAAGAACTGGGCAGTGGTCTCAAGCACCAAAGGCGACAAGATCTTCTATACCCGAATCGTCTTCGAAAAAGAGGATGCAATCCATACAGTCTGGATCGAAAATCCCGCCTCGCTCAAGGCCAAGTACGACCCACTGGTCGGCGCTATCGGCGACAGCCTGCATGGGGCTGAGCAACACTGGGAATAAATCGCTCTCGACGCTGCAAACCCGATTTACCGCCATCGCGTTCCGCCCTAAATTTCGGCCTATAGCGGCTCGTCGCTCGGTTTGGGGGAATACGACATGCGCACATTCTTACTTTCTCTTGCAATGCTTGGGTTTGCCGCCGCGCCGGCAGCAGCACAGTCCATCGGTGGCAGCTACACCGTCGCGGGCACCAATTTCGACGGCTCGAAATATGGCGGCGAAGCCACCATCACGCTGACCAGCGAGACCACCTGTACCATCCATTGGGAGACGGGCGGATCATCGTCGGACGGCATCTGCATGCGCAACGACGATGCCTTCTCCGCCGGCTATGTCATGGGCAAGGAAATCGGTCTCGTCGTCTACAAGGTAGAAGATGATGGCTCGCTGCACGGCCTGTGGACGATCGCCGGCAAGAACGGCAGCGGCACCGAGGTGCTGACGCCGAAATAAGGCTGCCGGTCATCCGGCCAGCCCTCTCAGGGATTTCTAGGGGCCACGGGTGAGCATCCGTGGCCTATTTCTTTGACGTTGCTGTCTTGCCGCCGGCTGCTACAGGCTTGAGCGGTTCACCGTTTCGCCGAAACGTCGAACCGCTTTGTTCTTTGTTTTCACGCAATTCCGGACGGAAAACAGTTTCACACTTTTCCTGGAATTGCTCTTGCAAACCGGTAACGCCCTTGCCTCTTTCCCCAAACATTCGCGGCGCGCTGTGCATGATGGTGGCCATGATCGGCTTCACCCTCAACGACGCCATTACCAAGTTCTCGTCGGAATCGATGAACATGGCGCAAGTCATGCTGGTGCGCGGCGCCTTTGCGTCGCTGCTCGTCGGCCTGCTCGCCTGGCAGCAAGGCGCGCTCGCACGGCCGGGCTCGATGCTGCAGCCGCTGGTGGCATTGCGCGTGATCGCCGAGGCCGGCGCCACCGTCGCCTTCCTTGTCGCATTGGCGCATCTGCCGATCGCCAATGTCTCCGCGGTGCTGCAGGCGCTGCCGCTGGCGGTGACGATGGGGGCGGCACTCGTATTCAGCGAAGCGGTCGGCTGGCGGCGCTGGCTGGCGATCGCCGTCGGCTTCGGCGGCGTGCTGATCATCGTGCGACCAGGCTTCGAAGGCTTCAGCGTCTATTCGCTGTACGCACTCGTCAGCGTCGCCTGTTGCGCAGTACGTGACCTCGCCACCAAGCGCATCCCGAGGGCTATCCCGACCTTGCTGGTGTCGACGGCAACGGCAATCGCCATGACCATCGTTGGCGCCGTGCTGCTGTCGCCGATGGGTGGCTGGACGCCGATGTCCGGCAAAGGCACGGCACTGTTGGCATTGGCGGCGGTGCTGGTGCTGATCGGCTACCAGTTCATCATCATGGCAATGCGGGCCGGCGACATCTCCTTCATTGCGCCATTCCGCTACACCGCCCTCTTTTGGTCGATGCTGCTTGGCCTCATCATCTTCGGCGATGTTCCCGACCTGCCGATGATCTTCGGCTCCGCCATCATCATCGGCTCCGGCCTCTACGCGCTCTATCGCGAGCGGGTCGCCGGCCGGCAAAAACCCGCAGCCGAAAGCGCTGGACCCGACATGGCGCCGGACGGCATATAGTTTGGCCATGAGCCAAGACATTGCAGGAATTATCCTCGCCGGAGGCCTGTCACGGCGCATGGGCGGCGGCGACAAGACTTTGCTGGGGCTTGGCGGGCGTCCGCTTCTCGACCATGTCGTTGCCCGCCTGGCGCCGCAGGTCGGATCGCTGGCGGTCAGCGCCAATGGTGACCCGGCGCGCTTCGCCGCGGCCGGTCTTCCGGTTCTCGCCGATACGGTCGAAGGCTATGCCGGACCGCTTGCCGGAATCCTCACCGGCCTCGAATGGGCGGCAGCGAATACCGCTTTCAAGGCATTGGCGACGGCCGCCGGCGACACGCCGTTCCTGCCGGTGGATCTGGTGGCAAAGCTGGCCGCTGCCGCGACCAGTCGGCCGGGCTCGATGGCGGTTGCCAGTTCCGGCGGCCGGCAGCATCCGACCTTCGCGCTGTGGCCGCTCGGGCTGCGTGAGGCCTTGCGTCATTTCCTGATCGACGAGGACAACAGGCGCGTCTCCGCCTTCATCGAGCGGCACGACTGTGTCGAAGTGGAATTTCCGTTGCTGACCCACGGCAGTGACGAGATCGACCCGTTCTTCAACATCAACACACCGCACGACCTTGCGGTGGCCGAGCGTCTGTTGCAGAGCATCGGCCCATGAACATCTTCGGCATCACCGGCTGGAAGAATTCCGGCAAGACCACACTGACCGAGAAGCTGGTCACAGAGCTCGTCCGGCGCGGCTGGACAGTGTCGACGGTCAAACACGCCCATCATGAGTTCGACATCGACAAGCCTGGCGCCGACAGCTTTCGTCACCGCCAGGCGGGCGCCACCGAAGTCGCGGTGGTGTCGGGCAAACGCTGGGCGCTGATGCATGAATTGCGCGGTGAGGACGAGCCGACGCTGGAGACGGTCCTGTCGCGGTTGGCCCCGTGCGACATCGTGCTGGTCGAAGGCTACAAGCGCGAGGCGCACAAAAAGATCGAGACCCGGCGGCGGGAGGCCAAGGACCGCTCGCCGCTGTCGGCGAACGACGGACATATCGTGGCGATTGCCGCCGACTTCGCGGTTACCGGCGAAAGCCTGCCTGTGTTCGATCTCGACGACACGGGAGGGATAGCCGACTTCATCGAGAGCATGACCGGGCTCAAACCTTGAGGCCCCTGCCCTCGCCCGGGTCAGCCGCCCTCTTCCGCCGTTGCATTGTCTAAGCGCGTCGCGCCTGAACGGCCTCATGCGACGCGCTTCAGGTTGTTTTATTTATGCATGTCGTCGTCCCAAAACCGCTGCGCACTTTTGGGCGACATGCATTAACCCGGCGTCGGCATTGGCTGGACCCGCAAATCCCGCAAGCAACGGTTTTACAGTTGCTTTTCTCCCGAAAACAGTGGGAGTATCGCGCCAGCGGGCGGTCAAAAGCACCGCCCCACAGAGCCGTTCCGGAACGACGGCCGGGAGCCATAAAGAGAGGACTATCATGCGTATTGCACTGCGTATCGCGCTCGCCGCATCGGCTGCGCTGCTGACGCTCGGCGTCGCCCAGGCTCAGGAAACGACCCTGAGAATCGGCACCGAAGGCGCCTACCCCCCATTCAACAACCTGACCTCCGACGGCCAGCTCGTCGGCTTCGACATCGACATCGCCAAGGCGCTCTGCGACGAGATGAAGGTCAAGTGCACCTTCGTCGCCCAGGATTGGGACGGCATCATTCCCGCCCTGCAGGCCGGCAAGTTCGACGCCATCGTCGCCTCGATGTCGATCACGCCGGAGCGCGCCGAGAAGGTCGACTTCACCCACAAATACTACAACACGCCGTCGGCGATCGCGGTACCCAAGGATTCGACCCTCAAGGGCGTGACCAAGGAAGACCTGGCCGGCAAGACCATCGGCGTCGCAACCACGACGACGCATTTCAATTACGCCTCGAAAACCTATACGGACAGCACGGTCAAGGGCTATCCGAGCAGCCCCGAAGAGCAGGCCGATCTCGCCAATGGCCGTCTCGACGCGATCGAGGACGATATCGTCGTGTTGCAGCAGTTCCTGGATTCGCCTGATGGCGCCTGCTGCAAGATTCTCGGCCAGCCCTCGCCGCAGCCGGTCGATATCTTTGGACCGGGCGCCGGCATCGCCGTGCGCAAGGGCGAGACGGATCTGGTCAACAAGTTGAACAGCGCCATCGACGCAATCCGCGCTAACGGAAAGTACAAGGAAATCAACGACAAGTACTTCAAGTTCGACGTCTTCGGCGCCGAGTCCTGAACGTCTGAAACAAGGCGGCAGGGGAAGTTTCCTGCTGCCGCCTTGGCCTGACAGAAGTGGAGACAAGACCCGTCAATGCCAAGCCAGAACATATGGATACTTCTCACTTGGGGACCCGATGGCTGGATTGACGATATTGCCTATGGCGCACTGGTCACCATTGCGCTCGCGCTGGCGACACTGCCGATCGGCCTGACGATCGGTTTTTTCGTCGCCTGGGCGAAACAATCCGAAGAGCCGTCGCTTCGCGTGGCTGCCAACATCTACACCACGGTGTTTCGCGGACTGCCGGAACTGGTGACGCTTTTCCTGTTCTTCTTCGGCATGCCGATCCTCTTGCAGTATGTCATCCGTCTGTTCAGGCCGGAAGCGACGGTCGATGTCGACAGCTTCTTCGCCGGCATGATCGTGCTGTCGCTGATCTTTTCGTCCTATTCCAGCGAAGTCTTCCTGTCGGCCTTTCGCGCCATTCCGAAGGGCCAGTATGAGGGCGGCTATGCGATCGGGCTGTCGAAATGGCAGACGATGCGCAAGGTGATCCTGCCGCAGCTGCTGCGCATCGCCTTCCCCGGCCTTGAGAATTGCTGGCTGAGCCTGCTCAAGGACACGGCCCTGGTGTCGGTCGTCAACCTGGCTGAAACCTTGCGCAACGCCGGCGTGGCGGCCCGTGTCACCAAACATTCCTTCCTGTTCTACAGCGTCGCGGCGATGGTGTTCCTTATCCTTGCCATCCTGTCGTCGATCGCCACCGGCTTCATCCTGCGTTCGCTCGGGAGGAGGGAGGCACGATGAGCGTCGTGACGCGCGCCGCCGTCGACATCGAGAAGCCACCACCACGGGCGCGGGGCTGGCCGCGGGCCCGTGTCGTCGGCTACGCGCTGGTCGGCTTCTGGATCCTGTTCGGCATCGGCATCGCCGTCTATCTGGTTTACGCCTGGAATGGCGAATTCTTCGCCAGATACGCGCCTGCCTATCTGCAGGGCTTGGGAACCACGCTTGCGCTGGTGGCTATCTCGATGGTGCTCGGCGCGCTGTTTTCGCTGCCCGTCACCTATGCCCGCATGTCGAAGAACCGCTATCTGTCCGTCCTGGCCTATTGCTATGTCTATTTCTTCCGCGGCACGCCGCTGCTGGTCCAGGTCTATCTCGTCTATTACGGCCTGGGCTCATTCCGGGTGCAGCTCGAATCCGTCGGACTGTGGTGGTTCTTCCGCGACGCCTTCAATTGCGGTGTGTTCGCCTTCGCGCTCAACACCGCCGCCTACCAGGCCGAAATCCTGCGCGGCGCCATCGAGAGCGTGCCGAGAGGCCAATGGGAGGGCGCTGCTTCGCTCGGCCTGCACAAATTGCAGACGCTGCGCAACGTCATCCTGCCGCAGGCGTTTATCGTCGCGCTCCGGCCCTATGGCAACGAACTCGTCCTGATGATCAAGGCCTCCGCCATCGTTGCCATCATCACCGTCTATGATTTGATGGGCAACGCGAAGCTGGCCTACGCCAAGTCCTTCGACTTCCAGGCCTATGTCTGGGTCGCCATCGTCTATCTGGTGATGGTCGAGATCCTGCGCCACGGCGTCGAATGGATCGAGCGGCGGATCACCATTCATCTGATCCGCTGAGCGTTCGGCTGTACCAGTCGATCGGCTCATGCGCGTCTTGACGAATGGCGCGTAGAGCCTAGAGCTGTCCAAGACAACTCCGTTCCGTCTGAAGGGCAAACCCATGGCATCTGTGGCATTTCTCGGTCTTGGCGTGATGGGCTATCCCATGGCCGGGCACCTCAGGAACAAAGGCGGCCACGACGTCACCGTCTACAACCGCACCGCGGCGAAGGCGGAACAATGGGTGGCCCAGCATGGCGGCAAGCTTGCTTTGACGCCGGCGGACGCCGCAGAGGGCCAGGATTTCGTCTTCTCCTGCGTCGGCAATGACGACGATCTGCGCTCGGTGACGACCGGGGCCGATGGCGCCTTCGCCGCGATGAAAAAAGGCTCCGTCTTCATCGACAACACCACCGCTTCGGCCGAAGTCGCGCGCGAACTGGCCGACGCCGCTGAAAAGGCTGGCTTTTCCTTCCTCGACGCGCCGGTTTCCGGCGGCCAGGCGGGCGCCGAGAACGGCGTGCTGACGGTGATGGTCGGCGGCGAGCAGGCTGCCTTCGACAAGGCCAGGCCGGTCATCGACGCCTTTGCCCGCATGGTCGGGCTGATGGGTCCGTCGGGCGCCGGCCAGCTCACGAAGATGATCAATCAGATCACCATTGCCGGGCTGGTTCAGGGACTGGCCGAAGGCATCCATTTCGGCAAGAAGGCCGGGCTCGACATCGAGAAGGTCATCGAGGTGATTTCCAAGGGCGCTGCCGGGTCATGGCAGATGGAGAACCGACACAAGACGATGAACGCCGGTAAATATGATTTCGGCTTTGCCGTCGACTGGATGCGCAAGGATCTCGGCATCTGCCTCGATGAAGCCGACCGCAATGGCGCCAGACTGCCGGTGACCGCCCTTGTCGACCAGTTCTACAAGGATGTGCAGGCGATGGGCGGCAAGCGCTGGGACACCTCGTCCCTGCTGGCGCGCCTGGAAAAATAGGCGTTCGCAATGGCCGAGCTTTCGCCCCAATCGAGCGCCGATGAGATCGTCGCCCATTTGCGCTCGATCGGCTCGGAGGACAATCGCCGCGGCATGTTGCGCTACGGTATCAAGACCGAGCGCGCGCTCGGCATCTCGCATGGCGTGCAGCGGCAGGTCGCCAAAAAGATCAAGCGCAACCACGAGCGTGCTTTCGAGCTTTGGCAGACCGGCATCATGGAGGCGCAGTTCATCGCTTCCGTCACGGCCGACCCGAAGCGCTTCTCAGCCGCGGATGCACGACAATGGGCCGCGGCCTTCGATTCCTGGGATATCGTCGACGGCGTCTCCGATCTCTTCGTCGACACGAACGCCTGGAAGGAGCTGATCGAAGAGTTCGCGGCGGACGAGCACGAGTTTGTTCGACGCACGGCCTTTGCGATGATGGCGTGGTCCGTCGTGCACCGGAAGCAGGAGCCGGTGGCGACTTTCCTCGGCTTCCTGCCGATCATCGAAGCGCATGCCACCGACAGCCGCAATTTCGTGAAGAAGGCGGTAAACTGGGCGCTTCGTTCGATCGGAAAGCGATCGTTGGAGATGCACGGCGCTGCCCTTGCCGTCGCCGAACGACTGGCCCAGTCGGCCGACAAGACGGCGCGCTGGATTGGCAAGGACGCCGTACGGGAACTCACCAATGCCAAGATCATCGAGCGGATCGCCGCCAGAAAAGGCTGACCTGGCAACCCGTTTGCCGACGCAACCTGGCCGCCGGCTCTCGCAGACATATGATGCGGCTCAAGCGTTGACGCAATTGGCCAGGACGTCTTTACTCGGCCTATGACCAAACATCTCCAATCGACCCTCGCGCTTGCAGCCGCGTTGTTGACAGCCGGTACCTTCGACGCCTCAGCGCAAACCGCGCATATCTTTTGGAAGGATCTCCGCCCGGCGACGCAGGCGGTGGCCGAAGATGCCGGCCTGCCGATGATTGCGGCAAAACTGCCCGATCGTGGCGAGACATTGTCGCTCAACCTGCAGGACAAGACGGTACAATTAGCCGGCTATGCATTGCCGGTCGACCGTGATGGCGATCTCGTCTACCAGTTCCTGCTGGTGCCGTGGACAGGCGCTTGCAGCCACATGCCGACGCCGCCGCCCAACCAGATCGTGCTGGTGACGCCGGCCCGTCCCTACAAGATGTCGCAGGCCTATGAGTCGGTTGCCGTGACCGGCGCCTTGCGGCCCGGCTTGGAGAAGAGCCAGTTGTTCATTCTCGACGGCGTCAGCATCATCCAGTCCGGCTACACCGTACGCAAAGCCGATGTGGTGGCAGTCGACACGGTGCCGGACACGATCACGCTGCCGGTCAACTCGCCCTGGAGTTTCCTCAACAAAAAGAAAAACTAAGCGCCGCCTGCTTGTGCAGCGTCACCACCCAGTCACGGACAACCGCGCTCAGGCCGCGTTGGCGCCGGATTCCTTGTCCAGCAGCATGTAGTCGAGCGGCATTTCGGTCGTGTACTTGATCTGCTCCATGGCGAAGGACGACGACACGTCGCGGATCTCGATCTTGGCGATCAGCCGCTTGTAGAAGGCGTCATAGGCGGCGATATCGGGCACCACGACGCGCAGGAGATAGTCGACGTCGCCGCTCATGCGGTAGAATTCGACAACTTCGGGAAATTCCTGGATGACTTCCGAGAAACGCCGCAGCCATTCATGGCTGTGCGAATTGGTGCGGATCGACACGAAGACGGTGACGCGCACATTGACCTTTTCGTGGTCGAGGATGGCGACCCGCCGCTTGATGACTCCCTCTTCCTCCAGCTTCTGGATGCGGCGCCAGCACGGCGTCGTCGACAGGCCGACTTTCTTGGCGACATCGGCAACCGCGAGCGTCGCGTCCTCCTGCAGGAGGCGGAGAATTTTTCTGTCGAGGCGATCCATTGAGGTGCTCCTGGTGCAGGCCGCGTTCCCTCGGGCGCGACGCGCTTTGGGAATAGATTGGCTATACTCCCTCTTATTTCGACCTTTCACAAGAAAGAAATTCTGCCGGATGGCACAAAAGCGAGTGATATCTTGCTTAAAGTCTAATCTATGCGATAGCGGATTTCCGATCTCAGAAACGGCAGCAAATCCATTTCAAACCATGGATTCTGCTTCAGCCATCCTGAGTTGCGCCATGACGGGTGTGGCAGCGGCAGCACTTTCAGGCTGGCCGGCGCATCCCAGATGGTGCGCCAGTCCTTCACGGTTTCGGTCAGCGACGGCCGGCGCGTGGCGCCCATATGCCAGGATTGCGCGTAGGAGCCGATTGTCAAAACGAGGTCGATCTGCGGCATCAGCGCCATCAGCGGCGCGCGCCAGGCCAGCGCGCATTCTCGGCGCGGCGGCAGGTCGCCGCCCTTGGCGTCCTGGCCGGGGAAGCAAAAGCCCATCGGCACGATGGCGAATTTTTCCGTGTCGTAGAATTCCTCGCTGGTTACGCCCAGCCAGCTTCGCAGCCGGTCGCCGGACGCGTCGGTGAACGGCATGCCAGACGAATGCACCTTTGTGCCTGGCGCCTGGCCGGCGAGCAGGATGCGGGCGCTGGATGATGGCAGCAGCACCGGGCGCGGCTCGTGCGGCAGTGGCCTGCCGACCGGAGTGTCGACGCAGATGCGGCAGGCGCGGACCTTTGCCGTCAAGCGTTCGAGTTCCGCCTCCATCAGGCGGAAGCGCTCGGACGGCTGGAGACGGCGCTGTACCAGCGCAGCACGTTTGTGCACTCGTCCGGCACTTTGATGCGCGCCGGTTTCATGAAATCCATGGCGATCATGCCGGTGATATCGGCGATCGAATAGGCGTCACCGGCGGCGAATTCGCGGTTTGCCAGTTCGGGGTCGAGCAGTTTCAGGAATTCGACCGCTTTCGCCTTGTTGGCCTCGCCCCATTCGGGGATCTGCGGAATTTCCCATTCCTTCATCGCCGGATGGATGTGGCGAAAAGCCTGGGCGACGCAGCTGAGCAGATTGAACTCCATGCGCCTTTGCCACATCTCGACCTTGGCCTTGCCGAGCGCGCCTTGCCCGAACAGCGCGGGTTCGGGATGCAGTTCCTCGAAATAGCGGCAGATGGCGACGGATTCGGTGAGGATGGTACCGTCGTCGAGCTCGAGCACCGGCAGCCGCTGCAGCGGGTTGCGCGACCTGACCGGCTCCTGCTTGTGCCCCATCGCACCCATATCGACCGGCACCAGTGGTACTGCGATGCCCTTCTCGGCGAGGAAAACCCGCACGCGCCGCGGATTGGGGGCGCGGCCGCCATCGAACAGTTTCATGCTTTCCTCCCGATATGGTCCTTCAACTATAGTGCTCGTCACCAGAAGCGAAACATCTCTCGCAAGGCGTCACCGACCGAAGCCAGCGTGCCGTGCTTTCTTTCGAGCGGGCCGCCGTGGTGGCTTTCGCGCCAGTCTTGCGGCTCATCGAACGTGCCGGCCCAGATGCCAACCTTGCCGGCGCGGGCAATGCCCTGCTCGGTGTCGAAATCGCCATAGGCAATGGCCCAGCCGGCCTCGACCTGGGCCCGGTTGAGATCCTTGCCGCCGGCCTTGCAATCGCCGAGCAGGCGGCCGTAGCGGTCGCGCTGCCAGCCGCTGCAGGTCACCGGATTGCCTGATATCAGCTGCACCAGCGCCTGGCGCGCCAGCCTGCCGCAGGCGTAGTCTGCGCCATCCCTACGGCAGATCTGCTGGTATTCCGGAGCGTCGATGCCGCGCATGCGGATACGTTCGGTGCCAAGAGTGAGTGAATCGCCATCGTTGACGATCGCCGCCCCTTGCGCCTTGCGCGTCTCGAAACGGTCGAGGCGTGCGGCGAGCAGGATCAGCAGGCCGAGCAGAATGAACGTCAGCGCGTAATCCAGCAGCTTGCGCCACAGGCTTCGCGGCGGCGGCGGATAGTATCGCCGGCGCGGCCTTGGCGACCACGAACGGCTCATATGGCAAACAGTCTCTTAATCATTCGAACGTAGCTTAACGAATTGAGATCGCTGCGCGCATAAATCGAAGTTTCCATGCCTCTGCTACGCTCGAACACAGCGGATAAATTCATTGTGGACCGCCGGAAACCGCACCGCAACAGCGATGTGGCGCGCGCGGTGCGCAAGACGCGCGACCGTCTTTCGCAGCAGGTCGGCAATCTCGACTTCGACCGCGAGCTGCTGAAGCTGCACGCCGGGACCATGGTGGGCGGCGCAGCCGTCATCCCACTGCTGGTGTTGGCGGTCGCGGCGGCCGGGCTGCTGGCCGGTGTGGACAAACAGATCAGCGTCTGGGCGCTGTTCACCCTGATCTGCTATTCGATCGTCGCCTTCATGGCGCGGCGCGTCGGCCGCACCGAAGCCGCCGAGCTCAACCCTGTTCGCACCCGCAGGGATTTCCTGATCGGCCATTCGCTGTGCGGCCTCGGCTGGGCGTGGTTCGCCTGGCTCGGCTGCGCCACCTGCCAGATCGACCAGTTCCAGGTGGCCAAGGCGATGGTGCTACTGCTGGCCATGGCGACGACCGCTATCATGGCGTCGTCCTTGCGCGGCTCGCTGCTTGCCACCTTCGTCGTTCCGGTGGCGGTCTATGCCTATGCTGAAACGAAATTTTGGGTGCCGGTCGGGACGATCATGGTCGCCCTGCTGGTCGCGGCATTGCCGTTCTTTGCCTATATCGCGCGCCATCTCAACCGCTCGTCGCTGATACTTCTGTCCTTCCGCTCCGAAAAGGATGCGCTGCTCGCCGAGGTGGAGACCGCGAAATCGATGTCGGACGAAGCTCGTCGGCGGGCCGAAGACGCCAATCTGGCGAAGTCGCGCTTCCTTGCTTCTATGAGCCATGAGCTCAGGACGCCCCTCAACGCCATTCTCGGTTTTTCCGAGGTGATGGCCAATGAGGTGCTCGGGCCGATGAGCAACCCGACCTATCGCGACTACGCCCGCGACGTGCACGATTCCGGCCAGCATCTGCTCGACCTGATCAACGAAATCCTCGATCTGTCGCGCATCGAGGCCGGCCGCTATCAGCTCAACGAAGAGCCGGTAATGCTGCTCAACATCGCCGAAGATTGCTGCCACATGATGGAATTGAAGGCGCGCAACAAGGACATCCGCATCGTCCAGGATTTCGAAAGTGCCCTGCCGCGGCTGTTCGCCGACGAGCGCGCGGTGCGGCAGATCACGCTCAACCTCCTGTCCAACGCCATCAAATTCACCGCCACCGGCGGCGAAGTTCGCGTGCGCGTCGGCTGGACGGCGGGCGGTGGCCAGTACATTTCGGTCAAGGACAATGGGCCGGGCATACCGGAAGACGAAATCCCGATCGTGCTGTCCGCCTTCGGCCAGGGCTCGATCGCCATCAAGAGCGCCGAACAGGGCACCGGGCTCGGACTGCCGATTGTGCAGGGCCTGCTCGCCATGCATGGCGGCGAATTCGAACTTCAGTCGAAATTGCGCGAAGGCACCGAGGCAATCGCCATCTTCCCGCTCGCCCGAGTGATGGAGGAACTGCCGGCGCTGCCAACCAAGACCGTGGCGGCGGCCCGCCGACGTTGACAGCTTGTTCTAGGCTTTGACCGCCGCCGCCATGCCCGAACTGGTAAGCGCCGCCGCCTTGACCAGACCGGCGGCAAGGGCGGCCCCTACCCCTTCGCCGTGGCTGATGCCGAGATCGAACAGCGGCCTGAGGCCGAGCCGCTCGGCGGCAAGCCTTTGGCCGGACTCCGGCGACAGACTGGCCAGCAGGCAATGGTCGAGCGCACCCGGGTTGGCGGCGTGCAGCACGGCAGCGGCGGCGGTCGCGGCGAAGCCGTCGAGCAGCACCCGGATTTTCTGCATCCGGGCGGCGAGGATAGCGCCGGCAATGGCCGCGAATTCGCGGCCGCCGACCCGGCGCAGTGCTTCCAGGGGGTCCTTCAGAGCCGCACCATGGAAGGCGACGGCTGCATCGACTACATCAGCCTTGCGCGCCTGCATGGCCGCGTCGGCACCGGAGCCGGGGCCGACCCAGTCGGCGCCGCTGCCGCCGAACAGGGCGGCGCACAAAGCCGCCGCAACGGTGGAGTTGCCGACGCCGAGATCGCCGAGGCAAATCAGATCGGAGCCACCGGCAATGGCTTCCATGCCGAAGGCCATGGTGGCGGCGCAGCCGCGTTCGTCGAGGGCGGCGTCCTCGGTGATGTCGGCGGTCGCAATGTGCAGCGCCAGGTCGAACACCTTGAGGCCAAGATTGTTGGCGACGCAAATCTGGTTGATTGCCGCACCGCCGGCGGCGCACAGCTCAACGGCGTTTGCGGTCTCAGCGACAGGGCGCGGCGAGATGCCGTGGCGGGTCACGCCATGGTTACCGGCGAAGATCGCCACCAGGGGCCGGTTTACCGCCGGCGGGGCGCGCCCGCTCCAGGCAGCAAGCCAGGCGGCGATGTCCTCAATGCGGCCAAGCGAGGCTTTCGGCTTGTCGGCCTTGGAAAACAGGGTGCGCACCCTGTTTTCCGCGACTGTATCGGCAGGCGGCAGGCTCGCCAGCAGATTGCGAAAGTCGTCGAAGGGCAGCGCGCTGGTCATGTCGGTCCTGATCATTCCCTGTGGTTGATCAGCGGCATAACCGCCTTGCCCGGCCGGCACAACTCCCCTCGACATTGGCGCGAAAGCGGTTGCCCGCGCCGCATTCCGAAGGGCTTGCATTGGCTTTGCCGTTGCACCATGTGGAGATGGAACGAGGGATTCCGGACGGAACCTTCAAGAGAAAGTCATGACGGCCATCGAATCCCCGTGCATCCTGGTCTGTTCGATCGACATGAAAACCGGCTTCTGCTTCGGCTGTGGCCGCACGCGCGATGAAATCGGCGCCTGGATGGGGATGACGCCGGAGGTACGCCGCAGCGTCATGGCCGAGTTGCCGGCCCGATTGGAAACGGTCGAGCGCCGGCCGCGCCGGGAAACACGCCGCAGCCGCATGGCGCGCGAGCGCGACGTCCTCTCTTGAGGCGGCAGGTCCAATGAACCGACTGTTCTGGATCGTGATGGCGGCAATCGGCCTCGGGCTGATGCTGCTGATGATCAACAACAACGCCGGCAGCACGTTCGGCATCGAGAATTACGATTTCAGCCGTCTGGTCTGGCTGGGGGCGATCGGCTTGCTGGTCAGCGCCGGCCTTGTCCGGTCCGGCAGGCCGCTGGGCGTCATGGCCCGCAATCTCGGCACGTGGGCCCTGATCGTGCTGGCGCTCGTCGCCGGCTACCAGTACCGCTACGAGTTGCAGGATTTCGCCAGCCGGGTGACGGCGGGCCTCGTTCCCGGCAGCCCGCTGGCGCTCGGCGTCGAGGACGGCCATGCCACCGTGACCCTGGACAAGGCCGGCAGCGGCCATTTCGAGGCCCGCATCACGATCAACGGCGCGCCGATCCGCACCGTCGTCGATACCGGCGCGACCAGTACAGTGCTCACCGCCGAAGACGCGCAGGCGGCCGGCTTCAATCCGGCCGCGCTGAGCTTCACCGTCCCGGTCTCGACCGCCAATGGCATGGCACGCGCCGCTTCGGTGCGCACCGACGAACTGGCGATCGGCGGCATCGTGCGCAAGAACATGCAGGTGATGGTCGCCGCGCCCGGCGCGCTCAGCCAGAGCCTGCTCGGCATGAACTTCATCGGTTCCCTGTCGGGTTTCGACGTGCGCGGCGACCGGATGATTCTGCGCGACTGAACTGCTTAAGCGGCCTTTTCAACACGGTCGAAATCGACGGCAGCGAACGCTGCCTTCAGCACATCCGGTCCGGCGCCGGGTTTCGTCGCGTCGGTGGACAGTATCTGCCGGAAGCGGCGCGCGCCCGGCAGGCCGTGGAACAGCCCGACCATGTGGCGGGTGACGTGGCCGAGCCGCCCGCCCTGCTCGATATGCCGCGCGGCGTAGTCGGCCATCGTGTCGATCAGCGCGGCAAAATCGTAGGCGCCGGCCTTGTCGCCGTAGAATGCCGCGTCGACGCCGGCCAGGATGCCTGGCGTGTGGTAGGCGGCGCGGCCAAGCATGGCGCCATCGACATGATCGAGGTGGCGAGCCGCCTCTTCGAGCGATTGAACGCCGCCGTTGATGCCGATGAATTTGTTCGATTTTCCCGCTTTGAGGCGATAGACCCTGTCATAGTCGAGCGGCGGGATGTCGCGATTTTCCTTCGGGCTCAGACCCTCCAGCCAAGCCTTGCGCGCATGCACCCACAGCGCGTCGGCGCCGGCCGCGAAAACGCCGTCGGCCAGCGCGTCGAGCGCGGGCTCCGGATCCTGCTCGTCGACGCCGATGCGGCATTTGACCGTCACCGGGATTTTCACCGCCGCCTTCATCGCCGCCACACAATCGGCGACGAGGTCAGGCACTTTCATCAGGCAGGCGCCGAACGTGCCGGACTGGACGCGGTCGGACGGACAGCCGACATTGAGATTGATCTCGTCGTAGCCGAAGCCCTCGCCGATGCGCGCCGCCTCGGCCAGCTTTTGCGGATCGGAGCCGCCGAGCTGCAGTGCCACCGGATGTTCGGTCTCGTCAAAACCAAGCAGCCGCTCGCGCGCACCATGGATGACAGCGTCCGCCACCACCATTTCGGTGTAGAGCAGCGCACGCTGCGTCAACTGGCGGTGGAAGAACCGGCAATGCCGGTCGGTCCAGTCCATCATGGGTGCAATAGCCAGTCTATGCTCTTGATTTTTCAGCATTTTTTCTTTAACATCAAATCGTTAGAACCTACCGAGTGCACACGAATTTACGCCAGAATACGACCCTTTTCGCCACATTTCGATCTCTCAGTGCACACGGAGCGCACACGAAAAAATGGCCACCTACACAAAACTCTCGTCCGGTTCCTGGCGCGTCCAAGTCCGTCGCAAGGGTCGCTACGTCAGCGAGACCTTCCTGCGCCGAGACGACGCACGGCGCTGGGCAACCGAAGCCGAGCGCCAAGTCGATCGTGGTGAGACGCCGACCAAGTCCCGTTTGGCCCGCCTGAAGACTTTCGGTGAACTCATCGACCTTCATATCGACGACATGTGTGATGTAGGCAAGTCCCCTCGCCGCTCCAAGGCTGCGGCTCTCGATATGCTCCAAAGACATCTGGGGAAGTGCAACATCGCGGCTCTCGATCGCGAACGGCTCATTCGTTTTGGGCGCGACCGGGCCGCCCAAGGTGCCGGACCGATGACGCTCGGCATCGACATCGGCTTTGTAAAACTCATACTGGCTCATGCCGCTGCGGTGCACGGCCTGCCCGTCAAGGTCGAACCGGTTGATCTCGCGCGTATTGCCCTAAAGAGGCTTGGCCTCGTTGGTAAGGGCAATCAGCGCGACAGGAGGCCGACCCAGGATGAACTCGACAGGCTCATCGCCCACTTCGATGCAAATCCTCGTCAAATAGCGCCGGTTGGTCAGATAATACGTTTCGCCGTCGCAACGGCGATGCGCCAGGAGGAAATCTGCAAGGCGCGGTGGTCCGACATGGACGCCCGCACGCGGATGCTTCTCATCCGTGACCGGAAAGACCCGCGAAACAAAAACGGGAACAATCAACGCATACCCTTGTTCGCGGCAACTGGGTACGACGCATGGGCCATTGTCGAGGACCGACTGGCCAAGCGAAGCAATGACGATGATCGAATTTTCCCATTCAATCATAGGTCAGTCGGCACCGCCTTCCGTCTAGGGTGCGCTGACCTGGACATCCACGACCTTCATTTTCACGACTTGCGGCATGAAGGAACAAGCCGCCTCTTCGAAGCTGGATTCACGATCGAACAGGTAGCTCTGGTCACGGGTCACAAGGATTGGAAGATGTTGCGGCGGTATACGCATCTCAAGCCGGAAATGCTGCACACTATCCAAGCGGCGAGGGCAGCGTAGTTGGCGGCTCAGGTTGACTGGCATCTCCGCCAGGCGTTTGCCTTGCAAGGTCTTCGAAAACGAGCGTGGCATTGACCGAGTGCACCTCCTTTGGGAGATTGCTCTGCACATAGGTCCGAAGGCGCCATGAGATCGACGCGTTTCGGCTGGCTGCGCTTTGGCGGGTCTCACCCGGGATTTTCTGTCGCCACCACCGGCCTCCTGGATCGAAGTCCCAGCGCCTGCTCCACGGAGTGTCCCGCCCTCAGCACTGTGTCGTCCTCAAACTTGCGGCCCACGATCTGCATCGAGATCGGAAGTCCCGTCGCGGTAAAGCCGTTACAGATCGCAAGCGCCGGGCTACCAGTAAGGTTGAAAGGACGGCTGAGCGAAAGTTCGATCTCGCCCATCTCCGTCATCTCATAACCGAGGATCTGAGCGGGCGTCTTCATCGTCGGCAGGACAAGGACGTCGACGTCCTCCATAACGTCGGCGAGTTCTTCAGTCAGCGCCGCCTGCCGAAGGCGGGCATCAATATAGTCAGCCGCCGAAACGGTTTTCCCGTCCTGCAGGCGGGAGCGGCTGACAGGATGAAACCGTTCTGGATAGGCATCGAGCTCCGCCCGGTGTTCGGCGTATTCCTCCGGCCAGGTGATGTTTCTTGCGACGGAACCGTATAGGCCGAAATCCGCCAATCTCACGGAGGAAACACGGCCGCCAAGCTCCTGCACGACGGCGAGCGTATTCTCCATCGCGTCGAGCACGTCCTGATCGACGTCGGGATCGCCCTCGTAGAATTGCCTTATGACGCCGACACGCAGACCTCGGATGCCTTCTCCTATCCTTGAGATATCGGGGCTCTTGAAACCTCTAAGCAAAATATCGTCAGTATCCGTCGACACCATCGACGCTATCATCAGGGCGCAGTCCTCGACCGTCCAGGCTAGCGGACCGACGCAATCCATTGATCGTGACAGCGGAAGTACGCCCTTTCGGCTTACCAGCGCGTCGGTCGGCTTTAGACCTGCGACCCCACACCACGCGGCAGGATCTCGTATCGAGCCTGCGGTCTCCGTCCCCACCGACCCGGCGCACAAACCCGCCGCAACCGCAATCGCCGAGCCGCTCGATGACGACGATGGGTCGAGATCGAGGTTCCACGGGTTGCGGGCGGGCGGCCAGCCAAGATCGAACTGCGTTCCGGAGACTGCGTATTCGGTGGTTGCTTGCTTCCCGAGGATAATCGCGCCGGCCCGCTTCAAGGATGCGACGACGCCTGCATCCTCGCTGGCGATCGCGTCGCGCCGATGAACAGCCTGCGCCGTGGTCGGCAGTCCCGCGACATCGATCAGGTCCTTGATGCCAATGGGCACGCCGTGCAGAGGGCCTAGCCACTCCCCGCGCACGAGCGCCTGCTCCGCCGCAGATGCCTCCTGCAACGCGCTTTCAGCTCGCAGCGAGTTGAAGCTGTGAAGTCTCTGATCCAGCCCAGCGATTCTGTCGAGGTACGTCTTCGTGAGTTCAAGGGGAGATATTTCCTTCGCGCGAAGTCTGCGGGACAGTTCCGCAAGCGACAGCAGGGCGATGTCCGATGACAGACTCATGCAGGTGCGACTCGATCTTGAATGATTAATTTCAGAGGGCGGCGGCAGTCATCAGACGCACTTGCCCGGGCATTCTTCCGGATTCAGGCGGGACGTCGAGAGCACTGCGTTCTCCACGGAAGACCTTTTCCGCGAGCACGCACGCCGCCCGGTGACCGGCACTGACCTCGATCTGAGGCGGGAGTGCTGTCGCACAGTCGGCGACAGCTAGTGGACAACGCGTCCGAAACGCGCATCCCGACGGAGGATTGGTCGGGCTCGGTATTTCTCCCACGAGCAGCGGGACCTTCCGATTTCTCTCCTCAATGGGATCGGCTGCTGGAACCGATGCCAGCAGCAACTGGGTGTAGGGGTGGCTCGGATGGTTGTAGACGTCCTCAGACGTTCCCATCTCGACGATCCGACCAAGGTACATGACGTAAACACGCGACGAAGCCTGTCGAACGAGGCCGAGGTCGTGAGCGATGAACAGACAGGCGACGCCAAGGTCCCTGCGCAGTCCCATGAACAAATTCATCACTTGCGCCCTGATCGAAAGGTCGAGCGCGCTAACGGGCTCGTCGCAGATCAGCACCCGCGGCTCCACGGCAAGTGACCTCGCGATTGCCACACGTTGACGCTGACCACCGGACAGCTCTCGGGTGAACCGGTCCCTGACCTGGGTCGCCAGTCCGACCTGGTCCAACAGCTCCGTCGTACGCGCCGCCCGTTGTTCCTTCGAGCGCATCCCTTTGATGATCAGAGCCTCTGCGATTGCTTCGCCAACGGTCTGTCGATCGTTCAACGAGGCGTAGGGGTCCTGGAACACGTATTGGACGGCACGGCGCACTTCCCTAAGGCGTCCGCCCGAGAGGGATCCGAGATCGACGCCGTCGAAGATCACTCTACCCGACTGAGGTTTCTCCAGCCCCACGATGGATCGGCCAAGTGTCGACTTGCCGCAGCCAGACTCGCCGACGAGGCCGACGATTTCGCCCGCGTTCAACGTGATTGACACGTCATTTACGGCCTTGATGGTCTTGCCCCTCATCGCGCTGGGATAGCTCGTCACAAGGTTTTCGACTTCGAGAACAGCCATCAGCTTACTCTCTCCAAGAGGTGGTTGTTGATCACAGGACATGCGGCAAAGACCGAAGGATCGAGCGTCTCGACGAGCCTGGGCCGATGCGATTTGCAGCTTTGGACCGAATGAACGCAGCGCGGCTCAAAAGCACACCCGACAATGGGCGCCGCGAGTATAGGCGGCACGCCGGGGAGTCCCCGGAAGGGTGCCCCGACCGCGTCTTCACGTCGCGGGATGGCGTCGATCAGCCCCATTGTGTAGGGATGATGCGGCGAAACCAGAACCTTTTCGACGGGACCAGTTTCCGCGTTCCGGCCTGCGTACATGACGACCACTCGGTCTGCCGATCCTGCGACGACGCCCATGTCGTGAGTAATGAGAACCATCGCCATTTTAAGCTTTGACTGAATGTTCTTGAGCAGGCGCAGGATCTGGGCCTGAACGGTGACGTCGAGCGCGGTGGTCGGCTCGTCCGCAATCAAGAGCTTGGGTTCGGCCGCGATGGCAATTGCAATCATCACGCGCTGCCTGAGGCCACCGGACAGTTCGTGAGGATACTGCCTTAGTCGCGCCGCCGGGTCGGATATGTCGACCAATTTAAGAAGGTCTAGCGCCCTTGCTTCGGCGGCAGTTGCCGACATGCCCAAGTGGAATTCAGCCATCTCCGCGATTTGCCGCCCCACCCTCCTTGCGGGGTTCAGTGCACTCATCGGGTCCTGAAAAATGAAGCCTATCGACTTTCCACGGAAGTGTCTGATTTTATCCTCCGAGGCTCCAACCAGTTCGGTGCCGTCGAAGACCACTGAGCCCGAAACGTCCGCTTTTACACCAAGCGGCATCAGACCGAGAGGAGCGAAGTTCATCACGGTCTTGCCGCTGCCGCTCTCGCCTACGACAGCCAACGTCTCCCCGCGTCGTATCGAGTAACTGACGCCATCGACCGGACGGACCGCCCCATGGCGAGTTAGGAGATCGACCGTCAGGTTTCTCACGTCCAGTACGGTTTCAGCGGGCATCAGATCGACTCCTTTGCCCAGAGCGCCGTGGCGCGGCGACGGGCGACAAGCATCTTGTTCGTGAGCGGGGTCGGCACGCGGTTCAGCGCGACTGCTTCCCCTAGGATATTGAATCCAATCACGGCCAACGTAAGGGCAAGACCCGGGAGAACGACCTGCCGTGGATCGGTTTCCAGATAGGGAAGCGCATCGACCAGCATCTGCCCCCATTCCGGGGTCGGCGGTTGGATACCGAGGCCGAGAAAGCTCAGAGTGGCAATCGCCAGAGCTACTGCGCCCGCGTCTGCCGTGGCATAGACAAGGACGGCGCCGAGCGTCGTTGGAAGAAGATGGACGAAGTAGATCCGCATAGGGCTAGCACCAAGGACGCGCAGCGCCTCCATCTCAGGCTTGTTCATGACGCTCACGGCCACCGCGCGGCTGACGCGAGCGCTACCCGGCCACCAAGCCAGCGCCAAGGCCAGGATCATGTTCCAGTAGCTGGCCCCGAATACGCCGATAACCGCCAGCGAAATGATAAGGCTTGGGATAGCGAGACCGACGTCGACAATGCGCATGAGGATCTCGTCCGTCCAGCCGCGTCGATATCCGGCGACCGTTCCGATGGTGGTTCCTATCGTGTGGGCGATGACGAGCACGAGACAGACGCCGACAAGTGAGGTCCGGGCAGCGGTTATCAGCCTGCTGAGCGTGTCCCTGCCAAGGTGGTCGGCGCCCAGCCAGTGTGTCATGGTTGGCCCTTCGCCTGCGAGCAGCAGATTCTGGGTGTTCGGTGCGTGAGGTGTGAGCAGCGGTGCGAACACGCCGATGAATACGAAAGCGCCAATGGTGATGACGGATGCGCGCGGCAGTTTTCCTATCGGGTCTGCCAATTTGCCTACTATGTTCATGATCCGCTCCTTTGCCGGCGCATGCGCGGATCGGTGAGCATCATCAGGACGTCCACGATCACATTCAAGATAATGAAGAAGGTTATGAAGATCAGCAGACAGGCCTGCACCACCATGAAGTCGCGGAACCGGACCCCGGTCAGGAACAGCTCTGCGACCCCCTGCCAGGCGAACAGCGGCTCCACCACGACGGCGCCGACGACCATGAGACCTATCTGAGTTCCGAGCGCATTCAGGTAGGTCGGCGCAATGTTGGGCAAAGCGTCGCGCATAAGTATCCGCTCACGTTTGAAGCCCTTGCTCATCGCGGTGAGGACGAACGGACGCGCCATGGCCTCCTCAAGGCCGACTCGGACGACGCGGCTGAGGACAGCGGCAGGCAGCATCGCTATTGTGAGCCATGGCAATATGAAGCTGCGAAAACCGTCGTAGCCGAATGTCGGAAATATCTTGAACGACACCGAGAAAGCATAGACCAGAAGCGCACCGACGAAGAACGAGGGCGTGGATGCACCGAACAACGCCAGTCCGCGTGCAATGTGGTCGGGCATTCTGTGTGCCCACAGCGCCCCTAGAAATCCTATGAGCAAACTCAAGACGAGGGCGACCACGGCTCCGCCGGCGACCAGCGTCGCAGTAACCGATAACCGGCTCCGAAGAGCGTTTCCAACGTCCTCCCCAGTCTTGTAGGAGATGCCGAAGTTGCCGTGAGCGGCATTGCCAAGCCAGTCCGTGTATCGAATGAGCAATGGCTTGTTCAGGCCGATTTCCTCCGCGACCTTGGCAATGTCCGCCTTGGTCGCCGTTGGAGTGCGAAGCTCCGCAATCAAGATGGCGACGTTGCCTGGGGCTGACACCACCAGGGAAAAGCACAACACCGAAGCCAGAAAAAGCAGAACGAGCGCGTTCCGGGCTCTCTTTGCGATGAAGAAGAACACGGCGTCTCCTATTCGCTCAGGCTGATGTTTTCGTAAGGCATATCGTACTCCGTTGCCGGGGCCTTGAAATCTTTGACGCGGCTGGAGTGCGCCCAGATACCTGGCACGTAAAGCAGTGGAGCGATGGCGACGTTATCGTGCAGCCAATCGTAAACCTTCTGGACGTTGGCTTCCATGTTTGGATCCAACGCCGACATCGTCGCGGTCACGAGCGGATCGAGCCGCTCAGCGTCGACGAACAGCTTACCGTCGACGCCGTTGTCGTAGGTAGACAGGAAAAGACCGACGATTGTGGCGAAAGGCTCGTACGGAGCGCCGTATGTCTGGAAGAAAGCAAGATCGAACTTGCGTTCGGGAATATCGCTGTGTCGCGAGGCATGGTCCACCGAGCGGATCGTAAGCTGAATGCCGATCTCCTGCAGTTCCGCCTGAAGCACCTCGGCGACGGATCTCGATCCGGGAATTTGTTCTTCACTGACGACGATTTCGAGAGCGAGCGGAGAGCCATCCTTCTCTCTCACAGGACTGCCGACCCATCCTGCCTTTTCCAAAAGCGCCTTAGCACCTTCGACGTCGATCTGGGGAACCTCATAGCGCTTTCCGGCCAGTGGCACGGATTCGGCGAAGAGATTGGCCGACGTCGCTGCCATCCCGCGATAAAGTACCTTTGAAATTGCTGCCCGGTCGATGCCGATATCGATGGCCTTCCGGACTGCGACTTCCTTGAGAGCTGGAGCCCGGTCGGGATTGAATGCCATGATCATCGTCGTCGAACCGGGTTCCACAACGACGTCTAGCCCCGCCTGCTTCAAGGTCTGGGCCTCGATCGCGGTGATCGGCGATACGAAGGCCCCGCCCATTAGGTCGATATCGCCGGCTCGGAGGGCAGCCATACGGCCACGAGAGTCGGGGAGCACCTTCAACTGGACTTTCGAGAACTTGGGCTTCTCGCCCCAATAGCGGTCGAACCGCTCGAAGACGCTGCCCGAGTTATCCGCGCTGATTTCACGCCATGGGCCGGTCCCGACCGGAGCCTTGTAGCTCCCGTCAGCTGCGACCGATTTCGGGCTGAGGAATCGACCGGGGCGGACATAGGCCAATTCCTGCAGCAGCCCAAGAACAGGCTCCTTGAAGCGGATATCGATATGATTGTCATCGACGACAGTGGCGTCCACGAAGAGCCTGGAGCAGTTCATCCAGTTGTTGTCAGCCTGCCCCATCCAGCGCCCCAGGTTCCACTTGGCGGCGGTGGCGTCGAATGGTGTCCCGTCATGGAAGACAACTTGCTCTCTGAGCGTCAGGCGCAGGAGCTTGCCCTCATTCTCGATCGACCAAGCGGTCGCCAGTCCAGGTTCAATTTTTCCGTCATAGGAGTACGTGACGAGTGGTTCGAACACCATGTCCTGGACCGCGTAGAGCCCCTTGAATTTGTGAGGGTCCAGGTCGCCGGGGGCCACAGAGATGGCGATCCTAAGCGTATCATTATCAGCCGCGGCCGCGACCATGCTCGGAAAAAGGGAGCCGCCGGCGGCGATGCCAATCATGCCGGACAATCCTGTCAGAAACGACCGTCTGTGAATTGTTATGAATTTGCTGCTGTCCATGTTCCATTCCCCTTGTTTTTGATTTGATTACCCGTAGGAGCGAGCTCCCGTGCCGGACCGATCTTGTGCGGTCCGTACAGATATGTCTTCGAGCAGGCGGGCGACGTCCGCCTGCAAGTCCTCAAGCGCCTCGATCCCGACACTGATGCGCAGCACGAGGTCGGACGCGAGCCATTCTGTCGCCGTTCTGTTCTGCCGGACGGGCATCGGCGCGACGAGACTGCGGGTACCTCCCCAGGAGGCGCCGATGGCGAATGTCGTCAAGACGTCGAGCGCCGGTGAGACATGTGCGGTGCAGGCGTCCTTGAATAGCACGCCGAATACCCCGCTCGCTCCAACGAAGTCGCGTTTCCAGAACTCATGACCAGGCGAATGGGCGAGTGGCGGCCACAGCACGCGGTCTACCAACGAATGCCCTTCGATCTGTTCGACCAAGGTCCGCGCGCTTTCGAACGAGCGCTGCATCCGGATGCCGAGTGTCTCCATGCCGCGCAGGACGAGGGCCGCGTCGTCCGGCGAGACGCCTATCCCAAAGCGTCCCATGAAACCCTTGACCACAGCCTCGTGTTCGGGATGGGCGATCGTAACCGATCCCATCAGTATGTCGGAGTGCCCGGAGATGTATTTGGTCAACGCCTCTGTGACGATATCGACGCCGTGCAGGATCGGCTTGAAGTTCAGCGGCGTCGCCCAAGTGTTGTCGCATCCGACGAGAATGCCGCGGCGCCGGGCCACCGCCACAATGGCTGGTATGTCCTGGACGTCCATGCTCGTCGAACCAGGAGACTCGCACCAGATAATCGCGGTGCGCTCGTCGATCTTGCTTTCGAGATCATCGATCGTGGATGGATCGAAGTACCTCGTCTCTATCTGGAAGCGTGCCAGGTCCTGGTTAGCGAAGTCCCTGACGGGCGGGTAGGACGTGTCTACAACGAGGATGTTGTCGCCAGCCTTCAGGAAAGAAAGCATCGCTACCGAGTTGGCCGCTTGGCCAGAAGGGGCGAGGAACGTCCGGACGCCTCCTTCGAGCTTGGTAAGCTTTTGTTCGAGCGTGCGCGTCGTCGGCGTGCCGTACAAGCCGTAGGAATATCCTTCAGGCCCGCGCTGCGCGCGGTTGGCGTATGCCTCCGCATTCTCGAACACGATTGTCGAGGCTCTGTGGACCGCAGTTCCAAGCGGATCGAAGCCCTCATTCCTAACCTTCGGGGTCAGCACCACTTCAGTAAAGTCGTTCATTCTCTCGCCACCCCCTGGACATGGCGATTGTTTAAGCACACTCCTCACTATGCGGTCTAATATCAAGATTACGGTTTACTATTCGCGGAGGTTATAGGGTCAGATGAACCTGAGGCAGATCGAAGTCTTCCACGCCCTGATGACAAACGGCACGACGACACGTGCGGCCGAGGTCCTGCGCATCTCACAGCCGGCCGTGAGCAAGGCTGTTCAGGAGCTGGAGCGCACCGTTGGTTTTGCGCTGTTCAATCGCGCTAAGGGGCGCATGAGCCCAACTGCGGAAGGGCGGCTCTTCTTCCGAGAGGTTGAAACCTCGTTTTCCGGCCTGATCCATCTCAAGAGT
Organism: Mesorhizobium sp. C432A; assembly: GCF_030323145.1. Taxonomy (NCBI): domain Bacteria; kingdom Pseudomonadati; phylum Pseudomonadota; class Alphaproteobacteria; order Hyphomicrobiales; family Phyllobacteriaceae; genus Mesorhizobium; species Mesorhizobium sp. C432A. Next base: position 4,228,448 of record NZ_CP100470.1, on the reverse strand, counting down.
GCGGCTGCGCGTATAAGAGACTTTGGGTCGGGCGAAATAAGAGTGGCAAGCCTGTCGGCGTTAAGCACTAACGTCATGCCAAAAGTCATGCGCTCGTTCCAGAAGCGCCACCCGCAGGTGGCTATAACGTTCCAAGCGCGGATGTCGTCCTCGGTCAAGGAGTTGGTTGCTTCCGGCCAGTTCGACGTCGGTGTGGCGGCGGACGAGATCGATCTCGCGGGCGTCATCGCTCGGCCCTTTGCCAGCTATCAGGTTGCCATTGCCCTGCCTCCGGGCCACCGTTTGCAGGGCAGAGCAGTTATCTATCCAAGAGACCTCCACGATGAAAACTTCGTCGCACTCGCGCCGGAGGACACGACAAGGCGAGAGGCGGAGGCGATCTTCGCGGAGCATGGGGTGAAGCCAAAAATTGTCTTGGAGACCCCTTATTCGACGACGATCGCGGCGATGGTCGAGGCTGGTCTTGGCTGCGGCATGGTCAATCCGATTACGGCGGACCCCTTCCTCGGACGGGGAATGATGATCGTGCCGTTCGAGCCAGCAATTCACTTTCGGACGCTTCTGTTGCTTCCGCCTCAAAGGGAGCCTTCGACAATTGTGGCTGATTTTATAGAAGAGCTGTTGAAGGGGTCCTCCGGGGCGTAGATGAGCGCGATCAACGTCGAAGCTTAAGGTTTCGGTCAGACTGAACTGCACCGCGATATCCTGCTGGGCTCCGACATTTTCGTCGAATTCCCACCACAGACACCCATCGAGTGCGAGATCCAGCAGCTGGACTCCAACTGTCCCTCGGTGACCGAATTCCGGGACGCCAGGGCGCAAGGCCGCCGGGAGGTCAGCAGATCACGCTGTTCGATTCCGTCGGCTTCGCCATCGAGGATTTTTCGGCGCTGCGATACGTGCGCGCCAGCCACAAGCGACCGGCCTCTACGAGGAGCTCGCCGATCCCGACGAGCCGCGAGATCTGTTCGGCATGCTAGTGAGGGCAGCCATGCAGCCGGCCGCATAACAAGGCTCGCTCAAAAACCAACTTCCGCCCTCCCGCCCAATTGCACTTCCACCTTCATTGCTGAGCGGTGCCTCGACTGAGCTGCTTCATGCAGAGTTTAGTGACCCATGCCCCCGCCACGTCTCTCTTTGCAACTTCTCGTCTTGTGCACCCGGTGCGCTTTGCTGTAGCGAGGCTGCTGACGTAGATCGGGGCTACGGCAACTGAAGAGCAAATGAAGGGTTGGCCAAATGCCTGAAGATCTTAACTCCGACGCGGAATTGCTGGAGATGACAGCTGACATCGTTTCCGCCTATGTCAGCAACAACCCGGTTCCAGTCGCAGAACTCGCCCGGGTAATTGCCGATACCTATGGAGCGATCAGCAAGCTGCAGGGAGCACTCCCACCCAAAGCGGAAGAGAAGCCTACACCCGCAGTCCCGATCAAGAAATCGGTGACGCCCGATTTCATAATCTGCCTGGAAGACGGCAAGAAGTTCAAATCGCTCAGACGGCACCTTGGCACTCACTACGATCTTTCGCCGGATGCGTACCGGGCGAAATGGGGCCTGCCCTCCGATTACCCAATGGTTGCGCCGAACTATGCCGCGGTGCGATCCGCGATGGCAAAGGCGATCGGCCTGGGACGGAAGGCCGTAGCGCCTGAACCCGTAACGTTGCCGGCGCCGGCCAAGCGCCGCAAGATCGGCATCAAGACAACCTGACATCGGGGCTATTTTGCACAAAAGCCCGGATTCTGTTCAAGGACGCGGGCCGATTGCTCCGTCAGAAAGAACCCCTGCCTCTTGTTCAAGGGCAGCGGCTGCCGAGGATATCAGCCCTCAAGGGATGATCCCCCTCTAGCGGACGGCATCTGGGAAAACGCGGCGATGATCGCCTCAAGCGATACATTCAATGCGTTGGAAAAGGTCCGTCCCTTCTGCCAAATCGCAACGTAGTGATAAAGCGCGGACGGTTCCACCGGTTTTGCTTCGAGGTTAAACGCCGCGTATTCACGGGCGATGATCTCATTGGTTATCGAAATGCCCAGGCCAGCCGAGACGTATCCGGCTTCGTGACCGTTGCAATCGAATTCCACCAGTATGTCTGGCTCAACGCCGGCGAAGCGCAAGGCATTGAAGTTCATCTGGTGAGCGGCGAACTGCGGATCGATATCGACGATCGTTTCGCCTGCCAGGTCTTGAGCCTCGATACAGGTCTGTTTTGAGAAGCGGTGGTCGGGATGAAAGATGCATACGTTTCGTGCCGACCCGAGCGGCGCCCATTCAAACAGACGTGGATCCAGGGGCAATCTCGAAATTCCGAGATCCGCCCGCCCTGCCAGGATGTGCTCGCCGATTTGCTCGTAGCTTCCCGAAATCGACCGGACATTCGAAGCGGTCTTTGAATGGATGATCGCCACGACCTTGGGCAAGGTCACGAAACTGAACACAGAAGGCGCGGCAATCGCGATCCGCTGCTTTTCCTCGTTCTTCATCGCGAAGATCGACGCTTCCAGGCGATCCAGCGACGTCAGGGCAAGTTCTACGTTTCGCAGGAGTTCCCAGGCTTCCTGCAAGGGAACGATGCGGTTGGCTGATCTCTTGAAGAGTGTGATGCCGAGCGTGGTCTCGAGCTGCTTCACATGTTGACTGACGGCCGGCTGGCTTATCCCGAGCGCAGCCGCCGCCCGCCGTGTCGAACCGGCCCGCAACACTTCCCGGAAGACCTTCAGCTGACGGAGCTTGAGGTCGCTTTGCAGCAGCTCCATTCCCTGCGCACCTTTCCCCGACAACGCTACCCGGGAAGCGGATAACGCCAACCTGCGGGAGCAACGAACCGCCTCAGTATATAACGGTGGGTTATAGATCAAATAATAAAAATTATAGATTGAGTGTATAATTTTGAGCGATAGAATTAGCCAATACCTCAAAGTAACTCCAAATTACAAATATAACAATTCGCAACCTTGGGTTATACCTCTCGGTTTTGGCGAGAAAGACCGACGTAATCTGCGGTAATTGCGAGTCGAGGAAAGCGCCCCATGGGTGGTTTTACTAATCAGTTTGCTGTCGCACTCTCCGTGACCATAAGCCTGGCCCTTGTCAGCGGCTGCCTTGGTACGGCATTTGGGTTGTTCTTGGCTATTTCGAAGGGCACGGCACAAACGCACCTCACCCGTGTCGTGACGGCCTACACGACGGTTGTCCGTGGTGTACCAGAACTTCTCATTATCCTGCTCATCTACTTCGGCGGAACGACGCTCGCCAGCAAGATCGCCGGCCGGTATGTCGAGGTGAACGCATTCACCGCAGGCGTTATCGCGCTCTCGGTCGTTTTCAGCGGTTATGCGACCGAAGTGTTTCGGGGCGCCATTGCGGCTGTGCCAGCGGGTCAAACCGAAGCGGCAAAGTCGCTTGGGCTGAATGCCTGGCAGCGCTGGATGTTCGTCATCGGACCGCAGATGCTGCGGCTGGCGCTGCCTGCCTATGGCAATCTCTGGATTTCGCTGTTCAAGGATACCGCGCTGGGTTCGATCGTCGGCCTGACCGACATCATGCGCGTTGCGTATGTGGGGGCCGGATCCTTGCGCGCTCCGTTGACCTTCTACCTTGCGGCCTCCGCTCTCTATCTCTCGCTGACCACCGTCACGCTGCTGTCGATCCGGCTGGCCGAGCGGCGCTATCCGGCACTCGGCCGGTAGGAGGGAGCGACACATGAACCTCGGCTTGATGTTCGACGCAATGGTTGTCCTGCCTTCGGGCGTTGGTCTCACATTGGCCCTGACGGTCTTGTCGCTGACGGCCGGGTTTCTTCTGTCGGTCCCGCTGGCCTTCATCCGCGCGTTTGGACGCCCCGGCTTCTCGCTCTCGGTGCTCGCATACACCTATGTGATCCGCGGGACGCCGATGCTCGTTCAGCTCTTCCTGCTCTACTACGGCCTCGCTCAGATCGAGGCGGTGCGAGCCAGCATCTTCTGGGTTATCCTGCGGGATCCTTTCTAATCTTCGCGCTGAAAATTCTCGGCCAGCGAATCCTCCTCGATCGGGACCGCGCTGTGGGCGTCGCTGACGACGCAGGGAACTGGCTCGGTCTTGATCATGCGCTTCTGCATGACCAGCAGTTCCAGCGCGCGATAGCGGCGCCCACCAGCCGGCACCTCAAACATGCCGGTCTCATTGCCCTCGCCATCCAGCACTGGCCGGACGTTGAGACTCTGCAAGAGGCCGCGTCGTGCGATCGAGGCGGCGAGGTCCTCTATCGTTTCCCCGCGCTTGATGCGCCGGACATTGGCCTGGCTCAGCACCAGCTTGTTGAAGGGGATGTCACGTGAAGCGTTGAGGGTGATCTTCTGCTTGGGCGTAGCCATGTGGACTGTCTCCGCGACGGGCGGCCGAGACTCTCTCGACCTCCAAACCCGTCAAAAGAAACGGGCGCAGCCCTCTCACTCTGAGGACTGCGCCGCACACCGAAAATCCGGAGGGCGACAGGGCCGCAGACACGACTTTGCGCACCTGCGGCATTGGGGATTTCAAGCTGAGATCTCACGCGCCGTCTCGGCCAGACTGGGCGGCGTGGTAGAGGATGCGTTCCGCGTCGCGAAGGCTTTCCGGCCCGGCGGGCGGCCTCTGCCCAGACCGAAATCGGTAGGTCGGTGGTAAAGAGGATATCGCGCTCGATGCCCATGCGGATAGGCAGCCGGACCGACGTCATCTCGAAGAGCGAGAAACTGCCCTGCTCGGGATATCCGAGACCGGCGAGACCGAACATGGTGTCACCATCGGCACTCAGCTCGGTTGCGAGCCAGGTTCCTTCGTCGAGCGGATTGAAGAGCTTCACGACCGGTACGTGATCGGCGTTGCGGCCATTGGCCAGCAGGCGTTTGCGCAGTTCGTCGGTGAGGAGGATCATGCCGCCCTCCTCTCGATCTCGGCCTCATCGACGTCGGCCGGGCCTGCCCTGGCTGCACCGTCAGGTTGCGGCAGGAAGGCGAGCAGCCAGTCGGCCGCCTTGCTGGCCTGGGAGGCGGCGCGCACGATGGCGCGGTTGTCTTCGCGCAGGACCTTGAGCCAGGAGGCCAGGTAGTCGGCGTGGCGCACGGTTGGCACGATGCCAAGCGAGGCGCAGCAGAAGGCTGCGTTCATCTCTGCGACCAGTTCCTCGAAAGCATATCTCTTGGTGCCGAAGGCGCCGCCGAGGTCACGGCCGACGCGGGAGGGATGGCCGGTCGCATGGCCAAGCTCGTGCAGGGCGGTGCGGTGCCAGTCGATGGTCTCGAAATAGGCCTGCGGGGGCGGCACCCGCACGTAGTCCTGCGCCGACACATAATAGGCACTGCTGCCACCGATGCGGAAATCGATACCTGTCGCCTTGATCAGCGCCTCGACTGTAGGCTCGATCAGTCCGGGTTCCGGTGCAGGCGGAGCCGCGGCCAGATCGTCTGGCAGATTTTCGCATTGCGCGACGTTGAACACGGTGAAGCGCTTAAGGAACGGTATGGCCTGTGCTGCCTCGCCGGTTTCCCGCGCGCGATGCTTCTCGTCGTCAGGAATGAAGCGGTCAGCATAGACGACGGTGGTCCCGTGTTCGCCCTTGCGGACATTGCCGCCCAGCGATAGCGCCTGGCGGAAAGTCAGCCAGCTTTGGACCGGAAAGCCATGCTCTACGACCGCACCCCACAGGATCAGCACGTTGATCCCGGAATAGGCGCGGCCAGTCGTGGCATTGGCCGGCATGGCGAGGGGCGCTTGCCCCGCCGTCGTTCCCCAGGGCTGCACCCAGGGGAAGCGGCCGGCTTCCAGCTCCGCGATGATCTTGTTGGTGATATCGTCATAGAGGCTTGTCCGGTCGGCGCCGGCGCGAGCGTAATGTCTGGACATCGCGGTTCTCCGCGACGGGCGCCGGAGGCCTCTCCTCCAGCCCTCAACCCGTCACGGCAAACCGGTCCGTACTCTCACTCTAGACGGCGTTGCGGGGACCTCCCGTAGAAGGGGGACGCTCTCGAATTTGGGCAAAGGCGGTCCGCGCCAAATCAAATGTCGCTAACCATCTGGTTTGGTTATTGCTACCGGACTGCGTGGCGGATGCGATCGGTAAGCGTTTGTTCGACGTCGAAATAGCCCTCCCAGGCTTCGGGCAACTGAGCCCGCGCGGCGGCGGCGAAAACATCGAAACCGTTGGCGCTTTCGCAGGAGGGCAACTCCTTCCAACTGACGGGCACCGCGCACGCCGCCCCCGCGCGTGCCCGAGTGGACCAGGGACAGATTGCAGTGGAGCCCTGGCCATTGCGCAGGTAATCGAGAAATATTCGGCCCTTGCGCTTCGCCCTGCTCATGTTGGCGAGGAAGCGCGACGGATCTGTACGGGCCAGTAGTTCGGCGAAGTCTTGGCAGAAGCTCTTGACCTCGTCCCAGTCTGCCTCGGGGACGAGCGGCACGACCACATGAACGCCCTTGCCGCCGGACAGCAACGGCCACGACTGCAGTCCAAGCGCTTCCAGAATGCCTCGAATGTCGAGGGCTGCCTGCTTGACGGCAGTGAAGCCCAAGCCTTCGTCGGGGTCGATGTCGAAGATCATGCGATGCGGCAGATCCGGCTGCTGGCGCAGGCTTCCCCAGATGTGGAATTCGAGCACGTTCATCTGGACGCCTGCGATCAGCCCAGCCAGGTCATCGACCCACAAGATGCGGCTTTCCTTCCCGGACATCTTCTCCAACTGGCCGTCATGGATGGCCTTGGGCATGCCGGGCAGTCTGTGCTTCTGAAAGAAGGTCTGCTGCAGGTCGCCATCGGTATCGCGCACCAGCGACAGCGGTCGATCCTGGATGTGCGGCAGCATCTTCTCGGCGACCACGGCGTAGTAGGCGGCGAGCGTGGCCTTGGTCACCTTGGTCCCGGGATACATGACCTTGTCTGGATGCGTCAGCTTGACGCCGACAGCAGCGGCGATCTCCTTGCCGATTCCGGGATCGAGATTGGCGGAGCCACGAGTTGCCGGCGTCTTCGGCATTTCCATTACCACTTGGTCGGCTCGCTTATCTTCGCGCATGCCCTCAAAGCTTGGATGTCGCAAGCTGCCGTCCGGTGTCACTTCGGCATAGGTGACTTCGGCAACTAGCTCGGGCTTCACCCACCGGGCACGGCGGGCAATGTCTCTCGGAACGGAGACGAAAGCCGGTTTCTCAACACGGCGTTTCTCGAGCTTCGCGAGGATGTCCTTGCGCATCGCCGCGGTGAACCCCGTGCCGACTCGGCCGCGATAGATGAGCTTGCCATTCTCGTAAGTGCCGAGGATCAACGATGCCATGCCACGTCCTGTGTCACTTGGGCGGTAGCCGCCGACGACGAATTCCTGTCGCTTCGTGCACTTGATCTTGAGCCAACTCCCGGTGCGGTCGCCGACGTAGGAGCTGTCGGCGCGCTTGGCGATGACGCCTTCGTGGCCGCCCTCGCACATGGCGTCGAACACCCTTCTGCCCTGGTCGACGATGTGGCTGGAGAATTGCAGGCTGTCGTCAGGGCGGCGCGCGCCCAGCAGGGACTCAAGTCGCGCCTTGCGCTCAAGGAGCGGCAGGGTCGACAGATCTTCGCCATCGAATTCAAGCAGATCGAAGGCGTAGAACTTGAGGGGCATACCCGCGGCGATGCCGGTTTTCAGCATGGAGAAGTTCGTGCGGCCCTGACTGTCGATGGCGACGATCTCACCATCGATCAGCACCGCGCCTTTGGTTAGTCTCTGAAGCGGCGGTAGGATGACCTTGAACTGTCGGGTCCAGTCGTGGCCATTGCGGGTATAGACAACGACGTTCGAGCCGGAGATGGCGACTTGGGCACGATAGCCGTCGAACTTCATCTCGAAAAGCCAATCCCCGCCGACCGGTATGTGGTCTGTCAGCGTGCATAGCTGGAAGGGACGAAACCGCGGGAGCCGATTTGTAGGGACAGATTCTGAGTCTCTGGGCCGTGTGCGCCTTTTACTGAGGGTGCCGTCTACAGCCGACATGCGGAACTCGGATACATAGTCCGATTCAATACCCTGCCTCGGATTCGGTTCCATGCCCACCCGTCCCCGCGCCGGCGACCGTCGGCGCCCAAAGGAAGGACGGCGTATAAAACGCAGTCCTGCGCGCGTCCGCAACAGCGGACAATTGCCGCGCGTAGGACGGAGGAAATTCGCCCCCGCCGCGGGCGGTGAACAGGACAGCCGTAGGAGCGTCAGCATAGCGCCGGCCGCAGGACGGGACGCGGGACCGACTGTCCCCGTCTGCGGTGGTCCGCATGTTTTGCGTCGAAGCCGACCGGCCGAGATCGTGCGCATTTCCGGATCTCGACGGTCTGGCCGCTGATGGTCGATGATTCGATAGGATTGTCCAACCCAGCGCCGAGTTGGCCTGGACGAAATCGATGAGGTCTTGCATCTTCACCCCTCAATTGCGTGGCAGCTTGTGAATTTCCAACCTGACAGGCCCTCCCCTGTCACAACTTGTGCAGAATAGCGCTCGCTCGACCGAACTGAACAGAGCGCCTTTCCCATAGCGCTCAATGAGGCCGGCAGGCTTCACCGTTGCATGGTGCGAACAGGATCTGCACCAAGCCCGCAACACATGCCACTCGCGAAGATCGCCGAGCGCCACATCGAGGCCGGCGTGGACGCTGCCATCGATGATAGCCTGCGGCGGGATCTTGACCTCGCCTGGTGTCAGGATTTTCTCCATCACATGCCGACTGTTGTAGTGGATGAGTAACATGCCCGGCCGGCGCCGGATGGCAGCTTGCCAGGCCGCCTGACTCACCGTAGAATCAGGGGAACGCGAAATGGTTTCGGATAGGGCCTGCTCGTCGCGATCCCAAACCTCGATCCGAAAATTGTCTTCCGCGGTTTTTGCCATAGCTTCGCCGGCCAGCGCGTCTCACGCCGAACCATGGTCCCTTTGCTGCTCAGATCACGCTGAAATAAGGAACATATTCCTCACTCGTCAAGGGCATGCTGGACTCTGTGTTCTCTTTTTGTTCACTATTGGCGGAAATAGCCATAGGAGGCGAACCATGGAACTTCGCTTGAACATTGAAGGGGCGACACCCCAAGAGCTGGGCCGCGGCATCGCGGCAGCCGAAGCGGTGTTTGCACGCGCCGGCATTACGGCCTTGCAGGGCGCGGAAGGACTGTTCGCGTTGGAGGGCTGGGACATCAAGGGCTTTCCAGAAGACGACAAGCCTACCGAGGACGAGGATCAGGCTGCCACTGTTTGGCTGGAAGCCGACAAGGCTGCGGCGGCGGCATGTTGTGCGGGCTGGCCAGAGGAAAAAGTTCCGCACCATCAGGTCATGGAACTGATCGACGTTCCCCGCACGAAGTTGCAAGCCGAAGCGATTCCAGACACCTGGCCAGAACGGAAGCAACTCTATCCTGACGTCGTCAAGCGGCTGGAGATCACGACCGGCCCGGACCGCCAGATCGATTTCGATATTGCCTTCGTTCTCGGCTGGGTCCCGAGCGGCCAACGCTCGATCGGGTTGAGCCGCTTTCGGAGGATGGAGACCGTATCCCCTTCTTCACCAGCGACCTTTCCCAGGTCGAAGAGATGGCTCGCAAGGCGCTCAAGGACTGGACAATCGAGATCGATCGAGATCCCTGTGATGCCCACGTATTCGATCCCTCGGCCAGCGATGGCGATGATGAGTTGCGCATGGCGGCATGGCGTGATTTCGACGGCTCCTTGCATATGGAAAGGCCGCCGGCAAACCCTGCAATCGCGCTCACGCTGGCAATGATGCGCGGCCAGTCAATGCATTTCGAATAGTGGTCAAGCGCAGTCGGGGCTCACCAACGCCATCGGTGATCGACCGTGACTGGCCACACCAGGTTGCATTGCCGGACGACCTTTGCACCGACCGGAACTTCACCATGATTGCAAAGTTCTGCCAGGAGCGAGGACTTAAGCACCAGACGCGGCATGTGCAGGCGATATGGCCGAACGGCAAATATGAAACCTATCGGCTTCATTGCTTCGGCGATGCCGCATCCGCAGAGGCGTTCCTTGATCACTTCGAGGGGCTGATGTTCGATCCAAGGCGGGATCGGGAGAATGGAAAGGTCCGGGGCGTCTGGCGCCGCACGGGCGAATACGCGCCGGTTCTCGATCTCGGTCCGCTCAGAGTACCGGAGATCTTGCGCAGCTAAGTCACGGGCTTTCGGGACGAACTGTCTCCACCGAAAGCGATCCGGCCGGAAGCGGCCGCAAGAGCTCAGCCTCGGGCTTCGTCAGGTTGATCCAGGCCGCCCAACTTTCGGGCTGAAGCACCACGACCTGTCGATTGTGATACGGCGCGACGTCCGGTCCGGGATCGGTCGTCAGCATGGTGAACGTGGGTGGCTTGTTGCCGGCAGCTTCGCGCCAAAGCCCCGCGATGGCCATGAACGGAGAACCGTTGAGTGTGAAGCGATGTTTCGCCTTCGGATATTTCGTGCCTGTGAATTCGAAGAACGCCGACGCAGGAACGAGACAGCGTTTGCTATTCCCGAATTGCCGGCCTTCGGAGCGGAAGTTGAACACAGGGCCGCCTTTTGGTCCGGTCGGTGGAAATCCGAACGTCATCGATGCCAGTTCGATAGCGTCATCAACGGCGCGCATTATTGGCGCCGGGTCATTGATGCGGACGTCGCCCGCCTGGGGCAGATCAAGTTCGGTTTGATGGCTCGGGATTTTGAGCGCCAGTGACGCCATCATCCGGCAATATTCAGCCCAAAGTACATGCTGTTCGTAGTCGTTGCACATGGAAGGCTCCGGACCTGGGTGACCTGTTTACAGTAGGGCTATCGAGGGCACGATGAAAAGCGGATCGGCGCTCGACTGAACGGGTCCCGCTCAACGAATCCCGACAAATGGTTGGCGCGCTTAATCAACGCTAGTAGCGTTCAAGGGGGGATGCTTCGACAATCCGGCCTACTCGCCCATGGCGCCATGGCATGGTAAGGACGCCGAACTTTTCCCTTTAGGCGCCATGCCCCGCAATGTTGAGCATCTTTCCGCAATGCACCGTTTCAAAAGCGAAGGCAAAGGCGATCTGGCTTGATCTTTGCGACCCAAATCCGGCTGAACTCGCTGAGGTAGAGGAATTAGCCGCGGTCGCCGTACCGAGCCGCGAAGATCTCAGCGAGATCGAAAGCTCGAGCCGGCTCAAAGCCCGTGACGGCGTGCTTTCCATGAGTGTACCGATGGTCACGCATGTCGAAGGTGGCGTACCGCAAGTCGCGCCGGTCGGGTTCGTGCTGTCGCGCGAGCGCCTAGTCACCGTTCGCTTCGCGGCTTTGCCGGCCTTTGACGCGGTCGCCAGTCGCTTCACCGATTCCGACGGGCGCCCGACATCGAGCCTGGAGGTGTTCGTCGATCTCTGTGACGAACTCATCGACCGCCTCGCCGACGGCCTTGAGCAGGCGGCGACTGACCTGCGCACCCTGTCTGTCACCGCCTTCCATGTCCCGGACAGCCAGGGTCGCAAGGCGATCCGCTCAAACAAGGTCATTCGCGCCCAGTTGCGCCATGTCGGCCGGCTGGGTGACTATCTTTCGGAAAAGCGCGATGCGTTACTGGGCCTTGGGCGCGCCATCGATTTCGCGCGCGGGATGACCGCTGACTGGGGCGACGTGCAAATCGCGTCGCGAATGAACGGCCTGAAGCAAGATGTGGCTTCGCTGGACGACTATGAGGTCCATCTCTCCGACAAGGTGCAATTCCTGCTCGATGCCATGGTCGGGCTGATCGGCATCGCCCAGAACGACATCTTCAAGATCCTCACCATCGTCTCGATCGTCGGCATTCCCCCAACGCTGATCGCGGGGATCTACGGCATGAATTTCAAGTCCATGCCCGAATACGACTGGGCCTTCGGCTACCCCTATGGGCTGGCGATGATCGGCCTCAGCGCCATTGTTCCACTGGCGTGGTTCAAGTGGCGGGGATGGTTCTAGCTAAGCATCGGGATGCGCCCCTTTTGCAGGGGTGAAGCGGGAATCAGCGAATGAGCCTCGACGAGATCACTCAAGCGACGATCGCTTTTATCCGCGCGCATGAGGCATGGGGCATTCCGCTGGTGGCCATGCTGGCCTTCGGGGAATCGCTGGCGTTCATTTCGATGCTGCTTCCCGCAACCGTAATCCTTGTTGGCGTCGGTTTCCTGATCGGCGAAAGCGGAATCGCGTTCTGGCCCTTATGGCTGGCCGCCATCGTCGGCGCTGTGCTGGGCGACTGGCTGTCCTTCTGGATCGGCACTCGCTTGGGCGACAGGGTATCGCACTACTGGCCGCTGAAGCGGTATCCGGACCTGATGCCCCGTGGCCGCGCCTTCTTCGAACGCTGGGGTGGGCTGGGGGTGTTCATCGGGCGCTTCTCAGGTCCGTTGCGCGCCTCCGTTCCATTGGTTGCGGGCGTCTGTGAGATGCCTGCTTTGACGTTTCAGATCGCCAACGTCACCTCGGCCTTGCTGTGGGCGACAGGCATACTCGCGCCAGGTGCGTTCGGTCTCAAATGGCTGCAGGCTTGGATGTAGGCAGTTCACGGCGTGCGAGCAGCTTGTCGATCCGCCTCCCGTCCATATCGAGGATCTCGAAGCGCCAGCCTTCATAGTCAAAGTGCTCACCAGCTTCCGGAAGGTGACCTAGCTGGGACAAGGCGAACCCGGCGATCGTATGAAAATCACCCTCTGCCGCCCCTGATCGAAAGCCCAGGCGAGCGAAGGCATCGTGCGCCAGCATCATCCCGTCGATCAGCAGGGAACCGTCATCACGCTCGACGACATCGGGGTCTTCACCATCCAGGTCCGGAAGGTCGCCTGCGATGGCTTCGAGCAGATCGGTCTGGGTGACGATCCCCTCCAGAGCGCCATATTCGTCGATGACGATCGCCAGGCGCACCGGCGCCCGCTTGAACTGATCGAGCACGCGGAAGATTTGCGTTCCTTCGTGGACGATCACGGGTTCGCGGATAACCGCCATCGGATCGAGCGTTTTTCCATCGAGCGCCTGGTCAAGGAGATCCTTCTTCAGGATCATGCCGAGCGGTTCGGCAATCCCGCCACGGCCGACCAGAAGCTGCTCATGACGACATTCGCGGATGGTGCGCAGAATCTCGTCTGGGCTGTCGTCAGCGTCGATCCAGTCGATATCGCGTCGCGGTGTCATGATATCCGCGATGCGCCGATCTCCGATGTTGAAGACACGCTCGACAAGTTCCTGCTGAGTTTGGTGAAGCAATCCTGCCTCCTGGCTTGCCGCCACGAGCAGCTTCAGCTCGTCAGGCGAATGCAAGGACTCCTCCCCTGTGCCCGGGCGCAGACCGCAGAGACGCAGCACTAGATTGCCGAGACCGTTCAGAGCGAGGATCGCTGGTCTCAGCAGAAACAGAAACAGGCCGAGCGGGCGTACGACCCAGAGTGCCGTGCCTTCGCTGCGTTGAAGCGCCAGGCTTTTCGGCGCCAATTCGCCCAGGACGATGTGAAGAGCGGTGATGATGATGAAAGCGATTACGACGGCGATCGTGTGCGAAGCTGCCGTGGCCAGGGACCCCATTACTCCCAAGAGGAGTGGCTCGATCAGATGGGCAAGTGCGGGTTCACCGACCCAGCCGAGCGCCAGCGATGAAATGGTGATGCCGAGTTGGGTCGCGGCCAGATTGGCATCGAGATTGACCAAGGCTTTTTGAAGCCGACCGGCGTTCAAGCGCCCGGCAGCCGCAAGCTCGTCGACGCGGCTGCGTCTAACCGCTACCAGGGCAAACTCGGCGGCGACAAAGAAGCCGTTTGCGCCTACGAGTACGAGAACCAACAAAATTCCAAGAATGTCGCGTAGGCTACCATCGTCCGCCGGCATGATTTCCTCTGTATGAAAAAGCTACGGTCGTCTCTGAAGCGTATTTGCCGCTATCGCGCAACCGCCGTTCGGCCTTGAGCATCATTGCGGAGCTATCACGGTAGCGTCGTTGACTGCCGGTCAATGAGTGGCAGAATGACCAAATCCTCTCCGCAGACGGCCGAGCTCAAACTGGCTTCTCGGTGATCAAGGTCAATGGCAGCGCTGCGGACAGGTCGCCTTTGATCCAGTGATTTAGTAAAATAACCGCGATCCCGGCGAGGATCGCCAGCACTATCATCCAAATGATCTTCTGAAGATCGGTCATCTTATCATCTCCCGAGGCGCACCATAGGGCCTGGTGCGAGCCAGCATCCGGTCTCGCCGACTGCGGTTGAACTCAGTATGAATAGCCACCCCGGACATCGCGGCTCACCATGCTGAAGGTCGCGCTGGCGCGCTAGCGGACTCTTATCTGCGTTTATCGCCGTTCGTCCGAATTAGTTCTCGCGGCCGGTAACCGGAGTTCGCCCGTCGCAGAAGCCCGTTGAACAATTGAGCCCTTCGAGTACCTTTTCCGACTGCTTGACCTTCACGATTCGATCTTACGCCTATGGACCGAGCGTCTTGAGGCGATGCACGTCATCGGCGGTCTCAGCCAACAGCCAGTCGCGGAACGTCGTGATTTTGGGCAGCGTCGACGTCGCCTTGGGGCAGACGATCCAGTAGGTCTTGGACAATCGCAGAGCCGTGGCGAACGGCCTTACGAGGCGCCCGTTGATGAGGTCCCAAGCCGCAAGCGTGGTGCGGGCGAGTGCGACACCCTGGCCGTCGACAGCGGCGTCTATGACCATGCTGGCGCGGTTCAAGACCGGTCCGTGGGAGAGTTCGGCCTCGACCACGCCAGCGGCCTCGAGCCATTCCGACCAGTCCTTTCGGTCATCAAGATGCAGCAACGGAAAGTTCAGCACATCGGACGGCTCGCGCATCCGCTGGTGAAGTTTGGGACTGCAGACCACGAACAGTTGCTCGGAGCACAGGCGGACAACATCATGCCCCGCCCAATTGCCATCGCCATGCCGCACGGCAAGATCGACGTCCTCTCTAGCGAAGTCGACGTGATGCATGGTTGCGGAAATCCTGAGATCGATGTCCGGATGCGTCTCGGCAAACCTGCCAAGGCGGTTTACCAACCACTTGGCGGGAAAGTCGGGCGACGTGCTGACCGTCAACGCTCCGGCCCGGGATAGATGCTGGATGCGTTGCGTGCCGAGAGCTATACGGTCGAAGGCATCGCGCACCACCTCCAGATAGGACAGGCCGGCCCGCGTGATGCTCAGCTTTTGACGTTCGCGATCGAACAGCCTGATGCCCAATTCGAGCTCCAGCGCCTTCACCTGATGGCTCACCGCACCCTGCGTCACGGAAAGTTCGTCCGCCGCCCTGGTAAAGCTCTCGTGGCGCGCCGCCGCCTCGAAGGCTTTGAGGGCGTTGAGTGATGGCAGTCGGCGGGCCAATTTTACACCATGTCATGAGAAAAATTGGGTCAAGCACGAGAAACCATGCTTTGCGCCCGTGGGCAGATTGGAGCATTTCCGCAGCAGACGTCAACCAGTGCACTGCGGAAGGATGAGAAATGTTGATTGAGACGCCGAGGCGTTCATCGCCACAGGCAAGTGCCTATCGCGTCATGGAAAATTTAGTGCGCTCGATGGCATCGGTGGCGCGCTGGATCGAAATCCGTCGCCAACGGGCACAACTGGCCGAACTTGAAGATCATCAGCTGGCAGACTTGGGTCTGAGCCCTGCGCAGGTTCGGAAGGAATGCGCAAAGTGGCCGTGGCAGGCCTAATTCTCGACTGAGGCCGACATCCTCACGGGCAGCGCACGGTCATCATTTCGCTTGTCGTTGCCAAGTCAGGCAAGGCACTTGCGGCGGCGGCTACTAACCATCCCGACGTTCCTCTGGCGGACGAACCTTACGGAACATTGTAAGCAGAAGGATGTCGTAGACAATTTTCAAGGCGCCCGCGATGAGCAGCGGCCAACCGAAACCGGAAATTGCGAGTAGCGAGCCGGCAAGCATCGGACTGGCGGCCGCCGCGAGGCTGCGAGGCACAGCGGTGACACTCGCCGCCGCGGCTCGCTCACCCGGCGTCACCACAGCCATGACGTAGGAGGTGCGGGTCGGTACATCCATCTGCGACAACGCGCTCCTGATCAGCAGAAGGACAATGACCGGCCCCAGGCTCGGCATGAAGGGAATGAGCAAAAGGCAAAGACTGGACGGCAGGTGCGTAAACACCATGGTGTTTACGAGCCCGATCCGTTTGGAGATTTGCACTGCCACCAGATACGACCCGGCCGACAGGATGCCCGTCAAGAAGAAGATCGCACCCGTGGCAGCGAGTGATAGGCCGAACTGTTGGAAAAGCCACAGAGCCAACAATGACTGGACCACGAAGCCTCCCGCAAAGGCATCAAGGCTGAAGAGCGCAGCGAGCGTGAGGACGATGGCTCGAGACTTGCGCAATGGCTCTGCCGGTACCGCACCAGCATCGAGCGGCTCGTCCGGCAGTTGCCGATAAAGGAGCAGCGCTCCTACTCCCAGAAAGGCATAAAGCAGGAAGGCGATCTGGAGAGCTTGCTTGATGTCCAGGTCGACAATCTGGCGGAGTAGGTCGGGGACGCCAGCCGCCAGAGCCCCGACGGCCCCAACAAGTGAACCGACGAGACTGTAGCGTGCAAAGAGCGCGGTGCGGTCGCGATCAGTGACGCTGTGAGCGAGTTGCGCGTGCTCCAGCGGCAGAAACACACTGACGTCGCCCGAGGATGGGTTCAGCGTTCCGACGAATGCGATAAGGAGCAGCGGCCAGAAATCGTGAACCAACGCGAAGGCGATCCCCGTGACGACCATCAGGACGGCGGCTGCAATCAGCAGAGAGCGGCGGGAGAAATGGTGCGCGACAAACCCGACTGCCAAGGTGAGCGCCGCCGAACCCGCGAGCGTCGCCGTTGCGAGTGTCCCGATCTCGAAAGCGTTGAAGCCGAGCGCGGCCAAATAGGCGGGAAGCAGGAGACTGACCAGTCCATCACCGAACGCCCGTAACCCCCTCGAAGTCAGCAGGTACGTGGCTGCCGGCCCGGCACCGGAAGGCAGGAGTGCAAACCGCCGTCTTGCAGCCGGTTCGCGCAAAGCATGCATCGGCCTTTGGGCTGTCAAGAATGCCTCCCGGTGAATGATTACGCCGACCGCACAGCTTAAATCGATCCGCTGGCCACCCCGTACAGTAAGCCGAGGATCGAGCATGCGGCGAGCACTGGGATCATACCGATCTTGAAACGGAATACCGCCAGCAGCGCCCCGAGCGTCAGCACCAGAGACGGCAGGTTGATGGAGTTGAACACGGGAACGTCCAGCGTCATGCCCAGCCAGCTGACCTCACGCAGCTCGCGGAACAGCACGTGAAGCGCGAACCACACCGCCAGGTTCAAGATCACTCCAACCACCGCTGCCGTGATGGTCGACAGCGCCGCTGACAAGGCCTTGTTGCTGCGCATCGACTCTATGTACGGCGCGCCGAGAAAGATCCAGAGAAAACACGGGACGAAGGTCACCCACGTCGTCAGAAGGCCGCCGAGCGTTCCGGCGACCAACGAATTAAGCACGCCCGGTGCCCGGTAAGCTCCCATGAAACCGACAAACTGGGTGACCATGATCAGCGGACCGGGTGTCGTTTCTGCCATGCCGAGGCCGTCCAGCATCTCCCCCGGCTTGAGCCAGCCATAATGTTCAACGCCTTGCTGGGCGACATAGGCAAGCACCGCATAGGCACCGCCAAAGGTGACCACTGCCATCTTGGAAAAGAAGATCGCGATGTCGGTGAAGACGTTGCCTTGCCCAAGGAATACAAGCAGCCCGAGGACCGGGACCAACCACAGCAGCAATCCCACCCCGGCGACCTCGAACCACCACCGGGCGGATGGCCGTGCATGAGCCGGCACCCCTTCGCCAAGTGCCGAGTCGGCATCATTAACCTGGGTGCCGCCAAGCTTGCCGTGTCCGTTGCCTGTCTGGAATGCAGCCCAACCCATCTTGCCGCCGGCGTAACCGATCACAGCCGCGACCAGGATGACCAGCGGAAACGGCGCCTGGAAGAAGAACAAGGCAATGAAGGCTGCTGCAGCGAGGCCTACCATCACGTTGTTCCTGAGCGCCCGCCTGCCGATCCGCAGGACCGCTTCGAGAACGATGGCCAGAACTGCAGCCTTCAGGCCGAAGAAGAGCGCCGGGACGGCGCCGACGTTGCCGATGATTGCGTAAATCCAGCTGAGCGCCATGATGGCGATCGCGCCTGGAAGCACGAACAAGATTCCGGCGACGAGACCACCTTTGGTCTTGTGCATAAGCCAGCCGATATAGATGGCCAATTGCTGCGCCTCCGGACCGGGCAGCAGGGTGCAGTAGTTGAGCGCATGCAGGAATCTGGTCTCGCCGATCCAGCGTTTTTCTTCCACGATGATCCTGTGCATCATGGCGATCTGGCCGGCCGGGCCGCCGAAACTGAGCATTGCCACGCGAGCCCACACCCGCATGGCGGCGGCAAACGAAATGCCATGGTCGTGGGTTTCGGCCGACTGCGGCTGGGTCGCGATGGGCTGCGCTAGATCGGCCATTGCTTGGGTCCTGACGGTCATCCGCGTTTCTTGCGGAAATACTGATAGAGGTTGTCGAAGACAGGAGCGCCCTGCGCGATCCGTTGCTCGTCGCTCTCGTTCGCCATGGCGATGCCGGCGATCAGGCTGGCAATGCCCGTTGCCTCCTCGCGGCCGAACTTCCCGTCCTTGAGGTCGATGTCATGGACGATTTCGGCGATGGCCTGCAGTGCCGGATCGTTCATTCCGGCCCGGGTAAGCAGCACCTCAAAGCTGCAGCGGTCGCCTTCATGGGTGATTTCGCCCTCGAACATGTCGAAGCGCAATTCCCCCTCGTTCGGCACGTATCCCTTGCCCGCCACGAAGCGAATGATCGCATCGGCATCGATAAAGCGACGGATCAGCCAGCTGCAGGCGATCCGGTCGACGTACACGTCCCGGCGCGTGACCCAAATCCGGCCCTTGAGCTCGCTCGGCTCGGACGCCTTCTTCGGTTCCTTGGTCATGGCCTTGTCCTCTATAAGCTGTGCCTCGAGCTCGGCGATCAGTCCCTCGCTGGCGAGACGGCCGTTGGCGCCGAAGAAGTCGATCGTCACGACGTCCGCGAGCCGCTTGCGCAAGCGGCCGAGTTGCGGACGCGCTTCCGCATATTTTTCCGCTGTCGCGTCGGTCTTGATTGCTGCGGCCAGAGCGCGCGCTTCCTCGACGATCTCTGCATAATCGGCGTCACGGGAGGCGTCGAAGAGCGCCCGGACCTGGGTGTCGGACAAACCATCGACGAGGCGCGCCTCGCACATCATCGCTTCGCCGCCGCCAGCGACGATCTCCTTGAGAAGCCATTCGAAATCCTCCTGCATCTCGGCATTGGCCGGCAGGGCGTAAACGGTGCTTTTGACTGCGACCGCGCCGATGCCTTGCAACCGTCGCCAGATCTTCACCCGGAAGTAGGCGGGCTTGCTTGGCAGTTGATGGATCAGCAGCAGCCAGCGCTGCTCCTGCGATTGCCCCTCACTCATAAGTGAACCGTATCACGAACAAGGCCAAATGCAACACTTGTATCATTTTACATTCAGGCATAGCGTTCGCCTCCTCACGGATGGGCCGTGCCGCAGAGTGGGGAAACCGATGCCACACCAGATCATGCCGCTGCCGTTCAAGCCGCCTCGCCTCGTCGGCCTATCCGAGCGGCTGTTGGCAAGCCACTACGAAAACAATTACGGCGGTGCCGTTCGTCGTCTCAACGCCATCGAACGGCGGCTCGACGAACTCGATTGGAGCGCAGCACCCGTCTTCGACATCAACGGGCTGAAGCGCGAAGAATTGGTCGCCGCCAATTCAGCGATCCTGCACGAAATCTATTTCGATGGGCTCGGAGGCTCAGGCGATGCCGGAGGCGATCTCGCTGCTGCTCTTGAGCGCGACTTCGGCAGCGTGGCAGCATGGCGCACCAAGTTCATGGCTTGTGCGAAGGCGCAAGCCGGCGGTTCGGGATGGACCTTGCTGACCTGGTCGGAGCGCCGCGATCGGCTGACGATCCAATGGGCAGCGGACCATACCAACTGTCTCGCCGGCGGCGTCCCGATCCTCGCGCTCGACATGTACGAACATGCCTACCACCTCGATTTCGGCGCCAAGGCCGGCGCCTATGTCGACGCCTTCATGAAGAACATCCATTGGGAGCGGGTTGCTACTCGCCACCAGCGAGCAGTCGCTCTACGGGACCGTTGGGCGCCCCCAGTTTCTGATGACGGCATTCAAACGGTCGCGCCAGAGGAGTTGCGGGCGCGTCTCGATCACGGAGACGATCTCGTCGTGCTCGACGTCTGCCTCGCTGAGGATCTGGCAAAACGCAGCGATATGTTGCCGGGGGCCAAGGTCCGCGCGCCCGAGAAGATCGCCGATTGGGCGGATGAACTGCCGAGGGACAGACCGGTCATCGTTTATTGCGTCTACGGCTTCCAGGTCAGCGGTGACGCCGTCGCCGAACTGCGTCGCCGCGGCATCGATGCAAGTGCGCTTTCCGGCGGCATCGCCGCCTGGCATGCGATCGGCGCGCCAACCGTCCCGCTGGTGATGAGCGAAGAAAGGATTGCGTCATGAAATGGGTTACCCGTGAACGTCCGGTCATCGACCGCATTGCCTGCCCCTGGCTGATTGCGCGCTTCATCGACAAGCAACCTGAGTTTCTCTTTGTGCCGACCGATCAGGTGATGCGTGTTGCCCAAGATACAGGCGCGACGCCCTACGACGTGCCTGGTGTCGAATTCACCCATATCGGCGACGGCTGCAGCTTCGATACCTTCGTTTCCAAACACGGTCTCGAGGGCGACCCGGCCATCGTGACCATTGCCGCGATCGTGCGCGGCGCCGACACGGATCGGCACGATCTCACGCCGCAGTCGGCAGGGCTGCTGGCGATCTCCATGGGACTGCGGGACGTGACGCCCGACGACCACGAGGTGCTCAAGCACGGCTTCGTCATTTACGACGCGCTCTACGCCTGGGCTTCGGGCCGCAAAGCAGAGACGCACAGCTGGCCTCCCGCGACGAAGCCGGCGGCCGCCTGAGCGGAGCATGCGAAATGGTGGACCAATCGAATGAGGGCGTCACAGGACGTCAGCCAAGCAGCCGCGTGGTTCAGTGGATTGACCACCGACTGCCGGTTTTCACCTTCGTCAATCATGAATTGAACGACTATCCGACGCCAAGAAATCTGAACTATTTGTGGAATTTCGGTTCGCTCGCCGGGTTCATGCTGGTCGTCATGATCTTCACCGGCGTGGTGCTCGCAATGCACTACACAGCGGATTCGAAGCTCGCCTTCGGCTCCGTCGAGCACATCATGCGCGACGTAAACTACGGATGGATGATCCGCTACATCCACCTGAACGGCGCATCGTTCTTCTTCATCGCAACGTACATCCATATCTTTCGCGGCCTCTATTACGGCTCGTACAAGGCACCGCGCGAGCTGTTGTGGATGCTGGGGGTAGTCATCCTGCTGCTGATGATGGCGACCGCCTTCTTTGGCTATGTCCTGCCATGGAGCCAGATGGGGTTTTGGGGCGCAACGGTGATCACCAACCTGTTCTCCGCAATTCCGGTAGTCGGAGAGAGCATCGTCACGTGGCTTTGGGGCGGCTTCTCCGTCGACAATCCGACGCTGCAGCGCTTCTATGCCCTGCACTACCTCCTGCCGTTCGTCATCGTCGGCGTCGTAATGCTGCATCTCGTCGCATTGCATCGGCACGGTTCCAACAATCCGCTCGGCATCGACCGCAACGGGCCGGGAGATAGCATCCCCTTCCACCCCTATTACACGGTCAAAGACCTGCTCGGCTTGGCGGCGTTCCTGCTGGTATTCGCCTTCTTCGTCTTCTACCTGCCGAATTATCTGAATTCCACCGACGCCTTCATCCCGGCCAATCCACTGCAAACGCCCGCCGAGGTCGTGCCGCAATGGTATTTCCTGCCGTTCTACGCAATCTTGCGCTCGATCCCGAACAAGCTTGCCGGCGTCATCGCTATGTTCTCGGCCGTGGCTGTCCTCTTCATCCTACCCTGGCTGGATACATCGAAGGTCCGCAGTGCCCGCTTCCGGCCAATATACAAATGGATCTTCTGGCTCCTGGTCATCGACGTCATCGTTTTGGGCTGGGTCGGCGCCAACAAGCCGGAAGGCCTTTTCGTTCTCATCGGCCGCGTTGGCACGTTCTATTACTTCTTCCACTTCCTGGTCGTGATGCCGTTCCTCGGCATTTTCGAGCGGCCGCTGCCGCTCCCGACCAGCATCGTCTCGGCAGTCCTGCCGAAGGGTGGCCCGCATCCTGCCACAGCGCAGGTGATGGCGGATACGCCGTAACCAATCCAGCCGTCGAGTACCGCACCTGTCCCTAGTGGCACGGCGACGGCGAAACCAACCCAAATGCCGAGGATCACGGCCGACTGATCGATTCACAGTGAAGAAAGAGGAATACCGCTATGACACTACTTACCCGCCTGGCAGTTCTCATTGCCGCCGCAACTCTCGTCACCCCCTCGTTCGCCGCCAATCCCGATTGGAGTCAAGTCGGAAAGGCGCTGGGCAAAGGAGGAACCACGCAGGCCGACGGCGTCTATAGAGTTGGCTTGCCACGAACCGACCTGAAAGTTTCGCTCGATGGCGTATCGCTGAAGCCAGGATTTGCCCTCGGAGGCTGGATAGCGTTCGAACCAATGGGGAATCAGGCAATGGTCATGGGTGACATCGTTCTCACGCAGGACGAGGTGAACCCGGTCATGAAGAAGCTTCAAGAAGGTGGGATCGAGATCACTGCATTGCACAACCATTTGCTGCGCGCGGAGCCAATGACCCTCTTCATGCACGTCTTCGGCCAGGGCGACCCGGCCATGCTGGCCACAGCGCTTCATGCCGGGTTGGCGCTGAGCAAGACACCGATGGAGACTGCCGCGTCCGGTGCCGCACAGCCGCAACCCGCCACCCAGCAGATCGAGTTCGACACGGCGGCCGTCGACAAGGCTATTGGTCATAAAGGCAAGGCCAATGGCGGCGTTTATCAGTTCACCATCCCACGAGCCGAAACGATCACCGACGGCGGCATGACGGTACCAGCGTCGATGGGTACCGCCATTGGCATCAACTTCCAACCGACCGGAGGAGGCAAGGCGGCGATCACGGGCGATTTTGTACTGATCTCATCGGAGGTCAATCCAGTCATCAAAGCCTTGCAAGACAGCGGCATCGAGATCACGGCACTGCATAGCCACATGATCGATGAGCAGCCGCGGCTCTTCTTCATGCATTTCTGGGCGAATGACGACGCCGCCAAGCTTGCGCGCGGCCTCAAGGCGGCTCTCGACAAGATGAACCTCGCGAACAGCTAGGGTCGGGTCCAGTGCGCGCCGCCAGTGTGGCCCTTGGGCTTATCGCCACGATCCCCCTGACCGTATGCTCCGTCGGCCCGGCTGCGGCGGAGCCGCCTCTGATCCTCGAGCGAACAATCCCGCTCGAAACCGTCTCGGGCCGCATCGATCACATGGCGATCGATCGTGCTGGAGGGCGACTGTTCGTCGCCGAACTCGGCAACGACAGCGTCGATGTTGTCGACCTTCAGACCGGTAAGATCCTCCACAGGATCACCGGCCTGAAGGAGCCGCAGGGCGTCGCATATCTTGCCGATCAGGACGTGATCGTCGTTGCCAATGGCGGCGACGGGTCCGTTCGTTTCTTTCATGCAGGAGATATGTCCTCGCTGGGGACCACTGCTCTGGGCAACGATGCGGACAATGTCCGCATCGATCCGTCTTCCGGCCATGCTTTTGTCGGATATGGTGATGGCGGATTGGCCATCCTCGATCCTGTGACCCATGCCAAGCTTGAAGACATAACGCTGGCCGGTCATCCCGAAAGCTTTCAGCTCGACGCGAAAACGGGCCAGGTGTTCGCGAACGTGCCGGACGCCGGGCAGATCGCCGTCATCGACCTCAAATCGCGCAAGCAGGTGGCTACCTGGAAAATACCAGGCTTGGCGGCGAATTTTCCGATGGCGGTCGACAGCGCGGGGGGCCGGCTTGCAGTTGTGTTCCGCAGTCCGGCAAAGCTTGCCTTGCTGGATGCGGCAACTGGTGCGGTGACAGCGAGCCTCGATACCTGCGGCGATGCTGACGATGTTTTCTTCGACGGCAAGCGCGATCGAATCTATGTGAGCTGCGGAGACGGCGTGATCGACGTTGTCCAGCGCAGCCCAAAAGGGCTCGTGCCGGTCGAACGTGTAGCAACTTCCAGCGGAGCCCGGACCTCGCTCTTCGCACCGGAACTCGATCGCCTCTTTGTTGCCGCGCGTGCCGGATGGCTTGGATCCGGGGCCGCTATTCTCGAATTCCGCCCTTCGCCATCATGTCGATCAGGCATCGGTCGCCCAAGTCAAAAACCTCTTAGTTCGACGAGATCTGCCACACGGCTACGCCAGCTAGAATGAGGCCGGCGATACCTTCGATGGCCCTGGATATGATATCAAACAGGCGTGGCCGGCTGTCGAAGAAATGCACCAGCCGTTCCCGAAACAGGATCGATAACACCGCCACGCAGGACAGGGTCAGCGCCACGCCAACCATCATGGTAATTGCAAACAGGATGCCGGCGAGCGGAACACCTCTGGATATTGCGAAGGTCATCACAAAAAGTGTCAGCGGGCATGGGATCAAGCCGGCCATCACACCCACAGCCTCGCCTTCATGCTTGTGGTGATGACCATGGCTCAGAGCGCGCCAGAGCATCCAGATACCAATCAGGCCAAGCAAGCCGCGGCTGACGTCTTCCAGTAGAGGCGCACGGCCAACACTTCCCAAGGCAATCGATACCAACGGCAACGAGAGCGCCGCGATCAGCACCGCGATCGTCACATGTGTAAAGGAAAGCGTCAGCGACACCAGAAGACCGCGCGAAACCTTTGCATCCGAACCGGCCAAATACGTGGCCAGGACGGCTTTGCTGTGACCCGGCGTCAGGGCATGCGCCGCACCGAACAATACGCCCATCGGCAGAAAGGCCATGAAGGCGAACCAGCCGCCGCCGGCCGAAAGCAGCTTGATCTGCTCGGCCAGCGCCAGGTAGATCGTGCGCTGGAATTCGACAAGCGTCTGGAACATGGCCATCGAAACGGTTCCGCTTCAGCCGCACGTCAATTCAAGGCGCGTCGCGAAAATCTTGCCGAGATCGGTCCCCGTCGGGTCACTGAAGAACGCATCCGTCAGGCTCTTCTGGTTCTGCGCGATGGCCGTGTCCGGATCTGGACGCACGACCGCGCGCGAGCAGCCTTCAGGCAGGCCAGCCACAGCAATCTTGTCGTCGTCGGTAAAATCGATTGCCGTGTAAAAGGTCGGGTCGTAGACGCCGATGGTGACTTTTCCAGCAAGAGCCAACGGGTCCTTCGGCTGCGTTTCGAACTGGACGACGAGTTGATCGTTTTCATAGCTGACGCTAAATTTCGGCGGTGGCGCCATAGCCACGTCCTTGCCATTCAAGGTCACCATCTGAAAGTAGTTGTACTCGGCCAGCGACGCATGGACGGTGAGAGCGACTTCATCGAGTTCCTTGGCATCAAGGACAAGGTCGAAATTCTTGTCGAATTCCATCAGCACAGTGCTGGAAAAGAGGTCGTCGAAACGCCAGGAGTGCCGAAGCGACTTGACCGTCCTGTCTGGACCGACGGTCAGGTCCAGCTTCGCCTCGGCAAACACATGCGGATGGGCGTTCGCCACCGCCGCGGAAGCGAGCAACAGCGCCGCGCCTGATAGCATGCCAGTCAGTCGCATTTTTCGCTCACATCTTGCTCGTCGATTCCGCATCAGGCAGGACACCTGCCATTGCAAGCAGGCCGAAATGGGACATGCCCGAACAGGTCGCCATGCAACTGCGTCTGAGCATGATCACGGCGACGCTCGTTCCGGTTGGTCCTTGTTCGTCGTCGCGCGAATATAGTTCAGGTTCTTGGTACCGACGGCGCCGATATCGCTGACCTGGAATCCGCTCTCGGTCAACAGCGAGGCGACCGAATGCATTTCCACATGACCATGTTTGTGGAGCCCGGGCAATCTGGACTTGCGCACCGGCCTGCCGAAATCGATGAGCAACAGCCGGCCTGCTGGCTTCAAGACGCGTGCCGCCTCGCGGATGAAGGCCGATCGAACGGGCTTCGACAGATGATGCAGCATAAGCGTGCCGACGACGATGTCGAATTGCGCGTCCTTGAAGGGAAGCTCCTGCGCCGTCCCGTTGACGAAAGTCAGATCGAGACCGGACCGCTCGGCCTTGGCGCGCGCCCTCTCGATCATTTCGGCCGACGCATCGACGCCGGTGACGCTTCCGTCCGAACCAACCAGCCGCTTCGCGGCAATGGCAAGGGTTCCCGTTCCACAGGCGACATCGAGCATCGCTTCGCCGGGCTGGAGCTTTGCCGGGCGAAGCATGAACTCGCGAAAGCGGCCCTCGCGGCCAAAGGTCAGAACACGCGCAAGCAAATCATAGGCCGCCGCCCGGTGCAGGACGATGCCGATGCCCCTGTCGCTCGCGCTTTGCGCGCCGTTGCCGACGAGCCCTCTGTGACGCAGGCTGCCCCACAGCGCCAATCCCGCGATCGCCGCAAGGACGAGTCCGTGGAAAGCCGTCGTCCAGGCGCCGGCCTGAACATAGCCCATGCCCAATTTGGCCAGGACGAGGAAGCCGGCGACCAGCGACAGCTTCGCAAGCAGGGCCAGTGCTATCACCCTCTTGCGCGAATGCGATCCGTTACCGGCGTGATGATCAGATGAGTGCATGTCTGGCGACCTTCTGCTTCATTGCGGCGTGCCCAAACCCGATTTGAGCTCCTGGACTTGGCGTATCATAATGGACACAATGTCTGGAAATGCTGTTGTCAGACACCGGAGCTCCGAATGTCCGAAACCGGGCAGTGTAGAGGGCCATGGCCATGAAAATCGAACGGGCGGGCGAGCGGAACACGATCGATCGACGCGTCGCGCGGACGCGCGGCCTGCTGCAGGACGCGCTCATAGCCTTGATCCCGGAGCAGGGATATGTGGCCATCACGGTCGAGGACATTTGCCAGAGGGCAAATATTGGCAGGTCGACCTTCTATACCCACTATGCCGACAAGGATGCTCTGCGCAGCGCGACCATCGAGACGCATCTGCGGTCGATAGGCCGCAGGCGCGAGGCGGCAAGTCAAGAAACAGGTAGCCGCCTGTTCGAGTTCAGCTTGCCCATGTTCGAGCACGCCCATGCATTCCGACGGCTTCACCACGCATTGCTTGCAAGCACCGGCGATACGATCCACGACGAATTGCGCGAGCGTATCCGGCGAGCCGTCCGGGAAGAACTCGTCGAGAAACGGATCGGCGATCGCGGCATGCCTGCCGAATTCGCCATTCAGTTCATCGCCGGAGCATTTCTCGCGGTCCTCGCCTGGTGGGTCGCCACCGACATAAACCTTTCACCGACACAGGCAGATGATCTGTTCCAGAGGATGGCGGGAAAAGGCATCGGCGTGTGACTAGTCGTCGGCTATCGAGCTTGCAATAATCGAATCCGATCGCCCCATTTCGACCGGCGATGTCAAATGGACAAGCTGTTTTCGATTGCCCGCAATCAATATGTAGAGTTTGGAGACCTGATCTCCATTCCGGTTCTCGCCGATTTTTTCGGCGTCCGTCCGGGCGAAGAAACGCTCTTCGAATGCCGTGCGGTCGACGCCGAACAGCCTTATGGAGCAGGTCTGCACGGCCTTGCCTTCCAAGGTGGCTTTGGTCACCGCGATCATGGTTCCGGCTGGTAGATCGCCGCCCGTCACGGCCCAGCCTTGGAAGGCATCGACGTCATCAACCGGCGCAAGCCCAGCTTCACCGGACAACGGTGTCCAGCCGCGTTTTCTGGCGGTGGCGGCGGTTCGTTCGAAGTCGGCTCCATGCGCAAGACAGGTCTCGTGAAAAGCTTCGAGCGCCAGATCGACATTGTCGGCATACACCAGGGGTGATGCCAAGCACCCGCTCGCAAGCATCAGGAAAAAATAAGCTTTCAGCATTGAACCGCACCTCGGGGCTGGAAAACGAGGTAATCCAATCATCAAGCAGGAAATGGTGCCTTCGCGACCGCAGTCAAGAAGCCCAGTCCTTGCGCGGCATCGAACGGTCGAAGACCGCCTCGGCAGTTGAACGCCTGTTTTTCAGATGACCGGCCGGCGGCCGCTATCGGCCAGGTGACAAGCGGCAACGCCGCCATGCGGCACGGATCGCAACAACGGTTCCTCGACCCGGCAGACATCGATCGCCACCGGACAGCGCGTGTTGAACCGGCACCCCGGAGGTGGCGCGCTCGGACTTGGCGGATCGCCGGCTAGAATGATCCGGCGGCGCCCGGCTTCGATGCGAGGATCGGGAGAAGGAACAGCCGACAGCAGCGCCTGACTGTAAGGATGGGCCGGCTGACGAAACAGCGGCCGGGTCGCGCCAGCTTCCGAAATGCGGCCGAGATACATCACCGTCACGTTCGAGCAGACTTCGCGCACGATCGCCAGGTCATGCGCCACAATGACGATGGTCAGACCAAGCTGCTTTTGCAACGACGTAAACAGGTTGACGATCTGCGCCCTGATCGAAACATCGAGCGCGCTCAGCGGTTCGTCGCAGACCAATATGGATGGTTTGAGGGCGAGTGCGCGCGCAATCGAAACACGCTGGCGCTGGCCGCCTGACAGCGAGCGTGGGAGACGGTCGAGCACGGTCTCAGGCAGCGCCACCAGGTCCAGAAGCTCGGCGATGCGGCGGCGGCGCTCGACTGATGAGCCGAAGCGATGGATCTGCAGCGGCTCCTCGAGCGTCTGATAGACGCTCTGGCGGCGGCTCATCGACCCCAACGGATCCTGGAAGACGAACTGGACTTCGCGGCTGAACGACTTTCTGTCCGATTTCAGCCATTCGGCGCGATCTCTGCCCCCAATCAGGACAGTGCCCTCGCTCTCCTTCTGCAGGCCGACGATGGTGCGCGCCAGCGTGGTTTTGCCACAACCGGACTCGCCGACAATGCCGTGGAACGCTCCGCGCGCGACGGTCAGGTCTATGCCGTCGACCGCCCTCACCGCGCCGGTGCCCGAGCGGTTGGCGAAATGCACCTTCAATCCCCTGACTTCGATCGCCGCGACATCAGACATGAACGGCAATCCCTTCCCGCCGAAGCACGACCGGGCAGGCCACGCGATGCGGATTTGCCGAGATCGATATCGTCTGAAGCGGAGGTCGGTGTTTTCGGCAACCGGCTTCGACCAATTCGCAGCGGTCGGCGAAACGGCAACCCGGCTCCAGCCTGATCTGGCTTGGCGGCAGGCCCGGTATCTCGCGCGTAGCCACATTGTCGTCAGCACGAAAATCCGGCACCGATGCGAGCAGCCCACGCGTATAGGGATGGACCGGCTGGGTCAGCACATCCATCGCCGTCCCCTCCTCCGCTACCTGTCCGGCGTAAAGCACGATGACGCGGTCGGCGACGGAAGCAACCACGCCGATGTCGTGCGTGATCAGCACGACCGCGATGCCGTCCTCGCGCTGGATCTGGCGAATGAGCTCCAGAATTTGCGCCTGGACGGTGGCGTCCAGCGCCGTAGTCGGCTCGTCGGCAATCAGCACGCGCGGCCGGGCCGCAAGCGCCAGCGCGATCATCGCGCGTTGCAGCATGCCGCCCGACATTTCGTGCGGATAGCGGTTGTAGCGATCCTCAGGGTCCGGAATGCCAGAGCGTGCCAGAAGCGAAACCGCTTGCCTGCGCGCAGCCTCACGCGACAGGCCGGCGAAGCGGCGCGCCTGGCGCGCCAGTTGCGGGCCGATTTTCAGCATCGGATTGAGCGCGCTCATCGGATCCTGGAAAATCACGCCGAAATAACGCCCGCGAAGATCCGATAATTGTCTGGAATCCATGGCGAGCAGCTCGCTTCCGTCGGCTTGCGCCGACCCCTTCATATTTACCGTCACGCCCTCGGGCAGCAGACCGAGCGGCCCGAGCGTCATGACGGTTTTTCCCGAACCGCTTTCGCCGACGACCGCGACCGTTTCTCCAGGACGGACGTTGAACGACACCCCATCCACAGCCCGCACCGAGACGGTCGTGGCGTAGAGATCGATGACCAAATTTTCGATCGCATAGAGCGGCTGATTGTCACTCATGCTGAAGTCGTCCCGGTTTCGACGGCGTTGCGTTCCGTCTCTTCACGGGCGCGCGCCAGTTTTCGTTTACGCAGCGTTCTGCCGCGAACTGGCCGTGGCACCTTTTGCAGCGCGAAGGCTTCGCCAAGCAGATTGAAGCTGACGACGACAAGTGTCAGTGCGAGCCCTGGCAGCACGACAAGGCGTGGAACCTCCTCGATGTAGCTCATGCCGTCGACGAGCATCTGGCCCCACTCCGGCGTTGGCGGCGCGACGCCAAGTCCAAGAAAGCTGAGCGTAGCGATGGCCAGGACAAGAGCGCCGGCGTCGGCGCTTGCATAGACGACGACCAGGGCAAGTACATGCGGCAGGATATGGCGGACAAATATCCACAGATGGCCAGCGCCCATGACCTTGGCCGCCTCGATATAAGGCTGCTGCAACTCGGCCGTGACGACTGCGCGGCTCATGCGGGCATAGTTCGCCCACCACGCCAAGGTGAGCGCCGTGATCATCGACCAGTAGCCGGTGCCCAGAATGCCGATCAGCGCCAGCGCGATCACCAGGCTCGGAAGCGCCAGCGCAATATCGATGATGCTGATCAGGACGAGTTCGACACGGCCGCCGACATAGCCAGCGAAGGAGCCGATCGTCACGCCGATCGCCAGTGCGGCGACGAGCACGATCACCATCGCCACCAGGGAAATGCGGGCGCCGCCAATGATGCGGCTGAGGACATCACGGCCGAGATAGTCGGTGCCGAGCCAGTGGCTCCAGCTCAGCCCCTCCAATGTCGCCGAATAGTCCTGCGCGCTTGGATCGTAAGGCATGATCACCGGAGCGAAGATGCCGACCAGCACAAAGCCGATGACGGGGAGCAACACCAGCCACGGCCAGTCCTTGATATCCCTGATTGCGGAAATGTTCATCGCCTCATGCTCCCCGCGCCCGGCGCATTCGCGGATCCACAACGATGCAAATCATGTCGACGATGAAATTGACCATGACGAAGAAGACGACAAACAGCAGCAGCACCGACTGCATGCCGATGAAGTCGCGGAAGCGTATCGCCTCGATGAAGAAGGCACCGACGCCACGCAATGCAAATACCGTCTCGACGACGATCGAACCGATGATCATCAGCGTAAACTGCGCTCCGAACGTCGTCAGGAACGGAATGGCGATATTGGGGAGCGCCTCGCGCAGCAGCACCTGGGTTCTCGTGTAGCCCTTGGCGAAGCCCGTCGTCGCAAACGGCCGCGACATCGCTTCCTGGAGGTTGACCCGAACGACGCGGCTGAGAACGGAGGCTGGGAACAGCGCGATCGTCACCCATGGCAGAAGCCATGAGGTCAAGCCGCTGGTGCCGAAGGTGGGCACCCAGCCAAGCATCACCGAAAACACGATGACCAGCAGCGCCGCCACGAAGAAGTTCGGGGTCGATGCGCCGATCAGGGAAAATGCGTGCAGAAACCTGTCCATGAAGCCGCCATTGCTGACGGCCCCGGCAATGCCAAGCGTGATCGACAGGACGAAGGCGAGAACACCGCCGCCGGCAAGCAGCGCCGCCGTCATCGGAATGCGGGCGGCAAACTCCTGAGAAATCGGCTTTCCCGTTCGCAACGAAATGCCGAAATCGCCGGCCAGCGCGCTGGCCAGCCAGCGTCCATAGCGGGTCGGCAGCGGGTCATGAAGGCCAAGCTCGTTGCCGATCCTGGTGATCATTTCGGCGTCCGCGCCGGGGCCCGCCGCACGCTCGGCAATCAGCGCCGCAACATTGCCCGGCGCCGCCGCAACCAGGGCGAATGTCAGCGCGGATGCCGCCAAGATCAAAAGGCAGGCAAGCAGCATCCGTCGCAGGATCGTGCGTTTCATCGTCAGGCCTCGCTTGGGCTCGAAGTCTTCAGGCCTTCAGCGTGATCGCCTTGAACGGCAGATCATAGTCGGTCGCCGGGAGCGAGAAATTCTCCGCGCGCGGATTGTGGGCCCACAGTCTCTGGCTGACGACGAGAGGACAGATGGCGGTGTTGTCGTGGAGCCAGTCGTAGAGGGCCTGCATCTTCAGGTCGCGTTCGGCGCCGCTCGCCTCGAGCGCAGCCTTGACGACGCCGTCGAGCGCGTCGGAGACGTAGATCTTGCCGTCAGGGCCGCTGTCGGCGGTCGAGACGAAGGCGTTGCCCAGCGTGCCGTGCGGATCGTAGGGCGCTCCGTAGGTGGTGAATAAAGCCAGGTCATAGTTGAAGGCCGGACGCCGTTCATGCATGGTGGCATTGTCCACCGAGGACACCTGGACCTGGAAACCGACCTCGGACAACTGACCCTGGATCATTTCGGCGATGCGCCGCGATCCCGGCAGGGACTCTTCGGAAACGAGAAAATCGATGGTCAGTGGAGAGCCGGCCTTGGTCCAGGCACCACCGCTGTCGACCCAGCCGCCATCGGCAAGGATCTTCTTGGCCGCCGCCACGTCGCGCACCGGCACGTCATGCCGCTTGCCCGAGGAAGGCACGTTCGCCGGGAACAGATCGGCGGCCGGGTCGGCAAAGCCCTCGAACAGCACCTTGGCGATCGCCGCCCGGTCGACCGATGCATAGACGGCGTCACGGACGGCCTTGTCGGCGATGATCTTCGACTTCGGCGAATAGCCGAGCAGCATCGTCGCCGTGCCCGGTTCGGCCACGACCTTCATGCCGTCGCTTTCCAGTGCGCGAGCGCGGCGCGGCGACAGCGTCGCCACCCAGTCGCCACCGATGACATCGAGGTCGCCTGAGCGCAGACCATTGGCGCGAGCGAGTTCGTCCGGAACCACCTTCAATTCCATGCGGCTGAAGAGCGGCTTCTCGCCCCAGTATTTGTCGTTGCGAATGAGGGTGGTGCCGCTCGAATCGTATTTTTCGACGATCCACGGTCCGGTGCCGATCGGCGCCGTCTGCTTGCCATCCTTGTCGACCGCCTTGGGCGACAGGAAACGGACGGGCCGCACGATGGTGAGTTCAAGCAGTGCCGCCGGCACTGGCCGCTTCAGCTTGACCGTCAACTTGTTCGGTCCATCGGTGACGATGCTATCGAAAGCGTCGGAGATGCCGATCCATGAAAAGTCGCTCACCCCCAACCAGCGCTTGAGGTTCCATTCGGCCGCAGCCGAGTCAAACGGTGTGCCGTCGCTGAAAGTCACGCCTTCACGCAGATCGAAAGCGATTGACAATTGATCGTCCGCGACAGTCCATTTGGTGGCAAGTCCCGGCTCAAGCGCGCCGTTCTGGCCGTAGTGGATCAGCGCATCGAAGACGATGGTGTAGGTGCTCAGCGTCGACACGTTCTGCAGCAAATCGAGATCGCCGGTCTCCGCGGCGATGGCAATCTTCAGCGTGTCGTTGGTTTCGGAGAAGGCGCTGCGTGGCAGCGCGGCGGCGAAGGCAAGTCCGGCAGTGGAAACAAGGAAATTGCGGCGGTCGAGAGTGATCATGTCAGTTCCCCATTTTTTGATTGATTTTGAATCATGCTAACTCGGATATGCGATATGTCTATACTTATTCGGTCTGCGTCGGCTCAAGAGAAAGGTCGGAAGCGATGGTCGCGAATGTGTTGCCATGAGCCGCTACATTCAGCTCAGTGTCACCGCCGCGAGCGCTAGGTAGCGGCCAACCTTCGCGATCGTGACGATCACGAGGAAGCTCCAGAACGGCTCCCGCAGGACGCCCGCCACGATCGTCAGCGGATCGCCGACGAGGGGCAACCAGCTCAACAGCAGCGACCATCGTCCATAGCGCTGGTACCATCGCGTCGCGCGCGTCAGTGCGGAGGGCTTCACCGGGAACCATTTGCGGTCGCGAAAGTGATCGACGCCCCGGCCAAGCCACCAATTGACGATCGAGCCGAGCACATTGCCTGCGCTTGCGGAGACGATGAGCAGAGCCGGAGCATAGCTTTCCGTCAGAAGCAGTCCCGCTAGGGCTGCTTCTGATTGCATCGGCAGGATTGTAGCCGCCACGAACGCGGTCAGAAAAAGACCGCCATAGACGGCGAGATCGCCAGGCATGCCGGGCGCTCAACTTGCTTTTGGCCATTGCGGGTGCCGATCATCGACAACGTAACCATGCGAATGCTCATAGCCTGCTTCCGACCATACCGCGTCGCCGATGTGCCGGTCGTCTTTGGGCAGATCGACATGCGTGTGCACAAGCACGTCCGGATCGTGTTTCGGCCACAGCCAGATCGCGGCAATCAGGGCGGCGGCGCCCATGACGCCAAGCAGAATGAATGTGAAGGGCAATCCCATTGCCGCCCCGACGCGGCCGGCAATCGGATAGGTGATCAGCCAGCAGGCATGAGACAGTGCGAATTGAGCGGCAAACAGAGCGGGCCGATCGACGGCATCGGCGGAACGCCTGATCAATCTGCCCGTTGGCGTCTGCGCCAGTGAATAGCCGAGCCCGAGCACGAACCAGAGCGGCAGCAGCAGATAGTAGCTGCTGGCGAGAGGCCCTATCAGCACCCCGGCGACCAGTATCGCGGCGCCCGAGAGCATCGCAACCCGGTCCGGTACGTTCTCAAGCAACCGCGGCAGGGCAAGAGCTGCAATCATCGATCCACCGCCAAAGGCTGCGAGCGCCAGCGCCGTGTCGGTTTGGGAGAGGCCAAATTGCGCCTGCACCAGGACCACCGTGTTGACGATCACCATGGCGCTGGCCGCCGCGACGGCAAGATTAAGGGCCAGCAGGCCGCGCAAACGCGGCGTCGCCAGATAGATGCGGATCCCGCGCGTCGTGCGTTCATAGATGCCGCGCGGCTCCGAGGGCTGCGGGCTGGGCAGAACCACAGAGACGACCAGAGCCGCTGACGCCAGGAACCCGACAACCGTGCCGGCGAACAGGCTATGGAAGCTTATGACTGAAAGCAGCGCCGCCGCGAGGATGGGGCTGACGACGCTTTCCAGGTCGTAGGCCAGTCGCGAGAGCGACAAGGCCCGTGTGTAGTCCTTCTCTTTGGGCAGCACGTCAGGGATCGAAGCCTGGAACGTCGGGGTGAAGCCTGCTGACGCCGACTGCAGGATGAAGATGAGAAGATATATCTGCCAGACTTCGGTGACGAAGGGCAGGAACACGGCGACCCCTGCCCTGATGAGGTCGAGCGAAACCAGCATGGTACGGCGTGGCAGGCGCTCGGCGAACGCGGCAGCAACGGGTGCCACGCCGACATAGGCGATCATCTTGATGGCGAGCGCCGTGCCGAGCACCGCGCCGGCATCGGCGCCGGCAAGGTCATAAGCCAGCAGCCCGAGCGCCACGGTGGCAAGGCCAGTGCCAATCAGGGCGATGACCTGGGCCAGGAAGAGATGACGGTAGGTGCGATTGGCCAAGACCTGAAGCATATTTTTGTCTTCTTGCAGTTCGAGACGGCTCGTCGAGCCAGAGACGGAGTACGAGCCGGCACACGGATCTCAGTGATGGTGGCCTTCGGGTTCGACCATCTTGAACGGCAGCACCTGTTCGCGATCCTTGGCCTTCAGGACCAGTCTTGCCTCGAATTCATGCGGCTCGGCAGGGGCCAACGTGCTCTCAAGGCGATGATGATTGTCGGCGACAGGATCGAGGTGCAACGTCTCCGGCCCCTCTGGCCGGTCGATGATCACCGTCGCCGTCAAATCGTCGGCGTGCCGGTCGATCGTCAGACGCATCCGCTCGCCGGCAGGCGTGTCGACGATCTCCAGCGTCCCCGCAGCCAGATCGCAGTCGACCTTGAACGGCTCCGGCGCATGATGACCATGAGCGTGAGAGGGTTCCGTGCCCTTTTCGGCAGATCCGGCCGGGCTTTCCAGACGCACATTCGCTTCCGCCAACGCCGGCAAGTGGGCGAACAGTTCCTCCTTGAGGGCTTCGGTGACGCCCAGCACATCCTTGGCCGTCGCCGCGTCGGCGACACTGATGGCGACGTCGGCATGCAGGCGGTGGCCGATCCAGCGCGCCTGCACGCTTTGGACACGTTCGATACCGGGCACGTGCTCGGCGGCATGATGGATTTCATCGACGATGCCGGGCTCGACACCGTCGAGCATGCGCGTGAGGACTGCCTTCGAAGACTGCCAGACGATCGCGAAGATGGCCACCGTGATCAAGAGCCCGATGATCGGATCGGCCAGCGGAAACCCCAGCCATACGCCGATAGCACCCAGCACAACCGCCAGACTGGTAAAGCCGTCGGTGCGCGCATGGTAGCCATCCGCGATCAGCGCCGCGCTGTTGATCTCGCGGCCGACCCGGATACGGAACACTGCAACGGCTTCGTTGCCTAAGAAACCGATGATGCCGGCTATGGCGACCCAGCCGAGAAATGCGATCGGCTGCGGATTGATCAACCGGTCGATCGCCTCGTAGCCGGCAACGATGGCGCTGAACAGGATGATGAGGACAATCAGAATTCCGGCCAGATCCTCGACGCGGCCCAGCCCGTAGGTGAACGTCTTGCTCGGTTGGCGACGGGCCAGCATGAAGGCGACCCACAATGGGATGGCGGTGACCGCGTCGCCGACATTGTGGATCGTGTCGGCCAGCAGTGCCACGCTGCCGGAGAGGAACACGACCACGAGCTGAAGCGCCGCCGTGATGGCCAGAACGACGAATGACCATTTGATCGCCCAGATGCCGCGCGTAGTCGTGGCGATCGTCGGGTCGATGACGCCATGGGTGTGACCATGGCCGCCCTCGCCGTGATCATGTCCGTGGCCGCCCATGCCATGCGTCATCGGGCCGAATCCGAACCAATCGCGAACTTTGTCCATTATGGCGCTTCTCACAGGTACTTGGTGATATCTTTGAACTCGTCGATCGAGCGGCGCTGCTCGAGCGCCAGCGGTCCGACGACGTCCTCAAGGCAGTGGTTGAGGTGGTCTTGGATCAGCGTCTTCTTCGCCTGGGCGATGGCCTTCTCCACGGCATGAAGTTGCTGGGCGATGTCGAGGCACGGTCGGCCGGCCTCGATCATCTCGACGATCCCGCGCAGATGGCCGTCGGCGCGCTTCAGCCGCTTGATGATGGCAGGATGGGTTTCGTGGACGTGGGGACGCTCATTCATGCCTTGATGCTATCCCCCCAGAGAGGATATTCAAGCCTCAAAGTGGCCTCGATTCTGGTGCACGCAACCATTCGTTAGGATTTTAGAGAATAATCGTTAAGCATGCCGAATTGGATCCATAGCGCAGCCTTTCGCCTCGTCATCGCTTTCGCGATGGCGCTCGGCATGCTGCTGTCGCCTATGGGCGGTTCGGTCTCGCACGATCCCATCGCGCTCGCTGCCGCCGAGGCCGACCGTCACGCCGAACTGGCGGGACAGATCGAAGCCCACGGGCACGTCCACGATGACGGTGCAACCGAGGAGCAGGGATCCGGCCATTCTCACGGCCACAATCCCGCCGACCACTCGCACGAGACGGCGAGCACGCTTCCGGACTTTTCGCCGACCGTCCCTGCGGCCGGGCGGACCTGGGTGATTTATCCGCCGTCCTTGTCCGATCCGGAAGCAAGTTCCCGGCTCGATCGCCCTCCGAGACCGATCCTCACCGCATGATCGCGGCCGCATGCGCGGCCACCCTCAACGACGAAGATTGGAATTCTCATGCAAGGATCCTGCTATCAGGGCCTGCCATGCTCGCCTTGCGCGCGCTGGCGACCCGCCCTACCTGTGTTGCTCGCTCTCCTGACCCTCCCATTGTTTGGGGGAGCTGCCCTCGCCCATGCCGTTGCCGAAGGCGACAAGGGCTATATCCAGGAGATCACGGGCATCAATCT
Organism: Mesorhizobium sp. C432A; assembly: GCF_030323145.1. Lineage (NCBI taxonomy): Bacteria > Pseudomonadati > Pseudomonadota > Alphaproteobacteria > Hyphomicrobiales > Phyllobacteriaceae > Mesorhizobium > Mesorhizobium sp. C432A. Next base: position 4,190,488 of record NZ_CP100470.1, on the reverse strand, counting down.
GCTGCCCTTCATCTATCTCGGCGCCAAGCACATGGTGACGGGATACGACCACATCCTGTTTCTGTTCGGCGTGATCTTCTTCCTCTACCGGATGAAGCACATTGGCATCTATGTGAGCCTGTTCGCGCTCGGCCATTCCACGACCATGCTGCTTGGCGTCTATTTCAACGTTGGCATCAACAGCTACATCATCGACGCGATCATCGGCCTGTCGGTCGTCTACAAGGCGCTCGACAATATGGGCGGTTTCCAGAGGTGGCTCGGTTTCCAGCCGAACACCAAGATCGCGACCCTGATCTTCGGCTTTTTCCACGGCTTTGGCCTGTCGACGAAGATCATCGAATACAACATCTCGCCCGACGGGCTAGTGCCCAATCTTCTTGCCTTCAACGTCGGCGTTGAGATTGGCCAGCTTCTGGCGCTCGCTGCCATCCTTATTGTCATGGGCTACTGGCGCCGGACCGATAGTTTCTGGCGCCACGCATACACCGCCAACACCATCATGATGACCGCCGGGTTTGTGCTGATCGGCTATCAGCTCACCGGCTGGGTCGTCTCCTGAACCTCCAAGTAAAGATCCACAAAAAAGGAATTCTCCTATGTATAATACCGACATCCCGACCCGCGCCGAGCTGCCGACATCCATGCAGCTCCTTCGGTCTACCGTCATCGCAATTCTCGCGGCAGCTGCCATCCTTGTGACCATCGTGCTGCCGGCCGAATACGCCATCGATCCCACCGGCGTTGGGCGAGCGCTCGAGCTCACCGAGATGGGCGAGATCAAGACACAACTCGCCGAAGAGGCCGAGCAGGACCGCCTTCGCGAACTGCAGAACGGCACTCCGACCGCAGTGCCAGCCCGAGATCAGCAGTCGAGTCTTCTGGAGCGCGTCTTCGCTGAACTGGTGATTGGTTCCGCCTCTGCCCAGGAACTCCGGACGGACGAAATGTCGGTCACCCTGAAGCCCGGCGAAGGAGCTGAGATCAAGCTCGTCATGGCCAAGGGCGCACAGGCAAAATACTCTTGGACGGCCAATGGCGCGGCGGTGAACTTCGACACCCATGGTGACGGCGGCGGCGAAAACATTTCATACGAGAAGGGACGCGGGGCTGCAGAGGACGAGGGCGTACTTGAGGCAGCGTTTGACGGCAATCACGGTTGGTTCTGGCGTAACCGCACCGATGCCGACGTCACCGTGACGCTGAAGACGAACGGTGCCTACACCGACATCAAACGGATGATGTGAACGATACGTCAATCTTATCCGGCGCCGTTTGGCGCCGGAGTGGCGCGCTGTTCATTGCCACGACCTCACTGTTTGGCGCACCACCGTCCCGTGAGCATTCGTGTCGGGTGGGCGGCGGCGTGGTGAATTGGTGCGCCGCTAGGCTGACTCAACGTGATCATGCCGCATTGGCTGTTGGCGAAATCAGCGCCGAACGTTTGCCGCGGTGGAGATCCTTGGCAAACACGCAAGCCGAACTGTGCCCAGGAGATAGCTTCAAGGCCGGTGGCATCTGTTGTTTGCATTCTTCGACCACCAAGGGGCAGCGAGTCCGGAACCTGCAGCCGGATGGTGGATTCGTAGGGCTCGGCACCTCCCCGATCATGACCGGAACCCTGCGCTGCTTTTCAGCGATCGGATCCACCTCCGGTGTCGAGGCCAGCAACATCTGCGAATAGGGATGGCCAGGGTGATCGTAGAGTTCCTGCGATGGCCCGTGCTCCACGATCTTGCCGAGGTACATCACGTAGACGCGCGATGCAGCCTGCCTGACCAACGCAAGGTCGTGGGCAATGAACAGGCACGCTACCCCCAAATCTTTCTGCAGGTGCAGGAAAAGGTTCATCACCTGGGCTCGGATGGACAGATCCAGTGCGCTAACTGGTTCATCGCAGATCAGCACTCTTGGATTCACGGCAAGGGATCGGGCAATCGCAACGCGCTGGCGCTGCCCTCCGGACAGTTCCCGCGTGTGCCGATCCTTCAAAGCGTCCGCCAGTCCGACCTGATCCAGGAGCGCCTTGGTACGATGGTTGCGGTCGGATTGTGATTTCAACCCGCTGATCAGCAACGCTTCATCGATCGTCTCACCGACCGTCTGTCTGTCGTTCAGGGACGAATATGGATCCTGAAACACGTATTGAAGCGCCCTGCGGCTTTCGCGCAGTGCTGCACCGGAGAGTGTGGTGAGGTCCACTCCATCAAGCAGGACTCGTCCCGCACTTGCCTTTTCGAGACCCACAATGGTGCGGCCGAGCGTCGACTTTCCGCAACCGGACTCGCCTACCAGACCGACGATCTCGCCCGGATAGAGCTCGATCGAGACGTCGTCGACGGCATGGATGAACTTGCCTCGCTGAACGCTTTTGAAGCGCGTCTGCAGATTTTCGACTTTCAGAACAGGACCGTGCGTCATGCTGCTGCCTTCCTTTGGTTGACAACCGCGCAGGCCACGACAACAGCGCTGTCGGCCGACCGCGCAAGTGGAGGGCGGCTTGCGGTGCATGCGGGAATTGCGAGCTCGCAGCGCGGGGCAAAGGCACAGCCTTTGAATGGCGCGCCCAGCGTTGGCGGTATCCCGGGAAGACCGCGAAACTCCGAACCGATCGGGTCTTCCCGCCGCGGGATCGCGTTGATCAGCCCTCTCGTGTACGGATGGCGTGGGGTCACGAGGACCTTGTCCACGGGACCTCGTTCGGCGGCCCGAGTCGCATACATGACAACGATGTTGTCGGCCGCTCCGGCGACTACCCCCATATCGTGAGTAATCAGCACCATGGCCATGTTGAGCCGCCGCTGCAGGTCCTTGAGCAGGCGCAGGATTTGAGCCTGGACCGTCACATCGAGAGCGGTCGTAGGCTCGTCCGCGATCAGAAGTTTCGGCTCGCCGGCCAGCGCAATGGCAATTACGATGCGTTGCCTGAGACCACCCGACAGTTCGTGGGGGAATTGACGAAGTCGCGCTGCTGGATCCGAGATGCCGACCAGCTTGATGAGTTCCAACGCCCGCTCCTCCGCGGCGCGCGGGGTCATCTTGAGATGGAGTTCCGCCATCTCGGCGATCTGCCTTCCAACACGGCGGACGGGGTTCAGCGCGCTCATCGGATCCTGGAAAATGAATCCGATCGACTTGCCTCGTATCTTACGGATCTCGGATTCCGGCAAGCCGATCAATTCGCGCCCGTCGAAGCGCACCGATCCCGACAAGTTCGTCGTCACGCCGGTCGGCATTAGCCCGAGCGGCGCGAAGTTCATTACAGTCTTGCCGCTACCGCTTTCGCCGACGATGGCAAGGCATTCTCCCTGCCGGACGGTGTAGCTGACGCCATCGACGGGACGTACCGCGGCCTTGGCGGTGAGGAGATCGACCGTCAGATTGCTGACTTTCAAAAGGAGTTCGTCATGCATCGGAATTCTCCTTGGCCCAGCCGGCGATCTCAATTCTGCGCAAGGCGAGCGTCCGCCTCGAAAGCGGCTTGGGAATGCGATTGAGTGCTATGGATTCGCCGAGGATGTTGAAACCGATCACCGCAGCAGTCAGGGCTAGGCCGGGCAGGATAACCTGGCGCGGATCGGACTCGAGATACGGTAAAGCATCAACAAGCATCTGTCCCCATTCTGGCGTGGGCGGCTGAATGCCCAGACCAAGGAAGCTGAGCGTTGCGACAGCCAAAGCGGCTGTCCCGGCATCCGCCGTCGCATAGACCATCACCGCGCCGATGGTGCCGGGCAGCAAATGGCCGAAGTAAATGCGACATGGGCTGGCGCCCAGTACACGCAGGGCCTCGATATGCGGCTTGCTCATGATGCTGACGGCCACGGCCCGGCTGATACGACCGCTCATCGGCCACCATGCCAGTGACAGAGCCAGTACCATGGTCCAGTAGCCCGGCCCGACGATCCCGATCACGGCAAGGGCAGTGATCAGGCTTGGGATGGACAGGCCGACATCGACGATGCGCATCAGCAGGTCGTCTACCCAACCGCGGTGATAGCCCGCGATGGTCCCCATGGCGACACCGATCGTCATTGCAATGATGAGGACCGAGCCAACGCTGACCAATGACGTATTCGCAGCGATGATCAGGCGGCTGAGCGTATCGCGCCCAAGATGGTCGGTGCCGAGCCAGTGTGGGGCAGTTGGTCCCTGGCCGGTCTCCAGCAAGTTCTGTGCGCTGGGATCTTGTGGGGCGAGCCATGGCGCGAAGCTGCCCAGGGCGACGAAAAGGCCGATCACGATCAAGGCCACGCGGGGCATCTTGTTCAACCGGGCAAGTGCAGGCTTGAATCTATTCATGGTCAGCTCCATTGGCGCCGGATACGGGGATCGGTCATCAGAACTGCGAGATCTACGATCAGATTCACCACGATGAAGAAGGCGAGGAAGATCAACAGGCAGGCCTGCACGACCATGAAGTCCCGGAACTTCACGCCTTGGAGAAAGTAGTCGCCCACGCCCTGCCAGGCGAACAGCGGTTCAACGATGATAGCCGTTGCGGTCATCAGGCCGACCTGGGTTCCCAGTGCATTGATGAACACAGGTATGATGTTTGGCAGCGCGTCCCGGAACAGGATGGCGGTCCGTCCCAGACCTTTGCTTTTGGCCGTCAACACGAAGGGGCTGGCCATAGCCTCTTCCAGTCCCACACGAACGACACGGCTGAGCACGGCGGCGGGCAGCACCGCGACAGTGACCCATGGCAGCACCCAACTTTCCGGACCGCCGAAGCCGAAGGATGGAAAGAGCTGAAAGGTGACGGAGAATCCATAGATCATCAGCGCACCGACGAAGAATGTCGGTGTCGATGCGCCGAGAAGAGCCAAACCGCGCGAAACGCGGTCCGGCAGTCTGTAGGGCCAGAAGGCACCCAGGAATCCGAGAGCCAGGCCGAGCAGGGTCGCAACCACGCCGCTGCCACCGATAAGGGTACCGGTGACCAACATGCGCTTTGGCAAGTCCGCACTGACTTCCTGGCCCGTTCTGTAAGAGATGCCAAAATCTCCTCGGACTGCATCGCCAAGCCAACCCGCGTAGCGCATCAGCAGCGGCTTATGCAGTCCGATCTCTTCGGCAACCTTTTCGACATAACCCGGTGTTGCGACTGCTCCTCTGAGTTCAGCGATGAGAACAGCGACATTTCCCGGAGCCGAAACAACCAGGGTAAAGCAAACCAGAGACGCCATGAACAGCAGTACGAGGGAGTGCTTCAGCCTCTTGCTGATGAAGTGGATCAAAACGCCCTCCCTCTACTCGGCCAGCACGATATTTTCGTATGGCATGTCGTATTCGGTGACCGGGCTGGTGAAGCCCTGGACCCGCTTGGAGTGCGCCCAGATGCTGGGAACGTAAACCAACGGCGCTATCGCGTCGTTGTCACGCAGCCAGTCGTAAACCTTTTGGATCGATGGCGCGATCTGATCCCCGGTTGCCGCCGTCGCCGCGTTGATCAGCGGGTCCAGGTTGGCCGGATCGGTGAACAGCTTGCCTTCGACATCGTTGTTGAAGGTCGAGAGGCACAAGGCCACCACCGTGCCGAACGGATCGTAAGGAGCCCCATAGGTCAAGAAGAAGCCGAGATCGTATTTCCGTTCGAGCATGTCGGTGTGCTTGGAAGCGTGGTCGACAGAGCGGACGATCAAATCGATGCCGATTTCCTTCATCTCGGATTGTATGACTTCGGCCACGACGCGAGAGCCGGGAACGGCGTCGGGACTGACAACAATCTCAAGCGTCAGTGGCGTGCCGTCCTTGGAACGCACGGGCCCACCCGTCCAACCCGCCTTCTCCAGGAGCGCTGATGCGGCCGCAACGTCGCGAACTGGGGCATCATGCTGGGTGCCAGCAAATGGCAATGCATCGGAGAACAGGTTGCCCGCCGGTCGGGCAAAGCCTTGGTAGAGCGCCTGGGAAATCGCCGCGCGATCGATCCCTATGCTGATGGCCTTGCGCACTTGCGGATCCTTAAGCGCTTCGGTGCGATCGGGATTGAAAGCCATCACCAGTGTGACGTTGCCGGGATCGATGACCACGTTGAGCCCTGCGGCCTCGAGTTGCTTTGCCTCAACGGGGGTCAGCGGCGCGATCCAAAACCCGCCGACGAGATCGATCTCGCCAGCGCGCAGGGCTGCAACCCGCGCGCGCGGATCAGGGATGACCTTGGCTTCGAGACGTTGATAAGTCGGCTTGTCGCCCCAGTAGCCGTCGTAGCGCTCGAAAACACTTTGTGTATCGTCAGCGCTAATTTGACGCCAAGGCCCGGTGCCGACGGGTTCGACAAATTTGCCATTCGCATCGACCGATTTGGGGCTAAGGAACCTCGGCGGCCGCGTGTATGAAAGCTCCTGCATGAGCGCCAGCGGCGGCTCCTTGAAATGAAGGGCCACTTGGTGGTCATCGACCACCTCCAGTGATTGAAAATACTTGGAGCAGTTCATCCAGCTGAACTGATCGAGTCCCAGCCAGCGCTCAAGATTCCACTTGCAGCTGGCTGCATCGAACGCTGTGCCGTCCTGGAAAGTGACCCCCTTGCGCAATGTAAGGTGCAGTGTCTTGCCGCCGTCTTCGATCTTCCAGTCGGTCGCAAGGCAAGGCTCGATCTGGCCGCCCTTGCCGTACCGCACCAGCGGATCGAACATCAGGTCCTGAATGGCCCAGATCGCGTAGTGGCTCTGCGGATCGAGATTGCCCGCAGGCTTGGCGATAGCCACTCGCAATGTGCCCGCCGCCCCTTCGGCAAAGGCAAACTTGGTGAAGGTAGCATCGGTTATGGCGAGCCCTAACGCGCCTGACCCGATCTGCAGAAATGTACGCCTGTTGAATGACATTGGTTGCTCCTCTCGTTGCTTATTGTTCCCTGGGGCCTAGGTTGCCTCGAAAGGCACGGGGCCTTTTTTGTATAGACATATTACATTATCGTATACAATCTAATTTAGACATCGTATCCCTGTGATATAAGATTTTGTGCTCACTGGCGCAGGTTAGGTCTGCACCGCAACCCCGCCTCGCGCGACGATCTTGCCGCGCTTGACGACCAACGCGCGCGGCCGGTGGGACACGACCGCATCGGCGAGTGTCTCGCCTTCCACCAAAACCATGTCCCCCCAGCAGCCGGGCATGAGTCCGTACCTTTCCAGCGCAAGAACTCCAGCACCGCCGCGCGTGCAGACGTCGAGGGCCCATTCGAGTTCATCGTCGCGGCGAAAATTGTTGCGCAAGCCGACAAACATCGCGCGTTCCAGCATGTCACCACTGCCGTAAGGTCCCCAGATGTCACGGATGCCGTCATTTCCGGCGCCGACGACCACTCCAGCAGAGCGCAATTTGGCGACCGGAGGCGACGGCTGCGATGCCGGCCCGGTGGTAAGAATATGGATCGAAAGCTTCGCCAACTCGTCGATTAGTCGGCCGACATAGTCGGCATCGTGCATGCCGAGACAGAAGGCATGGCTGACTGCCACCCTTCCCTGCATGCCGAGTGCACGGGTGCGTTCGATGATGAGCTCGAGCGAAAAGGCGCCAAGCTCTCCCGCTTTGTGCAAATGGATATCTATGGGCCGGCCAAAGCGTTGAGCGAGGTCGAAAATTGCATCGAGGTGCCCTTTGGGATCGCGATCAACCCCAGCAGGGTCCAGCCCGCCGACCACCTCGGCGCCCATTTCCAACGCCCGTCGCATAAGTTCGACAGTGCCAGGCCGGATCATCATACCGCTTTGAGGAAAGGCGACGATCTCAATATCGACGAGGTCTCGTAGCTCGTCACGAGTGCGCATTACGCCCTCTACACCGGCAAGGCCGTGCACGGTGTCGATATCGACGTGGCTACGAATATGGGTGGTGCCTTGCGCCACTGAGGCAAGCGCCTGTCGACGCGACTGGCGGACCGGATCGATACCCAAGCGGATCTTGGCTTCACGCTCGGTGTCGATCTTGTCTATCAAGCGAGGGCCGACTTCATTGCGATACCACGCCATTCCGATCATCGATTTATCGAGGTGGGTGTGCGCTTCGACCAAGCCCGGAACGACGATGCGACCTCCGCCGTCCTCCACCAGCCCTCCCAAAGGTGAAAGCTCCGGCTCGACGCGGGTAATGCGGCCATTTTCAATAAGAATATCGACATTGGCGCCAGCCATCGGGCGCACATTTCTAATCAACAAATTGGTTGTCATGCGGGGCGCTCCTCCCAGAGGCAGCCTATCGTCTGCGGCACGGCGACGACCGCCTGCAGTTCCGTGTACGCAACTACCGCATAATTGTATACCTATTTCAAGATAAATCGTATCCCATATTGACAAAAATATGTCTTGATCGATAAGTTGCGGGAGCTTAGGGGGATGCGATGACCAAATCGAGTCGAGCCGAAAACGTCTACTTGTCGCTGCGTCGCGCCATCATTGAGCAGGCGCTTCGCCCCGGTATGAAATTGCCCGAAGACGCGATCGGCGAGCAGTTCGGCGTTAGCCGGACCAGCGTACGAAACGCGCTTGTCCGACTGAGTGCCGAAGGCCTGGTGGAGGTCAGGAATAATCGCGGAGCCTGCGTCGCCGAACCGACGCTCGAGGAAGCGTTAGATATATTTTCCCTACGACGCTGCCTGGAGCGCGAGGTAGTGGACCGGCTTTCGCGAAAGATCACACCCGCTCAATTTGCGGCACTTGAGGCCCACGTCAAACTTGAAGGGGACGCAGTAAACACGAGCGGACCATTATCGATACGGCTGGCGGGCGAATTCCACATTCTGCTGGCCGAACTCACGGGATCGAAGCCGCTGACCCGTTATGTCAGCGAGATTGTATCGCGCTGTTCGCTGATCCTAGCCTTGTACAGCCGTCCGCACTCCGATCAGTGCGGCGTCGACGAACACGTCGAAATCATTCAGGCGCTGCGCCAACACAATCCCGAGCGCGCCATGCATGCGATGGAACACCATCTCGAGGCACTCGAGGCTCGGGCGCAAATCAGCGATCAAACTGAGCCCGACGTTCGCTCCATCCTGAGCACATACGCTCAGGCAGGGTAACCAACTCTCAAGCAGCTTGGCAAAATTCAGGAGGATATAATGCTCAACCCCCAGCCCGAGCCGGTGGGGCAGCGGAGCCACGTGAGCATCGACTTCGCCCGCATCTCGGCACGCGAACGCTACAAGCTGCTGATCGGGGCAGTGGTGCCTCGGCCAATCGCTCTGGTGACCACACGACACCCCGACGGGACTGTCAATGCTGCGCCCTACAGCTTCTTCAATTGCCTCTCGGCCGATCCTCCAATCCTAGCCCTGGGTGTGGAGAACCATAATGACATGTCCTTCAAGGATACGACGCTCAACATCCGACTGACTGAGGAATTCACAGTCAACATCGTGGACCATGCGCTGGTTGACGCCATGAACGTCTGTGCCGTCCCATTTCCTTCCCACATTGACGAACTGGCCGAGGCCGGGCTGACGCCTGCGCCCGGTGAGACGGTCCAATGCCCCTACATTTTCGAAGCGCCTATAGCCTTCGAATGCCGCCGACATTTGACGCTTGGCCTGGGTAAGTCGCGCGAGATTGTCCTTGGTCAAGTTATGCGGATGCACATTCGTGAGGATCTTGTTGACCAAGAGCGTTTCTATATCGATCAACTCGCGCTAGACGCCGTCGGCAGAATGGGTGGACACGGTTATTCGACCACCCGCCACCAGTTTGACCTGCCAACGATGTCGCATGAGCAATGGTTGGCAATGAGGCCTATGCCACCCAACACCGATGGATAGGGCCCTGATCCCGCAACGCGCTCGTCGCTTCAATCATCCTTCCTGATCGGGCAGAGACGCTGCTTGCGGCCAAGGACTCTGCCGATGCCGGGCTGGCAGAATATTCACTGCAGCTGGGCTACAGCGCACTGGAAGCTGTTAAAACCCCTTGCGGCAAAGGGTTTCAAGATCCGCCTTTGTCATTTCCTCGATGCCGAGCGCAGGAAGAATATCATTATCTCCCTTGAGATCCCGGCCATAAGCCGCCGACAAGATGGAAATTCCGGATTCATGGAGTATGGCCGGATTTCCGCTGATTTTCGCAAGGACTGCCGTCGGCAACAAGCCGAACGGAACGTCCTCAAGAATATAGCGACTTTCGATAGTTGTCGGGCCAAACCCGCCCCGACCTTGACGATCCATCTCCTGGTTCATGTCCGAAACAGTGCTCATGGGCACATGAAACGACAATGAAAAATGTTCCTGGACGGTACGAACCGCGATACCGAAATGGGCAGCTATGGCCAACCGTTCGGCATCCAGAGCCTCGATAAAGCGGCCAACGGCAGGAGTGACATTTCCCCCCTGGCTCCACTGCTCGGCCTTCTCCATGCGTGTGAGATTGAGAAGGGCAATTCCCAGATGGTTCTGCGGATTGAGGTTGCTGAGCGCAATCGCCAGCAGACCATCCCGCTTGACGAAACGATCGCCGAACAAGGCCGTGCAAAGCTCGTACCCTTGGTCGAGCGCATCGAAAGGCAGCGTCGCAACATCAAGCTTCTGGCGAATGGAAGTGACATTGACTTCGGTTGATCCGAGTTGGCGACCAGTCAGTAGTGTTGTGCCCCAAACGACGATCGGCAACCTGACTTTGCGTTCGGCCAACCGCTTGGAGAGATACAGCGCCCCGAACGAACTGTGCGAACTGATGATGACCGGAATTCCATCTGCCAGATGAGGGACGGCGGCGTCCATCACCATCTTGTGGCCGTAAGCCGGAAGCGCGATCACCACCACGTCCGCGTGGTCGATAGCATCTCTACAATCCTTGGCAATGCGCACCGGCACCGTCGCCTCGATATCCCCCGTCGCCTTCAATAATTCGCCAGTAGCCAACGTTCTGGTGCGGTGTCCCGACGGTGACCAAAGCGTTGGCGAGTGTCCCGATTGTGCCAAATAGGCCGCAAGGCCATAGGCAATTGCTCCGGCGCCCAGAATACTCACGCGCATAACATTCCTCCTGTTGCAGGCTTTATGGTTCGAGAATCCTTGCCGTCCCCGCCTACAAGTTTTTTCATCACGAGGTTCGAATTGGAGTCACGTCGGTTGCCCCCAGCTGTTTCGATCAAGGGCTCCGGCTCTGAGCCGGCAAGCGCCGCTGTGAACATTAGTTTCCGCTTGACATATATCAAAAATGAATGAGACGATGTCAATCATACGGATTTCACATGTAGGGAGAAGATGGAAACTCGGGACCTTCAGACCTTCCTTGCGGTTGCTGCCAGCGGCAGCATTACCAAGGCGGCTGACATGCTCGGGCGTTCCCAACCTGCGGTGACACGCACCATTCAGGATCTTGAGGCCGAACTTGGCTTCGAATTGCTGCACCGGGTCGGTCGACGGGTGCAGCTATCTGAAGAGGGTGTCGCATTTGAAGAAGAAGCGCGGCGACTGCTGATGTCCTTCACCGAACTCGCGGCGCGGGCCAAGATGATCGCCGCCGGCCGGGGTCGGATCCTGCAGATTGTCACAACCTCTGCGATCGGCACTGGCCTAATCCCGACGGCCATGGCCGAGCTCAAGGGTGTCGAGCTTCCGCACGAGACACATCTCGGACAGTTTCTTCCCTCCATCGTCGCCCAGGAAGTGCGCAGCGGTCGTGCCGAGATCGGCTTTTCAAGCCTGCCGCTCGATACGCCCGGTCTGGATGTCCTGCGGCTCTATTCGGCGCCCGATGTTGCCGCCGTGCGGGAGGACGATCCGCTGGCAGAACTTGATGTCATACCGCTTTCGGCCTTTGCCGGCCGTCGCGTCGCTACGTTGCTCAACCCGCTGCGTTTCCAACTGCACGTCTCCAAGGCATTGGCCGCCAGGGGCATCGACACCGGGCCAGTGATCCGGACGAATACTGCCTATGGCGCGTTGCAGCTTGTGCGCCGGACCGGCGTTGCCGCTGTCATTGATCCCCTCACCGCCTATGGCGTGGCCTTGCCTGGGGTCGCCATCCGCCCGATTGACGCGACCGTTCTCTTTTATTGGGGGGTTGTGGCTGCCGCAAAACGTCCCCTTCGTCCAGTCGCGCAGGCGTTGATGGAGGCGGTCGAAGCGGTGGCGCAACGATCGATCGTCGGCTTCAAGAAACTCGATCCGGCCTTGGCTGGCCAATTGGTGACCGATCCTGCATCCGGCACAAATCACGGAACGGGAATATGAAGCATACCCCCACCGCGCCAATTTTGACAGGTCTTGCCGCGCTCGAAGCACAGCTGGCGCAGGATCTCGACTTCCTCGAACTGCCTGCCAAGCCATGGGTCCCCGCGCGTTCGCACGATGGTGTTCCTGTCCGTGACGTCGTGGTGATCGGCGCCGGCATGTGTGGACTTGCTGCCACGGCAAAGCTGGTGCTGACGGGGATAACCAATGTCGTCGCCTATGACGCGGCCCCGGCAGGGCTCGAAGGGCCGTGGGTAACGTTTGCCCGCATGCAAACGCTCCGGTCGCCGAAGACGCTCAACGGTCCGTCGCTCGGCCTGCCGCAATTGACGTTCCGCGCCTGGTTCACGGCGCAATGGGGCGTTGAGGCCTGGCGGTCGCTGGACAAAATCCCCAAGGGCCAGTGGATGGATTACCTGGTCTGGTACCGCAAGGTTCTTGCTCTGCCAGTGCGCAACAGCGTGCGCATGACCGGACTAGCCCCTGTTGGAGATCTGATTGCGATCGATATCGATGGCGCGGAAACCGGCCGGGTTCTCACCCGTCGTCTCGTTCTGGCCACCGGTCGCTCCGGTTTGGGCGGTTTTGCCGTACCCGATTTCCTCAACGGCATCGATCGCGCCTATTGGGCCCATTCTGCCGACGACATCGATTTCGATGCGCTGAAAGGCAAGCGTGTGGCAGTGATTGGCGCCGGTGCCTCTTCCATGGATAATGCCGCAACGGCACTCGAGGCGGGCGCCGGCTCTGTCGACATGTTGATCCGGCGCAAGGAGATGCCGCGCATCAACAAGCTGACCGGCATCGGCAGCCCGGGTGTTGTACTCGGCATGCATGAATTGCCCGATGCCTGGAAGTGGAAGTTCTTCGACTACACCGCCTCCACCCAGACGCCGCCGCCGCGTTCATCGACGCTTCGCGTGTCTCGGCATTCGAGTGCTCGGTTCTTTCTCGACTGCGGCATCGTCGCGGTCAAGGAAGATGCGGGAAGCCTCCTGGTCGAAACCACACAAGGTCCGATGCGCTACGATTTCCTGATCGCGGCAACCGGCTTCTCAAATGACTTCGACGGCCGCCCGGAATTTGCAGCCCTCGCGCCACATATCCGCACCTGGTCGGATAGCCGATATACGCCGGATATGGGGCTGCCGCGTGCAGGCATGTCGGACGCGCCGGATCTAGGTCCTGCCTTCGAATTTCGCGAACGCGTTCCCGGCTCCTGCCCGGTGCTGTCGCATATCCACTGCTTCAACGACGCCGCCATGCTGACGCACGGCAAGGTTTCCGGCGATATCCCAGCCGTCAGCGCCGGTGCCGACCGTCTGGTCCGCGGCATCGCCGCATCGCTGTTTGCCGAAGATGTCGAAACCCACTTCGCCAATCTGATCGCCTACGACACGCCCGAACTTCTGGGCGACGAATGGGTCGATTCAACACCCTTGCTGCAGAAGGAGGCCGCGTTGTGATCGACGCGATGGACAAGGCTGCCGGCCTTTCACCGGATGATACCCTCTTCGCCACAAGGCGGTTTCGGCCCGAATTCGTGCGAGGGGCGGAAGAATGTCGCCTCTCGGTGCTGCACCCGGCAACCGATCAGGGGCTGGCGCCGAATTTGCGTGCTGCTCTGGCCCGTCGCATGGCCGCCCTGAACGCCGATCCCGTCCTGGTGGCCGAATATGATGTGCAGCTGGCTCAGCTTGGTTCGACCGAGCAGCTTCTGGCCTTGGCCCAGGGGGAAGCGGATTTGAATGAACCTTTGGCGACCATCGTTCGTCATGTTGACCTGGTCACCCTGACGCCGAAAAAGGCGGAAGCGAGCCATATCGCTCTCCTGGAGAAGGCTGGATTGAACAATCCTCAGATCGTCGCGCTCTCCGAGCTGATCGCTTTTGTCAACTTCCAGACACGGGTGGCGACCGGCTTGCGCCTGATGAGGCCGACATGATTTCCTCGGTTCGTCTGAAGCCATTGAATTGGCATCCGTACATTGCGCCGGTGGAGCTATCCGAGGCCACCCCGGAACAGCTTGAAGCGATGAAGGTCACGCCATCGGCCAAGAAAGTCTCGGAATATGTGCGTACCCTTGCGCATGATCCAGAGAGCTATCTTGCCCGCACGATTCTGTTCAACGCAATCATGTACGTCGAAGGCGGGCTTGCCCGTCCTGACCGCGAACTTGGTGCATTGGGTGCCTCGATCGTCAATGGCTGCAAATTCTGTGCCGTCGTTCACGCCCGCAGGCATGCAGAGCTGACCAAGAGCGACGAAGTGGTCACCGCGCTGTATCTCGACAAACCTGAAGCGCTCGGCCAACGCGATGCGGCAATCTACAGTTTTGCCCGCCGCCTGTCGGCGGCCCCGTCGGAAGCGACGGCAGACGATATCGCCGCGCTTCGATCGGTCGGCATGGACGACCGCGAGATCATCGACCTGATCCACGCCATATCGATCTTTGGCTGGGCAAACCGGCTGATGCACATTCTGGGCCATGCGGAGAGCGGGTGATGATGTCGCATACGGTCAAAGCAGTCCGTCTCACACTTTCCGAAGGGCCAACCAGCAATGCTTGAACTCAAAGATGTAAAGCTGTCTTACGGAAGCACGCAGGTTCTGAACGGCGTCAATCTCTCGGTAAAGCGGGGTGACGTGGTGTCGATCATCGGCCCCAGCGGCACCGGCAAGACCACGCTGCTGAAATGCATCAACTACCTGGCCAAGCCGTCCTCAGGAACCATCGCCTTCGATCAGATTCGGATGGATTACCAGCGCGCCGACAAAACAGCTGTCCAAGCGATCCGGTTGCGAACGGCGATGGTCTTTCAGCAATTCAACGTCTTCAAGAACATGACGGTCCTGCAGAACGTGATGGATCCCCTGGTCGTCGTGCAGCGCAAGTCCGCGGATGAGGCGCGGGAGATCGCCTTGCGGGAGCTCGAGCGGGTCGGCCTCACCCCGAAGCGAGACAGCTATCCCTCCCAACTGTCGGGCGGCCAGCTCCAGCGCACCGGCATCGCGCGCGCCCTGGCGGTTCGCCCCGACGTGATACTCTTCGATGAGCCTACGTCATCGCTGGATCCCGAACTCGTCGGTGAAGTCCTAAAGGTGATCAAGGATGTCACCTCGTCAGGGATCACTTCGCTGCTTGTGACCCACGAGATGCAATTCGCAAAGAACATCTCGAACCGGATCGTCTTCATGGATCGTGGCGTGGTTGCCGCCGATGGCAGCCCGGCTGACATCTTCGACGCACCGTCCAGCCCACGACTTGCTCAATTTCTGCAGTCAGAACTCGCTTTTCAATAATCCAACAAGAAGGGAACCTAAGAAATGTCTGCAATCACATCCAGTTTTTCTCGCCGCTATGCCCTGGCCATCGCTGGCGGCATCGCAATTGCCCTTGCAACAGCGGGGATCAGCCATGGCCAGACCGTTCGGACGATCAAGATCGCCACGTCTGCCGAATCCAAGCCGCTGGCATGGGGCGCGATCGGCGTCGAGCCGCAAGGCTATGAGCCCGATCTTCTGAAGGCGATCAACGCAAAGCTGCCGCAGTACAAGTTCGAAATGGAAGGTGTCTCCGACATTGCCCAGGAAACCGGCCTCGCCACGGGCAAGTACGACATCGCGGTCGGTGGCTACTACAAGTCGCCCGAGCGCTCCAAGCAGTTCCTCATTCCGGAAAATCCATGGGCGCCAGCCTGATGAAGATCTACAGCAAGAAAGACAGCGGCATTAAGGAAATGAAAGACCTGGTCGGCAAGAGGATCGTTCCGACCACGGCCGGCGGTGGAACCTACAAGTTCATCATGAATTGGCAGAAAGAAAACCCGCAATACAAGCTCGAAGTCACGGCATCGAGTGCCGGTATCCCCTACCCGAACCGGCTGGACGAAGTTCAGAACGGCAAGTTCGACGCTCTCGTCCTGCCGTCGAATCTCGGTGAGCAGACCGTCATCGAGCAAAAGAAACTCGATATCGTGGCGTCCGAACCAGTGTTCAGCAACAACACCTACATGCTGATCCACAGATCTGACGAGAACAAGGTTCTGGCCGACGATGTGAACAAGGTTCTCAAGGAATTGAAAGACGACGGCACGATCGAAAAGCTCTCGCAGAAGTGGTTCGGCGAGGGCATCGTCCAGTACATGAAATAGCACAGCCGTCGACCGTCATATTCGCTAGTCAGCGGCAAGGCTGAATTGCAAGAAGGAGCGTTTCAAGTGGATGTTTCTGCTATGATCCCCGAGTTGCTCTCGGCACTGCCGCTGACGCTCGCCATCACGTCTACAGCCCTCATTTCCGGGTTCTGCCTGGCACTCATCGCGACAACCCTCCGGGTCCGCAGGGTGCCAGTCATAAGTCACCTGGTGGACCTCTACGTATCTTATGCCCGGAGTGTTCCTGTCGTCCTGCAGTTGTTCGTCGCGTTTTATGGGCTTCCGTTGTTGGTGATCCTGTTCGGCGCCAGAGATTTTATTTCAGCGACTATCGCTGCCATGGTGGGGTTGAGCCTCTACCACGGCGGCTATTTGTCGGAAGTCATGCGGCCCGCATACTTGGCCGTCGATCGCGGCCAGCATGATGCGGCCGATAGCCTTGGATACACGTTCCGACAGAAAATTACTCGCGTCGTCGGCCCGCAAGCGGTGCACTTCGCATTGCCGGGCTACGGGAACTCCATCATCTACCTGATCCATAACGTTGCGCTGGTCATGTACATCGGCGCGGCCGACGTCATGGCGACTGCTCATTTGATCATGGAGCGCGACTACAACCAGTTCCAGTTCGAAACCTACCTCGTCCTGGCGGTGATCTATTCGCTGATGTGCCTGGTCGCATGGCTCATCGTGCGCTTCTTCGAGCTTCGATCACCGATGCAAGCGCCAGAGGCGACGACAACAACTCCGATCAAGAACGAGCTCCTCGCGAGCGTCTGACGTAAGGGTATTCAACCATGTTTGATACCGATATTTTACTCCAGGACACGCAGGAAATTCTGAGTGCCGTACCCGTGACGATTGGAATGGCGCTCATGATTTTCGTCCTGTCGACGATAGTCGGCAGCATATTCGCGCTTATCGAATACAGACGGGTGCCGGCGCTGCGAGAACTCGTCATGACTTACAAGATCGTCTTCAAGGGCGTTCCGATGGTAATCGTGATTTTCCTCGCCTATTTCGGTCTGCCGCCCGCATTCCAGTTCCTGTTCTCATTGCTGGGGATCAACTTCAACGCCCACGAAACCCCCAATTGGGTCATCCTTGTAGTTGCGATTACCGGCTGTGTCGCCGCATTCCAATCGGAGATTATCAAGGGAGCCCTGAATGCATTCGACACCGGTCAGTCGGACGCAGCCCATTCGCTGGGCTATACGGGCGGCCAACTGTTCCAACGTATCCTGTTTCCCCAGGTGGCCCTCACGGCAATTCCTGACCTGACAACTTCGATGATGGTCATCATGAAGGCCCTTTCTCTCGGATTCGCCATCGAGGTTGTCGATATTTTCGCCCAGTCCCAGTTGACCGCCGCGCTGAACTACTACTACCTCGAAGCCTTCGTGATTGCCGTCGTGATCTATATGGTGATTGCCTATATCGTCACACAGATTGCCGACAGGCTGGAGCAGGCGCTGAGGGTGCGGACGTGAGGCGGATGTGGGATAGAATCGTCAAGCTTCGGATATCGAGCCGCACCCGGGAGGCAATTCTTTCGGGGATGAAAAGCTTGAGGAGAAACCCAAGTAGCCGATGTATGTACCGGTGAGTTTCACGCTTTGGTTGATAAGCATCGTTGTCGCTGCCGACCGGCTTCATGCCGACCGAAGCACCGATCGCGCGGACGCAACGTTGCGCTTGTGACGACCAGACCGTTGGCGTCATCGAAGCGGTTGCCAAGATTTCGAAGAACCGCGTGGCGGATTCCGCAGCCGTCGCACGACTCCATCTACCACGGACAATATCGTGGTTGCGCTGGAGGACAGATGCAAACTCGCCTACCCGGCATCGTTATCGACGTGTATCGCCTTCAGCCCTCAGAAGGCTTGTCGCCGCATGACGCGCATCCGCCTCAAGGTCGATCTTGCTGCGTAAACTCAGGTCGAATCGTACCGTAACCGTCAAAACACGGGCATACAGAACATCGTCGAGCGTGCCGCGCATTTCATGCAGACAGGTCAGAGACGACTTCCCAACCTTTTCGACAACCGAGCGAATGGTGACCAAGGTTCCAACCGCGGTTTCGTGCGCATAGTCGATCTCCATCCTGACGTCCGCCCAGCCGAGAGTCGGCGTTAGATTGGGAGCGGCAATCCTGCCCAGCAGCTGGAAGCTGGCATCATCGAACATGGCGACGTAGTGACGAACGTTGAGATGGCCCATCGCGTCGCACATCCAAGGGTGCACGACGCCGACATAGGTTTCAATGCCGGGCGCGGTCAAAACCCGACCTCGTTGCCACCCTTGAGATCCAGCAGCTGCCGCGCCTCTTCGGGCGTCGCTATTTCAAGCGACAGTTCGCCAAGGATGCGCTTGATCTTGGCGACCTGCTCGGCATTGCTCTTGGCAAGCGCGCCCTTGCCGATATAGAGACTGTCTTCCAGCCCGACACGCACATTGCCACCCATGATCGCACCCATCGTGCAGAGGTTCATCTGGTGCTTGCCGGCGGCAAGGATCGACCAGAGATAGTCGTCTCCGAACAGCCTGTCCGCCGTCCTGCGCATGTGCATCATGTCTTCGGCGTCGGCGCCGATTCCGCCCAGAAGTCCGAAGATCGTCTGGACGAAAAGCGGCGGCTTCAGCAGCTTGCGGTCGAGAAAGTGCGCCAGCGTGTAGAGGTGACTGACGTCATAGCACTCGAACTCGAACTTGGTGCCGTAGGCCTGGCCAACCTCGAGGATGATGCGCTCGATCTGCTCGAACGTGTTGGAGACGATGCCCTTCTTCGTGTCTTCCAGGTAGCCCTTCTCCCAGTCGTACTTCCAGTCGGTGTATTTCGGCGCGATGTGGTGCAAGGCGAAATTCATCGACCCCATGTTGAGCGAGCAGAGTTCGGGTTTGGCGGCATGGGCGGCTTCGAGACGTTCGTCGAGCGTCATCTTGAGGCCGCCGCCGGTAGAGATGTTCATCACCGCGTTGGTTTGCTGCTTAATGCGCGGCAGGAAGTCCATGAAGAGCTTAGGATCGGGGGTCGGTTTGCCCGTCTCGGGGTCGCGGGCATGCAGATGGATCACCGACGCGCCGGCTTCGGCTGCGCCGACGGCGGCATCGACGATCTCTGACGGCGTTATCGGCAGATAGGGGCTCATCGTCGGCGTGTGGATCGAGCCGGTGACCGCACAGGTGATGACGACTTTCGGCGATTTCTTCATGGTTGGAGTCTCCCTTGTCTGCCTTTTGTTGTTATCTATCGAGCGCGAGGCAATCCTCGCGGCCACAGCCCAGCCGGATCGCCGTACCCGGATCGAGCTTCGGCTGAGACGACGAAGTAGCAAGCTTGACGATGAATTTCTGGCCGCTCGCGGTCGCGGCGACGAGCCGGACATGATCGCCGACATAGATTGACTGAACGACCGTCGCCGGGATCTCGTTGAGCGCTGTGACGCCGTCCTGCAGAACGGACAGGCGCTCGGGCCTTATGGACAGCGTCACCCTGGCACCCGCAGAAAGCGCAGCGCCGCAGGACATGGCGTTCAGCACAACGTCGCCGTCGTCGAGGCGGACGGATACGCCGCCATCCTCGCTCCCGGCCAGCACGGCGCCGAACATGCGGTTGTTCTCGCCGATGAAGCTTGCGACAAAGCTCGCCGCGGGACGCTCGTACAGTTCGCGCGGCGTCGACAGTTGCTCGATGCGGCCGGCGCTGAACACTGCGATCCGGTCCGACATGGTCAGCGCTTCGGTCTGGTCGTGCGTGACGTAGACGAAGGTCACGCCCAGCCGGGCGTGAATATCCTTGATCTCGAACTGCATCTGCTCGCGCAGCTGCTTGTCGAGGGCGCCAAGCGGTTCGTCCATCAAGACAAGATTTGGTTCGAAAATCAGGGCGCGGGCAACCGCCACGCGTTGTTGCTGCCCGCCCGAAAGCTGCGCTGGCCGCCGATTGCCGAATTCGGGCAACTGGACCATGTCGAGAACGTTCCCGACACGTCGCCTGACCTCCTCGCGGCCAAGTTTGCGGACCTCGAGCGGGAAAGCCAGATTTTCGGCGACCGTCATGTGCGGGAAAAGCGCGTAGTTCTGGAACACCATGCCGATGCCGCGACGATTGGCGGGAACGTTGTCGATGCGCTGACCGTCAATGAGAATTTCGCCCTTGGTCGTATCTTCGAATCCTGCCAGCATCATCAGCGCCGTCGTCTTGCCGGAACCGGAAGGCCCTAGCAGCGTCAGGAATTCGCCGCGCATGATTTCCAGGTCGAGCTGGCGCACCGCCTGGACCGCATGCCCGTAGCGCTTGCTGACGCCGCGAAACTCGACGTGAACCGGCCCACGCGGAGATCCGCCCATCACCGCGCCTGCGCCTTCGGATCACGGCGTACCGAAGCCGGGCGCTTGCGAGCAGGCTGCGCCTCAGCCGCCGCCGCGGCGCGAAGAATGATGTCGGCGGCCTCGCGCAGATCGGCCACCAGGGCCTTGCGCGCAGCCGCGCCATCGGCGCGACGCAGCGCCGCGAGCATTTCGTCGTGATGGTCCAGGCCCAGGCCGTAGGTCACGTCCGAGCGGACGATGTTCAAGAACGGTCCTGCCTGCAGCCACAATTTCTCGATGATCTGCTGGATGAGAGGTGATCGCGCGGCATGGTACATCGTGAAATGGAAGCGCCTGTTCAGGCCGAGATAGTTAGCCATGACGTTGCTCTCGACGCACTCGCGCATCAGCCTGTTCAGCTTCGCCAATTCATCGAGTTCTTCGGGCGTGATGGTCGTCGCAGCCCATTCGGCCGCCGTCCCTTCAACGCTGCAGCGCACACGCACGAGATCCGAAATACGCGCCACCGTGGCCTCGGGGACGATGACGCCCCGGTTTGGGTGGTCGAACATCGCCTCGTCGCTGACGAGTTGCCGCAAGGCCTCGCGCACCGGCATGGCGCTGGTCCGGTACTGTTCGGCAAGCTGTCGCACGACCAGTCTTTGGCCGGGAAGGAAGTCACCGTTCATCAGTGCTTCCTTCAAGCCCGTATGGACACGAACATGAGCTGTCTTTTGCGCGGCCGAGCCAGCGGTGGCATCCTTGCGATCGAGCATCAGTTTGTCCGGCGGGGCAGTATTTTGAGGTTGCTCGACAGGAAATCGTCGAATGCGGCGGCGAAGCCGTCGAGTTCGGCGTTGCCAAATGGCAGTGACAACGCCAGCATGCCGCGCGGCGTCACGTAGTACCCTCGCAACAGCATCTCGATATGCCACAGCGCAATCACCGATGGATCGGCATCGTCGAGCCGCGCCGGCGTGTACACCGGCCCCCTGACGAAATGCAGGTTCATCAACGACCCGCGCCCTATGACGATGCCCTCGACGCCATGTCGTTCAAGGGAGACGTTCATCGCTTCACGCAAGCGATCGCCGCGCGCATTGATGGCGCGGCTCGCCTCTTGCGTCAGCACCTGCGTCAGACCGGTGAAACCAGCAGCCATGCTGAGAATATTGTTGTTGAACGTCCCACCATGCGAGAACGCACCAGGCAAAGCCGGATCGAAGCGGTCGACGAGGTCTGCGCGTCCACCGAATGCGCCAAAACTCGCACCGCCGCCGATGTACTTTCCGAGCGTCACGAAATCGGGAAAAATTTCATGAGCGCCATGGAGCGCTCGATAATCGAGGCGCGAGGTCATGACCTCGTCGAAGATCAGCAGCGCGCCGGTCTCCTTCGTCGCTGTGCGCAGCGCCTGCAGGAACTCGCGGGTCGCCGGGATGCAGCCGCCGCCGCCCATCATCGGTTCGACGATGACGGCGGCAAGCTCGTCGCCCTGTTCATTGATGAGCGCCACGGCGCCTGCACTATCGTTGTAGTCGGCGAAGACAAAGGGGAAAGGCAAATTGAGCGGTGAGCCGCCATGCGCAAAAGTCAGTATGCCGCCGTGATAGCCTTCCCGGAAGGCGAGTATCTTCGAACGCTTCGTGATGGCGCGAGCGGCGGAAATCGCCATGATGTTCGCCTCGGTGCCCGAGTTGCAGAAGCGCACGCGCTCGATGGCTGGAAAACGCTCGACCACCGCCGCTGCCAGGCGCGCCTCGTAGCGGTTGGGTGCACCCAGCATGATGCCGCCCTGTATGACCTCCACAAGGGCCGCCGAAATCGCCTTGTCGGAGTGGCCGTAGAAGCCGGCGCTGTATTCCGAGACCAAGTCGACATAGGTATGGCCGTCGAGATCGGTTACCCTGCAGCCCTCGCCGGAGACGAACGAAACAGGGAATGGCGGGTACCATAGAACGGCCCTCGTATTGCCGCCCGGCAACGATGCCGCGGCCTCGTTCTGACGCGCCAGGCTGTTCGGGTTGGCGTCAGCGAAACGCTGTCGCGCCTCGTCCAGAACAGCAGCGAGACTGACATTGGCGCGCACGTCTCTAGGGCCTTGCAGCATTCGATCAAATCCCCTTGTCTTTTTAACTTTTTTGTACCCTATCGCAAATTCCTGTTGCTAATCAATCCATTTTGCGTTTGAAATTTGATCAAATCCACAACGATAAGAAAGGGGAACTGCGATGAGGACTTATCTGCAAGCCGTATCTGCCGCCGCGATCTGCCTCGCGACCTCGACTTTTGCCGCGTCCGCGGCCGATCCCGTCACGGTGGTCGGCTGGGGTGGTACATGGGACAAGGCCTACAAGGATGGAGTCTGGGACAAGTACACCGAAAAGACGGGCGTCCCGATCGTCATGGAAGAGTGGGGCGGCGAGGTCGCCAAGGTGCGTGCCCAGGTGCAGGCGGGCAACATTACCTACGACGTCGTCTCGGTGGAAGCGCCCGCCATGGAAGTCGGCTGCGCCGAAGGCCTGTTCGTCCCGCTGACACCCGAGATCACAGGCGACGCAGCGAATTATCTCCCAGGAACCCTGCACGAATGCGGTGTCGCGTCCGACACATGGGCAACGGTTCTTGCCTACAACACGGATGTCTATAAGGGCGACGCCGCGCCAAAGAGCTGGGCGGACTTCTGGAACGTCGAGAAATTTCCGGGAAAGCGCGGCCTCTACCAGCAAGCGCAGTTCACACTGGAAAATGCGCTGATGGCCGACGGCGTGAAACGCGAGGACATGTACAAGGTGCTGGCCACGCCGGAAGGCGTCGACCGGGCTTTCGCCATGCTCGACAAGATCAAGCCGAACGTCGTCTGGTGGTCCACCACGACGCAGGGCATCCAGAACCTGGACAGCGGCGAAGTGACGCTCAGCGACGCGTTCAATGCACGCATCACCAACGAAGCCATCAACGAGAAGAAGCCCTACGCCATCGCGTGGGACGCCGGCTTCTTCTACGGCACCGACTACTGGGCCGTGGTGAAGGGCGCACCGCACCAGCAAGGCGGGCTGGATCTCCTCAAGTGGTTCTCCATCCCTGAAAACCAGGCCGGCTTCTCCAAGCTCTATGCCTATGGCACCGGCCGCAAGGAAGCCGCCGACCTCATTCCCGCGGACTGGAAGGCCAACCTGCCGACGTCGCCGGAGCACCTCCAGTACGGCGCCGCCTATGACAACGACTTCTGGACCGAGCACAAGGAAGCGTTGGAAGAACGCTTCAAGGCCTGGCTCGCGAAGTAACTTGGGCATGTTGGCCGGGACAAAACCGGCTATAAAGCGACGCCAACGGGGCGGCATGCTCGCCCTGTTGACGGCTCCGCTTATATTATTCGTAGTCATTCTGTTTCTGTGGCCGGTGGCGCGCTTCCTCGCTCTGGCCGTCGACAACTCGGATTTCTCGAACAACCTGCCGCGCACCATTGCCGCTCTTGCCGGCTGGAAAAGCAGAGAGCGGCCTGCCTGGCGAACCCGTCTTTGCAGCACTCGTCGAGGACCTGGCCGACGCGCGGCGCGCCGGGAAGGAAGGCGTCCTGGCGCAACTCGTGAACCAGCGCGTTGTCGGTAGCCGTTTCCTCGTCATCAAGACGGCAAAGGATGCGGCCGACGGCAAGCTCGGCATGCGCCCCGTGCGCGACGAGGTGCTCGCCCAACAGGCCGGCTGGAAAAACATCGATCTCTGGCAGGTCATAGCGCGTCAGCAAAGCGCGCGAACGGACTATTATCTGCTTGCGAGCCTCGACCTGAAGCGCGGCGCGGACAATTCGATCGAAGCCGTTTCGGCCGACCGCGCCATCTTCGTCGACGCGCTGCTGCGTACGATCTGGATCAGCATCGTGGTGACGGTCATCTGCGCGGTGCTCGCCGTGCCGCTGGCGCAGGCGATCGTCAGCGCGCCGCCTGCCTGGTCGAAGCTGATGTTCGCGCTGATCCTGTTTCCGCTCTGGACATCGCTGCTGGTGCGCACCGTCATCTGGATCATCGTGCTGCAGAAGAACGGTCCCGTGAATTCCACACTGCTCGGATTGGGTATCGTCAGCGAACCCCTCGACCTCATCTACACCCGCTTTTCGCTGTACCTGGCGATGGTTCAGGTTCTGCTGCCCATGATGGTCCTCTCCGTCGTCGCCGTCATGCGGCGGGTTCCGACCACCTACATGCGCGCGGCGCTGTCGTTGGGCGCGCCGTGGCTCACGGCGTGGCGCCGCGTCCAGTTGCCGTTGATCCTGCCCGGGATCCTGTCCGGCGGGGCGATCGTTTTTGTCTTCGCTCTCGGCTATTACATCACCCCGACGCTTGTCGGCGGGCCGACAGACCAGATGATCTCCAGCTACATAGCCTTCTACACCAACAGCACGCTGAACTGGGGCATGGGCGCAGCGCTTTCCCTGCAACTGCTGATGATCCTCGTATTGTTTGCGTTCCTGTTCTGGACGGCATCCGTCCTCTTCCGCAGCAAGGCGCATGTCGTATGAGCGCCGACCGCTTCCGGAAATGGCTGATGTACGCCTATGCGGCGACGTTGCTGGCTTTCATCATCCTGCCCCTGCTGATCGTGGTCCCCATGTCGCTGACCTCGAGCAATTCGCTGGCATTTCCGACGCCGGGCTGGTCGTTGCGCTGGTATGCCGAACTGTGGGTCGACGAGCGCTGGCCGAACGCGCTGTGGAACTCGGTCATCATCGGGCTATCCACCACGGTTCTGGCTTTGCTGCTCGGCATACCTGCGGCGATCGGGCTCGCCTGGGGTGATTTTGCCGGGAAACGGATCCTCTACGCGATCATCGCCGCGCCTTTGGTGACGCCGGTCGTCATCGTCGGCGTCGCGGCCTTTTCATTCTTCGCCACGTTGGGACTCGTTGGCAACAAGCTATCGATCATTCTGGTGCACACGGCGATGGCCGTGCCTGTGATGCTAACCACCGTCGTCGCCAGCCTTTCGACCTTCGACCGGACGTTGGTTCGTGCGGCGGCATCGCTGGGCGCCGGCGCCATGCGCACCTTCTTCAAGGTGGTGCTGCCGCTGATAGCGCCGGGCGTCGTTACAGGGGCCATCATCGCCTTCATCATTTCTTTCGACGAAGTCGTCGTCGCAAGCTTCCTCTCGACGGGCGCGGAGCGAACCTTGCCCCGCATGATATTCTCCGGGGTGCGCGAGTCCATCAGCCCTGCCATCGCGGCTGTCGCCGTGCTGCTGATCGCTTTCTCGGCGATCCTGCTTGGGCTCATCGCCATCCTGCAGAGCCGCTCGCAAGCTCTCCGCGCAAAGGCATCGGCATGAAACTGGTTCCGTCGGTGCAGCAACTCGAGACCGAGATGACGGCGTGGCGGCGGCATCTCCATGCCAATCCCGAGCTCGGTTTCGAAGAGTTCGAGACGGCCCGTTTCGTGGCGGACAAACTGCGCGCGTGGGGCATCGAGACGACCGAAGGCGTCGGACGCACAGGTGTCGTCGGCACGCTCAGGGGCAGGCTTGGCGCTGGTCGCAGCCTTGGCATCCGCGCCGACATGGATGCCCTGCCGATGACTGAGGCACGGCCGCTGGCGCATGCGTCCCGCACCCCCGGGCGGATGCATGGCTGCGGCCATGACGGCCATACCACTATGCTGCTCGGCGCAGCCTCGGCGCTTGTTCGCTCGCCCGACTTCGCCGGCACGGTGCATTTCATCTTCCAGCCGGCCGAGGAGGGTCGAGGTGGGGCGCTTGCCATGCTGAACGAGGGTCTTTTCGAGCGTTTCCCCTGCGATGAAGTCTACGCGCTGCACAATTGCGAACGGCCGCTCGGCGAGATCGCCGTCCACCGCGGAACGGTGGCCGCGGGGGCCGATCGCTTCGGGATCGTCGTCCACGGAAGGGGCGGCCATGCGGCGATGCCGCATCTGGCGATCAATCCACTCCCCATCGCCGCGCGCATCCTGCTGGCAATCGAAGCCCTGCCCGGCCGCGTCACCGATGTGCATTCTCCCGCAATCGTCACCGTTGGCAGCCTGCGCGCAGGCGAAGCCTTCAACACCATCCCCGATACGGCGTTTCTGACCGGCACCGTGCGCACCTTCGACCACCAGGTTCAAAAGACGCTGGAGACGGCAATCCGCCGCATCGCGAAAAACGAAGCTGAAGCTTTTGGCGCCGGCATCGACCTCCGCTACGAAACGCCCTTCGCACCGACGATAAACACTGCGGCGCAAGCCGACGCGATGATCGCGATTGTGAACGAGGTGATGGGACCGGCAAGTCTCGTCATCGATCCGCCTCCCGAGATGGGTTCTGAAGATTTCTGCTACATGCTGGAACAGCGGCCCGGCTGCTATTTCCTGCTCGGCCAGGCCGACGATGCGCACCAGGCCGCGGCTCACGACACCAACTACGATTTCAACGACGCAATCCTGCCGATTGGCGCGAGCCTTTGGGTCAGGCTCGTGGAGCGCCGCCTATCAGCCAGAGGCGCATCGTGATGCAACTGACGGAAAAGGACATCGTCTGGCGAAGCCATTGGCTGCGGCAGGCCCTGCCCGAGGACCCGAACCTTGCGCCTCCGCTCGAAGAGGCGACGCAGGCTGACATCTGCATCGTCGGCGGCGGCTATCTGGGCCTGTGGACCGCTATACGCCTCAAGCAGCACAATCCCGCCTTCGATGTTGTCATCGTCGAGCGCGACATTTGCGGCGGTGGCCCGAGCGGCCGCAACTCCGGCATGGTGCTCTCGGCATGGACGAAATACAGCGCGCTCGCCGCGCTGCGCGACGGAAACGATGCACTTTCGATCATCAAGGCATCCGAAGCCGCAATCGGCGGCATCGAGGCTTTCTGCAAGGCCGAGGGAATAGACAGCTGGTTTGATCGCATCGGCTGGATCTGGGGTGCGACGTGCGAAGCCCAGCTTGGCGTCTGGGACGACGCGTTGAACAAGCTGGCGGCGCATGGCTACGTGCCGGCGCGACGAGTTTCGCGCGACGAGATCGCAGCGATGGCCGGCACGACGAGCCACCTCGGCGGCGCGTTCGATGCGTCGTCGGCAACCGTGCATCCCGGTTTCCTCGTGCGCGGCCTGCGCCGGGCAGCACTAACACGCGGCGTGCGCATCTATGAAAAGTCGCCGATGACGCGGTTTTCGCGCGACGGCACGCTCAAGGTGGAGACGGGGAGAGGCACTGTGTCCTGCGGCAAGATTGTGCTTGCCATGAATGCATGGTCCGGCGCCATTCGAGAACTGGCGCCGGCAATCTTCAACATCTCCAGCGACGACGCCATGTCAAAACCCATTCCAGACCTTCTCGACAAGATCGGCTACCGCCGCGCGCCGCTGATGATCGATTCCCGCGTTTTCGTCGGCGGTTGGTCGCCGACGCGCGATGGTCGGCTGTCTGTCGGCGTCAGTGGCGGCGTCATCGGCCTCGGCGGCATCGTCGACAGGCGGTTTCATGGTCTATCGCCACGGGTCGCCGACATGCGCCGCGCGTTGCGGGATGGTCACCCGGCGCTCGCCGACTTTCCGCTCGATACATCATGGAACGGCCCGATCGATCGGACCGTCAGCGGCGTGCCACTGTTCGGCGCCCTGCCCGCCAACCGCGACATCGTCTACGGCTACGGCTTCTCCGGCAACGGCACGACGATGGCCTATCTCGGCGGCAAGATCCTGACCGGCCTGTTGACCGGCGGCGAATCCGAGCTCACCCATTCGGCGCTCGTGCGCCCAGTGACGCGAGGCTTCCCATCCGAACCATTCCGGTTCGTCGGCGCGCATTTCGTCCGCGGCGCGGTGCGGCGGCGCGACGATCTCGAACATGCCGGCCGCAAGCCCGGCCTCGTGACCAGATGGCTGGCGGGATTGGCCCCGTCAGGCGTCACCCCTTCGAAAGCCAACCTCCGCGCAAGGAAAGGATGAACTGTGTCCAAGGCCAAGATATTCAAGCACAGCGAATTGACCCTGAAGCCGTCGGTCACGCCGACCGGCACATCCTCGATTGCCCGCGTGATCAATGCCGATATCAGTCGGACAATGGGCGGCGGCATCGAGTATCTCGAGAACGCCTCGATCGACTGGACCGTGACCTATGACGAGGTGCTGTTCATCCACGAAGGCACCTTGACGATCGAACTTGACGATGGCCGCCATGAGTGCAATCCGGGCGACATCGTGTGGCTGCCCAACGGCACCCATCTGAAATACATCGCCACCGAACGGACCGGTTATTTCTATTGCCTTTACCCATTCGACTGGGCAGCACGGCAGGGAACGGTAGAACCCTGAACTGACAGGCACTCCTTCTCCATCCGTTGGCCATCCGCAGCGCAGTTCCGAACCCGGACGTCCAGACATCGACTCCGGCTCCTACTCCTCGGGTTGTCACTTTCATCATATGTCATGCTGGCGCGCATGTCTGGCGGCAGATAGCAGCGACACAGCTCACCCGCACCACCTAAGCAGGAACCGGTAGCTCGACGAGTGGGGGGAAAGCCGGTAGCGCTTTCTCGCTACCATTCGCGGACAATGTGAACAAGTTTAGCGCGAAACCGCCACCGCTAGCCACACTATTGCGGTTGCACCTGAAAATTCCGTCGACTGAAAATCAGCCAACCCAAACCGCATGCCACGGCGACGTTAATCAGCGCAAGGGCGGAAAGTGTCGCCAGTGTGCCGTAGGCACCGAAGCGCTCTAGAAGCACCGCGCCAGGGAGGGCGCCGCCGCTTGGGCAATCAGGCTCGGCATGGCAAGGCGGCCCATCAGCTTGGCGTAGCCATTAGAGCCGAACATCGCGAGCGGGAGTGTTCCACGCGCGATGGACTCTAGGCCAATGCCTGCTCCGTAGAATGCGAGTGCCAACGGAACGATCGGCATGCCGAGCCAAAGAGCAGACACCCCGATCGCAACGAAGGTCACCGAAGCGAACTTGGTCCAGATCGGGTGATGGAACCGTGCGATCACCATCTCGATTGTCCGCGCAGCCACCTGGAACGGACCGACAAGGGCTCCAAGCCCCACCGCCG
The DNA here is from genome assembly GCF_030323145.1 of Mesorhizobium sp. C432A. Classification (NCBI taxonomy): domain Bacteria; kingdom Pseudomonadati; phylum Pseudomonadota; class Alphaproteobacteria; order Hyphomicrobiales; family Phyllobacteriaceae; genus Mesorhizobium; species Mesorhizobium sp. C432A. Next base: position 4,160,814 of record NZ_CP100470.1, on the reverse strand, counting down.
CCGCAAGCGTCATGCCGCCCTTCTGCAGGATCGTCAGCAGATGCACCGACAGGGTCGAGGAGATCACGGCGGCAAGGGTCAGGGTCGAGGCAAGCACGACCATGATCGGTAGATTGGAGCCGGTTTGGAGAGCAGGCGTCACTGCCGCACTCGATGCGGCCTTGACAAGCGGTTGCGGCAGGCCGCGAGGCAAGATCACAAGGTAAAGCGGTAAGGCGAGGGAGAGCTGGACAGCGGCGTAGGCCAGGCACGTGCCGCGCCACCCTATCTCCCCCAGCAAAAAGGCCGAGATCGGCCAGCAGATCGTGCTCGCAAAGCCGGCGAACAGAGTGAGCGTCGTGATAGCAGAGCGCGCACCATGGCCGTAGAGCCGGCCAAGGGTGCCGAAAGCAGCGTCGTATAGACCTGCCCCCATGCCGAGGCCGATAACCAGCCACGCCACGATGTAGGCGGCCGGATTGGGGGCTACCGCAAGTCCGACCTGGCCGAGCCCGATGCAGCGAGCGCTGAAGGCCAGAACGTTGCGGCCACCGTGCCGTTGGATCGAAGACCCGGCACGCGGCGAGATAACTCCCGCCGTGAGCAATCCGAGAGACAGGCCTCCGAGGACCCAGGGCAGAGGCCAGCCTGTATCCGCAGCGACTGACGGCGCAATAACAGCGGGGAGATAATACGATGATGCCCACGCCATGATCTGTGTCACGCCGAGCGTCGTGATGATCGTGCGACGCCCGCGCACGACGGCAATCGGCTGAGGCGAAAAGGTCATGCCGCGGCGCTGCAGCCGCAGCCAGCCTTGCCACCCTCCTTCGCTTACGCGTCCGCGACACAGCAGGCGTCAACCGCCTCGGCCGCCGGGCCACCGCAGCAGCCTTTCGAAGCTGAGCCGGAAAACGATGCCGGCACTGCAGACGCCGGTCTCCGGCAGCACCAGTTGAACGGCATCGGCCGCCGCCATGTCACCAGCGATCGCCGCAGCGACGGAGCGAACCTGCTCGTAGCCCGTCAGCAGCAGGAACGTCGGCGCACTGCCATAGCTCTTGATTCCGACCGTATAGAACCCCGGTTCCGGATGGCTGAGTTCACGGTGGCCATGCGGGGGGACGTCCCCGCAAGAGTGCTCGTTGGGATCGATGAGAGGGCCGAGGGCCTTTACGCTTTCAAGCCATGGATCCAGATCGAGCCGCAGCTCCCGGGTCAGAGCGAGGTCCGGCGCTGGCCCGTGGCCGCGATAATCCTGTCGACAGGACCGATGGTCAGAACACCATCTTTGGTTTGCCCGTCCACAAGCAGGCGACCATCTATCTCACGGATAACTGTGGTGGCAAAGCCGGTCACAAGACGAACGCGGCCGCTTTCGGCAAGGTCCTTGACTTCGGAGCCGAGTTCACCGCGTGCGGGCAAAGCGTCAGCATCGCCGCCACCGTAGATCCGTACCAGGTCGGTGCTGCGTGTCGTCCAGATTGCAGAGGTGCCTGGAGCGCTTTCTGACAGATTGGCCAGTTCCAGCAAGGCATTGGCAGCGGAATGACCGGCTCCCGCCACGAGTGTAGTGCGGCCAGCGTAGAGGTCGCGATCCCGGCCCAGGACATCGGGGATGCCGTAGCCGATCCGGTCGCGGAACTCGCTCTCGCCTTCAGCGGACAGGCCGCCGGCGCCGAGCGGGTTCGGTGTTTGCCATGTGCCTGACGCATCGATGACGGCCCGGGCATTATCCCGGCGCTGTCCACTCGTGGTTTCAACCATCAGCATGAAGGGCCTCAGTTCACGCCCCTTGCTGACGACCTTGTCGGCGCCCCAGCGAGACACGGCGATGACGCGGGCGTTGGTCTCGATGGTCGGTGCCAGTTCCGGAAGCTGCGCGAGCGGGCCGATGTATTGGTTGACCATCTCATCAGCGGTGGGAAATGCCTCGAGCTCCGGCATTGTCCATCCATGGCCCTTGAGCAGCCGTCGAGCGACAGCGTCAACGCAATAGCGCCAGGGCGTGAAAACGCGAACGTGCCCCCAGTCCAACAGGTTCGAACCCGCGTGCGAACCAGCCTCGTAAACCTTCACCTTCAGTCCACGGCTGATCAGTTGAGCGGCCGCGGCGAGACCCACCGGCCCCGCGCCGATCACTGCCACCGGGAGATCTGCCATGTCGTTCATTCGTTCGATCCTTCCAGTATCTTCGAATTATTCGGGCAAAAAAATCAGGCGACAACTTTGGTGGTCGAGGGCGCACATTTTGCGTCGGCACAGCACTCGTCAGCCAAATAGCCGATCAACGCATTCATGCCGGGATAGTTGGCGCGGCAGATCAGCGTCGTCGCCTGACGCTCCTGGGTGACAAGTCCCGTATCGACCAGCCGTTTAAGGTGATGCGACAGCGTTGAAGACGGGATCTCGAGTCTCTCCTGGATACTGCCGACCGGCAGTCCTTCGTCCCCTGCCCTGACCAATATGCGATAGAGCTGGAGCCGCGTCGGATTTCCGAGACTTTCGAGCTGGGATGCAGCTTGTTCGAGTTTCATGGAAATAGGAATAACCGTGGCAGCTCGCAGATCCCGCAGTTCCTGGACCTTCGGATGATCGGCAGATGTCGAATCGGGGAGTGGCAGGCCCGAGGGATTGAAGATACGCACCTCGGCACCCAAACGGCGCAGGATATACGGGCAGCCTCTCCGTAGCGAGCCGGGAATAGGACCGTTCGCGCAAAGATCCGTAGAGCATCAGCACGCGCGGTTTGTGAATGGAGCGGGGCGCGTCCAGCAGAGCCTGCATTTCGATCGGCCGAGACTGCTCGTCGTCGACGTTCGGCAACGTGTCATCGGCCGCGTGGTTCTTTTCAGCCAATGCGCTTACCCTTGTTGTCGACCACGACTTCGCCATCCTGTTTCACGAACGGCCCGATATCGGGATTAGGCAGGATGTCGAGAACCGCTTCCGAGGGCCGGCCTGGAACCACGCCAAGAGGTGTGACCACGATCGGCCGGTTGATCAGGATCGGATGCGCCAGCATGAAATCAAGGATTTCGTCGTCGGTCCGCTTGGGATTGACCAGATCAAGTTCGGCATAGGGCGTGCCTTTCTCGCGCAGCAAATCGCGTGGTTTCCGTGGCGGCGATCAACCCAATGAGCTTTTCTCGTGATGGCGGGGTTCTCAAACACTCGATGACTTCCGGTGTCTCGCCGGATTGCCGGATCATGGCGAGCGTGTTGCGCGAAGTGCCGCAATCGGGATTGTGATAGATGGTGACGGTCATTTTGCTGCTTTCATTGATGTGACTGGTTCGGGCTCGGCGAGCAGCCATCCGGCCAAGCCATGGCGACGCTTGCTCCCAGCAATTCGGCAACGATAAACCCCGGCACGCGACTCAGCCCGATCGGTGACGACCTCGACCGCGGCTGCTGGGTCAACGGGCCCAAATGGCTTGGCTAATCGGCAGAGGCGATAGCGGCATGGGTTTGCATGACGGGGTTCTTCTTGGAACCGCGGTCTACGGCCTCTGCATTTGGCCGACATTCTTGTGAGCCTGCCAGACGGTGCTCTTTTGAAGCGCTTGCGCGCAGCCGCCGATTGGCTCGGCGACATTGCCGGCGCCTTGCTCCAAAAGGCTTGCGTCAAAAGCGCCGCGCCGACGGGGCGCCGGCTGCGCGTCGATGGCAGTTCGATCTCGCGCCCTGGCAGTGCCGGCACGGACTGGCGGGTGCATGCCACCTACGAACCGGCGCTCGCACGCTTCACGCATCTGGAGATCAGCGACGTGCGCGGGGGTGAAAGCTTCTTGCGTGTTCCGCTACGCCAAGGCGACATTGTTGTTGGCGATCGCGCCTACGCCCGCGCTCCATCCCTTGAAAAGGTGGTGTCGGCGGGTGCCGACTTCATCGTGCGCACGGGCTAGACCAGTGTTCGGCTGACCACGCCCGACGGGCAACGGGTCGACTGGAACGCCATCTATGAGCCCATGCAGCCTGGTGAGGTTTGCGAGATGAACGTGCTCGTGGAGCATTCGGGTCGCAAGGGACGAGGCAAGCGCCCTTGCCGACAAGGCTCATCGTCAAGCGCAAGGATGAGAAGGCCACGCAAAAGGCCCACAGGCTGCATAGTCTCCTGCGTTCTGAAATCCTCAACGCCATGCTGATGGTGATGCGGCCGGGAAAAATCCTCACCCGCGTCACTGAAATCATTCGTCACGTCTGCGATCCACCAAGACGGCGCAAAAGCCAATCCGCCGCTGCAAGAAGCGCCGTCTTGGTGTAAAGTTAGCGCTTATGGGCTCTTCTCTCACCCCAGCAGGTGCACGCTATCTTTTAAGATGTGGAGGCGCTGAGCTTGCGCACCGCTCACTATCCACCCCAACGACGGCTGCCCCGATAGCCAATCCTATTGTTCGCGCAGAGCCCGACCCATGGCAGCGTAGACCGGAGCGCTAAGATATTCCCATGCTGACCTCGCTCCAGTCTCGATCATCACTTGTGTGTTCATCCCGGCTTGCAATGCCACGGGCGTTGCCTTCAGGGACTGAGGTGTCAGAACGATGCGAGCTGCATAAAATGCCTTGCCAGTGCGCGGATCGACCAGCCGGTCTGCTGAAAGGGTGCGGACATCACCGTTCATGGGCTGCTGATACCGCCTGCCCACCGCGCTGAGCCAGATGGTCGCGTGCAGCCCCACTTTCACCTGGTCGACGTCGAGCGGGTCCACGTTGGCAATCACGACGAAGTTGTCGTCGACGGGCACGATATCCATCAGAGGATCGCCTGCTGCTATCACCCCGCCAATGGTGTGAATCTTGAGCCCCACTATGGTGCCTCCGATGGGAGCGCGGATCTCGGTTCTTGTCATCACGTCATCGGCGGCGGCTATTCGTTGAGCGGATTCATATATCTTGGCACGCACCACCCCAAGCTCAGCGACAATGTCGGCCGCCGTGGATGCGTTAAGTTCAGCAACCTTGAACTTCGTCTCCTCCATTTTTTGCCTGGCAACGCCAATTGACGCGATATAGCCGCTCAGGTCGCCTCCCACATTCGCCTTTTCAGTCTCCAAATCTGTCAGGCGCGTCCTTACCACCAGCTTCTTTTGATAAAGGGCACGAACATCGCCCAGCTGCTCCTCGATCAACTCCAGTTTCCGTGTGGCCGCAGCCACCTGCCCTTCATAGCCCTCTATCTCCTTATGCAGGCTTCCGGTCGTTTGCTGCAGCAAGGAAAGTCTCTCACGAAGCAAGGTCTGACGTGTTCGAAAGATACTCTCCTGGCCGGAAACAGCCTCGGCCGCCATTTTACCGGGCTCCTTTAACTCTGGCGGAATCTCGATTGAGTCCTTGCCGTCTCTCTCGGCGATCAACCGTGCCTCGGTAGCTTTCGCCTCGTACCATTGCGCCTTGATCTCGTTCGCAGCGGCCGTAGAAGCAGTGCTCTGCAGTCGTACCAGGACCTGACTTGCCGATACGCGATCGCCCTCCTGAACCAATATCTCGGATACAATCCCACCTTCGAGATGCTGCACTGTCTTTACGTTTGAGGCTACCTCCACCAACCCGTTGGCAACAATGGCGCCCTGGATTGGAGCCGCAACAAGCCACATGCCGGTCAGGGTCGAAAAAATTGCGATTATCGCGAAACCGAGAACAATGAAGTTCTTACCAAAGGGCGCAGGATCGTCTCCGGGTTGTTTGGCGCCAACGGCGAGCGGGACTGTCACTTTACACTCCGCAACTCAGTTTTCACGGAACGAACCGCGCGCTCCGTGGGATCGGAGAGCTCAGGCGTTCGGCCGCCCAGGATCAGCGTCCGGTCGATCAATCCGACAAGACGGTTGGTTTGTCCCGACATGGTAATGACTACCGAGCATCCCGATCCCTTCATGACTTTCACCGCTGCTTCAAGCGCCCTTCTCGACGAACTGTCAAAATTGGCGAATGGCTCGTCCAGAACGATAAGTCTCGGAGCGCGAAACAGCGCCCTTGCAAGCGCAATCCGTTTCCGTTCGCTGCCAGACAGCCCGATCGTGTCGTCAAGCACTGTGTCATAGCCTTGGTCCAGGCGAATAATAACATGGTGGATTCCTGCTATTTTTGCAGCAGAAACCACATCATCGATGGAGCTTTGTTGAAACCGGGCAATATTCTGGGCGACGGTTCCCTCGAACAGTTCGACCTGCTGTGGCAAATAGCCAATGGCCTCGGCTCTAACATGATCCGGAAGCCGAGTGACGTTCATGTCTCCCAGGCGAACCTGTCCGGTTCGTGGCTTGAGCAAGCCTATCAGGAGGCGGGAGAGCGTTGTCTTGCCCGTCGCTGCGCGCCCGATGACCAATAGCAACTCGCCTGGCGCCAGCGACAGCGACAGTTTCCTGAATACGTCTTCTCGCGATCCCGCGTGCCTGAACGCTACTTCATCAAGAATTAGTGTGCCGCGCGAAGTTCCAGGCAGCAAGGACGGGTCCCCGTCCGACGGCCTGGCCAGGTCCGCCTTGATTTTGGCGTATCCTTCGCGCGCCTCGCGGAGGCCTCTGAGTTCCCCAACCGCTTTGCCAACCATCCTGTAAGCGAAGTTGGCTATGAGTCGGGCTGCAAATATCCCCCCTAGCGACGCCTGGTCGTTCAGGAACAGCCATATGCCGGAGGCCAGCAGAATAATGTAGAGGCTACGATTTAGCACCCGGATCGCGGCATCCAGGCTGGATCCCCAAGCATTAAGCCGGTCTCTTTGCAGGAAGCCGTCCGCCCGGCTCCTAGCCCAGCGCCCGGCGATTGCGTCCGCCATTGCAAAGGCACTAACAACGTCCTTGTGCCGCTCCGCCGAAACCAACACCTCTTTTGCCTGCTTGGCGGCATCGCGTTCCGCTTGACGGGGTTCGCGTGTGAACTTTTCCTTCAACAGGCTCATACCAACCAGCAAAACGGTAGCTGCCAGCGCGATCAGCCAGAGAACCGGATGGATGAAGTACACACACAACAGGAAAATCGGTGCCCAAACGACATCCAGCCAGGCAGATAGCCCGCGTTCAACAAAGCTGGAGACCTTTTCGATGCTGGCCAGAAGCGGCGGATTGGCTACGCCTGACGTCAATCCGGCTTTCACGGAATGGCTGGTCAACTGATGCTCGATCCAGACACTCCAGCGCGAGAGCATGCGACGGCGAATGGTTTCCAGTGCGACGCCGGCTACCAGGGCGAGCAAGGCAGCCAGGGTCAGGATGACAAGGGTTTCAACGCTGCGGCTCGAGATGACCCGGTCGAATATCTGTATGAGATAGAGCGGGCCGGCAAAGCGCAAAACATTGATAAACACGCTGAATACCACCAGAGCCGCAAGGCCGGGTATCGACTTTCTCCACATTTCGCTGAGGGGGCCGCTATACCGACGCCTGCCTCGTGTGTTCATCGGGACACCGTCTTTCACGCGCGTCCAAGGGGAGCGTGCTGATCAGAATGCTCATTGAAGAGGCCAGAGAAATTCATGATCACCGCATCAATGTCATCATGAGCATCCAACGGCGGCGCCTCAAGTGCGTTTTGCAGAGGTCTATCGTGATGATCGGCCGCCTCAAACATTGACCAGGTTTCGTTCAGCAGGTAGGACATCCGGGCAGCCGGGAGCGGAGCGCAGCCGAGGGCCTGCACGATGCCGCCGAGCGACGACTTGAGGGCACCGCGGCTTTTTGCCAGCACTGCTGCCTCTACTATTTCCGCGGGCGCCTGCACCGACATGAATGTGGGGATAGAACCCTGGGAACCCTGGGAAGGCCGCTCAGGCAGAGTGACCAAGATGCTTCCGAATGGACTGGGCCACGTCGCCAGGCTGCCATTGGCATTTACTTCTCCCAGTTCGGCTACAATCAACTCGCGCGCGACCTTTGCCAAGAAATCAATCCGGAGTTGGTGAGAATGGGCTCGATCCACGCCGAGCGGCATGGCTGCCTCCGACGATGCCGCAATGCGCCGCAGGTACGGGTTGTTGCTCTGTCCGTTGGACAGTTTTTCCGCAGCGCGGGCCCTAAACACAGGACCGAGCGCGCCATCCTGGAGATCCCACGGGGAATAGCAATGCAGCCCGGTAGCTTCCTCAGCCTCTCTCACGCCAAGCGGTGATCGGCCAAGTCTGCCGCTGATGGCCAGCACCTTGTGGCCGGCAGCGCGCAACGTATCCACTCCATACTTTGCACCCATCGCGTCGTAGGACGCGAATATTGTGCCAAGAGCCATGCTGCGAAATGATTCCGCCAGAATTAACTCGGACGTTTCCTTCTGCTGCAGCCCGTCGGCAATCTCGATGACAGCAACGTCGCATCCATTTTCGGCTGCATGGTTCAGCAGGCGGAAAGCGCCCTTTTCGATCATTTCCACTGAGGCAAGATAAGTGGTTGCAAACCCGGCGTCGGTGAAATCAAGAACGATGTCAGCGCCCGCATCGCGCACAATCCAGGTGTCGCCACCGGACCCAGTTCCGGTAATCTTCAGCGCGGCAACCTTAAGCCCTGCTCTTTTGAAACCTCTTACCAACGACGTCGCCGTCAATGTCTTTCCCGCGTTCATGGATGTTCCCAGCGACAGGACAATCGGCAGAGAGGGGCGAAGGTCGTCGGAGCTGACCTTGTAATCCCAAACATTCAATCGGCGACCGAACTTGTCCCCGATCAGTCCGAGAGGGGTGATCTTCGTTGGCGCGATCATGCGATCATGTCTGGAAAGCTCACACGCTGCGATGCCTCCCCCCGCCACTAGGTCACATGGTCCGAGATCAGGGCCAATAACAGCTTCGAACTGGTCCGGTGCGTATCTGTTTCCATAGCAAATGATTATCTCATCGCCGGGAAACATGATCGCCTTTCTCCCGTTGATCAGTTCCAATCTGCTGTGATTGCCGAGTTTGTCCACACGAGCCAGGACAAGATCGCCTGCGACCGGCTGCAAGGAACCTGTGATCAACGTACGCATATGCGAGGCCGCGACCCGGCGAGTCGCGAACGAACGCTTGGCTTTCTTCATGCGCCCGCGCTGAATTCTACAAACAGACATGATACTCACCCCAACGCTACTTCAATTACGCAGTCCGAGTCTTTTTATCTTAAACTTTATTGAAGTTTTATTTTCCTCTGGTTCCAACCTTTCTTTATTTTTTTGTTGCCTTAACCATTAGCTAACCATAATATAACTGAGGGTTGCGCGCAAGCGGTGGAGGCAGGAACCTTTCGTAAAGCAGACGGAAGGTTAATTGGGGGGCAAAATGTATGGTTATGGTATGCCCAATTGAGGAGTTGGAACCATTTGAGATTGCCGGTTTCAGGACGCTATCCGGCCTCAATGTGTATAACGCGAATACAGTCGTTAAATTAACGCTGAATTTAGGGCAACTGGCTACTGCCCGCGTGTCCGGTTTATCTTCCGGGGCTTGCTCAGTGCTTGCCGGACTGTTTCCGGAGTGCGAGCAGGATGCTTTGGTGCCCTCGTATCTAGCTGATGCGATCCTGGTCGCCGACCTCGAGCTTCGCCGCGCGATGAATTTTTATACGTTTCCAACTGTGGCCACGTTGGTGAGCGATCCGTCCGAGATCAATTCAGTGATCGTCTGGGAGTCGGACGACCCGCAAATGTCGCGAGCGGCCGCGGCGGCTGTCGTTGATGCGGTCAGCGAGGCAACGCGAGATGGGAATGCCACATCGAAGTATTGCCTCGCACGGGAATTGAACCTGGAAAGAGCAAAGAAACGGCGACTTTCAAATTCGACCGCAGTGCTGGTTGCGGCCGCCAAGAGGAACCGCATCCCGTTCGAGTTTGTTGCGCGCAACCACCTTCGTCTCGGCCAAGGCAAGAACCAAAAGCAGCTCTTCTCAACGATATCCGGTTCGACATCGTTTGCGTCGGCGAAAGTGGCGCTGGACAAGAGGCTGGGCAACAGGCTTTTGGCGCAGGCCGGCTTGCCCGTACCGCGCCAGCTTACGGTTCGCAGCAAATCCGAGGCGGTCGCTGCCGCCAAGCAGCTGGGCAAATCTGTGGTGGTGAAACCCGCCCAAGGCAATCAGGGGCGCGGAGTTTCAGTCAAGCTGCGGGGACGCCGCGCTATTGAAGCCGCGTTCGACATAGCGTGCCAGGTGGCTCAGTCTGACCGGTATGGCGTGCTGGTAGAAGAGTTCATCGCCGGCCCGGAGTATCGAGCGACGATTGTTGATTTTCGTGTCGTGGCAGCAGTCCTATGTTGCCCGCCGCAGGTTACCGGCGACGGCGAAAAAACGCTGCGTCATTTGATCGATGATTTGAATCGGGAACCCGACAGGGACGGCAGGCGTCTGTCGCCTCTCGAAATCGACGACGACCTGCTTAGACACCTGTCATTGCACCATCTTACGATGGAGACTATCCCGATTGCCGGGCAGCAGGTGGTTCTGCGGCCAAACGGTCACCTCGCACGCGGAGGCGTACCGGTTGACGTTACAAACTCCGTCCATCCGGACAATCATAAGCTATGTGAACGTATCGCCAGGGTCATTGGGCTCAGTATTGCCGGGTTGGATCTGATCATGCCCGACATTGCGCAATCTCACAAAGATGTCGGGTGCACTGTCATCGAGGTGAACGCTAGACCAGGGATCGAGTTTCATCTTTGGCCGCGGGCCGGCACGGCAAGGGATGTGAGCGAGATAATCCTGGCCAATATGTACGACGATCCGGCTTCATCGGAAGTTGCCACGGTGCTCGTCCTTGGCGACCGGCATACCAGCATGGTGGCAAAAGCAATCCAGCACCGGTTCATGGCAGAGGGGCGGAGCATCGGCCTCTTGTCGAAGAAAGGCGCCTACATCAACACCGCACCACAAGAATTCAGCCAGCGAGCAACACCGCAAATGCTGGCCAGGGATCCTTTATTGGAAGCGCTGGTTTATGCCGCTTCTCCAGCAAGAATCTCGGAGAACGGTCTTGGTCTGGGCGCTTGCCACGCCGTGTCGGTGACGGCGACGGACGTCGAGAATTGCGAGCTTCTCAAAAACCTGGCCAAAGCAGTTTTGAACGCCGGCAACCGTGGCTATTTTATAGTCGACAATGAGGATTTAGTATCCCGCCAGGCGTTGTCGGCGCTGCCTGTTGAAAGATTGATTCTGACAAGTGCCGAGACTGAGCTTGGCCCTGATTTGCGGCGACATCTACAACGCGGTGGATTGGCTCTATCGATGCGGTGGAGCACCGATGGGTCCGGAGCCAAGATGACGCTTGCATCGGGATCTGGCGAGCTGGTTGCGGAACCTGCCACGTTTGCGTCGCGACCGCCGCAGCTCAAGGCTGCCATGCATGCAATGGCAATTTCGTATCTGGCAAAACGGGATGCATGGTTCGATGAGGTGGCGTCGCCACCTTCGAATCGACCTTACGCAAATGGAGTTCAGCAGCAGGCAGGAGTTTCTCTGCTGAGGTAAAAAGGGAGTAGCGTTCATGGATACTGTTTCAGCAACTGCGACACCAAATGTTTCCCAAGGCGACGCAGCAGCACTCGTTGCCTTGGCCTTGCAACGCACCAAGAACAAGGCGGGGCAGCCTAGAACCCGTGCAAGGATGTCTTACAAGACATTCAGGCGCTTGACCGGGCGTCGTATAGGGGGGGCAAAATTTGTGAGGGAGTTCACTGCGGAGATGATGAACCTGGGTTGGCTGATGGTGCGCATGCCGTCGGCCTACGGCTTCGTGCGCGCAGCCTCCCTGGACAAATGGCAGCTCACAAAATCGGATGCGGTCGCGCAGGAACTCAAGCTGATTAATGAGGGGGCAGTGGCTGAGGCGTTGGACATTGCTCGGCAGGAACTGGGTGAACCCGGTCACGTGGGCAAGTCAACAAGCGCTTATGCCGCGCCAATTCCGCGGAAAAAACCAGGCGCAATGGACAAATAGATCGATCTCGGCGGCCTTGACCACCAGAAGGCTTCTGTCGACGCAAACGGTCATCTCAACCAGGATGGAGACCATGGCAAACAAACAGACACTCCCTGAAGAAGTTCGCGAACTCCCTAAACTTAGCATGAAACCGATCGAGGAGATTGACAGCATGCAAATCTCCACCGCACTCGGGAAAAATCGGCCGTTTGTTGTACGAGGCTGGGTTAAAGCCTCCGACGGTTGGGGCTTGGACGACCCCAAATGGGCGCGGCATACCGGCCAGGTTACGCTAGTTCCAGGGGACGACACCACGGTGTCCGCTGCATCCTATGTCTTACGCAAGAGCGGGATGACTCGCGAAATGACCTTTCAAGAGTTGTTCGAGCGGATCCTAGGCCAGGGGAAATGGCAACCACTGATGGACCCCAACGAGCGCTACTACATGTTTGGTGGAAAAGTTCCCAGCAGTCTTCTGGAAGCATTGCCTTGGCCAAGCGATCTGGAGTTCATTGGCTCGTCTCCCTATGTTGCTTCCGAAGGGGTTACCGCCAAGGCACACTATGATCATTGGTATGCGTTCCTCGTGCAGCTACACGGGACAAAAGCGGTCAAAATGTTTCCCCCTTGGGACTATAGTTTCATCTATCCGGAGCATGAAAAGACGACCGACAATCCTAGGCGAGCGCTTGTGGATTTGAATAATCCCGATTTTAACCAGTTCCCCTTGCTGAAGCAACTGCATGGAGAGATTGCCGTACTGAATGCAGGTGACCTTCTGTATATGCCAGTCGATTGGTGGCATGAGGTTGAAACTGCGGGATTCTCCGTCAGCATCAACCGGCGTTTGAGACGGAGTGCGCTGGACTGGGCCGGCGCTCTGCTTATATTTGGATATTCGGTCCTGCAGGGCGCATACCGTTACGGGATCGAACCGATCCCTAGCAAAGAAATTAAGGGCCTGGCCACGCATGCCTATGATGAGTGGAAGAGCGACACCGGCAAAACGCAATACGATCAATGGTGCGGATACCTTGCCAAGTTGGGGCGGGACCAATCGAAATCGTTGCGGATCCCCGAAGATTTCGGCGTCCTCATGGCGCAGTGGTTGCAGACTGAGCAAGAGCCAACGAACGCAGAGTTTAACGGGCTCTCGCATCCCACGGCTGGACTTCCTGTTCGGCAGTGACCTGCATTCCGGCTTTCGGACCATTGGGAGCTGGAAATTTCCACTGAGTTGAAAGTTTTCGGGAGCGCAGATCGCGACAGGCTGATGAGGGACGGCGGTTGCGGAGCATCGTTGGTTCACCGGACCTGAGCTCGGCCATGACCTTCGCTGCCCTCGAGCAGTGGGCGAGGCAGAGCGGGCCGCTCGACGTCTGCTATCCGCTTGTGCTATCCGCTTGGTGGCCTCGCGACCTTCGGATCGACCTCACAGGAATGGAGTTCACCGCAGGGAGGAGCTTCTCTACTGAGGTAAAAGGGAGTAGCGTTTATAGATATGTTTTTCCAACTGCCATCCACACCGACTGTTTCGCGAGTTGATGCCGCGAACTCGTGGATTTGGCCTTGCAACGCAGCAAGAGCAAGGCGGGAGCCTCGAACGAGGATGTCATACAAGAGGTTCGGGCGCTTGACCGGGGACGCTTCGGTGCTGGGAGGTTCCGAGAGAATTCACCACGGAAATGATGAACCTGGGTTGGCTGATGGTCCATATGCCGTCCGGTTACGGTTTCGTACGCGCAGCCTCCCTGGACAATGGCCGCTCACGAAATCGAACGTGGTCGCGAAGGAACTCAAGCTGATCGGTGAGGGATCGCTCGCGCAAGTGCTGGACAATGCACGGCGGGAGCTTGGCGAGGCGACCGACCCAAGCAGCGGGCGCCCTCAATGGGGCGACCCGGAAGAAGAGTGGTCCGATAGGCACGAATTGACGGAAAAGCGGTAGCGAATATCCTCAGGGCAGCGGTTACTGCTTTGCGTACGGGTATGACGGCGAAAGCAGTAACCTCTACAGGGGAGTAAATATGGCGACTGGCTCTGTTTACGTCTGGGAGCCATGTGACTCCGACTTTTCCGGCGGCCGCGTTCATCTGGCCGAGGTCGAATTGCCATATCTCTCGCAGCGCGCCGGAAGGCGCGGCCTGCGTGGGCGGTACGTGGACGTAATCAGCCATCCAGGCATGGAAGAGGATTGGCCGACAGGCCAGATGGGCGAAGTGTCGCCCGACGAAGACGGCAATTTTTCTTTCCAGCCGTCTGGCGGTGGCGTTTGCGGCGGGCTGGAAAGCCGCGAGGCCGGCGCGGGCTTTGGCCAAGTCAACGTCTACTACCACATCTCCATGATGAGCCAGCGCATCAACGATGTGCTTCGCTCACTTGGAGTGGGCCCCCTGCCGAAAGTCAGGGCGATCGTCAATGCACGTCGGCCGAAGCAAAGGCCGGGCAGTTCTGAAGACACCGGCAGGTGGGTGCCGGTCAAAGGGGTCAGATATCGTTATCCGGCAAGAATGGAAAATCTCGATGATTTTTCAATTCCCCTCTGCGGAGAGTTGCTTTTTGGACCGGGGCATGGGGTCACCGCGGAAGGGTGGCTGCCGCGAATTTCAGGCGGCGCCTATCTCTGCGACCCATCCCACGACGCCGGCATGATATACCAGGCATTCGGGCTTCACGTCGTGCGTCATACCGCTGACGTGCAGGCCGACAGGTTGCGTACACCGCGTGCCGCGTTCAGCAGACCGGGCGCCCTGGAATATGCCGTGAGCACTTACCTGGCGGCCTCCATGCTGTCGACCCCGCACGTGTGGTGCTGGCACGCTCGTCACGATGCCGAGTTTGTGCCTGCGGGCAGCCTTGCGAATGACGCTCGCATTGACGATGACGAAGTGCAGCCGCAGGAGGCGCTGGTCGCACAAGCCGTTGCGGGGGCGATATGGGATCTGCACAAGGCATTTCTCGGGCACGAATTTGCCTGCATAGAATTGGTTGTTGGTGCCCTTTTGGAGCTTGGGCGACTTTCCGACAGCCTATTCGACCCTTCCCGCGTCAGAACGATCGCGATCAGATCATCACCACGCAGCTTTGCCTCGTGTCTGCTTCATGCGGACCGCGTGAGGTCCGGCGGCCTTTATGAGAGGCTGATCCGGGAAATCTTCGAGAAGCGCGGGATAGGCTTTAGCTCGCCTGTGACCAACATGCTGAGTGCACCTTCGGTTCTGCCTCTCTCCTCTCGTCTCAATGGGTCTGACGAGGTTCAGCGCCATGTTGCCAAAATTCGCGAAAGGTTTGCGGAGGTCATAATTCCGGACGATGGCGATCTCCTCGACCCGGACCAACTTGAACTGTTCCTCTCGTCGTCTACCACCGCCCCATACCATCTCGCCGCAGTGGGAGACGTCATGACAGGCATGCGGATGCGGCATCGCATCCGCAGGTTCGGCCCGGACTATTGCTTCGCCTGGGTCCGCCCGATCCTCAGCCGCTGCGCTCTGATTACAGGGAACCTCGAAGGGCCGTTCTCCTCGGATTCCGAGAAGGAAGAAACCACGCGCAACCACTCTTACAAGATCGATCCCAAGTCTGCCTCAGTCCTGCGTCGCGCCGGCTTTGCTGCGATGACTGTCGCAAACAACCACATACAGGATTGTGGTCGAGATGGTGTGATTGAGACCCTTGACACCCTGGAACAACACTATATCAGGCCGTATGGTGGCGGAAGAAACCAGAGCGTGGCGCACGATCCCGCGATCTTTGACGGCACAGATATCCGTGTCGGACTTCTCGGCTATTACTGGAACGACCGAACGGCGGCTCGTGACGACCTCCCGGGCTCCGCCCAGGATCTTCCCGAACTCGTCGAGAGAGATCTCGCACGGCTGCGGCCACTGGTCGATCGGATCGCCGTGATGGTACATTGGGGCGCACCATACCAGCGCCAACCTTCCGAGGAAGATCGCATGAAAGCACAGCTTTTCATCGATATGGGCGCAGACGCGGTTATCGGCCATCATCCCCATATCCTCCAGCCGGTCGAGATTTACAAAGATCGCCCCATACTGTACAGCGTCGGCAATTTCGCCTTCGGATCGGGAAACAGCAAGGGCGAGTCTATCTTGCCGTGCTTCCACTTTGGCGCGAGCCAGATAGATTTGGATATATACCCAGTTTACGTTCAAAACAGAGATCCGCGCCTCGACTACCAGCCAAAAATAATGGGAGGGGCGGCCGGGCGGGCGACGATCGATCGGCTGCTCGATTTGTCGCCTGGATTGGGCGGTGCAATAGCCGATGTCCAGGACAGATGCCTCAAATTGTCTATCCCGTCGCGCTGAGATGATCGGACCGCCCTCGTTAGAGCCAAGTCGTCTCTCTCCAACCAGGCATATCGAGTCGGGAAAGCAGTCCTTCGATAAGCACCAGTCCCTATGATGAAACGAAGTCTTTACCGCCCGGGCGGTTTTGATTTGTTTAGAAGTCTCTAATGAAATATGGCATCATGCCAATCGTCATAAGGAGGGGCAGGTGCGATTTCCAATCCGTCTGTTGATTGCGGCGGTGATGGCCTGCGGCTTGGTCTACTCAGGCCCAGTGCTTGCCTGGAAGGTGGGCAAGGGTACGACCACAGCAACCATCAACGGGACGAAGCTGACCGTCTATACCTATCACCCCAAGAGCTGCAGCAACCCCGCGATTCTATTCGTCTTCCATGGGTTGAGCCGAACGGCGTCTTCCTACAGGGATTATGCGCAGTCTCTCGCGGATCGAAACTGCCTGATCGTCATGGCGCCGCTCTTTGACTTGGAAAGGTTCCCAAGCTGGAGCTATCAACGCGGGGGGATCGTCAACAGCGGCGCTATTCAGCCACGGGATCGATGGACCGTCTGGTATGTGAAGGGCCTGGTGAACTGGGCGAGGTCACGAGAGGGGTTGCCGAACGCGCAGTATTACCTTTTCGGGCACTCCGCCGGCGGCCAATTCACGTCTCGCGTCGCGGCATTCGCCTTGGCCGACGCGAAAAGATTGGTGGTTGCCAATCCATCCTCATATGTTCTGCCCTCGCTGGCGGAATCCGTGGCCTACGGGCTCGGCTGCGTCTCGTCGGGATGTGTCTATACGCCGGATCAAGCCACCCAGGAGATGAAAGCGTACCTGGCTTTGCCGCTGACGATCTATCTGGGAGAGGAGGATACAGGCGATGCAGAGTTGAACGAAGGCGCGGCCGCTATGCGCCAGGGGGCGACACGCCTGGAACGGGGCCAGTACACATACGAGTTAGCGCAAGCTGTCGCGACCGCCAACGGGTGGCCCTTTAACTGGCGTCTTGTGATCTTGCCGGGCGTCGGGCATTCGGCAAGTGATATGTTGGGTTCGGATCAGGCAGCGAACGCATTCGGACTCAAATAGCGGGATCTGCGGTCCTGTAGCTCGGCAAGATGTAGATACCTCGATGAGCGAGATAGCCTAGCGCGAGTCGCTTGGCCAAAGTTTGCGCAGCCTGCAGCGGAATGCAATTTAGTTAGGATATTCTAATTTAGTAAAGTTTAAACGCGATTCGATCTAGGCTGCTTCTCTGCGAGGGCATCTCAATGCGAAAGCTGAAGGACCTGCTGCTCGATAGGAGCGGAAACTTTGCCGTGGCAGCGGCGTTGGTGGCGCTACCGCTATGCTTGGTCTTGGGCGTGGCCATTGACCTTACCAGTGCCGTCACCTGGAAGTCCAGACTG
Organism: Mesorhizobium sp. C432A; assembly: GCF_030323145.1. Taxonomy (NCBI): domain Bacteria; kingdom Pseudomonadati; phylum Pseudomonadota; class Alphaproteobacteria; order Hyphomicrobiales; family Phyllobacteriaceae; genus Mesorhizobium; species Mesorhizobium sp. C432A. The sequence continues at coordinate 4,143,236 of NZ_CP100470.1, read as the reverse complement.
CAAGAGTTGGCCGATTCAGCGGCTCTGGCAGCTATAGAGAGCGACGGTGGAGACGAGGAAGCCGTCGCGGCCGCCAAGAACATTGCGCTTGGCAACGGCTCTTTTGCGGTCGGCGGGGTGGTTGAAGTCGACATCACAACGCCCACTCCCGTGTCGCGGGAGGCAGCAGTTGAAATCACCGCCTCAATGCCGACGGACTTTATGAACCTTGCCGGCATTCGGGCGATCAGCCTTCACGTCACGGCAAAGGCACGAAAGGCGCCCCCGGAATACTGCATCTATGCTCTCGATCCAGAGTCAACCGGAGCGCTGAGTGTGACCGGGTTGGGAAAGGTGTCGGTGCCAAATTGTGGCATTCAGGTAAATTCTTCCAGCCCCGAAGCACTGAGACACGTTGGGGCCGGCAAAATCGCCGCGACAAAAATCTCGGTAGTCGGCAATTACCAAGGCGGCGGATACAGTGTTTCCCCGAAGACGAACCAGCCCTTCCTCGCCGACCCACTTGTCACCACACCAGAACCGGTTCCCCCGACCGGTTGCGATTACAGCAACCAGGCGCTCTCGGATGTCACCATTCCGGCCGGGCGGGTGTTCTGCGGAAGCATCGACTTCGGTGGAAAAATTGTGCTTTCCCCAGGCGTTCACTACTTTCACAATGCGATAGTCGGCATCAGCAACAATGCGAAAATCACAGGCAAGGAAGTCACCATATTCGTCGATTCCAAGTCCAGCATCATACAGGCAGGTGGTAACGGCGCCATGAAACTTTCCGCTCCTACAAGCGGCGTTTATACCGGCATTGCCATCTTCGGATCGCGTACCGCCTTGCCATTGTTGCCGACTATATCGCTTGCAATAAATAACAATTACTCTGTAAATGGTACAATATACTCGCCAATGCACCACCTTAAAATGAAAGGGAGCAATGACAAGAAGTTGGCTACCGGCCTGGGATGGATTGTTGCTTGGCAATTCTCTTACAATGGAGATTCGAGCGTCAACCTGGATGGCTACAGCGGCACCCCACCAAAGGGTCTCGGAGACGCAGCAATCGCGTTGCTGCAATAGATGGAGACGGTACCCGCTTCGTGGCTTCGAAGGTGCCCTTCCGGCTGAGTTAGCGAACTCTCAAACGCAGTCCTTAACGGAATGCGACCCGCTTCTAAAGTCACCGTCGCGGGGTAACCGTCGTTTTCACCGATCTACGCGCCTTTGCAGCATTCGCCGAGACTGCGAACCCGAGCGAGTTGCAGCAAGCTGACGATGGTATTTGCAAAGACCTCTAGCCCTCGCTGCTCTAGACGGCCATCGGTCTCTCCTTTCTGGTCATCGTAGTAGTTGCTTCTTAACCAAGTCGAGCGCATCCTCTCTCCCGGCTTGAGGAGCGATTTCCGCGTGGGCTTTTTGAGAATGCTTCTGATTTGCGCGATTGCGAGCGCCGGTGCCGGTGGGTTCGTCACCGTTGTCCAATACTTGATGTTTACCCCACCGGCTCCGGTCGCGGCCGACGCTCCGGTCCTTCTGAAGAAGGCCCCCCCAAAGAAGCGAATATGGCGGCGAGCGCTGACCTAACTTCCGCACCGAGGATAGGGCTATCGGCAAAACTGGCGATCTTCGGCCTTTGCTACGCCGGCGTCGCGGCTGGCCTTTTCCCTGAAACCTACCTCGCGGCACTGGGAACGCGGCGACTGCTGATCCTCTATTTCCTGCTGCCCTTCATCATCCTGCTCGGGATCGGCATCGCGGCACCATTCAGTGACAGGCGCGCCCCTGCGACTTGATTCCTCGGGAAAATCAGCTCCCGCTGGCGCGGCGCGACCCTCACCCTTGGCATCTTCATTCTCTGCCTGGCCGCCTTCACCACGTACAAGTATGAGCTTGCGCAGATGGTGCCGTTCTTCGCCGACCAGCAGCTTGCCGAAATCGATGCGGCCTTGCATTTCGGGCATGTCTGGAAATGGGCGCGCTCGGTTCCTTGCCAGGTGTTGTCGATCAAATCCTCTATGTCCTCTATGCCCAATTGTGGTTCGTGGTGGTCGCCTTCGTGGTGGTCGCAGCCGCATGGATGGATCACGCCGCCGAGCGCCAGCGATACTTCTTGTCGCTCTCTGCGACCGCGGTCATCCTCGGCATTGTTGCGCGGGTAGCGGGATCATCCGCAGGGCCAATTTTCTACGATCGGCTGTTTGACCCGGACCTGTTTGACGATCTCACCGCCTCGCTTCGAAGCAGCAATGCAGGCGCGGCCATCCTGCGCATAAGCGACTATCTCTAGTCGTCCTATACAAGCCGCCAGACCTCGATCGGGAGCGGCATATCCGCCATGCCAAGCTTCCATGTCGCCATGGTCACGCTTAACGCGCTGCTGCTTGGCAGCATCAACCGGCCGGCCGGCATCTTCGCCTGGCTCTACGTCGCAGCGATCATGTTGGGCTCGGTCTATTTCAGCTGGCACTACGCCATTGACGGCTATGTCTCGATCATCCTGATATGGCTGATCTGGCGTGGCACGGGAGAGTTTACAGGCGCAAAGCAATAACAGGTTATATTTCAACGGAGCCACCCGTCGAGTGGCAAGCGCTGTTTAGCCTCGATGCCAAGTCTGCATGTAGCCATGACGCCGCCCCTCAACGCGCGTTGTTAGGCGATTTGTTGGTGGAAAGGTGATCTCGTTGGAATAGGAGGTAGCCGTGTACAATCGCGGTACAAGCAGGCTCAGTTTGTTTCGACCCGACGATCTTTCATACCGATCCGAAGGCCAGGCTGGGCGTTCGACAGCCACCCTGCAATAGCCCAGATGATTGGCGTCATCAGCATGGAAGCGTATCCATCGACCGCATAGTGCCAGGCCAAGTGCACCGAGCCCAGCTGGATTGCGGCCAGAAACGCAATGCTGACCCAGCGGAGCAAACGCCGGAAACGCCAGAGATAAATCGCGTTCAGGGTCGCGACAGCCACGTGCAACGACGGAAATGCTGAAATGCCGCTGCCCAAGCGTGGACCATCAAACCCGGCATCGACCAGCAGATAATTTTGCGTAGCCAGCGCCGAGACGGGATAGGTCAAATTGGTCGACTGAAGGTAGTCCATCAGGGGAGAAAAGGTACCATCGCCGTAAAAGGGCATAAAGAATGCCGGCCCAACTGAAGCGAAGGCTGCCGCCAAAACGTTACCTATCAACACCCAGGTAAGGACAAACGCGACCAGAAACTGGGAACGCAGCCGTCCATTCCCCGCTGAAAAAGCGACGCAAAACAAAACGATGAAAACCTCGGCAAACCAGAGATTGTAAAGAACGTTCAGCGAAAAGGTGACAGGGCCAAAGCCAAGCACAGGATGAAAAAACCTCCATGCATCGACCCCGCCATGAATTGCTCTGTCGATCGCCACCAGGGACGTGTCGGCGTAGAATGGTTGGATCCTGTTGAGTCCCCCCTTGATGCTGGTGAACATCGAGAAAAAGAGCGGGATGACGAGCGCAACGGGCAGTCCGAATGCAATTCGATCCGGCAGGTTGTTGGCCAGCATGAGATCCTTCATGGCACGCAACGGTTGCTCCGGCCGTTGAATAGTCAACCGAACCAGGACTACAGCGAGAAGGATCAGGGTTACGGCTGCCCCAAAAAATAAGAAATTCTTATTATATATTTTCAAGTTTATGACGATGTTCCAATGCGCCGCAGCAATAAGCGCCAGTAGAACATAGGCGAATACCGTCACGAAAAATGGCTGATTAGCGCGCCACGCCTCCGAAGTGGTACGGATCGCCAGCCGCGCTATCGACATGGAAGAAAATCTCCGGAACCAAGCGCTAGTTAAGCTGCCGCAGTATCCCAGAACTGCCCACCAGCGCCAGAGTGGCATAGATTTGGAACGCTATCGTGCAGATCGCAGCAGCTGAAATCGGCACGCCAAAAGGCACGACGCCCTTGCGGTCCAAGTGCTGTATATAGACCCGAAACGCGCCTGCCGGCAGCATGAAAGGGTTTTTCATGATCGCCACTGTGGCGACGGCGAAAACCAATAGCAGCACCGAGAACAGGGCGAGACCGTTTCCACCGGTCAGAAACGGAACGACCGCCATCAGCTTGACGTCGCCGGCTCCGACCTTGCGCAAAATCCAGAACGGAAAGAGCGCGACGAACAGCACAAATCCGGCGACCGCGCTCAATCCCATATCCCACCACGATCCACTAGCTATGGAAACAAGCTGAAGCGATCCCAGCCCGAGACACAAGAGCAGCAGCACATCACGGTTGGATATCTTCTGCGCCGAGAAGTCTATCCAGGCGACCCATGCCAGCAGAGGGATCACAAGCGCCTTTATCGACAGCGACGCGGCAAACAACATCCTACCGCTCGATGTTCTGCACGCTGGACGACAGCAGCTTCAGATTGTTGACCACAGTCGGGTCATTGGGCGCCAGCTCGTAGGCCTTGAGGAAATTGCTGCGCGCGTCCTGCAGCTTGCCGCGCAGCAGAAAGGAATAGCCGACATTGTTGTAATATTCGGGCGTCGCACCCGACAGCTTGAAGGCCCGGCCATAGGCCCGATCGGCAAGGTCGAAGCGATGGATCCGGTCGCAAGAGGCGGCCAGTCCCATCCAGGCGCCGCCATCATTGGGGGCAAGCTGCGTCGCCTTGAAGAACAGTGCGCCGGCATTGCCGTAATTTTCTGCACGAAACTGGTTCTTGGCCTCCGCGACGGCCTGGTCCGAGGCGTAGTATTCAACATCGCCGACCGTCTTCAACCCGTCGAATGCATCGCCAAAGGACGTTACGTCGCCTTTCGACGGCTCGTTGGTTCGAACGACGCCGTCCGCTCCGTTCGTCTGGCAGCCGGCGAGTGCCGCCATGAACAGGCAGGCCACCACTGCAATTGGCCTTTTCATACAATCTCCCCGAGTCCCCCGACCGATATTAGGAACAGAGCATATAGGCAACTAGAAGAAAATGCCCTTCATGCGAATGATCACCGGCAGCATGATTACCATCATCACCACCGGAAAGATGCAGAGTCCGAGTGGGATCATCATTTTGACAGGCAAGGCGTTGGCGCGCTCTTCCGCCTGCAGAATCCTCTGGCTGCGCATCTCCGCGCTGTAGACACGCAGGGCGTCAGTCAGGCTGGTGCCCAGTTCTTCCGACTGCCGGAACAGCACGGCCAGCGCCCGCGCCTCGTCAAGGCCGATTCGGTCAGCCAGTTCGCGAAGCCCTTCCCGAAGTGGCTTGCCGGCGCGCAGTTGCAGATTCATGATCGTGAGCTGAATCCCCAGCCATTTGTGCGTGGCCGCAAGTTCCTGGCTTACCCGTTCGACCGCGGCCTCGAGGCTCATACCGGCGTCGGCGCAAGTGATCATCATATCCATGAAATCAGGGAAGGCGCGACGATAGACTTGTTTCTGTGCATTCTCGAACCGGTCCAGCATGATGCTGGGAATAACAATGCAGGCTAACCCAAGCAAGGCCGAGCCGCCGAAAGTTACGAATCCCGGCAGTCGTGGGGGCAGCACCCACGACAGCAGGGCATGCATGACCAGAAAGCCTAAACCAACGGCGCCGAGGCGACAAACCGTGTAGACGAGCGGCGCGCCCGCTCGATAAAATCCAGCGCGGAAGAGTTTCGCCTCCAGAGCATTGGGCTCGGTGCGCTCTTTCTCGATCGACCTGAAGTAAGCGTCGACCGGCTTCTGCGCCGCGATCTTGGCGAGGCGCTCCCGTCCCAGGATCGATCGCGGATCGACAGAGCCTTCGCCCAAAAGGCTGTCCGCAACCAGCTTCCGGGTTTGCAATGCCGGCAGGAAGACCAGCGCCGCAAACAGGAACAGCGCCACCGCCGACGCGAAGACTGCGATGGATACAAAAAAGGTCAGGTCGTCGGTGTTCGAAAACAGATTAATGACTGGCTCCTGTCAGAAATCGAAATTAACCATTCGATACATGATGTAGTCTCCCAACAGCGCCCAGCTTCCAAAGATGACGAATGCAGGCGTAATGAGAGGACTACTCCAGACTTTGCCGTAGTAGCTGGGTGCGATCAGCCAGAGCGCCCCAAACATGACGAGCGGAAACAAGGAAATGATCCAGGCCGAGGCCCGGCCTTCGGCCGACAATGCCTTGATCTTCAACCGCAGTTTCTGGCGTTCCCGCAGCACGGTTGAGAGATTTGCCAGGATTTCGGTAAGATTGCCGCCGGTCCTCGCCTGAATAGAAAGGGACACCGATAGCAGATTGAGTCCCTCGAAGCCGACCCGTTGCGTTAATTTTCGCACTGCCTGCTCCATGCTGAGTCCGAAAGTAATCTCGTCGGCGACGATGCCGAATTCGGTGCCAAGCGGGTCAGGGATCTCGCGGGCGACGAGACCTATCGCAACTGAGGCAGGATGGCCCGCGCGCAAGGAACGAACGATCATGTCCAGTGCATCGGGCAATTGCTTGGCGAATTTCCGAATCCGTTTGTTACGTGCCCGGCGCAAAACAAGAACAGGCAAGGCAAAGCCCACCACGAGAAAGATGATGAAGGCTGCCGGCGCCGAAACGTGCAGGAAAAGCCAGAGGAGCAAAGCCAACGCGAGGCCGGCCAGGAAAAACGAGGCTGCGAAGGTCATCGGGTTTCCGGTGATGCCGGACTGGGTATAAAGCCTGTTCAGCGAGACAAAGCCGAAGATGAAATCTCCTGAATCGGTCAGGCCGCGTTCTCGCAGCAACCCTTGCAAGGTTTTTTCCGCGGGCGCTTCATCAGCGAGACGACGGAGCCGGTGGTTCACCGCCACGAGTCGGGAGCGGCGACCGGCCAAAGAAAGGTAAAGGGCTTCGCCGGCAAGGATCACCGAGGCTGCCGCAAGCATGTAGATAAAATAAAGGAGCGCCTGTCCACTAAGCATCAGAGGGCGACCTGCGGGTTGAAGGCATCCTTGCCGAAATGGAGCCCCAGCGTTGCGGCCTCTGGCGCGAAGCGCGGGCGGACACCGGTGGCGCGAAAATCCCCGATGATCATTCCATCCGCAGCTACATCGCGCCTCACGAAGTGATAGATTTCCTGCAGTTGGACGACATTGCCTTCCATCCCGGTAATCTCGGAAATCGACGTTACGCGCCTGCCGCCATCGGCGAGCCGCTGCGTCTGCACGATGATGTCGATGGCTGAGGCAATCTGCGCCCGGATGGATTCGTGCGTCATTGGCATGCCGGCCATGCCGACCATCTGCTCCAGCCGCGAGATCGCGTCGCGCGGCGTGTTGGCATGGATGGTGGTCATCGACCCCTCATGGCCGGTGTTCATGGCCTGCAGCATGTCAAAGGCCTCCTCGCCGCGAACCTCGCCGACGATGATGCGGTCCGGCCGCATGCGAAGCGCGTTCTTCAGCAGTTCGCGTTGACGAACCTCGCCTCTGCCCTCGACATTCGGTGGCCGCGTCTCCAGACGACCGACATGCGGCTGCTGCAGTTGCAGTTCCGCCGCGTCCTCGATGGTGATCAGGCGCTCTCTGGCCGGGATGTAGCTCGAGAGCGCGTTGAGCAAGGTCGTCTTGCCGCTGCCGGTGCCGCCCGAGACCAGGACTGACTTGCGGGCCTGGACGGCGATCCGCAGCAGCTCGATCATTGGCGGGCGAATCGAATTGAACGTCATCAGGCGCTCGAGCGAATATGGATTCTTGGAGAATTTGCGGATCGACACCAGCGGGCCGTCCACGGAAATCGGTCGCACAGCGATATTGACGCGCGAGCCGTCCGCCAAGCGGGCGTCGACCATAGGCGCCGACTCATCGACGCGCCGACCGATAGCCGAGACGATCTTGTTGATGACACGCAACAGATGCGCCTCGTCGCGGAAACGGATAGCCGTCTCCTCGATCACGCCGCGCCGCTCGATGAACACGCGCTCATGCGTGTTGATGAGGATGTCGGTGATGGAGTCGTCCTTGAGCAGCGGTTCGATCGGCCCGAGGCCCAGCATCTCGTCAGCGGTGTCGCTGGTCAGCTGATCCAGCTCGCGGGCGTTTAGCGGCACGGCACGAGTGCGAACGAACTCGCGCACGATCGGACGGATCTCGTTCAGTATCTGGTCCTTGGAGGCTGTTTCAAGAGCGGACAGATTGAACCTGTCAATCAGGTGTCGATGCAGCTCGACTTTGAGCGTCAGAAAATCATCGCCATGCGGTTCAACTTCAAGCGGCGGGGCTGGTGCCGATACGCTTGCTGGCACCGGCACTTGCTGCTGCAGCGCCTGCGGTTCACTCGGTCCCTTGATAAACCGCCCCAGCATAATCCCTTATACCCCCGCTAGCCCCTTATTAGCGGAAACTAAACGTTAACCAAGCGAGGCACAAGCGCTGGAGGGTCTCACGTGAGGCCAATGCTTTCAACATAGTTAAAGAGGACGCCAGAAAAATATCGTTTTATTTCGACCCGCGCGCTTAACCCTCTACCCAACTTCCACCTCACGGGACCTTTCATGCCGAAACAAATGAGATGCGGGTGAAAAATCTCCGTAAACCCTTAGATATAAAGGAATATGCAGGTATGCTAATACTGCTATCGTTTTGCCTTGGCTGTGGCCAAATTGTGAACGAATGGTTAAGGAGGATTGAAAAATCAGCAGAATCAAGCTCTTGTAAGAATTCAAGTCGCCCTTGAACTCGCGAGCATAGGTATTGGAAGGTTAAGGAATTGTTAATCCCGTTTGACTCTGCTTTTTCGCGAGCCTTAGGATTGAGGTGACGGGGGATGCTTGGGTATGGAGTTCATCCTGGCTCTGTCTCGTCGGGTTTGAAACCTCCAGAGGGAGAAATTGACATGAAAAAGCTCATGACGATGACCCGGCAGTTCCGCGACGACGAAAACGGCGCTGCTATGGTCGAATATTCTATCTTGATCGGCATCATCGCGGTGGCCTCTATCGGGTTCATCATCGGCATTGGCATGTGGGTCACGGGTCGTTTCTCGGGCCTTTGCACCGCCATGAACGATTCCGGTATTGGCACTTGCGCCAGCGGTGCCGGTACTTGATCGCTTGATCGGAATCAGGCCCGGGTTATCCAACCCGGGCCTGAATTCAGTCGTGGCGGGCGAATTCCCGCTCTATTGGCTGGGGGCTTGGGGTTATGCGCGCCAACACACTTATTATGATAGTCCTCGCCGGCGTCTTCGGGGTGCTGGCGGTCGTGCTGATCAACATCTGGCTCGCTGGCCAGCGTAGTGCTTTGGCTCAATCAAACGGCAAAGGCAATACGATCGTTGTCGCGGCACTGCCGCTGAAGTTCGGCGACACATTGAGCGCCGACAAGTTGCATGAGATCGCTTGGCCCGCGGGCGCAGTCCCGGCTGGAGCGTTCAAGACCACCAAGGAAGCCTTGGCCGGCAGTGGCGCAAGGCAGGCGCTGCAAGCGATCAGCACCAATGAGCCGATCCTCGGCAGCAAGATTACCGGTCCAGGCCAGCGCGCCACACTTTCGGCGGTGCTGGGTGAAGGCATGAAGGCCGTATCCATCCGCGTCAACGACGTGCTTGGCGTTGCCGGCTTCGTCTTCCCGGGCGACCGGGTTGATGTGCTGCTGACGCGCTCGGTGCGCGGCGATGACGGTGCGGACAAGAGTTTTGTCGACGTTCTGCTGCAGAGCATGAAAGTGCTCGCCGTCGACCAGGTCGCTGACGTAAGCAAGGACAACCCGACGGTTGTGAAGTCGGTGACGCTTGAAGCCACCACAAAGGACGCGCAGAAACTGACGCTGGCCGCCGGTGCGGGGCAGTTGTCTCTTGCACTGCGCCAGGCTGCCGCCAACAAGGGCGAGACAACCGAACGAGTCACGCTTTCCGACCTGAATGGCGAGACGCCGGACGATGTCGCAAAGAGGCAGGCCGAACTGGACAAGCAGGCCGCAGCCGACGCCGCAGCCGCAGCCGAACGCCAGCGCGCAGCTGACAAGATCGCCGGATTGGAAAAGGCCGTGGACAGGGTGGGAACCCAGCTCGACGAGTTGAGCAAGGTCAAGCCGGTGCCGGCCGTGGTGACGGCACCCGCATCAAAAGAAGTCGTCAAGGAAGTTATCAAGTATTTGGAGCCGGAACCGCCGAAGAATGTTACAGTGGGGGTCTTTCGCGGCGTGAAGCTTGAATCCTATGACGTGCCGCGACAACCATAAAGGGATGCGGCGAAGCGGGGCAGCCGGCGGCAGCAGTTTGGGAGATGGGGATGCAGGGGTTTTGGATGAGGGTAGCGGCGGCCGCACTGTCCTGTTTGGCTGCGCTGCTGACGTCGATTGCGGCGGCTGAAGCAGCCGACCGTTTCATCGACGTATCGAACCCGAGCGTCCATCGCATCTTCCTGCCGACGTCACAGTCTGTGACGCTACAGGTGAGCGCCAATCTCGGCGATATCGTTGTCGGCGACGAGAAGATCGCCGATGCCCAGCCCATGACCGACCGAACGCTTTATGTCATCGGCAAGAGCGCCGGCACCACTACAGTCAATCTCTTCTCTCCGGAAAAGCGCTCGCTCGGCGTCATCCAGATCGAAGTCGGCGTAGACGTCAGCGACATGGCGCAGGCGATCCGCCAGGTGGCGCCCAGGGCGCGCATCGAAATCGGTTCGATCAACGGCAAGGTGAGGCTTGGCGGTCACGTCAAGGACGGCGCCACGCTGGCGTCGATCCTGGAAGTGGTACAGCAGTATGGCCCCGACGCCATCATAAATTCCGTCATCGTCGACGACAGCCAGCAGGTCAATCTCGAGGTGCGCGTGCTGGAAGCCAAGCGTAATGCCGGCCGCGATCTCGGCGTTTCAATCAGGAGCACGAATGGCAGTGGCACAACCCGTACAGGGACAGGCATTGCCGCCGCCGACAAAGATAACGTAGTGCTTGGCCCGGGCGATCTGCTCAGTGGCCTACTGTCGACCAGCAATCCCTTCGCGGCACTGATTACCCGCGTCATTGACAGCAACATCAAAGTCGACCTGATCATTGAAGCGCTTGAGGCCAAGGGCGTCGTGCGCACGCTGGCAGAACCAAATCTCACCACTCTGTCCGGTGAGCCAGCCAGCTTCAACGCCGGCGGCGAAGTGCCTATCCGTGTCGTGGGCAATGATGGCCAGATAACCATCACGTATAAGCAATTTGGCGTCAATCTGCTGTTCACGCCGGTCGTACTCGACGACGGCAAGATCCATATGAAGCTGGCGCCGGAAGTGAGTGACCTCACCGGTTTCACCACCGCCGGCGACCCGATCTTCACCAACCGCAAGCTGGAAACCGTCGTCGAACTCCGCGACGGCCAGAGCTTCGCGGTCGGCGGGCTCCTGTCCAGCAAGACCACCAAGTTGCAGAACCAGGTGCCGTGGCTGGGCCAGGTGCCGGTCATCGGTGCGCTGTTCCGCAATTCGAGCAACCAGAAGGAAGAGACCGAACTGGTGGTTATCGTCACGCCGCACATCGTCCGGCCGGTGAAGCCTGGCGAGCAGCTGGCGACCCCGTTCGACAAGACACGGCCGGCCAATGACCCGGAGTTCTTCATCCTTGGTCAGCTCGAGGTGAACAAGGACATGATCCGAAAATATGAAACGGGCGACGGCGTCACCGGCCCCTATGGCCACATGCTGGACTTTAAATCGAAGGACAAGATGCTCTATGTCAAGAAATAGCGCCTTGATCCTCTTTCTGTGCGCCGGCGCCCTATCGGGCTGCGCCGCGGACTATCTGAACCACTACGACACGGTCACCCTGGCCGCCGGCGACACGCAAAAATTCAATTCGCTGGCGCAGACGGTGGATCCGTTCAATCCGAACGCGAAGAACACACATATCGAAGGCGACGGCGCCCGGGCAGCCGCTGTTGCACAGGGCTACAAATTTCCACCGCCACCACCGCCACCGCCTGCGATAACGGTCAATGTCGGCGGGTCGGGTGTGACCAACGGAGCGAATTGAACAGAAGGATGCGGTTGCATTGCGCCGGGCGAGCGAGGGGCCTGGTGCAAAGGAAGCAGAGAGTAAGGTCATGTTGGGGACCATTAGGGCGTTCTGGAATGATCAACGCGGCATAGCGATGATCCTTGTCGCAATCATGCTGCCTGTGCTGGTTGGCTTCGCATTGTTGGCAATCGATATGAGTCGGGCCTACGGACTGCACAATGATCTTCAGAAGGGTGTCGATGCGCTTGCGCTTGCGACAGCCGCGGAACTGGATGGCAGATCGGATTCGATCACCCGAGCCAACCTGGCGGCGTCCACTCTTCTGACCGAGCAGAAGACTAAGTTTTCGACCGTAGGCGATCATACGCTCGCCCTGTCTGACGTGACCATCAGATATCTGACCGGAATACCCGCCAGCGACGACACCAGGTTAGACGCTAGCGGCGTCGACTCCAACGGCGTAACATGGGCCAGCACCGATCCTAAAGTGGTGTCATTCTCCTTGGTGACTGTGAATGCTTCCGGCCTCACTGATGGTGCGGGTGCCTTCGCAACGATCTTTCCAGCAAGCTTTATCGGCAGCAACGACACCATGGACATCCGGCCACAGGCCGTCGCCGGGTTCAAGCAATCGATCTGCGAAACGGTCCCGCTGTTCATGTGCAACCCGTTCGAGACGAAAGACCCCTCGACCAGCAAGACCATCCAGCAGGCTTTCGCATCAGGTGACACCTATGGTCGCGAATTTCGCATCCTGAAGGCCGGCAACACCCCCGGTCCCGGTAATTTTGGCCTGCTCGACAACAACCTGACCTCGCTACGCGACGCCATAGCGATGGGAACGGCTGGCACTTGCTACAGCCGTGATGCGATTACCACAAAAACCGGTGTCACCTTGGGTTCGGTCAACACTGGACTGAACACGAGGTTCGATCTGTACAGTGGCTCTCTCAGCAAGAACATGAAGGATTGGGCATACCGGCCGTCGAGCAATGTACGCAAAGGCCAGAAGACTGGCTGCACCAAATACGACCCCGTCGTGGATAACACTGCTTTGCCCCTTCCTCCTGGCACCAACTACGTCGACGCGAACGGCATGTCCGACAAGATCACAGCGCAAAACTTCTGGACCAGCTACTGGTCGGTCAATCACGGGACGGCCTATCCAAACGTCCCCAGCGCAACCAATCCGACCGGCAGCAAAACTGCGCCTGCCTCGCGATACGACGTCTACCAATACGAGATCTCGAAAGGCCTCGTCGGGGACAAATCGAAAGCGCCGACCAAAGAAACCGGCACGCCGTCATGCTACAAAGGAGACAACCCGACGCCGGACCCCGACCGACGGCTACTCAACATGGCAATTGTCGATTGCTACGCCAACACCGCCAAGATCAACGGTCACATCGCGATCAAGCCGGATGGCTATGCGAGCGTATTCGTGAACACTCCAATTCAAAAGCAGGATAATACCAAAGACCCCGACGACCCTTCGGCTGGTGAAAAACCAATCAGCCTGGAGATCGTCGACGTCGATGGCGGCTTTGCCAACAACACTCTGGTCGACAAAGCATTCCGCAACGAAGCCCAGCTGTACCGGTAGAGCCGACATGACCAAGCTTGGCCACATCATCAGGCGGTTCCAGGGCGACGAAAGGGGCGCCGCCTTGGTGGAAGTCGCGATTACCGTCCCGTTCGTATTGCTGCTATCGGCCGGTGTGTTTGAATTCTCCAATATTCTGAACACGCGCCTGCTCCTTGCAGCAGGCGTCGAGGATGCAGCTCGCTACATGGCGCGATGCAGTAGCGACTGGGACACTTGCAAGGGGTGGGCGCAAAACCTTGCTGCCAAAGGGGCAGTCGTTGGCGGCAGTGACAGAGTGTCTGGATGGCTTCCTGCGACAGTTAACATTACCCCTACGTCTACGCCTGCGACCGATGTATCCACGGGCGCCCAGCTTTATCTCAGCAACACGAGCATGGTCGTCGTCGTAAACGTCAGTACATCCTATGCTTACCCGGACGTTGGATTCTTTTCGTATCTTGGCTTTGGTGCCCTTACCCTCAGTGTCTCCCATCAAGAACGAGTCATCGGATGGTGATGGGAAACCAAAGGTTTTGCGCGGAGCAGTCGGGCACCGCGATGGTCGAAATGGCCATCGCTCTGCCATTGCTATTGACGCTTCTGCTCGGCTTCGTCGATTTCGGCTACGCCTTTTACCAATGGAACGCGGGAAACAAAGCTGTGCAAGCTGGCGCAAGACTGGCGCAAATTTCTGGTCCTGTCGCACTCGGCCTTCCATCTGAAACGATAACGCAGGCCGATGTGACCAAAGTCGGCACCGCAGTGCCGGCCGGCACATACGATTATGTCTGCACTGCAAGCACGGCAGGTGTCGCTTGCTGCAGTATCGGAGGAGGCTTGTGCCTACCCGCGAATGCGAGCCAGGCCTCGTTCGACGCAATTTATGACGGCACGGCCAACCGTGCCGGAATGGAAGACTACCTGCCGATGCTTGAGAAAGCGCAGGTGCGGATCGAATACGCCGCCTCCGGCCTCGGCTACTGGACGCGCCCCAGTGGCCCGGTCCCGACCATCACGGTCAGCATCACCAATCATCCCTTTCAGTTTTTCTTCCTGGCCGGGCTGCTCGGATTCGGAAACATCACCATGCCCTCCATGCTGAGCACGGTTACGGGCGAAGACATGAAGAGCACGTGGACACCATGAACGCCATCAACACCAAGGTTACACCGACCAAGCGAAAGCAGGTGGCGCTGTTCTCGTCGGATGCGAATTTCAAGCGCGATGTGGCGACGCGCCTCGATGCGCTGGCGATCTACGACGTCAGGGTTTCCGAGACCGGCGACTTCCTCGGGGGGCCGCCTGCGGACACCCGCCCAGGCATCGTCATCCTCGACCTCGGCAATGGCGAGTTGCTCGGAAGGCCGGGCATCGTCGAAGCGCGCGCCCTTTGGGCGACCGTGCCGCTGATCGCGGTCTCCGACGAGCTATCGTCGGAGCAGACCCGCGTGCTGGTGCGCATGAACGCTTCGGACTGGCTGCACAAGCCGCTCGACGGCAAGGAACTGCTGAACGCCGTGACCTTCCACGACACCGGCAACCAGGGAACGAAAAGCCGCATTATCACCTTCATCAGCGCCAGCGGCGGCGCCGGCGCGACGACGCTCGCTTTGTCGGCGGCCGAATTCCTGGCGTCGAAATCGAAGGAACGCGGGGCTTCCACCTGCCTGGTCGACCTCGATTTCCAGAGCGCCAATTGCGGCGCCTATCTCAACCAGTTCAACCAGTTCGACCTCGGCGGCATCATCGGCCAGCCTGAGAGGCTCGACGTCGAGCTGATGGACGTCATCAAGCTTTCGCGGCCGTCGGGGCTGACGCTCTATTCCTTCGAGAGGCCACGATTGCCTTTCGAACCGCACGGCAGTGACTTTGTCTTCCGGCTGCTGGACCTAGTCGCCTACCGCTTCGACGACATCGTCATCGATCTGCCGAACATCGAGACGCCTTGGCACAATTCGGTGCTGTCGACGAGCGACGAGATCTTCATCGTATTCGAACTGAACGTCGCCTCGCTGCGACAAGGCAAGCGGCTCTACAAGAAGATCCGCGAGTTGCGTGGCAATGCTGTCAGCATCACGCTGGTCGCCAACAAGCACAAGCGCAAATGGTTCGGCAACCACTTTTCGCGCAGCGAACTCGAAAAGATCTTCAAGGCGCCGCACATCAAGTCGGTCGCGCTGGACAATGCGCTTCTCACCGATGCGTTGAACCGTGCTATCCTGCCTGCCGAGGTGGATGGACGTGCGCGCTTCAACAAGGACCTCAAGCGGATGTTCAAAGAGCGGCTCGATGACGCTGCCAAATAGGGGGCGGCCAAGTAGGTATCGGATTGGCCCGGGATTGGCCTGCGTCATGAGCATTGCGCTGATGATGCTGGTCCAGGACTTCGCCAGCGCACGATCGGCACTTTCGGATCGGCCGCCGCTGCCGGCAATGGGACCCAGCCTGCGCAAGACTGTTGCCTTCGAGACGACAGAACAGCCCGGAACGATCGTTATCCGCAAGGGCGAGAAAGCGCTTTATCTGGTGACCCGACAAGGCCAGGCGCTTCGCTATCAGATCAGCGTCGGACGCGACGGATTTGGCTGGACCGGAGTGGTCGAGGTGGGGGCGAAGACCGAATGGCCGGAATGGCGCCCACCCCGCGAAATGCGCGCCCGCCAGCCGGACCTGCCGCAAATAGTGCCTGCCGGTCCTTACAACCCACTTGGCGCCAGGGCGCTTTATCTGCTTCGGAACGGGCGTGACACGCTCTATCGGATACACGGAACCAACGATCCCAAGGGTGTTGGCTTCGATGGAACATCGGGGTGTTTTCGCCTTACCAACACCGATGTGATCGATCTCTTCAAGCGCGTCGCGATCGGCGCAAAGGTGGTGGTTCAATGACGATGATCAGCGAACCGGACATGCCGGCAATCGAGATTGGGACAGCAACCCACATTGGAGAGCAAGCTGCCGTTGTGAAACCGAGCGACAAAAGCATTATCGGCGCGGTCATCATCGGCACGTCCCTGCTCACTTTGGTGAATATGGTAGCCGCAGTTTATCTCTACCGCGGTATCAGCGATATGCGGTTTTTGGAAGGGCGGCTGGAGGAACTCGGGACGTTCGAACAACGAATCGGCGGCCGGTTGGACACGGTCAACAACGGTTTTCAAAGCCGATTTGAAAAACTGGACACTCAATTGCAGAGCAGCTTTGGCGAAATCAACCGGAGCATAGCCCGGCTGGAACAGAACCAGCCTATTGTCCATGACGAAATCACGTCAAGCGCAGCGGAACCTTCCGTCGACACGACCAGCAGCATGGCGGAGGCGCCTGCTGTTCTCGATGGTGAAGACGCCACCGAGCCCAGCGTCGTCGATACACCGCGTCCGCCCAAAAGGAGGATTGCAGCTGCAGCGCCTGCCCCAAGCCCCGACTACCAGCGCATAGAGCAGGCCGACGGCAAGGTTTACTACCGAAAGATCAACTAGCGCTGGAAAAAGGTGGGGCTATCCTAGAGATCTCGCTGCAGAGCAACAAGCCTCAAGGCCAGCGCTCCGGATCGCTCTTGAGCTTCCCTGAGAAAGACAACATGACAGTAGGCGCATGCTGTCAGACCTAGAACCAGTACAAGGCTGTTCTTCAAGGTGAAATCGACCATTAGCGAGAAGGGAAGCCCCCCGGGTACCGTGAATGAGGCGATCGTGCTCGCTGTTTCGGAATGGCTGGTGACGGCGATCATCAACCCGGCGAAAAGCAGGGCGACGTGATTGGCAAGAAAGAAGAAGGCAGCCGACCTTCGTATGCGGCACGCCGACCAGCAAACGATCGACGCGGCTGCCAGCATGGAGACATCAACGACCATCGACGACCCGAGATAAAGATCGACCTGTTGCCAGAATATCGTCGACAGCGGCCTTAGTTCAAGCCAAAACCGCCACATTGTGGGACTGGCCGGATATGCTCCCAGCAAGAAAGTCGCCATGCGCTCCCCTGCCAAGATCAGCAGGATCAGAGCTGGGAAGGCAAAGAGCATTATCGACTTGCGCTTCATGTCACCCTCAACCATCTTGCCTTCAAGATAGATTGCAGAGATTACGCGAGGCTTAACGGAGCGGTGGTGATTCTGTGGTGGCGCGGCTAGTCGGGCATGGCAGCCTGCAAGAGCCATTCGCGTATGGCGCAGCCATTAGAGCGGTTCACGACTTGATGGAATCGAAGGGGATTCCCGCTTTGTCGATTTTGTGATTCAAGATGCTGGCTGGAGTGGAGGCCAGCATCTGATGACTCGACCCCTTTCCAATGAGCTTCGCGAGCGGGTTGTGGCGGCGGTTTTGAGTGGTGAAAGCCGCCGGTCTGCCGCCAAACGGTTCGGTATTTCGGTTTCGGCCGCGGTGAAGCAGTTGCAGCGCCATGGGACTACCGGCTCGGTGGCACCGGGCAAGATGGGTGGGCATCGCAAGAGGGTGCTGGAGCCGCACCGTGCCTTCATCGAGGCGCGTATACGTGGGACGCCACATCTGACGCTGCACGGTCTGAAGGATGAGTTGGCCGGTCGCGGGGTCAAGGTCTCGCACAACGCAGTGTGGCTGTTCCTGCGCCGCGAGGGGCTGAGCTTCAAAAAAACGCTGTTCGCCCTTGAGCAGGCGCGCACTGATATTGCCCGCAGGCGCCAGCGATGGCGATCTTGGCAGACCGGCCTTGATCCGCAGTGCCTGGTCTTCATCGATGAGACGTGGATCAAGACCAACATGGCTCCGCTGCGAGGCTGGGGGCCGAAGGGCAAGCGGCTGCGCGGCTTGGCCCCGCACGGCCACTGGCGCACACTGACCTTCCTTGGCGCGCTGCGCTGCAATCGGCTCGCGCCTTGCGTCTTCGATGGGCTAATCAACGGCCAATGCTTCCGGGCCTATGTCGAGCAGCAGCTCATCACCGTGCTGAAGCCCGGCGACATCGTCGTCATGGACAACCTGGGAAGCCATAAGTCGGCCGCCATCAGGCAGATGATCAAGGCTGCCGGCGCAAGGCTCTGGTACCTGCCACCTTACTCTCCCGATCTCAATCCAATTGAGCAGGCCTTTGCCAAGATCAAACATTGGATGCGCCAGGCTCAAAAGCGCACCGTCGAGGACACATGGCGTCACATCGGCCACCTCGTCGAAACCATCGAGGCAGCCGAATGCAGGAACTACTTCGAAAACGCCGGATATGCTTCCGTCAAAACGTGAAGGGCTCTAGTTGTTTTGGCTGAGGACGAGCGTAACCACCTTAGGCTCGGCTCGCTGCAGACATCGTTCCGGAATATTGGGCCACATCGCCTTGGCGCATCGCTGATCTTCGCCTGGGGCCGTCGCAAGCGAGAGTTCTGCGTTACCGGCTTCGTCTGCGGTCGACAGGAATACCTGCGTGGCGAGCGCAGTCGCCATAGATACTTGGACGAGGATAAGGGCGTAGGCAAATCGTCTGATCATCTGCTCGCAACGTTCAATCCGCGAAGTGGTTCCAACGTCGCGACCCGCCGATGTAACCCGATCACGATTCTCGAGCCTGCGCCCTGCCCGTCCTCAGCTTTCCTAAGGACAACCCTTCGTCATCTCCTAGCTCCACCTCCTGAGGCAAGATCTCACCCATAGATCCTATCCAAAACCGTTCACTTCCAGACCAAGGCAAGGTTTGCCTCAACGGCCGATATGAAGCGGTGGGTTCAACCGGTCATCGCAACACGTTCCGTAGGCTATCGGCCGGCGTTTCGAAGTCCAGGGTTTTTCGGGGGCGCTGATTGAGACGCAGAGCGATGGCGTCGAGCTGGTCCTGCGAGACTTGGGAAAGTTGGTTGCCCTGGGGAAATACTGCCTGAGCAGGCCGTTGGTGTTTTCGTTGCTGCCGCGTTGCCAGGGATTGCGCGGATCGCAGCAGTAGACCTGTAGGTAGGCCCCACGTCGGCCCAATCACTATGAATTGGCTTCGCACCAAAAATCCATGTGTGAGATGTAAGGCAAGAACCCCCATCGGAGTCCGTGAGTTCGGCCTGGAGGATGATACCACCCCCGAACAGGCGTCATCGATCATACTGAAAGATGATGCACGACAGTGGCCAGTGATCGGCGCGAAATCCATGATCGGAATGCTCGAACACGAGACCGACGAGACCGCGAAACAGATAGTCTCGCTCTGCTTCAGCGCGTCGCTCGCTGATTTCGTCAAGTTGCTCGCTTCGGGGGAGCTTCCAATCCTAGACGAGAAGACTGATCGCCGGCGAAAGCCACGGCATCTGCTTCATATTCGAATGCTCGGGAATACGTTTCACCGTTCCTCCCTATGAGGCGAACAACCCATTCGCCCAACGAATGGCGGATCTCTAGGAAGAGGGAAGAAGACGGCGGCCGGTACGTGACGCTGTCCAATGCCCTCGGGAGGCCTGTCCCGCCAAAATCGGCTCCATCGGAGGAATGAACTTCACGCATATGCACTGACTCCCGAGACCGCGAGTCAATTAGCGCGTGCTTAATTAGTTCCAGAACGTTTTAACGAATCGTTGACCGCGCTGTCCCATTATAGGACGGCGCGGTCAAATCCCAACCTTGGCTGCGCAGGCGGCTTCGGCATTGAGTTCCACCCCGAACTGTCGGAGCCGCCACCCACATTCCACAATTTACCAGCAATGGTTGAATCAACCGTTACTGCACGTGCTTTCAATGGCGCTTCCCTGATCGTTAGACTTTGACGGAACAAACAGGGGATTCACAGGTTCGGCGTTCCGAGACTCGACCGATGGAAGCGATTATCTTCGATGACATCGCCAACGCCCTCAGAGCGCCCCGCCAGGACGTGTGGCGCCCTGTCCGGCGCCTTCGCCATCGTTATGGCAGGCAAGCTATTCATGGGCCTCGCTATCGGCCTAGGTGTTGGCTTTGGAATGGGTGCTGGCTGGTTAGCGTAGATCTGCCCCGGCGATGCGCTGCGTGAATGCCCGCTCGACTCCAACAACAGCCTCATCGTTCGTTTCGACTGTTCCGCACGCGCCGCCGTCATCGCAGGTCCAGAACCAAGTGCCTGCGGCTGGGCCGTGCATCATCTTCAGGATGCGGCCGACCTTTTCCTGCTGGAAAGCTGCGGCGAAATCGAAGGGCGCCGTCTGCCCTCCTATGACGGTCCGCGACCAGGCCAGCCACACGCGAGCACCCCGGCCGAGCACGAAATTGAACGCCTCATCCTGCTTCTCGAACGTCTGAAGAATTGCGCTGCCGTCGACGACCTGAAAGCCTCGTTGATAGGCGAAGCGGACGGTAAGGCGATCAGCTGCTGGCATGGCTCCGAATATCCTTCAATCTTCCTCGCGGAAATCCTGCAGCGATGCATGACGCAGGTCATCCTCGCCGCGCAGGTGCTTCACGCGTCCAATGAGGCCCGGCTTGACCCATTGCGTCGCCGGCCGCTTCATAATGCCCTTGTGCGCCGTGGCCGTCACCCGGATTCGGGATCGAGGAAACCTTTCCAAGCTTCGCTGTCAGGGTTCCATGGCCCGCTTCTTCTTCGATCTAACCGACAACGGAACCCCTTACCCGGACACCGATGGCACCGAGCTTGCAAGTCTGGACGCGGCTGAAGATGAGGCGGCAAGGGCACTGTTTGAAATCGTGAAAGACCAGGTGCCGGGCGGCACATTCCGATGACAGACCGTTGGAAGCCTGACGATTCATACCTCGAAAGCGCCCGCCGGAACCACGCCGGACGGTCGGCGAACTCAACTCCCTACGTACGACCATCGACGAGACACGCCGCGTCCTGGCTGCGTCAAGGAAGCTCTTGGAACAGATGGCCGAGCGCAATGACCCTACCCAGCCGCCTAGTTAAGGCGGCTTCTATGGAATCCGCTCATCTTTCGTCGCCAGCGCGCTAGCCGGTCCGTCAACCGGCTACCCACAGAAGCAGTGCGACACCGATCCCATAAGGGATCAGCAATGCCGCGCGACCCAGATGCCCGGATCGGCGAGCACCTGCATTTCCTTGCGAAGCTGTTCCATTGCACCCAACGGCGAAAGGCCCGCTGTGTTCCAAAAACTGAAAAGGCCGGCGCCCTCAAGCTGGCGATGGGCATTAGGTTCCATTGCTAGATCACGAGCAGGCGCGCTTACCTGCAGCGGAACCTGACGGCCATACGACCGTTGTTCGAAAGGACAACGAAGGAGATCGCCATCATGGATTGGAATCGCGTCGAAGGAAATTGGAAGCAATTCAAAGGTAAGGTCAAGGAGCAGTGGGGCAAGCTCACTGATGATGATCTCGACCGCATAGCCGGCAACCGCGATCAGCTCGAAGGTACGATCCAGGAACGCTACGGCATTGAGAAGGATCGAGTGCGGCGAGACGTCGACGACTGGTATGGTCGGCAAGACTCGTAGGCTAGCACAGTTGGACTAGTCAAATAAAGGGCGCGTCATGAACCGCGCCCTTTTCGCGTTTTTGGCATCCGTCCACCGTTCGGCTCGGCCTTGAACAAGCGATTTTTGGGAACGTGCCGGCTTCCAGCCGCGTTGATCTCCACAATGGAGGTCCTAGCAATGTCCATCCACAAAGAAGACTATCGAACGAACAAAGCTGACTACCTGATAGCGAAAAGGCCAGATCTGGTTGAGAAGACCAAGCCGAAAAAGAAGACGTTGCGGCGTGACGATCAGCGTTCCGCAAAGTTATTGGAAAACCCTGCCGCGTTACGCGAGAGGCCGGCCTCACGCCGTTAGAAATCGCAGAAGGTCAAGAGGAACATTTTAGCGATACTGAATGTTCGACTGTCTATGGACAGCCGAACCGTACTCTCAGCGGACCAATCTAAAGCAGCACGAGCCCTACTGAACTGGTCGCGTGTGCGACTTGCCGCAAAGGCCAATCTTAGCGAAATGGTGATCAGCGATCTTGAGAACGAATTCAGGAAACCGCGTCCCCACAACCTCGCCGCCATCCGCAAAGCGTTTGAGGATGCCGGAATCGTCTTCACCGTCGAAGGCACTCCATCGCTAGCCCGCTCAGAAGGTGATAGCGGCCTCGCCACCGACAATAGACAGTGGCGCCGGCGGCAGAGAAAATAACAAGGGCGAAAAGCCTACTCAGGAGCGTCTTAGGCTCGGAACTCATACCGGAAGGCTCGCAATACGGAGCGCTGATTTACGGCTTTGAAGATTGCCGATCTCGTCGACCAAGGTCAGGCCGCTCAATCTGCGATCGAACTCTATGGGATGGAAGCACCGACCGCCGTGGCGCACTGCGCTTTGGAGGCACATTTCGACGGCCGACCAAATGACTTCCGCTTTGGTGCGATGTCTTTCACCAACTGAGAAGACCAAACTGACGGAACTTTTGCCGCGGAATCGTGTTCGTTCGAGCATGACCAGAATAGCAGACCTTGGCCCACGCATCCCCGGCAAACCACATTCGCCGGCAGACGGACAAGACCGTTTCGACCTATGGCCCGATATGCGACCAGCAGGTTGACCGCCGCGACTTCCGTCAAGTGATGTGGCACGAGCAACCAGATCACGAGCCGCTTGAATTAGACGCTTGGGAGCGCGCGAAATGCCGAAATACCATGTCGAGGAAATGGCCGGCGAGACCGTGACGGCCACCCACATCGTAGGACATCTTCGGGCGGGGTATTCGGGTCAGCCGCTTTCGCATTCAGCGCGTCGAGCGCCGCTTTGGCGTCGGCAACCGCCTGATTAGCGGCATCGAGCGCCGATTGAGCGTTCTTGGCTATTGCCGACTGTGTCACGAAAGCCTGCACGCCAGGTAATCGGGCGGAAACACTTACCCAACCGTAGGGTAAGGGCCGCTATCTAAAAGCCCGCCAACCTTTCGGTGGGCGGGCCTCCACTGTCGGAACTGGAGAGTGTCATGTCGACAGCTCCGGCACTTGCGAACGGTTTGGTTAGTGGCGCCAGATCAGCAGGCAGAGCTGGCGCAGGTCACGATCATAAACGCCCCGGCTCTCGATCACGTCGATGCAGCGCTTCTTGAACCGAGTGATTTCGGCGCTCGACATAGCGTCGACAATGCGAGTCAGATCCGTATTGGTCGGATTGTCGGGGGACTCGGTTCCGACAGTGGCACCGCTCGTGCCAATGGGTGCAGTGGTTCCGTCGTCGCCAACTGCGGCGTTCGCCGGCATGCAAAGATTTGCGAGAACGGCTCCAATGGCCATGCTTCCCACCAGGATCTCAAAAATCTTTGTCATAATGCGCCTCCAAGGATGTCAGCCCCTTTTCCAAACCAAGGCCGGCGGTGTTTTAGCTCGCAACCAGCGCAACGGTGTGGTCGTTGAGTGCTTGATTGGGTATTGATCGAAAAACGGGAACGCGATCAGATAGGCGTATCGGCGGTAAGATGTGCCATGCGGAAACCTCCGCTGTCGGCATTAATTATGATCGTGACCACGACATCCTCCAAACCAGATCCGGGTGAAGGTGCTGAAAGACATAGCTCACTAGAAAGCACGAGTAGATGAATAAATGTCTAAAAACTCCATACCTATTCTTGGCAATGACAGTGACGAAGTGAATTGTGTTAGGCGTTCTTAGCCGTGTTAACCGTTGACAAGCGTGAGGCGAGTTCCTGCGGTATCGCGTTCAGCTCCGCCTTTGCGGCGTTAGGATGCGCGCCTCTCGCAAAAGCGATGACCAGTTGTGGAGCTGCTATTTGTTCTCCTCGCGGAAGTCCTGCAGCGATGCATGCCGCAGGTCGTCCTCGCCGCGCAGGTGCTTCACGCGGCCGATCAGCCCCGGCTTGACCCATTGCGTGGCCGGCCGCTTCATGATGCCCTTGGGCGCCGTGCCTGAGTGCTCTTGGACGCGTTTCCATAGCCTCTCGCGCATTTCCCGGTTCAAGGTGACGAATGCGCTTCCGACATAACGCCCGGTGCCGCGCTCAGCCATCAGAGCGAAAGCCGGCTTGCCCGCTTCACGCTCGACGCCGAGCAGATCGAACTCGTCAATCGCATAGCACTTGGCCTTCAGCCAGTTGGTCGACGGACCGCTTCGGTATTTGCTGTCCTTCCGCTTCGACACCATGCCTTCAAGTCCGGCGTTGTCGAGCAAGTGAAAGATGGCCTTCGCTTCGCCCGGCAGCGGCTCGCTGAATTGAATGCGCCCGCCGAGCTCGATCATGCTGGCCAGGATCTCGCGCCGCTCCTCTAGCGCCTTATCGCGCAGATCGTGGCCGTTAAGATGAAGCAGATCAAAGGCAACAAAATACAAGTCGTGTTGCCGGCGGGTGATGGCTTTGCGCAGCGCTGCGAAGTCCGAAAGGCCCCTGTCGTTCAGAACGACTATCTCGCCGTCGACAATGGCGCTTTTGGCACCAAGGCGCTTGGCCTCTCTCACCATGTCGCGATATTTCGCAGTCCAGTCGTGGCCATTGCGCGTATAAATGCGTGTGCCGTCTTCATCGATGATCATCTGGGAACGGTAGCCGTCGAACTTCACCTCGTGGGTCCAGCCTCCACCCTCGGGAGGCTTCTCCACAAGGGTCGGCATCAACGGCTCGATGAACTTCAAACGCATGCACTGACCCACCCTCCGCGATTCAATAAGATTAAGCTAAAATAGTTCCGAAACCGGAAATCAGCCTTTTGGTGCAACAAACACGTCAACTCGGCGTTGCGGGATGAGCGAAGGAGGAAACGATATGGCCGATGACAAGAGCAAGCGGGATTTCCGCGATCGGGACCGTGTCTCGGCCGATGAGGATTATGAAGTTGAATATTTCGCAACAAAGACCGGCATCACACCCCAGCAGGTCAAAGAGCTGATCGCGAAGCACGGCAACCAACGCGAGACTTTAGAGCGGGTAGCCAAGGCGCTGCGGAAACAATGACCAGGCTATCTGATCTCGGCAGACCATTAATCGGGCACCGACATGAAGGACCGCCCGCGAGCGAACTCGCGCATTTCCTCCCCTGCCCTGTTTGCGGGCAACAGATTGATATGCGCGATTTTCGCCAGGTCACTTATCATGCCGATCCGGAGCACGAGCCGCTCGAACTGGACGCTTAGGACCAAAAGTGCCGAAATTCCACGTTGAGGAAATGGACGGCGATACCGTGACGGCTACCCACATCGTCCATGCGACAACGCCGATCAGGGCGGCGCGGGAAGCGACAGAGCGCGAAGTCACTCTGCGCACCAGCGAGCCCATCTGGATCAGGGTTGCCGACGAAAAGCGCGGCCACATATTCGAATACAGTTTCAGCCTGTAGCTGGCGATCCAACTCGGCTAGCTGAGTTTTTGAATGGCATACCATGCCGTCGACCTCGATACGCAAGTTCGAATATGACCCCAACACTAGGGTTCTGTCGGTTTGGTTTGTAGCGAGCGGGAAGCATTACGAGTTCTTGGACGTACCTGCTGAGGCCGTTGCTGCGTTCAAAGCTGCCTTTGCCAAGGGAGTCTATTTTAACAGCCACATCCGCAATCGTTATGCATTCCGGCTTGCGCCATGGAGGGCATCAGGCCCGACGGGCGATTGACAGAGTCTCAGATCGAGTGGCCCGCGCCATCCCAGGGGAGCAACTGTGCGAATTGGCCCAGGGTCCGAGGGCAAATGAAAACGCCTGCCGGCCGGGGCCAGCGGGCGCGTATTATATTAAGATAGGTGCTGGGCCTATTTGCCCATCATCATCGCAGCTTTGCAGAAGTTCTCATGGGCCTTCGCAATATCTGCGTCAGCGCAGTCCTTCATCACCGCGTCCTTATCCTCCTGAGACATAGCCGACCAAGCGGTTTTCGCTTCGGCCTCAGACTTCATGGTCTTCATGCTGCTGTCCGTGAAGAAAGGAGACATTCTTGCAGGATCGTCGAGCGCAGACGTGCCAGTGGAATTGCCGGCAAAGGCCGATCCGGTCATAAGGGCAAATGTCGCGCCGAGAATGAGCATTTTCGAATTCATCAAAATTCCTCCGAATGCAACTGCTTTAATGCAGCCGTGCTAATTCAACGCTTGCGGGTAGAAAGGGTTTCCAGCCAAATTGAAAATTGTAGAAATTGCTACCGATATTTCGTCGTCAACCTAGGAGGAATTGGCCCGCAAGTTCGGTCAAGGCGGCCGGCCACCATCGATGCTGCAATTGCCTGGCCGGTTGCCCCGGACTTGTTCAGGGATGGCCCGCGCTTGCTTCCGAGCGCGGGCCGACCATGATGAGTGAGGGGCCATCTTGGTCACCGGCAGGACCGCTTAAGAACGAGCCGGGTGTGACTGAACAGCCTCAGGGCGAGGATGTTCCCGACTGACCCAAAAAAGCCCCCCAGCAGTTGGGCGTGCTTGTGGGGCTTAACCGCACCGATATTGGATAAGTCACGGCTGATGGGCAAACCCACGGCCAGTACTTTCCGTGCAGGTGGACAGCTCGCCGGGCGAAGACCCCAACCACCTCGATCCCGGCGAGCCTAGACCTGATCAGAGTACGCGATCAGGACCGGGGATCAGCCGGCGATAGTGGCATGTCTTGCAGGTCAAGCATTGTGAAGCACAGCTTCCTGATCGGACCTGCTGCCGTGTCGAATGGAGTAGGCGCGAGTGATTTCCGCACCAAAAAGAAAAATTTCCGCCGAGTAGTAAGCCCACAACAGGATGACGAGCAGCCCACCGGCGGCCCCATATGAGGCCGCGACCGCGCTGGAGCCTATATACCAACCGATAAGCGATTTCCCGAGCGTGAACAGGGCAGCGGTCACAACAGCGCCAATCCAGACATCCCGCCATTCCAGGGTTCGATCAGGCAAGATCTTGAAGATAGCGGCGAAAATAGCTGCGAGGAGGACAAAAGAAACGACCGCGTTGATAACGGCCAGGACAAGTGTCCCGAACGGCAGCTGTGCGTTGATGAGGTTGCCTAGGGCCGAAATCGCCGCGCTCGCGACTAGAGAGACGAGCAACATGAAGCCAAGTGCGGTGACCAGTCCCAGACTTACCGCACGTGCGCGCACCAGGCGCGACAACGAACTGCCCTGCGCTTCGACCTTCCATATCATGTTCAAGGACTGCTGTATTTCGCCGAAGACCCCGGAAGCGCTCACAAGCAAGGTGATGATGCCAATCACCGCCGCCCAGGTGCCGCCGGATGGCTTTTCGGATGCGCTCTTCAGTGCGGTTTGCAGGATATTTGCGCTTTCTGTACCCATCATCCCTGTGATTTGGGCGGACAATGCCGCTTGGGCTGCCTCGTGACCGAATGCGAGACCCGCAATTGCAACCACGATGAGCAGAATTGGCGCCAACGATGTTGTGGCATAAAAAGCGATTGCTGCGCCATGGCTGAGAGCATTGTCGTTGACGAACCCAACGACGGCTTCTCGCACCATTGCCCATGCATTTGTGATCGCGCGATGCATTTTGCGCCCCAGTCGAATTGGCGTTCACTAGCAATGCACCAGCACATCTGATGTTCCGGTTGCGGGCTGTGGCAGGAGTTTTCGCACCGACTTCCGCGGAGGGTCGCCGGCATAGAACTTCCGCTCCGATGCGCTGGCATCGCCTTCGCCCCCATTTCGGGACGCGCATTTGATAATGGTTTTCTCAAGATCATTTTAATTCGTTCGGAAACCATAGAAGCGGAGGCTGGCTCGTTTGCACCGACAAGGACAACAGCACGGAGGAGGTGTTGGAGGCGGCGCAGGAAGCTGGCGTGCATCATGCGATCTCCGCCGGCCGCTGGGGGTACGAGCATCCGGACTATGCCGCTTTTCCAAGCTGATTGGTCGCGAGGTGAGATTAAAACCGTCCTGAGCCTCAATATCGCTCTGAGGCGCCAAAGCTGCCAACGCGGTATCACCGTGTCTGCTTTCAGGCAGCGGCAACCAACGTCGTTGCGGCCAAGATCGCGCCACCAGCGGAATGGCGCCTTTCCGCTGGTTTGCACCAGAAGCAGACCTTCTGCTCTCGTTCCCTATACTGCCGGACCGCATGCGCCTCATATCGGTCATTCAGAATTTAGCAGCCGCCCCTTTTCCGATGCCAGCGCCTGAGCCTTTTGGGAGACCTAGGCGCAGCTTGCCGGCCGCAGCCTGTCCCAATTGGGACGAATAGTTGGCACCCATATTACAAATCGACTACTCCTAAAGCTGCCGGACCGCTCTCGTGATGAGCCGCCAGTCGGCTAAGCGCCTCAAAAGCAGAAATTCGAGCGTACAGGCGACGTGAAGGAGGATACCCGAACCCGCGTGAACGAGGCTGCAAGGTCGATCGGATTTCAGTTCAATCGACAAGCTATTGATTTTCGCCGGGGTCGTTCCGATGCGCTTATTGTTCTGGTGTCGGACATCGCGAACCCGTTCTTTCCGGTATTCTTCAAGGGATCGAAAAGGAGGCTCGGGAACGCGGATTTACGATGTTGATCGGGGACACCTCTGCTGGCCCGCAGTGCGAGGCCACCTACGTCGGGATGCTGGCTTTGGCGCCCCCCATTTGTAGGACGTTAGGTAGCACAATAGGTAACACAAAGGTCAAAACAGAGCAATGGCCACAGCCATTTGCGTCAGATTGTTCAAGTAATTCGCCGACCGCCAACGCGA
Source organism: Mesorhizobium sp. C432A (assembly GCF_030323145.1). Classification (NCBI taxonomy): domain Bacteria; kingdom Pseudomonadati; phylum Pseudomonadota; class Alphaproteobacteria; order Hyphomicrobiales; family Phyllobacteriaceae; genus Mesorhizobium; species Mesorhizobium sp. C432A. The sequence continues at coordinate 4,114,196 of NZ_CP100470.1, read as the reverse complement.
ACAGACGCGAATGGTCCCGTCCGTATAGCGTTGTTAATCCGGCAGTAGCATCTCCTCTTCATCGGCTGCCGCTTCGAACAGCAGCCGGAAGTCATTACCTGGCATTTTGCCATCGATCGCAGATAGGCAAGCCTCGGCCGCCAGCCGCCACTTGGGGCCACGATTGGACCACTTTAGGAGCTCCTCGGCGGCGGCATCAACCCGGTTCACACCAAGGCGAAGCCCCGGGCGCTCGGTCTTCACATAAACCGGAGGGTTGAACCAACGGTGGGGCATCACGCCTCTCGAACGTCAAAGGCGATGAACAGTCCCCAAACGGAGGCTGATTTGATGATCATTTCGACTAACTGGCAGTCAGTTTCGAGAACATCGCGGCCGCGCTCACGGACCGCTACAATGGTCGCTTTAACGGAAATAATGTCGCCGGGTTGAGAGCCCAACAGGACCTCGCGGACCAGCTCCTTGGCCGTTTGCTGCGTAGGCCGAACGGGTGCTTGAATGTCCATCCCATCCTCCCAGAGAGATAGAACCTCATCAGCTATTCTGTGGGTCACTTTCCGAAAAAGGCAAGAGTCGGAAACGTACAAAGCAGGTTGCCGCAAACGCCGCATTTCGGAACGGAACCCGCCCATGCCCTTTTATTGGTGGAATCAATTTGCACGAGGCATGTGGGTGCAAATCCAAGGAATTTACGCCGTTCGCCACGGCAAGGATGGACAAAGCGGAGGAGTTCTATACCCGGCTTTTCGAGCAGAGGCCTGATGATCGTCCCATGGACGGGTTGATCCAATGGCGCAACGTCGCAGGCGCGAACTTCCAAACCTTCCATGATAAGGAAAATGCTGGGTCCGGCAAACTGGCTATTGTGATCCCCAAAAAGGCCGGGACGGTCAGGCCCGCCAATAGCCGCCTTCGAGCGTGAGCACCTTGGCAGGCGCTTCTTTTCGCGCGAAATTGCCACCGTTTTAAAGCGGGAGGGTCGGGATGCAGGTTTTCGATGACATCGAGGCGCTGCTGGATGCGGGTGAAGCCTCGACGGCACTTAAGGAAGTGCGGGCGCTGGTGCATCAATTTGGGCGCGGGTCCAGTGTCTTGGCGGGCGCGATCGACGACCTCATTATTGACCTGTCGACGCTATCATTCGTCGCCGATGCTTACGGAGACCGTATCGCAGAGGCGGCGAGCATGCTGGCTCGAAAAAGACTATTGAAGATCAAGTTGCTCGCACCTCGTCAGAGCGTCGAAGCGGTCAGCTAGAGATTGGTGGTCGCTACGAAAAACGTGTCGACCTGCTCGGTGCTCCGACCGCATCGAAACCTCTCGCCATCATCGGTTCCGTACGGACGAAAGAGCCGCCTGACCCTGCGACCAGATGAAAGCTTGGACTTGCGGCAGACCGCAAGCAGTTGGAGCTTGAATTGCCGACACACTCTCAGGAATTGTTGCCGGGATCGCACTCCATTGGTCGTCGGCCCAGATCCGGCGCGCCTCGCTTAAGGTGCCGGTCGAATATGGCCACCTTCTCTTCGTAGCCGAGCCGCACTCTGGACCTGCAGCTATCGCATTTGAAACCGGCAATCGTTTTCAGCCAGGATCCCCTTCTCACCATAGGGCGTGAACAGGAGGGGCATTGGAATTCTAAAGGTACGTCGCGCAGTTCATTTGATAGAGGCACTGTGCATGTTCTCCTCAGCGGCACGGCCACTGCAACAAAGTACAAGGAGAAATGTTTCCGGGTTCGGCCATTTGCTCGAAAGAATCGGACCTAAGTCTAAATGGTGAGCGGCCCGAAACCCATTCGCCTTGCTGTCGGCCTTTGCGTCGGAAATTGAAAATAGCGAGGGTTCGAAGGCGGCCCCGGGCGTGAGGCTGGCAAGTGGGCCAAGACGGCGGCGGTAAGGCGGAGCCTGTGGCGATCAAATAACCGGTTCCCCTAGAATCTCCTTTAGCCAGCTCATGGTTCTCAGCCCGTATGCCATTCCGGCGCAGTCGGCAAACCAGTCGAAGACACTCATGTCACGCCCTGTGACGCATTGAAGGATTTCGATCGCTGCGCCCGTTAAAGCAAGTAGAACCGCCAGCCGGACCACCTGTTGGGGCCAGCCGAGGCTACCCAAAGCCGACAAGGTGGCGAACGCGGCGGCGTGGTTGAGCTTGTCGTGATGAGACGTAAAGGCCAATCCGAGGGCGTGCAGCAAGTGGTCTGGCAATAGCGCGAGCAGCAGGACGACTGCCAACGTGGAGAGAAAGGCAGCCCTTGCCATGCTCTGATAAAAGCTCGACTGCGGCAATCTATTCGTAGCACTCCCGGTTCCTAGTTCTCGCTTGCCATACTGGTGCAGTAGGCAGAGCTCCAACCTGCATCTGAGCTTCGAGCGCGAACAACTGGCATGCTTAACAGGGCCTCCTGATGTCATCAGCAAGTTCCATGAAACAGCCTATGTCACTCTGGATGGTTCCATAGGGCGGTGCGAATTTCGCCCTCCATTGTGATGAGGCCGAGGGTTTCCTGCCGAAAAGGCGCGGCGGAATAGGCGGGCCATTGGTACGGCTTGCGCGCAGGTGCGATGCGTATCGTGCTGGCCACGGCTGGGCGGGAGCGGAACTCTTTCCAGCCTTGGCCCGGCTGTGCAGCCCGGCCGACGCCCTTCTGAATTCAATTTCGTCGGCGTCGCGGCTAACAGACGAAACTGGTCATCCCTGCCTCGGTGATCTCGCCTTTACAGATTCCAATCCTGGACGCTAAGCCAGCAGCGGCCACTCGCTGCTGTCCAATCAACAAGCTCCAAACATCAGGTCGCGGTTATATGCAAAAAAGCCGGCCACCTTTCAGCAGCCGGCCAGTGCAAACAAGGAAGGGAACGTTGCACTGATGGGGCAGTGCACCGTCCGAAGCGTTTCCAAGCGACAATGTTCCACCGACGAGAGAACAAAGAAGGCTTCACCGCCAGCGCACATTCCCGTTAGCCGCACTGTGTTGCCGTCGCCTGGTGTCTAAAGGCCTTTAACCAGCCACGGATCGGTGTCGTATCCGAGGCGCGGCTTTTCCGGCGTTCCACCGGCCGGCAATTTGGCGGTTCCGGTCGGCCTGCAGTCCAGTTCGAGCACCTGCTTCTTGGCAGAGTGCTTCGTAGAGCAAAGGTCCGTGGCGTCACTCACCACCACCTTCTTCTCCTTGGCTATAGCGACACCAGTCCCAGCGATCACGATCGCCGCGCAAAACACAGCTACTCTCATCATACTCCCCACCGTTGCTCCTCCCCAAAAATGCTGAGCATGACGTTACGGCACATTTAAATTAGCGCAAGCGAATATTAGCTGCCTAGTCCCCTTCACATCGGCTCTGGCCGCCTCCCCCTTGCTGCTGCGCCTTGCGAAACCGGGAGCGCGATATGGTAGGATGGGCGCATGCCTGCTCATGATCGGAGGGCCGCTGTTCATGACTTGAGCTCGACATGGCAGAGGGCTGCAACCGTCAAGTTTCCCAAGTCGTCGTGGCGATGAACGATCGCGTCGAGGATCGCTTACCAAGCGGCGTTTACTAGGTTCCGCTGGTTTAGCCCTACGCGATCACACCATAACCACGTGATGACAAATCAGCCATGTGTGTGGTGCGGCGGGCCTGTTCCGCTTGTGGCCGGCGCCTACCCACCCGGGTTCCCCAACCATGGCGTCGGCCATTTTCGTTCTCTCAGCGATTATAAGCCTTTGCCATCGGCCTATGTGTTGGCCTTGGATGGCGAGATCGCGGTTAGATCGCCTCGTTCGTTTGGATGTTTCGCTGGCGTTGGCAGGAGGCGCATACGTTCGCCAGCCGGCGGATTCCACACCGCCCCACCGGTCAGGCCCAGCGCGCCCGCTGCAAAGTCCCCGCAGACGGCTGCTGGGCCGCTGGCGGGCAGCGGCTACTTGCTGACGATCCAATCCACCAAGCCAGTTTCGATCAGCTCGCACCCAGTGAAATCGCGCACCAGGGCCTTAGCGAAATCGCGCCATTGACACTCAGGCGCACCCCTTTCCCCTACTAGGCCTCGTAATGCAGAGCGGAGAACGTCGGCTTGAAACGCGGAGACGGCAACAGTAGACGGGTCGGCATCTTCCCAGCCTCGCGCCACGTCGTGACGACGTTGACGAAGGCGCTTCAGCAGTTCGCGTGAGGCTCGGATGGCCCTGCGCGATTGATATGTCCCGGCGAAATGTGGCGGGTTCCGCCATGGACTTCTGGCGCATCAGCAAGGTGGCCGTAGTGGCCGCTCGAGCGATATCTATGGGCGTTGCAACCATCGCAGCCTCCCAGAAAAGGCAATGGCAAACGACACATTAATAAGCTCGCCGAAACTCTCTCCGCAATGAAAAGAGTTGTACGAATTTACCAACCCGCACCCTTCAGTGATGCCGGACCGCTAGATCTTCTCTATTGTTCTGTCATCGCAATGAAGGAGGACATCTTCGAGCACCCGTAGCACACCTGTTGCATGGAAAAAGCTGTAGGCGTCTATAGGTGCCCGGGGAATCCGCCGTTTGTCTGCGTTGTGGAGCGGGACAAAGCAGGTTTCCTCACTCAGGCCGCCTACCGTGAAGCGGGGCACAAGCCCGAATTCGACGCATTGCCTTGGGAAGCTGAATACAGGGCCGCCAACTCAACCAAGCCGGCCGTATCCTAGCTGGCAACCAGGGGCACCGTGACGGTCGTGGCGTAATTTATCGGATACTGGTCGAAATACGGGAAAGCGATGACGAAGGCATAGCTGGCGGTCAGATGCGCCATCTTGAAACCGCCGCTGGCAGGGTCGGTCGCGATCGTCACAATGACGTTCTTCAGACCCAGGTTCACCAATTTCTGCGTGGCGATGGCCTGGATGTCGCTCTGCGAAAGCGTGTTGTTCAGCTGCAGCGCCCGGGAAGAGGTTTCCAGTGTATAGCGGACGGTCGACACGGCATTCATGGCCCAGCCGAAGGCGAAGATTCCGAACAAAAGCATCACCAGGAAAGGCGCGATCAAGGCGAATTCCAGCCCGGCTGCGCCGGAGCAGTCACGGCGCCACCTGGATCCGATCCTTTCAGCGGACACGGATCACCTGCTGATGACTGATCGCGCGCGGGTCCGGGAAGACACCGAAGTTAAACGGGGGCACCCAGGTGCCCGTCGCCGTTATCTGGACGAAGACGGTCGGCAGCTTCGTTCCGCCGCAAATGGTGGTCGCATCCACGACCGTGGCGCCGCACAAATAGGAGCGGACCAGCACGACCGCGGCGTCCTCGGGCTTGTCGTTCCAGCTCGAAAGCGCGACCGCCTGCGTTCCGGTGTCATTGGACGCGCCGGCCATCACGAGATTGGCCGCGGTTTTAACGCCCGCGCGCATCTGCAGGTAACTCGTCACGTAGGACCAGCCGTCGGCGATGCCGAGGCAGACGAGGCACAGGATGGGCAGCAACATGGAAAACTCGACGGCAGCTATCCCGGATTTGTCCAGGACAATGCGCAAGGTCCGCCCACCCATCCCGCTACTCGACGAGCTGAACGGATTGCGTCGCCGGAATGTTCTTCATCCCGAGGCTGGCGCAGTCCTGCTTGATGGTCGTACTGCCTGACCACTGGATTGTGTCGGCGATGACCTGAGTGCAGCCGCCGTTCCCCGAGAAGTTGCCAAGGTAGTTGACCTGCTGCCTGGGAAAATAGATGGCGCCGGTCAAAAGCGAGTCCGCTGTGCCGTTGAAGGTGCTCTGTGCCGCAGTCCCGGTCCTGTCGCCGTAGAACAGCACGCCGGAATAGGCTCCGGAGGTAGGCGCGCTCAGCGTCACCTTGGCGTTGCCGTTCATGCTGACGGTGTTGCTGCCTGCCATGAAGATGGTTACCCCGCTGCCGGCGACGACCGCGTTGGCGTTGACCTTCATACCGCCCTGCACGACGTAGACGCCGGGCTGCAGGGTGACGTTGCCGCTGAGGCTCATGCCGCTACAGTAGGTGCCAGGCTGGAGTGTTTGCGACGTCTTGTTGCCGTTGACATTCTTGCAAGGGTTGCCGGCTGTCGGCGTCGCCAAGCCGGAGAAAGGATCGGCTGCCGGCAAGGCTCGGGTGATGTTGGACTTGCAGACTGTGGTCGCTGGATTGTTCAGCACCATGCCGCCGACCGTGATCAGGCAGTCGGCCTTGAGCACCGCCGAGCCCTGCGTCTTTATGGCGTCCGAGGCAATCGAGTCCGACATGACCGAACAGCCGGTGAGGTTGACGGTGGTGTTGCCGGAAAAGAGCGCAGCCTGGGAGGCCGACGGACTGAGCGCCAGCACGCAAGCTTTGGAGGCGTCATTGATCAGCGCCACCGCCCTTGCCTGTTCGGCAACGGGCGCCTGGTTGAAAATCGCCGTGAAGTAGCGGTCGAGGTTCTGCTTGACGATGACCTCTACTGCCTTCTTCGCGGTGTTCGGGCCGGACAATGGCGGCGTGTTGACCTGGATCGTGCCCGGCGTGGCAAAATTGTTCGAGGTCGCGGACTGCGTGGCGGCGGCGATGATGGTCGGGTTATCGGAACCCGCGACTTTCTCGAGCGCGCCGGCATAGGCCGCGGCATCGGCAACGGCCTGCAGCTTAAGGCTGCTGTAATACCAGAAGGATGTCTCCACACCGAGGCCGGCGCCGCCAACCACGACCGGCAAGGTGAAGGCAACGATGACGGCAACGTTACCGTTCGTGGCGCGCCTTAGGCGGCTCAAAGCAAACCAAATCCGGGTGAACGCGTTGGATGCCATATGTATTAGAAACCACGAATAGATAAACGAATGTGTAAAAAACCCATTCCGATTCGATGAAGTCCGACCTGCCAGACGAAACAGGTGTGCTGCAATTCCTCCTCGCCTCGCATGTGCTTCACGCGGCGTCATCACTACGGCCAATGGAGGCGCATTGCTGACCGGCAGCTTTGGGGCCGCAACCTGACCGTCCGTGATTGGGAGCCACATGGCTGCGCGGCTGTTCCGCTATTGAGCCTCGACAGGAGTCCTAGATCCGCACACACGCGTATCTTGGGTCGATCGCGCTTCGCTCATGCGCCAAATTGCCAGGTCGTGAGTTCGGACAGCGGAAGCATTCTCCTCATGGGTGTGGCTTGTCGAGCAGAAGATTTCACGATCACCACCGTAAGCAAGTTTCGGGATGACAGCTTCGTGTTGATCCCGCTGCTCGGCAGCGTCTGCGGTGAAGTCTCCGTTTAGCGGCTTAGCCGGATATGACGGCAATGCAGGAGATCGGCAATCTCCTGTTCAAGCACATCCATGGGCCATCACCGTCGCGGCCCTGAGGTTACCCAGCCGCAGGAGGGTCCTAAAGCCGCACAACCTTGTCGAGATGTAGCCGTATCCGCTGGCCTTCAGCGAAGGACAGCGCAAACGATTCCAGGCCGAATGAGCGTGTAATTTCCTGGTCGGTCTCTATGATGCGCACGACCCATTCGCCACTGGCTCCGACCACTTCCACGCGAGGCGACGCCTTGCGGATTGGCACCACGTTGCTCATCACATCCTCCCTACGAAAAGCAATGGCAAGTCGATTTAAGACCCTGGTGGTCGGCAGTTCAATAACAATGGTGTTCGGATCGGACGAACCACCCTGGATGGGCAGTACGAAGCCGGGCGAATCACACCTCAGTCAGGCGAACCCTCCCGGGAACCTTCCGTGAGATAGCCTCTGCTTTAGGTCGTTGGCATTCAGGATGGCCGCCAGCTCTTCGGCATACTCCATGTCGGGAAGGTCGACAGATGGGTGGCCCGCTACAATAGCCGGCAGCCCGGTGAACACGTCGAATACCGTCCACGTCCCATCCGGTTCCCGCCTTACGCCGTGCCGCAGTGTTGCCATGAGAGGATGCTAATGGAAGCCGCGAATATAGGGTACAAAAAATGCGAGCGGGCGATCGGGCAACAGGCACGCCTTTCCGGAACTTTTGCCGCTGCGACGGGTTCGGTCGGGCATGACCAGAATAGCCGACCTCGGACCGCCCATCCCCGGCAAGCCACATGACCTGACTGGGAAGAGCATTTCTATGCGCGCCCCATTTGCGCGCAAAAGGTAGGCCGTCGCGATTTCCGCCGAGTGATGTGGCACGAGCAACCGGACCACCAGCCGCTGGAATTCGACGCCTAAGAGCGCAGCACAACCCAACTGGTCATCGCTATCGAAGCAGCGTTTGTGGGGCGGCCGCTTCTAGGCGCATGGTGGCTAGATGACCCGAATACGGGTGAGATTGGATGGCGCCACGATTTATAGCGAAACCACTGTCCTGCCCGACCGGAATCGGCGGCTGGCTGGTCCGGGCCGGAATGAACCGGGGCAATGCTCGGCTCAAGCTACGCTCTCGATGAATTGCAACTGGTCCTGGAAGATCGTGCCGTGGAGGTCGGTTTCGGCGGCGCGTTTTACTGCCGCACCTTCTCGGTGGGGCAGCATTCGTTTGCGGTGTTGATCGCTCGCAGGATGTCGTGAACGCTGCCTGCCGCCGGTTCGCCGATGCAGTGCGCGCCGGACGAGCCGAGTTCCGAGTCGGGCTAGTCGAGGACTTGCCCTTGCCGGATAGCACATTCGACAAGGCTCTCAGCGTCCACACAGCGTAGTTCTGGCAAAGCCTTAGAGCTGGATCCGCAGAGCTCGCTCGCGTCCTCAAACCAGGCGGCCGCGTCGTGCTTGGCTTCCTCCCGAAGACGCATATGGACCGGATGAACATGCCGGCCGACATTTTTACACCTCGCGAGCCGGATGAGCTCATTGCTGCCTTGCGAGAGGCAGGGTTCAGCGACCCTGAAGTGCGGAGACCGAGCACGGAAACCGCCTGGCTCGTTGTGACACGCATGCGAATATAAGTTTCGGCGCCTAGATACGGAAAGCCCGCCGCCGAAGCCAACTGGCTTTGTTGCAGGGCCGTGGTTTTGCCTAGGCTCCTCTGGGTTCAACACTGGGTCCCAATTGCGCCGTCACTGCGCTGAGACGCCCACGTTTAGTCAGTACTGGCTTGCTGTATTCTTTCTTCACTGCAGTCCCTCTCTAGCGAATTTCGGCAAAGCGCCGGTCTAAAGGTTCTCACTCATCGGTGCAGGTTGATGGCGTGCACACAGCCGTTACGGCCGAGAGCTTCTCGCGCTTCTTTAATTCAGGCTTCTGATAAGTCTTCTTCATCAGGATCGCCAAGTTTGTCCCTCAAGCCGAAAATGCGGTGCGCCGGCCACGATTGTCAACCAGAAACACTGAAGTAGCGGCCGAGCGACGCCAGGGGACCGGCACGCGCGGTCAGGGCGGCGTGCGCAGCGTGGATGCTGCAATTGCCTGGCCGGTTGCCATGGCCTGCTAACGAGCGCACACTGCTGCGTCGCCTCGAAAAATCAAAAACAAACAGGCACGAGGCGCTTGGGAGCGATCATCAGGCTTTCGCCCGACCAGGGAGAAGGCCCATGCCCACACCGGCACAGAGCCGGCTCATGTATTTTATGGGCCAACTCGTTCACAACGAGAGCATCGTTTCCAAGCAGGATATTATCGTCGGCTTACTGGATCACGAAGGCAGTCCGACGGCCGACGCCGACGAATTGCTGGCGAACTTGCATCAATCACTGCAACAGGCCCGACAGAGCTTGCACGAGGCGCAAGAGATATATCGAGTCAGAAATGGGGAGTAGCGAAAAAACAAAACTCGCATACACAGCCGCAAAGTTCGCCGAGAAACATGGTTTGACCGTGAAGGCAGCCGAAATCATCTTGTCCGCGAACGGCTCCTCACGTGTCGCTTGCCATGCAGCAGCACGCGCATTCAAAGAAGCGGTTGCGCACCGACAACACAGCAATGACCGCGAATGAGGCCCGCGCCTGCTTCCGAGGCTGCGCGGGCCGACCATGACGAGTGGAGAGGACATCTTGGTCACCGGCAGGAATCGCTGAAGAACGAGCCGGGTGTGACCGAACAGCCTCAGAGCGAGGATGTTCCCGACTGACGCAAAAAAGCCCGCCAGCATGAGCCGGCGGACCAAGTATGGGTCGCTGTCCAAATGAACGCCTTAGGTGTCTTCAGATGGATTTTGGTCGAGAAGCCGCCGCGCGTTATGCGCAACAGATCGGGCGCCGATCAAACGCCCCGCGGACGCAGGAACGCCTTCGTCTCGCGGGCGCTCCGCGTAAGCAAATCTTCGCCGCCGAGAAGCTCAATCGTCTCGGCCCAACCGTCGTCTGCAAGCAATCGTGTGTCATCGCAGTTAGAATCCCACCCGATTCCGCAGGGCAATACCTATGTTATCGCCTATGCCCTTTTGCCCCTACCGCCGAGACATGAGCGCGCACCACGGAGCTGTCGAACATCTGCACCAGGTGCGCCGACGACGAGAGCGCAGCGAGATGATCAAAGAACGTTTCGAACACCACCAGCAAGGGAGCGGAGGCCATGAACGATCAATCAATCCCAATGACGCCGCCAGCGTCGTCGAAAAATATGCCATCGACCCGCGCGTTCGGGTCGGTCACGTCCATCTCAACGTCGCCGACGAACCCTGCCGAGCCTACCTGTCGAGACGGCGGTGTTTCATCTGAAGGGCGGTCGATGACGCTTTGAGGGAGACCGCCAGACACGAGAGCATCGGGAACGGTATCCCCTTGAACCTTTGGAAGTTTGCCGGGCTCCAGCCCCGCTGCCTTACGATGGCGCGCTTTTGTTTATCTACGCCAGGAGGCGTTCCTCAAGAGCAAGCTCTCCGAGCGCCTTTTCTCCTTGCCCAGAAATGGCGATTGAAACTCTCGAATTACACGCTGCTCCATCTCTTTCGACATTTGAGAGGCTGCCGATCATGCAACTGCAACATCGCGTCTGCGGCAGGCTCTGTGATGATTGTGCAGTTGGTTATGTCGAGATTGGAATTGTAAGCCCAAAGCCCGGCGAACGAGAAACGCGCGGGGCCTGGCTGGTAGATATGCAGGACGCCCTCATCACCTTCTGATCCGGTGTGGCGAGCGGCACGATGCTCGAAGAAAAGACAGAGCCATAAGTCCCGCGCGCTTCCGTACCACGGCGAACGGCCGTCCAGGAAATCTCTGGTAATTCTGCGGTGCAGACGAGCGAGTTCATCAAACCGCCCACCTCATTATAGCCATTCATGAAATGCGCAAAGCGGGCTGACTGACGGCAATGGAAGGGACGCGGCATTTGCGAGAAGTCCCATTCCTCAACTCGTCAGGTGTCTCGGGACCGCCGTGTTATCCCGATCATGCGAAGACGTTCGCTCTGGTGCGGGACGACTTCAAGTCCTTTTTCAGGGGTGTTGGGAGGTTGCCCCACGGCTGAAGGGCTGCACAACCAAGGGGCGACGATCAGCTTCTGCACCTTCAGACACATCGTGATAACCTGTCGGCCATGAAATCGGAGGCTTGAGAGAAACGTGGGCGGGCCCAGGAGAATAATTTCTGCCCATGGGGAAGGCGATGTCCGCGCTAGCCGGAATGTCAGCTACCGAAGATCCGCCGCCTGAAGGCTGCCAGTCCGCTAACGGCCGCCCCAAAGCTGCCGGTCAACACAAGGTCGCATTGGAACCGATCCTTCGCATCCCCCGTTATCGAATGGAAGGGACATTACTTGTCATTAGGAGATGAAGAATGAAACGGCTTCTTTTTGCCACTGCCATGATGGCTGTTTCCAGCGGGCTTGCGTTCGCGGGGACGACAGGGACAACAGGGACAACGTCGAGTGGCTCCTCCACTACCACAACGATGCCGACGACAGATAACAACACGGATTCGACCACAACGAAGTCAACCAATTCGAACTCAGCGAAGGACTGTGCGCCGGGCCAGCAGAGTGGCAGTGCCAAGCAGGCCGCTCCTGGTCAACAGGATGACACCAGTGCCAAGTCCGCAGCCCCTGGACAGATGAAAACGACTGCCGAAGGTTGCTAATTGTGCCGGGAGAGGCCGGTTTGCACCGGCCGGAAGATGCCTCCCGCTGCCGACCGGCGGCAACGGTCCGGCCTGCGCGCCCTTCGATCAGCGCGGGCCGTTTTTCGGAAAGTACCTCCCTTAATCGTCCAACGAGCCTGCAGCCTTTTCTTGGGCGAGTCGGATCTTGGGCGAGTCGGAATGCATAGTTAGTTGCGGATGTGATTGTTGAAATAGCGGCCCTTGGCGAAGGCAGATTTGAACGCGACAAATGCCTCAAGCGGCCACGTCCAGGAAATCGTATTGCTTCACCCTTGGCTCCAAACCAGACCGAGAGAACCCTGGTCCGGGTCAATAGTCGAACTTGCGCATCGAGGTCGACGGCATGGTGCGTTTCAAGAAACCAGCGTGAGCCGTCGGCCAGCCGGGTATGGACCGCCCTACGGGCTGAGCTGTATTCGAGATGTGGCCGGGGGTAGAATGACGTCGCGTTCCGTCGCTTCGCGCGCCGCCCTGATCGGAGTTTTCGCGTTGACGGTGTGGGTGGCCGTCACGGCATCGCATGCCATCTCCTCAACACGGTATTTCGGTGGCAAGCTCGTCGTCGCCCTGCCGCCGGGGGTGTGACCCGGCGGCTTGCACGTTCGACTAGGGTCGTTTCAGCGGTGACCGGTCTTACGGCGTTGGCGCAGGATCCTGTTTGGAAGCCATCTCGTCGATCTTCTCGGCAAGCACGCCGTTGGCCCATTCGGTGACATCGGCGTCGACCGGCTTGTTAGCCATATCGGCGAGCGCGTCATCCAGCGATGGGACGGCGGCAGCAGCATCGGCCGCCGCTATATTGGCCGCATCGAGCGCCGCCTGCGCTGCATCGATCTGCTCCTGGGTCGGGACTTGGTCGGCCGGAGTATTCGGGTCGTTCAATTTGGCGTTCAAAGCGTCGACTTCGGCTTGGGCGGCATCTACCGCGGCTTGGGCGCCCTTGGCGGCGGCCGAAGCTGTCACATAAGCCTGAATGCCGGCGAATTTCTTGCTCTTGGAGTTCATATAAGCGTTGATGTTGCGCTGCAGCGAGTTCAGCCGGCCAAGCTTGGCGTGAATGTTCTTGTCCTTAGGCGTCGCGGCGACCTCAATGTCGTCGACGGCGACGACCTGGTCGTCGGCCGAGGCCTTCTTTCCGGCGTGAGCCGATGCCGACTTGCCGTGCGAAACGCTGTTGCCGGACTTCCCGCCGCTGTTGCCGGACTTGCCGCTATTGCCGTGACCACCGCCATTGCCGTGACCACCACCATTGCCGTGACCACCACCGTTTCCACCCGCGCCAGCGGAAGCAGGAGCGGTCACTAGCGCAAGCACGGCAAGCGCCGCCAAAAGGGTTTTTCGGGATGTCATGGTACCTCCTCAGGCGAATAGTCACCTCGCCGACTCGTTATAGAGCGGCTTATAAGAGTTTCCTAATCCGACTGAAGGAACTTTAGATAAATGCTTGTTGCAATGAGCGACTGACGACTGCGAATATCTTTGTAAGCGTATGAAATTTAACAAAAAATTCGGAGTCGCAGACCCTATCGGCCTTTTGCGCGACTGAAGTCCCATACCGATCGGACCTTGGTCGGCGATGCACAACTGCGGAATGCTTGCGGCATTTCGGAGTATGGCGTCACCATGTGGCTGTGACTGCGCATTGGTAGACAACTCGCCGGGCGAAGACCCCAACTACCTCGAGCCCGGCGAGCCCTACACCTGATCAGAGTACGCGATCAGGACCGGGGATCAGCCGGCGAAAGATGTGGGTGCAATATGGGTGCCAAACTATTCGTCCCAAATTGGGACCATGCTGCGGCCGGCAAGCTGCGCTTAGGTCTCATAGGCGCTGGCATCGGAAATGGCGATCGCTGGTTAGATCGCTTCCTTCCTCCGTTTGTATGATTTATTGGCATTGGCAGGCGTGCGTATATTGTTTGCCGGCCGGCGCTGAGTCTCACCGGTTGGGCCCAGCGGCCCGCCCGCCGCAAAGTGTCCCCCCGCGACAAAGGCTGCTGGGCCGTCCTAGCGCCGATCTGCTCCGGCAATGGCCGCGTGAATGCCCGCTCGACTCCAGCAACAGCTTCATCCTTGTTTCGACGGTTCCGCGCGCGGCGCCGTCATCGAGCGTATCTTACTCGCCTAACCCGGATCGTGCCGCGTCCGCTTTCCGGGACGCACGGATCTATGCTCAATAGCTAATGTCAGGCGCGTACCTGAATTGGTCCGCGAGCCGAGATAGCGCGTTAATCGATACGCGACATTGCGATGTCCAGGAATCGACGGTTTCGCGAACAGCGATGACTACTCGGAGCTGCTACCTCGTTTGCGCCACGAACTGTCCCCTGCCCTCAATGCTTCCAACGTCTCATTTGGGGGCCGATAACGGACTGGCAGCTCCGAGCGTCAAGGCGTGAGAAGCGGACGTTCAGGCGCTCCCTCTATGCCCACTTCGACGGCGCCGGCGCCAGCTCGTTGGGGTTAGACCCTGACGCCGATGCGTGCGCCGACGGAATCTTCAACAGTCAACAACGCCGAGTTAAGCGTCGAGCAAAACCGTCCCTCGCGGGCGGCTGCAACATGCCAGGACATAGCCAGCCGATTTCTCTTCAGCGTTCAGTCCGCCTAAATCGTCCATGGCAACCTCGCCAGATAGTTTGGCTATTCGGCAGGTTCCGCAAACGCCCTGCTGGCAGGCGGGGATGTAGATGCCACAGTTCCGCGCCGCGTCCAGCAGGGTCTCTCCGGGCGCGCAGCGATGCTCCACACCCGAGCGGACAAAACGGACCGAAGACGAAATCGCCGAGCCAATTTCGGCCGCGAACCATTGCTGCCTCCGAAACTCTCCTCGTGATACTGCGCCGGCGGGAATCCTATTGCATCAAGGCAGGCGCGTGCCGTCTTCATGTACCCTTCGGGCCCACAGGCAAAAAGGGTGCGCTTGTGAAGATCGGGAACCAGGCTCAGCAGCATCCGACCATCAATTCGGCCGGTTGAACCCGTCCAAGCGGGACCTCCCTGGCCGCAAACCAAAGTCACTTTAACATTGGGAAAGCGAGCGGCAAGTGCTTCCAGTTCCGCTCGGAAGATGATGTCGCCTGGGGTTTTCGCACTGTGAATGAAGCGGATCTCCCTGTCGTCTGCGCGGGCGCACGCAGCATTGACATGATCGGAGTCACGCCGCTCCCGCCCGAAAGGAAAACAGGTTTCTCCGACGGCAATTTATCCAGATTGAACGAACCGAGCGGCCCTTCATCTCGATCTCGCTGCCCGGCGTCAAATGGTCATGGATCCAGTTGGAAGTGAGCCCGCCCTGCGTTCGCTTCACGGTGATCTGAAGATCAAGCCGTCGCGTCGGCGGTGACGATACCGAGTAGGCGCGCGTTATTGCGGCGCCGTTGATCCTGAGGTGCACGAGAACATACTGGCCCGCGCTGAAGCAGAACATCCGACCAGCGGCAGATGTGAGAACAAATGTTTTCACATCGTGCGTCTCGTCGATCACGCGACGGCAGAGCACTATATCTCGCGTCTTTTGTGCCCATCGCCGCTGACGCATGGTGGGCACCGACATCTGAGGCTTGGATGGAAGCGTATGCATTCATCGTGCGGCTCGGCGTTAGGTCGAGCAACATGACAGTTCTTACCCCGCTGAACAGCAATATTATTCCAGCGCTATGATCGGGAATATCGATTAAACCTCCAGCGACATTACGGCGAGATGGAGAGCACGGATGCCTTTGCGAATGATCGGTTCGTGTTTGCGGCGTGCCAGTATCGCCGTATGGACTGGCTGGTGCAACGTCGGCGCTCCTTCGACCAGGAACGATGGAAGCTCACCGGTAAACCTGCGCGCATCATCGCTGCGCATATAGCAAGTGCCGCCCGTTCGCCGGAGCATGATCTCCGCCAGAGCTTCCGATCCGGTCGAAAGTCGGCAGATCGCCAATTGAGCCAGCATCTCTGCGTGCGTTTTCTCCAGCACGACGGTGTAGCCTGGGCGGATGTAGGTGTCGGGATCGACGTCCGACAGTTTTCTGGCGGCAGTCGAAACCATTACATATTCCTCGACCATCAGGTGCTCGTATGCGATCTCAGGCAAGTAGCGGGGGGCATAAAGCACTGCGATATCCAGGTTTCCCATGCTGAGGTCGCTGACCATCTGGTTCGAATAATCCGACTCGACATGGATTGAGGACTTCGGAAGTGCTTGGCACAGGGTTTCGACCCACCCGGGCAGGACTGAGCGGGTCATGCCCACTTGGGCGGCAACGCGCAAGGTGCCTTCGAAACGGTTGAAGGCCCGAACATCGTGGCGAGCCTGCGACCAAGTGGATACCAGAGATCTTGCGTAGGTTTCGAACCGGCGCCCTGCGGCAGTCGGCTCTGCCCCGGCGCGTCCGCGTTGGAACAGTTCAGATCCGATTGCGCTCTCCAGGTTCTTGATGCGGGTGCTGATTGTCGATTGGGTTAAGCCCAACCGATCTGCGGTGCGATTGAAATTTCTCGATTCGATGATGTCGAGAAAGGTTTCGATGTGATCAAGCTGCATGGAAATCCCGATCGAAAAATTCGATCATATTCCTGGCTACCATAAGCTTGATCAACCAATACTCAAGGGGGAAGCTGCACCAGATGATCGGCCGGCGCACCGCCGGGACGGGCCACGGAGCGGAACAAAGTGTTCATAGTTGATTGCGACTGTCACAATTACTGGTCAAGCGCCACTGTGTTGACGCCATACCTTTCCGGCTTGTGGAAAGACATGTTCACCGAGGGCGAGAAAACAGGTCCCGTTGGCGCATTTCCGCATGGCCATCGCCCCTGGTTTCATCCGCAGGACTTCTCCCGCAAGGACGTCCGTCCGAAGACGGAAGCCGACAACTATCTCATCATGAAAGAGAAGCACCTCGACAAGTACAAAGTCGACGTGGCGATCCTCACCGGCGATGAGCCTATCGAGGCGTCGACCCTCGCCAATCCTTACTATGCCAGCGCTTTGGTCAGCGCCTACAATGATTATCAGATCGATCAATGGTTGCCGAAAGACGATCGTTTCATGGGTTCGATCATCATCGCACCACAGGATCCGAAGCTCGCTGCCGCCGAGATACGCCGTCTGGGCAGTCATCCGCGCATGGTCCAGGTTCTCGCTTCCCAAGGGTCCGTCAAGCCGTATGGAGACCCGTTCTACCATCCGATCTACGAAGCTTGCGCTGAAGTAGGGTTGCCATTCGCCATACATCTGGGCGGGCATGGCGGCGTGAATTCAATTGCCATTGCGCCTGCGCCCACGACATTCTTCTGGGAAACGCATGCCATTTTGCATATGTCGGCGATGTCGCACGTGGCAAGCATGATCGCCCATGGCGTCTTCGAGAAGTGGCCGGACCTCTACTTCGTGATCATCGAGTGCGGTGTCGCCTGGGTTCCGTCGGTCCTGTGGCGCCTGGATGCCGACTACAAAGCGCTGCGCAAAGAGACGCCATGGCTGAAGATGCTGCCCTCGGAATATTGCCGGCGCAACATTCGCTTTTCCACGCAGCCGCTGGAGCAGCCTGCAAATGTCCAACATCTCTGGTCCACGCTCGAAGCGATGGACGGGGAAAACACGCTGATGTTTGCGTCGGACTATCCGCACTGGGATTACGACGATGCCAACACGCTGCAAATCCCTCCTGCGTGGAAAAGCAAGATCATGGGACTGAACGCGCTGGAAGTCTACGCACGCATCCCCCGTGCGCAAGCCGCGAATGCCGCCTGAGGAAGCATACGATGCCCGAGAAAACATATATCTGCCGCGTCGACGAGATCGAAACAGGATCTCCGTTTATCGCCAAGATCCGAAGCCTTTCGGTCGGGATTTTCCGCATCGGAGATTCATTCCACGCGCTGCTGAATGTCTGTCCGCACCGCGGCGCTCCACTTTGCGAAGGACCGCAATGCGGGACAACCGCGCCCGTTGAACAAGCGCAATTCATCTATCATCGCGAAAACGAGATCGTCCGATGCGCCTGGCATGGCTGGGAATTCGACATCAAGTCAGGTGAAGCCTTGGTCGATCCATCCATTCGCGCTCGCACATTTCCAGTCACCGTCGAAGCCGGCAGCATCTATGTGACGGCCTGATTGGCCCAAAAGCCGATTGGGATTGGAAAAATTGGAAGAAAGATGGCCGCAGCCAACTAGCAGATTTGTTCGCGGTGCTTGAAAAAAATAACGCGGAGAACTCCGCAATGGGAGAGTCAAATCTCAGAATCTGAATACAAGCTTGGTATCGCGCAAAGCCTGGTCGGTGGCGGCAAAGTTTCCCGCCGCGACTTCATTCATCTTGGAATAGCCGCAGGCCTGACGGTCGCCGCCGCCGACACGCTCTTCTCGCCAGGGCGCGTGCCGAACCGATGCAGGGCGGCTTCGCCAAGCTCGGCATGGCCCACGGCGCGACGACGGAGTCAATCGATCCGGCCGGCTACCCCGACACGTTCACACAAACCGCGTTTTCGGGCTCGCTATCCAACAGCCTCACTGAGGTCGACGCCAAAGGCAATGTCCAACCGGAACTCGCCGAGAGCTTCGAATCTTCGGACGGGGCCAAGACCTGGGCCTTTAAGCTGCGCAAAGGCGCAACCTTCCACAACGGCAAGACTGTGACGGCGGGTGACGTCGTGACGTCATTGCAAGACTTGGGCAAGGACACAAAATCGGCGGCGAAGTCGCTGTTGGAGTCCGTCGCCAGGATCAAGGCGGACGGCCCGGAAACGGTGGTCTTCACGCGCAAGAGCGGCAACGCCGATTTCCCTTACATCATGAGTGACTACCATCTGGTCATCATGCCAGCCAAGGACGGCAAGGCGGACTGGGCTTCAGGGGTTCGCACCGGCGCTTTCGTCCTTGAGAATTTCCAGCCAGGCGTTTCGGCGAAACTCAAGCGCAATCCAAACTACTTCAAAACCGGCAAGCCCTATCTCAACGAGGTGGAATTCATCTTTATCACAGATCGTGCCGCTCGCATGGCGGCCTTGTCGACGGGCGAGGTGGACCATCTTGCTCGACCGACAGACCGCTCAGACGTGGTACTTGGTGCGTACAACCACCGGTGAAGTCACTTGGCTTGCGCTCGGTGATCCGATGGCAAAATAGAAAAGCCCCCGCCGCCAGGCGTCCGGGCAGTTTTTGCCCGTTCAGATCGATCTGTGAGGTTTGTCACAGACGCATCGACGTATTGGCGTAGGCTACGTGCAGTTTCCTGCACGGGTAAGGGAGTGGTCCCGATGCTTGTAACCTTCCTATGCTTGTGAATTTTCCTCTTGTCGCCGTTGCTCCCTTGCCGATCGGGGCCGTCATCGAGCCGAGCAGAAGGGGCTGTTGAAGGCAACGGACGAGTTGAGCGAGTCACCAGACCGACGTGCTCAGCTACATCGGGATTTCCCGTGACTACATCACGGCGTTTGCGTTCCGCAGCCCGGCGTCGAGACGTAGGGGCTGAGCAATAAAAAGCCCGCCACTGTGAGGCAGCGAGTTCTCTTCCGGAAATGATGAGCTGCCTTTTACGGCGGGCCTTCATGGGGCGGGGTTGCGGATGTCTCTGGCCGGACATTCGACGTCATTGAAGCGAGGCACTCCTCCAGACGTTCCAGCCGCGCCTTGTGGCATCGCAGTGTGTGCGCGACGTCATGCAGCCTGGATTTACCCTGAGAGTTGGCGGCAGCGATCAAGTCTATTTGGAGCCGACTGATCTCGCTCCGCAGATCGCGAGCGTCAGCTTCCATCAGACCCTTGATCCATCCAGCCCCGCGCATTCCAGCACACCATCCACCGAGCCCTGCATCGCACGATAGCAGCGAGTTTGCTAACAACCATGCCATGGACCTTCTCGAATTTTATGCATTGCTAATATATAAGAAGCCCGCCACCGTCAGGCATCCGGGCAGTTTTTGCCCGTTCGGATCGATCTGTGAGGTTTGTCACAGACGCATCTACGTATTGGCGTAGGCTACGTGCAGTTTCCTGCAGCGGTAAAGGGAGTGGTCCGATGCTTGTGAACCTTCCTATGCTTGTGAATCTTCCTCTTGTCGCAGTTGGTCCCCTTGCCGATTGGGTCCGTCATCGAGCCGAGCAGAAGGCGCTGTTGAAGGCAACGGACGAGTTGAGCCAGTCACCAGACGACATGCTCAGCGACATCGGGATTTCCCGCGACGACATCACGATGTTTGCGTTCCGCAGCCCGGCGTCGAGACGTTGGGGCTGAGCAACAAAAAAGCCCACCACCGTGAGTCAGCGAGCCAAATTATTCGAGAATTAAACTGGATCGTTCCAGGTTCTGTAGCGCGGGAAGCGCCGCCGGTCGCCGAACACCCGGCCGAGGATGCGAATGCAAGAAGATGGCCCTCGTCCGCACACCATGGAATCGAGAGGAACGTCTCCTCCAGACTTCCCTTGGCGGCAAAGCGGCCCCCATAGCCTCGCCCGTGATTGTTGCGCCACCTCACGGTTTGCGGATGACCGCCTCCAAACACAGCGACCACAACGCACCCGTCCTCCAGTTCCGCGTCTGGATCAATGATAAGGCTTTCAGCCCGAAGCTCGGGGTAGGTGTCTGTCACCGCAAACACGTTGTAGGCCCACTTGCTGGCGGCACTGCGAGGCAAAACTGCTGCCTAAGGCCACAGCATTGAGACCACTTTTGTAGGCAAAGCTTCGCCATCCGCCGAAGCGGCGATATTCTTCAACATTGAGATTGCCCCGTTTGGCTCGCGGCTTGATTGCGGCTGGGGCAGCGTGGGGTATTTGTTTATAGACCGCGACATCGCCGAATGGTTCGCGGTTCGCTCTGCCGAACAGAACAAAGGCGAGGCAGTTGTTGTGACGGCAAAGGTCCGGAAGGCCGGCGTTCGGCTTGCAAAGGCCAGTGAGAAAGAGGTTGTGACCGTGCCGAGACGGTCGCGGGGTATCAGATGCCGTCGACGTTCTCTTGAGCCGCGACCGAAATTCGACTAGTCGAGTCAGCCGCTTCCGAGATCGCCAGTATATCAAGCAAACGACCGGCCCGGCGTACCCTACTTGCAGAACGATCAGCGCAAGGACCGCACAGCCGAGCGCCGTCCAAATTGAACCGGCTTCGATGTAGGTCCAGATCGCCCTGTGGAAAATACATTCCTCACGCATTTCATCAATTAGCGATTGCGCAATTAGCTGATTCTAAAATATCGCTGTAGCATGATGTCGCATCAGCTAGCGCTATCCATCCATAGAAGACGCTTTCAAGCTCGCCGTTGATCTGGTCGGCAGGAATGCCGGCCTTCTCGGCAGCTGTCATCAACTGGTCTTTCAAGTCGCCAACCGAGATGCGGTCTCCCTGCGCCACAATGGGCAGTTGTTTGGCTACCCACTTGTCGAGAAACTTCAGGCCACGGACGCTCATTTATTAGCAACCTCTCATCCTTGACACCGCACCCGCCCCGGGCCGGGTGACACCCGATCGCATGAGCGTGACGATTCCCTCCTATGGCTTCCCGCATTCGGTTGTCGATTCGACTTCGAAGGCCGTGATCGGCTTCAGTCGGCCCGGTCACGCGCATCGACGGCGACAAGGTAACCGTCAGCCTCCGGCCACTGGTGACTGTCGACGCCGAGCACGTGCGGGTTCGCCACGGCGAAAAAAGCCGATTGTTGACAAAGCCTAACGGCGCTGCTTGAGGAGATCAAAGGCCTCGTCGCAGGGGCAGCCGCCGGAAAGAATGGGATTCGGGCCGCTTTGGATAGTCATGCGGTTCCCGAGCCAGCACCGCGACAAGTACCGAGCAGTCGAGTTCCTCGTTGAACGAAAAGTGCGGGTCGGCCTCTGGCAAGATCTGAGCCAAGCGTAGCGATTTCAACCTGGCTGTCTTGGCGGCACGTTCTGTGCATTCAACCTCATTGATCGCTTTCGCGGACCGCACTGCACCTCGGCGTTCTCCCAGCCAACACATTTCCTGGTAGCCTCATTCTCACCTCCCCCCAGCGCAAATTTCTACATTCGGATGAACCATGTCGCCCTTCATTCTGATGAAGCCCAAGCTCAAGCAGCGGACCAGATGGCCGCGATTGTGGGCTCGCACCGACCGGCGAGGTGATGCGAGCCCGGCCGAGTCTCGCGGGACCCTGGACAGGGACAGCGCCGAGTGGCTGGTGTCGGCGCTCCTCGAGTTCCTCATGGAAGGCACAATATGTCGCCGCTGCCGGCTGATATGAACCAGATCTCGGAATTGGCGCTTGAGGGCACATCATGACTGCGCACCAGGCGCCTTGCCGGAACGTCACCGACAGTGACGGTATCCAGCGTCCGCAACTCCCCGAAAAATTTCCATGAGACTTCGAGCCAGATATCCCGACCGGCAGCAACAGCACCAAGGTTTTTCGAGGGCGCCTTAGCCGTGGGGCCAGGGACGAGCCCGCCACTATTAAAGGACGAGACAGCCGAGACCATGATCGGTGACGCGCGCCGTACATTCTGAAAGCCAATGATCGCCGCCGTGATCGCCAACGCCGCCAGGACAAGGGCAATCGCTATCCAAACAACTGACCGGCGTCGATTTCGCATCGTTGCCCCAACCCAGGGGAAATATCAACGTATTAGCAACTGCTTGTATTTCTCGTGAACCAGGATCATTCTTGCCGAACGGAGGCCACCAGTAACGGTGGAAAAGGGGAACGTCATGGAATCCGTTTGCTACGCCCAAAGCTCGATCTGTTTGCTGTCGCTCTTAGTCAACACCACGATGGCGCTTATTGTTTTGACGCCATTCGCAGCGACGCGCCTGCTGGTGTTGAGGATGCGCGCGGGCTCGGGCCGAAACCTTCAACTCGCCTAAGGCGCCGTGGGCAAACCACGTTACCGAGGCGCAGATCATGCGAATATTTCTGTTGATCCTTGCCGCTGTCGCAGTGTTCTACATCTGGGACAACGTGGCAAACAAAGGGCTGTACACTGCCCAGATTAAACGCAGCTGGGTCTAGTCGCAGGCTTCAAACTCATAAACTAGCGCATCGCGGTTGGTTGCACATCATGGGCAGAAGGTTGCCGCAACCATCAGACTGCACCGATGTGGGCCATGAAATCGGCAATGACGGTGGCCCTCTCGGGTGCGCTCGGTGCCGTCGAGAACGTTGCAACCTCAAAAATCTTGCGGTCGAGATAGCCGCCAACCGATTTGCGGAGGCACATCTTGCGCGTCGTCAAATCGTTGATGGTATTACCCGACGCCACGGACGCCTCGATGCCGCCATTGACTGAGAATAGAGGCTCCCGCCTTCGTGGCGCCATGTCGTCACCACAGGCACGCCGGTCGAAATGGCAGTACTGGGAACCTGCCAAGGGTACGACACGAAATTCGATCCTTGGACAATCGGCCCCCGGATAGAAGTGCCATTTGCAATAACCAGCGTCGTCACTCCACAGGAAATCATTGTTAGCGGCGTTGCCTGCGCCAGTGTTGTTGGTGTCGATGGCATCGATGTAGCCCGAGCAGATCACAAAGCCGGACGACAGCCCCACGAAATTGGAGATGCTCGCGCCTATCAGTTGGCTGGTGATGCCGTTGAAATCGGCGCATGTCCGGCTGTTTGGACCTGCAGTTGTAACGGCCGGCTGCGCACTGGTGACCCCAATCTTCTCGAAGTACCGGCCGCCGCCGGTCTGGTCCTTGAAGGAATCGGTGCCGGGCGTCGGAATCTTCGCCCTGGAAGGGTTGTCGATGTTGGCTTCGATCTTCAGTGCTTCGAGCCTGCCGCTCAGACTCCGCCGAGCGTCGGCTCTTTGCGGTAGGCATTTTCCGCCGCGACGAATTCCGAGGTCGGTCTCGGGAGCTTCAGTGCTGATCTGAAGTAAGCGGCGCTGGCCGTTTTCGAAGAGCAAGATGTCTTGGCAGCGATGTTCATTGCCATTATGTCCATCGCAAACGCGATGCGTCCCGTCGCGTATGTCACGTTTGCCGAAAATATTCCCGCATAGCCGCTACCTCGGCTTTCCATCTGCCGCCGACGCGCCGGCCGAAACCTTTCCGATCTTCTGGCCGAGAGCCTCGGCGGCAACCGCCGTCTCGACCCAATCTCCAGAACTCCGATCCTCGAACTCCGTTTCGATCTCAGCGACGAGCGCCGCTATTTGCGCGAGTTGGCGTCTGATCGCTGCGAGTTTGCGCACGGTGCTCATGGGCACGTCTCGACCGATGCCGGAACCAAAGTCGTTGAGCAAAGTTTCCTTACCGAAGGGCGTTTTAGGTTTTTGGAGAACTCGAAATGAAGACCATCATCCTTGGCGCATTGGCGCTTTGCTTGGCTGCGCCTGCGGTCGCGTCCGCAGAAGAAGGCATCGTCGTCCAGACCCAGCGACATCACCACCGCCATTATTGGGACGACAACAATAACGACCGTGTGGTCATCTATCGGAACGGACACCGTCTCCATCGCCGCCATCATGGCGAGCAGGCGTTTTACGACAATGGCGAGCGCGCCTGGCGCCGGCATCATCACCGGTCCAGCGACTTTGTGGTCACCGGATCGATCAACCGTCCGATGCATCACCGCCGTCACGTCGTCATTCAGCAGGACGACAACAGCGATTATGACACCGACTATTGATCGCAGTCTAACCGCCCGGCCTTCGACGAGAGCCGGGCACCGGAGGGAGGGGTTTCGCCATGACGATGCTGTTTCAATCCTTGGACTTGGACG
Organism: Mesorhizobium sp. C432A; assembly: GCF_030323145.1. Lineage (NCBI taxonomy): Bacteria > Pseudomonadati > Pseudomonadota > Alphaproteobacteria > Hyphomicrobiales > Phyllobacteriaceae > Mesorhizobium > Mesorhizobium sp. C432A. The sequence continues at coordinate 4,089,565 of NZ_CP100470.1, read as the reverse complement.
GTCACAAGCGCAGCGAGCTTTACCATGCGGCGCGGTTGTCGATGCTCCAATGTCGTGTGTTGACGCGCTTCGATCGGGTCGAAGAGGCTGCCGATAAGGTGCAAGCAGCGGCTGAGTTGTTCGCTGAGGCGGCTCGACCTGTCGGAAGCACTCAAACGCTCGGTATGTGAGCGCCAAGTCGGCGGCGGAACCGGCAGGCGGCAACGCGCGTTGCCTTTGCATGGTCGACTATCTCAAATCGGTACTGAAGGAACTGTGTCCTGCCTGGCTCATGCGGAAGGCGGGCGTCGTAGACGTTCGCCCTGTTGAGCAGCAGCCAGCCATAAGCGCTCTAATAGGTGCGGCGCCGCCGACGCGATATCGTGGGCCGGTGCGGTCCGAGCCTCCCGACCACAGGCTTAACGAGTCCATAAGCAAGCGCAATTCGGGCTGACCCGCGACGCAGAAAGTTCGAAAAGCTTCCAGGAACCCCAGCAAACTGGACGCCGCAGACAACAATCAGGTTCACGGACATCCTGGTGAGCATTCGCATTGGAGCGGATAGTATCGTCGGCAAAAGAGGGTCCGAAAAGGCCTTTCGGCAGCTCCCTCGTAGGAACGAAAAAAGAAGAGAAGCGGAACTTGCGTGTGCAGTATTTGCACACGAACCCTCATAAACATTTGATTTGATTTTTCAGCATCTGTTTAACATCAGAACCTTAGAACCTGCCGCACACGCTGCGTCAGCGAGACCTTCCTGCAACGCGAGGATGCGCGGCGCCGGGGCACCGACACCAAGTCGATCGCAGTGAGACGCCGACAAAGCCCTGTTAGCGCGCCTGAAGCCTTCGGCGAACTCATCGACCTCCATATCGACGACATGTGCGATGTAGGCAAGTCCCCTCGCCGCTCCAAGGCCGCAGCCCTCGCTATGCTCCGAACATCTGGGGAAGTGCAGCATCGCCACCCTCGATCGCGAACGGCTCGTTCGCTTCGGTCGTGATCGAGCCGCCCAGGGTGCCGGACGATGAGTCTCGGTATCGACATCACCTAGGGAAAGTCGTTGAGCGTCGTTCCTGGATGATCTGCCTGGTCGTGATCGCGACAGCCGCTGGCGAGAGCCGCCAAACTCGCATGAGATTGTCTGAAGCGGAGGACCATCCATGGAAGGACCCATTTCGACCTATTTTGCATCGATTGAACCCGTGGCCCCCGACGTTTTCTGGACCGCTTGCTGCATCCGGCGCGGCATTTCAAACATCCCCACGACGTTTTGGCCGACGTTGCCCTGGCTGTTCAGGAGTAGCGCGCCATTCTTTCGTCATGGGCGTCGGATGCCTGCGCCGTAGAATCCGTGCCAGCGCTTCGCATGCTGCCGGGAGCGGGTGAACCGGTCAGCTTCGACACGATCATGGATGCGTTGCAACAGTTGGATCAATCGGATGAGCGTGCCGGTCCTGACTGCAGTGACAGCGCGGCAGTGGCCGCGTTCGTACCATTCGTCGATCGGATTTAAGGGCGACGTAGTTGTTCTTGCACCATGGACCCGTCGGCGAGTGACCCCGCCGGCGGGAGGGGTGTGGCATCGGTGCGTTCGCCCAGGTTGCCGATGAAAATTTTCCTATTCTTCCTCTTGAAGGTGCACGTCGCGATTCTAAATGATGGTCGCCGGCCGCCCAATGGGGCCGGCAACACCAGGAGGCGGCAAGGCTCTTGGCGCCTTCTGTTGTCCATGTTGCTCAAGGAGGATGTGGCTATGAAGACAAACCTCGATTTTACCCCTCTATACCGGTCCAGCATCGGCTTCGACCGCATGGTCGACATGCTTGAAAGTGCGAGCCGTGTGGCCTCGTTCGACAACTGGCCGCCCTGCGATATCGCCAAGTTGATGATGATCAGTATCGCATCACGATGGCGGTCGCCGGTTTCTCGCAGGACCAGCTGACCGTCACCCACCAGCCCAACATGCTGGTTGTGAGCGGGTCGCAATCCGGCGATGAGAACGGCCGGTATCTGTACCGCGGCATCAACGGGCGCGCTTTCGAGCGTCGGTTCGAACTGGCCGATCATGTCAAAGTCGAGGGCGCCAGCCTTGAGAACGGGCTGCTGAGCATCGATCTCAAGCGCGAGGTTCCCCAGGAGATGAAACCGCGCAAGATCGAAATCTCCAGCGGGGCTCCCATGCCGAAGATCGAGGCGCCCAAGGTCGAGACCGACAAGCTGGCCGCCTGAGCAATCCACCATGAAGGCTTTCGCTTGAGCCGGGCGTCCCGCCCGACTCAGAGACCTACAAAAGGAGAAAGACAATGAGCGTACGTGACTTGATCCCATGGGGCCGGGGCAACGGAAACTCGGCGCCCAGTCTCTTCCCCGACGGAGATCGAGACCCCTTCGTCTCCCTCCACCGGGAGGTAAACCGGCTGTTCGATGACGCCTTCCGCAGCTTTGGCGCCAGACTGCCGGCCTTCGGTCCCTCTTTCGCCGCCAGTTGGCCGAGTGTCGAAATCTCCGACACGGACAAGGAAGTCCGCGTCACGGCGGAAATACCTGGCCTGGACGAGAGCGACATAGAAGTCCTGCTGGAAAATGGGGCGATCAAGCTTAAAGGCGAGAAGCGTTCCGAGACCGAGGACAAGGACCGGCAGTTCTCCGAGCGCTTCTACGGTCGCTTCGAGCGCCTCATTCCGCTCGGCTACGAGGTTGAAGAAGACAAGGTCAACGCCGCCTTCAAGAACGGGGTGCTGACCGTGACGTTGCCCAAGACCGAGCGGGCGCAGGCGAAGGCCAAGCGGATCGCAATCAACGGGAAGAACTGACGGATGCAGTATGGGTGGCGGCCCTTACGGCCGCTGCCCGTGCGACCCTTCATAACGGGAGGGACAGGCAATGGAGACAGTTCAAAGCAGCGACAACAGAAACCTAACCAAGACGTCCGTCCGGCCGGACAATGACAATCGGCCTCGTCTAGACGGGCCGGCTTTGTCAATGGGACGGTCAGTGTTTCCGGACGGCGCAACGGCGCGGATCTACCAGCCATGCCGCCCGGCCATGACCTCGGCAAAGCCCCGCAAGGCCTGGCGATTGGTCTTCGAACGCCGCACAGCCCCGTTCATCGAGCCGCTGATGGGCTATACCGGTGGCCGGGACACCCTGACCCAGGTTGAACTGAACTTTCCGACGCTGGAAGCGGCGATCCGTTATGCCGAGCGTCAAGGCCTCAACTATGTCGTGCAGGCTGCACCTCCTGCTTCCCAGGCCAAGGTCACGCGCCAGCATGCATCGGAGGAGAAACAGGCCTTTTCCGACCTGGTTTGGCAGCGGCTGCAGTTGGCTTGGCTCCAGGCAAGCCACGGCTATGGCGCCGGTGCACAGGCAGCGCACATACAGACGGCGCTTTCGGAGCCCGAGACATTCTACGCCTCTCCGATGGAGGTTGTGGATGACCCAGTGCTAGCACCCGACGAGAAACGCGCCGTGCTCAAGAACTGGGCCTGGAACGAGTATCTGATCGACATGGCCACCGCCGAAGGCATGCCGGAAAATGCACGCCCGTCGCGATTGGACGAGGTCCAACTCGCTTTGCTGGCCTTGGAAGCCCGAAACCGGGGCTTCCAGACCAGTACCAGCCCGGTGCACTCCCGGATAGCCGCATGATGAGGCAAGAATGAACCCACTGATCGTCTTCGACGCCCAACGGACCGTTCCGAACCCCTTCCCGCTTGCGGTCGCGGCAGCGGGCGGGTGCGCGCCTACAACATTCCCAATGGGTGGGCGCCCGATTGCGCCTCGGCAGAACTCGGCCCAGTTGTTAGGATCGCGCCGATATGGACGTTCCAATGAATTGGCGACAGAGGTTCCTATGTATCAATCCTTCAACGGCTCCGCCCATCCCCTGGCACCGAAAGAGATCGCGATCGCTGCCGTCCCCGAAGACGAGCGTGTCTGGGTCCCACAGGCGGAGGGCGTGTGGTTCCGACCACTTATGCTCAACACAATGCAAGGGCAGTGGTGCAATCTGCTCCGCGTACGCCGGGCCGGGATATTAAGCCGTCATCTGCATCCGGCCCCCGTGCATGGCTATGTGATCAAGGGGCGTTGGCACTATCTTGAACACGACTGGATGGCAGAGACCGGATCTTACGTTTTCGAGCCGCCCGGTGAAATCCACACGCTCACGGTTCCAAGCGACGTGCCCGAGATGATCACCTTCTTCAACATCTCCGGCTGCATGGTTTACCTGGACAAGGATAACAAGCAGATTGGTTTCGAGGACGTTTTCACCAAGATCGACATGTGCAGAAATCACTATGCGAGCGTGGGTCTCGGTGACGATTTCGTCGATCAATTCGTACGGTAGACATCCGCCCGTTTGTCTTCCGCTGCGATGAGTTCGCGCTCCGCCACAGAGGCGAAACGAGGAGATTTTGGTGACCGATTCCATATGGGCCATGCCCTTCTTCGCGGGCAAGATCGTCGTCATTACCGGAGGCACGACAGGCATCGGAAACGGCATCGCCATGGCGTTCGCCGGGGCCGGGGCAATCGTCCACGCGACGGGGGCCACGGCCGCCGAGGTGGCGGCCGCTCGTGCATACGGCACCGCCGTCTCGTATTCAGTACTCGACGTCCGGGACATGACTGCGGTCGAAGGATATTCCAGTCAGTTCACATCCGTTGCAGCGCTCGTAAATTGCGCAGGGGTAAACCTGCGCGCCGCCGAATTCACTGTCCAGGGTTTCGAAACGGTGGTCGATATCAATCTCACCGGCTCCATGCGGAGTGCGAGCGCGTTCCGAGGGGCACTCTCGAACGGGGGCGCCATCGTCAACATCGCCTCGATGTTCGCGTTTTTCGGCGCAGCTCATGCGCCGGCTTACGCCGCATCCAAGGGCGCCATCGTGCAACTTACCAAGTCGCTCGCCATCGCCTATGCCGGGGATGGCATTCGCGTAAACGCATTGGCGCCTGGCTGGATCGAGACCGCCATGACCGCCGCGCCACGGGCCGATCCAGCTCGCAACGCGGAATTGATGAAACGCACTCCGATGGGTCGCTGGGGTACGCCGGGCGACCTGACCGGCCCCGCCTTGTTCTTGTGTTCGCCGCTCGCGGGCTTCATCACTGGGGCAATTCTGCCGGTTGACGGTGGCTATCTCATTGCGTGAGGCGTTGGCTATGCTGCGCGACCGATCTCCAACCCTGTGTCGTCGAGATCAAGATCGAACGCGACCAATCGACCATGCCTGACCGCAATTGCCGCCACCAACTCCGCAAGCTCGCCATCCGTATGCTCGCAAAAAGCTGCCTGTTTCCTGACAATCGTGACCGCATCCCGGGTCGATACGACAGAGAACGGCCTCCGGGATCTCACGAATGATTCCGCAACCTCGGCGACGGATGAAGCTCGGTCAAAATTATCTTGCATACTTGCACCTCTGTACGACGCTAGCCCAAGCTCGGCCCGTGCAAATTGTTCCCATTGGCCTAATGCAGCCTGATTGGCATCCGGCTTGGGCTCCTTGTGTGCGAAGGCCGGGAGCAACGCGACATGGCCGTCGCCGTGCCTTGGACAGTGGGCTGGACGCATTCGTCTCCACTCAACGAAAGGTCACGCCATCGGCCAGTCTCACTACATGCTTCAAATGCGAACACGAGCCCGACGCTAGAGACGAGCAGGATCAGATGTGTCCAAGCCGCTCGCCAAAGTTTCCGATCCTCGGATCACCGCAGTTCCCGCGCAACAAGTCGCCGGGAGACCTGTTTGCTCGCGTTGATTGCGGTCGACTGACTCTTGGCTCATTCGCCGCCTCGCCGGCTGGCTCCGGTCGGCCGGCCTCGTCCGTCTCCGTCATCGCTGGCCGGCGGACGATCCAATCCACCAAACCGGCTTCGGTCTGCTCGCAGGCCACGAATTCGCGCACCAGACTTCGCGCCAGCTCGCGCCATTGACACTCGGGCACGTTCATCTCCGCGATCAGATCTCGGCATGCAGCGCGTATGATGTCGGCATCGAAGGCTGACACGGCGACAGGACCACGGTCTGTATTCTTTGCTCGAGGAGTATCGTCGCCCTGACGTTCGCGAAAGCGCCTCAGCACCTCGCGCGATGCGGCGATCGCTTGTCGGGTTTGACTCATAGCCTCGTAAAATCCAACTTCGCGGACCGGTGAGCGGTGCCGTGATAGAATGAAGTCCTCCATAACCGCATGCGCAGTGTCCGTACGCGTTGCAATCATCGCCGCCTCCCTGCAGGCGCACCCAATGCTTGCAGCTTCTGCCCGTTTTCGGGCGGCCGCCTGCATTTGTCGTGTCGCTGCTATGATCGCGTGAGTTAAAGCCGGTGAAGCGTCGCTGCAATTACAAATGTAAGTGTGGCATCCGATAAGGGGTATGCCCGCTGGCAGCGGCGGCGGCGAGTTCGTTCTTCAGACGGTCGAAGTCTTCCTCGGCGAAGCGCTCTCCGCGTTGCCGGAACGAGGAAGCAGGATCTGGACAAAATGCAGCGGCCGTGCCGCCGTTCAGGGGGCGCTATTGGCGAAAATCCGCCAATTTCCGCCAGTCGAAGACAACGCCCACTCCAGGCTCGTCGGGTGCTATCGCCAAACCATCCTGAAGCCTCAGCGGCTCAGTGGTATAATGGTCAATATCAAAACTATGCGCCTCCACCCAGCCGGCATTTGTCTGACCTGCAACGAGGCTGACATGAAGTTCCTGCATCCCGTGACTGCAGACCGGAATGCCAGCCTTGCGTGAGAGCGCTGCCACGCGCAGCCAGCCCGTGACCCCGCCGCAGTTGGAGGCGTCGGGTTGGATGTAGGCGAGATCCGACCAAGCGAAGGCATGCTCGAACTCCTCGATGACATGCAGGTTTTCTCCCATTGCCAGGGGCATTCCGGTCGCCTTGGCAATGCTGGCGTAACCCTCATAGTCGTCGGGTATGATGGGCTCCTCGAACCACAGCAGATCGTAGGCGGCGAATGCTCTCGCTGCCTCGATCGCTCGCGGGACGTCCAGCGCGTAGTTGGCGTCAACCATAAAGGTGACATGAGGGCCGATGCGCTCGCGAACTGCCTTCACCCGGGCCACATCCTCGGCAAGGTCGTCCTTGCCGACCTTGATCTTCACCCCGGTGAAGCCGGCATTGAGATAGGAATCGATGCTGGCCAAAAGCTGATCGAGGGTGAAGTTTAGGTCGATGCCGCCGCGATAGGCCTTGGCGCTCTTCCCGGCCCCGCCCGCCATCTGCCAAAGCGGCAGGCCGCTACGCCGGCCCTTGAGGTCCCATAATGCGATGTCGATCGCCGAGATCGCGAAAGAAGCTATGCCGCCGCGCCCGACATAGTGGATGTGCCAGAGCATGCCGTCGTAGATCGTGTGGATTTGCGTTGCGTCGCGTGCCTTGAGGAACGGCGCGAGGTCGTGATCGATCATTGCCTTGATCGCATAGCCGCCCCTGCCGCCGGTGTAGGTGTAGCCTGTGCCCTCGGCGCCGTCGGCAAGCCTCAGCGTGACGGTGACCAGCTCGAAATGCGTGTGCGCGCCGTGCTTGGCATCGGTCATCACCTCACGCAGTGGGACCCGGAACAGCCGGGTCTCGACTTCCTTGATTTCGGTGCGGCTCATGCTGCGCTCCATTCAGGTTTTTTCATCGGACCATAATTGCACCGGCAGCGCTGACTGGCAACAATGTGGCTGATCTTTCAGCGATTCTGAAGCCAATCAGTCATTTTTGGTCCTACAAAAGCATCAATCCGCTTGTGCTTTGGTCCGATTTACCTTCTAATAACAGGACCATCTGGGAGGAAAAAGGCTTGCTGGATACGGAAGAGCGTCCTGAGATGCCCGCGGCTATTCTCGCCGCCCGCGCGGCCGACGCGATGGTGGCCGGCATAGAGGCCGACATCACGTCCGGAAGGCTTGGCGACGGCAGCTACCTGCCGGCCGAGCGCGAACTGATGATCGAGTATGGTGTGGGCCGGGGCGTTGTGCGTGAGGCGATTGCGCGCCTGGCCAGCCGCGGCCTGGTGGAAGCGCGTCCGCGGTTCCGGCCCGTGGCGCGCCGGCCTGGCCTGGATGCCGCGCTCGGCGCCCTCGACGGCATCGTAGGACATCTGCTGAGCGACCAGGCGGGCGTGAAGAACCTCTACGACATGCGCGTCTTCCTCGAGGCGTCGCTGGCGCGCAACGCCGCCATCCATGCCCGCAAGGATGACGTCACAGCCTTGAGGGCGGCGCTGGCGATGAACGAGGCGGCCATCCCGGATTCCGAGAAATTCTATGCGACGGACGTGGCGTTCCACGCAGCGCTCTATGACATCGCGCGCAACCCGGTGCTGCCTGTCGTGCACAAGGCATTTACCGCCTGGCTGTCGCCGCATTGGATGCGCATGCCACGGTCGCCCGAGCGCAACCGCGTGAATTTCCTCAGCCATCGTGAAATCTGCACGGCCATCCTTGAGCGAGATCCTGACGGCGCCGAGCGGGCGCTACTCAACCACCTCTCGGCGGCCTGGGAGTATGTCCGCGGAACATTCGAAAGCCGTGAGGCGCCGGAAGCATGACGCAGTCCTACGACCATATCGTGGTGGGCGGCGGAGCGGCCGGCTGCGTCGCGGCGGCAAGGCTTGTCAAAGCGGGACGGCGAACCCTGCTGCTGGAGGCCGGCCATTCCCATCATCACCCCTTGCTCGACATGCCGCCCGGCATCTTCAAGATGATCAACGGCTCGAAATTCATGCGCTATCACCGCACCGAGCCGCAGGCCCATCTCGACGGCCGCGTCCATGAAATCTCGCAAGGCAACGTGCTGGGCGGCGGCACCTCGGTCAACGCCCAGGTCTACATGCGAGGCCGCTCGGCCGATTATGAGGAATGGGACGAGCTGCTGCGCGGCAACAATGCCGGCGTACGCTGGAACTGGCAGGCGGTGCTGCCGCATTTCACCGGCATGGAGGGAAACAACCGCCTCGGCGGCGAACTGCATGGCAGCGAAGGTCCGCTGCTGGTCTCGGATCCAGGCCACATCGATGATGTTTCCCGTTGGTTCGTCCAGGCCGTCCAAGGCCTTGGATTGCCGTACAACCATGACTTCAACGGACCGTCGCAGCGCGGGGTCGGCTTCTACCAGTTCATGAACCGGCGGGGAAAGCGGAGCAGCGCCGCCTACGCCTTCATCGAGCCGCTGACGAATGATCCCAAGCTGACGCTGAAACTCAATTGCACAGTCAGCCGGCTGCTGATCGAAAAAGGTCGGGTCACCGGCGTCATCTACTCGGATGCGTCGGGCGCCGAGCATACCGTCCATGCGGATGCCGACGTGATCGTCTCGTCCGGTGCCCTCGTCTCGCCGAAACTGCTCATGCTGTCCGGCATCGGCCCCGCCGAGGCGCTTGCCGGGCACGGCATTTCCTGCGTCGCCGACCTGCCCGGGGTCGGCGAAAACCTGATCGACCATCCAGAGGTGCCGATCATCGCCACCGCAAACGGCCCATACGGCTATTTCAGGCAGGGCCAAGGCTGGCGGATGATCAGGAACGGCCTGCATTTCAAGCTCTTCGGCACCGGCACGATCCTGTCAGCGGGGGTGGAGGCCGGAGCCTTCGTCAATCCGGCCGATCCCGAGGGCGAACCGACGATCCAGGCCTTCTGCGTGCCGCACGTCTATCTGGACCGCGATATCCTGACCTTGGTCGAGAACACCTATGGGCTTACCGTGACGACAGTGGTGGTGAAGCCAAAGTCGCGCGGTTTCGTGAGGCTGCGTTCGGCGGATCCGAAGGACATGCCGATCGTTTCGCCGAACCTCCTTAAACATCCCGACGACATGAGGGAAATGATCTCCGGCCAGCGTTATTTCCTGCAGGCTTTTCAGACCAAGCCGCTCGCCGATCGGGTCAAGGCCATTGCCGTGCCAAGCCAGGATGATCTCAGCGACGAAGCCATGACAAAGCATTGCAAGCGCTTCGTGAAGACCAACTACCATCCGGCCGGGACATGCCGGATGGGCTCGGACAGCGACCGGATGGCGGTGCTGGACGCGGCGCTGCGCGTGCGCGGAATAGACAATCTGCGGGTTGCCGACATGTCGGCCTGCCCCAACATCAATGCCGGCAATACGGCGGCGCCCGCCATGATGCTGGGCGACCGCTGCGCCGACTTTATTTTGGAGGCGGCATAGCGCCTGACCCAGCTTGCCGACGGCGTCATCGCCGAAGCCGTCTGGGCCGATATCGTGAGGAAATTACACAGTCGCTGAAAGCGACAATAAAGGAGGAAAGAGCATGATCATTACCCGTCGAAAACTACTGGTTGGCTCCGCCGCCGGCGCGGTCGCGCTGACACTCGGCTCACGCGCCTTCGCGGCGCTCCCGCCGCTCGCCAAGAAGGACAAGTACAAGGTCGGTTTCGCCCAGACGGAAAGCAACAATCCGTGGCGTCTTGCCGAGACCAAGAGCATGCAGGACGAAGCCGCCAAGCTTGGCCATCAGCTGGTCTACACGGATGCCGCCGGTTCGTCGGCCAAGCAGGCCTCCGACGTGAACTCGATGATCGCGCAGGGCGTCGACGCAATCTTCCTGCCGCCCCGCGAAGACAAGCCCCTGGTGCCGGTCATTCTTGCCGCGCGCGATGCCGGCATACCGGTGTTTCTGGTCGACCGCGACGTTGATCACACCATGGCCAAGCCGAGCGAGGATTATGTCTGCTTCATCGGTTCGGATTTCATCGAGGAGGCGACCCGCGTCGGCGAATGGCTGGTCAAGAACGCCAATGGCAAGTCGAAGATCATCGAGCTGGAAGGCACGACCGGAGCCTCGGCCGCTACCGACCGCAAGAAAGGCTTCGACGATTTCATCGCCAAGCACTCGCAGTTCACCATCCTGGCGTCGCAGTCCGGCGACTTCGCCCGCGACAAGGGCCGGCAGGTCGCCGAGACGCTGCTTCAGGCGCACCCTGATGCGGATATCATCTACGCGCATAATGATGAGATGGCGCTGGGCGCCATCGCCGCTTTGGAAGCAGCCGGCAAGACCCCGGGCAAGGATGTGCTGATCTTGTCGATCGACGGCGAGAAGGAAGGCGTCCAGGCGATCATTGACGGCAAGATCGGCGCTATCTGCGCTTGTAGTCCGCTGTTCGGGCCGAAGGCCTTCGCTACGATGGCCGACTATGCGGCCGGCAAGAAGATCCCGCCGTTCATCAAGAACGAGGATGCCTTCTTCGACGCCACGAACGCGAAGAAAGACTTCGATATTGCGTTCTGATATCCACTTTCTTTCCAGTTGCCCTACCCGCTTCGGCGGGTAGGGTTTGGGAGTTTGACGATGACCGCTCAGCCGGACCAAGCCGCGCTGCTCCTGGACATGCGTGACATCCAGAAGCGTTTTGCCGGCATCCCTGCCCTGGCCGATGCCTCGCTCCAGGTTCTTCCGGGCGAGATCCACGCACTCATCGGCCAGAACGGTGCGGGCAAATCGACACTTATCAAGGTGCTCACCGGCTATTACCGCCGGGATGCGGGGCAGGTGCTGTTCGAACGGAAGCCGTTCGAAGTTGGGTCTCCGCATCAGGCGCAGGTCAGCGGCATCAGCACCATCTACCAGGAGATCAATCTCGTACCGCTGCGCTCGGTGACCGAGAACATCTGCCTTGGACGCGAGAAGCGCCGCCGCGGCCTGCTCGACTGGAGCGCGATGCATGCGGAAGCCGAGCGCCTGCTCAGCCGCTTCTCGATCGGCATCGACGTGCGCCGCCCGCTCAGCGATTTCAACACCGCCACGCAGCAGATGGTGGCGATCGCCCGCGCCATCGGCTTTTCCGCCCGCCTCGTGATCATGGATGAGCCGACCTCCTCGCTGGACGAGCGTGAAGTCTCGGTCTTGTTCAGCGTTATCCGTCAGCTCAAGGCCGACGGCGTCTCCGTTCTGTTCGTCAGCCACAAGCTCGACGAGTTGTACGAGGTCTGCGACCGGGTCACGATCATGCGTGACGGCCGCACGGTACGAAGCGCGGCGATGAGCGACATCGGCAAGCTGGAGCTGGTCGCGGCCATGCTCGGCCGCGACGTCGCAGCCGTCGAAGGCCATGCGACCGCGTTCGGCGAACGCGATCGGTCGAGGATCGGTGATGTGCTGTTTACCGCGCAAGGGCTGGCGGCCGGCCAGTTGGTGCGTGACGTGAGCTTCGACCTGCGCCGCGGCGAGATCGCCGGCTTTGCCGGCTTGCTCGGCGCCGGCCGCACCGAAACAGCCCGCCTCGTATTCGGCGCCGACCGCCGGAGCGCAGGCGAGATGACGATGGAGGGCGCGTCCTACCATCCCGCACGTGCCGCTGATGCCATCGCCGCAGGGATGGGCTTCTGCACTGAGGACCGCAAGGCCGAGGGCATCGTGCCGGAAATGACCGTCGCGGAGAACATAACACTGGCACTGCTGCCGAAAATCAGCCGCAATGGCATCCTGAACGAGGCCCGGCAGAAGGAGATCGTCGAGCGCTTCATTCGTGAACTCGACATCAAATGCTCGGGGCCTAACCAGAAGGTCCGCGAGTTGTCGGGCGGCAACCAGCAAAAGGTGCTGCTTGCCCGCTGGCTGGCAATGAACCCGAAGCTGCTCATTCTCGATGAGCCGACGCGCGGCATCGATGTCGGGGCCAAGGCCGAGATCCAGCGCCTCATCCGCAAGCTTGCCGATGACGGGCTCGGCGTGCTGATGATCTCCTCGGAACTCGAGGAAGTGATGGAAGGAGCCGACCGCATATTCGTGCTGCGCGAAGGAGTGAGGGTGGCCGAACTGGAAGGCCAGGCAGCCGACGAGGAGGACGTGCTCGCGGCGATGGCGCATGGCGGCGCGGCGAAGGAGGCAGCGTGAGCGATCTGGCCACACCATCCGCAGCCAACGACGCTGGAAACCGCCGCTTTGATGTGTTCGGTTTCCTGGCGCGCTACGGCACGGTGATCGCGCTTGTGCTGCTGGTGGTCTTCAACCTTGCCTATACGCGCAATTTCGCGACGCTGCAGACACTCAACGTCAACCTAACCCAGGTCTGCACGATTGTGATCGTCGCGGTGGGGATGACCCTGGTGATCGCCACCGGCGGCATCGACCTGTCGGTTGGTTCGCTGATGGCGATCTCCGGCGCATTGGCGCCGATGATCTTCATGGGCACGATCTTCCCGGTCGGAAACATCTATCTGGCGGTAGCCGTCGCGATGATTGCCTCGATCCTCGTCGCCGGCCTGTTCGGGCTGTTCAATGGCTGGTTGGTCTCGCGTTTCCGCATCCAACCTATTGTTGCAACGCTCGTGCTGTTCATCGCCGGGCGCGGGATCGCGCAGGTCATGACCAACGGCAATCTGCAGACCTTCCGCGTGCCGCAATTCCAGTGGATCGGACTTGCCCGCCCGCTCGGCATTCCCGCGCAGGTCATCATCATGGCCGTGCTGGTTGCGGTGGCCGCTTGGGCCCTTCACCGCACGGTGTTCGGGCGAAGCATCCTGGCGGTCGGCGGCAATGAAAAGGCCTCTGAACTCGCCGGCATCGCCGTATCGAGGATCAAGCTCGCTGTCTATGCGATCAGCGGCCTGTGCGCGGGGCTAGCCGGTCTCGTCGTCATTGCGATCAACTCCTCCAGCGACGCCAATCTCGTGGGGCTGGGCATGGAACTCGACGCCATCGCGGCGGTCGCGGTGGGCGGCACGCTGTTGAGTGGCGGAAAGGCCACAATCATCGGCACCCTGCTGGGCGCACTGACCATCCAGTTGGTGCGCTACACGCTGCTCGCCAATGGCGTACCCGACGCCGCTGCGCTCGTCGTCAAGGCCGGCATCATCGCATTCGCCGTCTGGCTGCAGCAGCAACACCGGGTGTAATCCATGAACAGCGCCAGACTGGTTCGCATCATCGGCACTTACGGTGTCGTCATCGCGCTTGCAGCCCTCGTCCTGTTCGGATTCCTGCGCTACGACCGCTTCCTCGGCCTCTTCAACGTGATGAGCGTTCTGCGCTACAACTCGATGTTCGCGCTCGTCGCGCTCGGCATGTGCTTCGTGATCATGACCGGCGGCATAGACCTGTCCGTCGGCTCCGTCGCCGCCTTGGGCAGCGTCGCGTCAGCCCTGGCGAGCCCGCACGGCATCGTGGCAGGCCTTGCAGCGGGCGTTGGCGCCGGCCTGGCAGCCGGGCTGATCAACGCGCTCCTGGTTACGCGCGGCAACCTGATGCCTTTCATCGCCACGCTTGCCACCATGCTGGCCGCAAGCGGCTCGGCGCTGCTTCTGGCCGGCAACCAGACCGTTTCGGTGTCTTACGATTCGGGTTTCACCGCCATCGGCCAAGGGAATTTCTGGATTTTCCCGATTCCGGCAGTCATCGCCCTGGTTGCCTATGCCGTCGGCTCAGTGGTCCTGAACTACACCAGCACGGGACGGACGGTGCTGGCCATCGGCGGCGGCGAGGATGCCTCGCGGCTGATGGGGCTGCGCACTGACGGCGTCAAATTTCTCGTCTATGTCGCAAGCGGGTGCCTGGCCGGGCTCGCCGGCGTCGTCCTCGCTTCTCAGTTCGGCGCAGGCCAGCCGATCGAGGGCGTCGGCTGGGAACTGTTTGCCATCGCAGCGGTCGTCGTGGGCGGGACGCTGCTGACCGGCGGCTCTGGCTCGGTGTTGACCACGCTGGCCGGCGTGCTGTTGCTCGGCATCCTTTTCAACGTCCTGAACTTCGAAAACGGCATGGGCTGGATTTCGCTGTCAGCCTACTGGCAGTCGGTGATCCGCGGGCTGTTTTTGCTCGTCGTCGTCCTTCTCCAGGCACGGCTTACGGCAAGGCGCGAAACTGCCTGAGGATGGCGAGCGCCTTCGAGCACGATGGCGCTGCAGAATCAGTGCGCGTTGCGCACCCGGCCGATGAGCGCATCCCGCAGACTTTCTGCGGCGATGCTTCCCCGGTGCACCTGGGGTCCGACACCCTTGGAGCAGGATCCGCAAGCGGATCCTGGTGCAGTCACATGGCCGTCCTGGAGACGGTCATTTCCCGGCGACCGCCACGAACACGGACTGCCCCTGCCTTTCCAGCCGAAACAGGATGGGCTTGCTCTGCCGGCGAGAGTTCGCCCACTCCTCGACGATATCCGAAGGCTCCGTCACGCGGCGATTGTTGGCCGATATGATGACATCGCCGGGCTGCAATCCGCTCCGGGCGGCAAGGCCATCGGGAACCACTTCCACGACGAAGACGCCGGTTGTTCCTGATTTGATGCCTAGCTGCTGACGCGCCTGATCCGGAATCGGGCTGAGGGATAGGCCGAGGCCTTCGGCCGCCGACTTCTTGTCGGGAACAGCGCCGGTCTTCACCTCCGCATCCTTGCGCTCACCGATGACAAGCGCGATCTCCTGGTCCTTTCCGCCGTTACTCCGTGTCAGAGTGGCCTTGCTGCCAGGCTTCTGGCTAGCCGTCGCAAGCGTGAGGTCATGGACACCCTCAATGCCCTTGCCGTTGAACCGGGTGATCACGTCACCCGGCTTCAAGCCGGCTTTCTCCGCCGGGCTGCCGGGCTCGACCGAAGCAACCAGCGCGCCCTTGTCATCTTTCATCCCGAGGGCCTCAGCCAGCGACGGCGTGATGTCCTGCAGGCGGACCCCGATGAAGCCACGCTCGATCCGGCCGGTTCTGATCAACTGGTCGGCGATGCTTTGGGCGGTGCGCGATGGCACCGCAAACCCGATCCCGATGCTGCCGCCGGACGGCGAGACGATGGCGGTGTTGACGCCGATCACCTCGCCACGTGCGTTGAACAGCGGACCGCCCGAGTTGCCTCGATTGATCGACGCGTCCGTCTGGAGAAAATCGTCATACGGCCCGGCTTGAATGTCTCGCGAGCGGGCCGAAAGAACGCCGACAGTGACAGTCCCTCCGAGCCCGAAGGGACTGCCGATCGCGATTGTCCATGCGCCCGGCTGCATTGCATCCGAGTCACCCCATTTGGTCGTGGTCATGTTGGGCCGCGGGTCGACCTTCAGCACCGCTATATCGGTGGCGGGGTCACGGCCGACCAATTGCGCCGGCGCCGTTTCCTTGTCGGAAAATACGACATGGATCTCTGTCGCATCGGCAACGACATGGTTGTTGGTGACGATGTAGCCGTCGGCACTGATCACAAATCCGGAGCCAAGCGCCTCCCTCACCTGCGGCTGAACGGGTCCGAGGCCCTGGCCGTCGAACGGACTTGTAAAGTCGCCCGCCGTCGTCTGGTCCTGGACAACCTCCCGGGTCGTGATCGCGACCACGGCCGGCAATTTCTGCTGGATGATCGCTGTGAAGTCGGTCGGGGTATCCTGGGCCAGGACAGGCGCCACGCCACTGGCCGAGAGCATCAGCGCAACCGCGATCAAGCGCGTTGCAAATCGTCTTTGCATATCGTGAGACATTGCTGGACCTCCTGCCGGACAGCCCCGGCCGCTCGGCCGCGCCGCGCGGAGCCGGTGCTCCGGACGCTAGAACTGCCAACAAAGCTGTTTGTTTCAGCCCCCCGGAAAAATGGCACGGCCAGGAAAAATAGCCCGACCGCGGGGGTCCGGAAGGCAGCAGCCGGGAACCATTGAGGCCGTTGAGTTCAACCGTCCACAGGACTGGTCCCGGACGTGGCAGAAATCAGCAAAGCGACTGCGTCAGCTCCGGCAAATGCCCGATATGCCGATGGAGCCAACCTAGCGGCTGAGGTGCCTCTACCGGGCCTGGTGCGAAAAGGATCTGCAATGAAAGAGGGAGCTCCACAGCCGCCGAGAGACGCGGCTGTGATCACCACCGCTCGAACTCCCTCAAGGGAACAAAAGGGTACCAACTAAGTTCGGCCCCCATAATGAGGATGCCTATATGGACCTGTTGCCCCAGTCAGCCGAACACACCGTCTCCCCGCCGCCCGCTCCAGACCTTCACCGGCTTTTGTTCGATCCAAACTTGCGTATACACGGCTTGATTGATGACACTGTCGTCACCAAAGCCTTGGACGATTTGAAAGCCGTGCGTTCCGGGGAAGACGATCTCTACGTTGAAATCGACACGCCCGGAGGCGACGCCGACGGCGCGCGACGTCTAGCTCTAGAGTTCAAACTTTTTCTGAAACACTCGGGCCGCAACGGCTACATCATTGGCAAGAATACGGTTTACTCTGCCGGGGTAACGGTCCTTGCCGCTTTCCCGAAAGCCTGCAGGTTCCTTTGCCCGCAAGCAGTCCTGCTGATTCATGAAAGAAGGCTTGAGAAAGACTTGGTTCTGAATGGACCAATTCGAAGCTGTCTTCAGATCGTTCGCGAACAACTTGCGCTGTTGGAAACGGCAGAGCGACTCGAGAATGAAGGGTTCGCCGATCTCGTCCAAGGTTCTCGAACATCGCTGGAAGAGCTGCGCGACCATGCCCTGAACAGCTGCTACCTGATGGCAGCAAGAGCTTTGGAGCTAGGCCTTGTTGAAGACATTGCCCATTAACTTGATGCCTCGATGCAAACGGCAGAGCGGAGTCCAACACGCTTCCCTCACTCATGTCGGCGGCGACCATGAACGACGAGGTTGACAAGATAGAGCGGACCGGCGGCTGTCTTTGCGGGTCTGTGAGGTATGTTGTTACCGGCGCGCCGTTGCGCGTTGGCTTGTGTCATTGCCAGGATTGCAAGCGAACCAGCGGCAGCACCTACAGTGCCTTTGCCGTGTGGCCGCGGTCGGCTTACCAGTGCAAGGGCGAGCTTGCGGCGTTCAACGGCAGAGGTTTTTGTCCGGCATGCGGGTCGCGCGTGGTGAATCTCCGCGACGACGAAGCCGAGATCATGACCGGCACTCTCGACGATGCGCCAAACGACCTTCTCCCGACATACGAGCTTTGGACCCCCCGGCGCGAAGCCTGGCTCCACAACCTGCCTTGGGCTGACCAATTCGCGGGCGATCGCACCGAAGAAGGCCAAAATTGGCGCGAAGCCCGACGAGTATGACCATGCTCGAATGGCCCTCCACCCCGTGAACCGTGAAAGTCAGCTTGATGCGCGATGAATCACTCAAGTTCTTGAAGGAAATTGTGGCGACCCCGTCGCCGAGCGGCTTTGAGCAACCCGTAGCGGAGCTTTTCCGCGAGTATGTTCGTCCCTATGCCCACAGGTTGACGACGGACGTCATGGGCAATGTCACGGCGATCATCAATCCTGAGGCGTCTATGCGCTTCATGTATGCCGGGCACATGGATGAGGTCGGCTTCATCGTCCATTACATCGACGATGACGGCTTTCTTTTCTTCAGCACCATAGGTGGAACGGACGTTGCCACTGAAATCGGCCAGCGTGTCTGGGTGCACGGCAAGGAGCCGATCCTGGGCGTCGTGGGTCGCAAAGCAATCCAGACCTTCAAAGCCTCTGACACGTCTCAGACTCCCTCGCTGATGGAACTGTGGATCGATATCGGCGCGAGTTCGCGAGAGGAAGCGTTGAAGGTCGTAGAGGTCGGCAGCGCGGTGACTATCCATGGCGAGTTTGCAGCGCTCCAGGCCAACCTTGCTGTCGGACGAGCGTTCGACAACAAGGTCGGCCTCCTCATCGGCGCCGAGGTGCTGCGCTGCCTCTCTGAGGAGGGAGGCGTTCACCCCGGCGTGGGGCTCTATATCCTGGGTACGGTTCAAGAGGAAATCGGTTCCCGAGGCGCGATGACCTCGGCGTTCAATATCGCGCCTCGAACCGGGCTCGCAATCGATATGGGCGTGGCAATGGACTATCCGCGCGCTCGCGCCGAGGATCAGGGCAAACTGGACCTTGGGAAAGGGCCGGCAATTACTCAAGGCGCGAACACCAACCCGGTGGTGTTCAAACTGCTGAAGTCGGTGGCCGAGAAAGAGGGCCTACCTTATCAGCTTCAGGCCGTGGGCAGCTCAAGCCCTACCGACGCGCGTGTCATGCAGCAGAACCGCGGCGGCGTCGCAAGTGGGGTGCTCTCCGTGCCTTTGCGTTACATGCATACCCCGTCCGAAGTTGTTTGCCTGGATGATGTGCAAACGACGATTGACCTGGTTTGTGCATATTGTCGGCAATTGACGCCGGAGATCGACTTCACGCCAAGATGAGAGCGGCGGGATTGATTGTGGAAGTCGTGGCTCCAACAGTCGCCGATCTGGCGCCTGTCGGCCACCGCCTGGTGCGTCGGTCACCGCGCACCTGAGAAAACCCGACTGCAGTCCACTAGGGAGCGCGCCTCAGGTCACCGCCACCGCTTCCACCAAACGCCTGAGGAAATCCGTCAGACCGGCTTCAGGATCATCACCTGCGCCAACGAGCACCGAAATACCCCAGCGCCCAAGCACGGCCTCCTCCACAGGGTTGCGGCTGGGCATGAAGATGAACGAAGGGGGACGATCTTTCTCATATCCAGACCGGTGCCAGGTTTGCCAAAGCCGGTGCAACAGCAGCCGGATGTTTGGATCGGAGAGGCTATAGCCAATGAACAGGATCGTGCTGCCGAGAGCATCGGAGCGAAAGCGGACATCAAGGGGAGAATTGAAGGACAGGCGGTCAAGATAGTCGGTCTCGGTGAGGACAAGGGAAGAGTCCTCGTCAAAGTCGCCGTGAAATTTCACGATGTGGGTTACGCCTCGACGGGCCTGCGCAACGTGCCGTGCGTTGGCCACTTTCACGTACTCTCGACCGTGGATTTCAAAAGCGAGTTCCAGGTTCCGGTCATAGTTCGTCGTATAGATGACGGGAAAATCGAGCGTCACGATGAGACGGTGCAATTCCGATTTCTCGATCCGTTCCTTGGCGACAGACCAGTTTCTGTCCATCCAACTGCGAAGTGGTCCGATGCTGCCATGCTTGATCCGATAGTATTCGGCCAAGGTCTGAAAACGATCGCGTCGCGTGGAAAATTCATCGTCGACGCCGAGCTCCTTTGCCATTCGCTCGATGAGCTTCTCCCAAGACGGAAGTCCGACGCTGATCGATACCCCCGCCCCCACAAACAAAATTGCGCTGCGATGACGAATTGCATTGGCGAGCGAATTTATAGGATCATCATCGTTCATGGATAGGTCCTCCGAAGCCACTCGCGTGGGCCGGACCTAAAGGTGCGTGCCCCGTGAGCGGATCGTGGACGCGGCCCCGCAATTCGAGCCAGCACGGCGCACTGCGGGAGCATCGTGCTCCGCCCTCATCGACGAAATCGGATCGACCACGCACCAGCCAGCCCAGAGGGGGCGGCCCTTGCAGTCCTGCCGAGCCGCTTGCCACCCGAACCGAGGTAGCGGCCGCGAGGACACTGGCTGTGAACTGGAACCGGCGGTGTTGCGGTTTACTGGCCACGTTGATTCAGTTCTGCGCCAGCCATATTGCGCAAAACTCTATCGAGTTTCGCATTCACCAAGAGGTTGCGCCGCTTCGCGCCGATAAAGATGGCGAGAGAGTAAATCATTGTAAGAACAGAGATCATCGTCATTCCGGCCTAAACATCAGCGGCCGGAGATGTTCCATGCGCCCGGAAATATTCCAGTGCAGGTGTTTTTAAATCGCCGAAGCTACGCGCTCAATGCGCGGTTGGTTTCGTGTCCAGGGCGGACGAATTAGCGCAAGGCGGTATTCATCCTCCCACATCGGCGGCGGACTGAAGCGAAATGCTGGTTGTGTCCCCCAGAATTGCAATGAAACGCCGATGCTTTGCATGCGGCCCGGAACAAATGCTCGCTTGCACAGTTCGAGCCATGCAGCGGTCGACCCCCGCGCTGCAAGATCGGTAGCCCGATCGCCCGCGCCGGCCCCTCCCACGGCGCGGGCTTTCGTTTGAATTCACGCTGTCGGGGTTGGAGTCGCTCCGCCGTTGTCGCGAGCCGGCTGATATACGCGCT
This sequence comes from Mesorhizobium sp. C432A, assembly GCF_030323145.1. NCBI lineage: Bacteria > Pseudomonadati > Pseudomonadota > Alphaproteobacteria > Hyphomicrobiales > Phyllobacteriaceae > Mesorhizobium > Mesorhizobium sp. C432A. The sequence continues at coordinate 4,068,727 of NZ_CP100470.1, read as the reverse complement.
GTCTGGGGCTCGCGCGGTGTCGGCGACATCGGCATTCGCGCAGTCCGGCAGGTCAGCCCATGCACGGGAACAACGCGGCACTGTGATGGTTTGGTGGCCTCGGAAGGTGGCAGAGAACGATGGGCAAAAAGCCCAAACAGCACGCAAAATCCACGGCGGATCGCGAAAAGGCGATCGAGGCGCTCTACTTCGCGCGCAAGTGCGGCCTTACGAAGGAAGAGGCACTCAAGATGCTCAGGGAAGCCCCGATCGGGATCGATGATGAAGCCGAAGAGCGCTCCGGCAGTTAGAGGCGACCGCCAATCGCGCATCGCAGCCGGCCGCGGCGCATGATCTTCTTCACTTCCGATACGCATTTCAACGATCCGCGCATTCTGCGCCTCGACCGGCGTCCCTTCGCCTCGTTGGTCGAGCATGACCAGGCGCTGGTTGCGTTTTGGAACGAAACGGTTGGCCCGAACGACGAGGTCTGGCACCTCGGCGATTTCGCCAAGGGTCCAGCCGAGATCGTGTCTTCACTGCTGTCGTCTCTTAACGGGTCCAAGCACCTGATAATTGGCAACAATGATGGCGCCGCCACCATTGGCGACCCGGCCTGGGCGAGCGTGCACCACTACATGGAGCTTCTTGTCGAGGGCAGCTTGCTGGTTCTGTGCCACTATCCTTTTCGCACCTGGAACCAGATCGGCAAGAGGTCGGTAAACCTGCACGGTCATTCGCACGGTCGTCTGAAGCCGATGACGCGCCAGCATGATGTCGGCGTCGACGCATGGGGGTTTCGTCCGGTAACCTTTGCTGCCATTCAGGCCAGTCGCCGCCGGGGCTAGCTCGGCAGAACGCCGGGTGAGCGAAGGTCTTCAGCTTTGCGGGATTCGAGCCGAGAGAGGCCGTCCGTAATCCTGCCGGGCCCGCAACAACGCGACCATCCTGGTGGCGGCTTCAAATGGGAGAACAGCCTCACGGATAGCGGTTTTCGCGCGTGGATCGGCACTGCTCGAGGGCCCGGTACGCGGACCGCGCCACACCATCAACTTGAGTGCGGCGAAGTCTTAGGGAGTCCCCACCGGCCGTCGCAGCGCCAGATCGAACGCATCGCCTGAGCTCAGCACGTGAACCCTCAGATCATGGATGGAAAGGGCGGCATCAGGCTCACCTTCCGCGATGTTGGAATGCGTCACGCCGGCTGCATCGACCAGATAGACAGCGCCGCTGCCGATGACCTTGAACATCTCGCCCTTCACCACGATCGCCGTGTCTTCATCGACACCGATGCCGAGGACGCGCGGGTTCTGCGACACCGCCCCGATGAGCCGCCCAATGCGGCCCCGTTCCGCAAAGTGCTGGTCGATGATGACATTCGGCAGCAGGCCCAGTCCCGGCGCCATCCGAATGTGGCCGATCCGAAAGGACGCTGCGTTCGGCCCCTTCACCATCATTGTGTCGCTCATGACCGACGCGCCCGCGGAGGTGCCGGCAATGACGCCTCCGGCTTCATAGATTTCGTGCACCCGCTCGTCGATGGGCGTGTCGCCGATCTGGCTGGTGATCCGGAGCTGGTCGCCGCCGGAGAAGAACACCGCGCTCACGTCTGCGAGCGCACTTATTTTCTTTTCATGAGCTGCCTCGAGGCGGTCGTTGACGTAGAGCTCGATGACATCCTTGATGCCCAGCTCACCGAAGGACCTCTGATACTTCTCGAGATAGCCATCCGGCTCATGAGACGCGATGGTGGCAAGCACCAGGCGGCCGTTCGGAACCAGGCTCGCCACCTCCTTCAAGATGACACGATCGCCATCATGGTCCTCGTGGCCGCCGATGATGACGAGCGTTCCGGCTTTACCGTTCGAGGATCGTTTTTTCTTCTTGTCGGTCATTTGTCCACGTCTTTCTTGCGCAGGAAAACGTGTGGGTGGTTGTCCTCGCTGGTCATGAATGCGACTGCGAACTCCCTGCTGTTATGCGCCCATCCAGACACGCCGGTCGCGGTAAGCACGATGGCTCCGGCTTCGCCGCCGATCGCCTCGACTTCCCTGAGCGCGGGATTCAGCACCTGCTCCAGGCCGCCTTCAGCCTGCCCCGAGGACAATGCCTGCCGCGCCGAGAGTGCCTGCATGACACGGGCCGCGAGAGCCTTTCGCGCAATATGCTCACCGTCTCCCGAGAAGGCGGCGGCTCCCAATTGGTTGTCGGCATAGTAGCCGCAACCGGGTTGCGGAGAATCCCCCACACGACCCGGAGCACTGCCGTCCAGTCCGCCGGTCGAAGTGCCCACGGCGATGTCCCCGTATTGATCCAGGGCAACCACACCGATCGTATCCTTCGCCTCAGACTTGCTGGAGGCGTCGCGCTGCTGCGGCGTGATCAAATCCGCCGGATCGCAAAGCTCCAGCTGCTTGTCGGCGGCGAAACGCCGGGCCCCCTCGGACGCCAGCAGGATCGGCTCCTCATGCAGCATGGCCTTGGCGACACTGATTGGATGGCGCACGCCCTTGATCACTGCGACGGCACCCACATTGAAGTCCCTGCCCTCCATCAGGCCAGCGCACATCTCGACCTCGCCGTCCGAATTGAGGGCACTTCCATATCCCGCATTGAACGTCGGGTCCGCCTCGAGGACGCGACCGGCAGCTTCCACGGCATCGACCGCCGTTCCGCCGCCGGCCAGGATGGCCCGACCTGCCTCGAGCGCCTCGATGCATCCGTTGCGATGCGCCTCCTCCTCTTGCGGATCGATCTCCTTGGCGCCGCCGTGCAGGATCAGCGACCACATCAGCCAGCCCTCAGATGGCGAATATGGGTCTGATCGGGCCCTCCCCTCGAAGGCGTCGCGCCTCCGAAGCCGGTTACCTGCCGCCACACGGCTTCAACGTCGTCGACGGTGAGCACGACAAGGTCGTTCTCCCGAGCAAGCCGGAGACACACGTCGACGGCCTCCTTCTCGGGACAGACGGCGTGTATGCGGCCTGGGGCGCAGCCGGCGTTCAAGGCACCTTCCCGCAGCAAGCCGGCGATCGCTCCGGGGGCTCGGCCGCGCAGCTCCTGCTCATCCTCCTTGAAGACGATGACGTCGAATATCCGCGAAGCGATCGCGCCCATCTCGCGGATGTCGCAATCGCGGCGGTCGCCCGGTATGGCGACCAGGCCGATCGTGCGCTGATAGCCGCGCCTCATGTGGGAAACGAGCTTTCCGAGCGCCTTCAGCCCCTCCGGATTGTGCGCATAGTCGACGATCGTGCGGAAACCATGCCCGTCGAAGACGTTGAGGCGACCGGGAGATTGCTCGAACGAGGTGCCAAACTCGGCCAACGCCGCCCGGATCGTTGCCGCCGGAACGTCGTGGCAATGCGCCATGGCGACGGCTGCCAGGCTGTTGGCAACGTTGAATTCGGCCGAACCCTCGAAGGTCGCGGGAATTTCGTCGACGCTCATCAGGAACATCGACTCCCCATCCTCGTGGATGAAAATGTCCCAGCCGTCGCTGCTGGGCTCCCGCGTCACGGCGCGGCCGCCTTCCGCCAGGTGGTTGCGCAAGAAACCGGGCCACTCGCTCCTGCTCGCCAGCGAGAAGTAGCAGATCCTGCCGCCGGCATCTCGCGACATTGCGGACGTATGGACGTCGTCGGCATTGAGAATGCTCCATCCGCCGCGGCGGACGGACTCGACCACGACCGATTTCACCTCCGCCAGGTCCTCGATCGTGTCGATGCCCCTCAGCCCGAGATGGTCGCCGTGGACGTTCAGAACCGCGCCAACATCGCATGCATCGAAGGCAAGCCCTTCGCGCAGGATGCCGCCGCGCGCACATTCCAGCACCGCGACATCGACACCCGGCTCGCGCAGCACGATCCTGGCGCTCTGCGGACCGGAGCAGTCCCCTGTCATGATCCGCTCGCCGTTCAAGTAGACGCCGGTGGTGGAGGTGAGCCCGACGGTTGCCCCATTCGCCTGCAGGATGTGCGCCAGCATCCGGGCAGTGGTCGACTTGCCGTTGGTTCCCGTGATCGCGAAGATCGGAATCCGGCCGTCCTTGCCGCCTTTGAAGAGAAGATCGAGCACGGGCCGTGCGACGTTGCGGGCGCGCCCCGACGAGGGTTCGAGATGCATGCGAAAGCCAGGACCGGCATTCACCTCTATGATGCCGCCGCCGGTTTCGCTCACCGGCCGTGAGATGTCGGGACAGACGAAGTCGATCCCGGCAATGTCGAGACCGACGATCTGTGCCGCCCGCCTGGCGATCAGCGCGTTTTCGGGATGGATTTCTTCCGTCCGGTCGATCGCGGTCCCACCGGTGGAGAGATTGGCGGTGGGCCGCAAGAGCACCATTTGACCCGGCGCTGGAACGCTCGCCAGGGTGAGCTGCGATTTTGACAGGAAATGCTCGACACATTCGTCGATCTCGATGCGGGTTAATACCGAGGAATGGCCCTCTCCCCTTCGTGGGTCGCGGTTCGTCTCCTCGACGAGTTCGGCGACAGAACTCCGGCCATCGCCGACCACATGGGCCGGAACCCTCTCGGCAAGCGCCACCACCTTTCCGCCGATCACCAGGATCCTGTGGTCCGAGCCGACGAAATGCTGCTCGACGATAACGCTGCGGCTGTGTTCTCGCGCCTGTTCGAAACCCCAGCGGACGTCGTCTTCCGTTGCCAGACCGATGTTGACGCCGCTTCCATGATTGCCATCGAGTGGTTTGGTGACCACGGGGTAGCCCAGCCGTGTGGCTGCCGCGACCGCGTCCTGCGCCGATCGCACCAGTTCCCCGCGTGGCACCGGTAGCCCGGCCTGTTGCAGCAGGAATTTAGTCAGGTCCTTATCCGAGGCGATCTCGGTCGCAATCTCGGAAGTGAGGTCGCTGCAACTGGCGCGGATCCGCTTCTGATGCTTTCCGTGACCAAACAGCACGAGGCTGCTGTCGTCGATCCGCGCGGCGGGTATGCCCCGCCTCTCGGCCTCGCGCACCAAGGAAGCAGTCGTGGGGCCCAAGGCACGCTCGGCGGCCAGACGCGTGAGCTGCTGCAGCCTGGATGCGAACTCGAACGGCCCCTGCGTTTCCGCAATCTCGCCGAGCCCCTCGACGCCATGGAGATTGGCAGGCAGCAGGCTGTCCACCAGTTCGAGCGCGACGCGTCCCGCGAGCAGCCCGACAAGCTCATCCTTGTAGGCGAACATGACGTTGTAAGTGCCCGGACTGCCTTTGACCGACCGTGTCTTTCCTCGTGTCACCCGGTGGCCGAGCATGCTCTGCAGTTCCAGGGCGACATGCTCGACGACGTGGCCGAGCCAGGTTCCTTCCTGCATGCGGCGGACAAAGCCGCCGGCGGCGCCATAGCTGCAGCCATGGCCCGCAAGGCCGGGCAACAGTCGGACGATTTGTTCGGAAAACCCGGGCAGTTTGTCTGTCGGGAACGCCTCAAGGGCTCCGAGGTCGATCCGAATCTGGACCATTGGCGTCATGCTATAGAGGTGCGGCCCGCGAAACACGCGGGCATCCACGACGCGGATAGGGCGAAAACGCGAGGCGCCCCGATGAATTTCTTTGTCCGACATAGTCCGTTTCTCCTGACTAACTCCGCAACATCCGGAGGATCGGTTAGTTCCCGGCCTTTCAGCCCAAATATTTTTGCAGGAGAGAGAGCCAAAAGTGGCCGTTAACATATGTTGGGCCAAGAACACCCTCTGGTCATCTCGGCCACGTGCGGCCGCTGTTCTGAGGGGCTACTTATCTCTCGGGAGGAGGCGGGCCAGGCGTTCGCTCGTTTTCACAAGCATTCGCCGGGCACATCGCGGCCGTTGAGCTAGTGCCCGGCTTTAGCTCATGGCGACCCATTGTGCGGGTCCAGCACCGAGTCATTAATCTTCAGCACGCCTTCGGCACCCGGGAACATTTCCAGACGCGTCAGGTTTGGAACCATCCTTGCACCGGAACTACAGCCATGCAGAGTCGAAAATCGGTGAAGGCCGCGCTTGTCAAGGAGATCGACGCGGTCCGCCTTCGTATCTCGCTGCTTGAAAGCGAGTTATGCAGAGATGGCAGACCCAGGCAAATTGGATGGCGTTCAGGATACGAACTGAACGCCCACAAAGCCCGCCTTGCTCGACTGGAGACCGTGCTTGCCCACTATCCGTCGGCACCGGCGGCCCGGGCATCGAAACAGCAACAGCTTGAGTTGCGCGCAAGGCAACCAAGTAATTTTGGGGAAACGCCATGGCTGACAGACCCTCAATCAGAACTCCGCTAGCTCGAGTGCGGGGCCTTGGATCGGCGAAACACGGAACCGAAACGTTCATGCTGGAGCGGCTGACATCTGCTGCCCTGTTGATCTTTGTCATTTACATCGTCGCGGTCGTTATAATGCTGGTCGGTGAGCCTCGAGACGCCGTCCTCAGCGTCGTAGGATCGATCTATGTCGCGCCAGCCCTTATTGGCTTCATTCTCGTAAGCTGCGTTCACATGCGGCTTGGAATGCAATCGATCATCGAAGATTACTGCCATGCCACCGTGCTCAAATCGCTTCTTCTGATCGCCAATTGGTTATTCTGCTGGGCAGTCGCGCTCGCAAGCTTGTTCGCTGTCCTGTTAATCAGCTTCAGATAGCGATCCGGTTCTCAGCTGCAGCCAACGTCTGCCACCGGCAGGCTGAAGTTCGCCTCAGCGGCGAACCGGGCTGGCTTGCGCAAAGGAGTTCGACAACCCGGCCTCATCTGATTTGCGGCAGCCTGTCCCATTGATGGAAAGGGGGTGGAGAGGTCAACTCCCACTCCAATGTGGTAGCTCCTGGCCCCCACGGGTTCATGCCGGCGGCTCTTCGCCGGTAGAAAGCTTCCAAGATGCCGAAGAGGAAAATCACGACACTCGCGGCCGACAGGTACGATCCATAAGAGGACACCATGTTCCAGCCGGCGAATGCGTCGGGATAGTCGACATAGCGACGCGGCATGCCCGCCAATCCAAGGAAGTGATGGGGGAAGAAGACGAGGTTCACGCCGACGAAGGTCGTCCAGAAATGGACCCCAGCCAGAAGCGGATTGTAGAGATATCCCGTCATTTTCGGAAACCAGTAATACCAGCCCGCGAAGATGCCGAAGATCGCTCCCAGTGAAAGTATGTAGTGGAAATGCGCGACGACGAAGTATGTGTCGTGCAGTTCACGGTCGAGGCCGGCATTTGCGAGTTGAACGCCCGTCACCCCGCCCACGGTGAACAGGAATATGAAGCCGAGGGCCCAGAGCATCGGCGTCCGCAGGCTGACCGAACCGCCCCACATGGTTGCAATCCAGGAGAACACTTTTATCCCGGTCGGCACTGCGATCACCATCGTGGCGAAGGTGAAGTAGCGCTGCGTGTCGAGGCCTATCCCGCTGGTGTACATATGGTGGGCCCAGACGACGAAGCCGATCACCCCGATCGCCACGATTGCGTAGACCATCCCGAGATACCCGAAGATCGGCTTTCGCGAGAAGGTCGAGATCACCTGGCTGACGATGCCGAACGCCGGCAGGATCATGATGTAGACTTCCGGGTGGCCGAAGAACCAGAAGAGATGCTGGTACAGCAGCGGGTCGCCTCCGCCGTCCGGCGCGAAGAACGTGGTTCCGAAATTGCGATCGGTCAGGAGCATGGTGATGGCGCCGGCCAGCACCGGCAGAGCCAGCAGCAGCAGGAAGGCGGTGATGAGGATCGACCACACAAACAGGGGCATCTTGTGCAGGGTCATCCCCGGCGCGCGCATGTTGAAGATGGTGGTGATGAAGTTGATGGCTCCCAGGATCGAGGAGGCGCCCGCAATGTGCAGAGACAGGATGACCAGATCCACGGCGGGACCGGGATGGCCGGAGGTCGACAGCGGCGGGTACAGGAACCAGCCGGTCCCAGGGCCATAGCCGCCGGGGACGCTGGGCATGAAGATCGACAATAAAAGCAACATCAATGCCGGCGGCAGCAGCCAGAACGAGATGTTGTTCATGCGCGGGAAGGCCATGTCGGGGGCGCCGATCATGATCGGAACCATCCAGTTGGCGAAGCCGCCGATCAGGGCGGGCATCACAGTGTAGAAGATCATGATCAGCGCGTGGGCCGTGGTGAAGACGTTGTAAAGCTGCTTGCCGGCGTCGATCGCCGCGTCGCCCTGGTAACCGTAGATCATCGACGCCAGTCCGGGGAAAAACTGGATCCCGGGTTGCTGCAGCTCGATTCGCATGCTCACCGACAAGAGCATGCCGATCACCCCCGCGATGAAAGCGAAGACCAGATAGAGTGTGCCGATGTCCTTGTGGTTGGTCGAAAACAGCCATCGGGTGATGCCGGTCGGCTGGTGGCTGTCGAGACCGTCCGGATCTGCCGCCGTATATTCGTTCATGACCTTCTCCGCTTGAGCCGTCCGTCGCCAGCATCGAACCGTGCTGGAACTTGATTGTTCCCTCCACCGAACCGGCGGTAGGAACATTCCACGGAAGCCGCGGTTAGGTTCCGCGCGGCCGACCCTGCGCGGCTGAGGATCGACGTCCATGCTGGCGATAATTGCTGCGACCCTGGTTCTGACGACGGTGGTTGGTGGGCTGATATCCGCCTTCTGGCTCGAGGCGCGTCATGGTCTCCATGACCCCACGCCGCCGGACATGTCGGTGCCCAGGCAACTCAACGCCCCGGCCTGGAGCCGGTGGTCCTGACATGGACGCGATCACCGCGACACTCGACCCGAGAACGCGAGCCGGCTGGCTGCTGCTCGGCTTCGCGCTCGGCGGTTTCTTCGACGGCATCGTCCTGCATCAGATCCTGCAATGGCATCATCTTCTCTCGGGCGTCGCCGATCCGGTGGGTTCCGACCTGCGCTTCCAGATCATGGCCGACGGCCTCTTCCATCTTTTCATGTATGTGCTCGCCGTCGCCGGCACGGTGCTGCTGGTGGCCGCGAGGGCGGCCGGCGCGCGGCCCGGGACCACCACGGAGATCCTGCGGCTCGCCTTCGCCGGGTTCGGCGTCTGGCATGTCGTCGATGCCGTCGTGTTTCACTGGCTGCTGGGTCTGCACCGGATCAAGATGAACAGCGACTTGCCGCTCGCCTGGGATATTGCGTGGCTGGTCATCTTCGGCATCGTGCCGCTTGTGTTGGTGCTGGTGCTGCCCAACCGCGGCGGACCGGCACGCGGTGCTTCGGCAGCGCTTACCAGCATCGTCCTGCTCGCGGGATTGGCTGCCGGCGCCGGCCCGTTCTTCAACGGTGCCGCCAATTCCATCATCGTCTTTCGGGCCGGGATGGAACCGGCGGCGATGATGCGGGCCGTTGAAGTCGCCGACGCCCATCTCAAATGGGTCGACGCCAGCGGCACCATCTGGGCGGTCGACCGCGTCTCATGGCGCGGGTTGGTATCCCTTCACGCGCGCGGCGCCCTTGTGGTCAGCACGACGCCTGTCATTGCCGGATGCCTCGCCTGGACCGATGCCGCCGGAATGAGCAGTAGCTCCAGCCAGCAGCGAGGCACTCCTGCCAGGCTATGACTTCCGGACAGGGATAGGGGAGTATCAAGCATGCAGTTCGCCACCGAGAGCAGCCACGGCCGGAGCCTGACACCGCGCATCGTCGTGGTCGGCGGAGGCTTTGCCGGTCTGGAGGTTGCCAAGGCGCTCGGCAAGGCGGAAATCGGGGTGACGATCATCGACCGCCACAATCACCACCTGTTCCAGCCCTTGCTCTATCAGGTTGCAACCGCCGCCTTGTCGGCGCCTGACATCGCCGAGCCAATCCGCAAGATCCTGGGCCGCTATCCCTCGGTTCAGGTCCTCTTCGGCGATGTCACCGAGATCGTCACCGAAGCCAGGATACTGGTGCTGGCCGATGGGACCACGGTCCCCTACGACATCCTGGTCTTGGCCACCGGTTCGCAGCCATTCTATTTCGGCCAGGAGAGCTGGGCTCGGGTTTGTCCCGGCTTGAAGACCATCGAGGACGCGCGCACGATCCGGTCACGGCTGCTGCTATCGTTCGAGCACGCGGAACGGACCACCGATCCAGTCGAGCAATCCCGGCTGATGACGATCGCCATTATCGGCGGCGGCCCGACCGGTGTCGAACTGGCGGGCTCGATCGCCGAACTCAGCCGGCACACACTGGCGCGCGACTTCCGCAACATCCGGCCCGAGAAGACAAGGATCATACTGGTAGAAGCCGGCGAGCGTCTGCTCGCCGGATTCGCCCCGGAGCTTTCCAGATATGCACGTCTGCGCCTTGAAAGCCTGGGCGTCGAGGTCGCGCTCGGCAACCGGGTCGAGGCGATCGAAGCGCATCAGATCACCGTCGGCGGCCAGGTGATCCCGGTGGCCTTGACGCTCTGGGCCGCCGGGGTGGCGGCTTCTCCGCTGGCCGCCCAGCTTGGTGTCGGGCTCGACCGCGGCGGTCGGGTGAAGGTCGAATCCGACCTGCAGGTCGTCGGCCATCCCGATGTCTTCGCGCTTGGCGACGTCGCACTGGTCGTCGATGGGAACGGCCAGCCATTGCCTGGTCTTGCCCAGGTCGCCAAGCAGCAGGGCGAGCACCTCGGCAAGGCACTGGCACGCCGGATAGATGCTGGCGACACGCTGCCCGCTTTTGTCTTCAGCAATCGAGGCAACACGGCCATTGTCGGCCGCCACGCTGCCGTGTTCGAATCGGGCAGGCTGAAACTGAAAGGCTGGTTCGCCTGGTCTGCCTGGGCGCTCATCCATGTCTACCTGCTCGTCGGTTTTCAGCACCGCGTTCAGGTCTCGATCCAGTGGCTCTGGCGCTACCTGACCTATGAGCGTGGCGCCCGGCTCATCGCCGAGGAGCGAGTCGAACCGGGTTCGACATCGTCGCCGGGAGCGGCCCCGAGAGAGCCGCTGCCAACCAAGGCAGACGCCGCCCCGGCATTGCACGCCCGCACTGACTAGATTCCCGGGTGCTCAGTTCGGAGACAGTGGCGATGCGGGGGTCAGCTCTGGATTCCGCCACGGCCCGTCGTCCCACGGCAGCCCGAACCTCGATAGTTGAGGCGGGTGGTTCCCAGCTTGTATCCGGTGCCGGCCTGATGGATCCGGATGGCACCAACGACGTTGCGTCCCTATATGAACAAATGAACACAGGCTCCTCGAAACGGGATCTGTTGAACCCCTCCTCTTCAGAGACAGCTCGTCATGACGTCACCTGCGACTGCTGAACAAACCCCGGTCATTCAGATGGGGCTTCCTGCCCTGAGCAACAGCTATGCGCAACTGCCGGAGCGCTTCTTCGCGCAAACACATCCGAAGCCGGTATCCGAACCGCGGCTGATCCGGTTCAACCGGCCCCTCGCCGAGGAACTCGGGCTCGATGCCGACCTGCTTACCAGCCCGGATGGAGTGGCGATGCTGGCCGGCAACAAATTTCCGGAAGGGTTGCAAGCAATCGCCCTGGCCTATGCGGGCCACCAGTTCGGAAACTTCGTGCCTCAGCTTGGCGACGGGCGCGCCCTGCTGCTTGGCGAAGTGGTGGACGTCAACGGCGTTCGCCGTGACATCCAGCTGAAAGGATCGGGACCAACGCGGTTCTCGCGCAACGGTGACGGCCGCGCCGCACTCGGCCCTGTCCTGCGCGAATATGTCGTCAGCGAAGCGATGGGGGCGCTCGGCATTCCGACGACGCGAAGCCTTGCGGCGGTGCTCACCGGCGACCCGGTCTATCGCGAGGTCCGGCTGCCCGGCGCCGTCCTGACACGGGTGGCGGCAAGCCATATCAGGATCGGCACGTTCCAATATTTCGCCGCGCGCCACGACACCGAGGCGCTCAAGATACTGGCCGACTATGCCATTCAGCGTCACTTCCCACAGCTGGCGGGGGAAGCACGGCCGTACCGGGCTTTGCTGGAGGCCGTTGTCGCCGCACAGGCGGACCTGGTGGCGCGCTGGATGCTGGTCGGCTTCATCCATGGCGTCATGAACACCGACAACATGTCGATCTCGGGCGAGACGATCGACTATGGCCCATGCGCCTTCATGGACGCTTACGACCCCAGCGCGGTGTTCAGTTCGATAGACCGCGCCGGTCGCTATGCCTATGCCAACCAGCCTCGTGTCGCCACATGGAACCTTGCGCGCTTTGCCGAGACCCTGCTGCCGCTCATGAGCACGGACGAGAATGAAGCAGTGTCTGAAGCGGAAGAGGTGCTGAGGTCGTTCCAGGCCTCCTATGAGGCTGTGTTGCAGCGCGGCTTCCGCAGAAAACTCGGACTGCTGACCGAAGCGGAAGGCGACTTGCAGCTCGCTGCCGACTTTCTGGATGTGCTGGCTCGCGGCGAAGCGGATTTTACGCTCGGCTTCCGGCGCCTGGGCGATGACCTCGACGCTGCGGACGGCCAAGGCACGGCGCGGCAGTTGTTTAAGGATCCAGGTGCATTCGATGCCTGGTCGGCGCGGTGGCGCCAGCGCATCGCAAGCGAGGGCGACACGGCCACGCGCCGTTCTGCCATGCAATCGGTCAATCCCAAATTCATCCCCCGCAATCATCGCATCGAGGCGATGATCCAGGCGGCGTTGGGCGGCGACTTCAGACCGTTCGAGGAGATTCTGGCGGTCGTCAGCCGTCCCTTCGATGAGCAGCCGGGAATGGAACGCTTTGCTGAGCCGCCACGCCCGGATGAGCGCGTCCTGCAGACATTCTGCGGTACATGAGACATTCGTGATGGTCGCTTAACATGTGCAAATGCGGAAGACCCATTTGCAAGCTATCGTCACGGGCACTCTCGTAGGGGCTGAGCTATGACGATCATAGAATTGGCATTCGAATTGCTGGCACGGAAGCTCGTAGACCGTACCGGAATATCAGACGAAGATGCTCGAGACCTTGTCGCAGCCATGGGAGCTGACTGGTCATCGCTCGTGCGAGCAGCGAGGGCGATCAAAGAGGCTTAGGTCTTTTGACGTCGTTTTAGCTGCCATCAGCTGCAGGGAGATCGGACCAGAGGCTGCTGCCGCGATCCAGGCGCGACACCGCGCTCTTCACCGATCATGTCAGCAACGTGGTCAAGCACTGTATTTCGGTCGCTCCAGATCGACCGGATACAACACGCTGTCCCCTGAAAGCCACGGCGGCCCGCTACGCAAGTCGCCGCAAGCTCGCAATAAACAGCGATAGCAGCCCAGGCTTAGGATTTATATTGCAGGCCCGCACCACTGGCAGGGCGACGCGGGCGGGCCGCTGCCGTTCCTTGAAATCCGCGTTGGGAGTCAGATTCCGTCGGCACCGAAAAGCACAGGTGCTGACGAAGCAGACGGAACTTCCCCCCACGATCACGGTTTTGAGTCACGATGCCAACCCAAGGAGATGCAGATGTCGAGCAAAATGCCGCCCGTGCCGCCTGAGAACCAGAGCCAGAAGGGTCGAGGGGAAGGGCGACAGGTTAGCCACGATGATGCCCAGCACGGCACTCACGGAGCGCCGGATCCGGAGCGCCAAGGGCAGCAAGCCAACACCAAGGTCAACACCACACATCAGGGCCGTCAGCAGGATCGGTGATCATGTCCACATCGAAGAAACACCCGAACACGATCCGGCAGGGCGGGCCAGGCGCATCGCACGAGAACGCCAGAAAACCCTTACAGATCAACAAGCCCCCGGCGGATGAAGACCGTCGATCCAAAAGCCGAGTTTCAGGGGTGGCGGCGAAAAGGTCAGTCATCATTCGCACAATCCAGCCAAGAAGGGTAGCAACAGTTGAACCCACGGCTTTGTGAATGATTGTGCTAAAGCGCGCCGCGTGTGCATGTCATTGTCTCACAACCGAGCCTTTCTTTGAGTGACATGCATAGCCGGACCAGGGTGAGGATCAGCGAGTCGAGACGCCCGGAAAAACCGGAGGCCGTGGGCCCGCACCACTGGCGGAGCGATGCGGGCCCGGCCAAGGGTTACGGCCCTCGACCAGCAGCGAGGGGCTCGCTGCCGCATCCAGAACAAGCCCCGTAATTTCAGGTTCCGCTAATATACAAAAAAGCCGGCCACCTTTCGGCAGCCGGCCAGTTCCAACAGAACAAGGGAACGTGCACTGATGGGGCAGTGCAACGCCCGAAGTGTTTCGAGGCGACGATGTTCCACCGGAAATCCACAGATTCGCCGTTTCGATCTACATTGGCCGGATTGAAAGATCTTTGACGATCTCTCCCAAGTTCTCGCGGAGCCCGGTCCGACGTGTGGCGCCCTGTCTGCGCCTTGGCTCTCTATGCGGCCAGCAAGCTCATCTTTGAAGAATGCCCGCCGCGACTGCCGCGCGCGTCAAACACCGGCGTGCAATTGGTCGAGCGCGCGGCAGACCGGGGACGCGTCAAGTCGAGCGTCGGTCGACGTAGGTGTAGACGCCGGCCCCAATGGCGACCGCGCCGACCGTGATCACGATCGATGGCGCGCCCATCAAACTGGCAAAGACCGCCCAGATGAGGGCGATGACGATAGCGCCGAGTGTTCCCAGGATCAGTCTCGGCATTGTCTACCCCTCCACGTTCGGGCCGCCTGTGGATGGTCGTCACCCACCGGTCATGCGAAACGCCGCATGAAAGCACAGTGTGGCCCATGAGGTGAAGGTCCGCGCCGGAATACTCCGGTGCGGAAAAGATGATGCCCGCGCCGCCAAAGCCCGGGTGTTCAATAGCCAAATGGCTGGACCGGCGCCTAGCGCCTCAGCGCGTGGACTTCCGCCATGCTTTCGCCGCCCATCGGCAGGGCCATCTCATCATCGAGCAGCCGGGTGATGCGGGCAAAGCCCGTAAACGCCTTCCTGGCTGCTTCGGCCGACATTCTGCCCGACAGGGCCGCGGAGCAGCAATTCACGGCGCATTGATACACAGGCCCACGCCGTCCCAATGGCCATTTCTGCAAAAAGACCATCGCTTCGGCAACGCTATCGACTTCCTCGACGGGGTGTCCCTGCCCGCGCGCAATGCGCACGGGCGTAAAGAAATGCAAGCGGTCCATTTTGTTCTCTCCCTGGTCGGCCGCAGCGCGGACCAACCCTACTAAATTCGCGGATAGCGCGTTTGTTCCGCTTATTGAAAAAAAATCTGCGCTGGTGGGCTTGGGTTGCCGACGCCCGCTTTTGTCCGGAACGTTAGGCCGGCTGATGCATTTCGCTCTCGTGATGCCTTGAGGGACACGTTCAAACCATGCGGATAGCCCATGTCGCCCCTTTGCACGAATCGGTGCCACCCCTTCTCTATGGCGGCACCGAGCGCATCGTTTCCTATCTGACCGAAGGGCTGGTCGAACTCGGCCATGAGGTGACGCTGTTCGCCAGCGGCGACAGCCGGACGTCGGCCAGACTGATACCAGGTCGCGAACGCGCGCTACGCCTCGATCCGCGTCCACTGAAATCGGACACGGCGGCGCATCTTGCGATGCTTGCCGATGTGAGGAACCGAGCCCACGACTTTGATATCATTCATTTTCACCTCAGTCATTTCCTGCATTTCTCGTTCTTCGAGACCATGCCGGACAAGACGGTGACGACGCCGCATGGCCGGCTCGATTATGTCGACCTGGCGCCAGCCTATGAGCGTTTTCCGCGCTTTCCGCTGATCTCGATCTCACATAGCCAGAAGACCGGGCTTGCGAATGCCAATTGGCTGGCCACCATCCATCACGGGCTGCCGACGGGTCTCTATCAGCCGACCTTCGAGACGGCGGCGGGCGAACCATACCTTGCCTTTCTCGGCCGGCTTTCGCGCGACAAGCGGCCGGACCGGGCCATCGACATCGCCTTGCGCTCGGGCATGAAGCTCAAGCTGGCGGCCAAGATCGGCGACGATGATCGCGCCTATTTCGATGAGACGATCGAGCCATTGATCGATGGCGACCGCATCGACTATATCGGCGAGATCGCCGAGGGTGAGAAGACTGAATTCCTCGGCAATGCCGCTGGTCTGCTGTTTCCGATAGACTGGCCCGAGCCGTTCGGCCTTGCCGCGATCGAGGCGATGGCGTGCGGTACGCCAACCATCGGCTGGGACTGCGGTGCGTTGCCGGAAGTCATCGACCATGGCGTCACCGGATTTGTCGTCGATTCTCTCGATGCCGCGGTCGCCGCAGTGCCAGCCTTGCTGCAGCTCGACCGGCGAAAGGTGCGCGCCGTCTTCGAAAGTCGGTTCTCCGCCAACAGGATGGCGCGCGACTATCTCACTGCCTATGCGCGTCTCATCGGCGCCCCCGCTGAATCGAAAGCGTCGTGAACGACGGCGGACGTTCCGAGCCCGAAACAGAGATTTGTGACTGATGACCGAACTTGACGAGCGCAAGCTCGACCCTGCCGTGGCCCTTGCCTCCCTGGACGAAACCGCGCCGCGCGAGCCGCACCGGCTGTTTGCCCTAAAGCAAGGCGACTGTTTTGCCGTGGCCGACGCCTACGGCGATATCAGGGGTGCGGGCGACGGTTTCTTCCGTGACGACACCCGGGTGCTGTCGGAGTTCAGGCTCACCGTCGGCGGCCGGCAGACATCGCTGCTCGGCGCCTCGCTCAGCCAGGACAATGTGCTGTTCACCAGCAATATGACCAATTTGCCGATGCAAAGCGTCGGTGGCCGCGACATCCCGCAGGGCGCCATCCATATCGAGCGCGTCAGGCTGTTGTGGCAGGACCGGCTGTTCGAGCGCATCACCCTTTCCAACTACAGCCAGGAGCATTCGGCAATCCGCGTCTCGCTGCATTTTGCCGCCGATTTCCGCGACATGTTCGAGGTGCGCGGTTCGACCCGGCCGAAGCGCGGAATGGCGCATGCAGCGGAGATCGCGCCTGCCTCGGTGCTGCTGCGCTATGACGGACTGGACGGGCTGGCGCGGGTGTCGGCGATCTCGTTCTCGCAGCCGCCAGACCAGTTGAGCGCCGAGAGCGCGGATTTCCTCATCGCAGTGACCAAGCGCAGCAGCAAGATGCTTTACGTCGAGGTCGGCGCGGAACTGACCGAAACGCCCGACCGCGACCGCTTCCGGGCGGCCGCGGCGCGCGCCCGTTTCGGCATGCGGGCCAAGCGCCGCCATGGCGCGACGGTGCACAGTTCGGGTCGCGTCTTCAACGATTGGGTCGAACGCGCCCGCGCGGATGTCGCCTTGCTGACCACCGAGTTGTCGACCGGCCCCTACCCCTATGCCGGCATCCCCTGGTTTTCGACGGCCTTCGGCCGTGACGGCGTCATCTCGGCGCTGCAGATGCTATGGCTCAACCCCGGCCTGGCGCGCGGCGTGCTTGCCTTCCTCGCCCAGCACCAGGCGACCGAGACATCGCCTTTCAGCGACTCGCAGCCCGGCAAGATCATGCACGAGACGCGCAAGGGCGAGATGGTGGCGCTGCAGGAACTGCCTTTCGGCCGCTACTATGGCGGCGTCGATACCACGCCGCTCTACATCCACCTCGCTTGCGCCTATGCCGAACGCACCGGCGACATGGACTTCATCGCCAGCCTGTGGCCGTCTCTCTGCGCCGCCGCCAAGTGGACGGAAGAGGCGAGCCGCGCAACCGGCTTCGTCACCTATCAGCGCGCTGCCGAATCCGGCCTTGCGAACCAGGGCTGGAAGGACAGCTTCGACTCCGTCTTCCACGCCGACGGGCGCATCCCCAAGGGGCCGATCGCGCTGGTCGAAGTGCAGGGTTATGTCTTCGCCGCCTTCAGGGGCCTTGCCGCTCTCGCCCGCCGCCGGGGCGAGTTCGCGCAGGCCGAGCAGTGGGAAAATCGCGCCGAAGAGATGCGGATCGCCGTCGAGCGTGATTTCTGGCTGGACGATCTCGGGTTCTATGCGCTGGCGATCGACGGCGCCGGAGAGCCGTGCAAGGTGCGCACCTCGAATGCCGGACACCTGCTCTATGTCGGCCTGCCCGAACCGGCGCGGGCTAAGATGGTCGCCGACCAGTTGCTTTCGGCTTCCTTCCACTCCGGCTGGGGGGTGCGAACGCTTTCCGACGATGCTGTGCTGTTCAACCCGATGTCGTACCACAATGGTTCCATCTGGCCGCATGACACGGCGATGTGCGGCGCCGGCCTGGCGCGG
This sequence comes from Mesorhizobium sp. C432A, assembly GCF_030323145.1. Taxonomy (NCBI): domain Bacteria; kingdom Pseudomonadati; phylum Pseudomonadota; class Alphaproteobacteria; order Hyphomicrobiales; family Phyllobacteriaceae; genus Mesorhizobium; species Mesorhizobium sp. C432A. The sequence continues at coordinate 4,050,716 of NZ_CP100470.1, read as the reverse complement.
TTCGGCGAGCGTGACAGCGTGGTGCGGCTGATGAGCGGTACGTTCGAATCGGCAGTGCATTTCAACATGCGACTGCCGGAACTGTTCTGCGGTTTCACCCGCTCGCCGGGCGAAGCGCCGATCGCCTACCCCGTCGCCTGCCTGCCGCAAGCGTGGTCGGCAGGCTCGGCCTTCATGCTGATGCAGGCGTGCCTCGGTCTGGAAATCGACGGCTGGAACGGCGAAATCCACGTCACTCGACCCCGTTTGCCGATCGGCATCGATACGCTGACGCTCAGGCATCTGGGTGTCGGCGAAAAGAGGGTCGATCTTACCTTCCAGCGCGTCGGCGACCGCGTCGTCGCCTTTCTCGCCGATCGCCATGAAGGGCTGGTTCCGCTGATCGTGCGGACATGATCTGAACGGCCTTCAACGGGAACCGAACCCAGGGTTTGTGCGTTGCGAAAAACACAGGTTCTCACGGGCGATCGTCGGCTGCGAACACTCAAATCGAACCATGAAGAAAAAGGCCCTGACGGCCAAAATTGAGTTGGAATTGGAATGACTGATTATGGCATGGCCCTGCTCTGGGTCTTGATCCTTGCAAGCCTTGGCCTTTCGATTCTAGCCGTTCTGTTATCGATCTCCAGGCAACGTCGTAGCCATAGCTTGACGGTTGCACCGACTGCCGGCGAGGACGTCGCATCGGAAGCGACGCGCAAGGTTTTGCGGGAGTTCGAGAAGAATGGACAATCTCCCGACGCGGCGCTGGTGAACTGGTCGCCCGACACCTTGCGCAAGATACTTGCCGACGACCTGCCGGACGCGCAGGTCATCGTCGTCTCGAACCGAGAACCCTATATCCACAACATCAAGGACGACGGCGTCGAGCTTCTGGTGCCGGCCAGCGGCCTGGTGTCGGCGCTTGAGCCTATCACCCGCGCCTGCAGCGGCACCTGGATCGCCTATGGCGGCGGAACGGCGGATCGTCTGACGGTCGATAGCAACGATCGGGTTCAGGTGCCGCCGGACAATCCGTCCTATACGCTGCGCCGCGTGTGGCTGAGCGACGACGAATATCAGGGCTACTATCTCGGCTTTGCCAATGAAGGGCTTTGGCCGCTCTGCCATATCGCCTTCACCCGGCCGGTCTTCCGTGCCTCGGACTGGGAGGCCTATGAGGTCGTCAACCGCAAATTCGCCGATATGGTGGTTGCCGAGGCGCGCAATGAGCGGCCGATCGTGCTGGTTCAGGATTACCATTTCGCGCTCCTGCCGCGCATGATCCGCGAGCGCCTGCCGGAGGCGATCATCATCACCTTCTGGCACATCCCGTGGCCGAACTCCGAAGTGTTCAGCATCTGCCCATGGCGCGAACGCGTTCTTGATGGACTGCTCGGGAGCTCGATCATCGGCTTTCACACCCAGTTTCATGCCAATAATTTCACTGAAAGCGTAGACCGGTTCCTGGAAAGCCGCATCGAGCGCGCCGACGCCGCGATCTCGTATGGCGGGCGGACGACCCTGGTGCACGCCTATCCCATCTCCATCGAATGGCCGGCCGAACTCCTGGCGAAACTGCCACCGGTCGAGGAAAGCCGCGCCCGCCTGCGTGAGCGGTTCGGCCTGTCGGCGGACGTCAAGCTGTGCGTCGGCGTCGAGCGCCTGGACTACACCAAGGGCATCCTCGACCGCTTCCATGCGCTGGACGAATTGTTTACGCGCCACCCCGAGTGGATCGGCAAGGTAGTGTTCCTGCAGATTGCTGCCCCAAGCCGCGGCACGTTGCCGGCCTACCAGCAATTGCACGATGAATGCCTGCGTTATGCCAACGAGCTCAACCAGCGCTACGGTCATGACGGCTACAAGCCCGTGGTCATGGTGGCTGAGCACCATTCGCAGCAACAGGTCTATGAGATCTATCGCGCCGCCGACATCTGCATGGTCACCAGCCTGCATGACGGCATGAACCTCGTAGCCAAGGAATTCGTCGCCGCGCGTGACGACGAACAGGGCGTGCTGTTGCTCAGCACGTTTGCCGGCGCGTCGCGCGAACTGCTGGAAGCACTGATCGTCAATCCTTACGACGCGGCGATGATGAGCCAGGTGCTGCTGCAGGCGCTAACCATGTCACCGGACGAACAACGCGAGCGCATGCGCCCGATGCGCGAAATAGTGCGCGACAACAATGTCTTTCGCTGGGCCGGCAGCATGCTGCTCGATGCGGCGCGCCTGCGCAAACGCGGCGACCTCGAAAGAGCGACAAGTGTCGCCGAGCGGCCCGCAAACACCGACACCAACATCGTCTCGCTGTTCGACCGCATGCGGAAGGTGGCGTCATGAATAGCCTGTCAAAAGCACCGGGCCTGCCAACCGCACCCGACCTGCCGGAAGGACAATGGGCGCTTTTCCTCGATATCGACGGCACGTTGCTGGAGCACGCGGCGCACCCCGACGCCGTGTCCGTAAGCGACGAACTGCGCAACCTCCTCGGCGTCGTCGATGAACGGCTGGACGGCGCTGTCGCCTTTATCACCGGCCGCTCGGTCGAAGGCGCCGACCGCCTGTTTCATCCGTTGAAGCTGCGTGTTGCCGGTCTCTATGGGCTGGAACACCGGCTGACGCCGGACGGCCCGGTCGTTACCGCCGATGCTCCCGCCGATATCGCTGCCCTTGCCGACGCCATCGAGGCCGAACTGGATGACGGCCTTGTTCATATCGAGCGCAAGGGTCCGATCCTCGCCATCCATACGCGTGCGGCGCCGCATCTGCTGGCCAGGGCAACGCATCTTGCCGAACAGGCATTGACCGAGCTTCCCAAGGGCTATCGGGTTATCCCGGGCAACGCCGGCGTCGAACTCATGCCGCTCGAAGCGGCCAAGGGCGCTGCCGTGCGGCGTTTCATGGCAATCCCGCCCTTTGCCGGACGGCGGCCGGTCTTTCTCGGCGACGACACCGCCGACGAAAACGGTTTCGAGGCGATCAACGAGGCCGGCGGCATCTCGATCCGGGTCAAGCCGCGTGGGCCGACCGTGGCCCAATACAGGCTCGATGATGTCACCTGCGCGATAGCTTGGCTTGCCGCCAATTTCGACGCATCACCGGCTCTCAACCGCAAAGCGTCCTGATCGCTGCCGCCTGCGGATCGAATCAAGATACGCCGCGTTTGCGCCGACCTTCGCCAAAAGCCGATCGATAAGCGCTGTTCTCATTGAATATCTTTAAGGCCAAAGCCGGCAAATGGATTGCTTGCCGGTTCCCCTGCGTCAGGCATAACCTGCGCAGTCGACGCGTGAGGGCGCGTGCGGCATCAAGGGGAGGACATCGCAGTGACCATACAAGGCGCATCACCTGATCTATACAATGAGGATCTGGCTCCGGCCAAAGTCCGAAACTGGGGGCCGTTCTCGATCTTCAACGTCTGGACGTCGGACGTCCACAGCCTCTGGGGCTATTATCTCGCCGCAAGCCTGTTGCTGTTTTGCGGCGGCTTCGTCAATTTCATCATCGCCATCGGCATCGGTTCGCTGATCATCTACGCGCTGATGAACATGGTCGGCTATGCCGGCGTGAAGACCGGCGTGCCCTACCCCGTGCTGGCGCGCGCCTCCTTCGGCATCTGGGGCGCCAACATTCCGGCCCTGGTGCGCGCCATCGTCGCCTGCTTCTGGTACGGCGCGCAGACGGCGGCGGCATCGGGCGCGATCGTGGCGTTGCTGATCCGCTCGCAATGGTTCGCCGATTTCAACGCCAACACGCATTTCCTCGGCCACACGGGTCTGGAAGTGATCTGTTTTGTGGTCATCTGGGCACTGCAATTGCTGATCATCCAGAACGGCATGGAAACGGTGCGCCGCTTCCAGGATTGGGCCGGACCGGCGGTGTGGGTGATGATGTTGATCCTGGCGATCTATCTCTGTGTAAAATCCGGGAGATTTGCCTTCACCAGCGACATCCCGATGGATGTGCTGCTCGACAAGACAAAGGATGCCGGCGTACCCGGAACCCCTGGCTCCTGGACGTCGCTGTTTGCGGTGGCGGCGATCTGGGTCACCTATTTCTCAGCGCTCTATCTCAATTTCTGCGATTTCGCCCGCTATGCCCCAGACAAGGCATCGCTGCGCAAGGGCAACATCTGGGGCCTGCCGATCAATCTCATCCTGTTCTCGCTGGTCGCCGGCGTGACCACCATCGCTGCCTTCGACGTGTATGGCGAAGTGCTTCTGCATCCCGACCAGATCTCGGCGAAATTCGACAGCTGGTTCCTGGCAGCGCTTGCAGCCCTGACTTTTGCCGTGGCGACGCTCGGCATCAATGTGGTGGCAAACTTCGTCTCGCCGGCCTTCGACTTCTCCAATGTCTTTCCCCGGCAGATCGACTTCAAGAAGGGCGGCTATATCGCAGCTGTTATCGCGCTGGTGCTCTATCCCTTCGCGCCGTGGGAAGGCAGTGCCGCATCTTTCGTCAACGTCATCGGCGCGACGATGGGGCCGATCTTCGGGGTGATGATGGTCGACTACTATCTGATCCGGAAGGGCGAGGTCGACGTCGAGGCACTGTACCGCGAAGATGGCGAGTTCCGCTTCCAGGGCGGCTGGCACGTCAACGCCTTCATAGCAGCCGGCATCGGCGCCATCTTCTCCTCGGTCCTGCCGAACTTCACCAATTTGCTGCCGGCATGGTGGGGCGTTTATGGCTGGTTTTTCGGCGTCGGCATTGCAGGGGTCATCTACTACGTCCTTCGCACCGCCGCCCTTGGCGCAGGGGCCAGGACGGCGAAGGCGTGAAATTGAGGGATAGGGAGTAGTCAGTAGTCAGTAGTCAGTAGTCAGTAGTCAGTAGTCAGTAGGGAATAATACCCCTACTCCCTACTCCCTACTCCCTACTCCCTACTCCCTACTCCCTACTCCCTACTCCCTACTCCCTACTCCCTACTCCCTACTCCCTACTCCCTACTCCCTACTCCCTACTCCCTACTCCCTACTCCCTACTCCCTACTCCCTACTCCACCATCTCAGCCAACCTCCGCACCGTGTTCCAGTTGCGTGCGGTGCCGATGCCCATGCGCTTGTGGTTCATGGCAGCGAGCAGCCGCGAGCTTGGCCGCTGGCGCGAAAAGACGACCCAGATGTCGCCGTCGACCGAAGCCACCCTCTCGTCCTCGGCGGCATAGGCCTGGAGCGCGGCCACACCATCCGCTGGCGCTGGCTCGCGCATCACCCGCACGGCCACCTGATCGCCTGCCTCGGCAGAGTCGGCCGGGAATGGGTTGCCGGCGGCAAGTTTCAGCCAATCCTCGGCAGTGCGCACGATGATGACGACATTGCGGCCGAAGGTTTTTTCGAAGGCCGTTTCCAACTGCTGTTCCAGCTTGGCGATACCAGTCGCCCGTGTCTCGAAGACCAGATTGCCGGTCGCCACCAGGGTGCGCGGGTTCTTCAGCCCAAGCTGTTCAGCCATCGCCTTGAGGTCGGCCATGACGACCCGGCGGCCTTCGCCGAGGATAATGCTGTAGAGCAGCGCAACATAGGTTTGCATGGCAACGCGGCCTGCTTATACCAGCCGCGACTGGTCCACCGCGGCCGAGATGAAGCTGGCGAACAGGGGATGCGGCTCCAGCGGCCGGCTCTTCAGCTCCGGGTGATACTGGACGCCGATAAACCAGGGATGGTCGGGATATTCGACGGTTTCCGGCAGCACACCGTCGGGCGACATGCCGGCAAACACCAGGCCGCAATCTTCTAGCCGCTCCTTGTAGTCGATATTGACCTCGTAGCGGTGGCGATGGCGCTCGGAAATCTGGGTGTCGCCATAGATGTCGGCGATCTTCGAACCCTTGGCGAGTTCAGCCTGATAGGCGCCAAGCCGCATGGTGCCGCCGAGATCGCCCGTTTCGCGGCGCTTCTCCAGCATGTTGCCTTTCAGCCATTCGGTCATCAGGCCGACGACCGGCTCGTCGGTCGGACCGAATTCGGTCGACGAGGCGTGTTCGACGCCGGCCAGCGAGCGCGCTGCCTCGATGCAGGCCATCTGCATGCCGAAGCAGATGCCGAAATACGGCACCTTGCGCTCGCGGGCGAATTTCGCCGCCAGGATCTTGCCTTCCGAGCCGCGCTCGCCGAAGCCGCCGGGCACCAGGATGCCATGCACCTTTTCCAGCCACGGCGTCGGGTCTTCCTTCTCGAAAATCTCGCTCTCGATCCAGTCGAGCTTGACCTTGACGCGGTTGGCCATGCCGCCATGCGACAAAGCCTCGATCAGCGATTTGTAGGCATCCTTGAGGCCGGTGTATTTGCCGACAATGGCGATCGTTACCTCGCCTTCCGGATTGTGGATGCGGTTGGACACGGCCTGCCAGGGCTCCATGCGCGGCTTCGGCGCCGGATCGATACCGAAGGCGGCCAGCACTTCCGAATCGAGCCCTTCCTTGTGGTAAGCCATCGGCACGTCATAGATGTGGGGCACGTCGAGCGCCTGGATGACGGCGCTCTCGCGCACATTGCAGAACAGCGACAGTTTTCTGCGCTCTTCCTTGGGGATGGCGCGGTCGGCGCGGACCAGCAGGATATCGGGCGCGATGCCGATGCCGCGCAGTTCCTTGACCGAATGCTGGGTCGGCTTGGTCTTCAACTCGCCGGCCGTGGGGATGTAAGGCATCAAGGTCAGGTGGACATAGACGGCGTTGTTGCGCGGCAGATCGTTGCCGAGCTGGCGGATAGCCTCGAGAAACGGCATCGCCTCGATATCGCCAACCGTACCGCCGATCTCGCACAGCACGAAATCATAGTCGTCATTGCCGTCGAGCACGAAATTCTTGATCTCATCGGTGACATGCGGAATGACCTGCACGGTGGCGCCGAGATAGTCGCCGCGCCGTTCGCGCTCGATGATGTTCTTGTAGATGCGGCCGGTGGTGATGTTGTCTTGCTGGTTGGCCGAGCGGCCGGTGAAGCGCTCGTAATGGCCAAGATCGAGATCGGTCTCGGCGCCGTCATCGGTGACGAAAACCTCGCCATGCTGGTAAGGCGACATCGTTCCGGGATCGACATTGAGATAGGGATCGAGCTTTTTGATGCGTGCGCGATAGCCTCGCGCCTGCAAGAGAGCCCCAAGGGCCGCTGCAGCGATGCCTTTTCCAAGTGAGGAAACCACGCCGCCTGTGATGAATACATATCGCGCCATGGGAGTCATCGCTTAACGCGGCCGAATTGATTCCGCCAGAGAAAAAACCGCCGCTGAGGCTTTTTCCAGAGAAGGCGCGATAGTCCCGAGGTTCGAGACTGGTGTTTTGGTCAAAACAAAAGGGCCGGCAAAAGCCGGCCCTTTCGGCAGGTTTGTGAAAGCGTCAGATGATGACGACCTTGGTGCCGACCCTGACGCGGCTGTAGAGGTCCATGACGTGCTCGTTGATCATGCGGAAGCAGCCATTGGAAGCGCTGGTTCCGATCGACTGCGGCGCGATGGTGCCGTGGATGCGCAGATGCGTGTCCTTCTTGCCGTCGTAGAGATAGATGGCGCGGGCGCCGAGCGGGTTCTGGCCGCCGCCGGGCATGCCGTCCTTGTACTGGCCATAATGCTTGGGTTCGCGCTTCTGCATGTCGAGCGTCGGGATCCAGCGCGGCCATTCCTGCTTGTCGCCAACGGCAACCTTGCCCTTGAACTGCAGGCCTTCGCGGCCGACCGCGATCGCATAGCGGCGGGCGGTGAAAGCCGATTCGACGAGGTAGAGGCGGCGCGCGCTGGTATCGATGACGATCGTACCCGGCTCATAGCCGCTGAATTCGACGTCCTGCGGCACGAATTCCGGCTTCACCTTGAACTGCTTCTTGGCTTGCCGCTTGGCGAGAGCCTGGTCGAGCGCGCGCGTTTCGGGGAGATAGGCAATCGACGAGGCAGAGGACGTGCCGCCGAACAGGCCGGCGAACAGTCCGCCGCTCGTCGGCTTCTGGCCCGGGGCCTCGCTGCGCAATTCGCCATTGTTGCCGGTCAGCGCGATATTCATCGCTTCGGCCGGAAGCGGTTCAGCCGATTCGATCGGCTCGATCGGCGCGATCGGGTCAACCGGAGCGATGATCTTGGTGGTCTTCTTGCCTGGCTTGGCGTCGGCAACCACGACCGGCTTGCCCTTGCTTGCCAGGAACGCCTGGCGCTGGGCATCGGCCCTGGCTTTCGCCGCATCGCGCATCGCCAGCTTGCGGGCCTCGAGCGCCTTGACGCGGGCGAGATCCCTGTCGGCGGCGATCTTGTCTTCGAGCTTGCTGATCTGAGCCAGATCATCCGGGCTCGGGTTTTTCTTCTTCTTGAGAAGCTTCAGCTGCGTCGCATCGCTCTTGGCGGCGACGTTGATGACAGCGGTTTTGCCAACCGCCTGCGGTGAGGTCATTGCCGGAGTGCCGGCGAAGACCGCGGAGCTCATGCCGAATACGGCACAAAACCCCATGAAAATGAAGCTGCGAAGCTGCATGGCGAAGATCCGATCGTTCAATGCTTGTTGCCCACGGCGTCGCCCGGCGCCCCCCAAGGGCGCAGAAAGTGCCGCCGGCAATCTATAATCGAAGTGGCGTACGGGCCTCAAGCACGGGGTGCGGTCGAATCTTCGTGATCGTGTGCCATTTGCCGCGACTGTGTTGAAACAACAACAGATCGCGGCATCTGACGCTACCGACTACTGGTTCGGAACCTGCGGTGTCACCGGCAAGGTAACGCCATTGGTAGCCGGCGGCGTAGCCGAATCGGTTGCAGGTGGCGTCGCCGGAGATGGAGCCGTCGCCGGGGCCGTGGTGGCGGGCGGCGTGGTGGCGGCGCCGTTGGCCGCGGGCGCGGCCGGTGCGGTGTTGCCCGAAGGCGGCGTCGGCGCCGTCGTGCCGGGCAACTGATTGAGCACGCCGTTGCCGCTGTCGGCCGGCACGCGGTCGAGAATGTCGATCGGTTTTTCGCCATAGCGGGCAACGATCGAGAGTGTCAGCGACGTCACGAAGAAGGCCGCGGCCAGGATCGCCGTCGCCCGCGTCAGCGCATTGGCGGCGCCACGCGCGGTCATGAAACCGGAACCGCCGCCAATGCCGAGACCACCGCCTTCGGAGCGTTGCAGCAGCACCACGCCGACAAGGGCGAGCACGACCATGAGGTGGATGACGATCAGTACGGTTTCCATATTTTATCCTGGCAAGCCCTGCCGCTCCCTGGCGATCAGGGCCGGTGATTTGGAGGCGGCTCCATACAATGCTTTAACGGCATTTCCAAGCCCGTGGCCGGAATATGGGAAGCAATGCGCCCTTTGCAACGATTTCCGCCGAACTGCTGCGTTCATAAGTCTATGACCGAACTGGTCGGCAACGAAATTCCGGGGCCTACGAGATATTCTGGTATGCCTCGGCGATGGCGAGAAAGTCGGACGCCTTCAGGCTGGCGCCGCCAACCAGCGCGCCATCGACGTTTTTGACGCCTAGCAGTTCGACAGCGTTGGACGCCTTGACCGAGCCGCCATAGAGGATGCGCATCTTGCCGGCCACGGCTGCGCCGAGCGCTTCCGCCAGTTTTTGGCGGATATGCGCGTGCGCCTCCGCCACGTCTTCGGCGGTCGGCGTCAGGCCGGTGCCGATAGCCCATACCGGCTCGTAGGCGATAACGGTGTTGGCGGGCGTTGCGCTCGGTGGCACCGAGCCGGCGACCTGGCGCGATAACACGTCGAGTGCTGTGCCCGCTTCGCGCTCGGCCTTGGTCTCGCCGATGCAGATGATGGCGACGAGCCCTGCCCGCCACGCCGCCGAGGCCTTGGCGAGGACGATGGCATCGTCCTCGCTGCGCTGTTCGCGGCACTCGGAATGGCCGACAATGACGTGGCTGGCGCCCGCATCCTTCAGCATCTCGGCTGAGACGCAGCCGGTGAAGGCGCCGCTTTCCTTGATGTGGCAGTCCTCGCCACCGGCCCGCACCGGCGTGCGCGACAGGATTTCGACGGCGCGCGACAGTAAGGTCGCCGGCACGCAGACCAATGCTTCGGTCTCTGCGTCGAGCCCGCTCATGAAGCCGTTGCCGATCATCCTGAGCTCGTTCAGCGAAGCGCTGGTGCCGTTCATTTTCCAGTTGCCGGCAACGAGCGGTCGAATTCCTGGCGTCATGGGGATCTGGTTCTCCGGGCGACATTGGGGTCTCGCCCTCCCTATCAAAATCAGGCCACAAAGCAATCGACAGTGAGCCGGAAGGGCGCTATTGCGCTTGTTTCAGACTCGGGCGCACGCAAAACTGCGCAAAAATCGGAAGTAACAATGCTTGGTATATTGAGAAGCGCGGCAGGGACCTGGGTCGCGAAAGCCCTGCTGTCGCTGCTGGTGTTGAGTTTCCTTGCCTGGGGCGTCACCACGCGGATGACGGGCGGCTTCCTGGCTGGCCATCATGCGGTGATCACCGCCGGCAGCACCACCGTGTCGATCACCGAGTACCGCCTCGCCTACGATCGCCAGATCGCCATGCTGCAGCAGCAGATCGGCCAGCGCATCAGCCGCGACCAGGCCAAGGCCTATGGCATCGACAACCAGGTGCTGGCTCAGTTGGTGTCCGGCGCCGTCCTTGACGAACAGGCGCGCAAGCTCGGGCTTGGCTTCTCCAAGGACAGGCTGGCCGAACTGACGCGGCAGGAACCCGCCTTCCAAGGCCCGAATGGCCAGTTCGACCGCCGGCTGTTCGAATCCCGGCTGCGCGAACTGGGAATGCGGCCGGAGGATTATCTGAAGAACCGGGCTCAGGTGGCGGTGCGCCAGCAGATCGTCGAAGCGGTTTCGGACGGCCTCAAGGCTCCGGACACCTTCTTCAAGGCAGTTGCGCTCTATCGGGGCGAAGACCGCACCATCGACTATCTGATCTTGCCAAAGGCGTTGGTGGAGCCCATCGAGGCGCCATCCGACAGCGTGCTTCAGGCTTATTTCGAGGCCAACAAGAAAACCTACGCGGCGCCAGAATACCGCAAATTCTCCTATGTCCGGCTCGAGCCCGAAGACATCATGGATGTCAGCGCCGTAACGGACCAGCAGGTCAGCGACGACTACAACAAGAACAAGGGCCGCTACACCACGCCGGAAATGCGCACCATCGAACAGCTGGTGTTCCCTTCCGCGGACGCCGCCAAGGCGGCATCCGATTCGCTGAAGACGGGCGCCACTTTCGACAAGATCGTCACCGCGCAGGGCAAGACCCCGGCCGACACGCTGCTCGGCACGCTCTCCAAGGATAAGATCACCGACAAGGCGGTCGCCGATGCCGCATTCGCGCTTGCCGTCAACGAAGTCAGCCCGGTCGTCCAGGGCGCGTTCGGTCCGGTGCTTTTGCGCGTCACCGAGATCAAACCGGAAACGGTGAAGCCGCTGGCGGAAGTGTCAGACCAGATCCGAAAGGATCTGGCGCTCGGCGAAGCAAGCCGCATCCTGCTCGACGTGCACGACAACTACGAAGACACCCGCGCCGCCGGCAGCACGCTGGCCGAAGCCGCCGCCAAACTGAAGCTCAAGGACGTCACCGTCGAGGCCATAGACCGCACCGGCCTCAAGCCGGACGGCACCATCATCAAGGACCTGCCGGCATCGCCGGACCTGATCAAGGCGGTGTTCGAGGCCGAGCCCAACACCGAGAATCAAGCCCTGACCACGCCTAACAACGGCTTCGTGTTCTATGAACTGACATCGATCACGCCGGCTCGCGACCGCACGCTGGACGAAGTCCGCCAGCGCGTGGTGGCGGACTGGACGACAGAGGAAACGACCAAGCGGCTGACCGCGAAAGCAGACGAACTCGACAAGCGCCTCAAGGCTGGCACCACACTCGACGTCATCGCCGGCGAACTGAAGCTTGAAAAGCAGACCAAGCGCGGCGTGAAGCGCGAGGCCGACGATGTCGATTTCGGCAAGGAGGGTGCTGCTGCGATGTTCGGGGTCGGCGAAGGCGGCACCGGGCTGATCCCCTCGCCCACCGGCGACGGCCAGATCCTGTTCAAGGTCGCCGAAGTGTTCGAGCCGGCCGGAGCCGACGCCAGCTCGGTACCCGACGATGCGCAAAAATCCTTCACGCAAGGCATGTCCGACGATCTGCTCGACCAGCTGGTGGCGCAGTTGCAGACGCAGTACGCCGTCAGCGTCGACCAGGCCGCCGTTTCCCAAGCCCTCGCCCAATGAATGGCCTTAGCCCAATGAACGTCTTGGCCCAATGAGCGCCCTGAAGACCCATATCGCCAAGGTCGCCACGGGAACCGGGCTTACCTTCGAGGAAGCGCGCGAAGCTTTCGACATCATCATGTCTGGCGACGCGACGCCGGGCCAGATCGGCGGCTTCCTGATGGCGTTGCGCGTGCGCGGGGAGACCGTGAGCGAGATTTCCGGCGCCGTCGCCACCATGCGTGCCAAGATGCTGCGCGTCGAAGCTCCTGAGGGCGCCATCGACATTGTCGGCACGGGCGGCGACAATTCGCATTCAGTCAACATCTCGACCGCTTCGGCCTTCGTCATTGCCGGCTGCGGCGTGCCGGTCGCCAAGCACGGCAATCGCGGCCTGTCGTCGCTGACGGGCGCTGCCGATGTGCTGGTCGCGCTCGGCGTCAAGATCGATATCCTGCCAGAGGTGATCGGCCGCTGCATCCAGGAGGCCGGCGTCGGCTTCATGTTCGCGCCGGCGCACCACCCTGCGATGAAGCATGTCGGCCCGACCCGCGTCGAGCTCGGCACGCGTACCATCTTCAACCTGCTCGGACCGCTGTCCAATCCGGCTGGCGTCAGCAGGCAGATGGTCGGCGTGTTCCTGCCGGAATGGATCGTGCCGGTGGCCGAGACATTGAAGGCGTTGGGCACCGAGCATGCCTGGGTGGTCCATGGGGATGGCTATGACGAAATCACCACCACCGGCGAAACGCAGGTGGCGGAACTGGCCGGCGGCGAGATCCGCCATTTCAGGCTCACCCCGGAAGCCGTCGGCCTGCAGCGCCACACCAAGGACGAGTTGCGCGGCGGCGACGCCGCCTACAATGCCACGGCGTTGCGCGACATGCTGAGAGGTGCTGCCGGGGCCTATCGCGATACGGTGCTGATGAACGCCGGCGCCGGCATGGTGGTGGCCGGCAAGGCGACGACGCTTGCCGACGGCATGGCCGCGGCCACACAGGCCATCGACAGCGGCCGGGCGCTGGGCGTGCTCGACAGGCTGGTCGAGATTTCGAACGGATGAGCCGTGGCTGACATTCTGCGCAAGATCGAGGCCTACAAGCGCGACGAGATCGCGGCGGCGAAGGCGCGGATACCGTTGGCCGAGATCAAGGCGCGAGCCAAGGATGCCGACGCACCGCGTGGCTTTCGGAGGGCGCTTGAGGCGAAGCGCAGATCGGGCAGCTTCGGCCTGATCGCCGAGATCAAAAAGGCAAGCCCATCCAAAGGCTTGATCCGTGCCGATTTCGACCCGCCCGCACTGGCGCAGGCCTATGAGAAAGGCGGTGCCGCCTGTCTTTCGGTGCTGACCGATGCGCCATCCTTCCAGGGCGCGCCGGAATTTCTCACCAATGCACGCAAGGCAGTGTCCCTGCCCGCGCTGCGCAAGGATTTCCTGTTCGACCCTTACCAGGTCTACGAGGCTCGCGCATGGGGCGCCGATGCCATCCTGATCATCATGGCCAGCGTCGATGATGCCTTGGCGAGCGAATTGGAAGCGACCGCGTTCGAACTCGGCATGGACGCGCTGATCGAGGTGCATGACGAGGCCGAGACGCAGCGCGCGGTAAAACTCTCGTCGCAGCTGATCGGCATCAACAACCGCAATCTCAGAACATTCGAGACCAGCCTCGAGACCTCGGAACGGCTGGCATCGATGGTGCCGGGCGGCCGATTGCTGGTCAGCGAGAGCGGAATTTTCACCCACGACGATTGCTTCAGGATGCAAAAGACCGGCATCAGCACCTTCCTCGTCGGCGAGAGCCTGATGCGGCAAGAGGATGTCGCTGCGGCAACGCGGCTGCTTTTGACAGGCAAGGCGAAAGCAGAGGCCATCTGAGGATGGCAGCCGCCCTCACCCATCTCGGCGCCAAGGGCGAGGCCAACATGGTCGATGTCGGCGAGAAGGCGGAGACGACGCGCACGGCGGTCGCCGAGGGCTTTGTCTCGATGCGGGCCGAAACCCTGAAGATGATCCTCGACGGCGACGCCAAGAAGGGCGATGTGCTGGGTACCGCGCGCATTGCCGGCATCATGGCTGCCAAGAAGACGCATGAGCTGATCCCACTCTGCCATCCGCTGCTTTTGACCAAGGTGTCGGTCGACATCGAACCGGACACCACGCTGCCCGGCCTCAGGGTCACCGCGCTCGCCCGCGTCACCGGCAAGACCGGGGTCGAGATGGAGGCGCTGACCGCGGCATCTGTCGCGTGCCTGACCATTTACGACATGGCCAAGGCGGTCGACCGCGCCATGGTGATTTCCGGTATAAAGCTGGTGGAAAAGACCGGCGGCAAGTCCGGCGACTACAAGGCGGGTTCGTAAATGGCGCTGGTTCCGGTCGCCGAGGCGCTTCAACGCCTACTCGACGGCGCTGTGGCGTTGCCCGGTGAAAGCGTCGCGCTGGCGGATTCGGCCGGCCGGGTGCTGGCGGAGCCGGTCGTGGCGCTGCGTACCCAGCCGCCTTTCAATGCATCTGCCATGGACGGCTATGCCGCACGGGCGCGGGATGTGGCGACCCTCCCGGCGAGGCTTTCGGTGATCGGCAAGGCGCCTGCAGGGCGAGGCTTTGACGGCGCTGTAGGTAAGGCGGAAGCTGTGCGCATCTTCACCGGCGCGCCGCTGCCGGAAGGCGCAGACACCATCGTCATCCAGGAGAATGTCCGCGATCTCGGCGGTGGCCGGATCGAGGTCACCGAACCGACGGCGAAGAACCGTAACATCCGCCGCCTTGGACTGGATTTTGCCCAAGGCGACGTGCTGCTGGAGAAAGGCCGCGTGCTCGATCCGGCTGCATTGTCGCTGGCGGCGTCGGCCAATCATCCCCGGTTGAACGTGGTGCAACGGCCGCTGGTCGCCATCATCGCCACCGGCGACGAATTGCTGCCACCGGGTAGCGAACCTGGCCCCGACCAGATCATCTCGTCCAACGCCTATGGCGTCGCTGCTGTGGCGCAGTCGGTCGGCGCTCGCGCGCTCGATCTCGGTATAGCGGCCGATCGCAAGGAAGCGATCGCGGCGCTGGTGAAAAAGGCGGTCGATGCGAAAGCCGACGTCATCGTCACGCTCGGCGGCGCCTCGGTCGGCGACCATGATCTCGTCCATGACGTGCTGACCGGCGAAGGCATGAACCTCGACTTCTGGAAGCTCGCCATGCGCCCGGGCAAGCCGCTGATGTTCGGGCGGCTGGGCGATATCAGGTGCATCGGCCTGCCCGGCAATCCGGTGGCGAGCCTGGTCTGCTCGCAATTGTTCCTGAAGCCGTTATTGGCGCAGCTCGGCGGCCGTCCCCACCGGCAGGACATCCGCCAGGCTCAGCTTGGCGCCGCGATGCCGGCCAATGATCTAAGGCAAGACTATGTGCGCGCCGTGGTCCGGGAAGAAGCCGGCGCATTGGTGGCGACGCCGTTCGGCATCCAGGATTCCTCGATGCTGAGAATGCTGGCCGACGCCACCGGCCTGATCGTGCGCGAGCCCTTCGCTCCGGCGGCAGAAGCAGGCGCTGCTTGCAGCGTTCTGATGTTGCGCTGAAGGTCGCGGATCCAAGCCGTTAATTCCAAGAGATAAGACTGGTTGTTACTCCGCCAGCAATGTCCGCGTCAGCGGATGTGTCGGATCGGCAAGCCCGTCGACGATGCTGAAATGATGCCGGTCCGGCTCGACCACTGTGCTGGTCGTGGCGCCGAGGCCGATCCAGATGTTGGCAAGCAGCGCATTCTGGCGCAGGAACTCCGCCCGCTCGCCGCCGCCGGCCCAGCAGGTGATGCGCGCGCCCTGCATGGGGCGCAGCAGAACCGGGCTTTCGGCCAGTGCTTCCGCTTCATCGATGGCCAGTGTCGCGTTCATCCCCGTCCGCATGATCGGCCGCAGATCATGAACCCCGGAGATCGAGACGACATTGCGTATGCGGCCGGCCACATCGGCGGCCAGAGGCGTCGTTGTCGTCACCATCCTGGAGGCGAGATGGCCGCCGGCGGAATGCCCGGTCAGGATCACCGGCCCGCCGACCATCGTCGCCGCCTTGCCGATCGCCGCCGCGATTTCCCTGACGATGCCGGAAATGCGTATGTCGGGACAAAGCGTGTAAGTCGGCATTGCCACGGCAAAGCCATTGGCAACCGCGCCGTTGGCCAGATGCGACCATGGCTTGTTGTCGAACGCCTTCCAGTAACCGCCATGGATGAAGACGACGAGCCCTTTGGGCATGACATCGGGAAGGAACAGATCGAGCCTGTTGCGCGGGCTGTCGCCATAGGCGATGTCGAGCTTGGCCCGACCGGACGCCGACATTGTGTCGCGAAAAGCCTGTGCCGGTGTGTCCCACGCGGCCGGCCAGCGATTGCTGCCGGCAATGTTGTCGCCGTTGGCGTAGGCATTGTCCCAATCGGCAACACGATGTTGGAGCATCTGCATCCCTCCCGGATGGCTTCAGTTCAGTCGACAGGAATGGCCGCCGAACAGGGCGGCGTCAATCCTGCGACCTAAAAACATTTTAGGCTTGAAACAAATTTCGACTGGTGCGATCCTGCGCCTTGTTCAGCCATGGGCGCGAGGCAGACAGGGGCAGCCGAAAATGCTTGGGCCATCAGCGCATATCGACACATTCACGCGCGACAACCTGCCGCCGCCGGAGCAATGGCCGGAGTTTTTGCTCGACGGCTTCGACTATCCCGACCACATAAATGCCGGCGTCGAATTGACCGACAGGCTGGTCGAAAAAGGGTTCGGCGACCACACCGCGCTGATCGGCAATGGCCGCCGCCGCACCTACAAGGAACTGTCCGACTGGACCAACAGGCTCGCCCATGCCCTGGTCGAGAATTATGGCGTCAAGCCGGGCAACCGGGTGCTGATCCGCTCGGCCAACAACCCGGCCATGGTCGCCTGTTGGCTGGCCGCCACCAAGGTTGGCGCGGTGGTCGTCAACACCATGCCGATGCTGCGCGCCGGCGAACTCGCCAAGATCGTCGACAAGGCGGAAATCACGGTTGCGCTTTGCGATACAAGGCTGATGGACGAGATGACCGCCTGCGCCAAGGGCAGTGCGTATCTCAAGCAGGTCATTGGCTTCGACGGCACGGCCAACCATGACGCGGAACTCGACCGCGCCGCCCTCGACAAGCCGGTCACCTTCACTGCCGTCAACACCGGCCGCGACGATGTCGCCCTGCTCGGCTTCACCTCCGGCACCACCGGCGTGCCGAAGGCGACGATGCATTTCCACCGCGACCTGCTGATCGTCGCCGACGCCTATGCCCGCGAAATCCTGGAGGTGACGCCCGACGACATCTTCGTCGGCTCCCCGCCCCTTGCCTTTACCTTCGGTCTTGGCGGGCTCGCCATCTTCCCGCTGCGTTTCGGCGCCGCGGCGACGCTGCTGGAACAGGCGACGCCACCCAACATGATCCACATCATCGAGACCTACAAAGCGACCATTTCCTTCACCGCTCCAACCGCCTATCGGGCCATGCTCAAGGCCATGGATCAAGGCGCTGACTTGTCCTCGCTGCGCGTCGCGGTTTCGGCGGGCGAGACGCTGCCGGCGCCTGTCTTCGAGGAATGGACTGAGAAGACCGGCAAGCCGATCCTCGATGGGATCGGCGCCACCGAGATGCTGCATATCTTCATCTCCAACCGCTTCGACGACATGAAGCCGGCCTCCACCGGCAAACCCGTCGGCGGCTATCAGGCACGCATCGTCGATGACGAGATGCGGGAGTTGCCGCGCGGCTCTACTGGCCGGCTGGCGGTGCGCGGCCCGACCGGCTGCCGCTACATGGCCGATGCCAGGCAAAAGGACTATGTCCGCGACGGCTGGAATCTCACCGGCGATACGTTCACGCAGGACGAGGATGGCTTCTTCCACTTCGCCGCGCGTTCCGACGACATGATCGTCAGCGCCGGCTACAACATCGCCGGCCCCGAGGTCGAAGCGGCGCTGCTCTCGCATCCCGACGTCGCCGAATGCGCGGTGACCGGCGCCGAGGACGGTGAACGCGGCCAGATCGTCGAGGCGCATATCGTGCTTGTGCAAGGTGTTTCGCCGGACGCATTGACCGTCAAACGCCTGCAGGACCACGTCAAGGCAACGATCGCGCCCTACAAATATCCGCGTTCGGTGAAGTTCATCGACGCCTTGCCCAAAACCCAGACCGGCAAGATCCAGCGCTTCCGGTTGCGCGCGGAGAAGAGCAATTGATTAAGCCGCACGATCCGGCGTCCGATGGCGCGCAGATGTCGTTCAAGGAGCGGATGTCCTACAGCGACTATCTGCAGCTGGACAAGGTGCTCGATGCGCAGGCGCCGCTGTCTTCGGCCCATGACGAGATGCTGTTCATCATCCAGCATCAGACATCGGAATTGTGGATGAAGCTCGCTTTACACGAGATCGGCGCCGCGATCCGCTCTATCCGCGCCGACCGCCTCGAACCGAGCTTCAAGATGCTGTCTCGCGTCGCGCGCATCTTCGAGCAGCTCAACAATGCCTGGGACGTGCTGCGCACGATGACGCCAAGCGAATACACCGAGTTTCGCGACGCGCTCGGCCAATCCTCGGGCTTCCAGTCGTGGCAGTACCGCGCCATCGAGTTCATGGCCGGCAACCGCAACCTAGCCATGCTCGGGCCGCACAAGCACCGGCGCGATCTTACGGACAGGCTGGAAGCGATCCTGGCCACGCCGTCGCTGTACGACGAGGCGCTTCTGCTTTTGGCGCGCAATGGCTTCGACATCGGCGCCGATGCCGGGCGCACGGACTGGCGCGAGACGCGCGGTGAGAACGAAGACGTGCTGGCTGCCTGGCAAACCGTCTACCGCGACCCGCAGCGCTACTGGATGCTCTACGAACTGGCCGAGAAGCTGGTCGACTTCGAGGATTACTTCCGCCGCTGGCGCTTCAACCACGTCACAACGGTCGAGCGCATCATCGGCTTGAAGCGCGGCACCGGCGGCACCTCAGGCGCCTCCTATCTGAAGAAGATGCTGGAGGTCGTGCTGTTTCCGGAGCTCTGGACGGTCCGCACCCGGCTCTAGAGCATTTCACCGTTTAACGGAAACGGCGAAATGCTCTAGCTCTTTGATTGACGCAATTTCGGACGGAAAACCGCTTCACACTTTTCCTGAAATTGCTCTGGTTTCTCACGTAACCGCGGTCTTCACCGCGAAGCGGGCGTCCTGCCAGGCGCCGGTGCGCAGAATATCCTCCAGGACTTCGACCGCCTGCCAGACATCGCCATATCCGACATAGAGCGGCGTGAAGCCGAAACGGATGGTCGACGGCGCCCGGAAATCGCCGATCACGCCGCGCTCGATCAGCGCCCGCATCACCTGATAGCCATGCGGGTGGAGGAACGACACCTGGCTGCCGCGCTGGCTGCCGTCGCGAGGACTTTCCAGTTCAAGCCGGTAGGCGCCGCATCTGGCTTCGACGAGCTGGATAAACAGGTCGGTCAGCGCGATGCTTTTTCTGCGCACCGCCGCCATATCGACGTCGTTCCAGATATCGAGCGCGCCCTTGAGCGCCCGCATCGACAGCACCGGCTGCGTTCCGCACAGGAAGCGGCGAATGCCGCTGCCGACGGCAAAGCCCTGCTCGAAGGCAAAGGGCCGCGCATGGCCCCACCAGCCGCTGAGCGGCTGGTGGGCATCGTCATGGTGGCGCTCGGCCGCGTAGATGAAGGCCGGCGAGCCCGGGCCGCCATTGAGGTATTTGTAGGTGCAGCCGACGGCGAAATCGGCATTGGCACGGTCAAGTTCGACCGGCAAGGCGCCGGCCGTGTGGCAGAGATCCCAGATGATCAGCGCGCCGGCGTCATGTGCCTTGCGCGTCAGCGCCGCCATGTCGCGCAACTGGCCGGATTTGTAGTTGACGTGGTTGACCAGGATGACGGCAACGCTGTCGTCGATCAGCTCCTCGATTGCGGCCGCGTCGACGCCCTCCAGCCGCAGCCGCGTTCCCGGCCGGGTCGAGGCGACGCCTTCGGCCATGTAGAGGTCGGTCGGGAAACTGTCGCCCTCGGCAACGATGACCGACCGATCCGGCCGCATGCCGAGCGCTGCGTGCAGCAGCTTGTAGATGTTGATCGAGGTTGTGTCGCAGACCACCGTCTGCCCATCAGCCGCGCCGATCAGTCGCCCGAGCTGATCTCCGAGTTCCACCGGCATGTTGAACCAGCCGGCGGTGTTCCAGGCGCGAATGAGGTCGTGCGCCCATTCCTGCGTGGCGGCCTGCTGCAGTTCGCTGAAGACGACCGCTGACGCGGCGCCCAGGGAATTGCCGTCGAGATAAATCACGCCTTGCGGCAAGACAAAGCGTTCACGCATGGAGCGCAGCGGATCGGCGGCATCCATTGCTTCGATTGTAGCGAGATCGGGTGTCGTGCTCATGATCCGGCGCCCCTCCATGGACAAACGCGCGCGGCGGAGCCTGCCGCCCAAACATGCCGGCGATCTTGAGTGGTCGCCCTTGAACTGTCAAACATTATATATAATTCACCCATTGAAAGGCTTTGATATATAATGATCCGCCCGAGCGTTTATGTCTGATGGATCACGATGCTGGATGACGAGCAGACCTCGAAGACGGAAGTGGCCTATCGCCTGCTCAGGCGCGATATTCTTGCGACCCGGCTGGCGCCTGCCGCGCCGTTGAAGCTGAGCACGCTGCGCAACACCTACGGCATCGGCTGGACGCCGTTGCGCGAGGCGCTGTCGCGGCTGGAGGCGGAACGGCTTGTGACCGCCATCAGCAACCGCGGGTTTGCGGTCGCTCCCGTCTCTCGGGCGGAGCTCGAGGATTTGGCACGTGCGCGGCTGGTGGTCGAACTGCCCCTGCTGGTGGAATCGATCGAGAAGGGCGACCGTGAGTGGGAAGACGCGGTCGTTGCCGCCCACTATCGTCTCTCACGGTGCGGGTCTGTTCTCGACGATCCATCGGATGATGCGGTCGACGCGTGGTACGAAAAACACGATGCCTTCCATGCGGCGCTGCTCAGTGCCGCGACATCCAGCTGGCTGCTGCGCTTCAATGCAACGATTTCCGACCAATTGCATCGCCATCACCGCTTTCTGGGTCTGGCCCCGACGCTGCGCGCCGCCGCCGGCCGCACGGACGGACACCGGAAGGCCGTGGCGGCCCTGCGCGACGCCGTGGCGATCGAACACCATACCGCCCTGATGGAAGCGGCCCTCGATCGCGACGTCGAACGTGCGAAAACTCTGATGACCGCTCACATCGGCTACACGCTGCGGGTCTATGCCCAGAGAGAACCCCGCGCGGATGCTGCGCAGCCCCGTCCGAAAAGGAAGCGGCGATCGTAGCCGACGACGCAGGGCACTTTGTCTTCGTTTCACCCCGTTGCTGGCAACTGGGCGCAGGCGGCGCTCGCAGCGCCGAACGTTACGCTGAACAAAACGTCAACACATTCATTAAACTTTAAAAGGTTGCGGAACACAACTGGAACAGATAGTGTTTGTTCTGGGTTTGTTTTTTCTGATTCTGGTTTCAGAACCCTTGGGGGCCGCGATGCTGACGCGCAAACAACATGAGCTTCTGATGTTCATCCATGAACGCCTGAAGGAGAGCGGAATCCCGCCGTCCTTCGACGAGATGAAGGAAGCGCTCGACCTCGCCTCCAAGTCCGGCATCCACCGCCTGATCACGGCGCTTGAGGAGCGCGGTTTCATTCGCCGGCTGCCGAACCGGGCGCGCGCGCTGGAAGTGCTGCGGCTGCCCGACTCGATCGCACCAGGCCTCAATGCGGCGAGGAAGTTTTCGCCGAGCGTCATTCAGGGCAGTCTTGGTCAAACCGGCCAAGGGCAAGGCGGCCAAGGACAAGGCGCGTTGGGCCAAGGCGGTCTCGGCCGCCAGATCAAGCCGGGCTCGCCGTCGCGTTCGATGTCGGCCGGCAATGACGATGCCGTTTCCGCGATTTCAATCCCGGTTATGGGACGCATCGCCGCCGGCGTGCCGATCGACGCCATCCAGCATCAGACCCATTCGATCTCGGTGCCGCCCGATATGATCATGGGCGGCGAACACTACGCGCTCGAGGTCAAGGGCGATTCGATGATCGAGGCCGGCATTTTCGATGGCGACACGGTCATCATCCGCAATGCCGACACAGCCAGCCCCGGCGAGATCGTGGTGGCGTTGGTCGACGATGAGGAAGCGACCCTGAAACGCTTCCGCCGCAAGGGCGCCTCGATCGCCCTGGAAGCCGCCAACCCGGCCTACGAGACCCGCATTTTTGGACCGGACAGGGTGAAGGTGCAGGGCAAGCTTGTCGGATTGATCCGGCGCTACTGAGCCGGCTTGGGTTTGTACTTTTCACGCTGGTTGTAAGGCGGCAGGCCGCGCGCTTCGCGGGAGAAGCGGCGTTGCTCGTGCCAGTGGCGATACGGCTTGTCGACGGCGAAGCGGATGGTTGGCGCTGCAGCTGCCGATTGCGGATCGAAGAAGACGGCGGCGCTGCCGTCGCGGGCCAGCTGTTTCTTCGTCACGACCAGCACCAGCGGGTCGCGGCACGGATTGTAGGCGGTGGCGTCATCGATGACGATCAGGCTCGCGAAGGCACAGGCCGGCCGCGCCGTCTTGCGGTCTTTCGCAAGCGCTACAATGGCTCCGGAAGGGTGCCGGGCGATACAGAGATCGCCGGTGCAATAGAAGGGCGAGCCGGGCGGCAGATCGAGCGGATCGAGATCGAACCGCGTATCTGTTGACTCGAAAATCTCAGGTGGGATAATGGTTTCGGCCCGCAGCGCCCGTTTCCAATTGTCCGTGGTGAATTCGTTGGAGCGTTCGCGGTTGAGGGCGAGTTCGCCGCCACCGATCGGCATGGCCACCAGATGCGCATCCTCGGATATGAGCACGTCGGGCGTAAGCACCTGCGGCACCGTCAACAGGCCGGCCAGCGCGAAAGGCACGGCCGCCAGCCTGAGCCAGGTGGTGGCCATGGTGGCGATGACGAGGGCGACCGTCACCAGCAGCACCGAGCGGATGGAAATCAACCCGACGGCATCGACCGGCGAGCGCTCGGAAATCCAGGCCGATATGGCGATCATCGCCGTCAGGCCTTTGCCCATCACATAGAGGAACGGTCCGTCGGCGCCGAACGGCATCGCCAGCGCGCTGAGCACGGCAAACGGCATGACGATCAACGATACAATCGGCATCACGGCCAGATTGGCGATCAGGCTGAGCGGCGACACACGCTGAAAATGCCAGATGGCGAACAGCAAGGTTGCACTGCCGGCGATGATCGAGGTCATGGCGAGGCCGCCCATGGCCAGCGCGAATTTTCGCGACAGGAAGCCGACGAAGGAGCGCTTTGCCGGTGGCGTTCTCACCTTGTCGGCGCGGTAATCGGCCCAGCCGGCATAGGCGCCGACAAGGGCGGCAGTGGCGGCAAACGACATCTGGAAGCTGGGACCGACCACCTCGTGCGGCGACACCAGGATGACGGCAATGGCGGAGATCGCCAGATTGCGCATGGTGAGTGCGGCGCGATCAAACAGCACGGCGACAAGCATGACCGCTAGCATGATGAAACTGCGCTCGGCAGCCACCACGATGCCTGAAATGACGAGATAGGCGGCGATGGAGACGAGTGCTGCCACTGCTGCATATTTCTTCACCGGCCGGCGCGAGGAGAAATCCGGAAACAGCGCAAAGGCGCCGCGCAGCAACGCCATGATGGTGCCGGCAACCAGCGCCATATGCAGGCCGGAGATGGAGATGATGTGATAGATGCCGGTGCGCCGCATCGCTTCGTTGACCTCGTCCGGGATGCCGGCGCGCACGCCGACAATCAGCGCCGCGGCAATCTCGCCTTCGGCGCCGCCGATCTTGCCCCTGATATGGTCGGCAATGTTTTCGCGCGCGCTCTCGATTGCCGAGGAGAGCCGCGCGGTCAGCGGCGGCGGTCCCTGCGTAGCAATGGTTTTCGGATTGCCGAGAAAGAAGCCGCTGCCGCCGATACCGGTGAAATAGCTGTCGAAGGAGAAATCGTAGCTCTCCGGCCGCACCGGACCGGTCGGCGGCAACAGCCTGGCATAGCCGGTGATCAGGGAGCCGGCGGTCATATCGGCGGGAACGGTCCGCGCCGAGAGCCTGACCCGCTCCGGGGCGTAGCGCAGCTTGGGGTAAGCGGTCGAAACCACGTCGAGCGTCAGCCTGATGCGCCCGCTCTCCATCTGTTCGAGACTGACGACGCGGCCGGTCAGCCGTGTCTGGATCTCGGAGCCGAGCATCTGCGTTCCGGCGCGCCAGGTCTCGACTTTGGCGGCGACGACGCCGAGCGCGCACAGCATCGCGGCCATGCAGAACAGATGCGTCCTCGGCCGCGATCGCGTGGCGACAGCGCAACATGTCGCCAGCACCACAATGGCGATTGGCTGCGCAAAGCCCGGCTCGCCGGCCAGCGAGAAGTAGACGATGACGCCGGCTGCCAGGAAAACCGGGACCAGCAGGAAGGCGACGCCCCGGTCGAGCTCCGTGTTGGCGGCCACGGCAAGGCTGCGGCGGAGCGCGGGCCATGACGGGCGGCGAAGCCGTCTGCGCAGTCGGGCGATAGATCCGGGCGCTGTGACTTGCGCCGGCAAGGCGTGACCGGGCAGCGCGGGCGCTATGCCGGGATGCGGCTCAGGCAGCGCGAGGGGCAGCGGCTCGGCATAGGGACTATCGGCAAACAGCGAGCGTTCGCTGACGCTTGCCTCGCCGCCTTCGCCTTCCTTCGTGCCCCGGCCACGTCCAGCCATCGGGTCTGCCCCTTGCGCCCCAGACCTCCTATGCTACATGAACGCGCAAAGTGCGAAAGTCCGTGCGGTCGCGTCCACCGCGCCGGAATTGACGATCACTCGCCAAGGACGCTCAATCCTCAATCATATCCCGGCCCTCCGCCCTCAGGCGAGCAAGCCCATCGTGCATTGCCTTCAATTGTTCCGGTGTATGACCCTGCCATTCAGCGAGCTCCCCCAGGATGAGCAACGGATCACGGGAGCGGTAGGATTTCGTCGGATTACCGGGAAATTTTTTATCGGTCAGGTTAGGGTCATCCATAAAAAACCCCGTCGGCTTTACGATGTAAATCCTTTGACGACCGTCACCCGTTGCAAGCTCTGCTCCCCAGATGGCGGCTTCCAGTGTCTGGGTGAAATAGATCCATGACAGTGGTTTACCTCTGAAATTGGAAGGGTGGCCGACGCTCAGCAGATCCCCGGGTTTCAAATCCGCCCGGGTACCATGGTAGAACGGATCACCCTCCGTATGGTCGGCGTTTCTGGTCATCGGTAGTCCTTCTTTCAATCATTCCTCCTTCGTGGCGAGGCCGGACCGCACACAGTTGCGGTGTTCACGATAATGATTGCAGAAAGGTCAATATGCGTGACCAAGCCAACGCTGTCACGGCGGCGTTGTGTCGGGCAGTGCCGCATCCGTGAAGAAATGTCCGCTCGTCAGAGGGGGCTACCACCGTCGCAGCGATGTTCCAGGCACTGTGACGGGCGCTGCAGCCGAATGAAACCCAGACATTGACGCTGCTGCCAAATGAGGTTGCGCGGAGGTGCGAACAGATTTTTGTGCTACAAGGCTCCACCGCCAGTTGACGCAAACGATAATTGCCGACGTGCCCCCGGCCTCATCCAGCCATCGGGTCTGCCCCTTGCGCCCCAGACCCCCTATGCTACATGAACGCGCAAAGCGCGAAAGTCCGCGCGATCACGCTCCGCTTTCCAAGGCTTCCCGAGAGTTCCATGTCCGACACGGTCGTCACCCGTTTTGCCCCCTCGCCCACCGGCTATCTGCATATCGGCGGCGCGCGCACGGCGCTGTTCAACTGGCTGTACGCCAAGCACACCGGCGGCACGATGGTGCTGCGCATCGAGGACACCGACCGCGAACGCTTCAACGAGGCGGCGACACAGGCCATTCTGGATGGGCTGACCTGGCTCGGCCTTTCCTGGGACGGTGAGGCCATATCGCAGTTCGAGCGCGCGCCGCGCCACCGTGAGGTGGCCGAGGAGCTGGTGCGCCTGGGCAAGGCCTATTACAGCTACGAGACGCCTGCCGAGCTCGAGGCGATGCGCGAGGCCGCACGCGCCAAGGGCCTGCCGCCGCGCTACAACGGCCAGTGGCGAGATCGTGCCCCCTCGGAGGCGCCTCCCGGCGTCAAGGGCGCCATCCGCATCAAGGCGCCGACCGAGGGCGAAACCGTGGTGCACGACCGTGTGCAGGGCGAGGTGCGCTTCCCCAACAAGGACCTCGACGATTTCATCATCCTGCGCTCGGACGGCAATCCGACCTACATGCATGCCGTCGTCGTCGACGACCATGACATGGGCGTCACCCACATCATCCGCGGCGACGACCATCTGACCAACGCCGCGCGCCAGACGGTGATCTACAACGCCATGGGCTGGGACGTCCCGTCGATGTCGCATATCCCGCTGATCCACGGCGCCGACGGCGCCAAGCTGTCGAAGCGGCACGGCGCACTCGGTGTCGAGGCTTATCGCGCCATGGGCTATCTGCCCGAGGCACTGCTCAACTATCTGGCAAGGCTCGGCTGGAGCCATGGCGACGACGAGATCATGTCGATCAAGGACATGATTTCGTGGTTCGACATCGGCGATGTCAACAAGGGTGCGGCGCGCTTCGACTTCGCCAAGCTCGAGTCAATCAACGGCGCGCATATGCGCAAGATGGCCGATACCGAGCTGTTCGACATTTTCGTCGCCACTCTGCCATACCTCGAAGGCGGATCTGCTATCGCCGCCCGTCTCGACGACGCCAGGAAGGCGCAGCTGCTGGCCGCCTTGCCTGGCCTGAAAGAGCGCGCCAAGACGCTGGTGGAACTGGCCGATGGCGCTGCCTTCCTGTTCGTCGAGCGGCCGCTGCCGATCGACGAGAAGGCGGCAGCACTGCTCAGTGCCGACGCGCGCGCGATCCTGCGCGGCGCACATGCCGCTTTGCAGACTGTTTCGGGCGATTGGTCGGCTGCCGCGGCTGAAGCCGCGGTGCGCAAGTTCGCAGCGGCCGGCGGCCACAAGCTCGGCGCCGTGGCCCAACCGCTCCGGGCGGCCCTTACCGGCCGCAGCACCTCGCCCGGCGTGTTCGACGTGCTTGCCGTGCTTGGCCGCGAGGAAAGCCTGGCGCGGATTGCGGATCAAATCGATTAGGAGCGAGCTGGCCCAAAAAGATTGGCATTGAAAGGCGGGTTTCGCAGTGCAACATTAGGCCTTGGCCCAATCTGGCACGCACTTCCTAAATGCGGTGGCGAGTTCGCGCATTCCGGTGATTTCGACGTGTCGTTTGCAGGAATTGCCTTGCCGGCATGAGGAAGATGAAGGAGTTTGAGAATGAGCGAAGCTGCGACGAGACTGGAAACCGGCAGCAAGACGACGCACCCGTCGACTGCCACGCTCGAACTGGCCGGCAAGACGCATGAATTCAAGGTGCGGAGCGGCTCGGTCGGGCCCGACGTCATCGACATCGGTGCGCTCTACAACACCACCGGCGCCTTCACCTACGATCCCGGCTTCACTTCGACGGCGAGCTGCGAGTCGGCGATAACCTTCATCGACGGCGATGCCGGCATCCTGCTTCACCGCGGCTATCCCATCGACCAGCTGGCCGAGCATGGCGACTTCCTCGAAGTCTGCTACCTCCTGCTCTACGGCGAACTGCCGACCAAGGCACAGAAGGACGATTTCGACTACCGGGTGACGCGCCACACCATGGTGCACGAGCAGATGTCGCGCTTCTTCACCGGCTTCCGCCGCGACGCGCATCCGATGGCTGTGATGTGCGGCGTGGTCGGCGCGCTGTCGGCCTTCTATCACGACTCCACCGACATTTCGGACCCGTATCAGCGCATGGTCGCCTCGATGCGGCTGATTGCCAAGATGCCGACGATTGCAGCCATGGCCTACAAATACCATATCGGCCAGCCCTTCATTTACCCGAAGAACGAGCTGAACTTCGCCGCCAACTTCCTGCATATGTGCTTTGCGGTGCCGTGCGAGGAATACAAGATCAATCCGGTGCTGGCGCGCGCCATGGAGCGCATCTTCATCCTGCACGCCGACCACGAACAGAACGCCTCGACCTCGACGGTGCGCCTTGCCGGCTCGTCGGGCGCCAATCCGTTCGCCTGCATTGCCGCCGGCATCGCCTGCCTGTGGGGCCCGGCGCATGGCGGCGCCAACGAAGCGGCGCTCAACATGCTGGGCGAGATCGGCCATGTCGACCACATCCCGGAATTCATCGCCCGCGCCAAGGACAAGAACGATCCGTTCCGGCTAATGGGCTTCGGCCATCGCGTCTACAAGAACTACGATCCTCGCGCGAAAATCATGCAGAAGACGGCGCATGAGGTGCTGGGCGAACTCGGCATCAAGGACGATCCGCTGCTCGACATCGCCATGGAGCTGGAAAAGATCGCGCTGACCGATTCCTACTTCATCGAGAAGAAGCTCTATCCGAACGTCGATTTCTATTCCGGCATCACGCTGAAGGCGCTGGGCTTCCCCACCACCATGTTCACCGTACTGTTCGCGGTCGCGCGCACCGTCGGCTGGATCGCGCAGTGGAAGGAAATGATCGAGGACCCGCACCAGAAGATCGGCCGCCCGCGCCAGCTCTATACCGGCGCCCCGGAACGCGACTACGTGCCGATTGCGAAAAGGTGAAAGAGAGTGAATGGTGAATGGTAAGTAGTGAATAGCAGGTAGTAATAGCAGGTAGTAAGTAGCAGCTTGATTATAGTCGAGAGCTCGTTAATCCTATTCACTATTCACTATTCACTATTCACTCGCTAAGCCCTATTCGCTCTCCCGATGTGGCGAAGAACGACATCGGCGGCGATGTCGCCGGAGGGCCTGTCGGTGGCCATGCGTCTGGCAACCTCGCCAAAGCCGTCCTTTTGCCAAGCGCGGTAGGCGGTGTCTGAGAACAGTGCCTCGAGCTGCCGCGCCAGATAGTGCGGCCGCACATACTGGTTGTAGCTTTCCGGCACGACCGGCCGGTCGGCAATAAGGTTGGGCAAAGCAGCGCTCCACACCGTGATCAGGCTCTGCGCCATCAGCATGATCGGATCGAACTTGTAGCAAGAGATCATCGGGACACCCGACATCGCCAGTTCCAGTGACACCGTTCCAGACGCGGTCAGCGCCGCATCGGCCTTGCCGAAGGCCTGCCACTTGCGCTCGGGATCGAGGATGACTTCCGGCTCCTGATCCCAGCGCGCCACCGATGTCTTGACCAGTTCGGCGACATGCGGCACCGTCGGCAGCAACAGCCGCAGCCGGTGGCCACGCGCGCGCAGCGCCGACACCGTCTCGCCGAACGGACCGATAAGCCGGCTCACCTCGCCGCGCCGCGACCCTGGCAGGACGAGCAGCGTCTTGACGTGATCGGCCGAGAGATCGCGTGGCTGGGCTTGCGCCCTGGCCGCGCCCTGCACGCCTGGATCATGCGTGAGGCGATGTCCGACGTAAGTGCCAGGCGGGCCGCCGAGACGGCTGAGCTCCTTTACCTCGAAAGGCAGGATGCACAGTATGTGGTCGACATAGGGCTTCATCGCGGCCGCCCTACCCGGCCGCCACGCCCAGACGCTCGGGCAGACATAATGGACGATCGGGATCGACGGATCGGCGGCGCGGATCTTTTTGGCGACGCGCAGCGAGAAATCGGGGCTGTCGATGGTGATCAGACAGTCGGGTTTTTCGGCGGCGACAGCACTTGCCGTCTGGCTGATCCGCCGCATCAGGCGCGGCAAGTCACGCAGGATGGCGCTGAGCCCCATCAGCGCGATCTCGGCGCCGTCGAACAGCGGCGCCAGTCCGAGCGCCTGCAGATGCCGCCCGCCAGTGCCGACGAGTTGCACCTCGCGCCCGGTCATGCGCTTCAGCGCCTGCACGATGTCGGCGCCGAGCAGGTCGCCGGATTCTTCGCCGGCGACGATGGCAATCTTCAGCGGCTTCTCAGCTGCCATGGACAGACTCCGCAGCCGGCAGGCCGAACACGAACAGGCCGAGCGCATTGGCGCGCGCGACAACGGCGGGGCCTTCGAGGATGAGCGAACGGCGGGCTTCGACGGCAATGCCGGCGAGCCCCGCGGCATGCGCCGCCTCGACGGTCTGGGGGCCAATAGATGGCAGATCGGCACGCAATTCCTGGCCAGGTTTGGCGCATTTGACCAGGACACCGCGCGTCTTGCCGGCCAGCCTGCCATGGCCGCGCAACTGCTGCGTCCGCTCGAGCAGTCCGTGGGTGCCCTCGACGCCTTCCAGGGCAACAGTGCGGCCACCGATGGCAATTGCCGCCTGACCAATGTCGAGCGCGCCGATGGCCTTTGCCGCCGCGTGTGCCGCCTCGATATCGCGCCAGTCGGACTTTCGCGGCACTGCTTTGGTCAGCGGCCCTTCGGCCGCGACGAGCCGGGGCACGACTTCATGCGCACCGACAACCTTGACGCCCCGTGCCTCCAGGCCGCGGGTCAATATCTTCAACAGCCCGTCATCGCCGCGGGCAAGCGCCATGGCGAGCGAGGGTATAAGTGCCAGTAGCCCAAGGTTCGGACGCATGTCGACCAACCGCGGCCTGCGCCTGATCTCGCCGGCAAGCACAAGATGGGTGATCCGCCGGCGCCTCAGCAACGCAACCAGCGAGCCGATGTCTTCCAGCGCAAGGCTTTCATGCTCATAGATTGTGAGGTCGGACTGACGGTCGGCCTGACCTTCGACCAGGATGATGACGGGCGGATGTCCGGCCTCCGCCAGGCCGGCGGCAACTTCGACCGGCAAGCTACCGCCGCCGGCAATGATGCCGACCCTGGCGTCCGGCGCAAGATCGAGGGCCGTTGAAGTGGCCTCAGCCTTCGTCATCGGCATCGTCGCCGTCGCCACCCTTAAGCGACGGGACGGCAAAATGCCGCTTGCCGCGACTGGTGATGAAATCGATGATTTTCATGGCCGTCGGCGACGACGCAAACTCGGCCTTGGCGAATTCGATGTTCTCGCCGACAGTGCGGGAGCGGTCGAAGATGGTCTTGTAAGCCTTGCGCAGCAGGTAGATTTCGGCGCGCGGCAACCCGGCGCGCTTCAGGCCGATGATGTTGAGTCCACGCAGGCTCGCGCGATTGCCCACCGCAATGGCGTAGGGAATGACATCGCCGACAAAAGCCGAGCAGCCGCCGAGAAAGGCGTTGTCACCAACACGCACGAACTGATGAACGGCGCTGAGGCCGCCAATATAAACGCTGTCACCGACCTCGCAATGGCCGCCCAGGGTCGCGCCATTAGCGAAGGTGGCGTTTTTACCGACGACGCAATCATGGGCAATGTGGGCATAGGCAAGGAAATTGCCGTTGTCGCCGACGGTCGTCTCGCCGCGGCTGGAATCGGTGCCGAGATGCATGGTCACGCCTTCGCGGATCGTGCAGTTCTGGCCGATGACCAAAGTGGTGCGGCCGCCCTTGTGCTTGGTGTTCTGCGGCGGTCCGCCCAGTGTCGCCATTGGATAGACCTTGGTCGCGGCGCCAATGGTTGTCGCGCCCAGCACCGAGACATGGCTGACCAGTTCGACGCGGTCACCGATCACGGCGTCAGCGCCGACATAGCAGAAAGGTCCTATTGCGGCGCCTTCGCCGATCTGCGCGCCGGCCTCGATGACGGCCGAGGGGTGGATTGAAGTCTGTATTTTCATGAGCATTTCGAACCGTCAGCCGGTAACCATCATTGCCGAGATCTCGGCTTCGGCGGCCTTTGTGCCCTCCACCATGGCCTCGCAGGCGAATTTGAGCAGGTTGCCGCGCATCTTGATTTTCTTGACGTGGATCTTCAACTGGTCGCCCGGGACGACCGGTTTGCGGAATTTCGCGTTGTCGATGGTCAGGAAATAGACCAGCGACGGCTTTTCCGTGTTGAGGTTACGGATGCAGATCGCGCCGGCCGTCTGCGCCATAGCCTCGACGATGAGCACGCCCGGCATCACCGGCTGATCCGGGAAATGGCCCTGGAAATGCGGCTCATTGATGGTCACGTTCTTGATGCCGATGGCAGAATCATTGCCGTCGATTTCGATGATGCGATCGATCATCAGGAAGGGATAGCGATGCGGCAAAAGCTTCATCAACCCCAATATATCGACCGCTTCGAGCGTCGCCGGCACCATCTCAGCTACTTCCCCCTCGCCCTGCTTGCGCGTCCTGGCGAGCTTCCTCAGCATGGCGATCTCGCGCATGGCTTCCGCCATCGGCTGCGCCGGATAGCCTCCCCAGATCTCGCCCGCCGGCACGTTGCTCATGAACCCGCTCCTTGCAGCAAGCTTGGCCCCTGATCCTATGGTCAAATGATCGGCAAGGCCAACGCCGCCGCCCATGGTGACACCGTCGCCGACGGTGACGGAGCCGGAAATACCAGAGAGCCCGGCAATAATGCAATTGCGGCCGATGCGAACGTTATGGGCGATCTGCACCAGATTGTCGATCTTGGTGCCCTGACCGATGACCGTATCCGACATGGCGCCGCGATCGACGGTCGTGTTCGAGCCGATTTCGACATCGTCCTGAATGATGACGCGGCCGACCTGCGGCACACGCTCGGGCCCTTTGGCGCCGCCGACAAAGCCGAAGCCGTCCTGGCCTATCCTGGCGCCGCCATGAATGATGACGCGGTTGCCGATCAGCGCGTACTGGACGCTGACACCTGGTCCGATATAGCCGTCGCGGCCGATCTGGCATGACGGACCGATAACGGCGTGGGGGGCAATGACCGTTCCGCTGCCGATGGAAGCACGCGGGCCGACGACGGCTCCGGCCTCGATGATCGCGCCTGCCTCGATATGCGCCGTGGTATCGACATGAGCTTGCGGCGAGACCCCGGTTTCGCTGGTCATCGGTCCCGGCGTAGCCGCCATCGGGAACAGCAGCCGGCCGATCATGGCGAAGGCCTGCTGCGGGCGCGGATGCACCAGAACCGCAATGCCGGCCGGCGCCTTGCCGGCGAACTCGGCGGGACAAAACACGGCCGCCGCCTTCAGCGACTGCATCAGCGCGAAATTGCGCTTGCCGTCGACGAAGACGAGCGCACCCTCGCCGCCTTCGTTGGCTGGCGCCAACGCATCGATCGATATGTGGGCAAGATCGGAATCGACAAGCGATGCGCCGGTCAGATTCGCGACTTCGCCGGCCGTATACCGGCGTGATGGCGCGAAGAACACCGGATCGGTCATTCCAGAAGCAATATCCAGCTAGGTCGGATCAATTCTCTTCCGGACCCCAACGGCCCGGAAGCATCGTTACCGCAAGATCAGAAGCGGCTCGACATGCCGAAGTTGAATTCCTGCACGTCGTCGGTCTTTTCCTTCTTGACGGGCATCGCGTAGTCGATGCGGATCGGGCCAAAAGGCGATGACCACAGCAAGCCGACACCAACCGACGCGCGCAGCTCTAGATCAGTTGAAGCTTGAGTAACCCCGGCGACATTTATCTTGCTGCCGTACAGTGTGGCGGCATCAGCAAACACAGCGCCGCGGACACCAAAGCTTTCCGGAATGACCGGTATCGGGAATTGAGCTTCGGCCGACGCATTGAAATAAGTGGTGCCGCCGAGGTGGTCACCCGTTGCAATATCCGCGGGGCCGATACCGCCATACTCGAAGCCGCGGATCATGCGGTCGCTGCTCTGGAACTGATCGAAGATACGCAGGCCGTTATCGCCATAGCCCGCAATATGGCCAGCACCACCTGAGATCAGGCCGACCAGATCCAGCTGTTCGGACAACGTCTGGTAGACAGTGCCACGACCGGTAACCTTGACGAATTTGGCATCGCCACCAAGGCCGGCCACTTCCATGGTCGTGGTGGCGTAGATGCCTTCATGCGGGCTCTTCATGTCGTCGATGGTGTTGTAGACCAGCCCAAGGCTGACCGACGACTTGATCCAAGGGCTTTCATCAATTCCCTGGACGATTGCCGCAGATACGTTGCAGTCCGCGTCGGGAATCCCGTCGCCAGGGGCGTTGCCCGGGATGGCAGGATTGTTATCGCAACCGTCGTCGAGCTTGTACTTCTCCTGGGCGATATTGTACGCCAACTGCGTCGAGATGTTGTCGGTGATCGGCAGGCCGAAGCGCACCGTCGCACCCAGCGTCTCGCTGTCATAGTGGTCGTAGTTGCGGGTCTGCTGGAAGATATCGAAGCCGGCGGCGATACGGCGCCCCAGGAAATAGGGTTCGGTGAAGGACAGGCTGTAGTCCCGCGAATTCTTGCGGCCACCCGCCGAAACCTTGATGTACTGGCCGCGACCGAGGAAGTTGCGCTCCGCGACCGAACCTTCGACGGACGGACCGGCAGTGTCGCCACCTGTCGAATAACCTGCGCCAACCGAGAACTCGCCGGTCGATTTCTCGACCACGTCGACCACGAGCACGACCTGGTCTGGCTCAGAACCCGGGACAGTCGAAACGTCGACTTTCTCAAAGTAATCTAGCTTTTCCAGCCGCTTCTTCGCGCGCTGGATGAGTACCTGGTTGAAGGCGTCGCCTTCGCTGACATCGAACTCACGACGAATGACATAGTCGCGTGTGCGGTCGTTGCCGCGGATTTCGATGCGCTCGATATAGGCCTTGGTGCCCTGGTCGATCGTATAGACGACCGAAATGGTGTGGTTCTCGAAGTTGCGATCGCCGCGCGGCGTCACCTGGGCGAAGGCATAGCCCGAACCCGCGACCTTTTCGGTCAGCGCGATGATGGTATCCTCGACATTCTTGGCGTTGTAGACGTCGCCCTTGTGGGTCTGAACCACCGATTCCAGCGCCTTCGAGTCGACTTCGGGAATGGTGCTCTCGACGCTGACGTCGCCGAACGTATAGCGGTCGCCTTCCTGGACGGTGATGGTAACGGTGTACTGGTTGGTCGTGTCGTCGAGCTCGCCGACGGCTGAGACCACCTGGAAGTCGGCATAGCCGTGATTGTAATAGAAGCGGCGCAGCGATTCCTGGTCGGCGCGGAGCTTGTCCTCGTCATAGACGTCGTCACGCAGCACGAAGGACAAGAAGCTCGAGCGCTTGGTTGCGATGACGTCGGACAGGCGGCGGCTCGAATAGGCGCTGTTGCCGACGAAATTGACAGCGGCGATCTTGGTGCGGCCGCCTTCGTTGATGTTGAAGACCACGTTCACGCGGTTGTCGCCGAGATCCATGATCTGGGTCGTGACAGCGGCGTCATCCCGGCCAATTCGCCTGTAGGCAGCCTTTACCGCCTCGACATCGGAGTCCAGCGTTGCCTGCGAGAACGTCCCGCGCGGCTTCAACTGCACGGCGACTGCCAGCGCGTTGTCCTTGAGCTTCTTGTTGCCCTGGAACAGAACCTGGTTGACGACCTGGTATTCGGCAACCTTGACTACCAGCGTCGAACCGACCTGATTGATCTGCACGTCCGAGAACAGCCCGGTGCCGAACAGCGCCTTGACCGCATCGTCGATATCGGCGCTGGAAAACGCCTTGCCCGGCTTGATCGTGATGTAGTTGCGGATGGTGTCGGCGTCGACACGCTGGTTGCCGCTGACCTCGACTCTCGAGACAACGGCTGCCTGCGCCGCAGATGTGGCAACGAACTGCACGGCGAGCGCACCTGGTACAACCAGAGCGGCGGACATAGCCACCGCGGACGCGGCGCTCAAAAATTTGGATGCTGCCTTCATCGGGCTTTTGTACCTTTTCTCGAAGTCCCCACGGCGAGAAAACCGGACGTGCGGTAATTTCTCCTACCGTATTAACCGGATTTTCCCTACACGCAAGGCTTCTGGTTAATTTGTAATTACTTAACCCTGATGCGTGGCTTTCGCGTCACGCATACCCCCGTGCATGGTAAACGGCGTCTCAACATTGCCGGTGCTGAAGCCAAATTTCTTCATGATTTCAGCACCCAAACAGATCGTTCCAGAAGACGAAGCCCATAAATCCCAGAACCAGAAAGAGGCCGGCCCGGTATCCCATTTCCATCATCCGCTCCGATACCGGACGCCGGAAAACGGCTTCGAGTGCGTAGAACAGGAGATGGCCGCCGTCGAGGGGGGGAATCGGCAAAAGGTTCAGAATTCCGATCCCGACCGACAGGCCGGCGACGAGTTGCACCAGCCATAGGAAGCCCAGCTTTGCCGCCTGCCCCGACATCTTGGCGATCTTGATCGGGCCGCCCAGCTGGCATTTGTCTTCGCGGCCGACAACGAATCGCTGCAGGAACTGGCCGGTGCGCTGAATGACGTGCCCCGTCTCCTCGACCGCGGCGCCGACTGCTCCGACAGGGCTGTAGGTGATCAGCCTGGGCTGGCCGACATCCTTGTTGTTGACGACGCCGATGACGGCCACCTTGACCTTGTTGCCCAGTGCGTCCAGCTGCTCCATCGGCTCCGGCGTCGCGACGACCGTGACCTCCTTGCCGTCGCGCAACATGGTGAAGGTGATGGCGTCGCCGCCGCGGCCCGAAACTAGGCGCTGGACGTCGGCGAAGGTCTCAACCTTGCTGCCGTCGACGGCGACGAATCGGTCGCCTGGCAAAATGCCGGCCCTTGCGGCTGGACTGCCGGCGGTGACCGCCGCCACCATCGGCTCAAACACAGGGCGGCCATAGAGGGAAAACAGCACGGCAAAGACGGCAATGGTCAAAAGGAAGTTGAACAGCGGTCCGGCCACCACCGTGGCGGCGCGTTTCCAGATGGGTTGCGTGTGGAAGGCGACCTTGCGTTCAGCGTCAGTCAGCGTTTCCAGATCTTCCGAACTCGGCTGGCTCGACGTGGCGCTCATGTCGCCGACGAATTTGACATAACCGCCGAGCGGTATGGCGCAGAGCTTCCAGCGCGTGCCGTGGCTGTCGTTGAAGCCGAGAAGTTCGGGGCCGAAGCCGATCGAAAAGGCCTTCACGCCAATGCCGCACCAGCGGCCGACCAGGTAATGGCCCATTTCGTGAATGAAGACGACCACGGTCAGCACGAACAGAAACGGCACCAGCGTGCCGAGGACAAAGCCTTCCGTGCTGAAAAACGCGTGAAGAATTTCGTTCAACTCATGCCCTCAAATTCACCTGCGGCAAAAGGTGTCGCCGCGACTGTGACATCAATCCAGGCGAATCCGTGGCGTGCGCCATTTCTTCGCCGTGAAATATCACTCAAGCCGGAAACAGTCCCCGCGCCGGATGATCGGCGCCCGCCGAAATCCAGCCGATCACGTATAGGGCAACAGCCGCCGCGACAAGCCCGTCCACCCTGTCCATGACACCGCCATGCCCGGGTATCAACGCGCTTGAATCCTTGCGGCCGTGGCGGCGCTTGACCCAGGATTCGAAGAGATCGCCAACCTGGGCAACAATCGACAGCACCAGCGCAACCAAGGCGAGGACGCCAAGATTGCCGGCCCCGGCGGCGGCAGCCAGAAGCACGCCGGCGGCCACGCCGCCGACAGCGCCGCCAAGTGCGCCGCTCTGCGTTTTGCCGGGGGATATCGATGGCGCGAGCTTGGGCCCGCCGACGGAGCGGCCGGCGAAATAGGCGAAGATGTCGGTCGCCCAGACCACGGCGAACAGAAACAGGATTGCGACCAGGCCGGGATGGTCGCCGCCGCGCAGCAGCGCCAGCGATAAGCCGGACAAAGCCGCGTAGGCAAGACCGGCTGCATCCCATTGCGCCGCTCCACGCATACGGGCGCCGACAGCAGCGACCACAACCATGGCCAGGACAAGAGACAGAAGCCACGATGCCGGCACGCCTGCAACCAGGGCGACGACGAACACCAGAAGCAGCGCTTCGGGAATGAAGCCGAGGGTCGCACCGGCCAAGGGGCGCGACATGCGCGCCCATTCATAGAAGATGACCGCCGATATCCCGGCGCAAAGCAGGCGGAACCACAGCCCTCCCAACCAGGTCAGGCCAAGCGCTATTGCGGCCAGCACCAGCGCCGAGACGATGCGAAGCTGAAGATTGTTCATCCCGCCGCCGATCACGAGGCAGCGACATCTTGAGCGGCAAGCCCGCCAAAACGGCGCTCGCGGCCAGCAAAATCGCGCAATGCGTCGGCCAGGTGTTCGCGGCTGAAGTCAGGCCAGTAGCAAGGCAGAAAAACCAGTTCGCTGTAGGCTGCCTGCCACAGAAGGAAGTTCGACAGCCGAAGCTCGCCACTGGTGCGGATGACCAGCTCCGGATCGGGAATGCCTGCGGTGTCGAGGGCGCCGGCAAAAGTGTCTGCCGTGATCGCCTCTGCGTCGATCTCGCCGCGCGCCACTGCGGCTGCGAGCTTGCGTGACGTGCGCACGATCTCGTCGCGCCCGCCATAGTTGAAGGCGATGACCAAGGTCAGCGATTCATTGCGCGCAGTCAGCGATTCGGCCTCTTCCAGCAGGCCCCTGATGTCCGGCTGCAGCCCCGCCCTGTCACCGATGATCCTGACGCGCACGCCGTTCTGGTGCAGTTCGGCCAGATCGCGGCGGATGAACAGTTTCAAAAGCCCCATCAGATCGCTGACTTCGGCCTTGGGCCGCGACCAGTTTTCCGACGAAAAGGCGTAGACGGTCAGGAAGGAAATGCCGAGACCGGGCGCGGCGCGCACCGTCTTGCGCAGCGCTTCGACGCCGGCGCGATGGCCGGCAAGCCGCGGCATGCCGCGCGCCTTGGCCCAGCGTCCGTTTCCATCCATGATGATCGCGACATGCGCGGGCGTTGCCATTGTCTCGCTTTCGGGCCGGTGCGGGCCGACCCTAAACCTGCATGATTTCAGCTTCCTTATCGGAAAGCAGGTGATCGATGGTGCTGATCGTTTCGTCGGTCAGCTTCTGGACCTGATCGGAGCGCTTGCGCTGATCGTCCTCGCTGATGTCGCCGTCCTTTTCCGCCTTCTTCAAGAAGTCCATGCCGTCGCGACGGACATGGCGCACCGCAACGCGGGCGTTCTCGGCGTAGCCATGCGAAATCTTGACCAGTTCCTTGCGGCGCTGCTCGTTGAGCTCGGGCAGCGGAATTCTGAGATTGGTGCCGTCGACGATCGGATTGAAGCCGAGATTGGATTCTCTGATGGCACGGTCGACCGCGCCGACCATCGACTTGTCCCATACCGAAACCGAGATCATGCGCGGCTCCGGCACCGACACGTTCGCCACCTGGTTGATGGGCATGGTGGTGCCGTAGGCCTGGACCTGGATGGCGTCGAGCAGATTGCTGGAGGCACGGCCGGTGCGCAGCGAAGCCAGATCGTGCTTGAAGGCGGCGATCGCGCCATCCATGCGCCGCTTGAGGTCGTCGAACTCACCACTCATCTTAGTCTCCTCGACCCGTTTGATCCGGGTTCACTGCTTAGGGCCTATATCCGGACCCTCTTTCGAAAACTGATCCCTTTTTAGGAGAGTATACTCCGGATTATTCGTCGGCGACGATCGTGCAACGGCCGCCGCCCCGCAGAATATCGCCGAAACCACCTTTTTCGTGGATCGAATAGACGATTATCGGGATGTTGTTTTCGCGCGCAAGTGCAATTGCGGCGGTATCCATGATCGAAAGGCCCTTGTTGATGACTTCGGCATGGCTGATGCGCTCGAAGCGGGTCGCATTCGGATCCTTCTTGGGATCGGCCGAATAGACGCCGTCGACCTGGGTGCCCTTGAACAGCGCGTCGGCGCCGATCTCGGCGGCGCGCAAGGCCGCGGCCGAATCGGTGGTGAAGAACGGATTGCCGGTGCCGCCGGCGAAAATGACGACCTTGCCCTGGTTCATATAGG
The DNA here is from genome assembly GCF_030323145.1 of Mesorhizobium sp. C432A. Lineage (NCBI taxonomy): Bacteria > Pseudomonadati > Pseudomonadota > Alphaproteobacteria > Hyphomicrobiales > Phyllobacteriaceae > Mesorhizobium > Mesorhizobium sp. C432A. The sequence continues at coordinate 4,010,797 of NZ_CP100470.1, read as the reverse complement.
CGGTGGCCTGGCGCTGGGAAAAACTCTCGCAAAGTTCGGGCATGGCTATGGCCGACAGCACGACGGCGTCGACGCCGATCTTGTTCAGCGAGGTGCGCAGCGCCAGCGAGTTGATGACGGTGGCCAGCATGCCCATGTGGTCGCCGGTAACGCGGTCGCCGCCCTTGGATGCCACCGCCACGCCGCGAAAGATATTGCCGCCGCCAATGACGACGCCGACCTCGATGCCAAGTGCGCGGGCTTCGGCGATGTCGGCGGCGATTCGGTCGACCACCGAGACATCGATGCCGAAATGCTGCTCGCCCATCAACGCTTCGCCCGACGCTTTCAGCAGGACACGTCGATAGAGGGGCTTTGCCGTCATCTGGACCTCGTCATTGTTGCGTGTGGCAGCCTGGGCAGGCCGCCCTCGCGCGGGCGCCGCCGCTGGCGCGATGCCGAGTTCCGATACACGAAGGGCGCCGCGATGTCACGCGGCGCCCCTCGCCCAATTCCGCCTTCCCGTCGCGGCCCGTCAGTTGCTGGTGATGCTGACGGCGTCGCCCTCGACCAGCAGCGGCGGCGCATAACCCAACGGCTTGTCGCCGGTCACGGCGCCGCCGGTAACCCGGGCTTGTATGTCGGAACCGAAATAGGCGTACGGGAATGGCGGCGGTGTCCTGCTGACCGTATCCAGCCGCGCGCGAAGCTCGGCGGGTAAAGTGAAATCCAACGCCGCTAGATTGTCCTGCAACTGCGCCAGCTTGGTGGCGCCAAGAATCACGGTGGCGATGCCCGGTTGCGTTGCCACCCAGTTGAGCGCGACCTGCGCCATGCTGCGTCCGAGTTCGGCCGCAACTTTTTCGAGCTCCGCCACGATCGCCCAGTTGCGCTCGGTGAACTTCTGGAACCCTGGATGAGTGGTGTTGCGAAAGCCGTCGAGCCGGCCGGCATGGCCTTCCTGCGTCGGCCGGTACTTGCCGCTGAGCAGCCCGCTGGCCAGCGGGCTCCACACCATGATTCCTGCGCCATGGCGGGTGCCGAAGGGCACGAACTCATTTTCGGTCGAACGCTCCGCCAGCGAATATTCAAGCTGCAAGGCCGACACCGGCTCGTAGCCGCGCCACTCGGCGATCGTCTGCGCGCGGGCAGCATACCAGGCCGGCACATCGGACAGGCCGACATGGCGAATTTTGCCCGCACGCACGAGATCATCCATCGTGCGCATGACCTCCTCGGCCGGCGTCAGCCCGTCCCAGACATGGAGGAGGTAGAGGTCGATATAGTCAGTGCCCAACCGCTTCAGCGAGGCGTCCACGGCGCGCAAGATGTTCTTGCGGCCATTGCCACCGGCGTTCGGATTGCCGGGCTCCGCGTTGAAGGTGAATTTCGTGGCGATCACCGCTCTGTCGCGCAAGCCTCGCTCGGCGATGAATTCGCCGAGCCAGGTTTCGGCTGTGCCGCCGGTGTAGAGGTCGGCGGTGTCGAAGAAATTGCCGCCGGCCTCGACATAGGCGTCGGCCATGGCGCGCGCGGTTTCCCTGTCCGCGCCCCAGCCCCATTCGGTGCCAAAGGTCATGGTGCCCAGTGCCAGCCGGCTGACGCGCAGGCCGCTGTTGCCCAGTGTGTAATAGCTCATGGTCATGGTGTTTTTCCTATCCTGATTTCTTGACGCCGGCTCACTGGCCAGGCGTCATCTTGACCCAGGGATTGCCGCGCTCATGCGTGGCGCGGAAACCGAAGCCGTCGACTTTCCAGCCGGTCCCGGAGCGAACCAGATGGTGCTCGTAGGTGCCCCAGACTTCCCACAGCGGGTCGCCATTGCCTTCCATCCGGTTCCAGGCATAGCCGTTCGAAGAGACGGTCGCCGCGTCCGCCTCAAAGATCACCTGGTGATTGGTGCGCAGATGCAGGCTGGTCTTGCTGCCCCTGAGGTTGCCGGCCCAGGTACCGATCAGATTGTCGGAGGGGATGGTGGCGGCAGGCTATCCTGACAGGCTGCTGAAGTCGACGGTGACACGGTCGGCGAAATAGGAGCGGGCAAGCTTCCAGTCCTGCGCATCGACGGCACGGTCGATGGCATCGGCGATGCGGATGACGGCGCGTTCGTCGGCGAGCGCGCGCCAACCGGACGGCTCGGCGCCGCCGGCATCGACCGGCGCTAGGGCAAGGCCTGCGGCGAAGGTAGCGTGTTTCAAGGCATCCATCTCTCTTCTCCTTTGTGCATCGGTGATGGCAATATGGGTCAGCCTGTCGGCATCGAGAAGATTGAGTGTTTGCAAGGACTATGCGATATCATGCATGAATGGACCGGGATCTGCTCAGTCATTTGCCTGTCATCGTCGCCGTTGCCCGACGCGGCGGCTTTGCGCTTGCCGCGGCCGAACTGGGCATGTCCCCATCCGCCGTCAGCCATGCGGTGCGCCTCGTGGAGGAGCGGATCGGCCAGCCGCTGTTTGCGCGCACCACGCGCAGCGTCTCGCTGACGGAAGCCGGCAAGGCGCTGGTGGAGACGGCAGCCCCTGCTCTCCAGGATATCGCCGACCGGATGGACCGCATCCGAGCCATCAAGGGCCGGCCCTCCGGCTTGCTCAGGTTGAACGTTCCCAACATCGCCGTTCCACTTGCCGTCACTCCCGTGGTCGCCGCGATGGCTGAACGCTATCCTGATGTGACCATCGAATTGCTCATCGACCAGGGGCTGGTGGACATTGTCGGCGAGGGTTTTGATGCCGGCATCCGGCTGGGCGAGATGATCGCACAGGACATGGTCACGGTCCGGCTGACGCCGCCATTCAACGCCGTGATCGTCGCCTCCCCCGCCTATGTCGGCCGGCATGGCCGTCCGCGCGGTGTGACGGATCTTTCGGACCACAATTGCGTCGGCTACCGGCTTGTGCGCTCCGGCGCACTCTATCGCTGGGACCTGACCGAGGACGGCAAGGATGTCGTGGCCGAGACGAAGGGTACGGTCATCGTTACCGATTCGCTGGCCGCGATCGACCTTGCGCTTGCCGGCGTCGGGCTGATCTATGTGTTCGAGCCGCTGGTGCGCGCGGAATTGGCCGCCGGCCGCCTCGTTCAGATCCTGCCGCAAACGGCGATCGAGGAGCCCGGCCTCTTCCTCTACTTCCCGCGCAGGGCGTCGATGGCGCCAAAGCTCAGGGCCTTCATCGACACCGCACAAGAAATCGGCCGAGCATCCTTGCGGACACCCGGCCGAGTTGCCTGAGCTGAGAAGCCCTTTTCGGGGCTATTTTTAAAACTACTTCTTCACCGCCGCCGCGACTTCCGCCGCGAAATCGGTCTCTTCCTTTTCGATGCCTTCGCCCAGCGCAAAGCGCAGATAGGCGGAGATCTTGGCCGGAGCGCCGATGTCCTTCTCGGCATCCTTCAGCGCCTGCTCGACAGTGATGTCGGGATTGAGCACGAAGGCCTGCTTGAGGAGCACGACTTCCTCGTAGAACTTGCGCAGGCGGCCTTCGACCATCTTTTCGATGATCGCTTCCGGCTTGCCGGACTGGCGCGCCTGGTCGGCGAAGATCGCCTTCTCGCGCTCGACCGCTGCCGGATCGATCTGCTCGGCGGTCAACGCCAGCGGGTTGGTGGCGGCGACATGCATGGCGACATGGCGGCCAAAGGCGTTGGCGGCATGCTCATTGCCCGTCGTCTCGATCGCGACCAGAACGCCGAGCTTGCCAAGACCATCGGCAACCGCATTGTGGACGTAGGTTGCGACAGCACCGTGCGGGACGGTGAGCTTGGCCGAACGGCGGAAGCTCATGTTCTCGCCAATGGTGCCAACGGCGTCCTTGATGGTGTCAGTGACCGACTTGTCCGAACCCGGATACTTTGCGGCAGAGACAGCCTCCGTCGTGCCATAAGCAAGCGCGACCTTGGCGACATTGCGAACGATCTCCTGGAACTGCTCGTTGCGGGCCACGAAATCGGTCTCGGAGTTAACCTCGACGATGGCGGCCTCGCGGACGCCGGAGTCGACGCCGATCAGGCCTTCGGCGGCAGTACGGCCAGCCTTCTTGTCGGCCTTGGAAATGCCCTTCTTGCGCAGCCAGTCGACGGCCTCTTCGATGTTGCCGTTGGTCTCGGTCAACGCCGCCTTGCAGTCCATCATGCCCGCGCCGGTCAAGTCGCGGAGTTCTTTGACCTGTGCAGCCGAAATGCTCATTGTCGCCTCTTTGTTTTAAATGCACCGACGCACCACCGGTACTCGGTGATGCGTCCGTCTAGCGTGCCAAATATGAGAATGATGAAGGCCGCAACCGGCCTTCGATTGTCAAGCTTCCGGAGCGTCCGCAGCCGGGGCCGGAGCCGGATCAAGCGCCGGTTCGACCGGAGCTTCGACCGAGGCGCCGATGTCGACGCCGAGCGCGCCCTGCTGGCGGGCGATGCCGTCGATGGCAGCCTTGGCGATCAGGTCGCAATAGAGCTGGATGGCGCGCGCCGCGTCGTCATTACCGGGGATCGGGAAGTCGATCTTGTCCGGATCGCAGTTCGAATCGATGATGGCAACGACCGGAATGCCGAGGCGCTTGGCCTCGAGAATGGCGATCGCTTCCTTGTTGGTGTCGATGACGAACATCAGGTCGGGCGTCGAGCCCATGTCCTTGATACCGCCGAGCGCCTTGTCGAGCTTCTCGCGCTCGCGGTCGAGGTTCAGGCGTTCCTTCTTGGTCAGGCCCTGGGCTTCGCCGGCCAGCATCTCGTCGAGCTTGCGCAGGCGCTGGATCGAATTCGAGATCGTCTTCCAGTTGGTCAGCATGCCGCCGAGCCAACGCGAGTTGACATAGTATTGGGCCGAACGCTGTGCGGCGTCGGCGACGATGTCGGACGCTTGGCGCTTGGTGCCGACGAACAGCACGCGGCCGCCCTTGGCAACGGTGTCGGAAACCTGCTTCAGAGCCTGGTGCAGCAAAGGCACCGTCTGCGACAGGTCGATGATGTGGATGTTGTTGCGGGCGCCGTAGATGTAAGGCGCCATCTTCGGGTTCCAGCGGTGGGTCTGGTGGCCGAAGTGAATGCCAGCTTCCAAAAGCTGGCGCATGCTGAAATCAGGCAGTGCCATTCTTAGTTCCTTTTCCGGTTAGCCTCCACGGACACAGGCATTTTTGGACTTTGTCCTCGAACGCCACCGGAGGTTTCAGCCGGATTTCTCCCGGGCAGACACCAAAGTCCGTGTGTGGAATGAGCGCGCATATAGAGGGGAAGCGCTGCAAACGCAAGCGGTGAGGTGCTTCATCGCTCAGCGTGCGGCAATCAGCGCTCCGGTGCCGATCATGGCGCTGCCGGCGAACCGGTTAATCAGCCGCATGCGTTCGGGCGTCCTGAGCCAGCCGGATGCCCTGCCCGCCAGCGCGGCGTAGATGCCAATGGTGAGAATATTGGCGCCGACGACGACTGCCACCACCAGCAGGCCGTCGGCAAACGTCATGGTGTCGAGGTTGAGGATCAGCGGCATGATCGAGGCGTGGAACAGGATCGCCTTCGGGTTGCCGAGCGCCACGGAGGCGCCAAGCAGGAACGACCGCGACAATCCGGTTTGGGGGATTCCTTGCGCGGCCGATTGCGCGGCCGCGGCCCGCCACATCTTGATGCCGAGGAAAATCAGGTAGGCCGCACCGGCGTATTCAACAGGAGAAACACCCATTCGAAGGTCTGGGCCAGCGCCACCAGCCCGAGCAGTGCCAGGGTGACCAGCACGGCATCGCCGGCGGCAATGCCCATTCCGGCGACGAACGCACGCAGGAAGCCGCGTGCCACGCCGTTGGTGATCACCGTGAACATCGCCGGTCCCGGCGTGGCGGCGGCAAGTGTGATGGCAAGGCAATAAGCCAGGAATGCCGTTAGGGTCACGATCGGCCCTTTCCGTTGGGTACCCGTACGCGCCTGAAGATCGCAACGATCTCCTCGCGGCTGCATTCGATGGCGCCGAGCCGCACCGCCCGGTCGCGCTCGAAGCCGGTTATGTCATAGTGCGGCGCCGATGTCCTGGGCGGCCCCTGGTAGGACGAACGCTTGACGCCAAGCTCGGCGGCGAAACGATGCAGTTCGTCCGTATCGTCGGCCATCAGGTGGCACCAGCGATGGCCGGCCCATTTCCAGATCGCCGCATCGACATAGACCGCCATCGGGAACTGCCATCAAGCCTGCCGTGGCCAGCGCCGCATTGTTGCTATTTCGAGACCGGGCAAGGCTTGGTCTGATCGAACAGCGACAGGTTGACCAGCTTTCCGGTCATCGAGAACTCGCCATAGTCCATTGTGAGGTCGCGGGTGATGCCGTTCTCGTGCAGCTTGAAGCTGATGCGGTATTCCGGCACCTCTTCGCCCGATTTGTCGGTCTCGTCGAAATAGGCGATGTCGACCGGCCAGTATTTGTCGCCTGCAAGCTTGGCCAGCGCCGGCGCTTCGGGGTCGGCCTTGTCGCCCTCGGCCTTCTTGCCGACGATGACGGTGGTGGTCATCACCTTGTTGGCATCCTCCGAACCGTCGAACAGGCTGGTTTCGTAGAAATTCTCGCCCTTCTCGGCCTTGCCGATCAGTTCGACCAGATGCTGGGTCGGGAACTGAGTAGCGGCGAGTTCCAGGCTGTTCTTCTCGGGCTTGTCGATGTCGACCTTGAGGCCCTTGGTCTCTTTCGTGGCGGTGCCCTTGACCTCCTTGTCTAGGTTCTGGTCGACGAAGGATTTGGTCACGAACGAGAAGGTCTTGCCTTCAGCGTCCTCGAACGTGGTCGTCTGCTGGTCGGTCAGCCTGGTGTTGTCGCCGGTGGCGATCTGGGTGACGAAACGGAATTTTGCCGTATAGCCCTCGCAGGGCGAGCCGTTGAACTCATAGACCATGCGGCCGGAAATGCCGGTGATGCCCGAGCGGTCCGACGCCTTGTCGAGGGTAAGATCGTAGACGGCGCGATGCGCCTGCAGCGCCGGCACGGCAAAGGCTGGAGCCATCGAGAACAGCACCGGAACGAGAACGGCGTGGAAGGCAAGGCGCGTTGCGCGCATAAAGGGCTCCGATCGTCGCAGCTGATGGCAGGCCGCAGGTAAGGATGGTCCAGCTTAAAAAAAGTCGTGGCGGAAGCGAGGCAAAAATAGCAATTTCGGCCCGGCCAGCGCGGCGTCTCCAAGCAATAGGGAAATACGATGAGTGAAACAATCGAAAAGCGGCTAAGCGATCTCGGCGTGACGATACCTGCCGCCGCAGCGCCCGCCGCGAACTATGTGCCCTATTGCAGGTCCGGCAATCTTTTGTTCACCGCCGGGCAGTTGCCGCTCAAGGACGGCAAGCTGCAGGCAAGCGGCCTGCTCGGCCGCGACGTCGACACGGCAACCGGCAAGGAAGGCGCAAAGTACTGTGCAATCAACATCTTGGCGCAGGCAAAAGCAGCACTTGGCGATCTCGAAAAAATCCAGCGGCTGGTCAAGATCACCGTCTTTGTTGCATCAGTGCCGGATTTCGTCGAGCAGCATCTGGTCGCCAATGGCGCCTCCGATTTCCTGGTCGCGGCCCTTGGCGAGCGCGGCAAGCATGCCCGCTCCGCCGTCGGCACCGCCTGTCTGCCGCTTAATGCCGCAGTGGAAATCGAAGCCGTCTTCGAGGTCGCATGAGCAGGACCAAGACAATGACCGACCTTTCCTGGCTGACCGCCCGCCCGGTGGCGCATCGCGGCTTTCACGACATGAACAAGACGCGCTGGGAAAACACGCTGTCGGCCTTCGCTGCTGCCGCCGAGCGCGGCTATGCGATCGAATGCGACGTGCATTTGTCGTCCGACCGCGTCCCCGTCATCATTCATGACGGCGATCTCAGTCGGTTGACCGGCCAGGACGGCTTCGTCTGGCAGCGCACGGCAGCGGAACTGGCGGCGCTCAGGATCGGCGGCACCAAGGACCATGTGCCGACACTTCAGGAGGTGCTCGACCTGGTCGACGGCCGCGTGCCTTTGGTGGTCGAATTGAAGGGTGTGCCCGGCTACGACGAGGGCCTGGTGGCGAGCGTCGGCAAGATGCTGGAGCGCTACAAGGGCAAGGCGGCGATCATGTCGTTCGACCACTGGCTGGTCCGCGATTTCCCCAGGGATGCGCCAGGAATTCCGGGCGGGCTCACGGCCTATGGCCAGGACAACCAGTTGATCGAGGCGCATTTCGCCATGCTGGCGCATGACCTCGCCTTCACCTCCTATGCCGCGGGCGATCTGCCGAACCCGTTCGTCAGCTTCGTGCGCGAAAGGCTTAAAATGCCTGTCATCACCTGGACGGTGCATGACCAGCCGGCGGTGGATCTCACCTTCAAATACGCCGACCAGATGACGTTCGAAGGGTTCGAACCCGATCTGGTCAATGTCGCCTGATGGAAGTGCCTGAAACGTGACTTGTAGCGGCCCCGACAGAGCTTAAATAAGCCCCATGGATCAGGGTGATGAAGGTGACGGGCAAACGGCGAATGCGGAGTTTTCCATCCGCGTTGCCGCCGGCATCAATGCCTTCACCTGCGACGAGTGGAACGGCTTTACCGGCACAACCCGCAGCGACACAGAAAATGGCTATAACCCTCTCGTTTCATATGCTTTTCTGAGCGCGCTTGAAGATTCCGGCTGCGCCGTGCGGCGTACCGGCTGGCAAGGTCATCATCTCAGACTGGAAAATGCCCAAGGCAGATTGCTGGGCGCCGTGCCCTGCTATCTCAAATCGCACAGCCAGGGCGAATATGTCTTCGACCACGGCTGGTCCGATGCGTTCGAACGCGCCGGCGGCAACTACTATCCGAAACTGCAATGCGCCGTGCCGTTCTCTCCGGTCACCGGCCCTCGCCTGCTGGTCAGCAAGGGCGAGGACAGCGCCATTGTGAAGGCCGGTCTCGCAGCGGGCCTAAAGGCGGTGACGGAAAAGCTCGGCGTGTCGTCCGCGCATGTCACCTTCGCCAGTGAAAGCGACGTTGCAACGCTGGAAGCAGCCGGCTTCCTGCACCGCACCGACCAGCAGTTCCACTTCTTCAACGAAGGCTTTTCGACCTATGACGATTTCCTCGCCACGCTGGCATCGCGCAAGCGCAAGGCGATGAAGAAGGAGCGGCGCGAGGCGCTCGCCAACGATATCTCGATCGACCGGCTGACCGGCAAGGACCTGACCGAAAGGGCCTGGGACGATTTCTTCGCCTTCTATATGGATACCGGCAGCCGCAAATGGGGCCGGCCCTATCTCAACCGCAAGTTCTTCTCGCTGATCGGCGAGCGCATGTCCCAGGATATCCTGTTGGTAATGGCCAAGCGCAATGGCCGCTATGTCGCCGGCGCCATCAACTTCATCGGCTCCGATGCGCTCTACGGCCGCAATTGGGGCTGCATCGAGGACCACCCGTTCCTGCATTTCGAAGTTTGCTACCATCAGGCCATCGACTTCGCCATCGAGCGTAAGCTGAAGGTGGTCGAGGCCGGCGCGCAGGGTGAGCACAAGCTGGCGCGCGGCTATCGTCCCGTGACCATGCATTCGGCGCACTACATCGCACATCCCGGCCTGCGCAATGCTGTGGCCGACTATCTCCGGCGGGAACGCCGCGAGGTCGAGCGGATGGGCGAAATCCTGGAAGAGCATACGCCGTTCCGCAAGGATCTTGAGGAATAGCGATCCGCCCCTGCCCTCGCCTGACCATCTTACCTGACCATCTTGCCGGTCCGGGACAGCTTCGCTACACCGGGAGCATACTCCCGGAGCGCCGCCATGACCGAGGCCTACGACCCCAGCAATATCTTCGCAAAGATCCTGCGCGGCGAAATCCCCTCGCACCGCATCTACGAGGATGATGCCGTGGTCGCCTTCATGGATGTGATGCCGCAAGGCCCCGGTCACACGCTGGTGGTGCCCAAAGCACCGTCGCGCAATCTGCTCGATGCCGATCCCGCGACGCTCGGCCGGCTGTTCACCACGGTCCAAACGGTCGCGCTGGCGGTCAAAAAGGCTTTCGGCGCTGACGGGGTCACCATCCTGCAGTTCAACGAACCGGCGTCCGGCCAGACCGTCTACCACCTACATGTCCATGTCATCCCGCGGTTCGAAGGCATCGCGCTCAAGCCGCATACGGGGCAGATGGAGAAGCCCGAAGTGCTGACGGAGAACGCGGCGAAGATCCGAGCAGCGCTGAACGGTTGAGGTGGCGCGCGCCTCAGGGAGATGCGCTCAGCCACAATCCACCACGTCGGTTAGGAAAATATCAAACCACGCCGTGATAACGTGCTCCGTACCGGGATGCGTTTGGGTTTTCAAAATCGTGGAACATTCGGTTGCGACATCAGAGCCGTTGGTAAAAGCAGCTGCCGGGCGGGCCTTTCTGCGCACCTTGGCGGACGCGTACCGGCGACACCGCCTGCTGCACGCGATGGCCATCGCTGCCCTGCTTTTGGCAGCCGCGGTCGGCCTGCGCACCGGAAACATGCCGGATTTCGGCGTGCTGGAAGACTATTCCCAATACCTTCTTTTCGCTTTCTGGATCGGTGGCTGCGCCTTCGCACTCGGCAGCTTTTTTCACCTTGCACTCATCAAGCGGGATCCTGAGCCGCTCGGCACTTTCCTGCGATCGATCGGCGGCGTCTTCGGCGACGCCGAGCGCAACGCCAACAGCCTGAATGGTCTGGCCGCGTGCATTGCGCTCATATCCGCTTTCGGTGTGTTGAAAGGCGCGGTCGCGATCCTTTCGCCATTCGCATGGGATCACGCATTGGCTCAGGCCGACCGGGTGCTGCATTTCGGCCGAGCGCCCCATGAATGGCTATGGTTTATCGTCCAGTCGCCGCTCGCCGTAAGATCGTTCAACCTGGCTTACAATTCCTGGTTCGTCGTCCTTATCGCCTCGGTCTTCATCGCTTGCATCACGCGCAGGGACACGAAGCTGCGTCACCAGTTCCTGATGAGCTTCATGCTCGTGTGGATACTGGCGGGTTTTTTCCTGGCGATGGGCCTGTCTTCGGCAGGGCCGTGCTTTTACGAGCGACTGGGGCTGGGCAGCGACTATCATTCCCTGATGCAAGCACTCGCCGCCGCCGATCGCATCTATCCGATCTGGGCGCTCAGCACGCAGGACATTGTGTGGAGCGGCTATATCGGGGCGACGCCAGGCAGTCTCGGCATATCCGCCTTCCCGTCCATGCATGTAGCGATGGCGGTGCTTTTCGCGCTTTATGCAACACGCCGCTCATGGTTGGCCGGCCTTTTGATGTGGGCATTCGCCGCAATCATCATGGTCGGCTCGGTCGTCCTTGGCTGGCATTATGCCGTGGATGGCTATGCGAGCGTTCTGATTTCGATCGCCATCTGGAAGGCGTGCGGGTACTTCCTGGGCAAGTTTGCACCCGAGGGCGTCGCCGCCTGACCTAACAACATCTGACCTGAAAAGCAGGGGCGCTGTGTCGGCAAACCGGCCAGCCAATGAAAAAGGGCCCGTCACCGGGCCCTTTTTTCATAGGCGAACTTTTTAGCTCTTGCGCGGCAGTTGCGGCACCAGGCTGCGCTTGCCGCCGTCCTTGCCCTTCGGCTCAGGCTCGTCCTTGCCCTTGGGCTGAGGCTTCTGCGCCACCGCCTTCTTGGCGACGGGCTTCTTGGCCACCGCCTTGCGGGCTTTCGGCGCCTCTTCCGGCTCCTGCTTCGGCTGCACCGGGGCTTCGTCGGCCAGTGATTCGAGCTTCAGGCCGGTTTCGCCGGTTTCCTTCTTCTCGACGGTGACGCGCACCGTGCCGCCCTTCTTGAGCTTGCCGAACAGCACCTCGTCGGCCAACGGCTTCTTGATGTGCTCCTGGATGACCCGGCCGAGCGGCCGCGCACCCATGCGCTCATCATAGCCCTTGTCGGCCAGCCAGGCGATCGCGTCGGACGACAGGTCGAAGGTGACGCCCCGCTCGGAGAGCTGGGCCTCGAGCTGCATGACGAACTTCTGCACCACCTGATGGATGACCGGCACCGGCAGCGAACCGAACGGGATGATCGCATCGAGACGGTTGCGGAACTCCGGCGTGAACAACCGGTTGATGGCCTCGACATCGTCGCCTTCGCGCTTGGTCGATCCGAAACCGATCGCCGCGCGCTGCGCATCGGATGCGCCCGCATTGGTGGTCATGATAAGGATGACATTGCGGAAGTCGATCTGCTTGCCGTTATGGTCGGTCAGCTTGCCGTGGTCCATGACCTGCAACAGGATGTTGAACAGGTCCGGATGCGCCTTCTCGACTTCATCCAGCAAGAGCACGCAGTGCGGATGCTGGTCGACCCCGTCGGTAAGCAGACCGCCCTGGTCGAAGCCGACATAGCCGGGAGGCGCGCCGATCAACCGCGAGACGGTGTGGCGTTCCATATATTCCGACATGTCGAAGCGGATCAGCTCGACGCCGAGCGAGGCAGCCAACTGCTTGGCGACTTCGGTCTTGCCGACGCCGGTCGGGCCTGAGAACAGGTAGGAGCCGATCGGCTTTTCCGGTTCGCGCAGGCCGGCACGTGCCAGCTTGATCGCCGAGGTCAGCGCGGTGATGGCGGTGTCCTGGCCATAGACGACGCGCTTCAGCTCGATGTCGAGGCCTTGCAGCACCTTCTCGTCGTCTGCCGAAACCGTCTTCGGCGGGATGCGGGCCATCGTGGCGATCGTGGCTTCGATCTCCTTGATGCCGATCGTCTTTTTGCGCTTGGCTTCCGGCACCAGCATCTGCGAGGCGCCCGTCTCGTCGATCACGTCGATCGCCTTGTCCGGCAGCTTGCGGTCGTTGATGTAGCGGGCCGACAGTTCCACCGAAGCCTTGATCGCCTCGTTGGTGAACTTCACCTTGTGGAATTCCTCATAATAGGGCTTGAGGCCCTTCATGATCTCGATGGCGTCCTCGATGGTCGGCTCGTTGACGTCGATCTTCTGGAAGCGCCGCACCAGAGCGCGGTCCTTCTCGAAGAACTGGCGGAACTCCTTGTAAGTGGTCGAGCCGATGCAGCGGATGGCACCCGAAGACAGCGCCGGCTTCAACAGGTTCGACGCATCCATCGCGCCGCCGGACGTCGCACCGGCGCCGATGACGGTGTGGATCTCGTCGATGAACAGCACGGCGCCGGGATAATCCTCTAGCTCCTTGACAACCTGCTTCAGCCGCTCTTCGAAATCGCCACGGTAGCGGGTGCCGGCCAGAAGCGTGCCCATGTCGAGCGCGAAAATGGTGGCGTCCTGCAGCACTTCGGGCACGTCGCCTTCGACGATGCGCTTGGCCAGACCTTCGGCAATCGCCGTCTTGCCGACGCCGGGATCGCCGACATAGAGCGGGTTGTTCTTGGAGCGGCGGCACAGCACCTGGATGGTGCGGTTGATTTCGCTCTCGCGGCCGATCAGCGGATCGATCTTGCCGGCCTTGGCCTTGTTGTTGAGGTTGACGCAATAAGCCGTCAGCGCATCCTGCTGCTGCTTCTTCTTGCCGCCTTCCTCCTGCGGCTCGGCGCCGTTCTGGCCGCCCTGCTCGTCATCGGCGCCGCGCGGCGAGCGCGTCTCCGATGCGCCGGGGCGCTTGGCGATGCCGTGCGAGATGTAGTTGACCGCGTCGTAGCGGGTCATCTGCTGTTCCTGCAGGAAATAAGCGGCATGGCTCTCGCGCTCGGCAAAGATGGCGACGAGCACGTTGGCGCCGGATACTTCCTCGCGGCCCGACGACTGCACATGGATCACCGCGCGCTGGATGACGCGCTGGAAGCCGGCGGTCGGCTTGGAATCCTCATCGTAGCCGGTGACGAGATTATCGAGCTCGGTGTCGATATAGGTCAGAACGGTGTGCTTCAGCTCGTCGAGATCGACGTTGCAGGCGCGCATGACGGCGGCCGCCTCCGTGTCGTCGATGAGGGCGAGCAGCAGATGTTCTAGGGTTGCATATTCATGGTGCCGCTCATTGGCGAGCGTCAGCGCCTGGTGAAGCGCCTTTTCCAGGCCTTGGGAGAAAGCCGGCATGTTACCTCACTTCTTCTCCATCACGCATTGCAGCGGATGCTGATTCTGTCGGGCGAAATCCATGACCTGAGACACTTTGGTCTCGGCCACCTCGAATGTATAGACCCCGCACTCTCCCACCCCATGATTGTGAACATGAAGCATGATGCGTGTGGCGGCTTCGCGGTCCTTTTGAAAAAAACGCTCCAGGACGTGAACCACGAACTCCATGGGCGTGTAGTCGTCGTTGAGGATGAGGACCCTGTAAAGGCTGGGCTTCTTGGTCTTGGTCTTCGTGCGCGTAATGACGGCTGTGCCGCGACCGGCCTCATTGCCGTCGCCGTCACTTTGCATCCGCACCACGCTTGTCGTGGCAGTCAAACCTGAAGTCACGTAGTCCTGCCTCTTTCGAATCCCCATGCGAGTTCGATATGTAGGTGTTCGATGGACGATTTTAAGCCCTTCTTGTTAGCTGACAATATGGCTAGGTGGGGAAACCGAGGCGATTTTCAAAATCGTGAACCGCCGAAGCCCCGGAATTGAACCGGCATGAAAAAACCCGGCCGCGCATCCGCGACCGGGTCTGTTTTGCAAGCCCGAAAGGCCGTGCCTGGTATTCTCGAGCGAAATTACTTCGCCTTGGCGACAATCGACTCGAAGGGCTTGTAAGCCTCCTTGGCGAGATCGGCATAGAGATCGCCGAACTTGGTCGCCTCGGCAACGAAGCTCTCATAGCTCTGCTTGGCGAAGTCGGACTGGATCTCGACCGCCTTTTCCAGCGACTTGGCGGAGAACAGCTTTTCGACCGCGGCGCTGCCGGCTTCGAAGCTCTTCTTGGTGTATTCGCCAGCTTCAGTGGCGATCGCCTGCGCGCCCTTAGAGAGCGAGGTGAAGCTCTTCAATCCGGTATCGGCAAACTCCTTGCCGTATTTCGAGAAGTCCTCGTAGGTCTGGGTCATTTGACGTTTCCCTTGGCGTTTTGAAGCGCCCTTGCCTGAGCGCGGTTGTGCAATGCACGAGAATATATTGTGCGCTGCACAAAAGTCAAGATTTCAGCGGCATCAGGCCGCGCTGCGCCGGCAACAGCTAAAATTCGAATAAAGAAAGGCTCAAGCCCGAGGAAAATGGTGAACGCGCCGGTTACCATAAACGGATTGGTAACGCTGGCCGCGATAGTTTGACGACAAGTGAGGTCGGATCCCTTTGCCGCCTCCATGGCAATGAGTTTCAAAGGAACTATCAGTGCGTCAGGCGTTGTCGGTCTTCGGTTCAAAATCCGCATCTTCCCTCAAAACGATCATGATCCTCGCTTTGGCGATGTCATTTGTCGTTGCGGATGCCGCGTCCTCGATGGCCGCCAGGTCTTCGGCGATCGTCGTCGACGCCAAGACCGGCAAGGTGCTTTATTCGTCCGATGCCAACGGCCGGCGCTACCCGGCGTCGCTGACCAAGATGATGACGCTCTATCTGACCTTCGAGGCCATGGCGAAGGGCCGGATCAGCAGGAACACGCCCGTGCCGTTCTCGGCCAAAGCGGCGGCCGAACCGCCGACCAAGCTCGGCGTCAAGGCGGGCGGAGCGGTTTCGGTCGAAACCGCCATCCTGTCGATGGTGACCAAGTCGGCCAATGATTCGGCGACCGCGCTCGGCGAACTGCTCGGCGGCAGCGAAAGCAATTTCGCCCGCATGATGACCGCGAAGGCGCGCGCGCTCGGCATGGACGGCACCGTGTTTCGCAATGCCAACGGCCTGCCCGATCCCGGCCAGTTCACAACCGCCCACGACATGGCGATGCTCGGCATAGCGCTCAGGGAACATTATCCGCAGTATTACGGCTATTTCTCGCAGCGCTCCTTCCTTTACGGCCGCCAGCGCATCAATGGCCACAACCGTCTGCTCGGCCGCATCAAGGGCGTCGACGGCATCAAGACCGGCTATACCCGCGCCTCCGGCTTCAACCTCGTCTCGTCGGTTTCGGATGGCAACCGCCGCCTCGTCGCCGTCGTCATGGGCGGCACTTCGGGGCGCAGCCGCGACAACCAGATGGCCGGCCTGATCAACGCCTACATGCCGCGCGCATCGACCCGCGGCGGCGGCGCCCTGGTCGCCAAGGCCGGCGGCGACAATCCGGTCAAGGCGCTGGCCAAGGTCTTCCTGCCCAAGCATGACGCGCCGACGCCGGATGGCAAGCCGATCGTTGAAGACGATGCCGTAGCGTCCAATGACGATCCGACATCCGCTGACGAGCAGTCTGCTGAAGGCCAGTCTGCCGACGAACAGACGGTGGCCGCGGTCGAAGAGCCCGCCCCCGTCGTCAAGACCAGGAAGGTCAAGACCGTCATCGTGACGGCGCCGAAGGTCGAAACTGCGCAGATTGTGGCTGCCTATGCCGAACCCACGCCTGTATCCCCACAGGCGGTCGACCCGGTCAACACGGCCTCGGTGCCGGCTGGTTGGGCGGTGCAGGTGGCGTCGTCGCCCAAGCAGTCCGAAGCCCAGGCTTTCCTCGACAAGACCGCCAAGCTGGCGCCCAAAGTTCTTGGGGCTGCTTCCGGTTTCACCGTCGCCTTCGAAAAGGATGGCGAGACCTATTACCGCGCCCGGTTCGGCGGCTTCCGCTCGAAGGACGCGGCCTGGAATGCCTGCAATGCCCTGAAGAAAAAGAAAATCGCCTGCTACGCAGTCCAACAGTAGGGCGGCGTCGGAACCATCTCCCGGAAATTTACTGCGTCGAAGGAGACTAGTTGTGATTGGAGAGCAAGACGTCCTTGGCTTCGTTGATCCGCGCCGCCAGGAAAGACGTGCCGCCGATGTCGGGGTGCAGGCGCTGCATCAGGCGGCGGTGCGCCTTGCGGACATCCGCCGCGGCGGCCCCCGCTTCAAGACCAAGGATCTTGTAGGCCTCCTCCTTAGTCATGGCGCCCGCACCTGGCGCAACACCCAGCCCTTCGCCACCGTTCGCCTCAGCGTCTTTGCGCCAGACGGGAAAACGGCCGTCAAGATACGTCTCTAGGAGCTGGCGGCTCTCCGGGTCGCCGGGGAGTTCGCGGTAAAGCTGCTGCAGCTCGGCCAGGCCCATCGCGCCCAGCATCTTGCCTTCATGGCGGCCGGCCAGAACCAGGCCTTCAAGCCCGCCCGTATCGTGATCAAGCTCCATTTCCAGTGCGGCGGTCCGCACCGTCGAGCGCTTGCCGGGCGCCGGCCCGACCGACGGCCGCTTCATCCGCATCGAACCGTACCAGGCAAGGGCCGCGGCCAGAATGAGGCCGGCAATGCCTTCGCGCCCGACCACCAGCACGGCAAGGCCAACCAGCGCCAGAAGCACCGGCCCGAGCGTGCGCATGCCGCTTGCCAGTTTTTGCGCATCGGCACGGACAAAGATCGTCGCCGCGCCGAGCAGCACCAGAAACAGTGCAACAAGTGCAATGATAGCGCCCATCAATTCCTGCCGCCCCTGAGATGCTCGATCAGCAGCCGATCTCCCGGCCTGTCCCTTGCCTCGAGCGCCTTCAATCCACCCGTCGCATAGACGGCAACCGCCGAAAGCAGCCCGGCCAAGGTCGCGGCAGCCCGCCGATCAAATCGGAACCAAGCCCCTTTGGACAGCCGCGCAATCTCCTTGAACGCCTTTTCTGCGCCGGGATCATGGCCTTCCTGGAAGACGAAGACGGGAACGCCGTGCAGACCGAGGCTGCCGGCCTTCTGCGCCAGGTCGTCGATATCCTCTTCCATGGCGTCGCCGATATAGACCAGAGCATTGACCTTGGCCGCCGCCGTTTCCTTCAGCGCATGCGCCAGCACCTTGCCGATCTGGGTGTGGCCGGCACGGCAGTCGATCCGCGTCATCAGCTGCTTCAGGGCATTGGTGTCGGCGACAAAAGCCGACGAGCGGCACTCGCCCAACCCGCGAAAATAGGCCAGTTGGACGCTGAGAGTTCCGGCCTTGCCGACGGCGTCGAACATTTCGCCCTGCAGCTTGGTGGCGAGATCCCAGGTCGGCTGGCGGCTCATCGTGGCGTCGAGCGCAAGGATCAGCCGCCCGGAGCCGGTCGCGGACGCGGCAAGCGTCCGGGCCTGACGGATAAAGGCGTCGATCTCGCCGGCATTGGATTGAGGCTTGACCGGCGCAGGATCGGCCCTGGCGGGCACGCGCTGCTTCTTGTCGCTCATAGGAAGCAAGATGTGGCGTTGTCGGCCCCCTTGCAAGTCCAGCCTTGGACAAGATGAAGGGCCAGCGCTCGACGCTCTGGGAGAAGCGGCCGCGCCCTTGGCTCTACAGCAAGCCCAGATCGGCGAGCTCGCGCTTCAGTTTCGGCGGCATCTCGACCATTCCGGCCTTGCCCTTGCCGATATCGGCGGGCGCATCCGAAGGTTTGAGATAACGCCAGCCCTGGAAGGCGCGGCGCGGCTGCCAGTCGGTGCGCACGACGTCGAGGTCGAGCATCAGGCGGCAACGGCCGATGCCTTCGTCGTCGGTGAAGGGCCTGATATCAGTGATCAGCTGGCGGCATTGCACGCTGCCCTTGATCACCCAATAAAGCGAACCGCCATCGGTGACCTCGGCGCCGCGCGTCGGCACCATGCGGGTTGTGTGCCAGTGCTCGGCGGGTTCGCCGGCGCGGCGGCGCTCATCGAGGCGGAAGGCGATCCATTCTTCGAGGTCCTCGACGCTGTCGCAACCGACGCACAGTTTTAGGAGATTGAGTGCCATCGCTTAAGGTTTAGTCCGGCGCGCGATTGCGTCAACGGCCCTGCCCGACTTCTCCACAGTGCCAGTGGCGTTGCGCGGTCAGCATTCCACGACATTGACGGCGAGCCCACCAAGGCTGGTTTCCTTGTACTTCTCGTTCATGTCGAGGCCCGTCTGGCGCATTGTTTCGATTGCGGCGTCGAGCGGCACGAAATGGACGCCGTCGCCCTTGATCGCCAGAGAGGCGGCGGTGACCGCCTTGACGGCGCCGAGCGCGTTGCGCTCGATGCAAGGCACCTGGACCAGACCGCCGACCGGATCGCAAGTCATGCCGAGATGATGTTCGAGCGCGATTTCGGCGGCGTTCTCGACCTGCTCGGGCGTGCCGCCCATGACGGCGCAGAGACCCGCGGCAGCCATCGCCGAGGCCGAGCCGACCTCGCCCTGGCAGCCGACTTCGGCGCCGGAGATCGAGGCATTGGTCTTGATGATGCCGCCGACGGCGGCGGCCGTGAGCAGGAAGTCGCGGATGCTCGGCTGGTCGGCCTCGGGGTGGAAATGCAGCCAGTAACGCAGCACCGCCGGCAATGTGCCGGCCGCGCCATTGGTCGGCGCGGTGACGACGCGTCCACCGGCGGCGTTCTCTTCGTTCACCGCCATGGCGTAGATCGACAGCCAGTCATTGGCCAGCAAAGGGTTGGGCTTGTTCTGCTGCCATTGCTCCTGCAGCTTGTCGTGCAGCATGCGGGCACGACGGCGCACTTTCAGCCCGCCCGGCATGATGCCGTCCTGCGACAGGCCGCGGTCGATGCAGCCCTTCATGGCGCCCCAGATCGCATCGAGGCCGCTGTCGAGCTCCTCGCGCGACATATGCGTCTCTTCATTGATGCGCTTCATGTCGGCGATAGACAGGCCGCTTTTGCCTGCCATCTTCAGCATCTCGACGGCGTTCTTGAAGGGATAGGGCACCTTCTTGCCTTCTGTGGTCACCGAGCCCTTCACCTTCATCCGCTGCAGCTCTTCCTCGGACACCACGAAGCCGCCGCCGATGGAATAATAGATGCGCTTGAGCAGCAGCCGGTCGCCGGCATCGTAAGCGTAGAAGGTCATGCCGTTGGCGTGGCCGGCGAGCGGCGTCTTGCGGTCGAGCACCAGATCCGTCGCCGGGTCGAAGCGATAGGAGGGATGGCCGTGTGGCGATATCCGCTTCTCGGCGGCGATGCGCGTGGCGATGCCCTCGGCCTGATCGGGATCGACCGTCTTCGGTGTCAGGCCGGCAAGGCCGAGGACAACGGCGCGATCCGAGCCATGGCCGATACCGGTATAGGCGAGCGAACCGTGCAGGCTGGCGCCCAGACGATCAACTTTCGCGCCGGCCGGGCGCGGCCAGTCATCTCCGGCGATCTCGTCGAGAAACCGCCACGCCGCCGTCATCGGTCCCATCGTGTGCGAACTCGACGGTCCGATGCCGATCTTGAACAAGTCGAAAACCGAAAGAAACACGGTGCGCCGTCTCCGGGAATGGGATCAAGACCTACATATAGGATTTTCCATGATGTTTGTGCTGTTTTGCGGATTGCGGCGCTGCACCTGCCGACCTTGTTTGCTCCGGCAGCGACATCCCCGGCTGAAAGCGCGTCGCGCTGAAACGGATTCATGCGACGCGCTTTAAGTTCTTGTTTCAATGCATGTCGTTGTCCCAGAACCGCAGCTCACTTCTGGGCGGCATGCATTGGAGCATCGAACTGACCGCTTTGCCTGTGGTAAAAGGGGGCATGGGCGATTCCTTCCATCTGTCGACGGCTGATCTGGCGGCGCTGGCTTTCTTCCTGCTCGCATGGTTGCTGCATACGCTGGCGTCCGACGGCAGACTGGTCAGCCGGGTGTCGTTGACGATGGCCATGAACGTGCAGCGCGAGGCCTGGATGCGCACCATGGCCGAGCGCGAAATCCGCATCGTCGACACCGCCATCATGAGCGGCCTGCAGCAAGGCACCGCCTTTTTCGCCTCCAGTTCGCTGATTGCGCTCGGTGGCTGTTTCGCGCTGCTTGGCGCCTCGGATCAGGTCCTTGCCGTGCTGAACGACCTGCCGTTGAACGCGACCTCATCGCGCTCCGCCTTTCAGATCAAGGTCTTTGGCCTGGTGCTGATCCTGGCCTTCGCCTTCTTCAAGTTCGGCTGGGCCTACCGTCTCTTCAACTACTGCACGATCCTGATCGGCGCGGTGCCGATCCCCTATGGCGAGGCGTCACGCAACCCGGTCAGCGAAACGGCGGTGTGGCGCGCGGCGCGCATGAACATGCTGGCCGGCAAGCATTTCAATTCAGGCCTGCGCGCGGTGTTCTTCTCGATCGGCTATCTCGGCTGGTTCGTCGACCCGATCGTGTTCGTGCTGTCGACGCTGCTGCTTCTGGCGGTGCTGGTGCGGCGCCAGTTCTTTTCAGCGGCGCGACAAGCGGTGATCGGTCAGCCGCCCGGGCCGGGGAAAAGCTGGTCGATCCGGCCCGATAGCCAATAGGCGGCGAGCCCGATCCATTCGCGGATCGCCATGGTCGTGGTCTGCAGCGAATCGGGTGCGTTGTCGCGAAACAGGCCAAAGCCTTCCTTGCCCGAGGTGCGATAGTCGACAGGCCACGGGACCGTCTGAAAGCCGGCCTTGTCGAACAGCGCCTTGGCGCGCGGCATGTGGAAGGCGGAGGTCACCAGCAGCCAGGTCTCGCCCGGTTTCGGCGTTACCAGTTCCTTGGTGAAGACCGCATTCTCATAGGTGTTGCGGGATTTGTTCTCGAGCATCAGGCGATCGGCGTCGACGCCAAGCGCACCGAGCAGGCGCGGCGCGGTGGCCGCATCGCCCTCGCCATCGATGAACAGTTCACCGGTGCCGCCGGAGATAACCACTTTCGCCTCGGGAAAGCGCCGGGCAATGATCGCCGCCTCGACCATGCGGTCGCCGCCCGAATTCAGCTCATAGCCGCCGCGCGCCAGGTTGATGGCGCCCTCGAAGCCGCCGCCGAGCACGACGATGCCGTCGACCTTCCGCGGCAGCGGCGGCTTTGGGAAGCGCTCTTCGAGCGGATTGAGCATCATGGCGCCAAGCGACGTCCAGGCCGACAACGCCAGAATCAGGAAGGCGAACACACTGCCCGCCGCCGCCAATCGCCGGCGGCCGATCAGCGCCGCGAGCAAGCCGGCAAGCAGCAGGAAGATCGCCAGGTTGAGTGGTTGGACGAAGAACCAGAATACCTTGGAGAGATAGAAGAACATTGCCTGCCTATCTCCAGCTCAAATTGTGACGGCCGGTGAAGTGCTCGACCGCACTCGCTACCGCTTCCGCTTCGAGGCGGCTTAACTCCCTGCCGAAAACAAGGACGCCGTTCGCGTTCTGATGACTTCCGACAGTCCCACTTCGTCCGTGGGATAGGTATGGTCGAGGATTTCGACCCTAAGATGCCCTTTCAAAGGCAGTGACCACCGATTTCGCAAAGAACCCCTCACCGAGCGCACGGCTGCGGTGTCGGTCAGCCGCAGGGTTTCCCTGCCGAACACCAGCCAGATGAAATCCTTGCCCAGGAAATAGGTGAAGAGGGCAATGACCGCCACGAAGGACAGCAGGCCGAGCGTGCCGCTGGTGAGCGTTGCGGACGACATATCCGTCAATCCCATGTAGCCGGTGTAGGCGACGATCGCGGCCCCGATCAGGACAAAGACTGTCCTGAAATCCGAGGTGCGTGGCGGGTTCGCGATCAGCAGTTCGTTTCCCGTCTCGACGATGGAAATGCGAGACGGAGGCGGCATGCTACCACCACTTCTCCGGCTGGAAGGTTCCCGCCGCCTGCTCGATGACGGCGGCTGTCTGGAACAGGGTTTCCTCGTCGAAGGGACGGCCAATCAGCTGCAGGCCGAGCGGCAGGCCCTTGGCATCGAGGCCGGCAGGCACGGCAATGCCCGGCAGTCCGGCCATGTTCACGGTCACCGTGAAAATGTCGTTGAGGTACATTTTCACCGGATCGGCGGCCATGTCCTCGTCGGCGATGCCGAAGGCGGCCGACGGCGTCGCCGGCGTCAGGATGACGTCGACGCCGTCGGCAAAAACCGTCTCGAAGTCGCGCTTGATCAAATTGCGCACCTTCTGCGCCTGCAGATAGTAGGCATCGTAATAGCCTGCCGACAGCACATAGGTGCCGATCATGATGCGACGCTTGACCTCTTGACCGAACCCGGCGGCTCGGGTCTTTTCGTACATGTCGACAATGTCCTGGCCTGGCACGCGCAAGCCGTAGCGGACGCCGTCATAGCGCGCCAGATTGGACGATGCTTCGGCGGGCGCAACGATATAATAAGCCGGCAAAGCATACTTGGTGTGCGGCAGCGAAATGTCGACGATCTCGGCGCCGGCATCCCTGAGCCAGGCAATGCCCTTCTGCCACAGCGCCTCGATCTCTTCCGGCATGCCGTCGACGCGGTATTCCCGGGGAATGCCGACCTTCATGCCCCTGATCGGTTTGCCGATCGCCGCCTCGTAATCCGGCACCGGCCGGTCGACGGAAGTGGTGTCCTTGGCGTCGACCGAGGCCATGGACTTCAGCATGATCGCGGCATCGCGCACGTCCCGGGCGATCGGGCCCGCCTGATCGAGCGACGAAGCGAAGGCGACGATGCCCCAGCGCGAGCAGCGGCCATAGGTCGGCTTGATGCCGACGGTGCCGGTGAAGGCGGCTGGCTGGCGGATCGAGCCGCCGGTGTCGGTGGCGGTGGCGCCGGCGCACAGGAAAGCCGAGATGGCGGAAGCCGAGCCCCCCGACGAGCCCCCCGGCACCAGTTGGGCATTGTCCAGCGTGCGCGCGGTCTTGGTGCCGCCGGCCGAAACGAAACCGCCATCGCCCTGATGCGTGGTCGGCATCACCACCGTGTCGAGGCGCGAACGCCGCCACGGATTGACGACAGGGCCGTAATAGGAGGTCTCGTTGGACGAGCCCATGGCGAACTCGTCCATGTTGAGCTTGCCCAGCATGACGGCGCCGTCTGCCCACAAATTGGCGGTGACGGTCGATTCGTAGCGCGGCTTGAAGCCGTCGAGCACATGGCTGCAGGCCTGGGTGTGGACACCTTCGGTGCCGAACAGGTCCTTGATGCCGAGCGGGATGCCCTCCAGCGCACCGCCCTGGCCCTTGGCGAGCCTGGCGTCGGAAGCTTTGGCCATATCGCGCGCCTTGTCGCCGGTGACGACGATGTAGGCATTGAGCACCGGATTGGCGCGCTCGATGGCACCGAGATAGGCCTCGGTGATTTCGACGGCCGAAATCTCCTTGGCGCGCAGCTTGGCGCGCGCCTGCGAAATTGTCAGATGGGTCAGTTCGCTCATCAAAGGCTCTTTTCGTAAAACACCGACCACTCGGAATCGGGATAATCCAGCACCGGCCCGCAGCGCGAGAAGCCGGCCCGTTCGTAGACGGTCCAGGCGGCGGGATGGCGGTCGCCGGTTTCCAGCACCAGACGCTTCAGCCCTTCGCTGCGCGCCAGCGTTTCGACATGTTCGACGATCTTGGCGCCGATCTTCCTGCCCCGATGCGAGGGCCGCGTGTACATGCGCTTGACCTCACCGACGCGGGCGTCATGGCGCTTCAGCGCGCCGCAACCGATGGCTTGCCCGTCGTCGCGGGCGATGAACACGGTGGTGTCGTCGCCAGCCATCTGCTCGACCGTCAGATGGTAGCAATGCTCCGGCGGCGTCAGTTCGAGCAGCGTCGCGTTGAGCTCCTCGACCAAAGCGCGGACATCGTCCTGCAGCGGCGTTTCGATGGCGATCTCGATTGCCATCGGCCAGCTACTCCACGACCTTCGGCACGAGGAAGAAATTCTCGTCAGTGGCCGGCGCGTTGGCGACGATATCGGCAGCCTTGTTGCCGTCGGTGACGATGTCTTGGCGCTTCTTCATCTCCATCGGCGTCACCGATGTCATCGGTTCGACGCCGGAGACATCGACCTCGTTCAGCTGCTCGACAAAGCCCAGAATGGCGTTCAGCTCGCCGGTCATGCGCTCGGCATCCTCCTCGCTCACCGCAATGCGGGCGAGACGCGCGACGCGCTTCACAGTTTGCAGATCAACGGACATGTCTTTAGCCTTTGGGAAAACCAGATGGCGCTATAGCGGCGTGGCGCGTGCCGCGCAACATCGATCGTGCTTGGGGATAGAGCCCGTTCATGCCAGGGCGGCATTTCAGCCTAGGGCAGCGATACACCCTCGCACAGATAATAGCTGCCGCCATTGCCGGCCTGCTCGCCTTCGTCGGCGGTCGGGCGCACCGAGACGATGTCGATTTGGGTCGCGTTCATCTGCGTGATCGACAGTATATCGGGAAAGAGAAAGCCCGGCTCCTGGCAGATTGCAGTGACCGCCCAGCTCGGCGAGCGCGTCGCCTTGGTGACCTGGACGAACTCGCAATTATACTCGACGCTTTGCAGGCCGTCCGCCGACAAGATGACATTGCCGGTGTCGATCAGCGTCTGCAGCGTGTCCTTTTTGGCTTGCGCGCAAAGCTCCTGGGTCTGGAGGTAAACGCCCTTGATGAAGTCCTCGGCGGCGGATGCGGGCGACGCAGCGACCAGCATCGAAACGCAAAGAGTCTCTCTCAAACCCATGGTTTAATTCCCCTTTGCGACAAGGGATCGTTTCAACGATCGCTCTATAGTGTGATCGTTTGGCCGATGGCTGGCAAGGCTACGTCGACACCTGATCCTTCGAGGCCGGCCACGAACTTCTCCGCCGTCGCGTCGATGATCGGGAAGGTGCCGAAGTGGCATGGCACGACGGTGTCGAAGTGGAAGAAGCGCCGGCAGGCCAGGGCCGCCACCGCGCCGCCCATGGTGAAGCGGTCGCCGACCGGCACGAGGCCGATCTTCGGCTCATGCAATTCCTCGATCAGCGCCATATCGGAGAAGATGTCGGTGTCGCCCATATGGTAGAGCGTCTTGTCCTCCGGGAAATGCAGGACCAGCCCGTTGGGATTGCCGAGGTAGACGTTCTGGCCGCCATCGAGCCCAAACGACGAGGAATGCAGTGCCTGCACGAATGTGGTGGTGAAGGCACCGCAATCGACGGTGCCGCCATGATTGCCGGGATTGATCTTCTTGCCGTCGACGCCCATGCCGACCAGGTACATGCAGATCTCGTAATTGGCGACCAGCTGGGCGCCGCTCTTCTTCAGCACCTCCACCGCGCCGCTGACATGATCACTGTGGCCGTGGGTCAGAAGCACATGGGTGACGCCTTCCGCCGGCTCCTCCCAGCCGCTCGTCCATGATGGGTTGCCGACGAGATAGGGATCGATCAGGATGGTCGCGCCTGATGTCTCGACGCGGAAGGCGGAATGTCCGTACCAGGTCAATTTCATCGATCGTGTTCCTCGATTTTGGTTGCGCCGGAAGATAGAACGCCGGCAGCAAAATTAAAGTGACATAGTGTGCTCGCGGTTCAAAAGAACGTGTCGCGCTCTTTGTGACGGCAAGTCTGGGTCACGGTTAGACTGGGTCACGGTAAAACTGGTTGGGGAAAGCCGTTGGGCATCATAGCAATCGAGGATCTGCCGGCACGGCTGGAGGGCGGCAGGACGCTGGCCGGGCTCGACCTCGGCGACAAGACGATCGGTGTCGCCGTTTCCGACCGCGGCCTGTCCTTCGCCCATCCGCGCGCGGTCATCCTGCGCAAAAAGTTTTCGCTGGATGCGGCAGCGCTGCTCGCCCAGCTGCAGAAGGACAATGTCGGCGCGTTTGTACTCGGTCTCCCCATCAACATGGACGGTTCGGAAGGTCCCCGCGCCCAGAAGTCGCGCGCCTTCGTGCGCAACATGGCAGGTATAACCGACCTGCCCTTCGTGCTGTGGGACGAGCGGCTGTCGACGGTGGCGGCGGAGCGGACGCTGATCGAGATGGATTTCTCGCGCCGAAAGCGCGCCGGCAAGATCGATTCGGCGGCTGCGGCCTTTATTCTGCAGGGAGTTCTGGACCGGCTCCAGTCGCTTGACCCACGCGATCGGACGGAACCGGATTCCCCGCCTGCCGCCTGACCCAGGCCATGATGTTGCGGCGGCGGCGAAACGCCCACAATGCCATCAGCAGGAAGCCGTCGAAGATGCAGGCCCTTGCCACCATGCCCGGAATGATCGCCGGATCGATGCCCAGCATCTGCCCGTAGAGCTGAAACACGAAATCATGCAGCTGCCGGCTGAGCATGACGTAGCCGAAATTGATGTCGTTGAGCGACAGGAAGAACCAGCCCCAGAACAGAGCGAGTGGCGCGGCCCACAATGCGAACAGCGTGCGCATCAGTGACCGTCCCTGCGGCTGGAGCCGCCTCTGCGACCGCTGGGACCAATGTCCGGACGGCCGGAAATGCGCGACAGCAAGGAGCCGTGCGCGGCACCCTTGGCCATGGCATGGGCGGTGGCGCGGCTCTCTGCCTCCCGAGAAACCATGACAGCGAAGACCGACCTCCGCTCGGCCAGCATGGCGACATAGGAGGCCAGAAGTGCCGCCAATTGCACGGCGACAACCAAAAACAGGCCGTTGATGCCTCGCGCTGCGCCGCCGACCAGGATGAGCGACAACACCGCGGATGCCGAAATGAAGGCGGTCCGCGCCACACTGTCGGCTCCGTCCGGGCTCGCTGCGGCGTTAACCAGGCTCTCGACGAAGACCCAGCAAAACAGCACCGCCACGACCAGCAAGGCGATGGCCAGCGGCGCCACGACGGCAGCATTGTCGAGATCGGCCAGACGAGTGTTTTCCACGACGACGCCGAGCACGCCCAGAGCGCCCGCAACGCCGCGGTTTCCATCGACACAGATGAACGCCAGCAGGGCGAAAACCAGCGCCCAGTGCAAGGCCAGAAAGGACGTCAAAATGTGCCGCATGGCATTCCTGCTTTGGTGACAAAGACAGTGGGGTCTGCGGCCTGCGGCTGCAACGGAAACCATTCGTTAAGGTTAACGGCTGTCCACAGGCAGGCAAATTCGTTCGAGGCCTGGCGGAAGGCCCTCAATTCACCGGCGGATAGAGCGTGTCGACGATCATGCGCGCATCGTGGCGCGAATCGAGCATGCCATAGGTGTTGCGCCACTGGCCGGCGAGCCGCGTCTCGACGAAGGCGTCCGCAATCCGCCCTGCCCCCAGCCGGCGCAATTCCGCAGCTGCCGCCGACAGCGCCAGCTGTTCGGTCAGCAGGCGGGCCGACCCCTCATCGGTGCCGGCGACCTGCATGGCCGCCTTGAGCACGCCAATGGTTCCGCGTCCGCCGGCGCCGAGATCGCGGTCGATGCCGGCCAGCACCTCCTCGAACAGGCCGGGCGCGCGGCCGAGCACGCGCAGCACGTCGAGCGCCATGACATTGCCTGAGCCCTCCCAGATCGCATTGACCGGGGCTTCGCGGTAGTAGCGGGCGAGCGGCGCTTCCTCGACATAGCCATTGCCGCCGAGGCACTCCATCGCCTCATAGAGCAGTGGCGGCGCGATCTTGCAGACCCAGTATTTGACCACCGGGGTCATGGCGCGGGCAAAAGCAGCCTCGCCGCGGTCGCCGGCAGCCTCGTCGAAGGAGCGCGCCAGTCGGAACGAGAGTGCCGTGGCGGCGGCGACATCGAGCGCCATGTCCGCCAGCACGCGCTGCATCAGCGGCTGTTCGATCAGCGTCGAGCCGGCCACCTGGCGATGACGGGCGTGATGCACGGCCTCAGCCAGCCCCGCCCGCATGATTGCCGACGAGGCGACGGCGCAGTCGAGCCGGGTCAGCGTGACCATGTCCATGATCGTCTTTATGCCGGCGCCGGGCTCGCCGACCATCTCGCCGATGGCGTTGACGAACTCTACCTCCGATGAGGCGTTGGAGCGGTTGCCGAGCTTGTCCTTCAGCCGCTGAAAGCGGAAGCCGTTGCCGGAACCGTCGCCGAGGATGCGCGGGACGAGAAAGCAGGAAAGCCCTTCAGGCGCCTGTCCAAGCACGAGAAAAGCGTCGGACATCGGCGCCGACATGAACCATTTGTGGCCGGTGAGGCGATAAAAGCCGCTGCCGGCGCGTTCGGCCCGTGTGGTGTTGGCGCGCACGTCGGTGCCGCCCTGCTTTTCGGTCATGCCCATGCCGAGCGTCAGCCCGGTCTTGTCGACCGGCGGCTTCTGACTCTGGTCGTATTTGCGCGTCGTCACGCGCGGCGCCCATTCGCGAAACAGCTTTGGGCTGGCCATCAGGGCGGCCAGCGAAGCGCTGGTCATGGTGATGGGGCAGAGATGCCCGGTCTCGAGTTCGGCGGTCAGGTAGAAACGCGCGGCGCGCACCTGATGGCGACGGCCGATCTCGCTATCGCCGTTTTCCCAGATCGAGGAATGCAGGCCGCCGGCAACCGAGCGGCGCATCAGCGCATGATAGGCCGGATGGAATTCGACGAGGTCGATGCGCCGGCCCTGACGGTCATGCGTGCGGAGCTTCGGCGTCTCGACATTGGCGAGGCGCGCCAGCTCCTGCGCCTCCTGCGTCAGGACGAACCGGCCAAGCCCGTCGAGGTCCTTGCGCACCGGATCGGAAAAACGCTCGGCAAGCTGGATCAGCAACGGATCGCCCCGCCAGGCGTTGCCGCCCGTCAGCGGCGGCGGCTGGTTGGTCACGTCGTCGGTCACGCCCAATCCTTCTGAAAGTAGAAGGGCCTTCTAACGCTAGAAAGGCACTTATCATCACGAGGCTTCGAATCCGAAGCAATCGGCTAGATATAGCCCAAGGCAGGCGGCGCGCGCGACGAAAATACCGGGGAGAAAGGCCGCAATGCCAAGCTGACGCTTGCGGCAAGGAATTCTCCCCCCTATAGCAGCGCCTTGAGATGACCGACGCTTCGTCCCTGCCGCTTTATCCTCACCGCCATCTTCTGGGCATCCGCGATCTTTCCCCCGGTGACATCGAGCTTCTGCTCGACCGGGCAGATCGCGCCGTCGCCATTTCGCGGCAGTCCGAAAAGAAGACCTCGACGCTGCGCGGCCGCACCCAGATCAACCTCTTCTACGAAGCCTCGACGCGCACGCAGTCGTCGTTCGAACTGGCCGGGAAACGGCTCGGCGCCGACGTCATGAACATGTCGGTGGCGAGCTCTTCGGTGAAGAAGGGCGAGACGCTGATCGACACGGCGATGACGCTGAACGCCATGCGCCCCGACATCCTGATCATCCGCCACCAGTCTGCGGGCGCCGCCGCCCTTTTGGCGCAGAAGGTCGGCTGCTCGGTGGTCAATGCCGGCGACGGCGCGCATGAACACCCGACGCAGGCGCTGCTCGACGCGCTGACCATCCGCCGCGCCAAGGGGCCGCTGTCGAAACTGATCGTAGCGATCTGCGGCGACATCCTGCATTCGCGCGTCGCGCGTTCCAACATCATGCTCTTGAACGCGCTTGGCGCGCAGGTGCGTGTGGTGGCGCCGTCGACGCTGCTGCCCACCGGCATCGAGAAAATGGGCGTCATCGTCTCGCGCTCGATGGCCGAGGGCCTCAAGGGCGCCGACGTGGTGATGATGCTGCGCCTGCAGCGTGAGCGGATGGAAGGCGCCTTCGTGCCTTCGGTACGCGAATATTTCCGCTATTTCGGCCTCGATGCCGAAAAGCTGAAGGCCGCCAAGGACGGCGCGCTGGTGATGCATCCCGGTCCGATGAACCGCGGCGTCGAGATTGCGTCCGAAATCGCCGACGGTCCGCAAAGCGTCATCCAGGAACAGGTCGAGATGGGGGTGGCCGTGCGCATGGCGGTCATGGAAGCGCTGCTCGATCCCCGCCGCAATGCAGAGGGCCGCGGCGCATGAGCACGACGGTCTTTGAGCGCGCCCGCATCGTCGACCCGTCACGCGGCATCGACGAGGTCGGCACCGTCATCGTCGAGGGGAAAAAGATCGTTGCCGCCGGCAAGGCTGCCCTGAACCAGGGCCTGCCGGCGGGAGCCACCGTGGTCGACTGCGCCGGCAAGGCGATCATTCCCGGCCTGATCGACGCGCGCGTCTTCATCGGCGAACCGGGCGGCGAACATCGCGAGACCATCGCTTCGGCCAGCGTTGCGGCGGCGGCCGGCGGCGTCACCTCCGTCGTCATGATGCCCGACACCGACCCGGTGATCGACAATGTCGCGCTGGTCGAATTCGTGCTGCGCACCGCCCGGGACACGGCCAGCGTCAACATCTTTCCGGCGGCGGCGATCACCAAAGGCCTCGCCGGTCGCGAGATGACCGAATTCGGCCTGTTGCGCGAGGCCGGTGCGGTCGCCTTCACCGATGGGCGGCACACAATATCCAGCGCACTGGTGATGCGCCGGGCGCTGACCTATGCCCGCGATTTCGGCGGCGTCATCGCACATGAGACACAGGATGGCGACCTCGCTTCGGCGGGCGTGATGAATGAAGGCCTGTATGCCAGCTGGCTCGGCCTTGCCGGCATTCCGCGCGAGGCCGAGTCCATCCCGCTGGAGCGCGACCTGGCGCTGGCACGGCTGACGCGCGGCGCCTACCACGCGGCCAAGATCTCGACGGCGATGGCAGCGCAAGCGATGACGCGCGCGAAAGCCGACAAGGCCAATGTCACGGCGGGCGTGGCGATCCACAATCTGTCGCTGAACGAGAACGATGTCGGGGAATACCGCACCTTCTTCCGGCTGACGCCGCCTTTGCGCGCGGAGGAAGACCGGCTGGCCATGATCGAGGCGGTCAAGGACGGCACGATCGACATCATCGTCTCCTCGCACGACCCGCAGGATGTCGACACCAAGCGCCTTCCCTTCGCCGATGCAGCTGCCGGCGCGATCGGGTTGGAGACGCTGCTTGGAGCAGCGCTTCGGCTCTACCACAATGGGGACGTGCCGCTACTTCGGCTGGTCGAAACACTGTCCACCGCACCAGCAAGGCTGTTCGGCCTGCCGGGCGGCACGCTGAAGCCGGGAGCGCCGGCCGATCTTGCGCTGATCGACCTTGAAGAACCCTGGATCGTGAGTGAAAGCGGCATCCGCTCGCGCTCGAAAAACACCTGCTTCGAAGGTGCGCGGCTGCAAGGCATGGTCTTGCAAACGCTGGTGGCGGGCCGCACAGTGTTTTCGAGCTAGAGCGATCGCGCCACGTCGCAGACCGATATGTTGCTGGGGAAATGCGGGGGCAAACAATGAGTTATAACGTTATCCTGGCATTGCTGTTCGGCTATCTCCTCGGCTCGATTCCCTTCGGCCTCTTGATCACCCGCGCGGCCGGCCTCGGCGATGTGCGCAAAATCGGCTCCGGCAATATCGGCGCCACCAACGTTCTGCGCACCGGCAACAAGGGCCTCGCCGCCGCGACGCTGGTGCTCGACGCGTTGAAGGGTACGGCGGCGGTGATGATCGCGCGCCATTTTGGACACGACTACGGACTGTGGGCCGGCCTTGGACTCTGGGCGGGCCTTGGCGCCTTCCTTGGCCATCTGTTTCCGGTCTGGCTCGTTTTCAAGGGCGGCAAGGGCGTGGCGACCTATCTCGGCGTGCTGATCGCGCTCGGCTGGCATGTGGCGCTGATTTTTATCGTCGTCTGGCTGGCGATGGCTTTTCTGTTTCGCTATTCCTCGCTGGCAGCGCTGACGGCGGCGGTCATCGTGCCGATCGCGCTTTATTTCTGGAGCACACCTGAGACCGCCGGGCTGTTCCTGGTGATGAGCCTGATCGTCATCTTCAAACATCGCGCCAACATTTCGCGCCTTCTTGCCGGCACCGAAGGCAAGATCGGAGCCAAGGGTTGAGCAAGCCCGCCGCCGGGCCGCGCCTCAGCGACCGGCAGCGGCTGAGCTGGCTGCGGCTGATCCGCACACAAAATGTCGGCCCGGCCTCGTTTCGCGAATTGATCAACCGCTTTGGTTCGGCGGAGGCGGCGTTGGAGATGCTGCCCGAGCTGATGATTTCGGGCGGAGCCAAAAGGATCATGCGCATTCCTTCCGTGGAGGAAGCCGAAGCGGAACTCGACGCAGCCAGTGAAAACGGCGCCCGCTTCGTCGGCATCGGCGAGGCCGACTACCCGCCGATGCTGAAAAACATGGACAATCCGCCGCCACTGATTGCCGTGAAGGGCGAGGCAGCCGTCTTTCGCCTGCCGGCGGTGGCCATCGTCGGCGCCCGCAACGCGTCGCTCGCCGGCATCAAGATGGCGCGCATGCTGGCGGCGGATCTTGGCCGCGACGGCTACGTCATCGTTTCCGGCCTGGCGCGCGGCATCGACACGGCAGCACACCAGGGCAGTCTCTCGACTGGTACAGTGGGTGTGCTGGCCGGTGGGCTCGATGTCCCCTACCCGCCCGAAAATATCGGCTTGTGCGACGACATTGCCGAGCGTGGCGGCGCCGTTATTTCGGAAATGCCGTTCGGCTGGCAGCCGCGGGCGCAGGATTTTCCGCGCCGCAACCGGCTTGTCGCGGGCGCCGCCCTCGGACTGGTGGTGATCGAAGCGGCGCAACGCTCCGGCTCGCTGATCAGCGCGCGCCTGGCCGGCGAGATGGGCCGGCTGGTCTTTGCCGTGCCGGGTTCGCCGCTCGATCCGCGCTGCGCCGGCTCCAACGGCCTGCTCAAGGACGGCGCCACCCTGGTCACCGAGGCGGCCGATGTTTCCGGTGCGATCGCACCCTTGGCGGGCACGCGAACGCGAAGCATTGCGCCGCCAGAAAAGGCACCCGATTTTTCGGCAACTCCCCCGCCCGGTGAGGACGAACGCAGCGGCGTGCTCGAGGCGCTGGGCCCAACGCCGGTGGGCGTGGACGAGATCATCCGCCACACCGGCCTCAACGCCGCGCAAGTCTCCATGGTGCTGCTGGAACTCGACCTTGCCGGCCGCATCGAGCGCCATGCCGGCGGCAATGTCTCACTGGTTTCGTGACGTTCCAGCCGATCCCGCCGCACGTCGGCCGCAACTCACGCGTCGAGGGTTACGCCGGCGGCGCCAACCTCGGCATAGTCGCCAACGCCGGTACAGATGCCACCGCAGGGTATTTTCCAGGCGGCTCTCGGAAAAGCACTCCGCCATTCCAGGGCTCTCCGTTGCACTGACGATCACGCTCGCAATGGCATATTCGACAGCTGACGAAAACCGGGCTCGACAGTCTGCGCATCAGTCAGCGGAACAGATACTTCGATACCTCCGGATTGCCACGGCGCCACATCACATTGTCCAGAAAATAATGGTGCACATTGATGAAGATGAGCACGATGAAGAAGAACAGCGATGACCCCAGCACTTGCCTGTCATACGGGATCAAGGCCGTCAGCGCGGATGGGATCAGCCAGAAGCCGAGATAGCCAAGGGCCGTGCCGCCGACGATGAAGCCGAGGAGCCGAAACCTGTAGAGGGGGCCGAGAAAGGACAGGATTTTCGGCTGCGGATCGCGTTCGGCATCGGAGCTGTCACGCTCAACATTGGTCTGATAGCGCCAGACCACGGCGAGGTACTGCAGCGAGTGGAGCGCCGGCACGATCAGCAGCCAGAGCGGATTTATTCTCACAATCAGGATCCAGAGATAGAGCGACGCGACGTAGGCCACGATGCCGTTATAGGGCAGCTTGCCACCGTTCTTTCGCCAGCGATTGACCAGCATCAAAAGCGTAGCCGCCGTCGAAGCAATGGCTGCCAGCAAGGCGATGTCGGTGATCCAGGAAGGGACCGCGAAGGTGTAATAGTCGAGGCCGTAATATTTGCCCTGGGTGACCGCCGTATTCGTCTGCAGCCACGAAAGGATCCACACGGCATAGGAGTTTACCAGCAGCACCTTCTTGTCGCGATCGTCGAAGAATTTGCGCTTCAGCACCGCGTCCACCATCAGCATGCCGTAGCCCTGCTTGACGTAGTGCCAGCCGACGAAAAAGAACATGGCGTTGGTGGCAAAGCCGAGCAGCCGCGTGTTCGCCGCCACCGCGCCATAGGCAAAGAACCCGGCCATGACCAGGGGCACGACAATGCCCGCGAAGATGTAGCGGAGTTGCAGGCTCCTGTCGTAGCCGTCGCCCGTCACCTTGCGCCCGAAATTGCGATAGAAAAGCTGGTAGGAGTGGGCGAAGTGGGGATAGTTCACGAGATAGGCGACGACGACCATCGTTGCGGCCACCGGCCCCTCATATTCGAGCGGAACGAGAAACAGCACCGGCAGGATGAGAAAGGCGCTGCCGCCCAGCATGAGGAAATCGGCGACCGGGCCGAAGAGGTACTTTTGAGGCGCCGCCGCCTTAGGAGCGACAGCATCCGCCGAAAGCTGAAGTGTCATGTCAGAACCCTCCCCTGGGAAAGGCTGAGTTTAGCCATCGACTGGGATGGGGACAAGGTTGGAGCTGCCGCTCCGCGCCCTAACACTGGGCCATCCTGCTGTTTCGCCAATGGTCTCGATCCGCCATGGGCTTCGAACCCGTGAAGGCCCTCCGCTGTTAAAAAAGCGCACCACCCCAATTTACGACTAACATGTTAGTGTGCTAGCACGGCATACACACCTACTTCGGAGACCTTCCGGTGACATCACGCTTTGGCCTTTCGGCCGCTCTCGCCACGCCTTTCGATGCCCGCGGGCAGATCGCCACCGCTCCCATGATCGCTCAGGCCAAAAGTTGCCTGGCGCAGGGTTGCGGCAGCGTGACGCTTTTCGGCACGACAGGGGAAGGCGCGTCGGTGGGCACGACGGAGCGGCGGTCGGTGACCGAAGCCATGCTGGCTGCTGGAATCTTGCCGCATCAACTCGTTGCCGGCGTGCTGGTCGACGCCGCCGAAGACGCCGCCGAACAGGCACAGCATGCCTTGCAGCGAGGCGCCCGAAACATTCTGCTGGCCCCGCCGAGCTACTTCAAGAATGTCGGCGAGGACGGCCTTTTCGGCTGGTTCTCCGCCGTCTTTGCCGCGCTCGGCCCCCTCGCCCGTGATGTGCTGCTCTACAACATCCCTTCGGTTACCATGGTGCAGCTTTCGCTTGGCCTGATCGGCCGGTTGCGCACTGCTTTTCCCGACGTGGTCGCCGGGGTCAAGGATTCCGGTGGAAATTGGAGCTACAGCAAGGCGCTGCTTGCCGCCCATGGCGATCTGGTGATCCTGATCGGCGATGAAAGGCATCTGGCGCGTGCGGTGCGACTGGGTGCTCAAGGCGCAATCTCGGGCATGGCCAATTTCGTCCCGGGCGAAATCCGCGCCATGGCCGGGGACGGGTGCGACGATCCTCGCGTCGAAAGTTTTGTGCTCGAATTGCTCAAATATCAGGTCACCCCCGCGGTAAAGGTGATGGTGGCGCGCAAGACCGGCGACGAGCGCTGGCTGGCGGTCCGTCCGCCGCTGGAGCCGATCGCTTTGCAAGGGCAGCAGCAGCTTGCCGCAGCCTATGACAGCTTGTTTGCCAGGGAACCGGCCTGACCGGCAAAGGGAAGCGCGCCGAAATGGAAGACGGCAACGAACCGACCACCCTCAGGGAGAAGGCCTATGCCAGCTTCACGCGGCATTTGCTGGCGCGCGACTTCAAGCCGGGCCAGTTCGTGTCGCAGCGTGAGCTGGTTGCCTTCACCGGACTGCCGCTCGGCGCCATTCGCGAGATCGTGCCGCGTCTCGAGGCGGAAGGACTGCTGACGACCATCCCGCAGCGCGGCATGCAGATCGCCCATATAGACATCAGCCTGATCCGCGAGGCCTTTCAGTTCCGCCTGTTCATGGAGCGTGAAGCGGTGGCGCTGTTTACGGTCAGCGCCTCCGATGCCGAGCTTGCCCGCTTGCGGCGCGAGCATGAGGACATGCATGCCCAGGCGCTGGCGCAGACCCCGACGCCGGAGATGGAGGCCAAGGCGCAGACCATCGACTGGGCCATGCACGACACGTTCATCGATGCGCTGGGCAACGAGATCATCGCCAAGGCCTATCTGGTCAATTCGGTGAAGATCCGCCTGATCCACCAGGAGCGGTTCCGTATCGACGGGCGCGTCGTGCCGGTGATGCGCGAGCACCTGGCGGTGATCGAAGCCATGGAGAGCCGCGATCCAGGGAAGGCGGTCGAGGCGATCAGTCTGCATATCGACAAGGCGCGCCGGCTGGCGCTGCAGATCTGAGGAAACCTGAGCCGCACCGCGGTCCGCGATGCAATCGACAACGACAACAACCGGGAGGAAGACATGTCGTCCAATCTGTTCAACCCAACCAGGAGGCAACTGCTTCAGGGAACCGCGGCGCTTGCCGCCGCCGGCTTTGCGGGCGTTCGCCCAAGCTTTGCCGCCGGCGTCGACTGGAAGCGCTTTGCGGGAACGACGCTTGACGTCAATCTGGTGAAAAGCCCGCGCAGCGACACGCTGATAAAATACATCGCCGAGTTCGAGGAACTGACCGGGATCAAGGTCAATGCCGAAGCGACGCCGGAACAGCAGCAGCGCCAGAAGACGGTGATCGAACTGAGCTCCGGCAAACCGAGCTTCGACGTCGTGCATCTGAGCTACCACGTGCAGAAGCGCCAGTTCGAAAAGGGCGACTGG
This sequence comes from Mesorhizobium sp. C432A, assembly GCF_030323145.1. Lineage (NCBI taxonomy): Bacteria > Pseudomonadati > Pseudomonadota > Alphaproteobacteria > Hyphomicrobiales > Phyllobacteriaceae > Mesorhizobium > Mesorhizobium sp. C432A. The sequence goes on along the minus strand of NZ_CP100470.1, from coordinate 3,973,682 downwards.
CTGGCCGACATATCAGGCTATCTCGCTGACCCGACCCTGACCGATCCTGCGCTGGTGGAAACCGATTTCGCCGATGCCGGCATGCTGTTTGCCAAGGACGGCCAGGGCGTGTTGCGCTCGCTGCCGTTCTCAGTCGACTACTGGATCGTCTACTGGAACAAGGAATTGTTCGAGGCCAAGGGCCTCAAATACCCTGAAACCTTCGAGCAACTGGTGGCGGCCGCCGAAGCGCTGACCGACCCATCGACCAACACCTACGGCTTTGTCGCCCGCGGCCTCAAGAACGCCAACACGCCGGTGTGGACGTCGCTTATGCTCGGCTACGACATGACGCCGCTCGACGACAAGGGCAAGCTGCGTACGACCTCGCCCGAGGCGGTCGAGGCGGCCAGCCTCTACCAGCGGCTGATGACCAAGTCGGCGCCTCCAGGCGTCACCGGATTCAACTGGGCCGAAGCCCAGTCCGCCTTCCTGCAAGGCAAGATCGGGATGTGGTTCGATGGCGTCGGCTTTGCCCCGCCAATGGAAAATCCGGAAAAGTCACGAGTGGTCGGCAAGGTCGGCTACGGCGTCATGCCCAAGGGGCCCAAGGCGCATGCCGCCGGCACCTTTGGCGACGGCCTCGGCGTGACGGCCGCCAGCGAGAAGAAGGAGGCCGCCTACCTCTTCTGCCAGTGGGCGATTTCGCCCGCCATGGGCGCGCGCCTGCTGCAGGCGGGTGCCGGCGTGCCGTTCCGCAAGTCGGTGCTGGAAGATCCCAAGGTGCGCGAAGGCGTCACCATGCCGGCGAGTTGGCTCGATGCCGTGGTCGGCTCGGGCAATGTCAGCCGGCTGTCGCTGCCGGTCATCATTCCGGTCACCGAGTTCCGCGATATCTATGGCGTGGCGCTGACCAATCTGATCGCCGGCGCCGATCCGGCAGAGGAACTGAAGCAGGCCACCGAGCAGTTCCAGCCGGTGCTCGACCGGAGCGAGCAAGGCTGATGTCCGCCATCACCCCAGAACGCGCCGGGGTGACGACGCAAGCCATCGAAGGGAACCAGACCATCCGTCTGGCTCCCAACTACTGGCCTTTCGTCGTCCCGGCGCTCGTCGTCGTCGGCGCCGTGATCGTCTTTCCCTGGGCCTTCACGCTGTGGATGAGCGTCAACCGCTGGACCCTCGGCCAGGCGCGAAGCTTTGCCGGGATGGAAAATTACCTGCGGCTGGCCGTCGACCAACGCTTCTGGGAATCGCTTTTCCATACGCTGACCTACACGGCGCTTTCGGTCGCGGCACCGATGTTCCTCGGCACTCTTGCCGCGCTGATCTTCGACGCCAAATTTCCGCTGCGCGGCCTGTTGCGCGGCGTCTTCGTCATGCCGATGATGGCAACGCCAGTCGCCGTGGCGCTGGTCTGGACGATGATGTTCCATCCCCAGCTCGGCGTGCTCAACTGTCTGTTGTCGCTGGTCGGCATCCCGGCGCAGGAATGGATCTTTAATGCCAGGACGGTCATCCCGTCCCTGGTTGCGGTCGAGACCTGGCAGTGGACGCCGCTGGTGATGCTGATCGTGCTGGGCGGCTTGGCCTCCGTGCCGCGCGAGCCCTTCGAGAGCGCCGAGATCGATGGCGCCAACGCCTGGCAGCAATTCCGCTATCTCACCTTGCCGATGATCGCGCCGTTCCTGATGATCGCGATGATCATCCGCACCATCGATGCGCTGAAGAGTTTTGACATCATCTACGCGATGACCCAGGGCGGACCGGGCACGGCCTCGGAAACCATCAACATCTATCTCTACAACACCGCCTTCTCCTACTACGACATCGGCTATGGCTCGGCCATGGCCGTGGTGTTCTTCATCGTCATCGTCGCGCTGTCCTTCATCCTGCTGATGCTGCGCCAGCGCTCCCAATGGATCGGGGTGGAGGGCAAATAGATGAGTTCACGGCTGCTCAACCGGATCGGGCTGTTTTTCGCGGCTCTGGTCTTCGTCTCGCCGGCGATCCTGTTCTTCCTCTGGATGGTCTCGCTGTCGCTGAAGTTCGAGATCGACAACGGTGCCTACCCGCCGATTCTGATCCCGGAACATCTCGCCTGGTCGAACTATGTGAAGGTATTCGAGGAGAACAATTTCCTGCTCTATTTCTGGAATTCGGTTCTGGTGACGGGCACGGCAACGTTGCTGGCGCTGCTGATCGGCGTGCCGGCGGGCTATGGCATCGCGCGGCTCAAGGCCGAACGCTCGGCGGTGGTCATCATGATCGCCCGCATGACGCCGGGGCTTTCCTATCTCATTCCGCTGTTCCTGCTGTTCCAGTGGGTCGGCATTCTCGGCACGCTGTGGCCGCAGATCATCATCCATCTGGTGGTGACGGTGCCGATCGTGGTCTGGGTGATGATCGGCTATTTCGAGACCACGCCGATGGAGCTGGAAGAAGCGGCCAACATCGATGGCGCCAGTTCCTGGCAGGTGTTCCGGCTGGTCGCCTTGCCCATCGCCAAGCCGGGCATTGTCGTCGCCTTCATCCTGTCGATCATCTTCTCATGGAACAATTTCGTCTTCGGCATTGTGCTCGCCAGCCGCGAGACTCGCACGCTGCCGGTCGCCGTCTACAACATGCTTTCCTACGAGCAGGTGAGCTGGGGTCCGCTCGCCGCCGCAGCACTTGTGGTGACGCTGCCGGTGCTGGTGCTGACCCTGTTCGCGCAAAGGCAGATCGTCGCCGGGCTGACCGCAGGCGCCGTCAAGGGCGGCTGAGGCACGGCCCCGACATCACTCATTTCCGGGAGAAATCCAATGGCATCGGTAACAATCAACAACGTTCAGAAGGCTTTCGGAGCCGCCAAGATCATCCACGATGTCAGCGTCGACATCGCCGATGGCGAATTCGTCATCCTGGTCGGGCCGTCGGGCTGCGGAAAGTCGACGCTGCTGCGCATGATTGCCGGACTGGAAACGATCTCGGGCGGCAGGATCGCCATTGGCGATCGCCTCGTCAACAATCTCAGGGCGCGCGACCGAAACATCGCCATGGTGTTCCAGAACTACGCGCTCTATCCGCATATGACGGTGGCCGACAATATGGGCTTTGCCCTGAAGATCAAGAAAGCCGATCCGGCCGACACCGCCGGCCGCGTCGGCAGGGCCGCCAGCATTCTCGGCCTGGACAAGCTGCTCGACCGCTATCCGCGTCAGCTTTCCGGCGGCCAGCGCCAGCGCGTCGCCATGGGCCGCGCCATCGTGCGCGACCCGCAGGTGTTCCTGTTCGACGAGCCGCTGTCCAATCTCGACGCCAAATTGCGCGTGCAGATGCGCGGCGAGATCAAGGCGCTGCACCAGCGGCTGGGAACCACCACCATCTACGTTACCCACGACCAGATCGAGGCCATGACCATGGCCGACAAGATCGTCGTGCTGCATGACGGCCTTGTCGAGCAGATCGGCGCGCCGCTCGATCTCTACGATCGCCCGGCCAACCTCTTCGTTGCCGGGTTCATCGGCTCGCCGGCGATGAATTTCATTCGAGGCCATGTCGAGGAAGGTGTTTTCCGCAGCGCCGGTGGACTGATCTTGCCGCTGCCAGAAGGCATCGACCTGACCAACATACCCGGCCGCGACCTCATCTACGGCATCCGCCCCGAACACATCCGAGCGACGACCGCCAAAGGAATCCCCGGCACGATCGTGCTTCTGGAAGCAACGGGTTCGGAAATCTTTGCCCGGGTCGACTGCGCCGGAGAAGAAATCTCCTGCCTTTTCCGCGAGCGGCTGGCACTGAAACAGGGCGAGCAGATGCGCATCGAGATCGACCGCGCCTGCGCTCATCTGTTCGACGTCAAGACCGGGCGGCGATTGTAGGGGGCGATGGGGGCTGCTGACAGGGCAACTTCCGCACGAAATATTTCTGGTGAGCGCGTCGGGGTTCGAACCCGAGACCTACTGATTAAAAGTCAGTTGCTCTACCGGCTGAGCTACGCGCTCCCGCGGGCTCTAAAGGCCGCCCTCGAAATTGCGCGGAACATAGGGAGAGTGCCGCGACCGGTCAACCGGAAAAAGATGGCCCTTCGACCGGGGTTTCAGCCATCGCCAGACGCGCCGCAAATTGCGTCGTCACCAGCCCGGTGAGCCGCTCCCGCAACGTGGTCGCCGCTTCGATCTGTTGGCGCGCGAGACGCGCCTTTTCTCACGCGCCGAATTCGAGAAACATTACAAATCAGCAACTTACTGTTTTGGTGGGAACCATCGCACGAGCGGGCCGTTTTCGTCTCACAAGGGACGTCAACCACCCTTCAAGGAGAAGATCATGAACAAGATCGCAACGGGTCTACTGGCGACCACCCTGTCAATTTCGTTTGCCGCGGCCGCCGCTATGCCGGCCAATGCCGCCCAGATGTTCGTGCCCCAGTCATCAGCAACTTCGTCCGACATCGTGAATGTGAGCGATTCTCGTCATGACAACTGGCGGTGGATGCGCCATGGCAACCGCAATTCCGGCAATCGCGATTTCCGCGTAGGCCGCCAGTTCTCCCGCAACAATGATGGCGGCAGCTATTGGAATGGCCATCGCGGCTATCGCGAATATCACCGCGGCTATCGCCGTCACGGCGACTACTGGTTCCCGCTGGCTGCCTTCGCCACCGGCGCCTTGATCACCGGTGCGATCGTCAACAGCGAGAACAACCGCGGCGATGCCCATGTGCAGTGGTGCTACGACCGCTATCGGTCGTACCGCGCTTCGGACAACACATTCCAGCCCAATTACGGCCCGCGTCAACAGTGCAATTCGCCCTATTGAGCTGAGTTGGTACCAAGTGTTGAGTAGAAAAGCCTGCGCCGGCAACGGCGCGGGCTTTTCCGTAGGTTGCTTGGGTACGGGCGCGGCGGATTAGCTGGCCCAATTGACGCTCTTGAAGATCAGATACAGGGCTCCGCCTTCACCACGCGGAGAACGGTATGCGCCGAGGCCGTTGCAGATTCGAACCGCAGCTGCGGTCATTTTCCAGCCGAGCACTTCCAAGTCGTTGTTCAAATCTATCGCATAGGGTTGAGCCAGCTCATCAATGGAATGCTCCTGTCCGAAAGACCGAACCAGCTCTGCGTCGGCAAGCAGGTCGCCAGGCAGGTTTGAATTTGCCCAAGCCCAGAGCCAGTTGCTGGCCTTGGCACTCGTCGATCCGGCGATTTGGATTTCGGCGACGACCTTGGTGATGCCGTTGTCCGAGAACAGAAGCTTTCCTTCTGTCAGATCATAGTCATAGCGAGGCCAACTGCCGAGTCGGAACTCCTGCTGCAAGCGTGCATTCTTTGCATCCAATTGTTCGACAGCCTCGTCGCGCCAGGCCCCATACCAGTGTGGATTCATCCCCTTCCCCCGCCATGATTTACTACCGCGCGCTCAGCGTCCGGCGCACCGCATTGCGCCAGCCCGCGAGCTTTGCCGAGCGCACCGTGGCATCCATGTCCGGCTTGAAGCGGCGCTCGAGCGCCCAGCTCTTGGCAAAATCCTTCGCCTTCGGCCACACGCCTGCTTTCGAGCCGGCAAGCCACGCCGCACCCAGCGCCGTCGTCTCCAGAATGGTCGGGCGATCGACCGGCGCATCGAGGATATCGGCCAGCCGCTGCATGGTCCAGTCGGAGGCCACCATGCCGCCGTCGACGCGAAGCACGGTTTTGGCCGACGCCCCCTTCCAGTCCTTGCGCATGGCGTCGAGGAGATCGCGCGTCTGGTAGGCGACGGATTCCAGCGCCGCGCGGGCGAACTCCGCCGGGCCAGAGTTGCGGGTCAGCCCGAAGATCGCGCCACGCGCCTCGGCGTCCCAATGCGGCGCGCCGAGACCGACGAAAGCCGGCACCAGATAGACGTTCTGCGTGGGGTCGGCGGTTGCCGCCAAAACGCCGCTATGCTCGGCCTTGCCGATCACCTTGATGCCGTCGCGCAGCCATTGCACGGCGGCACCCGCGATGAAGATCGAGCCTTCCAAGGCATAGGTAGTCTTGCCGTTCAGCCGATAGGCGATGGTGGTCAACAGCCGGTTCTTCGAGCGCACCAGATCGGCGCCGGTGTTGAGCAGCGCAAAGCAGCCGGTGCCATAGGTCGATTTCATCATGCCTGGCTCGAAACAGGCCTGGCCTATGGTCGCTGCGTGCTGATCGCCGGCCACGCCAAGGATTTTGATTTCGGCGCCAAACAGGCTTTTTTCCGTCACGCCGTAGTCGTCGGCGCAATCCTTGACCTCAGGCAGCATCGCCACCGGGATGCGCAGGATGGAGAGCAGCTCGTCGTCCCAGACATTTTTCTCGATGTTATAGACCAGCGTGCGCGAGGCGTTGGTGGCATCCGTCGCATGCACCTTGCCGCCGGTCAGCCGCCAGATCAAAAAACTGTCGATAGTGCCGGCGAGCAGTTCGCCCTTTTCGGCGCGCTTTCTCGCACCGTTTACCTTGTCCAGCATCCAGGCGATCTTGGTGCCGGAGAAATAGGGATCGAGCAGCAGGCCGGTCTTTTTGGTGAACTTTTTCTCCAGGCCGTGTTTTTTCAGCTTCTGGCACAGCGGCGCGGTGCGGCGGTCCTGCCAGACGATGGCATTGTGGATCGGCTTGCCGGTCGCCTTGTCCCAGATGACGACGGTTTCGCGCTGGTTGGTGATGCCGATCGCCGCCACATCCGAGGCCTCGCGGCCGGCGGCCTTCAGCGCGCCTTTGACCGTCGCGACGACGCTTGCCCAGATCTCTTCCGGATCATGCTCGACCCAGCCGGAGGCAGGATAATGCTGCGTGAATTCCTGCTGCTTGCTGCCGGCGACCTTCATCGCGCCGTCGAACAGGATCGCCCTGGTCGATGTCGTACCCTGGTCGATTGCAAGGATGTATCCGGTCATTAGTCCTCCCGGTAGCTCGCCTATACAAACAGGGGAGACGGCAAGATGCCGCCTCCCCGTTCACTATGATCCTGGCGCGTACGCCAAGATTACTTCTGCCAGCTCTTCACCAGTTCGTCGTAGTTGATGGTGATCGGCTTTTCCTTCTCGTTCTCGATCTTCAGCTGAGGCGCGAGATTGCCGTTCTTGACCGCGTCGGCGTTCCAGTAGGCGAGGTCATGCTCTTCGGCCATCTTCGGGCCGATATCGCCCTGGACGCCCGACTTCTCGATGCGGGTCATGACTTTTTCCTGCTCGGCGCAGAGCGAGTCCATGGCTTCCTGCGCCGTCTTGGCGCCGGACGAGGCATCGCCGATCGCCTGCCACCAGAGCTGTGCCAGCTTCGGATAATCGGGCACGTTGGTGCCGGTCGGCGACCACTGAACGCGGGCCGGCGAGCGGTAGAACTCGATCAGACCACCGAGCTTCGGCGCACGTTCGGTGAAGCTCTTGTCGTGGATCGTGCTTTCGCGGATGAAGGTCAAGCCGACATGGCTCTTCTTCACGTCGACCGTCTTCGAGGTCACGAACTGCGCGTAGAGCCAGGCGGCCTTGGCGCGGTCGGTCGGCGTCGACTTCATCAGCGTCCAGGAACCCACGTCCTGATAGCCGAGCTTCATGCCGTCCTTCCAGTAGACGCCATGCGGCGACGGGGCCATGCGCCACTTCGGCGTTCCGTCGTCGTTCAGCACCGCCTTGGCGCCGGCGTCGACCATCGAAGCGGTGAAGGCGGTGTACCAGAATATCTGCTGCGCGACCGCACCCTGTGCCGGCACCGGGCCGGATTCGGAGAAGGTCATGCCCTGGGCTTCGGCCGGAGCGTAGGCCTTCAGCCAGTCGAGGTATTTCTGGATCGAGTAGACGGCAGCCGGGCCGTTGGTGTCGCCGCCGCGCGCCGTGCAGGAGCCGACCGGCTGTGATTTCTCGTTGACCTTGATGCCCCATTCGTCGACCGGCAGGCCGTTCGGCAGGCCCTTGTCGCCGTTGCCGGCCATCGACAGCCAGGCATCGGTGAACCGCCAGCCGAGCGACGGGTCCTTCTTGCCGTAGTCCATGTGGCCATAGACCTTCTTGCCGTCGATCTCGCGGCCGGTGAAGAACTCGGCGATGTCCTCATAGGCCGACCAGTTGACGGGAACGCCGAGGTCGTAGCCGTATTTCGCCTTGAAGTCGGCCTTGTTCTTCTCGTCGTTGAACCAGTCGTAACGGAACCAGTAGAGGTTGGCGAACTGCTGGTCGGGCAGCTGATAGAGCTTCTTGTCCGGCGCGGTGGTGAAGGAGGTGCCGATAAAATCCTTCAGGTCGAGGTTCGGATTGGTAACGTCCTTGCCCTCGCCCGCCATCCAGTCGGTCAGGTTGCGGACCTGCTGGTAGCGCCAGTGGGTGCCGATCAGGTCGGAATCGTTGACCCAGCCGTCATAAAGGTTCTGGCCGGTCTGCATCTGGGTCTGGATCTTCTCGACGACGTCGCCTTCCTGGATGACGTCATGCGTGATCTTGATGCCAGTGATGGCGGTAAAGGCCGGCGCCAGCACCTGCGATTCATACTGGTGGGTGGCGATGGTTTCGGACACGACCTTGATGTCCATGCCGGCGAAAGGCTTCGCGGCATCGATGAACCACTGCATTTCTGCTTCCTGGCCGGCGCGGTCGAGCGTCGACAGCGGGCCGATTTCCTTGTCCAGAAACGCCTTGGCCTCATCCATTCCGGCGTAGGCGTTGCCTACCCCGAGCAACAGGACAAGGGCAGTTGTTGATGTTAAAAATTGCCGTCGCATAGGTTTCCTCCACATTTAGGTTTCAAGTGCGATCTGGAACGGCCGCCGGCACGCGGTCGATCCAACAGTTTCCCCCTCTATACGTAGCGGAACACGCCGACGGCGTAGACCACGGAGAGAGCGAGAGCCCACCACAGGTTGGATCCGACAAGACCCAGCCAAGCGAGATGGATAAAGGCGCTGCCAAGCAGCGACAGAAAAAGACGGTCGCCGCGCGTCGTCTCGAAGCGCAGGATGCCGACGCGCGGATTGCCGCCCGGCGAGGCAAATTCCCAAAACGCCATGCCGCACAGCAGCAGAAGAATGGTGCCGAAGAACGCCGCCGTCGGCCACGTCCACGCCATCCAGGTGAGGTCGAGATTCATGGTGACACCCTCCCCAGGGCAAAGCCCTTGGCAGTGGTGGTGAGGATGAACCCGTGCGTTTGTTTCATCACACCCTCCCCAGGGCGAAGCCCTTGGCGATGTAGTTGCGGACAAACCAGATGACGAGCGCGCCGGGGATCAGCGTCAGCACGCCGGCGGCGGCAAGCAGGCCCCAGTCCATGCCGGCGGCCGAGACGGTGCGGGTCATGGTGGCGGCGATGGGCTTGGCATCGGTGGTCGTCAGCGTGCGAGCGATCAAAAGCTCGACCCATGAGAACATGAAGCAGAAGAAGCACGCGACACCGATGCCGCTGGCGATCAGCGGCATGAAAATCCTGACGAAGAAGCGCGGGAAGGAGTAGCCGTCGATATAGGCTGTTTCGTCGATCTCTTTGGGCACGCCCGACATGAAGCCTTCGAGGATCCACACCGCCAGCGGCACATTGAACAGGCAGTGCGCCAGCGCCACGGCGATGTGGGTGTCGATCAGGCCGAAAGCCGAATAGAGCTGGAAGAACGGCAGCGCGAACACTGCCGGCGGCGCCATGCGGTTGGTCAACAGCCAGAAGAACAGATGCTTGTCGCCGAGGAAGCGGTAACGCGAAAAGGCGTAGGCCGCCGGCAGCGCGGCGGCCACCGAGATCACCATGTTCATCACCACATAGGTGATCGAGTTGATGTAGCCCGAGTACCAGGAGGCGTCGGTAAAGATGGTGACGTAGTTGGCGATCGTAGGCTGATGCGGATAGAGCGTCAGCGAGGAGACGATCTCGGCATTGGTCTTGAAGCTCATGTTGATGAGCCAGTAGATCGGCAGCAGAAGCACGATGATGTAGATCGTCGGCACGATCCACCACCAGCGCGATTCCTCGCCGCGCTTGCGCATCAGCCGGGCGACCTGATCCTGCGAAAGCGTGCTCGCCAATTTTCCCGAAGCGGTGGTTTCGCTCACTCTGTCGGCTCTTTCGTTGGCGCCGCTCATCTCAGCGCTCCGCGTCGTAGTTGGTCATCACGGTGTAGAACACCCACGACAACAACAGGATGATCAGGAAGTAGACCAGCGACATGGCGGCCGCCGGACCGAGGTCGAACTGGCCGAGCGCGGTCTTGACGAGGTCGATCGACAGGAAGGTGGTCGAGTTGCCGGGGCCGCCGCCGGTGACGACGAAGGGCTCGGTGTAGATCATGAAGCTATCCATGAAGCGCAACAGCACGGCGATCAAAAGCACACGCTGCATCTTCGGCAGCTGGATATAACGGAACACCGCCCAGCGCGAGGCGCCGTCGATCTTGGCCGCCTGGTAGAAGGCATCCGGGATCGAAACCAGGCCGGCATAGCAGAGCAGCACGACAAGGCTGGTCCAGTGCCAGACGTCCATGATGATGATGGTGACCCAGGCGTCGAACGGATCCTGCACGTAATTGTAGTCGATGCCGAGCGCGTTGACGTAGTAGCCGAGCAGGCCGATGTCGTTGCGGCCGAAGACCTGCCAGATGGTGCCGACGACGTTCCACGGAATGAGCAGCGGCAACGACATAAGCACCAGGCAGACCGGCACGCCCCAACCCTTCTTCGGCATGTTGAGCGCGATGAAGATGCCGAGCGGCACTTCGATGGCCAGGATGATGAAGGAGAAGATCAGGTTGCGCACCATGGCTTCCCAGAAGCGGCTGGACGACAGCAGTTCCTCGAACCACTGGGTGCCTGCCCAGAAGAAGACGTTGTTGCCGAAGGTGTCCTGCACCGAATAGTTGACGACCGTCATCAGCGGAATGACGGCCGAGAACGCCACCAGCACCAGCACCGGCAGCACCAGGAACCAGGCCTTGTTGTTCCAGGTCTTTTCCATCTATGCCCCCATCTCGACACGCCCCATCTCAACCAGCCAGGAATCGGCATAGATGTTGATGCCGGCCGGATCGAAGCGAACCTTTGGGTCGGCCGGCACGCTCTCGTCCTCGCCGATGACGGCAGCGATCTCGCGGCCTTCGAGGCTGGCGCGCACCACCTTGTGGCGGCCGAGATCCTCGACCTTGCTTATTTTAACCGCCATGCCCTCGCGGCCGAGCCTGACATATTCGGGGCGGATGCCGAGTTCGATGGCGCCGGAGCTCCCAGCGGCGGTCTTTGGCGCGCCGGGCAACTCGATGCGCTGGCTGCCAATGGTCGCAGTCTTGCCGTCGATCGCCACCGGCATGACGTTCATGCCGGGCGAGCCGATGAAGTAACCGACGAATGTGTGGCGCGGGCGCTCAAACAATTCAGCCGGCGTGCCGATCTGGACGATGCCGCCATCATACATGACGACGACCTGGTCGGCGAAGGTCAGCGCCTCGGTCTGGTCATGGGTGACATAGACCATGGTGTAGCCGAAGCGGCGGTGCAGTTGCTTCAACTGCGATCGCAGCACCCATTTCATGTGCGGATCGATAACCGTCAGCGGTTCGTCGAACAGGATGGCATTGACATCCGAGCGCACCAGGCCGCGGCCGAGCGAGATCTTCTGCTTCTGGTCGGCGGTCAGGCCCCTCGCCTTCTTCTTCGCCCACGACGCCAGGTCGATCATCTCCAGCGTCTCGCGCACCTTGCGGTCGACATCGGCCTCCGGCACGCCGCGATTGCGCAGCGGGAAGGCAAGATTGTCGTAAACGGTCATGGTGTCGTAGATGACCGGGAACTGGAACACCTGCGCGATGTTGCGCTCCTGCGTCGACAGATTGGTGACGTCCTTGCCGTTGAACAACAACTCACCGTGCGAGGGGTGCAGAAGTCCCGAAATGATGTTGAGCAGCGTGGTCTTGCCGCAACCCGAGGGCCCAAGCAGCGCATAGGCGCCGCCATCCTCGAATGTGTGGTGCACTTCCCGCAGCGCAAAATCGGCATCCTTCTGCGGATTGGGCAGGTAGGAGTGCCTGACATGGTTGACGTCGATGCGCGCCATCTCTTCCCCCTCAGGCCGCAAGCTTCGGCGCGGCGACGGCGCTGCCGTTGCTGTCGAAGACCATGATGTGGCGCGGATCGATAAACACCTCGATCTCGGCGTCCGGCTCGAAATCGCGGATGCCGTGGGTCAGCATGACCCAGCGCGCATCGGCAAAATCGAGGTGGATGAAGCTTTCCGAGCCGGTGATCTCGGTGATCGTCACCTTGGCGCGCACCGGCACCGCGGCAGCGTTGGGCCGCTCCAGCGACAGATGATGCGGCTGAAAGCCGATCGTGTAATTGGCGTCGGCAATGCCGGCGAGTTCGGCCGGCACCGGCAGCTTGACGCCGCCCTCGAGCAGGAAATCCGGGCCCTTCTTGGCCAGCACGATGGTGTTGAGCGGCGGATCGGCAAAGGTTTTCGCCGTCACCAGGTCGATCGGCTTGCGGAAGACGTCGATGGTCGGCCCGAATTGGGTGATCCGCCCCTCGGACAGCGTCGCCGTATTGCCGCCGAGCAGCAAGGCTTCATGCGGCTCAGTCGTGGCGTAGACGAAAATGGTGCCGGCGGCGGCAAATATCTTGGGCAGTTCGGCGCGCAGCTCCTCGCGCAATTTGTAGTCGAGATTGGCGAGCGGCTCGTCGAGCAGCACCAGGCTGGCATTCTTGACGATGGCGCGGGCCAGCGCCGTACGCTGCTGCTGTCCGCCGGACAGGCTGAGCGGCGTGCGGTCGAGATAGGGTGTGAGCTTCAGAAGCCCTGCCGCGTTGCGGACTTCCTTGTCGATCTTGGCCTGGTCGGTGCCGGCGACGCGCAACGGCGAGGCGATGTTCTCGTAGACGGTCATCGCGGGGTAGTTGATGAACTGCTGATAGACCATGGCGATCTTGCGCTGCTGCACCGGCATGCCGGTGACATTCTGGCCGTCGAACCAGACTGAACCGGTGGTCGGCACGTCGAGCCCGGCCATCAGCCGCATCAGACTTGTCTTGCCCGACAGTGTCGGCCCGAGCAAAACGTTGAGCGAGCCGTGCTGAAGCGTCAGCGACACGTCGCGGATATGCTCCACCGCGCCGACCATCTTCGTCACGTTTCTCAGTTCCAGCATGATGCCTCCTCCCAGGCTTTGTGCATCAATCGCCTTCCCTATTCCGCTGCCGCGACATGGCGCCGGCTGATGCCGCGCATGAATTCGTCAAGCGCCGAGGCCTGTTCGCGGCTGAGATGCAGACCGCGCTTGGTGCGACGCCACAATACATCTTCGGCGGTCAGCGCCCATTCGTTTTCGCTGAGGTAGCGTACCTCGGCCTCATAGAGATCGGCGCCGAAATTGCGGCCGAGATCGGCGTTCGACTTGGCGAGGCCGAGCAGCACTTGCGCGCGCGTGCCGTAAAGCCTGGTCAACCGACGCGCCAGGCGCTGGTCGAGGAAAGGATAGGCGCTCTTCAGCTTCGCCACCTGGACGTCGAAACCGGTGGCCGGGAAATCGCCGCCCGGCAAGGGCGCGTTCGCCGTCCACGGCTTGCCGCGCTTGCCGAGAAAACCTTCGATCTTTTCCAGCATCGATTCCGACAGCCGGCGGTAGGTGGTGATCTTGCCGCCGAAAGCGTTGACGATCGGCGCCTTGCCCTCGCCGCCATCGGCTTTCAACACATAGTCGCGGGTCGCTTCCTGCGCCTTCGAAGCGCCGTCGTCGTAGAGCGGGCGCACGGCCGAATAGGTCCAGACGATGTCGGGGCGCGTCACGGCTTCAGCAAAATATTCGCTCGCCGCCGCGCAGAGATAGTCGATCTCGGTGTCGCTGATCTTCACGTCATGCGGATCGCCGGGATAGTCGCGATCGGTGGTGCCGATCAGCGTAAATTCTTCCTCGTAAGGGATGGCGAAGATGATGCGCCCGTCCTTGTTCTGGAAGAAGTAGGCGCGCGGATCATCGAATTTCTTTTTGATGACGATATGACTGCCCTGCACCAGGCGCACATTGTGCACGTCGTTCTGGCCCACGGTGGTCGACAGGACGTGGTCGACCCATGGACCGGCGGCATTGACCAGCAGCCGGGCCTTGACCTCGTCGGCATCTCCCGTCCGCACGTCTTCCACGCGGATCGCCCATAGATCGCCTTCGCGCCGCGCCCCGACGACTTTCGTGCGGGTGCGGATGGTGGCGCCGCGGTCGGCGGCGTCACGCGCGTTCAACACCACCAGCCGGGCATCGTTGACCCAGCCGTCCGAGTACTCGAAGGCCTTGTGAAACAGCGGCTTCAGCGGCTTGCCCGCCGGATCCTTGGACATGTCCAGTGTTCGGGTCGCCGGCAGCAATTTGCGGCCACCAATATGATCGTAGAGGAACAGGCCGAGCCGGATCAGCCAGGCCGGGCGCAGGCCCTTGGCATAGGGCAGCACGAAGCGCATCGGCCAGATGATGTGCGGCGCGTTCTTCCAAAGAACCTCGCGCTCCATCAGCGCCTCGCGCACCAGCCGGAACTCGTAGAATTCGAGGTAGCGCAGACCGCCGTGGATCAGCTTGGTCGAGCCGGAGGAGGTTCCGCTGGCAAGATCGTTCATCTCGGCCAGAAATACCGAAAAGCCCCGCCCAACGGCGTCGCGGGCGATGCCGCAGCCATTGATGCCGCCACCGATGACGAAGATGTCACGGACTGCGTCCACAAAGCCCTCCCGCGATTTCGCATTGCAGCATTTTTAGGTTTTTACGAAACCGTAGCGGGATTATTTCGAAATAAGAACGAATGTCAAACGAAATGTAACGGGACCGTGATCGATAGCTTAGCCGAGCGACGTTTCGATCAATTGAACCTCCGCTTCCTCGCAGATCTTGCGCACCGACGGGATGTCGCAACGGTCGGTGATGAAGGTGTTTACCTGCGAGAGATGGCCGATGCGAACCGGCGCGGTGCGTTCGAACTTGGTCTGGTCGGACACCAGGATGACATGCCTGGCATTGGCGATGATGGCTTGCGCCACTTTCACTTCGCGAAAGTCGAAATCGAGCAACGCGCCGTCATGGTCGATGGCCGAGGCGCCGATCACCGCATAGTCGACCTTGAACTGCCTGATGAAATCGACCGCGGCCTCGCCGACAACGCCGCCGTCGGAGCCGCGCACGACGCCGCCGGCGATTACCACCTCGATCGAAGGATAGATGCGCATCCTGTTGGCAACATTGATATTATTGGTGATGACCATCAGCCCGGCATGGTCGAGCAGCGCCTTGCTGACCGACTCGGTCGTGGTGCCGATGTTGATGAACAGGGAGGCGTTGTCGGGTATCAGCCTGGCCGCCGCGCGGCCGATGGCCTCCTTCTCGTCGGCGGCAATCTTGCGGCGCGCCTCATACTCCATGTTTTCGATGCCGGACGGGAACAGGGCCCCGCCATGGATGCGCGTCAGCAGCCGCTGATCGCAGAGATCGTTGAGGTCCTTGCGGATGGTCTGTGGCGTCACGTTGAAATGCGTGGCGAGGTCATCGACCAGCACACGGCCATGGTCCTTCGCCATCTGGATGATCTCGGCATGGCGCGGCGACAAATACACTGAGAACCTCCCGTTTTCGTTTTTCTTGTTTGTAGCTGAAAACGAAAGCAATGAAAAGGGAGACGCCGGCTAATGAAATATCGATGATTGCAAAGGCGAACCGGGCAGATACGGCTCAGACCCGCTCCGCCACCTTGCGGGTGACAGCCGCGACTTTACCTGGCGAGCGGATCATCAGGAAATTGCCGGACCAGTATCCCGGGATTCGCCAAGTGCCTTTGATCTCGGTTGCATCACCGTTGATGATGCCGCTGTAGTGAATCGGGTGCGCCTTCAATTCGGCCTTGTCGCATGTCTTGGTAAAGGAGACGGCGTTGCCCTCTCGCTGCCCCTGCAGGCTTGCGTATCTTGCCGTGCTGGTCGCCGCCGGTTCGTGGGTCATCCCCGTCAAGCTGGTTGCCGTCTCGATCAGCGTTGCAACGAAGGAAACCGGCGGCAGTTCGCGCGGATAGAAATAGCGCCCGCTCCAGACGCCCGTCAGATTCTGGCTAACCCCTTCGGCCCTTCCGGCCATATGCTTGCTCGCAAGTCCTTGCTGGCTTGCCCCGGCGGCGGCAACCACCCGGGCAATCCCTGTCAGTCCTTCGGGGATCTTGCACACTCGCAGATGACAGTGAAGGCGGTATCGACATCGGCCGCGGTTGTCTCGAACTGGCCTGCCTGGAAGCGGATGGCGACCCGCCCATCGACACGCGTCTGCGTCAGGTAGATACGGCCGTCATTGTTGATGGCGTCGACCAGACGCAGATTGTGCTCGTCGCAGTCAGCGCCGGATGCGGCGCGATGCCGGAACGAGAACAGCGACAGCATCGGCTGGCTGGCGAGCTCGAAATCCTCCTCCTCGGCCAGGCGCGCTGCTATGCCTTCGCTCCAGGCGACGTGATTGCGGATCATGGTGCGCAGCGCCTCGAGGCCATGGGCGCGCAGCAGGAACCACAGCTTCAGCGCCCGGAAGCGACGGCCGAGAGGCACCGACCATTCGGAGTAGTTGATGATGCCGTCATGGCCGCGAGTTTTCAGATAGTCCGGCTTGATCGCCAGCGTGCGCACGAGATCCTCCGGCTGACGGACGAACTGGATCGAGCAGTCGAATTGCGCGCCCAGCCATTTGTGCGGGTTGAAGACGATCGAGTCCGCGCCCTCGACACCGGTCCAGAAATGCCGGTATTCCGGACAGATCATCGCCGATCCGGCCCAGGCGGCGTCGATATGCAGATAGAGCCCCTGGCGTTTGGCCACCGCGGCCACTTCAGCGATGTCGTCGGTGCCGCCGGTGCTGGTGCCGCCGACGCACGCGATGACGCCGGCCGGCAATAGGCCGGCCGCGCGGTCGGCAACAATCGCCGCTTCCAAAGCCGCGGTATCCATGGCGCGGTAGGTGCCGGCGACGGGAATGCGGACGAGGTTTTCCTCGCCAATGCCGGCGACCCAGATGGCGCGGTCGATCGAGGTGTGCACCTGGTCGGAGGAATAGACGCGCAGCCTGCCCTGCCCGGAAAGACCCTTCTTGTTGCCCTGCCAGTCGAGCGTGCGCTCGCGCATGGTCAACACGGCGGCCAGCGTCGCCGATGATGCGGAGTCCTGGATCACGCCGGAAAAGCCTTCGGGCAGGCCGAGCGCCTGGCGCATCCAGTCGACGATGCGCGTCTCAAGCTCTGTCGCCGCCGGCGAAGTCTGCCACAGCATGCACTGCGCGGCCATCGCAGAGACCAGATATTCGGCAACCACCGAGACGGGTGCTGCATTGGCCGGGAAATAAGCAAAGAAACGCGGATGCTGCCAATGCGTCATGCCGGGCACGATCTTGGCTTCGAAATCGGCGAAGATCGTCTCCATCGATTCCGCGGCCTCCGGCGGAGAAGCTTCGATGCTCCTGAAGATCTCGCCCGGCGCTATGGCAGGTCGCACGGGCCGATCGCGAAGGCCGGTGCGGTAATCAGCGCCCCAGTCGGCGGCGCGCCTCGACCAGTCGCGGAATTGCTCGTTGTCCATGGATCCTCCCGACGCGCCGATCAGACAGCCGTTTGAATTTTGATTAACATGTTAAATAGAGACAGGCAACCGCGACGAAGGTTCCCGCGCTAGCCCGGAAAATCCGGCAGGCTGGCAAAGGCCGTCTTCAACGCGTTCGACCAGCCTTCGGAAATAGCACGATAATATCGATCGTCCTGGCCGATGCGCTTTTTCAAACCCACCGTGAACGTGTCCTCCTCCAGGAACAGCAGGTCGAGAGGCAGGCCGACGGACAGGTTCGATTTCAGCGTCGAATCGAACGATACCAGCAAGAGCTTGACCGTTTCAGCCAGGCTCATCGTCCTTTCATAGGCACGGATGATGATCGGCTTGCCGTATTTGGTCTCGCCGATCTGGAAGAACGGCGTGTCGTCGGTCGATTCGATGAAATTGCCCTCGGGATAGATCATGAACAGCCGTGGCGGGCTGCCCTTGATCTGGCCGCCGAGGATGAAGGAGGCGTTGAAATAGGAATCCGCCTTTTCGCCGGCAGGCGACGAGCTGGCGATGACTTCCTTGACGGTGTCGCCGACCAGCCGCACCGTCTGGTACATGGATGGGGTCTCGAGCAGCGTCGCGTGGCGTTCCGCCACCGCCTTGGTGCGCTCGTCGAGCAGGCTGACCACGGCCTGCGTCGTAGCCAGATTGCCGGCCGACATCAGTACGATGACGCGCTCGCCTGGCTCTTCCCAGACATGCATCTTCTTGAAAGTGGAGATCGAATCCATCCCTGCATTGGTGCGCGTGTCCGACATGAACACGAGCCCACGATCGATCTTGAGGCCGACGCAATAAGTCATGGAATCTCTTCAGGCAGCAATCTTGCCGGAGACTACTGCTCTACCGTGACGGTGACTGCAAGCTGTTCCTCCGCCTGTCCCAGTCGAATTCCCGACACCGGCGAGGCGTCGCGATAATCACGGCCGGTGGCTACCCTGACATAGCGTTCATCGGGGGAAATGCCGTTGGCGGCGTCGAAGGCGACCCAGCCGAGACCCTGAACATGGGCTTCGGCCCAGGCATGGCTTGCCGCCTGCTCGATGGCCGCATCCATCATCAGATAGCCACTGACATAGCGGGCCGGAAAACCCATGACGCGGGCTGCGGTGACAAAGATGTGGCTGTGATCCTGGCAAACGCCGGTCTTCAGCGCCAATGCCTCTTCCGCCGGGGTCGTCACGCTGGTGGTGCCCGGCGTGTAGGCGACGCGCTCGACGATCAGCGCCATCAGCCGATGCAGCCTTTCGATGTCGGTACCTTTGCCGACCGCCGCGGCAAGCTCGCTTATGCCCTCGCCGGGGATGGTCAAAGCTGTCTCCTGGCTGAACAGCCACAGCGGCGCAAAGCCGTGATGCGGACCCGAGACGCCCGCTGTGTCGCGCGTGACAACCTCGCCGGAGGCCTCGACGGTGATGAAGTCGCGCTCACCCTCGACGCTCAACAGCCTGTTATCGTTGCCGAAATGGTCGTTAAAGCGGACTTCCTCGCGCGCGCCCTCGATCTTCAGCGCCCAGGACAGCACGGTCTGCGTCGGGCCACTGACCGGTAACAGGCGTAGCCGCTGCAACAGATAGTGCACCGGCGCGTCGTAGCGGTATTCGGTACGGTGGGTGATCTTGAGCCGCATGCCTATTTTCCGTTTGTAAGCATGATCTTATCCGAAAACCGGGTCTCACTTGTCGCTAGCGCGGCCCTCCGGTTCGCGATCATGCTCAATTGAACCGGTAATCTTGTGCGATCTCTTCGCCAAGCTTGGTGTTGTCTTGAATGAACCTGGCCAGGAATTCGTGCAGGCCGGTGTCGAATATGTCCTTGATCGACCCTGCCTGCAGCATCGCCTGTGTCCTGTCGACGGTGGCGTGGCAGGCATGACGGTCGCCATAATCGTCGCCGAGGAACTTCAGATGCTCGGCGAGAAAACGATAACAGAAGGTCAGCGAGCGCGGCATGCGCACATTGAGGATCAGATAGTCGGCAATGTTGGTTGGTTTGTAGTCGGCCTCATAGACCCAGCGATAGGAACGGTGCGCCGACACCGAGCGCAGGATCGATTCCCATTGGTAGTTGTCGAGGCTCGAGCCGACCCAGGAGATCGACGGCAGCAGCACGTAGTATTTCACGTCGAGGATGCGTGCCGTGTTGTCGGCCCGCTCGACATAGGTGCCGAGCTGCGAGAAGTCGAAGATTTCGTTGCGCAGCATGGTGCCATAGAACGAGCCCCGGATCAGCGCCGTCTCGCGCTTGATGGCGTCGAGCACACTCGGCAGGTCGCGCTCGTCGATCGGCTTTGCCAGCATGCGCTTCAGCGCCATCCAGGCTTCGTTGATGCTCTCCCAGGTCTCGCGCGTCAGCGCGGTGCGCACCATGCGGGCATTGTTGCGAGCGGTCTCGATCGCCGACATCGTGCTCGACGGGTTCGAGGTGTCGCGCAGCAGGAAGTCGGCGACGTTGGCGGCGGTATAGTCCTTGTATTTCTGCGTGAAGGTGACGTCGGAGCCGGCGCTGAGCAGCACCGAATTCCACTCTTCCGACGCGCTCTGGGTGCGGGTCAGCGCCATGCGAAGGCCGGCATCGACCAGACGCGCCATGTTTTCCGCCCGCTCGATATAGCGGTTCATCCAGTAGAGCCCGTTGGCGGTGCGGCCGAGAAGCATGTGAAGTGGCCTTCGGGCTAGTGAGTAGGGAATAGTGAGTAGGGATTAGTAAGCATTTGAATCTCTGTGGAATATGGCATTTCTTGTCCCTCTACTGCCTACTGCCTACTGCCTACTGCCTACTGCCTACTGCCTACTGCCTACTGCCCTATTCCCTACCTAATCGTCCAACACCCACGTATCCTTCGTGCCGCCGCCTTGCGAGGAATTCACGACCAACGACCCCTCCTTCAGCGCCACCCGCGTCAAGCCGCCGGGAACGATCTGGATTCGGTCGGAGACCAGAACATAGGGCCTGAGATCGACATGGCGCGGCGACAGGCCTTTTTCTGTCAGGATCGGGCAAGTCGACAGCGCCAGCGTCGGCTGGGCGATGTAGTTGGAGGGCTTCGCCTGCAGCTTCTTGGCGAAATCCTGGCATTCCTTCTTGGTCGCAGCCGGGCCGACCAGCATGCCGTAGCCGCCGGAGCCGTGCACTTCCTTGATGACCAGCTCATGGATGTGTTCGAGCACGTATTTCAGGCTGTCGGGCTCCGAGCAGCGCCAGGTCGGGATGTTGCCGAGGATGGCTTTGCGGCCGGTGTAGAACTCGACGATGTCGGGCATGTAGGAATAAATCGCCTTGTCGTCGGCGATGCCGGTTCCCGGCGCGTTGGCGATGGTGATGTTGCCGGCGCGGTAGACGTCCATGATGCCGGGCACGCCAAGGGCCGAGTCCGGCCGGAAGGTCAGCGGATCGAGGAAGGAATCGTCGACGCGCCGGTAAAGCACGTCGATCTGCTTGTAGCCTTCGGTCGTGCGCATGGCGACGTGGCCGTCTACAACGCGCAGATCCTGGCCTTCGACCAGTTGCACGCCCATCTGGTCGGCGAGGAAGGCATGTTCGAAATAGGCGGAGTTGAAGCTGCCCGGCGTCAGCACGGCAATGGTCGGTGCGCCCTTGGTGCTTTGCGGCCGCACTGCCGCCAGCGACTGGCGCAGCAATTGCGGATAATTCTCCACCGGCCGCACCTTGATCTGCTGGAACAGCTCGGGAAAGAGCTGCATCATCGTCTCGCGGTTCTCCAGCATGTAGGAGACCCCCGACGGCGTGCGCGCATTGTCCTCCAGCACGTAGAACTCGTTCTCCGAGATGCGGACGATATCGACGCCGATAATGTGGGTGTAGACGCCGGCCGGTGGCCGCACTCCGATCATTTCCGGCAGGAACGCCTCGTTCCTGGCGATCAGCTCCCTCGGCACGCGGCCGGCGCGCAGGATTTCCTGGCGGTGGTAAATGTCGTCGAGGAAAGCGTTCAGCGCCTGCACGCGCTGCTCGATGCCTTGCGTCAGCCTTCGCCATTCATTGCCGGAGATGATGCGCGGCACGATGTCGAAGGGGATCAGCCGCTCGGAGGCTTCCTGCTCGCCATAGACGGCGAAGGTAATGCCGGTCTTGCGGAAGACGCGCTCGGCGTCCTGCATCTTTTCGGTAAGCCTGGCCGGGTCCTGCTCCTTCAGCCAGCGGTCGTAAGCCGTATACGGTTGTCTAAGCCCGGAAACTTCCGGAAGCATTTCATCGAACGCTGCCAATCGCATACTCCCCTGTGACGCCATTTCACTGGCGTCGCGGGAGAAAATCAAGCGCAATCGGTGATTTGGAGGATATCGGCGATCAGTATGTTCCGACTGCCCAAAATTCGGGCAGTCGGAACAGGACCTTAATCAGGCTCTGCCTTGTCGCCGGGCAAGTGCCTGATGCGGCCATAGCAGTTCACCGTTTCATGGAAACGGCGACCTGCCATGGCTTTTTGCTTTGCCGCAATTCCGGACGGAAAACCGCTTCACACTTTTCCTGGAATTGCTTTAGAATGCGCGGAAAGTGACGACCGTGAAGGTGTCCTTGATTCCGGGAATAATCTGCACCTTCTCGTTGACGAAGTGGCCGACATCTTCCTCGTCGTCGACGTAGAATTTGGCAAGCAGGTCGTAATTGCCGGCGGTCGAGTAGATTTCCGAGGCGATTTCGGCATCGGCGAGCGCGCTGGCGACCTCATAGGACTTGCCCAGATCGCACTTTATCTGCATGAAAAACGTCTTCATTGCCGGTCCCGATCAAGCTTCAGCACACAAGCGGCCCTTGTGGCAGACTGCCGCCCGGCTTTCAAGCATCAGGCCGAGCGCGCCTTGGCGACGGCTTGTCTCAGTTCGGACACCGGCATGCCGCGCCGATACAAGTTGCCGCCGATGACCAGGGCTGGCGTGCCGCGCAGCTTGAACGCCGTCGCCTGGACTTCGGTGCGGACAAGGGCAGCGTCGATATCGGGTTCACGGATGGCGAGGTCGGCACGCACCATCGCCACATCGACACCGACGGAAGAAAGGATGTCGTTGGTGCGGCGTTCCGAAAGGCCGCGCTGGTTGGTCATCAGCGCATCGACCGCCGCGCCATAGTGTTCGCCGCTCAGCAGCGTCACCCGCGCCGCGTCGCGCGACACGTCGCCGAAGATCGGCCAGTCCTTCATCACAAGCCGAACGCCGCTGTCCTCTTCCATCAACTTCTTCAGTTCGACGAAGACGAGCTTGCAGATCGGGCACTGATAGTCGACGAATTCGGCGATGGTGACGTCGCCATCGGGGTTGCCGAGCGCTGGAATGGCGGGATCAAAGGCGACTTCCGTGACGGTCGGCCCAGTGCTTGCCCAGGCGGGCAAGGGGGCCAAAACTGCGAGGCTTGCCGCGCCCTTCAGCAAAAGGCGCCGGTCGATCGGCTGCTTGAACATGGTCGTCCCCTGGTTGCGCGAACGGGTCCCCACCCGTCCCTACGATGCGCGCCCCGCGTTAAAGGAGGCTTAAGCATGATCATGCGGCACTTGCGTGGCGAATATTGCGGTTGCTGAAACCGTGAGGCTCCGCAAAGCGTATGGTATGATGCGTCCCGGGACAGGTTTTGTTGGGGGACAATGGAGACAGGCCATGCGCCGCACCGCATTCGCAGTTGTTTCATTGCTGTTCGCGTTGTTCGTGTCGGCAGCCCTTGCCGGCGACGCCGAAGTCAAGGCCGGCCAGGCCGTCATCGATGGTCAGTTGAAGGCGCTCATCGCCAATGATGGCGCCAAGGCGTACAGTTTCGCCGCTCCAAATGTGAAGCGCATCTTTCCGACCGTCGACACCTTCATGAACATGGTGACCAACGGCTATCCGCCGGTGCGCCAGCCGCAGAGCTATTCCTTCGGCAAGGTCGAGCAGATGGGGCCAACTTCGCTAATCCAGCAAGTGCTGATCGTTGGGCCCGACGGCAAGGACTATGAGGCGGTCTACACGCTGGAACAGCAGCCCGACGGCAGCTTTCAAATCACCGGCTGCAGCTTGCGCGCAGCGAATTCGCTCAGCACCTAGATGTGCTTATAGCACCGGAATATCGCCCCTCGCCCATCCCTCTGAAATGTCTGATGTGCGCGCCTCGAAGGCCTTTGCCTCGATCGCGGCGCGAACGTCCTGCATCAGCTTCTGATAGTAAGACAGGTTGTTCCACGTCAGAAGCATCGCGCCCAGCGCCTCCTGCGAGCGCACGAGATGATGCAGATAGGCGCGTGAATAGTCGCGTGCCGCCGGGCAGTCACTCTCCTCGTCCAGCGGCCGCGGATCGTCCGCATGGCGGGCATTCCTGAGATTGACCTTGCCGCGCCTGGTATAGGCCAGGCCATGGCGGCCGGCGCGGGTCGGCATCACGCAGTCGAACATGTCGATGCCGCGCGCCACCGATTTCACGATGTCGTCCGGCGTGCCGACGCCCATGAGATATCGAGGCTTGTTGTCAGGCAATTCCGGACAGGTGATCTCCAGCATATCCAGCATCACCGCTTGCGGTTCGCCGACGGCCAGGCCGCCGACCGCATAGCCCTTCAGCTCCATCGCGCTCAGCGCCTGCGCCGAACGCACCCTGAGAGCTGCGTTGTCGCCACCCTGGACGATGCCGAACATCGCCTTGCCGGGCTGATCGCCGAACGCTGTCTTGCAGCGCTCGGCCCAGCGCAGCGACAGCTCCATCGCGCGCTCGATCTGCTTGAGGTCGGCCGGCAGCGCTGTGCATTCGTCGAGCTGCATCTGGATGTCGGAATCGAGCAGGCCCTGGATCTCGATCGAGCGCTCCGGCGACATCTCGTAGGCAGCGCCGTCAATGTGCGAGCGAAAGGTGACGCCCTTCTCGGTCAATTTTCTGAGCTTCGACAGCGACATGACCTGAAAACCGCCACTGTCGGTCAGGATCGGCTGCGGCCAGCGGGCGAATTCATGCAACCCACCAAGCCGCGCCACGCGCTCGGCGCCGGGGCGCAGCATCAGATGATAGGTATTGCCCAGGATGATGTCGGCGCCGACGCCGCGCACCTGGTCCATATACATGGCCTTGACCGTGCCGCCGGTGCCGACCGGCATGAAGGCCGGCGTGCGGATTTCGCCGCGCGGCATGGTGATGGAACCGCGCCGCGCCTTGCCGTCGGTGGCGAGGATCTTGAAGGTGAATGTCTCAGCCATTGAATTCCTTGTCATGGACAGGCGCGCCTGGCGCCTGCCTGTCGAGCGACTGGCGGTATTGGATGCAGCCGCGCATGAATTTCGGCCATGGCGGCACGGCAATCGATGGATCGGTCTTTTCCGGCAGCAGGTCCCACAGGTTGGGATGATGCCAGCATAAATCATGGCCGGTGGCATCTCGATGCTGGCGAATGCCGGCACGCAATTTCTTCACTTCGGCGATCAGGCTTTCGCGATCAAAGGCCTGCAGGTCATCGTCCATCGCTCATCTCCGCTCGATAAAGCAGGCTTGCATCTCCGTAGGAATAGAACCTGTAATCGTTCCCGATGGCATGAGCATAGGCCGCACGCATCGTATCTAGGCCGCTGAAGGCCGAAACCAGCATGAACAGCGTCGAACGCGGCAGATGGAAATTGGTCATCAGCAGGTCGGCGGTCTTGAACCGATAGCCCGGCGTGATGAAGATGTCGGTCGGGCCGGACCAGGCGGTCAGCGAGCCATCAGGCCGTGCCGCGCTCTCCAGCAGGCGCAGCGAGGTCGTGCCGACAGCGATGATGCGCCCGCCCCGCGCCTTGGCGCCATTCAGAGCGTCGGCTGTTGCTTCGCTGACCGAGCCGGTCTCGGCATGCATCTTGTGGTCAGCGGTGTCGTCCGCCTTGACCGGCAGGAAGGTGCCGGCGCCGACATGCAA
The DNA here is from genome assembly GCF_030323145.1 of Mesorhizobium sp. C432A. Lineage (NCBI taxonomy): Bacteria > Pseudomonadati > Pseudomonadota > Alphaproteobacteria > Hyphomicrobiales > Phyllobacteriaceae > Mesorhizobium > Mesorhizobium sp. C432A. Next base: position 3,948,285 of record NZ_CP100470.1, on the reverse strand, counting down.
GGTGACGAAGCGGCGTTCGATGCCTTTAGCGTCGAGTGCTGCAAACAGTTCCGGCGTGAAATGCAGGCCGGCGGTGGGCGCTGCCACAGCACCTTCCTCTTTGGCATAGATGGTCTGGTAGTCGGTCAGGTCGCGCGCGTCGTCGTCGCGCTTCGACGCGATATAGGGCGGCAGCGGGATGTGGCCGACGGCATGCAGCGCCTCGTCGAGAAACGGCCCCGACAGGTCGAAGCCGAGCAACGCCTCGCCGGCCTCGCCCTTCTCGATCACCGTGGCGTCGAGTTGCCCGAGAAAACAGGAATTGCCGTCATGGCCGAAATGGATGCGGTCGCCGGCGGCGATGCGCTTGCCCGGCCGCATGAAGGCCAGCCAGCGGTCCGGCGCCATGCGCATATGCAGCGTGGCGTCGACCTGCGCCTGCGCTTCGCCGCGCCGCCTGATGCCTCTCAACTGGGCAGGAATGACCTTGGTGTCGTTGAAGACCAGCACGTCGCCCGTTCTGAGCAAGGACGGAAGGTCGCGCACCGCGCGGTCCGCAAAGTCTTCGCCTGGCCTGACCACCAGCAATCTGGCGCTGTCGCGCGGCTCGGCCGGGCGAAGCGCGATGCGCTCCTCAGGCAGGTCGAAGTCGAAGAGGTCGACGCGCATCAGTAGAGCCGGACGAGCAGCGCTCCGGCCAAGAGCAGCAACGCGCCAGCGATGCGGCCGAGCGAAATCTCGCGCACCGCCACGCCGAGGAAGCCGACGCGATCGATCAGCATGCCGGCCAGCAACTGGCCGGCAACCAGGAACGCCATCAACGCGGCTGCACCAATGCGCGGCGTAAGAATGGTCGACAGGGTAACATAGAAACCGCCGAGCATGCCGCCGGCGATGAACAGCCAAGGCGCCGGCGCCTTCCAGTCGAGCGAGATGTCCTGCAGCCGCACAACGGCAATGGAGATGATACCAAGCACGATCGCGCCCGACAGGAACGAGAAGGCAGCAGCCGCGACCGGGAGCCCCAGGCCGCGCGCCAGCTGCGAGTTGATCGGCGCCTGGACGGCGATGAAGGCGCCTGACAGGATGCCGAGCAGCGACCAGACCACGCCCATCATCGTCGTTTGTCCTTACTTGACGTCGGCCGCGACCTTCAGCGACACGATCTTGTCGGGATCGACCACCGGCTCGCCGCGCTTGATCTTGTCGACATTGTCCATGCCTTCGATGACCTGGCCCCAGACCGTGTACTGGCGGTTGAGGAAAGCGGCATCGTCGAAGCAGATGAAGAACTGCGAATTGGCCGAGTTCGGGTTCTGCGAACGGGCCATCGAGCAGGTGCCGCGGCCATGGTTGGCGTTGGAGAACTCAGCCTTCAGGTCCGGCTTTTCCGAGCCGCCCATGCCCGCACGCGAAGGCGCGAAGGTCGGCTTCGACGAATTGCCGAACTTCACGTCGCCGGTCTGCGCCATGAAGCCTTCGATGACGCGGTGGAAGACCACGCCGTCATAGGCGCCTTCGCGGGCCAGTTCCTTGATGCGGGCGACGTGGCCGGGAGCCAAATCGGGGAACAGTTCGATGACGACCTTGCCCTTGGTCGTTTCCAGGATGAGCGCGTTCTCGCGGTCCTTGATCTCAGCCATGTCGTATATCCTTTATCTCAGAAAACAGATTGATTTGATTGGTTTACTTGTCGGCGGCGATGCGTACCTTGATCATGCGGTCGGGCCCGCTGACCGTGCCGTTGTCGGCCTCGTTGCCCTTCTTGATCTTGTCCACCAACTCCATGCCGCTGACGACACTGCCAACGATGGTGTACTGGCCATCGAGGTTCGGCGCCGGCGCGAACATGATGAAGAACTGCGAATTGGCGGAGTTCGGGTCCTGCGAGCGGGCCATGCCGAGCGTGCCGCGCTTGAAATGTTCGCTCTGCGAGAATTCGGCCGGCAGGTCGGGCAGGTCTGAACCGCCGGTGCCGACGGCCTCGGGGCTGAACCCCTTCTTCATGTTGCCGAACTTGACGTCGCCGGTCTGCGCCATAAAGCCGTTGATGACGCGGTGGAATGCGACATCGTTATAAGCGCCTTCGCGCACCAGCTTCTTGATCTGGGCGACATGCTTGGGTGCCAGGTCGGGGCGTAGCGCGACGGTGACGTCGCCGTTCTTCAAGGTGATGACCATGGTGTTTTCCGGTTCGGCGGCGAAGGCCGAAACGGATGCGGTCACGAGACCGGCAAGCACGACGAGAAACGAGGCGAGCTTTTTCAGCTGCATAAGGGATCTCCGAAGGTCTTTGTTAGGGTGCATGTCGTTGCCCCAAAAACCGGCATCCACTTTGGGGCGACATGCACTATTTCGCGAATTTGGCGGTGAGCGCACCGGCAACGGCGGCCGGTACGAAGGGACGGATGTCTCCGCCCATCGAGGCTATCTGGCGCACAAGTGTGGCGGTAATGGTGCGTACCGATGGGCTGGCGGGCAGAAAAACCGTCTGCAGTTCCGGCGCCATGGTCTCGTTCATGCCGGCCATCTGCATCTCGTAATCGAGATCGGTGCCGTCGCGCAGGCCGCGGATCATGATCGAGGCGCCATGCTTGCGGGCCGCGTCGATGACCAGCCCGTCAAAGGCGACGACCTTGATACGGTCGCCGTCGCGGCCAAATTCGGCCTTGGTCGCGGCCTCGATCAGCTTCACCCGTTCGTCGAAGGAAAACAGCGGCGTCTTGCCGGGGTGAGTGCCGATCGCCGCATAGACCGTGTCGGCGACAGCCAGCGATGCCTTCAGGACATCGAGATGGCCGTTGGTCAGCGGGTCGAAGGAGCCGGCATAGAGGGCGATGCGATCGGTCATGGGAGGTGCTTCTAGCGGGGCATTGGGCGGAAGGCAAATGCGATTGGGAACATCTGCGTGAACCTTTTCGCAGACATGAACGACAGATGAATGCCTTGATCACGAAGACTTCACGCCGCGTTCGCTAGTTTGCACTTCGGAAGATGAAACCAAAACCCGATCTAACCGTTGGATAGGCGCAGGAGAACACGCACATGCTGATCTACATGCTCGCCACCGCAATGACCGTCGCCATGCTGATCGCCACCGCATTCGGATTGCATAGCGAGGCAGAGCGCGTCCGTGTCCGCACAAAGCGGTTCGAAGGTTTCGGCGCTCGCTGGCCCCACCGTCGCCCCTGATTTATTGCTAGTTTCTTGTTTGCGCCGGCCCATCGGGCCGGCGTTGTTGCTCAAACCTATTCGGTGCTGTCCGGTACGGCATCTCCGGCGCCGGCCTCAATGACACCCTCTTCGACATCCTCGTCGGCCTGCGGCTCCGAGATCCGTTCGACCGAAACCACCTTCTCGCCTTCGGCGGTGTTGAAGATGGTCACGCCCTTGGTGGCGCGGCTGGCGAAACGGATACCGTTGACCGGCACCCGGATGACCGTGCCGCCATCCGAAACCAGCATGATCTGGTCGTCATTGCCGACCGGGAAAGTCGCCACCAGCTGGCCGATCTCGGCCACCTTCGACACGTCGGTGGCGCGGATGCCTTTGCCGCCGCGTCCGGTCAGGCGGAAATCGTAGGATGACGAGCGCTTGCCGTAGCCATATTCGGTCACCGTCAGCACATACTGCTCATGCGCCTTGAGCTCTTCGTAACGGCTGTCGGAAAGCTCGGTCTCCTCGCCAATCTCCTCATTGGTGAGTGCAATCTCTTCTTCCTCGCCGGTCACCTCGGCGGCAAGCCGCCGCTCCAGTGCTGCCCGCTTGAGGTAGGCGGAGCGTTCCGCCGGTGAAGCATCGACATGCTCGATCACCGACATGGAGATGATGCGGTCGGTCTCAGCCATGCTTATGCCGCGCACGCCGACCGAATTGCGGCTCTGGAAGACGCGCACATCGCCAACGCGGAAGCGGATGCACTGGCCGGAGCTGGCGGTCAAAAGCACATCGTCATTGTCTGTGCAGGTCTCGACGCCGAGGATCTCGTCGCCCTCCTCCTCCAGCTTCATGGCGATCTTGCCGTTGCGGTTGACCTGGACGAATTCGGACAGCTTGTTGCGGCGCACGGTGCCGCGCGTGGTGGCGAACATGACGTCGAGTTCGCCCCAGCTGGTCTCGTCCTCGGGCAGCGGCATGATGGTGGTGATGCGCTCGCCCTGCTCCAGCGGCAGCATGTTGATCAGCGCCTTGCCGCGCGACTGCGGATTGCCGATTGGCAGCCGCCAGACCTTTTCCTTGTAGACGATGCCGCGCGAGGAGAAGAACAGCACCGGCGTATGCGTGTTGGCGACGAACAGCCGGGTGACGAAATCCTCTTCCTTGGTCGACATGCCGGAGCGGCCCTTGCCGCCGCGGCGTTGCGCCCGGTAGAGCGACAGCGGCACGCGCTTGATGTAGCCGGAATGGCTGACGGTGACGACCATGTCCTCGCGCTGGATCAGGTCCTCGTCTTCCATGTCGGCGCCGCCGTCGGTGAGCTCGGTGCGGCGCGGCGTGCCGAACTCGTCGCGCACGGCGGCAAGCTCGTCCTTGACGATCTGCTGGATGCGGGCGCGGGACGACAGAATGTCGAGGTAATCCTTGATCTCGTCGCCGATGGTGTTCAGCTCGTCGGCGATTTCGTCACGGCCGAGCGCGGTCAGGCGCTGCAGGCGCAGTTCGAGGATTGCGCGCGCCTGTTCCTCGGAGAGGTTGTAGGTGCCATCCTCATTGATGCGATGGCGCGGATCGTCGATCAGCAGAATCAATGACTCCACGTCCCCGGAGGGCCAGCGCCGCTCCATCAACTGCTCGCGCGCCGTCTGCGGATCGGGCGCGGTGCGGATCAGCTTGATCACTTCGTCGATGTTGGCGACGGCTATGGCGAGGCCGACCAGCACGTGGGCGCGGTCGCGCGCCTTGCGCAGCAGGAATTTCGTGCGCCGGCTAATCACCTCTTCGCGGAAGCTGACAAACGCCTTCAGCATGTCGGTCAGGTTCATCACTTCCGGCTTGCCGCCGTTCAGCGCCACCATATTGGCGCCGAAGGAGGTCTGCAGCGGCGTGAAGCGGTAAAGCTGGTTGAGAATGACGTCGGCGACAGCGTCGCGCTTCAGCTCGATGACGACGCGGTAGCCCTGGCGGTCGCTTTCGTCGCGAATGTCGGAAATGCCTTCGATGCGCTTGTCGCGCACCAGCTCGGCCATTTTCTCGATCATCGAGGCCTTGTTCACCTGGTACGGGACTTCCGTGATGATGATCGATTCACGGTCGTTGCCGCGCTGTTCGACATTGACCTTGCCGCGCATGACGATGGAGCCACGGCCCGTCGCATAGGCGCTGTAGATGCCGGAACGGCCGAGCACGATGCCGCCGGTCGGGAAATCGGGACCCGGAATGATCTCCATCAGCGCCGGCAAATCGATCGCCGGATTGTCGATGATGGCGATGGCGCCGTTGCAGATCTCGGCCAGATTGTGCGGCGGGATGTTGGTGGCCATGCCGACGGCGATGCCGCCGGAACCGTTGACCAGAAGATTGGGGAAGCGCGCCGGCAGCACCTTCGGCTCGGTGTCGGAGGCGTCATAAGTCTCCTGGAAATCGACGGTTTCCTTGTCGATGTCCTCCAGCAGCTCATGTGCGACCTTGGTCAGCCGCGATTCCGTGTAGCGCATCGCCGCCGGCGGATCGCCGTCGATGGAGCCGAAATTGCCCTGCCCGTCGATCAGCGGAACGCGCAGCGACCAGTCCTGCGCCATGCGCACCAAGGCGTCGTAGATCGAGGCGTCGCCATGCGGATGGTATTTACCCATCACGTCGGCGACCGGGCGGGCCGACTTCACATATTTGCGGTTCCAGTGGTAACCGCTCTCATGCGCCGCATAGAGAATGCGGCGGTGCACCGGCTTCAGGCCGTCGCGCACATCGGGCAGCGCACGGCTGACGATCACGCTCATGGCATAAGAGAGGTAGGAGCTCTGCATCTCCTCGATGATGGAGATGGGCTCGATGCCGGTGGGGCCGCCGTCGGCGCCGCGCGGGGGTTTTTGGTCGGTCAAATCGGATCACAATCTAATCAGGAATCATTGACCGCTTATATAGGAAGCACGGCCGAAACTCCAATATTCGTGCTGCTTTTCCAACGACAATTTCAGTGGTAAATTCAAATGGATACCTCTGATTGCGACGATTTGGCCATAACGCATTCGCCGCCGCCAGGGGCAAAAGCCTGCGAAGGACAGTTTTCCAAGTCAAGAGCGTATCTGGAGGCAGACAGACGCGTCAGCGGGTAGCCACCCGCCGGGAGCGATAGTGGCCAGGCGTCTCACCCATGACGCGCCGGAAACGGCGGTTGAACGTCGACAAATCGTTGAAACCGGCCTCGAAGGCGATTGCCGAGATGGCATCGCCTGACATGCGCAGCCGCACCGCCGCGCGGTGCAGCCGGGTTCTCAGCAGAAACTGATAGGGCGTCATGCCGGCGACCTGCCGGAAGGTGCGCAGGAAATGATACGGGCTGGTCGCCGTCGCGCAGGCAAGCTCGGAAAGCGAGACCGGCCTGTCGGCATTGAGCTCGATCTGCCGCACCGCCTCGGCAACCCGTTTCTGGTCGCGGCGGCTCGGCGGTCGAACGCCAGGCACCGCATCGCTGGCGACGGGCAGTGCTGCGCCGGCAACTGCCAGTGCTGCACCGGCAATTCGCAGGCCAAGCTCTTCAAAGGCGTCGATGTCGACCATCTCGCGCGCCGCTTCCGCCTCGGCCAGCAGCGATGCGAGCGCCGGCAAAGGCGGCATATGCGGCACGCCGAAGGCGAGCTTGCTCGCGCCGGGCACGTCGCTGGCGATGCGGTCGAGATAGGCCGGAGCGAAGTGGAAGGACAGGCAACGGTCGCCGGCGCCATGCTCATGCCCGCATTCATAGCAGGCGCCGACATTGCCGAGCAGGATTGCGCCCGGCGCCAGCATGGCGGCGCCTTGCCTGGTGCGGTAGCGGAAGGTGCCGCTGGTGACAGCGGCAACGCAGAAGGTGTCGTGCGCCTCCTCGAACGGGCGGTCGCCGGCGCCGGCCGTGCACAGCACGTCGGACACATGCCAGCCCTGCCCCGATGCCAGGTTTTGTTCGCTCGTCGTCATGGCTTGAAAGATAGCAATTTTTCCCAAGCGCGACACCCTGCCGGGGCCTATCGCTTGCAGCCTCCTGACACAACGAAGGCAGCAAGTATGATCGGTACATCCTCCTTTGCCGAAGCGCTCCACAGCGACGGCCCCAACCCCGGTCTGGCTGACAAGCTTGATCTCTACGGCCGCTTCGTCGGCGCCTGGACATTCGATGCCACGCGCCATCTCGAGGACGGCACGGTTCTCACCGGACGCGGCGAGGTGCATTTCGGCTGGGTCCTGGAAGGCAGGGCGATCCAGGATGTATGGATCCTGCCCGCGCGGGATGCCGGCCCCTCGCCTTCTCTCGGCAAATGGACTTTCTATGGCACAACGCTGCGGGCCTATGATCCCGGCTCGGATGCCTGGCACATCTTCTGGAGCGACCCGCGCAACCAATACTACAGCCGCCAGCTTGGTCGCGCCGAAGGCGACACGATTGTGCAGGTCGGCGCCGACGGCACTGGTTCCTCGGTCCGCTGGAGCTTTTCGCGCATCACGAAAGACAGCTTCCGCTGGCTCGGCGAGCGTTCGCACGACGATGGCAAGACATGGCGTCTCGAAGTCGAGTTCCTGGCGCGCCGCGTCGCCCACGACTGATGACGCAACATATTGCAAAAAGGTGACCAAAAGCATGCTTGACCATGTCTCGATCGGCGTCCGCGACACCAACGTTTCGAAGCCCTTCTACGATGCCGCGCTAAAGCCGCTCGGTTATTCCTGCCTCAGCCAGTCGCCAGGCTCACTGGGTTATGGTGCGCAAGCCGTCGCGCTGTGGGTGAACGACGCGGAGCGGCCAGTGCCATCGGACGAGAAGTCCGGTCTGCATTTCTGCTTTGCCGCGCCGACGAGGCAGAGTGTCGTCGCCTTCCATGCCGCCGCCTTGCGTGCAGGCGGCAGCGACAATGGCGCGCCGGGCCTGCGCGCCGACTATGGCGAGGACTATTACGCTGCCTTCATCGTCGATCCCGACGGCTATCGCCTGGAGGCCTATTGCAACGCTGCCGCCTAACATAGCCGGCGTCTCCGGTATCGCCATCTCAGACGGTTCCCACCGGCCAGGCTTTGCTCTACCACTATCGTGGCGCAGGGGTCCGGCCCGGCGGGAGGGGTCAGCGATGCCGAGTTTCGACAGCCTGTTCAACGCCTTCGTCACCATTCTGGTGACCATCGACCCGCCAGGTCTCGCGCCGCTCTTCCTCGCGGTGACACGCGGCATGAACCGCGAGGAACGTCAGCAGGTTTCCGTGCGCGCCTCGATCATCGGCTTCCTGGTGATGGCGCTGTTTGCGGTGGCCGGGGCGTCCATCCTGTCGGTGTTCGGCATCACGTTGCCGGCTTTCCGCGTCGCCGGCGGGTTTTTGCTGTTCTTCATCGCGTTCGAAATGGTGTTTGAGCGCCGCCAGGACCGCAAGGAGAAGATCGGCGACGTCGCCATCACCAAGGACATGATCCACAACATCGCGGCCTTCCCGCTGGCGATCCCGCTGATCGCCGGCCCCGGTGCGATTTCGGCGACTGTGCTACTGTCGGGCTCTTTTCAGGGTTTTGCAGCACAAGCGGCGCTGGTCGGCATCATCTTCGTCTGCCTTGCCATCACCTATCTGGTGTTCGTGCTGTCGGAGCGCATCGACCGCATCCTCGGCCAGACCGGCCGCTCGATCCTCACCCGCCTGCTCGGCGTCATCCTGGCCGCGCTTGCGGTTCAGTTCGTCGCTGATGGCATCAAGGCGCTGATGGCGGGGTAAGCGGCAGCCCCTGCTCCCTGCTCCCTGCTCCCTACTCCACCGCCGTATCGACGACCTCGAAATCGTGGGTGATGACAGCCGTCTTGGCCAGCATGGCCGAGGCCGAGCAGTATTTCTCGATCGACAGGTTGATGGCGCGCTGGACCTTGTCGCGCGACAGCGCGTGGCCCGTGACGATGAAATGCATGTGGATGCGGGTGAAGACTTTGGGGTCGGTTTCGGCCCGGTCGGCGTCGAGTTCTACAACACAGTCCTCGATCGCCTCGCGGCCTTTTTCGAGGATGTGGACGACATCATAGGCCGAGCAGCCGCCGGTGCCGATCAGCACCAGCTCCATCGGGCTCGGACCTGGCGTCTTGCCTTCCGGCCCGGGGGCGGTCCCCAGCACCAGTTTGTGGCCGCTGCCGGACTCGCCGACGAAGGTGCGCTCCTCGACCCATTTAATCCGTGCTTTCACGGCAATCTTCCTTTCAGAAAGCGTCACTGGCCGAAGACGACCGTGTGCATGATCCGCCCCGGCAGCAGCGTGAACACGCCGGCGCCGATCAGGGCGAAAACATACAGCGATATCATGACCCTGCGATGTTTCGCGACCCGATGCATATGCGCGTGCCAGACCGCCAGCGGCACGGCGATCAACACTAAAATCGACAAGAGATGGATCGGGCTGAACGGACCGACGAGGCGTATCTGCTGGATCCAGAAACTGGAGATGGCGACGACCAGCATCAGCGCCGCCCAAGTATAGCCGACGACATGATGACGCGTCGTGCCTTTCGGCAGCGCCAGTTGCGTAGCGCCAATGGCCAGCGCGGCAAGGGCCGCGAAGGCGTGCCATGGAATGGGAGGGCGCGCCGATAGAAGCGGTCCGAGCGACATCGCGCCCTCTCCTCAGATATCGCTAACTACCGTCAGCTCAGAACGGGATTTCGTCGTCCAGTTCGCGCGACGAGCCGCCGCCACCGCCGCCCTTGGAACCGCCGCCACCGCTATTGCCGCCGCGGTTGAAGCTCTCATTGGGGCCAGACTGGCCGAAATCCGAGCCACGGCTCGCGCCGCCGCCGCCGGCATAGTTGCCGACCTGACCGCCGCCCTCGCCGCGAGAATCGAGCATCTGCAGCTCGCCGCGGAATTTCTGCAGCACGACTTCGGTCGTGTACTTGTCGGCGCCGGTCTGGTCTTGCCATTTGCGTGTCTGCAGCTGGCCTTCGACGTAAACCTTCATGCCCTTCTTCAGGTACTGCTCGGCGACCTTGGCGATCTGGTCATTGAAAATGACCACGTTGTGCCATTCGGTCTTTTCCTTGCGCTCGCCGGAGTTCTTGTCGCGCCAGCTTTCCGACGTGGCGATGCGGATGTTGACGACCGGATCACCGGAATTCAGGCGGCGGATTTCAGGGTCCGCGCCGAGGTTACCGACCAGAATGACCTTGTTGACGCTACCCGCCATGACACTTCTCCGTGCTCATCCGAAACAAATTTCAAGTCGTTCACCTTACAGGCCGCGCACAATCCTGGCTTGCCGCGGCTGGCTTTTCCCACAAGGTTTTTGTTCCCTTTTCGTTCCTATACTGTTAACCACGGATTGTCAAGGAATGGCAGCAATCGCCGACGCGGGCGCGTGGATTTAGCTGACACGCAGGGGCGAGAAGCGGTGTCGTCAGCGCCGTTTTTTAGCTGGCCGCAACGGACCGAAAAAGCCGCTCCACTCCATGCCCATGCCATGGGCGCGCTGTGCGATCACGGTTGGCGCCGACATCAGCCCGACTGCAGGTTCAGATTTCAGAGCCGGGTCATTCAGCAATTTCCCGATCGCGCGCCCGTGCCACCACACCTGAGCGACGAGCGCCGCTACCACCGCGATCAGGCCCCAGGTCCCCAATCCTTCGCCGAAGATGTAAATCCCGTGTGGCGGCGATAGCGCCGTACCCAGCTTGGCCAACAAGATCACGGCCACGAAACCGATGACGGCGATCGCTCCTATACCGAGTACGAGGCGGCGATAGAGCCTCAGAGCCTCGTTGAGGTTCTCGGCGGACGAAAGATCGACGTTGGAATTCATAAATACTACTCCTGCCTCGCGATGATCGGCCCATCTTGTTCCCCACGGCTTAGAGGCCCGGCAGGATCCAATCAATACGGGCATTCAAAACACCCCTTGCCAAATCGATAAGTATCGACTTATGCTTTTGCCATGATCGAAGCAGAGATTTTTCGCGCCCTGGCCGACCCGACGCGACGCGCCGTCTACGAGCGGCTGACTTCCGGCGAGATGAGCGTGTCGGAGTTGCGCACCGGCATGAGCGTGTCGCAGCCGGCGGTGTCGCAGCACCTTGCCGTGCTGCGCGGCGCAGGCCTGGTCAGCGAAAGACGCGCCGGCCGCAACGCCTACTATCGCGCCGATCCGCAAGGGCTCGAGCCGCTGCTCGGCTGGATCGAACGCTACCGCGCATTCTGGCCGGAGCGCATCGAAAGACTGAAGGTCGTTTTGAAGGACATGGACCAATGACCGACGAAAAGCAGACGCAGACCGCCAAGGATGCCCTCGCCTTCGAATGCGATCTGCCGGACGCACCGGAAAAAGTGTGGCGGGCGCTGACCGTGCCGGAGCTTTTGGCGGAATGGATGATGCCGAACGACATCAAGCCGGAAACCGGCAGCCGCTTTGCCTTTGCCGGGCCTGAGAAGCCGATCGAGTGCGAAGTGCTCGATGCCGAACCGGGGCGCCTGCTGCGCTATTCCTGGCGCGAGCGTTCTGAAACCGGCGATGCCAATGGGCTGGACAGCATCGTGACCTTCACGCTTGCCCGCACTGTTTCCGGTGGCACGCATTTGCGCATTGTTCATGACGGGTTTGCCGCGGCGGCAACGCCTGCGGTTGCGATGGCCGGCGCCGGCTGCCTGCTCTCGCTGCACGCATACAAGCCCAAGCCGCCAGTCGCCGCCAACGCGCCGCGCCTGTTGCTGCGCGCTGCCTGAACCGGAAAAATCAGAACGGAGACAATGAGATGAGCGGCTTTGCCAATCTGGTGCCGATGGTGATCGAGCAATCGAGCCGCGGCGAACGCGCCTTCGACATTTTCTCGCGGCTGCTGCGCGAGCGCATCATCTTCGTCAATGGCGAGATCAATGACGGCATGTCGGCGCTGGTCTGCGCCCAGCTCCTGTCGCTGGAATCGGACAATCCCGACAAGGAGATCTCGCTCTACATCAACTCGCCGGGCGGCGTGGTGACCAGCGGTTTCGCCATCTACGACACGATGCAATATGTCAGCTGCCCGGTGTCGACCGTGTGCATGGGCTTTGCCGCGTCGATGGCCTCCTTCCTGCTGATGGCGGGAACGCCGGGGCGGCGCATCGCGCTCCCCAACGCCAGCATCGTGCTGCACCAGCCTCTGGGCGGCTTCCAGGGCCAGGCCTCCGACATCCAGCGTCACGCCGAAGGCATTTTGCGCACCAAGCGGCACATGGCCGACCTCTACGCTCACCATTGCGGCCGCACCCACGAAGAGGTCGAACGCACACTTGACCGCGATTTCTTCATGACCGCGAAGGAGGCCAAGGACTGGGGCCTCGTTGACCACGTCTTCGACACCCGCAAGCAGGCAGCGGCCTGATCACCGTATCGAATGCAGGCCGGTGTTCCCTCAATTTCAACGCCGCTGGTCTGGCCTCGCCTTGAGCGCGGCACTATAGTCTTGCCATGCGCTACCACCTGAACAGACTGACCATAGCCATTGCCATCACGGCGGCGACATCGAGCATGGCCTTTGCCGGGGGCAGCACCAGCACGTCGCGGAAAGGCGCCCTGCCCGGCGTGACCGGCGACTACCGCATCGCCAAGCCCGCGCCGCAGCCGGAGCCGGACGACGCGCTGCCTGCCGGCGAGAACGGCACGTTCAAGATCGGCGACACCGATGTCAGGATTTCCGGCAGCATCACTGTCGATGTCGGCACTGGTGGGATCAAGCCGCCGCGCCGGTAGCCCCTTTTCCCAGTTACTATACGGAAGAGAAAGCCTGCGCCGACGACTTCCTCACAAAAGAACAGCCCCGCCGTTGCTTCCGCTAACGGTCGGGGCTTTTCTTGGATTCCAAATCCAAACTGCCGGTAGTGTTATACCGACTTTGATTTCGGATGCTTCGCGGCGTTCAGCCGACGATCCGACTAGCCGTCTCTGATTTTTGTGGGATTCGGCAGGTCACGGTTTGTCGGGTGGTTTGTTGGATTGTCGCGATGCGTCCATTTGGACACATACACTTCAATGCCTCGAAACTACCTGGCACTTATGCCCGCCGCGGCTCCACTAGCAGGTGGAGCCTCAAGGGACTATCCGGTGGCGTCATGCTCCGCTCCTATGTCCGTTGCGACAGGTGTCAATCCGAAGCACAAATCGCAAAAACCTGCGGCGTCTCGCAGGCCGCTATGGGCGGCGAGGCCATCAAAGACGGCCGGCTCCGTTGACTCCGGCAGAGTGCGCCCCCGATTCGACGACGTCAACCTTGAATAGCCGGTTACGGAAAATGTGATCGCCGGGAGCTTACGTCAGGGTCAGTTTCTGAAACACCTTGTCAGTTTCTGCACAGCTTTGTCAGGAGCGTGTTCGGTCTTTGTTCTTTCCGCTTGCCCCTTCGCGCGAAAGACGGTTAAACGGCTTTGGTCGAGAAGTGTGGCGTCTCTCGACGTGGCGGCAAAAATACCTACATAGGGAATGGCCGGGAAAACCCGCCGATCCCACTGACACCAGACCTGAGGCGGCGACCGGCGATGGCCGACCATAAATACCTTTCCATTCGCGGGGCACGCGAACACAACCTAAAGAATGTCGATCTCGACCTGCCGCGTGACAGCCTGATCGTCATGACCGGCCTGTCGGGCTCCGGCAAATCGTCGCTTGCTTTCGACACCATCTATGCCGAGGGCCAGCGCCGTTACGTCGAGAGCCTGTCGGCTTATGCGCGCCAGTTCCTCGAAATGATGCAGAAGCCGGATGTCGACCAGATCGACGGCCTGTCGCCGGCCATCTCGATCGAGCAGAAGACCACGTCGAAGAACCCGCGTTCGACGGTCGGCACCGTCACCGAGATCTACGACTACATGCGCTTGCTGTTCGCGCGCGTCGGCATCCCCTATTCGCCGGCGACCGGCCTGCCGATCGAGAGCCAGACGGTTTCACAGATGGTCGACCGGGTGCTGGCGGTCGAGGAAGGCACGCGCCTTTTCCTGCTGGCGCCGATCGTGCGCGGCCGCAAGGGTGAGTATCGCAAGGAACTGCTGGAGCTGCAGAAGAAGGGCTTTCAGCGCGTCAAGGTCGACGGCGTCTTCTATGAGATCGCCGATGTGCCGGCGTTGGACAAGAAGTACAAGCACGACATCGATGTCGTCGTCGACCGCATCGTCGTGCGCGGCGACCTGGCGACACGGCTTGCCGATTCCATCGAAACGGCGCTCAAGCTGGCGGAAGGGCTGGCGGTGGCCGAGTTCGCCGACCGGCCGCTCGACGCCAGCCAGACCGGCGAGGACTCGGTCAACAAATCGAAGAACGAGACGCATGAGCGCATCCTGTTCTCGGAAAAATTCGCCTGCCCGGTTTCCGGCTTCACCATTCCGGAGATCGAGCCCAGGCTGTTCTCGTTCAACAACCCGTTCGGCGCCTGCCCGACCTGCGACGGCCTCGGCAACCAGCGCGCCATCGACGCCAGCCTGATCGTGCCGGACGAAAACGTCTCGCTGCGCGACGGCGCCGTCAGCCCGTGGGCGAAGTCGACCTCACCCTATTACGCCCAGACGCTGGAAGCGCTGGGCAAGGCATACGGCTTCAAGCTCGGCGACAAGTTCAAAGACCTGACCGAAGAGGCCAAGGAAGCCGTCCTGCGCGGCACCGGCGAGCGCGAGGTCACCTTCCAATATGATGACGGCCTGCGCTCCTACAAGACCACCAAGACGTTCGAGGGCGTCATTCCCAATCTCGAACGGCGGTGGAAGGAAACCGAATCCGCCTGGATGCGCGAGGAGATCGAGCGCTTCATGTCGGCGACGCCCTGCCCGGTCTGCAAGGGTTACCGGCTGAAGCCGGAAGCGCTGGCGGTCAAAATCGCCGGAAAACACATTGGCGAGGTCACCGAGCAGTCGATCCGCAACGCCGACAAATGGTTCACCGAACTGCCGCCACATCTCAACGACCAGCAGAACGAGATCGCGGTGCGCGTTCTCAAGGAGATCCGCGACCGGCTGCGCTTCCTCAACGATGTCGGCCTCGACTATCTGACGCTGTCGCGCAATTCCGGCACGCTGTCGGGCGGCGAGAGCCAGCGCATAAGGCTGGCGTCGCAGATCGGCTCCGGCCTCACCGGCGTGCTCTATGTGCTGGACGAGCCGTCGATCGGCTTGCACCAGCGCGACAATGCCCGCCTGCTCGACACGCTGAAGCATCTGCGCGACATCGGCAACACGGTGATCGTCGTCGAGCATGACGAAGACGCCATCCTGCATGCCGACTACGTCGTCGACATGGGTCCGGCCGCCGGCATCCATGGCGGCGAGATCATCGCCCAGGGCACGCCGCAGCAGGTGATGGCCAATCCTAATTCGATCACCGGTAAATATCTGTCGGGCGCGCTCGAAGTCGCCACGCCCGGTGTCAGGCGCGAGGCCAAGAAGAACCGCCGGCTGAAGATCGTCGGCGCGCGCGGCAACAATCTCAAGAACGTCACTGCCGAAATCCCGCTCGGCACCTTCACCGCCGTCACCGGCGTGTCTGGCGGCGGCAAATCGACCTTCCTGATCGAGACTTTGTTCAAGGCGGCGTCGCGCCGCATCATGGGCTCGCGCGAGCATCCGGCCGATCACGACCGCATCGAGGGCCTCGAATTCCTCGACAAGGTCATCGACATCGACCAGTCGCCGATCGGCCGCACACCGCGTTCGAACCCGGCCACCTACACCGGCGCCTTCACACCGATCCGCGACTGGTTCGCCGGGTTGCCCGAGGCCAAGGCCCGCGGCTATCAGCCGGGCCGCTTCTCCTTCAACGTCAAGGGCGGCCGCTGCGAGGCCTGCCAGGGCGACGGCGTCATCAAGATCGAGATGCACTTCCTGCCCGACGTCTACGTCACGTGCGACGTCTGCCACGGCAAGCGCTACAACCGCGAGACGCTCGACGTCGTGTTCAAGGGCAAGTCGATCGCCGACGTCCTGGACATGACGGTCGAGGAAGGCGTCGATTTCTTTGCCGCCGTGCCCGGGGTGCGCGACAAGCTCGACACGCTGAAGCAGGTCGGCCTCGGCTACATCCATATCGGCCAGCAGGCGACGACGCTGTCGGGTGGTGAGGCGCAGCGGATAAAACTCGCCAAGGAATTGTCGCGCAAGGCGACCGGCAAGACGCTCTACATCCTCGACGAGCCGACCACCGGCCTGCACTTCCACGACGTCGCCAAGTTGCTGGAAGTGCTGCACGAACTGGTCGACCAGGGCAACACGGTGGTGGTGATCGAGCACAATCTCGAAGTCATCAAGACCGCCGACTGGGTGCTCGACCTCGGCCCCGAAGGCGGCGATGGCGGCGGCGAGCTGGTTGCCCAAGGCACACCGGAAGCGATCGTGCGCGAAAAGCGCAGCTACACCGGCCAGTTCCTGAAGGAGCTTTTGGAGCGGCGGCCCGGAGGCAAGCGCGAAGCGGCGGAGTAACTGACAGACCGGTCGGGCGCCTGGAGAGCTTTGAATGACAGTCCGACAGGCGCTTGCCGGTGATCTCGACGCAGTCGTCTCGCTGACGCAGACCGCCTATGAGCACTACACGCCCCTGTTAGGCGCGCCGCCGCTCCCAGTCACCGAGGACTATGCGCCACGCATCGAGCGTGGCGAGGTCTGGCTCTTGGAGAGCGGCGCGGAACTCGCCGGGCTGATCGTTATTGAGCGCCATCCCGATCATGCGATGATCTTCAGCGTCGCGGTCTCCCCCGCTTTCCAGGGCAGGAAACTCGGCACCGCGCTGCTCGACTTCGCCCAGGAACAGGCGCGGCTATGGGGTGTGCCGGAGGTGCGGCTCTACACCAATTCGCGCATGGAGCGGAACATCGAGATCTATACGGCCTATGGCTTCCACGAAACGGGCCGCCGAGCCAATCCCCACCGTCCCGGATGGACCGTGGTCGACATGATCAAACCGGTTGGAAAAATAGCCTGACCGCATTTTTAGAACTGGGAGGAAGACGATGATCAGCCAAGGAACAATCCGCGCCGGGATGGGTGGCTGGACTTTCGAACCCTGGGATACCTCCTTCTATCCGGACAAACTGTCGAAGGCCAAGCAGCTGCACTATGCCAGCCGCCAGGTGCCGAGCATCGAGGTCAACGGCACCTACTATTCCAGCTTCAAGGAGCCGACCTTCGTCAAATGGGCTGGCGAGGCGCCGGACGGTTTCGTCTATTCGGTGAAGGGCAATCGCTTCGTCACCAACCGGCGCGTGCTTGGCGAAGCCGGCGAGTCCATGACGCGCTTCCTCGGCTCCGGCATTGCCGCGCTGGGCGACAAGCTGGGCCCGATCCTGTGGCAGTTCGCGCCGACGAAAAAGTTCGACGCCGACGATTTCGAGGCCTTCCTGAAGCTGCTGCCGGAAAAGCAGGATGGCGTCGCGCTGCGCCATGCGCTGGAAGTGCGCAACGACAGTTTCAGCGTGCCGGAATTTGTGAGCCTGGCGCGCAAATACAAGGCGGCGATCGTCTATGCCGACCATGCCAAATATCCTGGTATCGCCGACATCACCGGCGATTTTATCTATGCGCGGCTGCAGACCGGCAGCGACGACAATCCGGATTGCTATACGCCGAAGGGCCTGGACGAATGGGCAGCGCGGGTGAAGACCTGGGCGCAAGGCAAGCAGCCGGCAGATCTGCGGCGCGCCGATCCGACTTTCGACGCGCCGGTGAAACCGCGCGACGTGTTCGTCTACTTCATCACCGAGGGCAAGGTGCGCGCGCCGTTCGGCGCCATGGCGCTGATGAAGCGGGTGAGCTGATCGGTTAAAGCGCGTCGCGCTGAACCGGATCATACGTCGCGATTTAAGTCTTTGTCCTGATGCATGCCGTTGTCCCAGAACCGCGGCACACTTCTGGGCGACATGCATTAGGAGCAATTCCAGGAAGAGTGCGGACCGGTTTTCCCGGAAATCCGGGTAGCGCTTTCCCTTGAAAAGGGTTTCAACCCAGAATTGCTACGATCAACCGAAGCGTGATAGCTTATGCGCATCGTAACCTTATCGATACCTCCTTCCTGCATAAATCCGGTGCGGGTCCTTTCTATAGGCCGGCCGCCGCGCGCAAGGACGAGGGCATGTCGCTCGACTACAGTTCCCTTCTGTTGGCTGTCGGGTTTTCCGCCGCTTGCCTCGGCCTGACGCTGTTCGGCATCTGGCTTACCGCGCGCTCGGAAAAATTCCTGCTGACCTGGGCGGTCAGCGTGCTTCTGATCGTTGCCGACGTCTTCGCCTACCAGGCCTATATCGACGCGCCCGGACGCCTGCTCGGCCTCGCCAGCTTCACGTTCCTGCTGCTCGGCTTCGCGACCATGCTGGGCGCTGCCCATCAGTTCACGACAGGGAGGTCACCGCTGCCCCGCATTGCTGTCGGCGCCGGCGTCTCGCTGGCAGTCGCCTTGCCGCCGATAGCGCTTGGCTATGACGGGCTGGGCTTCATGCTGGAGAATGCCTTTGCCGCGCTGCTCCTGTTTGCGACGGCCTATGAATACTGGAAGGGTCGTACGGAATTCCCTGCCCCGATCCTCGGCATTGCCGGGCTCTACACCGCCACCGGAATTTCCTTCGTGCTGTGCTCCGGTGCACTTGTCTGGGATGGCAGGCTGGTGCTTGGCCATGCGCCGAGCAACTGGGCCGAGGATTTCAGCCTCATCGTCGTCATCGCCTGCATGACCGGCATCGGCGCGCTCTCGCTGGCGCTCAACCAAGGACGCCTGGCGCAGCATCATCGCCGCGAAGCGCTGACCGATCCGCTGACCGGACTGCTCAACCGGCGCGCTTTGTTCGACCTTCACGGCAAAACACCGGTCCGGTCCTTCACCGCCGTGATCGTGTTCGATCTCGACGGCTTCAAGGCCATAAATGACGAGTTCGGCCATGCCACCGGCGACGAGGTGCTGAAACTATTCGCCAAGGATTTGACCGCCAATCTCCAGCCAGGCGATGTCGCCGCGCGCATGGGCGGAGAGGAATTTGCATTGGTGCTCGATCGCACCTTGCCTGAAAAGGTGGAATTCATAGCAGAGCGCATCCGGGCCAGTTTTGCCATGCGCCGGATCGATACCGAGACCCGCCTGCTCTCCTGCACGGTCAGCGCCGGCTACGCATTCGGCAGCGAGGGCGGCACCAAATTCGACAAGGTGCTCAGCGCCGCCGACAAGGCGCTTTACGGCGCCAAGCGCGGCGGCCGCAATCGTGTGCTCGCCTTCCGGCGCGCCGGGTAGGCTGGCCTGATATTCAGCGGGCCTGAACCTCACCACACGTAAAACAACAACCTAAAGCGCGTCGCATGAGGCCGTTCAGGCGCGAGGCGTTTTTAGGCCGCTATGACGATCTCGTTGTAAGTGTCGAGGTCGACGTAGAAAACCTTGGTGATTTCGCCGATCAGCTCATCCTGCTGGTAGCCTTGCGAGCGCAGAATGTTGATGGCGGTAATGATGTCGACACGCTCTGTCAGCCGTCGTTTCTGGTGGTCCTCGACGAACCGTTCCATAGCCCTATTCTCCTGGCAAGATTATCTGAACGCATTGACCGACAATCAGAACTGCGAGGGAAGCTAGGGTGGCTTGCTTGCGTGGAACTTGCAGGCTGAGCCAGCATATTCCCTCGATCTGCTACAGAACCAGACTGATACGGAAGCGGCCGACTCACCGAGGCCTAGGAAAGACTAGCATGCAGTATTCGGCGTGCCAGAGTGTGGCGGCCTCGGACGAAAGTCCGACGCAACGGGTGCGGACCTTCGCGACTTCATCATCCTTGGGCGTAGCGACGCGAAGCGGAGCGAAGACCCAGGGATCCATGCCGGGATTAAGAAGCGTCATTAACGGTGCAGAATGTGGAATGCCAATGTGCCGCAGAAGCGATCTTGTTCTGCATCGCGGCACTCTTTGGCTGATGTCGCGGCATGGATTCTAGGGTCTGCGCGCGTCGCTCCGCTCCTTGGCTCCGCCCTAGAATGACGAAGTGATTGTGGGCATTTCAGCCAATCTTCGACGTGTACGATCCGTGCAGCCGTCGACCTGCGTTAAACCGTCAGAAACTTCCTGACGTCCGCCCGGTCGAGATCTTCGGCCGGGCCGGTGTGGACGATCTGGCCGCGGTCCATGATGTTGACCTCGTCGGCGAGCTCGCGGCAGAAATCGAGATATTGCTCGACCAGAAGCACCGCAATGCCGGCCTGATCGCGCAAATAGTGGATGGCGCGGCCGATGTCCTTGATGATCGAGGGCTGGATGCCTTCGGTCGGCTCGTCGAGCACCAGCAGTTTCGGCCGCATGACGAGCGCCCGGCCGATGGCGAGCTGCTGCTGCTGGCCGCCTGAGAGATCGCCGCCGCGCCGCCCCAGCATCTGCTTCAGCACCGGAAACAGTTCGAAGACATGCGCCGGCACGTTGCGGTCGGCGCGCTTCAACGGCGCAAAGCCGGACTCCAGGTTTTCGCGCACCGTCAGCAGCGGAAAGATCTCCCTGCCCTGCGGTACGAATGCGATGCCCGACCGGGCGCGATCATACGCCGCGCTCCGGTCGAGCGCCTTCCCCTCGAAGGCAACGCTTCCGCTCGTCAGCCGGTGGTGGCCGACGATCGATCTCATCAAACTGGTCTTGCCGACGCCGTTGCGGCCGAGCACGCAGGTGATCTTGCCGGCACCCGCCGTCAGCGACACACCGCGCAACGCCTGAGCGGCGCCGTAATGGAGCGTGGCGTTGGAAACTTCGAGCATGTCAGCGCCTTCTCCAGAAGCGGAGGAACGAAAAGTCGAAGCGATGGAATTGCACCCGCCAGACCATGCTCATCTCCCGAGATAAACTTCGACGACCCGCTCGTCGGCCGAGACGAAATCGAGCGAGCCTTCCGACAGCACCGAGCCCTCATGCAGGCAGGTGACCTTGACGCCGAGTTCGCGCACGAAATGCATGTCGTGCTCGACGACGATGACCGAATGCTCGCGCGCTATGTCCTTGAGCAGCCGCGCGGTTTCCTCGGTCTCGGCATCGGTCATCCCTGCGACCGGCTCGTCAACCAAAAGCAGCTTCGGGTCCTGCGCCAGCAGCATGCCGATCTCCAGCCACTGTTTCTGGCCATGGCTGAGATTGGCTGCCAGATCGTGGCGCTTGTCGCCCAGCCGGATGATGCCGAGGATGTCGTCGATCTGTCTGGCTTCGGCGGCCGAGCGGCGATGGAACAGCGCCGGAAAGATCGAGCGCGGGCCCTTCAGCGCCAGCATCAGATTGTCTTCGACGCTGTGGCTTTCGAAGACGGTCGGCTTCTGGAATTTGCGGCCGATGCCCATCATGGCGATCTCCGCCTCGTCGTGCCGGGTCAGATCGACCTGGCCGTCGAAGAACACTTCGCCCTCGTCGGGCCGGGTCTTGCCGGTGACGATGTCCATCATCGTCGTCTTGCCGGCGCCGTTGGGACCGATGATGGCGCGCATCTCGCCCTTGTCGAGCACCAGCGACAGATTGTTGATGGCGCGGAAACCGTCGAAGGAGACCGAGACGCCGTCGAGATAGAGGATGGTGTTGGACTTCGACATCGCTCTATTCCGCCGGCTGCGGTTCAGGCCCGGACGCGGACCAGGCACCGGGCGTTGTTGCTGCGCTGCGCACGATCTTCGATGGCGGCGGGGCATCAGGGTCTGTGCCCGCTTCCTCTGCAATCGCTGCAGCCCGCATCGCCCGAGCGTTACCGCGCCAGGAATCCCACATGCCGACGATGCCCTTGGGCAGGAACAGGGTTACGGCGACGAACAGGCCGCCGAGCGCAAACAGCCAGAACTCCGGCAGCAGGCCGGTGAACCAGGATTTGCCGGCATTGACCAGCAGCGCGCCGACGATCGGGCCGACAATGGTGCCGCGCCCACCGACGGCTGCCCAGATCACGACTTCGATGGAATTGGACGGCTCGAATTCGCCGGGATTGATGATACCGACCTGCGGCACATAGAGCGCGCCGGCGATGCCGGCCATGACAGCCGAGACGGTGAAGGCAAACAGCTTCACGTTCTCCGCCCGCCAGCCGAGGAAGCGGGTGCGGCTCTCGGCGTCGCGCACCGCCATTAGCAGCTTGCCGTATTTGGAGCCGACGATCGCCCAGGTGATGAAGACGGCGAGCGCGAGTATGATGGCGCTGGCGGCAAACAGGGCCGAGCGGGTGGCGTCGGCCTGCACGTTGAAGCCCAGAATATCCTTGAAATCGGTCAAGCCGTTGTTGCCGCCGAAACCCATGTCGTTGCGGAAGAAGGCGAGCAGCAGCGCGTAGGTCATCGCCTGGGTGATGATGGAGAGATAGACGCCGGTGACGCGGCTGCGGAAGGCGAACCAGCCGAAGACGAAGGCGAGCAGGCCGGGCACCGCCAGCACCATGATGGCGGCGAACCAGAAGTGGTCGAAACCGGTCCAGAACCAGGGCAATTCCTTGTAGTTCAGGAACACCATGAAATCGGGCAGGATCGGATTGCCGTAAACGCCGCGCGAGCCGATCTGGCGCATGAGGTACATGCCCATCGCATAGCCGCCGAGGGCGAAGAAGGCGCCATGGCCGAGCGAGAGGATGCCGCAATAGCCCCAGACGAGATCGAGCGCCAAGGCAAGCAATGCATAGCAGAGGTACTTGCCCGTCAACGCGACGATGTAGGACGGAATATAGAACGCGCTTTGCGGCGACACTGCGAGGTTGAGCAGCGGCACGATAATGGCGGCCGTCAGCAGGATGAAAATAGTGATGGCGATGCGACGGTCGGCACCCGCGGCGAAGAAGCGTCCCGTGATCATGTTTCCACCGCCCTGCCCTTGAGCGCGAACAGGCCGCGCGGGCGCTTCTGGATGAACAGGATGATCAGCACCAGCACGACGATCTTGCCGAGCACCGCGCCAGCATAGGGTTCGAGAACCTTGTTGACGATGCCGAGCGAGAAGGCGCCGACCAGCGTGCCCCAGAGATTGCCGACGCCGCCGAAGACCACGACCATGAAGCTGTCGATGATGTAGCCGCGGCCGAGATTGGGCGAGACATTGTCGATCTGGCTGAGCGCGACGCCGGCAATGCCGGCAATGCCGGAGCCGAGCGCAAAGGTCAGCGCATCGACCCAAGGCGTCCTGATGCCCATCGAGGCGGCCATGCGGCGGTTGGCGGTGACGGCGCGCATCTGCAGGCCCCAGGGCGTGCGCTTCATAACAAAGAGCAGCACGCCGAAGACGGTGAGCGCGAAGACCAGGATCCAGAGGCGGTTCCAGGTGACGGCGAGTTGGCCGACATCGAACGATCCCGACATCCAGGAGGGGTTGCCGACCTCCTGGTTGGTCGGTCCGAAGATCGAGCGCACCGCCTGCTGCAGGACAAGCGAGACGCCCCAGGTTGCGAGCAGCGTTTCCAGCGGCCGGCCGTAGAGGAAACGGATGACGCCGCGCTCGATGATCAGGCCGACGGAAGCGGCAACCAGGAAGGCGAGCGGCAGCGCGATCACCAGCGACCAGTCGAACAGGCCGGGGAATGAGGTTCGGATCGCCTGCTGGACGACGAAGGTGGTGTAGGCGCCGAGCATCACCATCTCGCCATGCGCCATGTTGATGACGCCCATGACGCCGAAGGTGATGGCGAGGCCGATGGCGGCCAGCAGCAGCACCGAGCCAAGCGAGATGCCGTACCATATGTTCTGGCCGGCATCCCACAGCGCCAGGCTCGAATTGATGCTGGCGATTGCCGCCGTCGCGGCATCCTTGACCGCGCCTTGCGCATTGGCCTCGACCGCGGTGAGCAGCGAGACCGCGTCGCGGTCGCCGCGCGCGCCGATCAGGGCAATGGCGGCAAGCTTGTCGGCCTCCGGCTTGTCGGAGACCAGCACCGATGCCGCGCGCGCCTGTTCGAACAATGCCTTGACCTTGGCGTCGGTCTCGGCGGCAATGGCTGCATCGAGCGGCTCGATATTGGCGGCATCGGGGGTCTTGAACATGGTGTCGGCGGCGGCGATGCGGACAGAAGGATCTTTCGCGCGCAACGTCAGCGTTCCCAGCGCATCGCGGATGACGCGGCGCAGCGTGTTGTTGACCTTGATCTTGGTGATGTCGGCCTTGGCGGCGTCGCCGGCTTTCTCGCCGCTCAGCGGGTCGAGCAGCGTGACGCTGTCGGCGGCCTCACTGCCGACGAAGACGGCTGAATCGGCTTTACGAATGTAGAGATTGCCTTCGGCGAGCGCTGCAAGCGGGCGCTCGACCAGCGGATCGCCGGTGGCGGCAAGTTCGCGCACGACGGCCTCAGTGGCGGCAAAGCCCGTGCCCGTGGCGAATTTGGCGACGATGGCGCGCAGATCGGCTTCGGCTGCGTTCGACGGCAATAGGCTTGCCACCAGGAACACCAGCATGAGGCCGAGAGTGCGCAACAGGATCATCCGTTCAGATACTCTTCTGTGGGGAAATTCCGCGTCCGGGCGGGCTGAAGCGCCCGGACGCTTGGCGGTACCGATCGTGGACGCGTCCACGATCGGTCGGTCCCGGGAGGGATCAGTTCGTGCCCTTGCCGCCGCATTTGCCGGTGGCAACGTTGAAGTTGCCGCAGGACAGAGGCGCGCGCCAATCCGAAATCAGGTCCTTGGAATCGGGCAGATAGTCGGACCATTCGTCGCCCATCACGAGGCCGGGCGTCTGCGACACGGTCTCGAACTGGCCGTCGGCCTGGATCTCGCCGATCAGCACCGGCTTGGTGATGTGATGGTTCGGCATCATGGTCGAATAGCCGCCGGTGAGGTTCGGCACGGACACGCCGACCATGGCGTCGATGACCTTGTCGGGATCGGTGGTGCCAGCCTTTTCGACCGCCTTCACCCACATGTTGAAGCCGATATAGTGAGCTTCCATCGGGTCGTTGGTGGTGCGCTTGTCATTCTTGATGAACTTGTGCCAGTCGGCGATGAACTTCTTGTTTTCGGGTGTGTCGACGCTCTCGAAATAGTTCCAGGCAGCGAGATGGCCGACCAGCGGCGCGGTATCGAGACCGGCCAGTTCTTCCTCACCGACCGAAAAGGCCATGACCGGGATGTCCTCGGCCTTGATGCCCTGGTTGCCGAGTTCCTTGTAGAACGGAACGTTGGCGTCGCCATTGACGGTCGAGACGACGGCGGTCTTCTTGCCGGCCGAGCCGAATTTCTTGATTGCGGAGACTTCGGTCTGCCAGTCGGAGAAGCCGAACGGCGTGTAGTTGACCATGATGTCTTCGGCGGCGACGCCCTTGGCCTTCAGATAGGCCTCGAGGATTTTGTTGGTGGTGCGGGGATAGACGTAGTCGGTGCCTTCCAACACCCAGCGCTTCACCGAGCCACCGTCTTCGCTCATGAGATAATCGACAGCGGGAATCGCCTGCTGGTTCGGGGCGGCGCCGGTGTAGAACACGTTGCGCTCGCTTTCCTCGCCCTCATACTGGACGGGGTAGAACAGGATGTTGTCGAGTTCCGAGAACACCGGCAACACCGATTTGCGCGACACCGAGGTCCAGCAGCCGAACACGGCGGCGACCTTGTCCTTCGAGATCAGCTCGCGCGCCTTTTCGGCAAAGAGCGGCCAGTTGGAGGCCGGATCGACAACGACCGCCTCGAGCTTCTTGCCGAGCAGACCGCCCTTGGCATTCTGCTCTTCGATGAGCATCAGCATGGCGTCTTTCAGCGTCGTCTCCGAAATCGCCATGGTCCCCGATAGCGAATGCAGAATGCCGACCTTGATCGTGTCTTCGGCGGCCTTGGCCGGAGACGACATCGACAGGCCGGCGGCGATCACGCCCGCCGAAAACATTTTTGTTATTGTGGAGAAATTACCCCTCATACCGAAGACTCCCAAGCTGTTTGATTGCACCGCGACAATGCAAAGCAACTGCCGTGCCAAACGCGAAGGCGCCGCTCATAAAGATGTAATAGCCGAGCGTTATCAGCCGGTTGGTATATGAGCTGGAGAAACAACAAAGGCAGCCGGTAAAAATTGATTGAGGCAAATTTGCGCAGCGCACACGACTTTTGCCTAATTTTCGCCCAATTGAGACAAATGCCTAGTTTTTGATCTCCGGCCGTGGTTTCCGGGCGAACAATGTTGCGGCACCGCGCAAAAACAGGGCAAGCTCGCCCTTCAAAAAAAGAGAGACGTCATGACATCTCGCATCTCACGCATTTCCGGCATCCTGCTGCTGATGGCAACGAGCGGCGCCGCGCGCGCCGATTTCAGCGAGGGCAAGCTTCCGGACGGCACCTATCATTGCGAGGTCTACCTGCTCGGCGCCTTCCTCAACCTCGGCGACATCACCATCAAGGGCAATGTCTATACCGGCCCGGTGACATTCGGCACCGCGACGCAAGGCTACAACTATCAGATGAATGCCAATGGCGAGATCACCTGGCTCGGGCCGCTGGGCGGCTATACCACCGGTGGCAACTCCGTCTCCATGACACAGGCAACACTGGACGGCGAGACCGCCCCGTCATTCGACATCATTCTGAAGCAGCCCGACGGCGCCTTCACCGCCTCGACCTGCACCAAGGGCTGAGCGATGCGTAGTGCCGCGCCCAGTTGCGGCAAAACCTTCCTCTTATGTCATGTGAATGTTGCCTAAGCAGACTAGGGCAACGGTGCGCCGTAACATCCACCCTGAGAGGCAGACACCATGGCCAATACACCGTCTTCATCCTCCCCCGTCATCCGCGAAATCATTGCCGAGCGCGTCTCGCGCCGGTCTCTTTTGAAAGGCAGCCTCGCCTCCGGCGCGCTGATTGCCGGCGGCAGCTTTGTCGGCTCCTTGTTTGCCGGCGAAACGCATGCCGCCACAGCGCAGTCGACGCTCGGCTTTCCCGAGCTGAAACGGGTCTACGGCAAGACCCATGCCGCCGCCGAAGGCTATGAGACGACCATCGTCGCGCGCTGGGGCGACCCGCTTGCAGCCGGCCTCGCCGAATTCGACGGCAACAAGGTCGCGGCGAAGGAACAGGAAAAGCGCTTCGGCTACAATTGCGACTACATCGCCTTCATGCCGCTGCCCAAGGGCACGGTGAATTCCGATCATGGCCTGCTCTGCGTCAACAACGAATACATCTCGCCCAATGTGATGTTTCCGGGGATGACCGAGGGCGATGCCGGCAAGACGATGACCAGGGAACAGGTCGATCTCGGCATGGCCGCGATGGGCCATTCGATCGTCGAGGTGCAATTGAAGGACGGCAAGTGGGCAAGCGTGGCGGACAGCCCGCTCAACCGCCGCATCACCGCCAACACCGAAATGACCGTTTCCGGACCGGTTGCCGGCCATGCGCTGATGAAAACTTCGGCCGACCCGACTGGCACGAAAGTGCTCGGCACCAGCTATAATTGCAGCGGCGGTTTCACCCCCTGGGGTACGGTGCTGACCTGCGAGGAAGGCGTGTCCGACATTTTCGGCGGCGACCCGAAAAAGGCGCCGACTGCCGACCTGCTCGACCGTTACGGCTTCGACGGCTCCGACATCTATGGCCGCGGCCGCTTCCATGACCGCTTCAACCTCGACAAGGAACCGAACGAGGCCAACCGCTTCGACTGGGTGGTCGAGATCGACCCTTACGATCCTCAGTCCAGGCCGGTGAAGCGCACGGCACTTGGCCGCATGTCGCATGAGGCCTCGACCGTGGTCCTCAACAAGGACGGCCGCGTTGTCGTCTATATGGGTGACGACGACTATTTCGAATATATGTACCGCTTCGTCTCGGCCAAGGCCTATGACAAGGCCAATCCGGCCTCCGGCGCCGATCTGCTCGACGATGGCGTGCTGTCGGTCGCCCGCTTCGATGCCGATGGCTCGATGACGTGGCTGCCGTTGGTGCACGGCCAGGGCAAGCTTACCGTCGAGAACGGTTTTGCCGACCAGGCCGAGGTGCTGTTGAAGACGCGGTTTGCGGCAGATGCGCTCGGCGCCACGCCGATGGACCGGCCCGAGGACATCGAGACCAATCCGGTGACCGGCCGCGTCTATGCGGTGATGACCAAGAACAAGAAGCGCGACCAGTCAAAGGTCAATCCGGCCAACACGCGGCCGGAAAATCTCTGGGGCCATATTGTCGAACTGATCCCGCCCGGCCGCCGCGGCGCGGACGCCGACCACACGGCCGAAAACTATGCCTGGGACCTGTTCGTGCTCTGCGGCAATCCCAGGGATGCCAAGGTCGGCGCCACCTTCCATCCGGATACGTCGGACAATGGCTGGTTCGTCTGCCCCGACAACATCACCTTCGATCCGGCCGGGCGGCTGTGGGTGGCGACGGACGGCGCCAATGATTTCGACCTGCCGGACGGCGTCTATGGCGTCGACACCGAAGGTGCGGCGCGCGGCCTGCCGAAGCTGCTGTTCACCTGCCCGCACGGCGCCGAAGCGACCGGCCCGTGCTTCACGCCGGACGGCTCGACTTTGTTCCTGTCGGTGCAGCACCCTGCGGAAGATGCAGAGACGCTCGACAAGGCGCAGACGCTGTGGCCCGACTTCAGGGATGGCCAATTGCCGCGGCCGTCCGTCGTCGCCATCCGCCGCAAGGACGGACAGCCGGTCGGCGCATAGTGTCCTAGGGAAAAGGGCGGAACGCGCCATGCGCGTTCCGCGTAGCGATCCGGGAGGACGGCTCAGATCGTCTTGGCCGACATTTGCGAAGCGATGTATTCGGCCTGGCGGATAGCCAGCGACACGATCGTCAGCGTCGGATTTTCAGCCGCACCGGTGGTGAACTGGCTGCCGTCCGACACGAACAGGTTCTTGATGTCGTGCGCCTGGCCGTGCTTGTTGACGACGCCGTCTTCCGCCTTTTCACTCATCCGGTTGGTGCCGAGATTGTGGGTTGAGGGATAGGGCGGCGTCGGGAAGGAGCGCGTCGCGCCGACCGCATCGTAAAGCGCTGTGGCCTGCTTGTAGGCATGATTGCGCATCGCCGTGTCGTTGGGATGATCATCGAAATGCACGTCGGCGATCGGCATGCCGTGCGCCTCCTTCTCGTCCTTGTGCAGCGTGACGCGGTTTTCCGCGCGCGGCATGTCCTCGCCGACGATCCACAGGCCAGCCATGTGATCATAGTGGTCGAGCGCGGTGGTGAAGGAACGGCCCCAGCCGCCGGGATTGAGGAAGGCGGCCATGAAGGGCAAGCCGAGCGACAGCGTCTCGAATTCATAGCCGCCGACAAAGCCGCGTGAGGGATCGTGCCGCGCCTCGTCGCGGATAATGCCGGCCATGGTGGTGCCGCGATACATATGCACCGGTTGGTCGAAAATGGCGTAGACCGAACCGGTGGTGTGGCGCATGTAGTTCTTGCCGACCTGCCCCGACGAATTGGCAAGCCCTTGCGGAAACTTCGCTGACTCGGAGTTTAGCAGCAGGCGCGGGCTTTCGATCGAGTTGCCGGCGACGGCGACGATGCGGGCCTTCTGTTCCTGCAGCTTGCCGTCCTTGTCGGCATAGACGACGCCGGTCACCTTGCCTGAGGCGTCGTGGTTGATCTTGATCGCCATGGCATTCGGCCGGACTTCGAGATGGCCGGTGGCCTCGCCCTTGGGGATCTCGGTATAGAGCGTCGACCATTTGGCGCCCCATTTGCAGCCCTGGAAGCAGAAGCCGGTCTGTTGGCAGGAGTTGCGGTCGTCCCGCTCGACCGAATTGATTGCCATGTTGCCGGTATGACATTCCTTGTAGCCGAGCTTGTCGGCGCCGGCCTTGAGCACCTTGAAATTGTTGTTGCCGGGCAGGCGCGGCCAGCCATTGGTGCCGGTGACGCCCATCTTGGCTTCCGCCTTGGCGTAGTACGGCTCCATCTCGGCCAATGTGACCGGCCAGTCCAGCAGGTTGGCGCCTTCCAGCTTGCCGTAGGTCGAGAGCGTCCTGAACTCATGCTCCTGGAAGCGCAGCGAGGCGCCGGCCCAGTGCGTGGTCGAGCCGCCGACCGATTTGACGATCCAGGCCGGCAAATTCGGGAAATCCTTCGACACCCGCCAGTCGCCTGAGGTTGTGCGCTTGTCCGTCCAGGCGAGCTGGCTGAAGGAACCCCACTCGTCGTTGATGAAATCCTCGTATTCGTGGCGCGCGCCGGCCTCGAGGATGACGACATCGACGCCTTTCTGGGCGAGTTCGTTGCCGAGCGTGCCGCCGCCGGCGCCGGAGCCGATGATCACGACCACGCCGTCGTTGTTGAGATCAAATGAAGCTGCCATGGTTTCCTCCCATGAATTCCTGTTTGCGGGGTTTCAGAACGACGGAAGGGCTCAGAGCCACTCTATGTCGTCGAAACCGCGCGCGATGTAGCCGCCCTTGGAGTAGGATTCGCCCTCGTAGCCGAAAATCGGCCACACCTCCTGCTGGTTGTAGAGGCTGACGACGAGGCCGCCGCGGATGGACTGGAAGAACGGCGTCGCCTCGATCTGCTGCAGCACGGCAACGCGCTGCTCCTCCCAGCCGAGGCCGCGATAGCCGCCCTCGCCCGACTTCTTGTCGAGGTTGGCGATGCCGTCTTCGATCATCGTCTTGTAGGCAGCGTCCTTGCCGGCCTGCTCATCATGCCCTTTTACGGCGATGGCGTAGTATTTGTCGGGCACCTGATCGTGCGGATAGATGTCGCGCGCCATCTGGATCAGCGTTGCCATGGCTTCGGGCTTGAGCGCCGATGTCTCGAGCCCCCAGGCATTTTCAGGGCTGATGACGGCGCTGCCGGAAATGACGAGCAACGCGCCGATGCCGCCGCGTTTGAGAAGTTCACGACGTGAGAGCCTCGCGTCATAGATCGTGACCATTTGTTCCTCCCTGCTTGCTGTTTGCGCCCTTGAACAGCGCCGTTGCTGGCGCCGCGCGGCTGAATGCGGCTGATAATCCCCTACTGGAAGCGCCCTCCACGCTGCAGAACCTCGATCTTGTAGCCGTCGGGGTCCTCGATGAAGAAAAAGCGGGCGATCAGCGATCCGTCGCGGTTGAATTCGACGATCTTCTTGGGGTTGAGGCCGAGCGCGCCGATCCGGTCGTGTTCGCTGTCGAGATCGGACACCGAGACCGCCAGATGGCCGTAACCGTCGCCAAGCCCATAAGGCTCGGTGCGGCCCTTGTTCACGGTGAGTTCGAGCTCGAACCCCGTTTCGGCGTTGGCAAGGTAAATCAGCGTGAATGTCTCGAAATCCAGCCTGTCGGCGACGTCGAGCCCGAAAGCGTTTCTGTAGAAATCGACGGATCTGGCCTCTTGGAGAACCCGGATCATGGAATGGATTGCCTTCGCCAAATCAGTCTCCGCCGCTGCATGTTGGAGGCGATTATGGGCGGCACGCGTGAAAGGTGGTGGCAGCCGGTTACCACGGCTAAATTTGCAATCGCTGCTATGCCTGCGCCTAAAGACGAAAGTCCGATTGCCGATTCGGCCCACAAGGCCGAACATGCAGGGACAACCACAACTTGAAGGCGCGACACGCTGCGCCCAAAACCAACAATATCGGGAGGTAAGGATGTGCAGGGTTTTTGCCGGGCAGGATCCGGAAGGCTATCGACAGATCAACCGGTCGATCCGCATCGACGGTCACTCTACGAGTATCCAGCTTGAAGGAACGTTCTGGGCGCTGCTTGACGAAATTGCCGACAGCCAGGGCCTGACGACGCCGAAGTTCATCTCAAAACTCTATGACGAGGCGATCGAGATCAACGGCGCCATTCCCAACTTCGCGTCGATGCTGCGTACCACCTGCGCGCTTTATCTGCGCGGTCACCGGCCAGACATGGATGAGCTGACGCCGAAGCGCGAAGCGGCCTGAGGAAGCTAGCGTTCCGCCGCAACGTCGAGCCCGAGCCGCGCCATATCGGTGAACAGCGCCTGACGTTCGGAATAGGCAGTCTGTTCGCCGGTCACGATGTTGTCGACGACGGTCAGCAGCGACAGCGCGCGGGCGCCGAAATGCGCCGCGATTCGGTAGAGTGCGCTGGTTTCCATATCGACAGCGAGAGCGCCAAGCGCCTGCGCTTCGGCAAAGCGGTCGCGCCCTTCAGGGTGGTAGAAGACATCGCTGCAGATGGTCAGCCCGGCCTGGTGGTCGATGCCGAGCTGGGCGGCGCAGGCCAAAGCGTGGGCGAACAGGCCGGGATCGGGCCCGGCGGCAGCATCGTAGAGGCCGAAGACCTGGCCGCTTTGGTCGCTTTCGGCGCGCACCGACTGCGAGATCACCAAGGAGCGCAGCGGCACGCGGGGTGTCAGGCCGCCGCAGGTGCCTGTGCGGATCAGCGTTTTTACGCCGTGAACATCCAGGAGTTCATGCGCATAGACCAGGAAGGACGGGACACCGATGCCGGTGGCCTGGATGCTGATGGGACGGCCGCGATAGAGACCGGTGAAGCCGAGTGCGCCCCGGCGGCGGTTGACGCAGCGCGGCGCCTCAAGAAATGTCTTTGCCATCCACTCGGCGCGTTGCGGATCGCCCGGCAACAGCACCGTTGCGGCATAGTCGCCCCTGGCAGCCTCGTTGTGCGGCGTCACGACATGCTCCCCAAAACCCGCCGCCCGTTTCGCCTGCAATCATGGCAGTGTCACGTCATTGCGCAAGCTTTGAATTAGGGCGCCCTAGGACTCCAATACATCCTTGACCACGGTGGCCAGTTGCTTGAGGGAGAACGGCTTCGGCAGGAAGCCGAATTGCGCGTCCGGCGGCAGGTTTCTGGCGAAAGCGTCTTCGGCATAGCCGGACACGAAGACGAACTTGATGTCGGGCTGGCGCTTGCGCAGTTCGCCGAGCAGCGTCGGTCCGTCCATTTCCGGCATCACCACGTCGGACACGACGATATCGACTTTGCCGCCGAGCGCCTCGAAGACTTCCAGCGCCTCGACGCCCGAGGAGGCCTCATGGACGGTATAGCCGCGCGAGGTCAGCGCCCGCGAGCCGCCCATGCGCACGGCGTCTTCGTCCTCGACGAGGAGCACAGTGGCCGAGCCCGACAGGTCCTTGGCGCTGTCGGCGGCTTTCACCGGCGCAGCCGGCGCCTCGCTGACGTCGCCGGGCTTCTTCGCCTCCACGATATGGCGCGGCAAGAAGATGCGGAAGGTCGAGCCCTTGCCGACTTCGGAATCGCAGAAGATGAAACCGCCGGTCTGCTTGATGATGCCATAGACCATCGACAGGCCAAGGCCGGTGCCTTTGCCGACTTCCTTGGTGGTGAAGAACGGCTCAAAAATCTTCTTCAGCACGTCCGGGGCAATGCCCGAGCCGCTATCCTCGACCTCGACCACGACATAGTCGGCAGGCGTGAGCTCGCGGTAGGAGAAGCTCTTGCATTGTTCGGCGGTGACGTTGCGGGTGCGCACGGTGAGGTCGCCGCCGGCCGGCATGGCGTCGCGCGCGTTGACGGCGAGGTTGACCACCACCTGCTCGAACTGGCCGATATCGACCTTGACCGGCCACAAATCGCGGCCGTGGTCGACCTTCAGCTTGATCTCGTTGCCGACCAGGCGGGCAAGCAGCATCCGGAGATCGGCAAGCACGTCGGTCAGGTTCAGCACTTCCGGCCGCAAAGTCTGCTTGCGCGAGAAGGCGAGCAACTGCCGCACCAGCGAGGCCGCCCGGTTGGCATTCTGCTTGATGTTCATGATGTCGGGGAAGGATGGGTCCGACGGACGGTGATTGGTCAGCAAAAGATCCGACGCCATGATGATGGCGGTCAGCACATTGTTGAAGTCGTGGGCGATGCCGCCGGCAAGCTGTCCGACAGCCTGCATCTTCTGGCTCTGCGCCATCTGGCCCTCGAGCGCCTTCTGCTCGGTGGTCTCGACGGCATAGACGATGGCCGATTCGTCGGCGCCCTCGCCGGTGCCGTCGGCGACGGCGTTGACGTAGAAGCGGATGTGACGCTCCTCATTGCCGGGCAGCAGCGTGTCGATCGGCTCGATGTCGGCCTGCCTCAGCCGCGCCTTCTCGAAGGCGGCGGCAAAGGCCGGCCGGTCGCGCTCATGGATCACGGTGTCCAGCCGCACGCGGCGGTCAACCGCGTCGCCGTCGACGACGGAGGAAAACAGCGACAGGAACGGCGCGTTGGTGCGCAGGATGCGGCCGCCATTGTCGACGGCAGCAATGGCCATCGGCGTCGAATTGAAGAAACGGGTGAAGCGCACTTCCGAAGCACGAAGGTCGGCCGATGCGTCCTCGCCCTGGGTGCGGTTGAGCACAATGGTGCGGGTCGGACCGTTGGTCCCCTCTCGGCTGGCCGAGACCCGATGCATGAAGCGCACCGGCACCGCCTCGCCGGTTGTCGTCGTCAGATCGAGATCGATGACGGCGTTGCGGGTGGTGCCGGGATCGGCCTTGACCGAGCGCACCAGCGCCATGCCGTCGCCGGCGACGATTTCCGGGAGTGTCACGGCGCCAGGGGTGAAGCTCGCCAGATCGATGCCCAGCCATTCGGCGAGCGTGGCGTTGATGTAGGTGACACGGCCTTCCTGGTCGGCCGAGAAGAAACCGGCCGGCGCATGGTCGAGATGGTCGATGGCCTTCTGCAAGTCGAGGAAGAAACGCTCCTGCTCGGCCCGTTCCTGCGAGATATCGGCAAGCTGCCAGGCAAGCATCGGCAGGCGCTGACCGGGAACGCTGAAGGTCCGGGCCCGCGCCCGGTACCAGCGCGCGCCGGGTTCGGCGCCCGGCCGGATCGACTGTGCCAGCCGGAACTCACCGTCGCCGGCCTGGCCATCGCGCAAGCCCGAGGCCAGCCGGTATATGGTCACCGAAGCTTCGGGGACATCGGAAAGCAGGCCTTCGACCGTCTTCAGATCGGCGGCCGACGCGGCACCGGTCATCTCGGCGTAGGCCCGGTTGGCGTAGACGACGCGGCCCTTGGTGTCGGTGACGATCAGGCCCTGCGACATCGAATCGACGAAGGCCTTCGACAGTTCGTCCCCGGTCGAACGCGGCGCGATCTGCACGAAGCCGATGGCCGTGGCGAACAGGAAGCCGACGCCGATCATGGCAAGCACGCCCAGCATGCCGAGCAGGAACGGATCGCCAAGACGCTCGCGGAAAATGCCGAAAACGATCGCGGCCCCAGTCAGGACGATGATGAACACGATGAGCCGGGTAACCGCGCCTGGCCGCGTGTTCTGATCGACGATCGGTACCGGATAGAAATCGCCGCGCGTTTCCCTGGCCATATGCCCCCTGCTCGTGAGTTGTCCGACACCGCCCCCGGCCGGTTGAATCACATTCTCCTAATCCGGAAAAGGCCTTGGCGGCAAATGTCGGATAAAAATGACGCGTCGGTGTTTTCAAGCTGTTCACGAAGCGTGAAGGCAACTTGCGGTGGCTGGCCGCAACGGTCTAGTGTCCCTCCACTTCAAAAGCCGATTGGGGGCACCGATGCAGTGGCTGGATAATGTGGCGGGTCCCGGATATGCCGCAGCGCTGCTGTGGACGTTTGCTGCCCTTGTCCTGCTGGTCATCGTGCTCATCATCATCAGGCTGATCCGCAACCTGACCTTCGGCACCTTCGTTGCCGGCGGCAGGAACCGCAAGACACGGCTGGCGGTCATGGACGCCACGGCAGTCGACAGCCACCGCCGGCTGGTGCTCATCCGTCGCGACGACATCGAACACCTGCTTTTGATCGGCGGCCCGACCGACGTTGTCGTCGAGCGCGATATCAGACTTGCAGCGCCACGCCGTCCGGCATTGACCGGCGATGGCGGTGTTGGCCAGCAGCAACAGGCGCCGCGTCCGCGCGCAGCACAACCCGCTCCGGCCACGCCCGCAAGGCAGGCGCCGCCGCCGCAACCGGTAAGGGCTGCTCCGGCCGCCGTTCCGCCGCGCCAGGCCGCGCCGGCGCCGAAACCGGCTCAAATCTACCAGGCGAGCAATGTGACACCGCTGCCGGCCTATGGCTCCGCCGCCAATACTGCCCGGCAGGCCCCGCCACCGAAGCATGAGTCCATCGACGATACCCTGATGCGGGAGCTCGAGGTCTCGCTCGACGATTCGCACCCCAAACCGGCAAGCAAGCCGGCTGCGAAGGCACCGCAGTCTCTCGACGACGAGATGACCAAGCTGCTCGGCGAACTCGCCAGCCAGAAACGATAAAGCCCGGCGAACCGTCACATCTTGCCGATTCCCGATCGGAACGCCGCTTAAAGCGCGTCGCACAAATCCGTTCAGCGCGACGCGCTTTAACTTCGTGCGATTAAACCCTTCGCTAAAAACACAAATGGCCGGGAAACCCGGCTATTTCTGATGAAACAGTCCTGCCTGACGGCAGCGGCTCAATCGTCGCGATAGACCTTCTCGCGGCGTTCGTGGCGCTCCTGCGCTTCGATCGACAAGGTCGCGATCGGACGCGCGTCGAGTCGCTTCAGCGCGATCGGCTCGCCGGTTTCCTCGCAATAGCCGTAAGTGCCTTCATCGATGCGCTGCAGCGCCGAATCGATCTTTGAAATGAGCTTGCGCTGGCGGTCGCGGGCGCGAAGCTCGATGGCCCGGTCGGTTTCCGAGGAAGCACGATCGGCGAGATCGGGGTGGTTGGCGTTTTCCTGCTGCAGGATTTCGAGGGTTTCGCGCGCTTCGCGCAGTATGTCGGTCTTCCAGGTGACGAGCTTCAAGCGAAAGTAGGATTTCTGCCGTTCGTTCATGAACGGCTCGTCTTCGGAGGGTACGTAATTGGCTGTAACGATATCGTTCATTCGACTCACCCAACAACCCCAAATTTGGCGCCTATATATTCGCGCAGAGAAGGCTGCACAAGCGTAATCCGCGCGCGTTTCACGCAATTGTTAATGCCGCGCGGGCGATCCTCAGCAAAGCCTTCCATAGGAAGGGCGCGGGCGAATTCGCACATGATTCGCTGCGCTTGGGCGTCGCCGCCCATTGTGCCTCAGGCCTTTCTCGTGGCTAATCCAGTTGTGTCATTGGTGGGCAGCACACCATTGGGGGTCCGGTGAGCAGACTGTATCTGTTGAGGCATGCGAAGGCTGGCTGGGCCCTGCCCGGCGTGCGCGACTTCGATCGCCCGCTCGACGCATCCGGCATTGCCGATGCCGAAATGATGGGGACGGCGATGCGTGCCCGCAACTACATCCCCGATATCACGCTCTGCTCCAACGCCAAGCGGGCGCGCCAGACGCTGGAAGGCATCGCCGGCCACACCGATACCGGCCGGGTGCTGTTCTTCGACACGCTCTACAGCGAGGATGCCGCCGGCTACCTCGCCATCATCCGCAGCAATGGCGGCCCCGGCTCGCTGCTGGTCATCGGCCACAATCCGATGACGGAAGACCTTGCCATGGCGGTCTCGGGCGACGGCGACGAGGCTGCTCGGGCCATCATGAACCATGGTTTCCCGACCTCCGGCCTTGCGGTCGTGCGCTTCGACGGCACCCTCACCGAGGCTGCGCAAGGCGCGGGCTACCTCGAAGCCTTCCTGACGCCCGTCGATCTCTGAGCCGAGCCGGCCGAGGCCGGGCGCCATTTCAAACTTGAACCGCAAAGCCTATATCGGCGCAAGAGAGCACGCCTGAGAGAACAGATTTTGGCATCATCGCTGACCACTTTCACCGACGAAGCGAGAATTGCCCTGGATACGCTGTCGGGGCGTGCGAGCGGGCTTTTTTCGCCGTCGCTTCGGCTGGGCGTTACCGGCCTGTCCCGGGCCGGTAAGACGGTGTTCATCTCGGCTCTCGTCCACAATCTCATCCATGGCGGGCGCCTGCCGCTGTTCGAGGCGCAGAAGTCGGGACGGATCGCTCGCGCCTTCCTCGAGGAACAGCCGGACGATGCCGTGCCGCGTTTTCAGTACGAGGACCATATCTCCGCCCTGGTCAACGACCGTGTCTGGCCGGACTCGACGCGCGCCATTTCGGAACTCAGGCTCACCATCGAATATGAGTCTGCCTCCGGTTGGAACCGGATGTTTTCCAGCGGCCGATTGTCGGTCGACATCGTCGACTACCCCGGCGAATGGCTGCTCGACCTGCCGCTGCTCGGCAAATCCTTCGCCGATTTTTCGCATGAAGCTTTTGAGATGGCTATGCTGCCGGTGCGGGCCGACCTGTCGCAGGACTGGCGGGCGCTGTCGGCGA
The DNA here is from genome assembly GCF_030323145.1 of Mesorhizobium sp. C432A. NCBI lineage: Bacteria > Pseudomonadati > Pseudomonadota > Alphaproteobacteria > Hyphomicrobiales > Phyllobacteriaceae > Mesorhizobium > Mesorhizobium sp. C432A. The sequence continues at coordinate 3,910,120 of NZ_CP100470.1, read as the reverse complement.
GGATCGACCCCAATGCCGACGCCGACGAGATGACGGCGCGGCGCCTCGCCGAGAGTTTTGCCGCCTACCTCAAGGCCTGCAAGTTCGACGAGCGGGCGCTTTCGACCTTGCCGCCCGGCCGTTTCCTGATGCCTGGCGACCTCGAGGGATCGCCGGCGCTGACCTTCGCGCCCTTGCTGCTCAAGGGTGAGAAACGGCCGCGCTCCGGCTCGCTGCAAGCGATGATGGAGCGCCGCTACGAGGCCTACAAGACGCATGTGGTGAAACCGTTCTTCCGCGAACACATCACCCGCCTCGACCGCCAGATCGTGGTGATCGACGCCATGCAGGCGCTGAACGCCGGCCCCGGCGCGATGGCCGACCTGGAACGCGCGGTGACCGAAATCCTCTCCTGTTTCCGTCCTGGCCGAGGCAATTTCCTCACCGACCTGTTTTCACGCCGCATCGACCGCATCCTGGTTGCCGCGACCAAGGCCGACCATTTGCATCACGAAAGCCATGACCGGCTGCAGGCAATCGTGCGGCGGCTTGCCGACCGCGCCGTGGCGCGGGCAAATTTCACCGGCGCCGATGTCGACGTGGTCGCCATGGCGGCGGTGCGCGCGACGCGCGAAGGCACGGTCAAGCAAGGCCGCGAAACCCTGCCGGTGATCATCGGCACGCCGCTGAAGGGCGAGAAGATCAACGGCGAAACCTTTGATGGCAAAGCCGAAACCGCCATATTTCCCGGGGACTTGCCGGAGAAAATTGACGCGGTTTTCGACGTTTCCGAAGCCGACCACCGGCAGAGCAGCGACGATCCGGCGATCCGTTTCGTGCGCTTTCGCCCGCCAAAGCTCGAACGCACCGCTGAAGGCGTCACGCTGTCGCTGCCGCATATCAGGCTCGACCGCGCCTTGCAGTTCCTGATCGGAGACCATCTGGCATGACCGCGCCCCGCAGACCGGCAGCTTTCCGCATCGAGCCGGAGGCCGAACCGAAGCAGGAAACGCGCCGCCCCCATGCCGAGCCGCCGGCACGCAAGTCGCGCGCCGTCGTCGTGCCGGCCGAGATCGATGTCTTCGAGGAACCCGACATTGTCGCCGCCGAACCGCCGCCGGCGACCGCGCCACGCAGGCGCTCGCTGTTTGCCAGCCTGTTTTTCGGCGCGGTCGGCGTGCTGGTTTCGCTCGCCGTCGGCCTGTGGACCGACCAACTCATCCGCGACCTGTTCGAGCGCGCAGAGTGGCTGGGGTGGCTGGCAGCGGGAATGGCCGCAATTGCCGTGTTGGCCCTCGCGGTCGTGCTGGTGCGCGAATTCTTGGCTATCGCCCGGCTGGCCGAGGTCGAAAAACTGCAAAAGCGGGCGCTCGATGCCATGGCGCGCGACGATCCGAAGGCTGCAAGGGCCGTCGTCGAAGAGCTTTCGGCCTTTGTCGCTGCGAAACCCGAAACCGCGGCCGGCAGGCGCTCCCTGGCCGAATTGCGCGGCGAGATCATTGATGGCGGCAATCTGGTGCGACTGGCCGAAGCCGAGATTCTCGGGCCGCTCGATGCGAGAGCCAAGGTGATGATCCTCGAAGCAGCCAAACGCGTGTCGCTGGTCACCGCCGTCAGCCCCCGCGCACTCGTAGACGTTGCCTATGTCGTGTTCGAGGCCGGGCGCCTGATCCGCCGCTTGTCCGAACTCTACGGCGGCAGGCCGGGCACGCTGGGCTTTTTCCGGCTGGCGCGCAGCGTTCTTGCCCATCTGGCGGTGACCGGCTCGATCGCCGTCGGCGACAGCTTTGTCCAGCAGATCGTCGGCCATGGCCTTGCCGCACGGCTTTCGGCGAAACTCGGCGAAGGCGTGGTCAACGGCATGATGACGGCGCGTATCGGCATTGCTGCCATGGAGACGGCGCGGCCCCTGCCCTTCATTGCCGGCAGGCGGCCGGGTATGGGCGATTTCCTGTCGGCGCTGACCTCGTTTGCGGCCAGAAAAGAGAATGAAGCACCCGCCTCGACCAAGTGAACGCCCTCTCGCGGTCACCAAGCATTAACCAATCTTGTTCATGGTCGTCCAACAACAGCCTCCTTGTTGCCGGGTGTCGTCTATGAAAAGCGTAATCTTGTCCTGCGTCCTGCCCCTGGTCGCGCTTGCAGCACCTCTGGGCCCGACCGGGAAAGCCTTTGCAGCCGAGCCCGACAAACAGTTCTTCCGCACCGTCGAAGGCAAATGGGTCGGCCCGGGCGAAATCATCGCCGGCAAATACAAGGGCACGAAGTTCACCTGCAGCTTCGACGGCTCGACGCCGGACAACAAGACCGGCATGACGCTCGATGGCGACTGCCGCGTCGGTGTCTTCACCCAGAAAATGTCGGCGACCGTCGAGCGCAAGGGCCGCGACTACAAGGGCAATTTCATGGGCGGCGCCGCGGGGTCGGGCCTGGACATCATCGGCGGCAACGTGGTCGATGCCCGCAAAGTCGTCTTCACCATCAACCGCAACCAGCTGCGCGGCGTCATGCAGGCCCGCATTCCCGACGACAATTCGATGACGGTGACCATCGCCGTGCGCGTCGACCAGCAGCTGGTGCCGGTCATCGGCATGAGCCTCAAGCGCGTCGATGCCGTCGAAGTTGGCTCCATCGCCAAAAACTGACTCTCAAGCGGTTCCCCCAAAAAGCGCGGAACGGGGTTGCACTGCGCGATAGCTGAGCGATTCCGCTCAGCTCGATGTCGGAAAATGACAGGCCACCTTGCGGCCGGGTCGGCGCTCCTCAAGCACGGGCCGCTCGGTGCGGCACCTTTCTGCCGCGATCGGACATGTGGCGCGCAACCGACGATGTCAGCGTCTCCGACGGCCCAAGCCACAGCAAGGCCAACGTGTCAGGGTCCTGTGCGTGCCGGCCGTCCTTCGTGTCAGCGCGATGCGCTTTAAGAACACCAGCAAAAAAAGGCGGCGGCTACTCGAGCCACCGCCTTTCTCAATTTCCGAACGAAGAATCAGCCCTTGATGGCGGCCGTCAGCTCGTCATAGGCCTTGCAGGCGTCGGCCGGCGTGGTGGCGCCCTGATATTTGGTCGTCACAGCCTGCACCTTGGCGGTCAGGTCGGCGGCCTTGGACGGATCCTTGGTGATCGCCTCCTGCAGCGCGGCGGTCATTTCCTGCGCCTTCTTGGCCGCGATTTCCTGCGTGCATTCAGGCGCCTTCGAACAGGCCGATGCGGCAAGCATGGCGACACCCACGCCGACGAGCAAAAACTTCTTCATGTCAGTCATTCTCCTCACGAAGGCAGAACTTGATCGTCGCTGCCTTCCAACGGCCGAAGCCTGGCGTCCCATAGCCGCCGATTGCGGCAAAACGCAACGTGTGCGGCGCATAAACTTGTGCAGCGCTGCTGCAACGGCGCGGACGGCCTGATTGAGGCCGCCCGTGTCAGACGAAGCAAGGTTTCAGCCACGAGGCTGCAGCAGCGCCAGTGCGGCCGTCGCCGCGGCAAGGACGGCGGTTAGGGTCAAAGGCCCAGTAGCGCCATAGGTGTCCACGACATAACCGCCGACAACCGCGCCGACGGTGATGGCAACCTGGAAGGAAGTGACCATCAGGCTGCCTGCTGCTTCCAGCGCATCAGGCGCCGCGCGGGACATATTGGTCGGCAGCACCACCGGCGCCATGCCGAAGGCGAAGCCCCACAGCGTAACAAAGCCGAAGGCAACGCCGGTTTGCGCGCCCCAAAGCACCAAAGCGAGTGCCGCAAACGCCATCAACGCGGCGGTAACTGCGAGGGCCATGTGGATGTTGGTGTCGGCCAGGCGGCCACCGGCAATATTGCCGATCACAGCGGCGATGCCGAACCCGAGCAGCGCCAGGGCAATCGGCCCGGTTGTGAGGAGCGTCACCTGTTCGAGGAACGGGCGCACATAGACCGAGCCGGCAAAATGCCCGGTCATCAGCAGAACAATGGCAAGCATGCCGAGTTGGATGCCACGCCGCCGTGTCAGCCGAAAGACGTCTGCAAGGCTGTTGCTTGCCGCCGCAGGCAAGGTCGGCAGGCTGAGAAGCTGCAGCAGCATGGCAAGCGCGGCCAGCCCCGCCGTCATGGCCATGGCGCTGCGCCATCCCAGCCAGTCACTGATCAACGCACCCATCGACGGCGCGGCAATGGTGGCGAGCGAGACGCCGAGGGTCACGATCGCCATGCCGCGACCTGTCGCATTGGCGCCAACCAGCCGCGCCACGACGGCAACGGAAAGTGCCCAGAAAGCGCTAAGAGCGATCCCCAACCCGGCCCGGCCCAGCAACAGCAGCCAGAAATTGGGCGCCAGCGCCGCAAGAATATTGGAACCGACCGCCAGGGCCATGAGGCCAACCAGCACCGCCTTGCGGTTCAATCGACCGATGAGAACATTGCTCAACATGGCCGTCACGGCGCCAACGGAAGCGGTGGCGGTGACGACCTGTCCGGCCGTTCCCTCGCTGATGCCGAGATCGCGCGCCATCGGCGTCAACAGACCTGCCGGCAAGAATTCGGCAGACACCAGGGCAAAGCTGGTGGCCGCCAATGAAAGGACCGCGAACCAGGTGGCCGCGCTCCACGCGGCTGGTGCATCGGCATCAAGGCCAATGGCGGCGTCTTCAAGCTGTAATGTTGTGTCAGTCACGGGAAGATCTCCACAGTTTGGAGATCTTAGATAGGCGAGTCCGCCCGGATGTTATGTACCTTAAAATCCGAAATTCATATCCATTCGTCCGGGAATTGTGCGGCGCACAACGCCTGGCGAGACATTGGTGATGCGCTTGAACGCGCGGGCGAAGGACGCCTCGGAATCATAGCCCAAACGGGTAGCGACTTCGGCAACAGACAAGCCGTTTTGGCCCAGCAATTCGCGGGCAAGCTGCATGCGCAGGCGGGCGAGATAATGTGCGGCGCCCTCACCCAATACCGCGCTGAAGCGCTCGGCGAAAATCGAACGCGATTGGCCTGCCACGCCGGCCAGGCTTCCCAGCGTCCAGTTGTGGCCGGGATCGCGATGCATGGCCGCCAGAGCGCGCCCTATATGGGGGTCGCGGATGGCTGCAAGCCAACCGATGGTCGAGGCGCCGTTGCAATTGACCCAGCAGCGTATGAGCCTGGCTGTCAGCAAATCCGCCATACGCGACAGGATGGTGGCGCTGCCCATCTGCGGTTGCGCGGCCTCCACCGTCATGGCCGCCAGCAAAGGGCCGACCATCGGGTCATTGCCGGCCACGTCGCAACCCTTGATGAGAGGCGGCATCAACGTGATCAACGGATTGAGCGCATAGGAGCCGAGAGACATGGAGCCGCAGAAAAGGGTGCTTGTCGCGCCCGTTCCCTGCCGTATCACTTCGCAAACGTTGCCGCCCAACTTGATCACCTGGCAGCCCTCGAGCGAGTCGCCCACCACGTCCGGCGCACTCGCCAGCCGATGGGCGATGCCTTGCGGCAGCAGCACCAGATCGCCATCGCGCAACTCCTGCCAGCCTTGCGCTTCGGTGTGAATCCAGCATGGACCCTGGCCGACAAAGTGAAAACGAAGCAGTTGTTGTTGCGGAAAGTCTATGCTCCATGGGTGCCGGAGTTCGCAGCGGCCATAGTTGACGCCACTCAAGCGAAAGTCTTGCAGAACTTCGCTGAGCGCATCCATCGGGATATGTGGCAGCGGCGACGGCCGGGACGAATAATCAGGCATTTGTCAGATATAGATACCGGCCGTCCGACAGGCAAGCGCAGACTGTTGTTCCACCGGGGAATCGCTGCCACGGCACCCTACCCATCCTGGCAGGCTTCCCGCCCTTGCCTCCCGCTCCCGGTGCATGCAAGGAGTGCTGTCGGACACAGGGACAAGAGGCATGGCAGCGGAAGCATCGGGCAGCGATCTCATTCAGGTGGTGGCGCTGCTTGCCGCAGGCGTCGTCGCCGTTCCGATCTTCAAACGCATGGGGCTGGGCTCGATCCTAGGCTATCTCGCCGCGGGCGTGGTCATCGGCCCGTTCGGTATTGGCATTTTTTCCGAATCGGAAGCCATCCTGCATGTCGCCGAACTCGGCGTGGTCATGTTCCTGTTCATCATCGGGCTGGAGATGCAGCCGTCGCGGCTATGGGGCCTGCGCCGCGAGATTTTCGGCCTCGGCGCGCTGCAGGTCGGCGTCTGCGCCTTGCTGCTCACCGGTGTCGGTCTCGCCGGCGGCTTTCCGATCGCGCAATCCTTCGTTGCCGGCGCCGGCTTTGTCCTGACCTCGACGGCGATCGTCATGCAGCTTCTGGAAGAGCGTGGCGAGATGGCCAGCCCCAAGGGCCAGCGCATCGTGTCCATCCTGCTGCTCGAGGATCTGGCAATCGTGCCGCTTCTGGCGCTGGTCGCCTTCCTGGCGCCGGGCGGCAGCGAGATGACCCTGCAGCAAAGGCTGACCGAAATCGGCATCGGTCTTGGCGCCATCGTCGGGCTGGTGGTGGCCGGCCGCTATCTGCTCAACCCGTTCTTCCGCATCCTGGCCGACGCCAAGGCGCGCGAAGTCATGACGGCGGCAGCCCTTCTGGTCGTGCTGGGGTCGGCGCTGGTCATGCAGCTTTCCGGCCTCTCGATGGCGATGGGCGCCTTCCTCGCCGGCGTGCTGTTGTCGGAATCGACCTTCCGCCACCAGCTGGAGGCCGACGTCGAGCCATTCCGCGGCATCCTGCTTGGCCTTTTCTTCCTCGCCGTCGGCATGTCGCTCGACCTACATGTGGTGGCCGACAACTGGCGGCTGATCGCCGTCTATGTCGTCGCCTATATGGCGATGAATGCGCTCGGCATCTACCTCGTCGCCCGCTTGCTGAAGAGCGGTCATCGTGAAGCGCTGGAACGCGCCGTGATCATGGCGCAAGGCGGCGAATTCGCCTTCGTCCTCTATTCGGCCGCGGCGGCGGTTGGCATCATCGACAGCCGGGCCAACGCAACGCTGACCGCGATCATCATCATCTCCATGGTGCTGACGCCGCTGGCCATCATTGCGCTCAAATATGTGACGCCGCGCGACGAGCAGTCGCTTGAAGGCGTCGACATCGCCGACGGCCTTACCGGCAGTGTGCTGGTCATCGGCTTCGGCCGTTTCGGCCAGATCGCCAGCCAGCCGCTTTTGTTGCGCGGCATCGATGTGTCGATCATCGACAATGATGTCGAAATGATCCAGGCGGCCGCCGATTTCGGCTTCAAGGTCTATTATGGCGACGGCACGCGGCTCGACATTCTGCGCGCCGCAGGTGCAGGCCGCGCGCGCGCCGTGCTGATCTGCGTCGACAAGCCGGACGCCACGGTGCGCATGGCGGAACTGATCAAGGCGGAGTTCCCGTTGCTGACTGTCCTGGCGCGTGCCTTCGATCGCGGCACCGCCCTGTCGCTCATCCGCGCCGGGGTCGACTTCCAGCTGCGCGAGACCTTCGAATCGGCCCTCGTCTTCGGCGGTTCCGCGCTCGAGGTTTTGGGCGTCGAGCCGGAAGATGTCGCCAATGTCATCGAGGATGTGCGACGGCGCGACAATGCCCGACTGGAGACGCAGCTGGCCGAAGGCGTCCGCGCCGGGCAACGTTTCCTCAGGGGCAATACCGGCACGCCGATCCCGACGCCGCTGACGCAACCGCGCCGGCCCGGCCAGGCCCTGAACGAAGAGACCGCCGGCGTGCTGCACAAGCCCGAGCCCGCCGATCAGGGGGAAAGCTGATGACCGCATTGGATGAGCGCGCGCTCGCCGTCACCAAATTCTGGCGCGAGGCCGGCGAAGACGCGTGGTTCGAGAAGAACGACGCCTTCGACGCGGATTTCCGCAGCAGGTTTCTCGACCTGCACTTTGCCGCCGCGCGGCGAGAGTGCGACGCATGGTCGGAGCATGCCGAGGGTTCGCTGGCGCTGATGATCCTGCTCGACCAGTTTCCGCGCAACTGCTTTCGCGGCTCAGGCCATATGTACGCCACCGATCCGCTGGCGCGGTATTTTGCCGCCAAGGCGATCGCTGCCGGCCACGACCTTGCGCTGGAAGAAAACCTGCGCGTCTTCCTGTACCTGCCCTACGAACATTCGGAACTGCCCGCCGACCAGGACAGATCGGTCGAGCTCACCACCGCCAGGGCGCCGGAGTATGTGAAATACGCCATCGAGCATCGCGACATCATCGAGCGTTTCGGCCGCTTTCCGCACAGGAACAAGATGCTTGGCCGCGAGACGACGGCGGACGAACAGGCATTTCTCGATGGCGGCGGCTTCTCCGGTTAACCCAGCCACCAGTCGCGGCCGGAAGCCAGCCGCTCTATGCCTGACGTATCGACGGCGCTGAGCCGCTCGGTCACGCTCCTGCCGCCCACCGCCAGATCCGGCGCGATCTCTGCCAAGGGCGCCAGAACGAAGGCGCGCTCCAGCATCCGGGGATGGGGCACTTCCAGACCGGTCTCGTGGATGATGCGGTCGCCGAACACCAATATGTCGATGTCGATCAGGCGCGGACCCCAGCGCTCCTCGCGCACCCGCTTCAGCTTGCGCTCGGCGTCGAGGCAGAGGTCGAGCAGCGCCCTTGGCGCCAACGCGGTCGAGATTTTGGCAGCGGCGTTGAGGAAATCCGGCTGGTCGAGCTTGCCCCAGGGCGGCGTGCGATAGAGCGAGGAGACGGCGATGACACGCGTGTTCTCGTCGGCGTCCAGCAGGCGCAGCGCCGTGGCCATCGAGGCCGAGGGATCGCCGAGATTGCCGCCAAGGCTGAGATAGACCGTGTTATTGTTACTCTGGCCAGACAACGGTCACCTCGACGAAATCGAGCACGCCGGGCACCGGTGCGTTGGGCTTGCGCACGGTGATCTCGGCCTTCCTGATCTGCGGAAACCGTGAAGTCAGTGCCTTCGCTACTTCGAGCGCCAGCGCCTCGATCAGGAAACGGCGATGTCCAGTGACGATCTTTTCAATCACCGTGAAGGCGATGCCGTAATTGACGGTGTCCTCGATGGAATCATCCTCCAGTGGGCGGCTGGGCTCGACCGTCAACTCGGCATCGACATAAAAACGCTGGCCAAGCGCCTCTTCCTCATCCAGCACGCCGTGCCGGGCAAAGAAGGCGCAGTTCTTCATGCGGATGACGTACATTTCTTAGTGTCCTGGCATTTCTTAGTGTCCTGGCATTTCTTGGTGTCCTGGGCTCAGCGTCCTGGCTTTTCACGCGCCAGCATAGCATCGGCGACGGCCAGTGCGTCCATGTTGATTGCGACATCGTGAACGCGAAACAGATCGGCGCCCTTCAGCCTCAGAATGACACTGGTGGCTGCCGTCCCGGCGGCGCGCGCGCCGGCTTCGCGGCCGGTGACGGTGCCGATGAAGCGTTTTCTGGACGTGCCGGCCATCAAGGGAAAACCGAGCTCCTTAAGCTCGGAAAACCGCGCCATCAGGTCGAGGTTTTCCTCAGCCGTCTCCTTGGCGAAGCCGAAGCCGGCATCGAGTACGATATGATCGTCCGCAACGCCGCTGCGCCTGGCGATTTCCAGCGAAGCCTTGAGGAACAAAAACTGGTCGGCGATGACGTCGGGCAGTTTTTGCCGCTCGCGCCCGGTATGCATGATGACCAGTCCGGCGCCGGTCTCGGCGGCGACGCGGGCGATGCCGGGTTCACGCTGCAAGCCCCAGACATCGTTGACGATATGCGCACCGGCGGCGACGGCGAGGCGCGCGGTTTCCTCGCGATAGGTGTCGACCGACATCAGGGCTTCGCCTGAACCGGCAAGTGCTGCAATCACCGGCAGGATGCGGGCCTGCTCTTCTTCAGGCGCTACGGGAGAGGCGCCGGGGCGTGTCGATTCCCCGCCGATATCGATGACGGCGGCCCCCTCTTCGACCATGCGGTGCGCCTGAACCACCGCCTGATCATGTGTGATGAACAGCCCGCCGTCGGAAAAACTGTCCGGCGTGACGTTGAGAATGCCGACCACAATAGCTTTCTCGCCAAGGTCGAGATGGCGCCCATGCGCCAGTTGCCATCGCCTTGTCGTCATTGTCCTTCAACCATGTGTCTCATTGGCATGTGGCTCATTGGCATGTGGCTCATCGAGCGCTTGCAATCCATCAACGATGCGTGATCGGTGGAAGATCAATTCCGTTGCGCCGGCAACGGCCGTAAAGCAAGGTGAGTGAAGAGGCAACATGATGAAACGACCCCTGCTCTGCGCCATGATGCTGGCTTTGACCGCTCTGCCGGCGAATGCTGCCAATCTGGTGAAGACTTACAGCTATTTTGCCATCGGCGGCAGCACGCTCGATGACATCGAGACGCAATTGTCGAAACATGGACCCGAGGTGAAAAGCACCGGGATGCGGCATCCGGGCGCCACCCAGATGGCGTTCACCACCCGCATTAGCTACGCGCAAACCGCTGACACCTGCCGCATCGCCAAGGCCGCCGTCACCGTCAAGGTCAAGGTCATCCTTCCGGAGTGGCGCAGGCCGCGCAAGGCCGATCCCGATGTCAGGCTGTTCTGGGACACGCTGTCGGCCGACATCAAGCGCCATGAGGAGCGTCATGTCGAGATCGCCAAGAACCACGGCCGTCTGCTCGAAGACGCGCTGAACGCGAGCTTTGCGCAAAAGACCTGCGCCGGGGCCAAGGCGAAGGCGGCGCAGATCACCGCGGCCGAACTCGCCAGGCATGACCAGGACCAATTGCGCTTCGACCGCGTGGAAGGCGTGAATTTCGAAAGCCGCATCCTGCGGCTGCTGCGCTACCGCATGCAGCGCGTCGAGAACGGCCAGCTTCCGCCCGGCTGAAACACGGACTGATACCAAGCCAATTCTGCCGAAACATGAGGCCAGCCCCAGAAAATTTTCGGGCAAAGGTCGAAATCGGCCTATACGGGACGACATATGTCAGGCTCGCAAGATATGTCAGGTGGCAAGGCGCGAGCTTCGAAACACCAGATCAAGACCAATCGAGGCGGCGTATAGCGGAGCGGCCATTTGGCGCCGCGCAATCGCTCTCGAACGTTATGGATGAACTGATATGGACCAGGCTGTCGACAAGCCGGCTAGGGTGGCGCCCGCCGCGCCGCTGACGGAAAGCGAGAAGAACGTCATCATCGCCGGCATCCTTTTGTCGATGCTGCTGGCGGCGCTCGACCAGACAATCGTCGCGCCGGCCATGCCGACCATCGGCCGTTCGCTCGGCCATGCCGACTACCTGCCGTGGATCGTGACCGGCTATCTCCTGACGGCGACGGCCATGGCGCCGCTCTACGGCAAGATTTCCGACGTCTATGGCCGCCGGCCGACCGTCTATGCGGCGATCCTGATCTTCCTTCTGGGATCGCTGGTCAGCGCCATGGCCCCCAACATGTTCGTGTTGGTTGTCGGCCGGGCGATCCAGGGTGCGGGCGGCGGCGGCCTGTTCGCCCTGGCGCAGATCGTCATCGGCGACCTGGTGCCGCCGCGCGAACGCGCGCGTTATGCCGCCTGGATTTCGGGCACCTGGGCGGTCGCCAGCATCGCCGGGCCTTTGCTCGGCGGCGGATTTGCCGAACATCTGCATTGGTCGCTGATCTTCTGGATCAATATCCCGCTCGGCATCTTGGCCATGGCCATCATCAACAAGCCGCTGCGCAAACTGCCGGTCGCCGCAAAGCGGCATCGCATCGACGCGCTGGGCGCGCTGCTTCTGGTGGTGGCGACGGCATTGCTGCTTTTGGCCCTCAACTGGGGCGGCAGCGCCTATCCATGGGCCTCGCGCGAGATCGTCGGCCTGCTGGCCTGTTCGGCGGTCTTCTGGGGTGCGTTCGCGCTCAGGCTGATGCGTGCGGCCGAGCCGCTGATTTCGCTTGAAGTGCTGAGCAATCCGATCGTGCTTGCCGGCACGGCGTCGATGTTCCTGCTGCAGGCCGCTAATATCGGCCTGTCGGTGTATCTGCCGGTCTATCTGCAGTCGATCATCGGCCTGTCGGTCAGCCAGTCGGGCCTTGCCATGCTCGGCCTGCTGCTCGGAACGGTCGCCGGCGCGACCTTCAGCGGCCGCACGATACCGCGCTTCTTCCACTATAAGCGCATCGCCATGGTCGGCGTTCTCTTCGCCATTGTCTGTCTTGGCGTGCTCAGCCTGGTCGCTGGCCGCGCCTCGCTGCTGGTCGTCGAGCTCTTGACCATCTGCATCGGCCTTGGAAGCGGCACCACCTTCCCGGTCGCCACCGTATCGGTGCAGAACGCCGTCGACCGCGCGCATCTCGGCGTTGCCACCGGCGTGCTGACCTTCCTGCGTTCGCTGGGCAGTGCGCTCGGCGTCGCCATGCTCGGCGCCGTCGCGCTCGGCTATGGCCTGCCGCTTGCCGGCGAAGGCGCGCCGGCTGCCGGACAGATCGTCTCGGCGACGCCCTTCATGATGATCTTCCTTGCCGCGGCGGTCACGCTCGTGCTGGCGCTGATCACGCTGGCTCTGATGCCGGAGAAGTCACTGCGCGGCCGCGACGACGCCGAGGCGCCGGTCGTTCTGGTGGAGTGATCCGGAAAGCCCTGTAGGACCTACTCCACGACGCCGAGCTTCTTCTGCAGGCTGGTCGACGACGTCGTGTACTGGAAGACGATGCGCTCACCGGGGCTGATGATGCGCTTGGCGGCCTGCGCCATCAGCGCCACCTCGTGAAAACCCGACAGGATCAGCTTCAGCTTGCCTGGGTACCAGTTGATATCGCCGACGGCAAAGATGCCTGGCACCGAGGTCTGGAATTTCTCGGTATCGACCGGAATGAGGTTCTCATGAAGGTTGAGCCCCCATTCGGCGATTGGTCCCAGCTTCATGGTCAGGCCGAAGAATGGCAGCATGCGCGTGCACGGCACCTCGATGTCGCCGTCAGGCCCGCCCTTGATGGTAGCAGAGGCCAGCTCGCCGTCGGCGCCGGTCAGGCCGCTCACCTGGCCGACCCGGAACTCCAGCTGCTTCATCTCCTGCATGGCATACATCTTGTTGACGCTGTCGGGCGCCGCCCTGAATTCCGCGCGCCGGTGGACCAGTGTCACGCTTTTTGCCACCGGCTGCAGGTTCAGCGTCCAGTCGAGTGCGGAATCGCCGCCGCCGACGATGACGAGGTCGTGGCCGCGGAATTCCTCCATACGGCGCACCGAATAGAAGACGCTCCTGCCCTCATAGGCCTCGATGCCGGGAATGGGCGGCCGTTTGGGCTGGAACGAGCCGCCACCGGCGGCGATCACCACCACCTTGGCTTCGAACACCTCGTTCTCGTCGGTGGTGACCCGAAATGAGCCGTCGTCCAGCTTTTCCAGGCTGGAGACCATGCGGTTGAAGGTAAAATCCGGCTTGAACGGGTGAATCTGCTCCAGCAGTCTGTCGACCAGCCCTTGCGCCGAGATCGAGGGCCAGCCTGGAATGTCGTAGATCGGCTTTTCCGGATAGAGTTCGGCGCATTGGCCGCCGGGCCGGTCGAGGATATCGATCAGATGGCACTTCATGTCGAAGAGGCCGAGTTCGAACACGGCGAACAGGCCGACCGGCCCCGCCCCGACAATGAGTGCGTCCGTCTTGATTACATCGGTCATGCCAGGCGAGCCTCATTGTCAAACTGGGGCGAAACTGGCGCGAGACTGCATGAGCATTGGCCCGCTGCCAAGCGGCGGCGGGAAAAATCAGATGGTACGGGAGATCAACCCTGGCGAGCCGGCACGCGCACGACGAGGCCGTCAAGCGCGTCGCGCACCTTGATCTGGCAGGACAGGCGCGAGTTCGGCTGGACGTCATAGGCGAAGTCCAGCATGTCCTCTTCCATCGCCTCCGGCTCGCCGACCTCGGCCGTCCAGGCTTCGTCGACATAGACATGGCAGGTCGCGCAGGCGCAGGCGCCGCCGCATTCTGCCTCGATGCCCGGCACCGCGTTGCGGATCGCATTCTCCATGACGGTCGAGCCGTTTTCGGCCTCGACATCGAAAGGAGTGCCGTCATGGGCAATGAAGGTCAGCTTGGTCATTTGTCACCTGAAGGGAGTCCCAGCCGAGATAATCACTCCGCCGGACAAGTCAACTGCCGCGCGAAAGCGCCGCTTTGTGACGTTTTTTCGGAAAGCGGCCAAAGCACGCCCTGGCCCCGTCGATTCATCCCGGTGGCCGCTGCCGAGCGGCAGCCATTACCGGCTGATGGCGGCGATGAAATCGCGCACTTCCTCGATCAGGGCGCCGAGGCGCTTGAGGATGCGCGCATCTTCCGGCTGCTGTTCGATCGAGGTGGCGCAGTCGGCGATGGCAAAGGCGCCGACCCCGCGCGCCGAACCTTTCAGCCCATGCGCCAGAAGCAGTCGCTCCCTGACGTCGGCATCGACAATTCTGTCGCGGACGGAAAGCGCCTGCTGTACGAACAGTGCCAATACCTCCTGTTCGAGGGCGCGATCGCCCATTGTCTGACGGGCCAGATGGGCCAGATCCACTGGGCGCGAACGGGCCGGTCCCGACGCATCGCCGCCCGGCATTGAGAAGGCAATGCCGCTTTCACCGCGTACCAATTTGAAACTCCTTGTGCCGATCGCCGAAAAAACTAGGCGATTTCCGTCGCCAACGCGTTAATGAATGGGCTGGAAAATTGTTGCCGCTGATGCGATTAGATCACGTTGTCGTTAACCTTATATTTAAAGTTTTACGTATCTCGCGGAATGCATGTTTTCTTTACCCCTGTGTGTCATTACGATACGAAGGTCCATTTTCAGCCTCCTGCGTGGGATAAGACGAGCCAGAATCAGGCAAAAATAAGAAGTCCCTCGGCAGCTAGTACAGGGTAGCGAAGGCATGGCGAAGAAACCAACGACGACCAGAACTCTCGACAGCGACGTAGCCAGGGAACTCGAAAAGGCACTAGACCTCGATCTCAGCGGAGACGGCAGCGGCGATCTCGATATCGCGGCGTCGATGGAAGATCTGGAAGCGCAGATATCGCAGGCCGCGGACGAACTGGCGCGCGAAGGCCGCCCCCAGAAGCCCGCCCCCGCTCAAAACGCGCCCGTCCAACAAAACCAGAGTGCGAAGCCGGCAGTCAAGCCCGCCGAGCTGCGCCCGGTCGAATCGCGCAACAGCGCCCAGCCAGCCGGCTTCAAGCCGGCAAACGATGACCGCCAGAAAGATTACAAGACGCTGCTGCACAGCCTCAACCGGCGCGCGTCTAGCACGATCTATTGGGTCGTGGCGTTCGTGTCGCTGGCCTGGATCGCCGGCGCCGGCGGCCTCGCCAATCTGCTGTTTGGCCCCAGCATCTGGAAAATTCGTACGTTCGATCAAATCCTGGCCCGCCCTGAACTGATCGGCCTAGCGATCGCGGCAATCATACCGGTCGTCCTGTTTTGGGCCTTCGCGGCGATGATCCGCCGCGCGCAGGAAATGCGCATTGCCGCGCAATCGATGACGGAGGTGGCTTTCCGCTTGGCGGAGCCGGAAAACCTCGCCCAAGACCGCGTGATGATGATCGGCCAGGCCGTTCGCCGTGAAGTGGCGGCGATGGGCGAAGGCATCGAGCGCACGCTGGCGCGCGCCGTCGAGCTCGAAACTCTGGTCCACAGCGAGGTCAACCAGATCGAACGCTCCTATTCGGAGAATGAATCGCGCATCCGGTCGCTGGTCGACGGGCTGGGCAGCGAGCGCGAAGCCGTCGTCACTCATGCCGAGCGCGTGCGCGCCTCGATCACCGGCGCGCATGAAACGCTGAAGGACGAGATCGGCGCCGCCTCCGACATTATTCGCGACTCTATCCTCAACGCGTCGACCAAGCTGTCGATGACGATCACCAATTCCGGCGACACGCTGATCGACCGCATCAATGAAAGCTCGATGTCGATCTTCGATTCCGTCGAAACCCGGCTGGATTCGATCACCGACCGGCTGTCGACATCGGGCGAAGCCTTTGCTTCGCTGCTCGACACCCGCATCGCCAAGCTGACGGACACCACAGACGGCCTGACCCGGTCGCTGACCGACCTGCTCGACGACCGCACCACCGGTATGGTGTCGCTGCTCGGCGGCGCCGCCCGCACCCTGAGCTCGGAATTCGAGTCCAGCCTGAACGGCATCGAGCGGACGCTGGCCGAGCGCGGCCAGGCGCTGATCAGCGAATTCCAGACCCGCGCCGAAGCACTCGATACCGGCACGCAGAAGCTCAACGCCGCGCTCGAGGCGCGCGCCCGCCAGATCAACGAAACGCTGGTCGAGCGCGCCCGCGAGATCGCCCACACCTTTGCCGAGAGCAAGGATCATTTGTCGGCGATGATCGATCAGGGCAAGACCCAGATCGGCGCCGACATGGCCGACATCGTCTCGTCGACCTCGTCGATGCTCGAAGCCCGCGCCAGCGATTTCGCCGGCCGCATGGAAGCCGCCCGCCATGTCGTGTCGCGCTCCTTCGACACCGACATCCAGCGTCTTGCCGATGCCCGCGTCGGCATCGAGGACGCCGTCGAAAACCACAGCCGCAAGCTGTCCGAAAGCCGCGAACGCATGGCGGCTGCCATGCAGGCGGACCTGGCGAAGTTCGCCGAGGGCCGTGCCGGCATCGATGCGGCCGTAACCAACCAGGTGCAGAAGCTGGCCGAAGGCCGCAACCTGATCTCGCGCGCCCTGGAAGAGGATCTGCGCAAGGTCAACGAGTCGCGCGCCGCCATCGACGCGTCGCTGGGCAGCCATCTCGAGCGGCTTGAAGAAGGCCGCAACCGGCTCAACCAGGCTTTGCATGAAGACTCCGGAAAACTTGTGCAAGCCCGTACGATCATTGACGAAATGGTCGCCGGACATGTCGGTAAACTGGCCGAAGGCCGCAACATTCTGTCGCGCGCCCTGGAAGCCGATCTCGGCAAGCTCGCCGACAGCCGCGCCTCGATTGACGGGCTGGTCGCCGGCCAGGTTGAAAAGATCGCCGAAGGCCGCGCCATCCTGACCAAGGCGCTCGAAAACGACATTATCGGCATCAAGGGCGTGATCGAGAACCACTCGGCGAAACTGGCCGAGGACCGCACCGAACTCAGCAAGGCGCTGGAGAACGACCTATCCGGCATCAGGGGCCTGCTCTCCGACCATTCGAGCCGGCTTGCCGACGATCGTGGCCTGTTGTCACAGACGCTCGAGGCCGACCTCGCCAAGCTCGCCGAGAGCCGGTCGAGCATCGACGGGCTGGTCGCCGGCCAGGTCGAGAAGCTGGCCGAGGGCCGCGATATCCTCAAGCGCGCGCTCGAAGCCGACCTCAACACCATCAAGGGTGCCATCGCGGATCATTCCGACAAGGTGGCGGACGAGCGCGGTCAGCTTTCCAAGGCATTGGAGGCCGACCTGCAAAATGTGAACAGCCTGATCGCCGACCACTCGAACCGGCTTGTCCAGGATCGTTCGACGCTATCCCAGGCGCTTAAGGATGACCTTCAGAACGTGAACAGCCTGATCACCGACCACTCGAGCCGGCTTGTCCAGGATCGTTCGACGCTATCTCAGGCGCTTCAGGACGATTTGCACAATGTCAGCGGCATCATGGCCGATCATCAAAACAGGCTCGTCCAGGACCGTTCGGCGCTCTCAAAGGCACTGGAAGACGACATCGCCAAGCTGGCGGAGAGCCGCTCCAACATCGATGGGCTGGTCGCCGGACAGGTCGAGAAGCTCGCCGAGGGCCGCGACATCCTCACACGGGCGCTCGAAGCCGATCTCAATGCGATCAGGAGCGCCATTGCCGACCAGTCGCAGAAGCTGAGCGAAAACCGTGGCGAGTTCGCACGGGTGCTGGAAGCGGATTTGGAAAATGTCAACAGCCTGATCGAGGGTCACAGCGACAAGCTCGTCCGGGATCGCGCGACGCTGTCGAAGGCTCTCGAGGACGACCTCGCCAAGCTGGCCGAGAGCCGGTCGAGCATCGACGGACTGGTCGCAGGCCAGGTCGAGAAGCTGGCCGAGGGGCGAGACATCCTGAAACGTGCGCTGGAAGCCGACCTGCAGAAGCTGTCGGCAAGCCGCGGTGAGGTTGACGACATCATCGCCGGCCATGTCGGCAAGCTGGCCGAAGGCCGCAACATGTTGACCCAGGCGCTGGAAGACGATCTGGCAAAGCTCGCCGACATTCGTAAGGATGTCGACCGCTCGCTGTCGGGCCATATCGACCAGATTGCCGGCAGAAGCACCGATATCTCGGCGGCAATCGCTGCCGATGTCGAGAAGATCGAGCAGGCCTTCAGCAAGCAGACCGGCATCATCGAAGAGCGCGCCGGAACCATGGAGCGCGCGTTGTCGGTGGGTGTCGACAATGTCCGCAGCGTGCTCGAAAAGAGCGCCGTCTTCGTTGCCGGCGCGCTCCGCGAGAAGGTGATGGAAGTCACCAGCGCGCTGCACGAACAGGCCGGTGCTGCCTTCAGTGACGCGGACCGCAAGATCGCCGAGCGTGCCGAGCAGACCTCGGCCGCCCTTTTGGCCCGGGCCGAGGACATCGCCCGGACCTTCGAGGACGCGGATCGCCGTATGCACGCACGTGCCGAGGACACATCGAGCGCCCTGATTGCGCGCGCAGAGGATACGACGAACGCCTTGCTGGCCCGCGCCGAGGACACGACGAACGCCTTGCTCGCTCGCACCGAGGATACGTCGAGCGTGCTGCTTGCCCGGCACGACGAGACGTCGAACTCGCTGCTCGCCCGCGCCGAAGAAACGGCCGGACGGCTGGCTGCCCGCGCCGGCGAGATCGCCGGCACGTTCGACGCCGCCGACCAGAAGCTGGTCGCCCGCGCGGTCGAGACGGCGCAGTCGCTGGCCGACCGCGCCGGCGACATCCTGCGTAACTTCGAGGGCGCCGACCAGCGGCTGAGCATGCGCATCGGCGAATCCGCCGAAGCGCTCGCCGCCCGCGCCTCCGACCTTGGCCGCATCTTCGACGCCGCCGACCAGCAGCTGATCTCGCGCATTGCCGAGGGTTCGGACGCGCTGTCGGCACGCGCCACCGAGATCAGCCGCATCTTCGACGAGGCCGATCACCGCCTGGTGTCGCGCATCGCCGACTCCACGTCGACGATCGGCGAGCATGCCGACAACATCGTCGGCGCCTTCGCCAGCACCGAGCAGCGTGTTGCCGAACGCGCACGCCAGACCGGCCAGGAACTTGCCGTCCACGCCCGCGAGATGGAGCAGGCTCTTGCCGGCGCCGATGAGCGACTGGCCGCGAGCGTTGCGTCCGCAGCTTCGCGCGTCGAGGAACAGGTCGCCAACGTCGAGAACCGCCTTCTTTATACGACGGAGACGATGGGTCAGAAGCTCAACGAGCAGGTTTCCAGCGCAGAAGCTCAGCTGATCTCGCGCGCCAACACGATTGCGGAGACTTTTACCGCGGTCGGCCAGCACATCGGCCAGAGCACCAACGACGCTGCCAAGACCATCGGCACCAATACCCGCGAGCTCAACACGATGCTGGCGGCGCGTTCGGCCGAGATGGCGAAGATCCTGGACGAAACCGCGCGGCCGCTGGTCGAGCGCTTCGCCCAGGGCGGCTCGGAACTGCAAAAGAGCATGGAAGAGGTCACCGAACGCGCGACCGAGAAGCTGCGCAGCGAAAATGCCGCCCTCGTCAACGCGCTCGCCAGCCGCACCGCCGAAACGCTGTCGGCCGTCGAAGGCGCGCGCTCGTCGCTCGCCGATAGCGTCGCCGACCTCATCGGCCGCATGAGCGTCTCCAGCTCGCAGCTTGGTGAGCTGATCGAACAGGCGGCGATCAACCTCGGCCAGGTTGACGAACGTCTGAGCGGCAGCACGCAAAGCTTCGCGGCAACCACCGAAAAGGCCGCGCAGACCTTCGCCAGCTCGGCCCGCCTGGTCGATTCGAACACGACGCGGCTTACCGAATTGTCGTCGTCGACCCTGCGCGAAGTGGCCTCGATCGCCACCAAGTTCGACGAGCACAGCCGCTTGCTGTCCTCGGCTTCGGATCTGTTGAGCTCGGCGCAGAGCAATCTGGAGCACACGCTTGAGCGGCAGTCGTCGCTCGAAGATCTCGCCGTCGGCCTGGTCAAGAAGTCGGAAGACCTCGAGAAGGTGATGCGTTCGTTCGAAAACCTTGTCGGCCAGACGATGCAGAATGCCGAAGGCAAGACGCTGGCATCAGCCGACAAGATCCGGATCGCCATAACGGAAGTGGTCGATTCGGCAACCAGCCGGTTCGCCGATGCGACCGAGGAGATGCGGCGCACCGCAAGCTCGATCAAGAGCGAGCTCGACCTCACCCGCGCCGAGCTCAAGAAGGGCGTCATCGAGATGCCGGAAGAGGCCAAGGAATCGACCTCGGCGATCCGCCGTGCCGTTGCCGAACAGATCAACGCGCTCAAGGAACTTTCGGATATCGTTGCGAAATCGGGACGCGGCGGCGACAATGCCGAACCGCGCGCCCTGCGCCCGGCGCCTCAGGCGCCAGTGCAGCGCCCGGCCGAGCCGGTACGCCGCCCGCCGCCGGCTCCACAGCCGGAGCGCCCTGCTCCGCAGGCGCCGCTCGGCGGCCTGCGTGGCACGCTCGATATCGAACGCCCTGCCGAAGCACCGCGCCAGCGCGACGCCAACGCCCGTACGCCGCAAGGCGGCTGGGTGCGCGATCTCCTGACCGGGGCATCGCGCGAGGAGGAAGTCGCCAGGCCGGCAGCGCCCGCGGAAGCACCGCGCGCGGCTCCCGCCCAGCGCTCGCCCCTGCATGTCATGGAGTCGCTCAACTCGCTCTCGGTCGATATCGCCCGGGCGATCGACCACGACGCCTCTATCGAGCTGTGGAACCGCTACCGGCGCGGCGAGCGTGACGTGTTCACGCGCCGCCTCTACACGCTCAAGGGCCAGCAGACCTTCGATGAAATCCGCCGCAAATATCAGGCAGAGGCGGAGTTCCGCGCCGCCGTCGACCGCTACTGCGACGATTTCGAGAAGCTGCTCAAGGACGTCTCGCGCAACGACCGCGACAACATCATGGCGCAGACCTACCTGACGTCGGACACCGGCAAGGTCTACACCATGCTGGCCCATGCGAGCGGCCGTTTGCACTGATTGAGGCGACACCACAGACACAGAAAAGGCGCGGGAAGTTCCCGCCTTTTCTTTGTGCAAAATGTCGGTCTGCGCTGCCCTTCATCCGCCTGCCGGCACCTTCTCCCCGTATAGCGACGGGGTGAAGGGAGATGGCATCAGCCTCGCCGCCCGTACTGCAACGGTGACAATTGGCGGAATCATTGGCGGCGGCGTTCTTTCGCCCGTCACTATACGGGGAGAAATGCCCGGCAGCGCAATGAGGGTCAGCGCGAACCTGCGATATTTGGTCGAGTGATGGCTTAACGCGACGAACGATCGTTCGAAGCCTCGACCGGCTCAGATCACCGAATCCGTCCAGCCCACAATATCCTTCGCCGCCTCGCCGAAGGCGCTGTCGAGCGCGTTGACATAGGCCGGATTGCCGCTGCCGGAGACGGGAGCGGATGCGGTAAAGCTTTTGGAGGCGCGCACCTCGCCGTTGCGGTCGTTCAGGATGCGCACGAAGAGATTGACCTCGGCATGCTCGCCGCCATTGACGCGGACTTCGAAGGAGCGGATCTCGACAATCACCTGGTAGTCGATCGCCAGCCCCTCGCCCGGCTTGCCTACGCCGGCAAAGCTGCCGGAGCGCTGGAAGGTTTCGGCGAGCCTCGCCTGCACGATCAGCGGCAGCCGGTCGGCCCATTGCGCGCCCTTGAGATACTGGATCGAGCGATCTGACGGCTTGATGACGATGTTCTGGCTGTCCAGCGCCTTGAGCGCGGATGGCTGGGCGATCAGGATCTGGCGGCGGCTGTGGCCATGCGCGTCGATCGACGGGGCGGACAGCTCGAACGTATCGAGTGGCGCCGGCTTGCCTCCCAATGCCGCGCAACCAGCCAGCGTCAGGCCAAGCAAAACGACTGCCGATCTATACCCACCCAACCCGAACGTCACGCGTGATCCCCACTGTCCCCGGATCGTATGATGAATCCGCATCCGCGGTCCATGTAATTGCTGCGGGCGGGCACGGAAGTCAACGCCGTGCCCTGCCATCGAACTGCCGGACCTCGCCGTCGCCGCCCGACAGGATGCGCTGCGGGTTGCGGCTGAGATCGGTCACCGCCTCTTCGATGCGGCTGATCGAACGCCGGCTGTCCTGGACCAGCGCCTCGACATTCGACAGGCCCTGGCCCGAGAAGCGCGCAATATTGTCGGTGATCGTGCCAAGCCGGGCGTTCAGCGTGTCGGCGACCTGCTTGAACGACTTCAGCGTGTCCCTGGCATCGGCCATGACGCCGTCGGCTTGGCCCGAACCGAGCAGCGTATCGACCCTTTTCAGGATGCCGTCGACGCGCACCGAGGCATCGTTGAGGCGCGACGCAAGCTGTTTGGCGTCCTTGATCGTCTCGTCGATGTCGTCGGCCCGGTCGGCGAACTTGTCGGTCACCTTAGCGATGTCGGCGGCGGCCTTGTTGGCATTTTCGCTGGCCTTCTGAATGTTGGCGAGCGCCACGCGCACTTGTGCCGGATCGATGCCGTCGAGCACATTGTCGACCTTGGCCAGCGTGCCTTGCGTGCGCGTGGCGAAATCGTTGACCGAGCCGACCGCGGTATCGACGTTCTTGATCACGCCGTCGAGCTGTCCGCTGGTCTCCTTCAGATTGGCGGTGACGGCGTCCACATTGGCGACGATGCTCTTGATCTTGTCCTTGTCGACGGCATTGAGCAGGCCTTCGGCAGCCTTCAGCGTGCCGTCGAGCTTGCCGGAAACACCCTTCAGCTCATCCGACAGCGCGCTGACGGCGGTCAGGAACTTGTCGATGCCGTCGGCATTCCTGGCCAGCGCATCGGAAAATGTCTGGGCGTTCTTGACGGTCTGGGTCAGCGGCCCGCGCACATCCCTGGTGAAACCTTCGAGTTCGGAAAGCACCTTGTCGGCACGGGTGAAGATATTCTGCGCAGTCTGCAGCAGGTTGGTGACCGCCGATGGATTGGCGACGATCTCGGCGGTCCTGCCTTCCTTTGCCGCCTCTTCCAGGAGATTTGGTTCCTTTGGATCGGCGCCCTTCAATTCGATGTTGACCTGGCCGGCAAGGCTGGCGATGCCGATATCGGCCTGCGTCGATTTGGTGAGCGGCGTTGTCTGGTCGATCTCGGTCGTAGCAATGGCGGCATTGGGGTCATTGCGGTCGAAATAGACGCGCTTGACCACCCCGACCTTGACGCCGTTGAACAGCACCAGACTGCCGGGGCCGAGGCCGGAGGCCGAACCCTGAATGCGCACGCGCAGCTCCGCCGTCTCGCCGCGATCACCGATCTGGGCGGTCCAATAGACGAACCCGAACGCCGCCAGGATTGCAGCCAGGGTGAAAATGCCGACAATTACGTAGTTGGCTCTGGTTTCCATTGCCCCACTTATGTCTATGCGCGCGCGGCAAGATCAAGTTGCCGAGCCCGTTTTCCGCGGAAATAGGATTTGACCCACGGTTCTTCGCTTTTCAGCATGTCGTCGATCGTGCCTTCGACCAGGATTTTCTTGTTGCCGAGCACCGCCACGCGGTCGCAAGCGGTAAACAGCGTGTCGAGATCGTGCGTCACCATATAGACCGTCAAATCCATCGTATCGCGCAGCTTGACCACCAGTTCGTCGAATTCGGACGCGCTGATCGGGTCGAGGCCGGAAGTCGGCTCGTCGAGGAAGACGATGTCGGGGTCGAGCGCCAGCGCCCGCGCCAGGGCGGCTCGCTTGATCATGCCGCCCGAAAGCTCCGAGGGAAATTTTTGCGCGGCGTCCGGCGGCAGGCCGACCAGTTCGATCTTGAGCAAGGCCAGCTCGTCCATCAGTTTCTTCGGCAGATCGAGATATTCGCGCATCGGCACCTGCACGTTTTCCTGCACGGTCAACGCCGAAAACAGGGCGCCGTGCTGGAAAAGCACGCCAAGGCGCATGTCGATGCGCAACCGTTCGATGTCGCTGGCCTTTTCGAGGTCGAGACCAAACAGCTTGATCGTGCCGGACTGCTTGTGCAGCAGGCCGAGAATCGTGCGCAGCAGCACCGATTTGCCGGCGCCCGAGGCGCCGACGAAACCGAGGATTTCGCCGCGCTTGATGTCGAGCGCCAGTTTGTCGAGGATCAGCTTGTCGTCCAGGGCAACGGTGATGTCGCGCACCGACAGCACGATATCGCTTTCGCCCGTTCCCTGCACAGCCTTGGTCGCCTTTGAGTTTCTGCGCATCATGTCAGAACTCGATCGACGCGTAGAAGATGGCGAAAAGGCCATCGAGGATGATGACGACGAAGATCGACTTCACCACCGAGGCAGTGACGTGCAGACCCAGCGATTCGGCGCTGCCGCCGACCTTCATGCCTTCTACGGAAGCAATGGTGCCGATGATCATGGCCATGAACGGCGCCTTGATCAGCCCGGCGAAGATGGTGCTGATATCGATCGCGCCGCGCAGCCGGTCGATGAAGGCCGTCGGCGCAATACCGGAATAAAGCCAGGCGGCTAGGATGCCGCCGCCAAGAGCGGCAAAATTGGCGACGATGGTGAGACAGGGCAGCGCGATCACCAGCGCCACCAGGCGCGGAAACACCAGCACGCCGATCGGGTTGAGGCCGATGACCTTCAGCGCGTCGACCTCCTCGCGCATCTTCATCGAGCCGATCTCGGCGGTGATGGCGCTGCCGGAGCGGCCGGCGATCATGATGGCGGTCATCAGCACGCCGAGTTCGCGCAGGATCAGCACGCCGACCAGATCGACAACGAAAATGTTGGCGCCGAAATAATTGAGCTGGTAGGCGCCCTGCTGGGCGACGATGGCGCCGACGATCGCCGACATCAGCACCACCACGGGGATGGCGCCGACCCCCATGCGATCGATCTGGTTGAAGATCGCCGCCGGATTGATGGCATGGCCGCGCCCGAGCTTCATCTGGGCGCCGCCGATGGTGGCGCCGAGGATGTTCATCGAGGCGAGGAAATCGTCGCGCATCTCATAGATGCGGCGGCCGACCGCCTCCAGCCCGCGGAGGATGATGTTGGGGCGCCGGACGCCGCGCGATTCGGGCTCGCGCCGGACAGCTTCGCCAACGGCGCCGAGCAGGATCGAGGCGACATCGCTTTGCCCCTGCATCTTGATCTCGACACCCTTCTTTTCGAAGACGCTGACCAGGCGATCGATCAGCCAGGCGCCGGCGGTGTCCATCTTCTCGATGTGGGAGAGATCCAAAGCGAGCGTCTGGAAGCCTTTGCGCTGCTCGATCTTGCGCATCTCGGCGTCGATCAGCGCCACTGTCGTCGTCGTCCAGATGCCGGAGAAAGCGCAGCCGAGGACGCCGCCCTCCTCGCCGACCGCAACGCGGGGCTGGTGGTCGGCCTCCTTGGCGGCGTTGCCGCTTGCGTCGCGTTTGCCGATGGTCAACATGGCGTCCTGTTTAGCCTGACGGGTCGTACCTGTCGATTTGCCGACGACGCGTTGTCGCATAGCCGGAGCAGAAAATTATGGCGCGTGTCATTTCGGTTGAGGCCGAGCGTTTTCCCATTGCCGGCACCTTCACCATCTCGCGCGGGTCGAAGACCGAAGCCGAAGTCATTACCTGCACGATCAGCGATGGGGACAATCGCGGATGGGGCGAATGCGTCCCCTACAAGCGCTATGGCGAGACCATGGAGGGGGTGCGCGACGCCACCGAGGCCATGCGCCGGCAGATAGAAGGCGGCATCAGCCGCAAGGACCTGCTCGATGCGGTGCCGGCGGGTGCTGCCCGCAACGCCATCGATTGCGCCTTGTGGGACCTGGAGGCCAAGATCAGCGGCGTTGCGGTCGCGGACGCCATCCACGCTGTGCCCTTGTCGGCGCTGGAGACGGCCTACACGCTGTCGCTGGGCGAGCCGGAGGCAATGGCGGCGCAAGCCCGCGCCAATGCCGGGCGGCCGCTGCTCAAGGTCAAGATTGGCGGCGACAACGACATGGCCCGCATCCGCGCCGTGACCGAAGCGGCGCCCGACAGCCGCATCATCCTCGACGCCAATGAAGGCTGGACCGATGCCAACATCATCGAGAATCTCGCTTTCGCCGCCGAACATGGGATAGCCCTGATCGAACAGCCGCTTCCCGCCGGCCATGATGCCATCCTGCGCCACATCGCGCATCCGGTGCCGATCTGCGCAGACGAAAGCCTCCACGAGGCGAAGGACCTCGAAGCGCTTGTCGGCCTCTATGACGCCATCAACATCAAGCTCGACAAATCCGGCGGCCTGACCGCCGCCCTTACCCTTCGCGACCGCGCCCGGGAGCTGGGATTCGGCGTGATGGTCGGCTGCATGGTCGGCACGTCGCTGGCGATGGCGCCGGCAGTGCTTTTGGCGCAAGGCGCCGACTTCGTCGACCTCGACGGTCCGCTGCTGCTTGCCCGCGACCGCCAGCCCGGCCTCGTGTACCAGGGGTCGCTGGTGTTACCGCCTGACAGGATGCTGTGGGGCTGAACGCGCGGCGAGCCCGATCAGCGCCAGGCCGATGATGGCGATCGGGATCATCGCCAGGAAGCCGTCGACGCCGTAGCGCTCATAAAGCGGGCCGGACGCCAGCGTCACCGCCGCCATGAAGAAGCCGTTGAAGAAATAGGCAATGCCTTGCGCCGCACCCGTGCGTTCTTCCGAAACCGTTTCGCCGATCATCTTCTGCAGGCCGATCAACACCATCGCCACCGACACCGAATGCAGGGTCTGGACGCCGAAGAAACCGGCAACGCCAAGCCCGAGTGGCCAGATCAACGGAAAGGCGATCCAGCGCACGATGGAGCCGACGCCGGCGATCAGCATCACCTTGACGACTGAGACGGAGGCAAAAATACGGTTGAAAAACACGAACATGCAGACCTCGGCCACCACGCCCCAGGCCCACAGCAGGCCAACGACGGAATCGCTGATGCCGACCGATTTCCAGTAGATTGAGACAAAGCCGTAGAGGAAGGCATGGCTGGCGGTGATGATGCCGACGCCGAGGGTGAAATACAGGAAATACGGATTGAGAAGGCTCGGCGCCTGATGCTGGATGTCGGCGGCAGATAGCGGCGAAGCCCGGCGCGGGCGGCCAAGCCGCGGCGCCAGCAATCCGGCGACGAGCGCGGCAGACAATGCCGCAAAGATGATTACCGGCACGGCCTGCGGGCTCGTCCAGGCGAGGATAAAGCCGCCTGCGACATTGGCGCAGAGATAGGATATCGAGCCCCATTTGCGCATCGCGGTGTAGTTCGAGCCAAAGCGGCGCACACCCGACAGCGCGAGCGAATCGGCGATCGGCGAATGCGGCGTCCACACCACCGTCAGCGCCAGCGATACGGCAAGCACCATGGCGTAGGTCGGGTTGAGGAAATAGCCGGCGGAAAGCACCATCGTCGCGGCCACCAGCGCGATATAGACATCCGCCCTGTCCTTCGCCCGGTCGGCCAGCGCGGTCAGCAGGGGTGTTGTCACCACGCGCAGGAACATCGGCGCCGCCAGGATGATGGCGATCTGCTCGGCGTGGAAACCCTGGGCATGCAGCCACAGCGGGAAATAAGGCACATGCGTTCCCAGCGACACGAATAATGTCGCGAAGATCAGACTCATGCGCAGTTCGAAATGGCGCGGCTTGACGAGTTGTTCGGGCGAGAGCGGCGGCAGCGACATGAATCGATCCAATTACGCTGCACAA
Source organism: Mesorhizobium sp. C432A (assembly GCF_030323145.1). Lineage (NCBI taxonomy): Bacteria > Pseudomonadati > Pseudomonadota > Alphaproteobacteria > Hyphomicrobiales > Phyllobacteriaceae > Mesorhizobium > Mesorhizobium sp. C432A. The sequence goes on along the minus strand of NZ_CP100470.1, from coordinate 3,882,452 downwards.
AGGGCTGCAACGCAGATCGATCCCTTAACATGCGCGAAAGCGGTCCGAAACTGCCTGGACCAGTCGATTAACAGGAGGGTTATGCCGCTTCGACGACCCTGTCTTCGATCAGCAAGGGGATGAACGGCTCGTCCGGTGCTTCGGGCAGCACCAGCGCCCAGTGGATGATCTCCATCTTGCCATCGAAATGTTCGACCACCGCCGTGCAGCTCTCCACCCAGTCGCCGGTGTTGATGTACTGCACATTCTCATAAGTCTCGATCGCGGCGTGATGGATGTGGCCGCAGATGACGCCGTCGACATGCGAGCGGCGGGCCTCCTCGGTCAGCACCGTCTGGAACGAACCGATGAAGTTCACCGCCTTCTTGACCTTGACCTTGGCCCAGGACGAGAACGACCAGTAAGGGAGACCCAGCAAATGGCGGAGCCTCGTCACCACGCGGTTGACCACCATCGCGGCGTCATAGGCGTAGTCGCCGAGATAGGCCAGCCAGCGTGCATTGTGGACGACGGTGTCGAACTGGTCGCCATGGATGACCAGCAGGCGCTTGCCATCGGCGGTTTCGTGGATGGCGCGGTCGGCAACGACGATGCCGCCGAAATGCACGCCTTGGAACTGGCGCGCGAATTCGTCGTGATTGCCGGCGATATAGGTGATCGAGGTGCCCTTGCGCGCCTTGCGCAGCAGTTTCTGGACGACGTCATTGTGGCTCTGCGGCCAATGCCAGCTGCGCCGCAGCCGCCAGCCGTCGACGATATCACCGACGAGATAGATGATATCGGCGTCGTGATACCGCAGGAAATCGATCAGGAACTCGGCCTTGGCCGCCTTCGATCCGAGATGCAGGTCGGATATGAACATGCTGCGGAAAGTGCGGGTTTCTGTACCGGACATCAGATCGTCACCGTTGCTTTCGCGCAGGCTATGCCCCGATTCATGCAACAACCGTATGACGGTTGCGATTGGGCCAGCCAAAGGGCTAGCGTGCCGCGCCATTCACAGGAGAAAATCGTCATGGATCTGGGCATCAAGGGCAAGAAGGCCATCGTCTGCGCATCGAGCAAAGGGCTGGGCCGCGGCTGCGCCATGGCGCTGGCCGAGGCCGGCTGCGATCTCGTCGTCAACGGCCGCAATGCCGAGTTGCTGGCAAAAACCGCAGCCGAACTGCGCGAACGCTACGGCGTGAAGGTGACCGAGATCGTCGGCGACGTCTCGAAACCCGACGTGCAGCACGCGCTCCTTGCCGCCTGCCCCGACCCGGATATCCTGGTCAACAACAATGGCGGCCCGCCCTTGCGCGATTTCCGCGAACTCGACCGCGCAAAGATCCTCGAAGGCGTGACGCAGAACATGGTGACGCCGATCGAACTGGTGCAGGCCGTCATCGACGGCATGGCCAAGCGCGGCTTCGGCCGCATCGTCAACATCACCTCGCTGTCGGTCTACGTCCCGATTCCCGGCCTCGATCTGTCGTCCGGCGCGCGAGCCGGGCTGACTTCGTTCCTCGCCGGCGTGGCACGAACGGTGATCGACCGCAACGTCACCATCAACAGCCTGCTGCCGGGCAAGCTCGACACCGACCGGCTGCGCGGCCCGCATGAGGCCGGCACGATGGAAGACCCGGCAGCGGCCGCAGCGCGCAAGACCCGCATCAGCGCCGACGTTCCGGCCAAGCGGCTCGGCACGCCGGAAGAGTTCGGCCAGATCTGCGCCTTTCTGTGCTCGGTCCATGCCGGCTATCTCACCGGTCAGAACATCCCGGTCGATGGCGGCCTCTATGTCAGCGCGTTCTAAAGGGCTCGATGGATAATCGGCAGCATTTCAGCGCAATTGTTTGAAATAGTTCGATATCTCCGGCCCCGGTTGTTTTAGCCGCCCTTGCGTCATTTGGCGTCGCGAAAAACCATTTTTGCGTGCTAAAAGGCTGCAAAGCAGGTTTGAGGGAGCGGCCGCATGGAAGGCGAGAACAAGAAAACGGCACGTTCGGACCTCGACGAAGCCGCCCTCTACTTCCATAAGCATCCAAGGCCGGGAAAGCTCGAGATCCAGGCGACCAAGCCACTCGGCAACCAGCGCGATCTGGCGCTGGCCTATTCGCCTGGTGTTGCCGCCCCCTGCCTCGAAATCCGCGACAATCCGGCGACCGCCGCCGACTACACGGCGCGCGCCAATCTGGTCGGCGTCGTCTCCAACGGCTCGGCCGTTCTCGGCCTCGGCAATATCGGCCCGCTCGCCTCCAAGCCGGTGATGGAAGGCAAGGCGGTGCTGTTCAAGAAATTCGCCGGCATCGACGTCTTCGACATCGAGATCGACGCGCCGGGCATAGAGCGCATGGTCGAGACGATCTCGGCGCTGGAACCGACATTCGGCGGCATCAATCTCGAGGACATCAAGGCGCCCGAATGCTTCGAGGTCGAGGCGCAGCTGAAGGCCCGCATGGGCATTCCCGTCTTCCATGACGACCAGCATGGCACCGCCATCATCGTCGCCGCCGCCGTGCTCAACGGGCTGGAATTCGCCGGCAAGACCATTTCCGACATCAAGATCGTCACCTCAGGCGCCGGTGCGGCAGCGCTCGCCTGCCTCAACCTGTTGGTCTCGCTTGGCGCCAAGGTAGAGAACATCTGGGTCACCGACCGCTTCGGCGTCGCCTACAAGGGCCGCACCGACGAGATGGATCGTTGGAAAGACCCCTATGTGAAGGACACCGAGGCGCGCACGCTGGCCGATGTGATCCCTGGCGCCGACGTTTTTCTCGGCCTGTCGGCCGCCGGCGTGCTGAAGCCGGAATTGCTTGATCATATGGCGCCTAAGCCGTTGATCCTGGCGCTGGCCAACCCCAATCCCGAGATCATGCCGGAGGTCGCGCGCGCCGCTCGTCCCGACGCGATGATCTGCACCGGCCGTTCCGATTTCCCCAATCAGGTCAACAACGTGCTTTGTTTTCCTTACATCTTCCGCGGTGCGCTGGATTGCGGCGCCAGCGCCATCAACGAGGAGATGAAAATGGCCGCGGTCCGGGCGATCGCCGCGCTTGCCCGCGAAGAACCATCCGACGTCGCCGCCCGCGCCTATTCCGGCGAGACGCCGATCTTCGGACCCGACTTCCTTATCCCCTCGCCCTTCGATCCCCGCCTGATCCTGCGCATCGCGCCGGCGGTGGCCAAGGCTGCCTGCGACACCGGCGTCGCGACCCGGCCGATCACCGACTTCGCCGCCTATATCGACCAGCTCAACCGCTTCGTCTTCCGCTCCGGCCTGGTGATGAAGCCGGTGTTTTCGTCGGCCAAGGCGTCGACCGCCAAGCGCGTAATCTATGCCGACGGCGAGGACGAGCGCGTGCTGCGCGCAGCCCAGGTGGTGCTGGAGGAAGGCATTGCCGAGCCGATCCTGATCGGCCGCCCGCATGTCATCGAGGTCAGGCTGAAGCGCTACGGCCTGCGTATCAAGCCGGGCGTAGATTTCGGCCTGATCAACCCGGAAGACGATCCGCGCTACCGCCATTATGTCGACCTGTTGATCGAGCTTGCCGGCCGGCGCGGCGTGACGACGGAGGCCGCGCGCACCATGGTGCGCACCGACAATACGGTGATTGCCGCGCTGGCGCTGAAGCGCGGCGATGCCGACGCCATGATCTGCGGCCTCGAGGGCCGCTTCGAGCGGCATCTGCGCAATGTGACGCTGGTCATCGGACCACGCGCAGGCGTCAAGGACCGCGACCTGTCGACGCTGTCGATGCTGATCTCGCAACGCGGCATCATCTTCCTCACCGACACCCATGTCTCGGTCGACCCGACGGCCGAGGAGATCGCCGAAATGACCATTCTGGCGGCGGAGGAAATCCAGCGGTTCGGCATCGAGCCGAAGGCAGCGCTGCTGTCGCATTCGGATTTCGGCTCGCGCGATTCCCCCAGCGCGCTGAAGATGCGGCAGGCGGCGGCGATCCTGGCGCGCGTTGCGCCCGAGCTGCAATGCGACGGCGAGATGCATGCCGATTCAGCCCTGTCGGAGCATCTGCGCCAGCGCGTCTATCCGCATTCGCGGCTGAAGGGCGAAGCCAATCTCCTGGTGTTCCCCAACCTCGACTCCGCCAACATCACGCTGACCGCGCTGCGCACGATGATGGACGCGCTGCATGTCGGGCCGATCCTGCTTGGCACCGACAAGCCGGCGCATATCTTGACGCCGTCGGTGACGTCGCGCGGCGTCGTCAATATGACGGCGCTGGCAGTGGTCGAGGCGGCGCACAAGGCGCAGGCGGTGGTTCATTTCGGCTGAGTTTCCCACGCAGGCGCGAAGCGGTAATGCCCGGTCTGCTTGAAGGCGAACAGCGTGTCCTCCTCGCGGGCGCCCGACCCGATATTGTGGATGACCAGCGCTCGTTCCGGCACGTCAGCCGAGCGTTCGGATGAGACGATGACGATGTGCGGCAGGTTGCCGGGCAGCATCTGGGTGACGATATCGCCCGGCTGAAAGTCGGGAGGATACTCGCTGGCGGGCAAGGAAACTCCCTTGCGCCCGAAAATTGCGGCAAGATTGCCGACCCGTCGGTGGTCGATGTTGCGGTCGGTCGCTTTCAGACCCCAGGTCTTGGGATAGGCGGCGAAATTGGCCGCCATGTCCTCGTGAACCAGCTTCTGCAGGTCGAGCTCGAAGGCGCGGCGATAGGCCCGCACGATAACATCCGTGCACACGCCCCTATCCGGCGCGACGTCGCCGCCGGGATAGCCGAGGCGGACATAGGTCGGGTCGTAGAATGTGGTGACGCCGATCTGCTCACGCGCGGCTTCGACCAATTTGCTGCGCCAGTCCGGAGCGGCTGGATTTTCCTGCGCCAAGGCTGCGGGCGCCGCCAGGCACAACAGACCGAACTGCAGCGCGGTTCGACCGGTAATCGCGATCATGCCAGCTCCCCGGGGCATTGCTGGATCGTGGGATAATTCCGGGGCGATTGCGCCTTTTTCATGCAGCGGTGAGACCGCACAGTTGCCGCTCTAACCAAACCCCTCCTGCAACGCGTCTATGGGCTAAGACCATCTTTGGTTGTAGATTGAGGGAACGGTTAACCGCGAATCCGGTAGACAGGCAGGCAAGCGGGGTTTCGGGCAATGACGGGCGGACGATGGAGGCTGAAGCATCTGGCTGCGCTGCTCGGCGCGCTTGTGCTTTCGGCCGTCGCCACCACTGAACCGCAGGCCGCCTCCCGCGTTTGCCGTCAACTGGAAGCCGAGCTTGCTTCTTCATCGAATGGCGGCGGCAATTCCAGCATGGTGCGGAAGTATGACAAGGCCATCTCCCGCCAGTTCGAACAGCTATCAAAGGTGCGCGGTCGTGCGAGCGATGCGAATTGCGGGTTTTCGCTGTTTTCGCGCAATGTCAGCCAATGTGCCGCGCTGAACAGCAGCATCGATCGCATGAACGCCAATCTCGATGCGTTGCAAGCCAAGCGCGCGCAGCTTGCCGGCGGCGGCTCGCGGCGCGACCGCGGCCGCATCCTGGCCGCGCTCGACGCCAATGGCTGCCGTGACGAGCCCGCGCCGCGCCGGGAGCCGCTGCAGGAAGCCAGCCGCGAACCCGACGACGGCAATCTGTTCGACCAGCTTTTCGGCGGCAACCGGCAGATCGACACGCTCGATCAGCCCGACGATCCCGGCGAGGAGCGCAATGTGCGCCGGGTGCTCAATCAGCCCGGCGTGCCGGATTTCCCGACGGTCGGCGGCGAGTTCCATACGAGCTGCGTGCGCACCTGCGACGGCTATTTCTTCCCGATGTCGAACTCGGCTTCGCTCGGCGATTTCGAGCGCGACCAGAAGAACTGCGAATCGAGCTGCCCCGGCACCGAAATGCAGGTGTTCTATTCGCGCGGCATGGAAGACGATTCGGCCAACATGACGTCGTCGGCGACCGGCAGGCCCTACAGCGAGTTGCCGACCGCCTATCTCTACAAACAGCCCAACATGTCGCGGCCGCTGGCTTGTGGCTGCAATGCGCAGGCCGGAAATTTCGAGATCATCGGCGGCAACCCGCTACCGCCCGAGCAATCGCAGCCTGATACCGAGACAACGCCATTCATTCCGGTGCCGGCGGCCAAACCCGATCCGGGCGCGGATCCGGAGACGCTGGCGAACGTACAAGGCGGGCTCGACCGCGCCGCCATCAAGCGCCTTGCCGTCAAGCCGGTGGTGTCGCCGGTGTCGCTGATCCCGCCGGACCAGCGCAAGGTCAGGGTCGTCGGGCCAGCGTTCCTTCCCGACCCAGCAGCGGCAATAGATCTGCAAGCTCCGGCCCGGAAGCAAGTCCGGTAAGGGCCAACCTGAGCGGCATGAACAGCGCCTTGCCCTTGCGGCCGCTGGCTTCCCTGATCCTGGCCGTCCAGTCTTTCCAGACCGTGCCGGTCCACGGCTCTTCCGGCAGCAGGTCGAAGGCCTGCTGCAGGAAGTCGCGATCCTCGTCGGAAAATTCCGGCGCCGGCCGCGGGCCGTCGGCAAGGATACGCCACCAGCCGACCGCGTCGCTCAGCCGGTCGAGATTGCCGCGCACCGCCAGCCAGAACGGCTCGGCCTTGTCGCCGGAGATGCCGAGCACGATCAGCCGATCCCGCGCCTCGGAAAACGGCATGTGGTGCATGAGCGCACGATTGAGCACGAACAGCTCGTCCGGGTCGAATTTGGCCGCCGATTTCGACGTGGCGGCGGGATCGAAGCGCGCGGCCAGTGCCGGCATGTCATGCACCGCCGCGACATTTTCCGAGGTGCCGACAAGGACGGCCAGCGAAGCCACAGCCATCGGTTCGATGCCCTCCTCGCGCAGGCTTTCGATCGACAGCGCACCGCTGCGCTTCGACAGGCCCTCGCCCGAGGCCGTGGTCAAGAGATTGTGGTGGCCGAAGACAGGCGGCTCGGCGCCCAATGCCTTGAACAGCGCGATCTGCACGCCGGTGTTGGTGACGTGGTCGTCGCCGCGGATGACATGGCTGACGCCCATCTCGATGTCGTCGACGACCGAAGGCAGCGTGTAGAGATAAGTGCCGTCCTCGCGCCGCAGCACCGGATCGGACAGTGAGGCCAGATCGACGGTTTCCTCGCCGCGCACCAGATCGTTCCAGTGCACTTCGGTGCGCTCGGGCTGCAGCGGATCGCTGGTGAAGTTCGGCAGCAGGAAGCGCCAGTGCGGCCGGCGCCCGTCCGACCGGTATTCGGCGATCTGCTGCTGCGAAAGCGCCAGCGCCTCGCGGCCATAGACTGGCGGCAGGCCGCGCGTGCGGCGCACCTTGCGGCGCAGGTCGAGTTCTTCGGGGGTTTCGTAGCAGGGATAGACAACGCCGGCCCTTTGCAGCCGCTCCACTGCCGCGTCGTAAGTTTCGAAGCGCCGCGACTGGTATTCGGTGGCATCGGGGAAAATCCCCAGCCAGTGCAGGTCGTAGAGGATGGCGTCGGAAAATTCCTGCCTCGAGCGGGCAATGTCTGTGTCGTCGAAGCGCTGGATGAAACGGCCCTTGTTGTTCATGGCAAACAGCCAGTTGAACAAGGCGGTGCGGGCATTGCCGATATGAATGCGGCCGGTTGGTGAGGGGGCAAAACGGACGGTAACTGTCATGGGCGGGGCGTAACGGATGCTCTTGGAATTGACAAGACGCGCCCCCGCGCGAGGCCAAAGACATAATGCACGCCAGCTAAAATGAAAAGGCTGTGAGCCAGAATCCGGCCGGGCCTGCCTCGGGTGAACCGCTCACCAGCGGTCCACGCCGGCAGAATCGGGCTTTCCTCAGCCGCTTTTTGTCCCCGTTATCCACATATGTGACACACAAGATGTTGGGGTCACAAAAGCTACGCAAACGAATCCTTGACGACGCAAACCGAGTCGCCTTTTATGTGCCATGTGCTCTTGTTGAGGGCGCGACCGGAGAGTTTCGAGCCCGGTCATTTTTCCCGGATTTTGTGCGTTTTGGCCATGATTTCCGCCTGTTTACGAGGCTGGCGGAAGCGTTGGATCGTGGGGGCTTCGGGAGCGAAAAGGGAGATTTGTCGGACTGGAATAAATTGTCTGTTAACACTATATTTAGTGTTTGCAGGCAGGTTCGACGCTAGATAGTGTGAATTTCCCTCGGTCGAGGGAATCGAGGAAAAATTCAGTTTTGAGGGACCCGCAGGGTTCGGCGCAGAGTTGGAACAGCGGCTTCGTAAGAAGCTCGACCAGCAAGGCGACGAAGACTGCCACAAGGAGAGCCGGTGTTTTCGAACGCCGGCAGACGGCGGACATGCGCGTTTCGCATTGGGGGCAGAAATCCCCGGGGAAAAGCGCTATATATAGACAAAAGGGACCGGACCAATGCGCATCGAGCGTCGTTTCACCAAGCCAGGCCAATCAGCTTACGCGGAGATCGAATTCCGCAAGGCGCTTTCGGAGATCAAGAATCCGGACGGCTCGGTGGTGTTCCGCTTGGACAATATCGATGTGCCGGCGCAGTTCTCGCAGGTTGCCGCCGACATCCTGGCGCAGAAGTATTTCCGCAAGGCCGGCGTGCCCGCGCGCCTGAAGAAGGTCGAGGAGAACGACGTCCCCTCCTTCCTGTGGCGCTCCGTCGCCGACGAGGCCGAGCTTGCCAAGCTGCCGGAAGCCGAGCGCTACGGTTCCGAAATCGACGCCCGCCAGGTCTTCGACCGGCTGGCCGGCACCTGGACCTATTGGGGCTACAAGGGCGGCTACTTCAAGTCGGAAGAAGACGCCAGCGCCTTCCGCGACGAACTCGCCTATATGCTCGCCACCCAGCGCGTTGCGCCGAACTCGCCGCAATGGTTCAACACCGGCCTGCACTGGGCCTACGGCATCGATGGTCCGAGCCAGGGCCACTATTATGTCGACCCGTTTACCGGCAAGCTGACCAAGTCGAAGTCGTCTTACGAGCATCCGCAGCCGCATGCCTGTTTCATCCAGGGCGTGCATGACGATCTTGTCAACGAAGGCGGCATCATGGACCTGTGGGTGCGCGAAGCGCGCCTGTTCAAATACGGCTCGGGCACCGGCTCCAATTTCTCCATGCTGCGCGGCGAAGGCGAAAAGCTGTCGGGCGGCGGCCGTTCGTCCGGCCTGATGAGCTTCCTCAAGATCGGCGACCGCGCGGCGGGCGCAATCAAGTCGGGCGGCACCACGCGTCGCGCGGCGAAAATGGTCATCGTCGACGCCGACCACCCCGATATCGAGGAATTCATCGACTGGAAGGTCAATGAAGAGCAGAAGGTGGCGTCGCTGGTCACCGGCTCCAAGATCGTGAAAAAACATCTCGAAGCGATTATGAAGGCCTGCATCAATTGCGAAGGCCATGATGACGACTGCTTCGACCCGTCGATGAACACCGCGCTGAAGCGCGAGATCAAGGCGGCCAAGAAGTCGGCCGTGCCGGAGAACTACATCTACCGTGTCATCCAGTTCGCCAAGCAGGGCTACACCTCGATGTCGTTCAAGACCTACGACACCGACTGGGATTCCGATGCCTACCTCACGGTCTCGGGCCAGAACTCGAACAATTCGGTGTCGCTGAAGGACAATTTCCTGCGCGCCGTCGAGAACGATGCCGACTGGCACCTGACCGCCCGCAAGGACGGCAAGGTGCTGAAGACGCTGAAGGCACGCGACCTCTGGGAAAAGATCGGTTACGCCGCCTGGGCGTCCGCTGACCCGGGACTGCATTTCAACACGACGATGAACGACTGGCACACCTGCGCTTCGGCCGGTGCGATCCGGGCCTCCAATCCGTGCTCGGAATACATGTTCCTCGACGACACGGCCTGCAACCTGGCCTCGATCAACCTGCTGCCTTACCGCAATGCCGACGGCACGATCGACATCGCCGCCTACGAGCACACGGTGCGGCTGTGGACCGTCGTTCTGGAAATCTCGGTGATGATGGCGCAGTTCCCGTCGAAGGAGATCGCCAAGCAGTCCTACGAATACCGCACGCTCGGCCTCGGCTATGCCAACATTGGCGGCCTGCTGATGACGTCGGGCATTCCCTATGATTCCGACGAGGGCCGCTCCATCTGCGCAGCGCTCACCGCCATCATGACCGGCACTGCCTATGCCACCTCGGCCGAGATGGCCGGCGAGCTCGGCGCCTTCGCCGATTACGACCGCAATGCGCAGAACATGCTGCGCGTCATGCGCAACCATCGCCGTGCCGCCTATGGCGAAAAGCAGGGCTACGAGAAGCTCGCCGTCAATCCGGTGCCGCTGGTCGCGTCCGACCTGAAGCAGCAGGAACTGGCCGCGCACGCCAAGGCTGCCTGGGACCGCGCCATCGAACTCGGCGAAGAGCATGGCTACCGCAACGCGCAGGCGACCGTGATTGCGCCGACCGGCACGATCGGTCTCGTCATGGATTGCGATACCACCGGCATCGAGCCCGACTTCGCCTTGGTGAAGTTCAAGAAGCTCGCCGGCGGCGGCTATTTCAAGATCATCAACCGCGCCGTGCCGGAAGCGCTGCGCACGCTGGGCTATTCAGAAAGCCAGATCGCCGAGATCGAGGCTTACGCTGTCGGCCACGGCAACATGAACCAGGCGCCGGCGGTCAACCCCGGCTCGCTCAAGGCGAAGGGCTTTACCGACGACAAGATCGCGGCGCTTAACGCAGCACTGAAGTCGGCCTTCGACATCAAGTTCGTCTTCAACCAGTGGACGCTCGGCGCCGACTGGGTGAAGGAGACGTTCGGCTTCACCGACGAGCAGCTCAACGACTTCTCGTTCGAGATGCTGCCGGCGCTGGGCTTCTCCAAAAAGGACATCGAGGCCGCCAACATCCACGTCTGCGGTGCCATGACCCTGGAAGGCGCGCCCTTCCTCAAGCCCGAACACCTCCCAGTGTTCGATTGCGCCAGCCCGTGCGGCAAGATCGGCAAGCGCTCGCTGTCCATCAACAGCCACATCCAGATGATGGCGGCGGCACAGCCCTTCATCTCCGGCGCCATCTCCAAGACCATCAACATGCCCAACGATGCGACGGTGGAAGACGCCAAGGGCGCCTACATGCTGTCGTGGAAGCTCGCGCTGAAGGCCAACGCGCTCTACCGCGACGGCTCAAAGCTGTCGCAGCCGCTGAATTCGTCGCTGCTCGCCGACAGCGAGGATGACGAGGACGACGCGGTCGAGCAGCTGATCGCTGCGCCCGCTTCACAGCGCGCCGTGCAAGTGACCGAGAAGATCGTCGAACGCGTCATCGAACGTCTCTATCGCGATCGTGAAAAACTGCCGAACCGCCGCAAGGGATACACCCAGAAAGCGGTGGTCGGCGGCCATAAGGTCTACCTGCGCACGGGCGAATTCGATGACGGCCGCATCGGCGAGATCTTCATCGACATGCACAAGGAAGGCGCGGCTTTCCGGGCGATGATGAACAACTTCGCCATCGCCATCTCGCTTGGCTTGCAATATGGCGTGCCGCTCGAGGAATTCGTCGAGGCCTTCACCTTCACCAAGTTCGAGCCGGCCGGAATGGTGCAGGGCAACGACGCGATCAAGAATGCGACGTCGATCCTCGACTACGTGTTCCGCGAACTCGCCGTGTCCTACCTCGGCCGCCACGACCTCGCCCATGTCGACCAGTCGGATTTCGACAAGACGGCGCTCGGACGCGGCATCAACGAAGGCAAGGCGACGCCGTTCTCGAAGGGCCTTACCCGCGGCGCCTCGCCGGTCAAGTTGGTGTCTGGCCTAGGTGGCGAACCCAAGGGTTTTGCCGGATCACCTGCCGCGGCCCCTGCCCGGGTCACCCCAACTGCGTTCTCAGGCTCCAATGTGCTGGCGCTTAAACCAGCAAGCGACGAAGCCATCGCCTACAAGCGCGACTATGAGGAGCGAGCCAAGGAATTGGTCGAAGATATTGTTTCCGAGGAGGCTGCCGACCCCACCGGGTTGTTCACCGACGAAGCAGCGAAAGAAGCGGCCGAGGCAAAGGCGCTTGCCTCCACGCGCCGTCAGCAATCCTTGATGCAAGGCTACACCGGCAACGAATGCTCGGAATGCCACAACTTCACCATGGTGCGGAACGGCACCTGCGAGAAGTGCGATACCTGCGGCTCGACGAGCGGGTGCAGCTGAGAACTCATGCCGCCTCGGCTTACAGTCCGCGAAGTCATTCGCCTGCTGGAGACCGACGGTTAATATCTGGTTGCAACCAAGGGCAGCCATCGCCAATATAAGCACAAAACCAAAGCCGGCCGCGTCACCGTGGCCGGCAAACCGTCTGAAGAGGTTGCGCCAGGAACACTGAACAGCATCCTCAAGCAGTCCGGTTTGAAGGAGTGATTGTATGCGTTACGCGGTGGTGATTGAAAAAGCAGGCAACAATTTCTCTGCCTATGTGCCGGACCTACCCGGCTGCATCGCAACTGGTGCTACCGTGCCAGAAGTAGAAATCGAAATTCGCGACGCTATACGCTTTCACATCGAGGGCTTGCGCGCCGATGGGCTGGAGGTACCCAAAGGAATCAGTCTCGCGGAATATGTAGAGGCATAAGCGGTAGCCTTCAGGACAACATCCTATCCCGGCACCCGCAGCGTCTGCTCGTCAAACAACGGCTCGTCCTGCCCCGCACGCACAAACAGCAGCTTGTGCCCCTCGCCCGCCGGCACCTCGAAGTACTGGATGCCGTCGGGCATTTCGCCCCAGTCGCCGCAGGGTGGTTCGGGAACGTCATCACTCACCACCGCTTTCAGCTCTTTGGCATAGGCAGCATCAGGGCTGAATGTGTAGCGTTTGACGCCGGCGGGCACGGTGCCCTCGGTGTAGGGCGCCAGCACGCAGCGGGCGCTGACTGATTTGTCGGTCTTTTCCAGCAACAGGCGCAGCACCGCGGCCTCGGCGGTTTCGCCCGATTTGATGTCGAACACCTCGACCAGCGGATCGGGCGCGCCGCCATCGCTGTATTTGATGGCGAGTGCGCCGCCGACGAATTCGAAATGGATCTGGCGGAAGCCGAAATCGCATCGCTGCACCCAGGCGGCGAGGCCGACCGTCTTGTCGGTCAGTTTTTCCCAGACGCATTTGTCGATCGGCGGGCGCGACGGCGACGGCTCGTCCGCATATGCAGCGGCTGATATCGCCGCGGCGGCAAACAGCACGCAAATCCAGACAATTGATCTCATGGCGCTATTCATCGCTGCATCCTGTCAATGTGAAGGCGTCCCACGCCGAGCCGTCCGGATTTGGCATTGGCGAAATCGGCAAATTCGGTGAAGCCCGCGCCGAAATCGGGCAGCAACAGCCCTTTCGGCGCCGGTGTCGCTTCGCGCGAATTCAGCTGCTCGGCGCCGCCTCCGGTCAAGGCATAGACCTGGCCCATCCATATCCGGCAGAGACCGCTGCCATCCTCCAGCCCCGCTTCGCGGTCGTCGTCGGTGCAGGCGTGGTGGATGGTGCCGAGCGGAAGCGAATTTTTGCCATTGGTCCAGGTGATGTCGGCCGGCAAGCGCGTGCCGGTGTTGGGCACAGTCACCGAAAACACTTCGGCCGTCAGTGCCGCCGGCTCATTGTTCAGCGGCCGGAATTGCATCACCGCGCCCGAACGCGGCTCGCGGTAGGTGGCATGGCTGAGCAGACATTCTCTTGCGCTCGCTGCCTGCACGGCGCCGAGCAGAGCCAGGGAAACGACAGCCAGCCTGCGGACGATCATTGGATGTCTTGTCATGAAAGTGGGCGCCTCAGATAAAACCGACCAGCCACGCCGCGCCGCCCAGCAACGCGGCCGAACAGACCCACAGCAGCCAAAGCCCGCGCACCCTGCATTCGAGCACTGCCGAGGCGGGGTTGGCTGGGTCGTAATGCACGTCGACCTTGCTGCCCTCGACATAGCTGCGCCCCTGGCCGCTGACGAGGCCGGGCATTGAAGCGGTGACCGTGGCGCCGAAGGTTACGCGATCGGAGGTGTAGCGCTGGCCGGCGACGCCGTAGCTGTAAACGATGCGGGATTTGAAGACGGTGCTCCAGCGTCGATGGCCGCTGTAGTTTCGCAGCGCCTGCAGACCGGAGGAATCGATGCGGCCGGGCGCGACCGGCCATTTTGCCGCCTGCTCGGCAAGCGACTTCTGGACGAAGGCCATGCGCAGGATCATCAGGCCCATGAACAGCAGCAGCGCTCCGGCGCCGAGGTTCTGCGGCTTGGGCAGGTGCGGCCGGATCGCCTCCAGCACGCCACCGAGCGAAAACACCAACACCACCGTGCCGATCACCAGCCAGGCCGAGAGCTTGACCATGAACTTGAAGGCGCCGTCCGGCAGGGTGCGTTCGATCACGGCCTTGCCCGGATCGGCCGGATTGTAGAAGACGGTCACTTCAGCGCCGGTGGGAAACTGCGCCAGGGTTTCGGTGACTTCGAAATTCCCCAGATTCTCCTTCACGCTGTAGCGCGAGCTTTGATATTTCTTTTTACCGACCTTGTATTCGAAGGTGATCGCCGGAAAATTGCGCATCTCGGTGGTGTCGCTGCTGTCCGAGCCGACGCCCGACCTTCTGACTTCACGCGCCTCGACGCGCGACGAGATGATCTTGCCCGGCGCCGGCAGCCAGTGGCTCATCGCCTGCACCTCGCGCCATTTGACGAAGGTGATGAACGACAGACCACCCGCGATCGCGCAGGCAAATCCGACAATCAGAAATTTGAGCTCTACGTCCACCGCGTCCCCCAGGAGTGCAGGAAGCTGCAAATAGATAGCAGGGCGAAGGCAATGTCTTGATTATTCGCAAAGGACGAACCGCCCTTCCTCGGGTATCGAAGCCCCGCCAACTTTGTTAAGAGTCGCCCAAACTGTTAGGAGCCATGAGACCAGGATGACAGCACTGCGCGTTCTCTCGGATGCCTTCATTCCGGAACTCCCGAACCACTATAAAGGCAAGGTCCGCGAGAATTACGATCTGCCGGATGGCCGCCGCATCATCATCGCCACCGACCGGCTGAGCGCCTTCGATGTGATCCTGACCGCTGTCCCGCTCAAGGGCGAACTGCTGACCCAGACGGCGCGCTACTGGTTCGAGGAAACGGCGGACATCTGCCAAAACCATGTGCTCGATTATCCCGACCCCAATGTCGTTGTCGGCACCAGGCTCGACATTCTGCCGGTGGAAATCGTTGTTCGCGACTATCTCGCCGGCACCACCAGCACTTCGGTGCTGACGAAATACAAGAACGGCGAACGCGATATGTACGGCATCCGCCTGCCGGACGGGCTGCGCGACAATGAGAAGCTGCCGCAGGCCATCATCACGCCGACCAGCAAGGCGCTCGATGGCGGTCATGACGAGCCCTTGACGCGCGACGAGATCCTGACGCGCGGCCTGCTGTCGGAAGAGCAATGGGACACCGTCTCGCGCTATGCGCTGGCGCTGTTTGCGCGCGGCAAAGCGTTGGCCGCGAAGCGCGGCCTGATCCTGGTCGACACCAAATACGAGTTCGGCACGGACAAGGATGGCACCATCATCCTTGCCGATGAAATCCATACGCCCGACTCAAGCCGCTACTGGCTTGCGGCAAGCTATGAGGAGCGCTTCAAGGCAGGCGAGCGGCCGCAAAGTTTCGACAAGGACTTTATTCGCGCCTGGGTGACCGCGCGCTGCGATCCCTACAAGGATCGTATTCCGAAAATCCCCGCCGAGCTCATCGAGCAGACATCGCGGGTTTATACGCAGGCCTTTGAGACCATCACCGGCAAGACCTTCACCGCCGATATCTCGGGAAAGACGGTGCTGGACCGCATTCGCGAGAACCTGCGACCTTATTTCTGACGGCGATTGCCTGGCAGTCCGCGGCGCGTCATGACGGCCTCACAGCCAGGAAGGTGGTCCATTCCTCGCGATCGCGGCCGACGTTGAATTCGTCTCCGACAAGAACCAGCCCGGCGTTTTCGAGTCGGGCCGCGAAGTCGTCCCTGCGCCAGTAGACCGTATGATATTCGCCGCTCTTCTCGCCATCGCCAATGCGCATCGAGACGAGGAAGGCGCCGCCCGGCCGCAGCGACCCGGCAATCTTGGCAAGCACCTGGTCGGCCTGCTCGCGCGGCACGTGGATCAGGACGCACAATGCGAGCACCGCGTCGTAGGGGCCGCCGAGATCGTCGGTGATGAGATCGAGAAACTCACCATGCTTGCCGCGTGCGGCCTGCAACTCAAGAAACCCCTTCGTTGCGTCTGTGCGCCGAACCTGGACACCGAGCCCTTCGACGAAGTCCGCATCGTATCCGGGTCCCGAACCGACTTCCAGAATCCGGCCGCCTTTGCCGGCGATCTTCACCAGGCGCTTCAGCCATTTCTGTTCTCTTTGGTTCGGAACGTGCCGCACCAGAGCGTCGTAGCGTTCGGCATAGTCCTCATAGGCGTTGATCGTTTGTCGGCTCTTCGCCAGATCCTCGGATAACACAGTCATCTTTCCCTCCCCTGGTCAAAGAGCTTGCTTAGCCAATGGTGCCGGGAGGCACGCGTCCGTCAAGCATACCGATATCCCTGAGGAAATGATCCGACAGCGAGCGGCGGTCGAGCATGCCGTGCTTGCGAGGCCTGAACGGCGCGGTGAAGAGGTCGAGCATCGGCCGGCGAAGCGTGTTGTAGAGAGCGATGGTGGTGGTCATTGCCGTATCCTCCAGGGTTTGATCCGATGAATGCAGCATGCCGTTTTCCGGGCTTGGTTTCCAATCGAACGTCGCGTAGTATGCATCAGCGGGATTGATGCGTCATGAGCTGGGAACTACCACCATTAGGAGCCATCAGGGTCTTTGAAGCCGCGGCCCGGCTGGGCAGTTTCACCAAGGCAGCCGAAGAACTCGGCATGACCCAATCAGCTGCCAGCTATCAGATAAAGGTGCTGGAAGAACGTGCCGGAACGCCGCTTTTCATAAGAAAAACAAGGCAGATCGCGCTGACCGAGGCCGGACAGCAGCTGGCGCCGCACGCAACAGGCGCGTTCTCGACCCTGGCCGACGCATGGGTCGCCACCAAGGGTGGAGCGACCGGCGTGCTGTCGGTGACGACCATGGAAACCTTCGCATCGAACTGGCTGGCCGTATGGCTTGGAACATTCCAGCTGATGCATCCCGATCTTGCCGTGAAGGTGAATACATCGCACGGGCTGGTCGATTTCACGCGCGGCGGCATGGATGTCGGCATTCGCACCGGCAGTGGAAAATGGCCGGGCCTGACGGCTCACTATCTGTTCAAGGCGGACTATACGCCGATGCTCAGCCCGAGACTCGCCGAAAGCGTCGGCGGCATCCACCGCCCCGAGGATCTCTACCAACTGCCGCTATGCTGTGCCGACGATCCCTGGTGGGAAATCTGGTTCAAGGCTGCCGGCGTGCCGTTCGAGCCCGATCGCGTCATCGCTGGCCCGAAACTGGGTACGCAGGCCTATGATGCGATGGCGGCGCTGACCGACAAGGGCGCCGCGATCCTGACCAAAAACCTTTACAGCGCCCTGTTGGAAAAGGGCCAGTTGATACAGCCATTCGGCGTGCTTGGATCGGACGGCGACGGCTATTGGCTGGTGCATCTGGAGAGCCGCCGCAACGCGCCCAAAATCAAGGTGTTTCGCGACTGGGTGCTGGCGCAGACGGCAGAGATACGCGAACGCGAAAAGCGCTAGACTTTCCCTTCTCCCCTTGTGGGAGAAGGTGGATCGGCGCGATAGCGCCGAGACGGATGAGGGGTGCGTGACGGAGTACCGTCATTGCCAAGCTGGAACACCCCTCATCCGACCGAGCTTCGCTCGGCCACCTTCTCCCACAAGGGGAGAAGGAAGAAGCGCTCAATCCTTGAAGGTCAACCCGTACTTTGCAACCTGCTCCTTCGGCATATCCGCAAGCGCCTGGCGCGTGGTGTAGCCGCCGTAGATCACCTTGCCGTTCTTGATCATCCAGTCCTCGACGTCGGCCTCGGTTACCGTCATCCTGTCGCCCATCTTGTACTTGTTGCCATTGACCGGCACGTCAGCAAGCAGGCCGATATAGGAGCCTTCGCTGTAGCCCACCAGCTGCAGCCAGATATGCTCGGTGGCGCCGTTCTGGGTCAGCGGGAATTTTACCGTGTAGGTGCCCGGCGTGCCGGCGTCCATCAGTTCGTGGAAGCGCTTGAGGGTCGAGCGGCCGCTGTCCTTGGCGGCCTGCATCGCCTTGTCCTCGGTGGAATAGGACACGACGTTCTGCTTCGACTCCGCCAGCGAAGCGCCACTTCCGCCCGGCATGTGGCCGAGCGAACTGAAAAACCCGTAGCCGACGGCGGCGGCAAGTGCGACAGCCACAACTGGATTGCGCATGGATCCCTCCGAAAACCCGATCACGGGCACGTTACCGGAAGGCTGTTGCGATACCGCTAAAGGACACAGTGAGCGGATCGTTAGCGAGACGCTGAAAATTCAACCCAAGGCGCAGCGGCAGGCAGCGCAGGCGCACCGGCACCGGCCTGACGTTCAGTCGGCGTCGGCGACGGTCGTCTGCCCGCCTGCCCATGCCCGCCAGGCGCGCTCGTCGCCATGGAAGACGTTGAGGTCGATGCGGCCGGTCACGCCGTGCGACAGGCCGGAGCCGGAGTACTGCCAGAACAGCCATTTGCGGCCGGGATAGACTTTTGAGGGATGCCGCGCCACGGCGCGCAGCCAGAACGGATAATCGAGAAACGCACCCTTGAGATTGTCGCGATAGAAATCCGGTGCGGTGTAGATGATGGGCCGCTGGCCGTAATGGCGCTCCAGCTTGTCCATGAACACCTTCATCTTTTCCAGCACGGTGGCCCGCGACGGCCGCCGCTTGCAGGAAGATTCGCCGTTCCACTCGACATCGATTACCGGTGGCAGCGCGCCTTCGACCCTCGGCACATTGCGGATGAACCAGTCGGCCTGCTCGCCCGCGGTGCGGCACCAGTAGAAGAAATGATAGGCGCCGCGCTTCAGCCCGGCGGCGTCGGCATTGCGCCAGTTCTTCATGAACATCGGGTCGAGATGGTCGCCGCCATCGGTCGCCTTGATGTAGGCGAAGTTGGCGCCCTGGGCGCGCAGCTTGCCCCAGTTGACATTGCCCTGCCAGCGCGAGACGTCGACGCCGTGGACGGCAAGGTAGCGTGGCGAAGCCTTGCCGAAATTGATCGGCTTGGCGTCGCGAAAACCGTAGCGGGTGACCGGCGAGGCCAGCATGGCCGGCGCAGCGCGCGTCAACCGCTTCGGCGCAGACATCAGAGCGGCGGGCTCGAGCTGTGGTCTGGTGCTCCCCTGCGGCGTGCCCGCGACGATGGCCTCTTCTTCCTCGACCATGGAAAAGGGCGGCGCATTGTCGGCCACAGCGTTGTCGGCCACCATGTCGGACCGCATCGGCGCGAGGTCGGCGGTCTCCGCCGGAGCCGCTGTGACCGGCGCGCTCGGACGCACGACCGAACTGGTCGTCTCGTTCGACGGCTGCAAGCCATCGACGCCCGCTGTGGACGAACAGCCGGCAAGCCACAGCGATGCCAACATGAAACTGACGACGCCTGAAATCCGCATCTGGACCTGTACGCAAAACACAACAGACCGAAGGCAAACAGACGCCGCCGGACAAACCGGCCTCGATTACTAACGAGAAATTACCAACAAAGTTTGAATCAAGTTATTAGGAATTGGCCGGACGAAGGATCATAGCCTTACCTTCCCAGCCATTGCTGCATGCAGCTTTTCGCCACCACATGCGCCGGTGGCACGGCGTCGGCGGCCGGGCGGCGGGCACGTTCGAGCAGCAGGCGAACCTGTTCGGGGCGCACGCGGTCACGCTCCATCACGAGGAGGACCATCGGATCGCTCAAAAGCTCGTCCAGGGTGCTGATTCTGTCGCTCATCGGTCGTCTCCTCGATACCGGCCCGCAGAGGACAGATAGGCAGGCAATCATGGCCCGCCAATGACGCTTTGCCGGCTATGTCGTGGTTTCGGGATTAATTCCGGTAAGGCCGGCGTCAGTTCGGAGGCGGCGCGCCTTCATGGTGCGGCAGGCCGTCATCGAGCTGCAGCCAGGGCTGCTTCGAGGCGGTCCACATATGCATTTCCGGCTTGAACAGCGAGGGATCGTCGAGCGAGCCGGTGGTGATGCCGACGATGCCGGCGGAGTCGCGTCGGGAAAACAGCGTGGTGCCGCAAGCGGCGCAAAAGCCGCGCTTGAGGTCCGGAGAGGTGTTGACCATCGCCACCTCTCCCTCGACGGTGACATCGTCGATGCGAAACAAAAGGCGGGCGTTGAACGCCGCGCCTATGACCTTCTGGCAGCGCCGGCAGTGGCAGACGCGCTGGTTGAGCGGCGCCGCCTCGGTGCCGTAGCGCACTGCCCCGCAATGGCATCCGCCCTGGTATTTCGTCATCATTCGAACCCATCGCACTGAATGTCTCTTGAAGATATCGACAGGTACCTTTCGGTCAATTGAAAAGCCCTGATGGCGCCATCGATTGCGCCGATAGGACCAATGGCTGCGCCAAGGTTTCGGGGTTTCGCAGGCACAAAAAAGCCGGCCGCCTCTTCGAGACGGCCGGCATGTATTTCAGGCAAGCTATTTCGTTTCGCTGAGGACTTCGTCCCAGGTCTTCACCTTGGTTTCGCCATTGAGGAAGGGCAGTGCCGCGGCCGTCAGTTCCGGTGCGAAGAATACGTCGTAATGGGTGCGGTTGGGAATGATGGCCAGCCGGTTCTGCGACAGGTTCTCACGCATCCAGCCGGCATCCTTCAGCCCGCCGCCGAGCATCTGGTAGAACCTGATCTCGTGCTCGGGCTTGTACATGTCGCTGTCGCCATAGGCCAGCATGACCGGCATCTTCAGCTTCGCCACATCGGCGGAATAGTCGTAATCCTTGCGCATGAAATTGCCCAGCGCATCGAGCAGTTTGGGGAAATCGTCGGGACGTGGGGCGACGGCGACGTAGGATTTGTACATCGGCGTGTCCTTCATGAAATCGGCGGCGGCCGCGCTGACCTGCGCCTGCTGGCCGCGCATCTCGTCATAGAAGCCATTGGCGGCGAAGCCGGTCGAGACCAGGACCAGACGTCTCACCGTCTCGGGATGCTGAACGGCCATGCGGAAGGCGACGCCGCCGCCCAGCGAATAGCCAAGCACGTCGACCTTGTCATAGCCGAGCGCCTTGACGATACCAGCCATGTCGTCGCCCATCCCCTCCAGGCTGAAGGGTCGCTCGCCGAGCGCGGTGCGGCCATGGCCCTGCAGGTCGACGGCAATGATGGTGCGGTTTTCCGCCAGCTTCGGCAGCAGCGGCGCGAACATGTCCGACGTGCCAAGGCCGCCATGCAGCAGAAGCAGCGGTTCGCCCTTGCCGTAGACGGCATAGTAGTAATTCAGGCCGTCGATCGGCAGCAGGCCGGACTTTTCCGGCTTCGGCATGGCTGTTGCTCCGGTGGTCATGGCGGGCTTGGTCTCCACTGCATTGGCTGGGCCGGGCGCTGCAAACAAGGCAGCGACCGAGGCAAGAATGGCGAAATAGATTGGTCTGGACATGTCGGTCTCCTCGGGTTCCGCCCCAAGGACGAGCGAGCACGCCGCATGCCGACATGCCCTGCGAAAAAATCCGCGGAAGAATGACCGGTTTGGCTGTTTTCGATCGGGTCGCGCGCCTCAGTGGCGCTTGGCCTGCACCAGATAGGCGTCGATCTCGGTCTCGCCGAGCCATTTGGCGGCTTCCAGCCGGTGCAGGCCCTCGACCAGGATGTGGCGCTTGCCGTCATTGCGAACCTGGATCGGCGTCTTCATGCCGTTTTCCAGTATGTCTTCGGCCAGGTGCCGGACCGTTTCGGGATGCAGCGTCTTCTTGCGCGCCGTCGGCACGTAGATGTCATCGACCTTGACCTTTTGCACTCTCAGCATGCCGGCTCCCGAGGCGGAAAATGCCGCCTCGCCTGAGATAGTCGGTTTGCCGGGTGCGGCCAAGAGCGGCCAAGCAATTGTGTCGTATGCAATTGCTGGCCCGATCGTTTCCATTTGACGCTTGGCCGGCAGATGGCCGAAATGGCGGCCTGTCACTTTTCCGGTGTTCATGACCCATCTGCCAACCGAATTTCCCGATTTCGGACTGACGCCCGAGCAGCGCCGCGAGGCGGTGCGCGGCCATTACTATGAATGGCCGGGAATGGACGGCGAGCGGGGCGAGATCTGGTGCTATTCTGATCGATTTTCCTACCGCGCCGGCGAGACCGTGACGCTGCATGTCAGCTCGACGGCGCCGCGCTTCAGCATTGTCATTGTCCGCGACGGCGGCAGCGAGACAAAGGTCTTCGAGCAAACGGGGCTATCGGCGCGCTGGCAGGATACGCCCGACCAGTGCTCGGTCGAAGGCTGCGGCTGGGAGGCGTCGTTTCAATTCAGCATCGGCAAGGATTGGCCGTCCGGCGCCTACCGGCTGACGCTGACGGCGGACGGCGGCGACGGCAAGCCGATCCACTGCCACCACCTCATCATCGTCGCGCCCCTGCCCGGCAAAAAGCCCGGTCGCGTGCTGCAGGTGGCGGGGACCGGCACCTGGCTGTCCTACAACACATGGGGCGGCTCCAACGCCTATCAAGGCATCACCGGCCCGGGCCGCGACCAATATGCGCGCATGGTGTCGACCCAGCGGCCCTGGTGCCGCGGCTTTGTCGTGCTGCCCAAGGATGCGCCGCGCGTGCCGCTGGAGGTCGCGGTGCCGCCGAAAGCCGTGCCGCGCTATCCGCACATGGAATGGGCGTACGCCACCGGACATTCGAAGAAATACACCTCCTCCGGCTGGGCGAGCTATGACTGCCACTTCTTCCGCTTTGCCGAGCGGGCCGGCTATGGCGTCGATCTCGCCAGCCAGCACGATTTGCACTTCTCGCCCGAGATTCTCGACGGCTACGACTGTGTGGTCTTCGTCGGCCATGACGAGTACTGGACCTGGGAAATGCGAGACGCCGTCGACAGCTACGTCGAGCGCGGCGGTCATGCGGCGCGCTTTGCCGGCAATTTCATGTGGCAGACCAGGCTCGAGGACGAAGGCCGGCGGCAGGTCTGCTACAAATACCGGGCGCGCGCCGAAGACCCGGCCTATGGCGGCGACGTCACCCGCGCCACCAACTCCTGGGAAGCGCCTGAGATCGGTCGTCCCGGCGCAATGACGTTCGGCCTCAACGCGACGCGCGGCGTCTATGCCGGCTGGGGCGGATGCGCACCGCGCGGCATGCGCGGCTTTCCGGTCTATCGGCCCGAGCACTGGGCCTTTGCCGGCACCGGCATGTACTATGGCGACCTGCTTGGCGCCGACAGTCATGTCTATGGCTATGAGGTCGACGGGCTCGATTTCGAGATCCGCGGCGGCCTGCCCTATCCGACACCGGACAGCGGTGCGCCTGACGGGCTGCAGGTGCTGGCCGTCGGCATGGCGAGCCAGGTCGAGGAAAGCGCCGACATCCCGATCGAGGACCAGTTTCTCACCGACGAGGATGGCCGCTTTACGGCCGAAACGCTATTTGGCGAGGCGACCGACGCCAATCTGGAAAAAGTCAAACGCGGCAACGGCATGATCGTCAATTTCCCGCGCGGCAAGGGCGAGGTTTTCCACGCCGGAAGCTGCGAATGGGTGGCCGGCCTGCTCAGGCAGGATCCGATGGTCGAGCGCGTGACCAGGAATGTAATCGATCGCTACCTCGGAAAGTCCTGACATGCAGAAGCCCTCATCAACTGGTTCAGAAACGCGCGCGCCATCGCACCTGTTCTACCTCTCCAGCCTGCGCCGGCCGCTGATCGACCGCGCCGAAGGCATCTATATGTGGACGCAGGACGGCCGCCGCTTCATCGACGGATCGAGCGGGCCGATGGTCGCCAATATCGGTCACTCCAACCGCAACGTGCTCGATGCCATGAAGCGGCAGATGGACCGCGCCACCTTCGCCTACCGGCTGCATTTCGAGAACGAACCGGCGGAAGAACTGGCGCGGGAGCTCGCCGGCAAACTGCCGGAGGGCATGGACCGAATCTTCTTCGTCTCCGGCGGTTCGGAGGCGACGGAATCCTGCATCAAGCTGGCGCGGCAATGGGCGGTCGCGACCGGCCAGCCGAAGCGCTGGAAGGTTATCACGCGTTTTCCCTCCTATCATGGCGGCACGCTGGGTTCGCTTTCGATAACCGGCGACGATGCGCTGGCCGAAACGTTCACACCGATGATGCGGGTGATGCCGACCGTGCCGGCGCCGACGGCATGGCGCGACCGCGACAATCTTTCGATGGAGCAGCGCGGCGTCCGCTATGCCGACATGCTGGAGGAGAAGATCCAGGCCGAGGGCCCGGACAGCGTGCTCGCCTTCATCATGGAGCCGATCGGCGGTGCGGCGACTTCGGCCCTCGTCGCACCGGACAGCTATTATCCGCGTATACGCGAGATCTGCGACCGCTACGGCATCCTGCTCATCCATGATGAAGTGATGAGCGGCGCCGGCCGCACCGGAAAATTCCTTGGCGGCGACCATTGGAACTGCAAGCCCGACATCGTCGCGCTGTCGAAGGGGCTTGGCTCCGGCTATGCGCCGCTCGGCGCGCTGGCCGCCCCGATGCGGCTGGTCGAGCCGCTGCTGGCGTCGGGCGGCTTCCAGCATGGCCACACCTATGCTGGCAATCCGCTCGCCTGCGCGGCCGGGCTCGCCGTGCTCGGCGAGATGGACCGCCTCGACCTGATCGCCAATGCCGCCGCGATGGGCGACGTGCTGATGGACGGGCTGAAAGGGCTGGCGAAGCGTTTTCCGTTCATCGCCGATGTCCGAGGCAAAGGCCTGCTCACCGGCGCCGAGATGGTTGCCGATCCCGAAACTCTACGGCCGATCGAACAGGGCAAGAAAGCCACGCAGCGCCTGCTCGACCTCGCCTACGAGCGCGGGCTGATCATCTACGGCCGCAGGGTCAAGGGCGGTGTCGACGGCGACAATTTCATGGTGGCGCCGCCGATGATCGTCACGGCTGAAGAGGTCGGCGAGATCATTTCCATCATCGGCGATTCGCTGGAAGTTCTGGCCGCCGAACTCGACCTGCCGGTCGAAGGCTGAGGGCTAAAGAATGGCGCCGAGGAAAGTCATCATCACCTGCGCGGTCACTGGCTCGGTGCACACCCCGTCCATGTCGCCCTATCTGCCGGTGACGCCGGACCAGATCGCGACCGACGCCATCGCGGCGGCCGAGGCTGGCGCCTCAATCCTGCATCTCCACGCCCGCGATCCCAAAGACGGCCGGCCGACCGCCGATCCTGAGGTGTTCATGCAGTTCCTGCCGCGCATCAAGCAAGCGACCGATGCGGTGATCAACATCACCACCGGCGGTTCGTCGCTGATGACGCTCGACCAGCGGCTGGCGGCACCACTGCGGGCCGAGCCGGAAATGTGCTCGCTCAACATGGGCTCGATGAATTTCGCGCTGTTCCCGATGCTCGACAAGCCAAGGGAGTGGCAGCACGAGTGGGAACCAAAGCTGCTCGAAGCCACGCGCGACACCGTCTTCAAGAACACCTTTGCCGATATGGAAGGCGTGCTCGAAAAGCTCGGCAAGGGCTGCGGCACGCGCTTTGAGTTCGAATGCTACGATGTCGGCCATCTCTATTCGCTGGCGCATTTTCGCGACCGCGGGCTGGTGTCGGGGCCGCTGTTCATCCAGTTCGTGCTCGGCATTCTCGGCGGCATCGGCGCCGATCCCGACAATCTCATCCATATGAAGCGCATCGCCGACAAGCTGTTCGGCGACAGCTACCAGTTCTCGGTGCTCGCCGCCGGCCGCCATCAGATGCCGCTGATCTCGATCGCGGCGGCGATGGGCGGCAATGTCCGCGTCGGGCTGGAGGACAGTCTCTACGATGGACGGCAATTGGCGAAATCCAATGCCGATCAGGTGCGCAGGATACGCGCCATTCTCGACGGCCTGTCGCTGGAAGTCGCAACGCCGACCGAGGCGCGCGAGATGCTGGCGCTGAAGGGTGGCGATAGGGTGGCGTTTTGAGATGATTGATCTGCGATGATGGCGTTCTGGCACACCCCCCTCTGGCCTGCCGGCCATCTCCCCCTCAAGGGGGGAGATCGGATGTCACTGCGGCCTTCGCCAATCTCAATCGTTGCAAAATGGATGGCAGCGCCAAAGCTGCCAATCTCCCCCCTTGAGGGTGAGATGTCCGGCAGGACAGAGGGGGGTGCCTGGGCGCCTTGCCTATCGTGAGTACAGTCACCCTCCGCCCCGGCACCATCGACGACGTCGACACCATCCATGCCGCGCTGCTCAAGCTCGGCACCCATATCGGCGCGCATCAGGAGATCACGTCCACTGCCGACGATCTCCGCCGCTACGGCTTTGGCGACAAACCCGCCTTCTCCACCGTGATCGCCGAGATCGGCGGCGATTTTGCGGGGCTCTGCCTGCATTTCCCGATCTTCTCGACATGGATGGGGCGGCCCGGCGTCTATATCCAGGACCTCTATGTCGAGGACCGGTTTCGCGGCCGCAAGATCGGCGAAAGACTGCTGCGCCGGGTCGCGCGCGACTGCCGCCGGGATGGCGGCGCCTATCTCAGGCTGTCCGTCGACACCGACAATGACGGCGCCAAGGCTTTTTATGAGCGGCTGGGCATCGCCTGGTCGAGCTACGAGCAGACGCAGAAGATTGTTGGCGATGCCTTTTTCGCCTTTGCCGATGCAGCGCAGGATGGGGACGCGGAATGAAAGCCTTCTTTGCCGAGGAGCAGAAACGCCACGACCCGAAGGCCTTTCTGTCCAGCGGTACGCCGCAGCCCAATCCCGAACAGCCGGAGCGGGTAGAGCGATTGTTAGCCGGCGCAAAATCCGCCGGATTGATGATCGAGCGGCCCAGGGAACATGGCCTAGGCCCGGTGGCGGCCGTGCATACGCCGGAGTATCTCGCCTTCCTCGAACACATTTTTGCGCGCTGGCAGCGCATCGAGAGCGCATCCGCGGAAGTCATCCCCAACATCCATCCACTGGCCCGCACAGGGTCCTATCCGGCCTCGGCGGTCGGCCAGGCCGGCTACCACATGGCCGACACCGCTTGCCCGATTTCGGCCGAGACCTGGCAGAGCGCGCTGTGGAGCGCCTGGAGCGCGGTCGAGGCGGCTGAAACCGTCATGGCTGGCGCGCCCGCCGCCTATGCGCTCTGCCGGCCACCCGGGCACCATGCCTTTGCCGATGTCGCCGGCGGCTTCTGCTTCATCAACAATTCAGCGGTCGCGGCCCAGGTGTTGCGCAAGCAGGCAGCGCGGGTGGTGATCCTCGATGTCGACCTGCATCACGGCAATGGCACGCAAGGCATCTTTTATACGCGTTCCGACGTCCTGACGGTGTCGCTGCACGCCGATCCGGTGCGCTTCTATCCGTTCTTCTGGGGCCATGCCGATGAGCGCGGCGAAGGTCCGGGCCTCGGCTATAATTTCAACCTGCCATTGCCGCGCAAATCAGCCGACGCGGCGTTTCTGGAGGCCCTCGAAGTGGCGTTCCAGCGTATCCGCGCCTTTTCGCCGGACGCGCTGGTCGTGGCGCTCGGTCTCGATGCGTTCGAGGGCGATCCGTTCGGCGGGCTTTCGGTGACCACGCCCGGTTTCTCGCGGATCGGCGAGGCAATTGCCAAGCTCGGCCTGCCGACGGTTATCGTCCAGGAAGGCGGCTATCTTTGCGACGCGCTCGGCGACAATCTCACGGCGTTCCTCACCGGTTTCGGCGGCAAACAGCGATAGCTGACTAGCGCTGCTGCCTCAGCATGGCGATCACCCGGTGCACGCTTTCCAACGTCTCGTCGATCTCTGCCGCCGTGTTGTAGTGCGCAATACCGATGCGCACGACGCCCTGCTCGGCCGGAATGCCGAGATGGTGGACGATCTCCCAGGCGTAGTTGTGACCCGACCATAGAAAAATGTTCTCGGCATTCATCTGCCGCACGATCGTCTCTGGCACGATGCCGTCGACGGTGAAGGACACGGTCGGCACGCGCTCAATGACACGCTTCTGATCGGTGATGCCGCGGATGGTCAGGCCCTCAATGGCGGACAGCCCATCGATCAGCCTCAGCGCCAGCGGGTTTTCGTAGGCGATCGACACTTCGTATGCCTTTGCGATCTTTTGCCTTCGCGAACCGCCCTCGCCGGCCGCAGCACCGAGTTCGGCGAAGTAATCGACCGCTGCGGTAAGCCCGGCCATCAGTTCGATCTGCGGCGTGCCGAGTTCGAAGCGCTCCGGCAGGCCATTGGAAGAGCAACGGCATTTGTAGGGTTGCAGCGCATCGATGATGTCGCGGCGTCCCCACAATATGCCCATATGCGGGCCGAAGAATTTGTAGGCCGAGCAGATCAGGAAGTCGCAGCCGAGATCCTGCACGTCGACCAGCCCATGCGGCGCGAACTGCACGGCGTCGACATAGACCACCGCGCCGGCCTGTTTGGCGATGGCCGTCAGCGCTTTCACCCGATTGATCGAGCCGGTGAGGTTCGAGGCATAGTTCAGCGCAACGAGTTTTGTCCTGTCGGTAAGCAGAGCGCTGAGCGCCGCCTCCTCGACCTGCCAGCTGTTCTCGTCGAAAGGCAGGAAGCGCACCAAGAGGCCAAGATCTTCGGCCAGTTGCAGCCAGGGCGAGACATTGCCCTCATGATCCATGCGGGTGACGATGATCTCGTCGCCCGGCTTGAAGCCGCGGCCGAGCGTGCGCGACATGTGATAGGTCAGCGTCGTCATGTTGGCGCCGATGATTATTTCCTCCGCGCTCGCTGCACCCAGGAAATCGGCCATCGCCTCATGGGCGTCGTCGAACACCTTTTGCGCGGCAAGCGTGGTTTCGAAATAGCCGCCGAGATTGGCGTTGGTGGTGAGGAGGCAGCGCGCCACCGCATCGGCAACCGCCTGTGGCACCTGCGTGCCGGCCGGATTGTCGAGATAGATGCGCCGGCGGCCTTTGTCGGTCAGGTCCAGCGCCGGAAATTTTCCCCTGACGGTCTCGATCGGAAAATCCATTGCTGTCCCCTTCCCCTTGTGTTTTCTACGGAATTCCGCCCGGAGTGCCCGCTTACGGACAAGGATTGCCCACGCGCTGGTGGATCGCGTCGACGGCCTTCTGCATCTCGTCGGTCCAGGTCACGTCGACTGAAGACAGCGCCATCTCGAGCTGGGCAATCGTCGTCGCGCCGATGATGCTGGAGGTAACAAAGGGTCGGCTGGCGACATAGGCGTTGGCGAACAGCGCCGGTTCGAGGCCGAAGGAGCGCGCCAGTTCGTTGTATTCGAGCTGCGCCTCCGCCGCATTTGGCGTCTCGTAGCGCTGGCCGCGGTTGAACAACTGCGAGCGCGAACCCTGCGGCCGTGCGCCATGGTCGTATTTGCCGGTGAGATAGCCCTGCGCCAGCGGCGAATAGGCGAGGAAGCCGACATCCTCGCGCCCGCAGACTTCGGCCAGGTTCACCTCAAAGGTACGGTTGACCAGATTGTAGGCGTTCTGCAGCGAAACGATGCGCGGGCCGACGCCCTTGTCGGCCTCGGCGATGAAGCGCATGACGCCCCAGGAGCTTTCGTTCGACAGGCCGAGATGGCGGATCTTTCCCGCCTTCACCAGTTCCTCGAAGACTGCGAGTGTCTCGGCGATCGGCGTCTCGCCGGGCGGCGCGCCAACGGCATCGGCACGGCGCGGCACAGCACCCACGCGGGTCGGGTTGGCGCCCCAGGGGATGTCGCGCTCCGGCCAGTGGATCTGGTAGAGGTCGAGATAGTCGGTGCCGAGCTTGGCAAGCGATTTGTCGATGGCGTCAAAGATGTCGGCGCGCACCAGTTTTGACGGCCGGTCGCCACGAAACCAGCGGTTGGCGGTGCGGCCGACCACTTTCGAGGCCAGGATGACCTTGTCGCGATTGCCCTTGGCCTTCATCCAGCTGCCGATGAACTTCTCCGTCCGCCCCTGCGTCTCCTCCTTGGGCGGTATCGGGTAGAGCTCGGCCGTGTCGATGAAATTGACCCCGCGCGCAAAGGCCAGATCCATCTGCGCATGGCCATCGGCCTCGGTGTTCTGCTGGCCCCAGGTCATCGACCCCAGGCAGATCTGGGTAACAAGAAGATCGGTCCGACCGAGACGGCGTTTGTGCATGGGGTTTCTCCGGCGGGAGGTTTGCGCGGCTACGCGGGAAGGAAGCCGCATGTATAGGGAAAGCGGCGCCGCTCTCCAACCCTCAGGGAACCCGACTTTTGCGTGAACCCTGGAAAAGTCAGCGCCGGACGCCGGCCAGCGCGCGCCGCTTGGCCTCATCGATCAGCATATTGGCCACCTGCATGCGGATCATGGCGCGCTGGCGCAGATGCGGCGCGACGCGGTCGGGGTGGTTGGCGAAGGCGAAGCTGCGGCGCATGCGGCCGAGATCGGCGTTCTTGACTGGATGATCGAGGCCGAGCTCGACGGCGATCGCGTCAGGGTCGATCGGCGGCAGCTTTTCCTCGGGCTTTGCCTCCTCGCCGGCCAGCGCCAGCTTGGCATGATCGAGAAGGGCGGCAAATTCTGCGGCCAGATCGGCTCCCGCCTCGCGGTATTCGGCGGCGAATGTTTCGCCCGAGACCTTGATGCGGCCGGAATGAAGCTCGTCGGCCACGGAGAGATAGTCGAACGGGATCGACGGCCGGGCGCTCGTCTCTTCCGCCGCCTCATCCTTGTCGGAGGCAACGAACAGATCGTCGAGCAAGGAAGCGAAATCCCGCTTCGCGCCGATGTCAGCCTCCCCCTCGTTTAAGCGTGCGAACAGAGCCGGTCGCAGCATAGAACCGGCTCGTTAAAAATGAATGCCGCTGATCTTAACCAGTTTAGGCGTTTGCGAGGCTTGCGCGGGCCCGGTTGGCGATGTGCAAGACCCAACAAAAAGCCGGACTGCATTTGCATGCAGTCCGGAAATTCGCCAGGAGTGGCGAGGAAAAGCCGGCCATGTGCCAGCGTCTATGCATACGGTGGGGATGCGCCACAAGTTTCAGCGCACGCGGCAATTGTGCCGAAAAAAATTCGCTTGGAATGGCTGCCATGCAAATGCTGCACTGCACAATCTTCACAATTTTCCTATACTCGGCGCCGTGGAGGATCAACAAGGGGCCGAATCATGGGGTTCTTCACTGAAATGTTTGCCCGTCCGCGTCCGCAGGAGCATCTGCGTTATCGTTCCGCACTGGCGTTGCTGCATTCGATGAGCAATGCCGACCGCGCCGACATCGGCATCAAGCCGGCCGACTTCCCGCGCATAGCCCGCGAAATGTCCGTGCGCTGAACCAGCGCGAGACGAGGTTTCCCGGCAGCGACCGGGAAACCTCGGAATGCCGAATTCGTCAACGATTCCCGAGATAGGCACCCTTGGTCAGCGGCACGCCATTGTGGCGCAGGATGTCGTAAGCCGTGGTCACGTGGAAATAGAAGTTGGGCATGGCGACATGCAGCAAATACTGCATGCCGGGCATCGAAGCCTCGCGCTGGCCAAATTTCAGTTCGACCACCCTGTCATCCGAGCCATCGAATTCGGCGGCCGAGAACGACGCCAAAAGCTCGAGCGTCTTGGCAAGGCGCGCCTGAAGGTCGGCGAAGGTGGCTTCATTGTCTTCGTATTTCGGCACTTCGCGGCGGGCCAGCCGCGACGGCGCGCCCTTGGCGTGGTCGGTGGCGACCTGCACCTGCCGGACCAGCGCGTACATGTCGGGCGCCAACCTTGCGGTCAAAAAGACTTGCGGATCGATCTTGCGTTCAGTTGCATTCTGTTCGGCCGCCGACAGCACGCCGGACAGCGCCTTCAGCCTGGCCGAAAACACCGGCACCGAGGCCTCGTACATTGATAGTGTCACGTTCAAATCTCCATTGCGGCTGAAGCGCCGACGGCGGGACGTAGCGCCTTCCCGGAGGATTTTTCAAGCGTCACCACGTCGCCGCAATCTCTATGATAGACTCCTTCGTGGTGGAGATTCTCCGATGAGACGCGTCTTTCTGGCAGCGGCCGCCTTTTGCTCCCTTGCCGCATCCGGCCAGGCTGTGTTCGCCGACGATGAACCGGCAGCCGATGACCAAGCCCCTTACGTCGATGACAGGTCGGATGCCGCAGCCGTCATCCGCTCGCTCTACAGCGCCATCAACCGGCACGAATTCGCCCGCGCCTGGGCTTACTACGGCGATACAAAGCCGGCAAAGGATTTCGACACATTCGTCAAGGGCTATGACGGCACCGACAAGGTCGATGCCGAAACCGGCGCCGTTTCCGATGAGGGCGCGGCCGGCAGCATCTATTACAGCGTTCCGGTCGCCATCCGCGCCACCGGCAAGGACGGCAACGAGGCGGTCTTCGCAGGCTGTTACACGCTGCGCCAGGTCAGCGCTCAGATCCAGGCCCCGCCATTCCGCCCGATCTTTATCGACAAGGGCGCGCTGAAGCCGTCCAAGGCCGATTTCGAGGAGGCGCTGCCGCCAAGCTGTGGTGACGGGCCGCCGCCGCCGAAGAAGGACACCGCACTCGAGCAGGTGAAGAAACTGTTCGCCGCCGATTATGGCGATCAGTGTGACAAGCAATTTCTCGGCGAGGAGCCGAACATCTTTTCGATCAAATACAAGGCAAAGGACGCGGCTGCCAGCGATCCCGACAAGGAAACGCGGCTTTTCGAGTTCTACTGCCAAGCGGCAGCCTATAACGCAAGTTCGGTCTACTACATGACCGACGAAGTATCGGGCGTGCGGCAGTTGCAGTTCACCGAGCCCGAAATGGATATCCGTTACGAGAACAATGACAGCGACGGCAAACTGCTGGGCATGGATATCATCGGCTTCCGCACATCCGGCTGGGCGGCCAATTCCGAATATGACGAAGACGCCAAGACGCTGACCACGTTCAACAAATGGCGCGGCATCGGCGACGCCTCGGACAAGGGGATATACCTGTTCCGTAACGGCGATTTTTCCCTCGTCCAATATGATGTGGACGCGTCTTACGATGGCGAGGAGAACCCGCAGACGGTGGTCGACTACAACACCGCGCCGTAGGGATCTTACCAGGAACCGCCGCGCTCAAGCAGTCCTTCACATTCGCCTTCTCGTTTCAGGCCGGGAACGCATCGGCCGGAAGAAGGCGCGAATGTCCTCGACCAGAAGACTCGGTTCCTCCAGCGCAGCGAAATGGCCCCCTCGCGGCATCGATGTCCATCGCTGAACGTCAAAGACCCGCGCCACCCAGGATCGAGGCGGCATCGGCAACTCGCGAGGGAAAAGCGCTACCCCAAATGGCGGCGAAACGCGTTCCAGCGTCTCGAACGCAAGAGGGAACAGTCGATTCTCCTTGTAGAGCCGCAAGGACGAGGTGAGCGCGTTGCTGAACCAATAGAGCGAAACATCCGTAAGGAGCGTGTCCATGCCGAAGGTGCGCTCCACGTCACCGTCGCAATCGCTCCAGCTACGGAACTTCTCGATCATCCAGGCTGCGAGACCGATCGGCGAGTCTGTCAGAGCATAAGCAAGCGTCTGAGGCTTCGTGCCCTGCAGATGGGCATAGGCGCCCTCCGTTGCCGTCCAGGCCGCGGCCTTTTCCAGAAAGGCCTGCTCCTCAACGGTGACAGATGGCAGACCTGCACCCAAAGGTGGCCGATAGCTCCCGGGAATGTAATTGACGTGGACGCCAAGCACGCTTTCGGAATGGAGCCGTGCCATCCAGGCGGAAACGCCCGCGCCGATGTCGCCTCCTTGGGAAGCGAAGCGGTCGTAGCCGAGCCCGCGCATCAACTGTACCCATAACTCCGCGATGCGGCCGGAATGGAAGCCTGGTTCCGTCGGCGCCTGCGAAAAGCCGTATCCGGGCAAAGAGGGAACTACCACGTGGAAAGCGTCGGCCGGGTCACCACCATGGGCAGCTGGGTCTGTCAGCAATGGAATGACGTGTTCCATTTCGATGAAGGAGCCGGGCCAGCCATGCGTTATGATCAGCGGCAGCGGCGCCGGTCCGTTGCCTGGCTGGTGGACAAAGTGGACATCTAGGTTGTTCAGCCTCGTCAGATATTGCGGCAGCCGGTTCAGCCGCGCCTCTTGCACTCTCCAGTCGAAGCGGTCTCGCCAGTAATCCGCAAGACGCTTGATGAACGGCAGGTCGGCCCCATCGCTCCAGCCCGCTTCGCTTAGCGGAATTGGCCATCGTGTTGCGCTAAGCCGGCGCTGGAGATCTTCAAGTTGTTCGTTCGGAATTTGGATCTTGAAGGGGTGAGCGTCCATCGCTGTGCTTCCGATCTGTTGGATCATATCAGCCTACCCCAGTAAGGATATCGGCCGAACCATGATCGCCAAAACCAACGGGCACCTCTGGGCCATATGCCTCAGGGCGCTTTTGACAGCATCCAGTTCAACGTTTGGCGCCAGTCCACCATGCGGATCGGCGTGCCGTGGGTGCCCGTTTCAAAACGGACGAAGTGTGTCGGATAGGGATAGGCCTTCGACTTCGCGATGATGGAGCGGAAGAAGGCTTCCTGTTTCTCCACGGGAAAGACCGGGTCCTTGCTGCCCTGGCCGAAAAACACCGGCACGTGACGCCTGTAAGCCGGGCTCGAAAGGAAGCTGTCATCCCATAGCGAGCCGAGCAGCAGCAGCCCGCTGATGCGCCGTCCGGTATCGTCGCGGCCGGCAAGTTTCCAGCACAGCGCACCACCCATCGAGCCGCAGGCGACGAAAATCTTCGCGTCCGGCGAGGCCTCGGCATAGTGGCCGATCAGGGCTGCGATCTGCGCCGCGCCCTTGTCGCCGAAATCGGTGAAATCGGGTGAGAGATAAAGGCCGCCATTGCCGGCCATCAGGTTCTTGATGCGGTTGAAATTGCCGCCGAAGGTGAAGTCGTCGACACCCTGCTTGCGGCTGCCGCCCTGCCCGTGCAGGTAAAGCACGATGATGCCGGCGCCATCGGTCTTGCCGACAGCGACATGCCTGACATCGCCGGCATCGGTTTTCAGCATCAAATCCTGCTGCACCTTGCGCACGCCGGTGTCGGTATACTGCGCATGCACGCGCTTTTCCGGCACTTCGTCGCGGTCGTTGATGTCGCGCATCTCGCGATAGTCGATGACGGTGTAGGCGCCTTTGTCCGTGGACGAGAGCGTCGCCGGATAGGCGAAGAGGTCATCCTTGTAGGGTTTTAGTTCGAGCGCGTCGGCGTGGGCGGCAGAGAACAGGAAAAAGAGCGAAATCAGCAGGCTATGGAGCGCGGCCGCCCCCCTCTGGGCTGCCGGCCTGGCCGGCAGGCCAGAGGGGGGTAGAAGCGCTGAGGCAAGTAAAGAGAGAGCCATGCTAAAGGCATGCGTTTTTCGGCTTCGCTTTGTCAATCCTGCAGCACGCCGCCGGCGTCTTCCAGCGCCTCGCGGGTGTCGACATCGATCGACGCGCCGTCGCCGATCTCGACGTCGATGACATCCAGTCCCTCGGCCTCGACCAGATGGCGGGCGCCGGTGTCGCCCTCGAGGTGAGCGATGCCTCCAAACAGCGCGCGTGGCAGCAGCACCGGATTGCCGCGGCGGCCGTCATGGGCGGCACGCACCACTGAGCGGCCGCCGTCCCTACGGAAGGCCTCGATCAACCGGTCGAGATCGGCCGATGAGATACCCGGCATGTCGCCGAGGACGATCATGGCGCCGGCCGCCTCGGCTCCAACGCGGGCAATGCCGGCTTTTAGAGACGAGGACAGGCCGTCGGCAAAATCCGGATTGTCGGCGAAGATCACGTCGAGGCCGGTCAAGGCTTGGTGCACCCGCTCACGCTGGTGGCCGGTGACGACAACGGTGCTGGTTGCCTTCGAGGCCAGTGCGCGCTCGACTGTCCGGCGCACCAGCGGTTTGCCGTCGAACAGCGCCAGAAGCTTGTTCGGCCCGCCCATGCGGCTGGAGCGACCGGCGGCCAGAAGCACGATCTCGACCTTCAGCCCGGCTCTCGCCGGCAGCGGCTCGCGCGGCTGCGGCCGGGTCGGGATTTCCATCAAGAGGCCGCCAACGCCCATGCCGGCGATGTCCTTGGCGGTGACGTCGAGGCCGGCGATCAGCCTGTCGAGCACCCAATCGAATCCGTTCTCCTTGGGGCTGCGGGCGCAACCGGGCGCGCCGATGACGCGCTTGCCGTCGAGCGTGCCCAGCACCAGCAGATTGCCGGGATCGACGGGCATGCCCGCGCGGATCACCGTGCCACCTGCTGCCTCGATCGCCGCCGGAACGACATCGTTGAAATCGCTCATCGCCGAGGCGCCGAAGATCACCACCATGTCGTTGTCGCGCGCCAGCGCGGCGGCGGCCTCGGCGACGGGCGCAATTTCGTGCGGCGTGCGGCGCTCCGTCGTCAGCCGGCCGCCGGAGCGTGCCAGCCGCGCTTCGGTGACGCGTAGCGTCTTGTCGAGCACGCTCGCCTTGATGCCGGGCAGCACCGTCTGGATGACGCCGACACGCACCGGCCGATAGGCGTTGACGGCGAAGATCTCGCCGCCGGCGCAGATCTTTGTCACCGCATCGACAAGGGCCGAGGCAACGGCGAACGGGATGATCTTGACCGTCGCCACCATCTGGCCCTGCTCAACCGGCGCGTGCTGCGCCAGCGTGGCGATGGTGATGGTCGGGTCGACCGCATTGATGGCGTCGATCATGGCGGCATCGACGGTGAAGAGACCGGCGGCCTTGGCATGGAGGTTGACGCGGCCGGTCGCGGCCGGTTTTGCCTCGATGTTGCGGTGGGCCATGCTGGCAGCAATCTTTTCGGCCGCCGCATCCTCGCTGAGGTCATCGGCGGCAAGCACCGCCACGACGATCTCGGTAATGCCGGCCGCCTTCAGCACCGCCACGTCCTGCGTGCTCAGCCTGTGCGCCTTGCGGAAACGCCGCTCGCCCGCCGTCGTGGCATGCGCCAGCACCGCGCCTTGCGCCTGATTGATCGGGATCGGCCCGAACTTCACGCCGCTGCGCCTTTGGCTTCGAGACCGCGCGAGCGAAAGGCGTGGATCGTCTGCGCCAGGATGGCGACGGCGATCTCGGCCGGGCTCGCCGCGCCAATGTCGATACCGATCGGTGCGTGGATGCGGGGGATCTGGTCGGCGCTGGCGCCGAGCGCCAGCAGGCGCTCGACGCGCCTGGCGTGTGTTTTGCGGCTGCCGAGTGCGCCGACATAGAAACAGTTGGCGTCGAGCGCGGCCTTCAGTGCGAAATCGTCGATCTTCGGATCATGGGTGACGGCGG
Source organism: Mesorhizobium sp. C432A (assembly GCF_030323145.1). Taxonomy (NCBI): domain Bacteria; kingdom Pseudomonadati; phylum Pseudomonadota; class Alphaproteobacteria; order Hyphomicrobiales; family Phyllobacteriaceae; genus Mesorhizobium; species Mesorhizobium sp. C432A. The sequence continues at coordinate 3,845,241 of NZ_CP100470.1, read as the reverse complement.
CGAGCGCCGTATAGCTGTCGAGCGGCTGGCGCTTCAGCACATCCTCCGGCCATTCGGCATGCAGGGCTACATCGGGAAAACGGTCCGGGGTGGCGAAGGCGGTGCGCGGATCGACGATCTCCAAGGGATAGCCGGCGATCCTGGCCATCGGCGCCAGCGCCTGACTGATATGGACGGCGCCGACTACCACCAGGCGCGGCTGCGGCAAATGCGCGTTGAGGAAGAAGGTGCGCCCTTCCGCCTCGACCGAACCGGAATTGCCGGTGCGAAATGCCTTGGCGATCGCTTGCCCGAGTTCCCCGGCAACCTGGTCGCCTTCGCGCACGATGCGGTCGCGGCCGTCGCCGAGATCGGTGACCAGGATCGCGGCGCGGCGGGCCCGGCGTTCGGCATTGAGCGTTTTGAGAGCGTAGGGATCCATGCCTAACCAAGCCGCTCCACATAGACCTTGATGCGGCCGCCGCAGGACAGGCCGACCTGCCAGGCGGTTTCGTCGGCAACGCCGAACTCCAGCATCTTCGCTTTCCCCGAGTCGATGACGTCCATCGCCTCGCTCACCACAGCACCCTCGACGCAGCCGCCCGAGACCGAGCCGTGGAAATTGCCTTCGGCGTCGATGACCAAGTGGCTGCCGACCGGCCTCGGCGCCGAACCCCAGGTCTCGACCACCGTGGCGACGGCAACATCCTTGCCGTCCTTCATCCAACCTTCCGCGATGATCAAGGGGTCGCGGGCCTCATCGAGATAGATGCTGTTGTCCATGATCGCTTGCCTCAAAGTCTGTTTTCTCTGGGAGCCTGTTTTCGGAATCCAATATGGCTATGCGGCGCGCCTGACACCAGCGTCCAGCCAGCGACGCGGATCGACCGAAGCGGCGGATTTCTTGTCCAGCGAGGCGCAGAGGTCGGCCAGCGCATCGAGATTGTGTACCGAGCGGAACTCGTCGACATGAGGCAGCATCGCTCTGACGCCGCGGGCGCGGGCCTCGAAACCGTCGAAGCGCAATAGGGGATTCAGCCAGATCAGCCGCCGGCAGGATTTGTGCAGGCGATCCATCTCCTCCGACAGGCCGGCGACATCGTCGCGCTCCAGCCCGTCGGTGATCAGCAGCACCACCGCGCCCTGCCCGAGCACGCGGCGTGACCAGTGCTTGTTGAACTCCGCCAGCGTATCGCCGATGCGGGTGCCGCCCGACCAGTCCTTCACCGCCGCCGAGCAGTCGGCAAGGGCGGCATCGGGGTCGCGATGGCGCATCTGCCGCGTGAGATTGGTCAGTCGCGTGCCGAAGACGAAGGTGTGCACGCGCCGCCGTTTTTCGGTCAGCGCATGCAGAAAGTGCAGGAAGATGCGCGTGTACTGGCTCATCGAACCGGAGATATCGGCGAGAACCACCAGCGGCGGATGCACTTCGCGGGCTGAGCGGAATTTCGGCAGGATCAGTTCGCCGCCGGTGCGCGCGGCCGAGCGCATCATGGCGCGTGGATCGATACGGCGGCCATGCAGGTCTGCCTTGAAGCGTCGGGTACGGACCATGTCGAACGGCAGCCGCAGCCGGGCAATCGCCTTCTTGGCGTCTGCCATCTCGTCGGCATTCATCTGGGCAAAGTCCTTGCCGCGCAGCACTTCATTCCCGGAGAAGGTTAGCCGGGCGTCGACTTCGATCTCCGGGATTTCCCTGACCGGCCGATTCTTCTCGTGGCCTTCGAACATGGCCTGGCTGACGCGATTTTCTGCCGCGCGCGGCTTTTGCTTCTCCCTGGTGTCGGGCGCCACAGGCGAGAACATCGCCAGAAGTTTCTCGATCAGCTCGCGCGATTTCCAGAACAGCCGGAAGGCTTCGTCGAAAACAGGGTGATCCTCGTGCCGCGACACCAGCACGGCATGCAGCGTCCAGTAGAAATCGTCGCGCGAACCGATGCCGGCTGCCAGCACCGCCTCGATCCCATCCTTGACCGAAGCCGGCCCGACCCGCATGCCGGATTTGCGCAAGGTGCGGGCGAAATAGACGATGTTGTCGGCGATGCGCCCGTCTTCCGTCGCCTCTCTGGGGTCGGTCTCTTTGGGGTAAGCACCCGGCGCCTTCACTGCCCTACTCCGCAGCCGCCAGTTCGGCCTTGACCTCATCGAGGATGCGCCGGCCCTCGCCCGCGCCGATGCGGGCAATGTCGTCCTGGTATTTCAACAAAACGCCGATCGTGTCGGAGACGGTTTCGGGATCGAGCGCCACCTTGTCGAGTTCGGTCAGCGCGCCGGCCCAGTCGATGGTTTCGGCGACACCCGGCGCCTTGAACAGCTCGACCCGGCGCAGCTTCTGGATGAACGACACCACTTCCGCGGAAAGTCGGCTGTTGGCCTGCGGCACCTTGCGGCGCACGATCTCCAGCTCGCGCTCGGCATTGGGATAGTCGACCCAGTGATAGAGGCAGCGCCGCTTCAGCGCGTCGTGGATTTCGCGGGTGCGGTTGGTGGTGATGATGACGATCGGCGGCTCCTCCGCCTTGATGGTGCCGAGCTCAGGCACCGTCACCTGGAAGTCGGACAGGATTTCGAGCAGGAATGCTTCGAAAGCCTCGTCGGTGCGGTCGAGCTCATCGATCAGGAACACCGGGGCCGCACCCGCCATGCCGGTCAGCGCATCGAGCACCGGGCGGCGGATCAGGTATTTTTCGGAAAAGACATTGCGCTCCATGTCGGAGCGGTCGACCGAGCCTGCCGCCTCCTCCATGCGGATCTCTATCATCTGCGCGGCGTAATTCCACTCATAGACAGCGGACGAGACGTCGAGCCCTTCATAGCATTGCAGGCGGATCAGCCGGCGGCCGAGTGCCTGCGCCAGCACCTTGGCGATCTCGGTCTTGCCGACGCCGGCCTCCCCTTCAAGGAACAGCGGCCGCTGCATGCGCAGGGACAGGAACAGCACCGTTGCCAGCGAGCGGTCCGGGACGTAGTCCGCGCTGGTCAGGAGATCGAGCGTTTCGTCGATCGTCCGCGGCTCGGGGCGCGGTTTCAGCTCGGTCATTCTTTCTCCGTTGCCGCCTCTGCTCCGCTCTGCAGCACGTGGTAGTCGCGGGCGTGGTAGATCAGCGGCCGCAAATTATCGCCCATGCGCAGGCCTGTCACCTTGCCAAAAAGCACACGATGGGTGGCGAGATCCTTGGTGTCGATCAATTCGCAGTCGAAAACCGCAAGAGCGCCCTTCAGGGTAGGCGCGCCCGTCGATATGACATCCCACTCGCCAAGCGCGAAACGCTCATCGGCCGACAGCCCGGTCAGGCCTGAAAACGCCACCGATAGGGGCTGCTGGTGCGAAGCCAGCGTGTTCAGCGCAAACCGGCCGTTTTGCACGAACAGCTCGTTCTTGGCATTCTCGCGGTTGAGACAGACGAGAACCGTCGGCGGCGTGTCCGACACCGAACAGGCGGCAATCACCGTCGTGCCGCGTTTGCCGGCGGGCCCGTCGGTGGTCACCACATGGACGTGGCCGGCAAAATGCGCCATCGCGTCGCGATAGGCCTGAGGCCCTATGTCGTTCAACTTCAACACCGATGATTTTCCATAAGCGGGAACCCAAGCGTTATATATGGCGGCACACAATAGGCCACAAGCGAAGTGGTTGACGCCAATCCGCAATTCCCGTGTTGCGCCTGGGGCGGGCAGCCTTTAGGTCTTGGCACAAGAGACGCTGGAAGCATGCGACCGGCACGGAGGAATTCGTCGTCAGAATGCGACCCCCAACAGCTGTAATAGCGGCACTGCTCTGGCTGCTGCCGGCAAGCGCCGGCGCGCAGACGCTGCTTGTCGGCGTCGCCGCGCCCCTGTCCGGTCCGTCGGCGATCCTGGGCAAGCAGATCGAGGCGGGTGCTGCCCTGGCAGCAGAAGCCAACGGCGCCGAGATCAAGACGGTCGACGATGCCTGCACCGCCGATGGCGGGGCTGCCGCCGCCAGGGAATTCGCCGCTGCGAAGGTCGATATCGTCGTCGGCTTCCTCTGCACCGAGGCGATCCAGGCGGCGCTGCCGATCCTCAAGGACGCCAACATACCGGTCATCACCGTTGGCGTGCGCACCGAAAGCCTGACCGATCGCCGCGCCAAAACCGGCTGGCCGGTCTACCGGCTGGGGCCACGCGGCGACGACGAGCGCAATGCCGTGGCCGGCATCCTGACCCGGCTGTGGCAGAGCGAATTGTTCGCCATCGTCGATGACGGGACCATCTATGGCCGCGAAATCGCCGAGACGCTGCGCGCAGCGTCCGAACAGGCGGCGCTGAAGCCGGTCTTCACAGACACGTTCCGGCCCCAGCTCGACAACCAGATCGGGCTGATCGGCCGGCTGAAGAAATCAGGCGCGACGCATGTCTTTGCCGGTGGCGACGGCGACGACATCGCCATTATGGGCCGCGACGCCGGCCAGCTCGAGGCCGGCATCGTCTTTGCCGGCGGCGAGAATTTGCGCACGCCACCCGGCGATGTGCCTTACGCCATCGGCACGCTGATGATCGCGCCGCCGGAATGGGCCGATGTCGCCGATCCCAAGGTGCTGGCGGCGTTTACGGCCAAAAGCATCGCGCCGGATGGCTATGCCTTGCCGGCCTACGCGGCGGTGGAGATTGCCAAGGCGGCCTCGGCCGCGCCCGAGACCTCGGGCAAGGGGCTGGCCGACGCGCTAACCGGGCATGATTTCACCACCGCGATCGGCCCGCTGCGGTTCGACGACAAAGGCGATCTGAGCCAAAACCTCTATCGCGCCTTCCGCTTCGACGGGACGCGTTTCGTGCCGGCGGAGACGAACTGATGTTTCGCACCGGGCCGCGCAATCTGATCACCGATGTCGCCGGCCTGCGCGTCGGCAACGCGTCGGACGCCAAGCTGAAATCGGGCGTCACCACCGTATTGTGCGACGAACCGGCGGTCGGTGGCGTGCAGATCCTCGGCGGCGCGCCGGGCACGCGCGAGACCGACCTGCTCGAACCGCACAATTCCATCGAGGCGGTTCATGCCGTCGTGCTGTCGGGCGGCTCGGCCTTCGGCCTCGACGCCGCCTCCGGCGTTCAGGCAGCGCTGCGCGAAAAAGGCATTGGCGTCGATGTTGGCGGCTTTCGCGTGCCGATCGTGCCGGCGGCGATCCTGTTCGACCTGCGCAATGGCGGCGACAAGGATTGGGGCCGTTATCCTCCCTACCGCGACCTCGGCTACGAAGCCGCCCAGGCGGCAACAGTCGACTTTCCGCTCGGCACAATCGGCGCCGGCACCGGGGCGCTGAGTTCCGGGCTGAAGGGCGGCCTTGGCTCTGCCTCGACTGTGCTCGACAGCGGCGTCACCATCGGCGCACTGGCCGCCGCCAACCCGACCGGCTCGGTAACGATCGCGCGGACCCGCTATTTCTGGGCAGCACCCTTCGAGATCGGCGATGAATTCGGAGGCCTCGGCTATCCCTCGCCGATGCCGGACGACGCCAGGCGAATCCTGTTGAAACACCGCGACAAGCGTGTCGGTGGACAAGCCGAGGCCGGTGGCAACACCACTATCGCCGTCATCGCCACCGACGCCGTGCTGACCAAGGCGGCAGCCAAGCGGCTGGCCATTTCAGCGCATGACGGTTTCGTGCGCGCCATCTGGCCCGTGCACACGCCGGCTGACGGCGATCTGGTGTTCGCGCTGGCGACGGGGAAGAGCGGCACAGAACTCAGCGCCGACGATGCCATCGATTTCTTTGCCGCCGCCGGCGCCACCATGGCGCGCGCCATCAGCCGCGGCATCCATGCCGCGACGCCGGCCGATGGCGATCTGTTTCCGGTGTGGTCGTCGCGCTGACTTTCAGTCAGGTCGGGTCGGACTCCTCTTCCTCGAAGCTGACCGCGACATCCGAATTCGCCGACAGCCAGACTTTCTGGCCCTCGACCTCGGCAAGCAGGCTCAAGGGAATGTAGTGGTGATGCCCCTGATGGGCGCCCTCGCCGCTGTCGGCCTTGGTCAACTTGATCCGCTCGCCATCGACCCTGTCGACGGTGCCGATGTGAACGCCGTCGGCGCCGACCACTTCCATATGCTCGCGAATCTTGCTGGCCTCAGTCATGGGGTGTTCTCCTTTTGAAAACGATCGACGATAACAAACAGAGGCGGAATTGGATGCATCGCCTTTCGAATAGCACGATGTTTTGACTGTCTCGTGATAGGGAACGATCGAACCACGGCAGGCGGAGCGGAACCCCGATGCGAAATCTCGTCCTGATTGGCGTTTGCCTGCTGGTCCATCTGGCATCCGCCATGGCCGCCCGAGCGGGCGATGTCGCCGAGCTTGAAATCCTCGGCTTCAGCAAGGATGGCGGCGTCTTCGCCTTCGAGGAATATGGTGTGGCAGACGGTTCGGGCTTTCCCTATGCCAACCGCTACTACATCGACACCGCCGACGACACGTTCCTGAAGGGCACGCCAATCCGGGTCCGGCTAGAGGATGAGACCGCCTCGCTCGAGACGGCCCGTCAGCAAGCCAGGCAAAAAGGCGAAGCAATCATTGCCCAGGTCGAGCTTACCGCCAACCGCGGCATCACCGCCGGCTTCAACCCGGTGACCGAACTGTCGGCCGACCCGTTCCGCATGGTGGTCAACCCACGGCCGATCTTTTCGCCGGTCGACCCGCCGCTGGAATTCCGGCTCGACGAGATCGGCATGAACGACACCGAAAGCTGCCAGAGCCAAGGCGAGGTCAACGGTTTTCGCTTGCTGCGGATCGAGGCCAGGGATGGCGGCCAGACCCATCTGCTGCATGAGGATAAATCGATCCCGAAAAGCCGTGGCTGCCCGAACGGCTACCGGATCGGCGCGGTGCAGACATTTTCGATGGACGGCATCAGCGCCTATGCGGTGCTGATCGCGGTGCGCCAATACGGCTTCGAAGGGCCGGATTTTCGCTGGATCGCCGTGACCGGACGCCTGTGACATCGCTCGATCAATCCAGTTGGCGCAAGCGCGCCGGAAATCGCCTCAGCCGCGCCATGCCATCGACGGGCACGGCGCTTGTCGGCGCCTTGCTGTGGGCGATGGCCATGGGCGCCAGCGCGCTGACCGGTCTTTGGCTCGACAATTGGGAGACCCCGGAAAAGATCCGCTTCGTCGCCCTGCTGTTTGCGACCGGCGCGGCATTGGCCTTTCCCGTCGGGTTGTTCGCGGCGCGGCTGGTCTCGCTGGACCGGCACTGGGAGGTGGCGTTCGCCGCCGCCTTCGTCTGCCTGCTTGCCACGACGCTCGCCTTCACCGGCGGGTTGTTTGCGCTGCAATACCGCTCCTATTATGCCGAATGGCACGCGGAGGCCTTCACCGCCCGGTGGGCGTTCGAACTGGTCTTCACCTCGCTGACGGCGCTCTACCAGTTCGTGGTGCTGGGTATCAGGCTCTATTTTCCGCTCGGATTCATCGCGCTTGCCGCCGCCAGCGTGTGGTTTGCACGCCAGCAGCGTTGAGCATTCGGTCCGCCTCTGATAGGAGGCGCACTTAACCACCGACATATCAGGACTGACGGATGATCCCTCGCTATTCCCGGCCGGAAATGGTCGCCATCTGGTCGCCGGAAACCCGCTTCCGCATCTGGTTCGAAATCGAGGCCCATGCCTGCGATGCGCTGGCTGAGCTCGGCGTCATCCCCAGGGAAGCCGCCAAGACCATCTGGGAAAAGGGCAACGCGGCAAAATTTGACGTCGGCAAGATCGACGAGATCGAGGCCGTGACCAAGCACGACGTCATCGCCTTCCTCACCCATCTGGCCGAATTCGTCGGGCCGGATGCGCGTTTCATCCACCAGGGCATGACCTCGTCAGATGTTCTCGACACCTGCCTTGCGGTGCAGCTCGGCCGCGCCAGCGATATCCTGCTGGCCGACCTCGACGGCCTGCTCGCCGCGCTGAAGCGCCGGGCCTTCGAGCACAAGGACACCGTCACCATCGGCCGCAGCCACGGCATCCACGCCGAGCCGACCACGTTCGGCGTCAAGCTGGCGCAGGCCTATGCCGAGTTCTCACGCTGCCGCGAGCGGCTGGTGCACGCGCGAGAGGATATTGCCACCTGCGCTATCTCGGGCGCGATCGGCACCTTCGCCAACATCGACCCTTATGTCGAAGAGCATGTGGCGAAAAAGCTTGGGCTGAAGCCGGAGCCGGTGTCGACGCAGGTCATCCCGCGCGACCGCCACGCCATGTTCTTTGCCACGCTCGGGGTCATCGCCTCGTCGGTCGAGCGGCTGGCGACCGAGATCCGCCATCTGCAGCGCACTGAGGTGCTGGAAGCGGAAGAGTATTTTTCGCCGGGCCAGAAGGGCTCGTCGGCAATGCCGCACAAGCGCAACCCGGTGCTGACCGAAAACCTCACCGGCCTTGCCCGCATGGTGCGGTCCATGGCCTTGCCGGCAATGGAGAATGTGGCGCTCTGGCACGAGCGCGACATTTCGCATTCCTCGGTCGAGCGTATGATCGGCCCGGACGCCACGGTAACACTCGATTTCGCGCTGTCGCGGTTGACCGGCGTCGTCGACAAATTGCTGGTCTATCCCGACAACATGCTGAAGAACATGAACAAGTTCCGTGGCCTGGTGCATTCGCAGCGCGTGCTTTTGGCGCTGACGCAAGCCGGCGTCAGCCGCGAGGATGCCTACCGCCTGGTGCAGCGCAACGCCATGAAGGTATGGGAACATGGCGCTGATTTCCTTGAGGAATTGTTGGCCGACAGGGAAGTCACCGCAGCGCTTCCCGAAGCCGAGATCCGCGAAAAATTCGACCTGGGCTATCACACCAAGCATGTCGACACGATCTTCAAGCGGGTTTTCGGGTAGGTTTTCGATGCGGCTGGCCGTCCTTTCCGACATCCATGGGAATCTGCGCGCGCTTGAGGCGGTTCATGCGCAGATCAAAGACGCTTCTCCCGACATCATCGTCAATCTGGGCGATTGTCTCTCCGGGCCGCTATGGCCTGAAGAAACCGCGCAATATCTGATGGCGCAGAATTGGCCGACCGTGCGCGGGAATCACGACCGTGTGCTGATCGAGCCGCCTGCTTCCGGGTTGAAAACGTCGATGCTTTCACCCACCAACGCCTCTCTGAGACATCCCTGACCTGGCTCTCGGCCTTGCCGGTCACCCTGTCGCCTGCCCCGGACATCCTGCTTTGCCATGGCAGCCCCAGTGACGACGACGTGTTCCTGCTCGAGGAAGACGGAGGCAGCCACTTCCACCCCTCCAGTGAAAAGCAGATCAGGCACAAGCTGGGCAGCGCCGGCGCCGGGCTGACCTTGTGCGGCCATACACATACGCCGCGCGTTGTGCGCTTGTCGGACAACCGGACAATCCTCAATCCCGGCAGTGTCGGCATTCCCAGGTTTGGCTGTGACCGGCAGTCCGGATGCCCGCTATGCCCTTGCCACGCGCAAGGACACACAATGGTCGTTCAGCCATCATACGGTCAATTATGACTGGACCGAAGCATCCGGCCGCGCCACGGCGACCGGCTTCGACAGCTGGGCGCATGGGCTGCTGACGGGCTACGCCGCCAATTCCTTGTAAGAACCGAGCGGGCGCTCAGCCTGGGGCGCCTGGCACGGTGCGGATCACCGTGCCCCACGGATCTTCCCGTGTGATGTCAGCGGTTGTCTTGTCCGAGCGCATCTCGACCCAGGCCAGCCCTGAGCGGGACGGATCGCGGCGCCCGGCGCCGGCGCTGTGCCACGAATTGCCACCGATATGATGGTGGTAGCCTCCCGACGACAGGAACACCGCCTGCTCTCCATACTTAGCGACCGTGTCGAAGCCAAATTCGTCGTGCCACCAGGCCTCGGCATCTTCCGGCCGGCCGACGCGCAGATGGACATGGCCGATAATGCTGTTTTGCGGCGCGCCCTGCCAGCCGGCGTCACCGGCCGGCACGCTGCCAACCACGGCGGCCAGATTCAGCCGCTCGGTCGCCATGGCGATCTTGTCGCCGTTCCACTTCCACTCCTGCGGCAGACGGTCCCTATAGATTTCAATGCCGTTGCCTTCGGGGTCGGTCAGGTACAAAGCCTCGCTGACCAGATGGTCGGAGGCGCCCTCGATGCGGATCTTGTTGGCGGCGGCATGGTTTATCCAACGGCCGAGATCGGCGCGGCTGGGCAGAAGGAAAGCGGTGTGGAAAAGGCCGGCGCTGCGCGGATCGTCGGGCTTGGCCGCTGCGTCAGGCTCGATGACCAGCAGCGGGCGCTCGGCAGCGCCCAGCGTGATGGCGCCATCGGCGCGGCTCAATTCCTGCAGGCCGACAACAGCCCGGTAGTAATCGGCAAGTCCTTCGGCGTCGCGCGCCTTCAGGCCCACGCGTGACACGCTGACGGGGGTCGTCGCGGCAAAAGGCAGTTCGCTCATAAAACTCTCCGTTCAGCGCATTATCCCAGGCCGCGCCACCAGTCTATTCTGTTGTCCATCTCTTCCTGCCTCAAATCGTCGATCCTGATCGTTCACACAAGATGGAAAGAATCGAACAGGTTGTTCACGATTGTGATGCACCGCATGCGTCAGCGCGGGTTGCACGAGACACGGCCGCTCGCTATCTCAGCGCCATGAAAGTCAAAGACGCAGATATTCTGATCGTGCCGGGCTACACCAATTCCGGCCCCGAACACTGGCAGACACGCTGGCAATCGAAACTGTCGACCGCGCGCCGGGTCGAACAGGCGGAGTGGTCGAAGCCGGTGCGCGAAGACTGGACGGCGAGCGTGGCGAACGCTGTCAACGAGGCCGAACGGCCGGTGGTGATCGTTGCCCATTCCCTGGGCGTGGCGGCCGCGGTGCAGGCCATTCCGCAGTTCAGGAAGCCGGTCGCCGGCGCGTTTTTTGTCGCGCCGCCCGACGTCGCCAACCCGGAGATAAGGCCGCGTCACCTGATGACCTTTGGCCCCTATGCGCGCGAACCGCTGCCCTTCCCGTCCATCGTTATCGCCAGCCGCAACGATCCGTTCTGCGCCTTCGAGGTTGCCGAGGACATTGCCGCTGCCTGGGGTTCGCTGTTCATCGATGCCGGCGAAACCGGTCACCTCAATGAGGATGCCGGCTTCGGCCCGTGGCCGGAAGGGTCGATGACCTTCGCCAAGTTCCTGACCGACCTCAAGGCCTGACCGGGCAAGGCACCACGCCTCAGCCCTTGATCGAATCGTTCATGCTTTTGATGAGTGTCTTTGCGCCGAGCGAAATCAGCGCATGGTCCGAGCCCATCGCCAGCAGCCGGTAGCCCATCGCCACCACGCGGCCGGCAATCACTGGCTCAACGACGTAGATCGCCGCATGTTTGCCCGCCTTGCGCGTCCGCTCGGCGATGGAGGCGACGGTTTCCATCATGCTTTCCAGCGTCGAATTGACGGTGGCGCCATTCGACCAGGCGATGGAGAAATCCGATGGGCCGAGGAAGATGCCGTCAATGCCCGGCGTATCGAGAATGCCGTCCAGCGCATCGAGCGCGGCACGCGTTTCGACCATGGCAAAGGCCATGGTGCGTTGATTGGTGTCGCGCAGCCATTCGGCGTGGTCGCCTTTGCCATGGCGCGGAAAAGCATAGGTCGGGCCCCAGGAGCGCTCGCCCATCGGCGGATATTTCATCGCCGCGGCAAAGAGTTTTGCATCGGCCACCGAATTCACCATCGGTGCAATCACCGCCTCGGCACCGAAATCGAGGGCGCGGCTGGCCATGTCGAAGCGGCCGACCGGAATGCGCACCAGCGCCGGCTTGTTGGCGGCCAGCACCGGCGCCAGGCCGCGCAAGACCGAGTCTTCGTGGTGTCCGCCATGCTGCATATCGAGGGTTACGGCGTCAAAACCCTGCTTGGCGATGATTTCGACCGTCAAAGCGTCCGGAACGCCGGACCAGGCGGTGAACAGCGTTTCATCCGCGGCCAGGCGTGACTTCAGGGACATGGGTGCTTTCCTCGTTGGGTAGAGCCTTGTAACAGGCCTACGCACAGTTTCAGCCGGAAAAGGCTGAAAAGGCAAAGAAAAACCGCCCGGCTGGACCGGGCGGTCGATTGGTCCAGCGCTACTCGCTCTAGGTGTTCTTGATCTGCTCGATCGCCTGCGCCATCAGTTCGTCCATGGTGCGGCGGATCTGGTGATCCGACTGGTCGACGCCGGCGGCGTCGAAATCCTTGCGGATCTTGCGGAATACGTCGTGATCGCCAGCTTCCTCGATGTCGGAAACCACAACTTCCTTGGCATAGGCGTCAGCGTCAGTGCCGGACTTGCCCAGCTTTTCGGCTGCCCACAGGCCAAGCGCCTTGTTGCGGCGTGCCGAAGCCTTGAAGCGAAGTTCTTCGTCGAAGGCGAATTTGCGCTCAAAACCCTCTTCGCGGTCTTTCATGCTGCTCATGGCTTCCCTCCGATGAAATCGATTCGCGTTGGTGATGGATATGTGTGCTGCCGCAGCACAAACCAAAAGGGCGCGGGCCGGTCAATATGCTACATCGCTTGCTGCGCTGCGGCATTTCATTCCTGAAAGCGGTCGATGGAAAGGATTTGCCGATTGAGCAAACGCTGTGATTGGGATAGACCCGGCATTGAACCCCACCCGTCGCCGCACCAATTTAGGCAGACGGACAGGAACTGGTCGCTTGCCGCCTGCCCGCAAATCCAGAGAAAAATCAGATGAAAAATCGCCGCCGCATTTATGAAGGCAAGGCCAAGATCCTCTATGAGGGACCGGAACCGGGCACACTTATCCAGTTCTTCAAGGATGATGCGACCGCATTCAACAAGAAGAAACATGAGGTCATCGACGGCAAGGGTGTGCTCAACAACCGCATTTCCGAGTACATCTTCAACCATCTGAACCGCATGGGCATTCCGACCCACTTCATCCGCCGGCTCAACATGCGCGAGCAGTTGATCAAGGAAGTCGAGATCATTCCGCTCGAAGTGGTGGTGCGCAATGTCGCCGCCGGCTCGCTGTCCAAGCGCCTCGGCATCGAGGAAGGCACCGTTCTGCCGCGCTCGATCATCGAATTCTATTATAAGGCCGATGCGCTCGACGATCCGATGGTGTCGGAAGAGCACATCACCGCTTTCGGCTGGGCAAGCCCGCAGGAGATCGACGACGTCATGGCGCTGGCCATCCGCGTCAACGACTTCCTCTCCGGCCTGTTCATGGGTGTCGGCATCCAACTCGTGGATTTCAAGATCGAATGCGGCCGCCTGTTCGAGGGCGACATGATGCGCATCGTCGTTGCCGACGAGATCTCGCCGGATTCGTGCCGGCTGTGGGACGTGGCAACGCAGGACAAGCTCGACAAGGACCGTTTCCGCCGCGATATGGGCGGCCTCGTCGAAGCCTATCAGGAAGTTGCCCGCCGCCTTGGCATCATGAACGAGAACGAGCCGCCGCGCCCGACCGGCCCGGTGCTCGTCGCCTCGACCGATGGCCTCAAAGGCAAGCCGCACTAAGTCTTCATTTCTTGACGCAATTCCGGACGAAAAACCGCTTCAGACTTTTCCTGGAATTGCTAAGTCTTCGAACAGGAACCTGTCCAGCATGATCAAGGCCCGCATCACCGTCACCCTCAAGAACGGCGTGCTCGACCCGCAGGGAAAAGCCATAGAGCACGCTCTGTCCGGACTGGGGTTCGGCGGCGTCGGCCAGGTGCGGCAGGGCAAGGTCTTCGACCTCGAGCTCTCGGAGACCGACAAGGCCAAGGCTGAAGCCGATCTGAAAGCCATGTGCGACAAGCTGCTGGCGAACACAGTGATCGAGAATTACGCGGTGGAGATCGCTTGATATGAAATCAGCTGTCGTTCTTCTCCCCGGCCTCAACCGCGACCGCGACATGATTGCGGCGCTGACCAAGATCTCCGGGCAGGCGCCGGCGACCGTCTGGCAGACCGACACCGAAATCCCCGATGTCGACCTGATCGCCATTCCCGGCGGCTTCTCCTTCGGCGATTATCTGCGCTGCGGCGCGATTGCCGCGCGGATGCCGGTGATGCGGGCAGTCGCTGAAAAGGCCGCCAAGGGCGTCATGGTCATTGGCGTCTGCAACGGGTTCCAGATTCTGGTCGAGGCCGGCCTGCTGCCCGGCGCGCTGATGCGCAATGCTTCGCTGAAATTCGTTTGCCGTGAGGTGAAGCTGCAGATCGCCAACGCCAACACCATGTTCACCCGCCGCTATCAGCCGGGCCAAATCATCCGCACGCCGGTTGCGCATCATGACGGCAATTATTTCGCCGATGCCGACACGCTTGCGCGCCTCGAGGGCGAAGGACAGGTTGTGTTCCGCTATGCCGAAGGCACCAATCCCAATGGCTCGATCAACGACATTGCCGGCATCATCAGCGAGAAGGGCAATGTGCTCGGCCTGATGCCGCATCCGGAAAACCTGATCGAGGCCGCGCATGGCGGCAGTGACGGCCGGGCGCTGTTCGAAGGCGCACTCGGCATCGCCGCCTGATATCTCTTCGAATTCCTTTCAAAACGCGGGGGCGGTTGACCATGAGACTGACGATTGTTCGCCTAGGTCCCCTGGCTGCTGCCGGCTTGGCGTTGGCGTCCTGCCAGTCCAGCCCGAAGAGCGCGCCGGTCCCCACGGGCAAGAGCGCTTCGCTGCTGGCCATGGAACAGGTAGCGATATCGGCCCACAAATGCTGGATCGCCAGCAAGGATCCCGCCTTCAAATCCTATCAGATGGCCAATGAGCTGAATTCGTTCAGCGGCACGCCCCGCTTCCTGCTGGTGCCGGCCAAGCATTATGGCGGCAAGCCGCTGCTGGTCGTCCAGGCGCAAGGCAATTCCAGCCGCGTCGACGTGTTCGGTCCGCTCATGGACGATCCGCTCGGCGCGCGCATCGGATCCGACATTGCGCGCTGGCAAACGGGCAACCCCTCCTGCAACGCGGCCGCCTGACGCCATGGGCCGCTTCCTGCAGTTTGCGGGATTGATCATCGGTCTGGCCGGGCTTGTCCTGCAAGCGTGCATCACCATCCCGGCATCGATGGAAGCCGGCCGCAGTTTTCTCGGCTCCATCGTCTTTCTGTTCAGCTTCTTCACCATCCTGACCAACATCGGTGCAGTGCTGGTCCATGTCTCGCTGCTGTCGCCTTCGGGCTACGCCTGGCTGCCGGCCTTTGCCGGGCCGCGGATGCGGGCGGGCGTGGCGGCTTCCATCGCCCTGGTCTTCATCGTCTACGCGACAGTTCTGGCGCAGCTCTGGCAGCCGCAGGGGCTGTTCCTGCTCTGTGACGTGCTGCTGCACTATGTGACGCCGGTGCTGTTCGTGCTGTGGTGGCTTGTTGCAGGCGCTGACGGCAGGACACGCTGGAGCGACATTTCCTGGTGGATGGCCTATCCGATCGCCTATCTCGCCTATGCGCTGGCGCGCGCACCGATCGCAGGCGAAGTGCCCTACCCGTTCCTCGACGTTGCGAAAAACGGCGCGGCCAACGTCGCCCTTGCGGCGCTGGCCGTCACCGGTGTTTTCCTGGTGCTGTGCATCCTCGCTGTGCTTGCCGATAAGGGCGTCTCACGCCTCAGGGCTCCGCGCACCCGTCGTTGACGAACCGGCTCCGGGTCAGTCCCAGAGCCGTCGGATCCCTTCACGGTAGGCGTCGCCACGCGAAACACCGATATCCCTGAGCTGCTCGTCGGTCATTTCCAGCAAGGCCAGGCGGCCGCGACGGCGCTCGATCAACGCTTCGATCCATCGCGCCAGCGATCTGACCACATGCACGATCCGGCCGACAAAGCCTCGCCGGCTGGACGGCCCGACCAATTCAATGCCCGCGCAGCGGATTGTCTCAATTGTATCCATTGTCTTCTGCCAACCTCGCAAATTGTACCCATCTTGGTACGGTTCTGATATGCATTGACACCCGATCTGGTGCAATATACAGAATTGTGACCATGACAAATTGGCTCCCTGACCTCACCATCGGTTCCGGCCCGCTTTACCAGCGCCTTGCCGACAGCATTGAGTCGGACATCGACAAGGGCGTTATCGATGCCGGGGCAAAATTGCCGCCGCAGCGCGATCTCGCCTATGACATTGGCACGACGGTCGGCACGATCGGCCGCGCCTATCAGCTGCTGCGCGAACGCGGGCTGGTGAGCGGCGAAGTCGGACGCGGGACCTATGTGCTTGCGCAGCAATCGGAAGCGTCACCCGAATTCGCCGAGCCTGCCGTGCAAGGCACGCGCTATGTCGATGCGCCGCCCGGCAAGCTGCGTTTCGACAGCACTGCCGCGCCCGACATCGGCCAGGGCGCCATTGTCGCCGACATGCTCTCGCGCACGGTGCAGGATCACCCGCACGAAATATCGAGCTACACCAGGGATTTTCCGGAGCGCTGGTTCGAGGCCGGCGCCCGCTGGCTGTCGCGCAATTCGTTCCGTCCGGCTGCTGAAACCATCGTTCCCACGCTTGGCACACATGCCGCGGTGATGGCGGCGATCGCGGCGCTGACCACGCCGGGCGACTATGTCGCCTTCGAGCACCTCACCTATTCGCAGATCGCCCGCAGCGCCGGGCTGATCGGGCGGCGCATTGCACTTGTCGCATCGGACGAGGAAGGTCTCGATCCCGAGGATTTCGAACGCGTCTGCGCGCAAAAGCACCCGAAGATGATTTTCCTGATGCCGACGGTGCAGAACCCGACGCTGGCGATCCTGTCGGTTTCGCGCCGCGAGGCGATCGCCCGCGTCGCGCGCGCGTACAATGTCATCGTCATCGAGGACGATCTCTATGGCGGCCTGACCGAAGATCCGACGCCGCTCATCGCCGAATATGCACCCGAGCGCACCATTGTCGCCGGCGGTCTGTCGAAATCGGTCGCGGCAGGTGTTCGCGGCGGCTGGCTCTCCTGCCCGCCCGCCTATCGCCATCGCATCCGCGTCGCCCACAAGATGATGACCGGCGGGATGCCGTTCCTGCTAGCGGAGGTGAATGCGCGGCTGGTGCTGTCTGGGCAGGCTGGCGATATCCGCAAACGCAGCATTGCCGAAATTGCCGCCCGCATCGCCATCGTGCGCGAGACACTGGCGGGTTTCGCCTTCAAGTCACACGGCAGCGTGCCCTTCGTCTGGCTGACGCTGCCCGATCCCTGGCTGTCCGGCACGTTCAGGAGCGCATGCCTCGAAAATGGCGTGCTCCTCGACGACGAGGACGAGTTCAAGGCGGGGCGTTCCGAGCAGGTTTTTCACGGCGTGCGTTTCGGCGTCTCGCAGCCAAGGCGGCGCGAGGACATCACCGGCGGCGTCGCGGTGATCCGGCGGCTGCTGGAGGAAGGCCGCGCCGGCTACGACAGTTCGTCCTGACTGGGTCCTCCTGTATCCCGATCTTCGGGTTCAGCCCTCTGCCTTGAAGTTTTTGGCTTCCTTCGCGCCCTTGTCCTTGCCGTGCTTCTCGGCCAGGTCCTTGGCCTGCTTGGGCGAAACGTCGGTGGTCTCGGCAATATGCATGGCCTCCTTGTCGGAGAGGCGATTGTCTTTCTTGCCTTGCTTGGTGGCCATGTCGAAATCTCCTGATTGGTTTGAGGCCTAACGGCCGGGATGCCATAGCGTTCCCCAGCGGCTCCCCGCTACCATCGTCGCCCTGTGGTTTTCCGGCGTTTTTCGTCATCCAATGGGGTGTATCACGCCAAAGCTTGCGATATGAGGGGACTCAAATTCCCCTCTCCCATGGACATCAATCGCCGCCCATGACCATTTCCAATTCCGTGCCGATCACCCCGGAACTCATAGCCGCGCATGGGCTGAAGCCCGACGAATACCAGCGCATCCTCGATCTGGTCGGGCGCGAACCGAGCTTTACCGAACTCGGCATCTTCTCGGCGATGTGGAATGAGCACTGCTCCTACAAATCCTCGAAGAAATGGCTGCGCACGCTGCCGACCACCGGGCCGCAGGTCATCCAGGGTCCGGGCGAGAACGCCGGCGTGGTCGATATCGGCGACGGCGACTGCGTCGTCTTCAAGATGGAGAGCCACAACCATCCCTCCTACATCGAGCCCTACCAGGGTGCGGCGACCGGCGTCGGCGGCATATTGCGCGACGTCTTCACCATGGGCGCGCGGCCGATTGCGGCGATGAACGCTTTGCGCTTCGGCGCACCGGACCATCCCAAGACCAGGCACCTGGTCAGCGGCGTGGTTTCCGGCGTCGGAGGATACGGCAACGCCTTTGGCGTGCCGACCGTCGGCGGCGAGGTCAATTTCGACGCCCGCTACAACGGCAACATCCTGGTCAACGCCTTTGCCGCGGGCCTCGCCAAGACCGATGCGATCTTCCTGTCGGAAGCCAAGGGCGTCGGCCTGCCGGTCGTCTATCTCGGCGCCAAGACCGGGCGCGACGGCGTCGGCGGCGCCACGATGGCCTCGGCCGAGTTCGACGACAAGATCGACGAGAAGCGCCCGACCGTGCAGGTCGGCGATCCCTTCACCGAAAAATGCCTGCTCGAAGCCTGTCTTGAGCTGATGGCGTCTGGCGCCGTCATCGCCATCCAGGACATGGGTGCGGCCGGCCTCACCTGTTCGGCGGTCGAGATGGGCGCCAAGGGCGACCTCGGCATCGAGCTTCACCTCGACCAGGTGCCGGTGCGCGAAGAGCGCATGAGCGCCTATGAGATGATGCTGTCGGAGAGTCAGGAGCGCATGCTGATGGTGCTGCGCCCCGAGAAGGAAAAGGAAGCCGAGGCGATCTTCCACAAATGGGGCCTCGACTTCGCTATCGTCGGCAAGACCACCGACGATCTGCGTTTCCGCGTCATCCATCAGGGCGACGAGGTCGCCAATCTGCCGATCAAGGACCTTGGCGACAAGGCGCCGGAATATGACCGCCCCTGGGTCGAGCCGAAGAAGCCGGCGGCGCTCGCAGCCGGCGATGCGCCGAAGGCCGACGTTGCCGATGCGCTGTTGAAACTGCTCGGCGGGCCGAACCTGTCGTCGCGCCGCTGGGTGTGGGAGCAGTACGACACGCTGATCCAGGGCAATTCGCTGCAGCTTCCCGGCGGCGACGCCGGCGTGGTGCGCGTCGAAGGCCATCCGACCAAGGCGCTCGCCTTCTCCTCCGACGTCACGCCGCGCTATTGCGAGGCCGACCCGTACGAAGGCGGCAAGCAGGCGGTGGCCGAATGCTGGCGCAACCTCACCGCCACCGGCGCGCTGCCGCTGGCGGCCACCGACAACCTCAATTTCGGCAATCCGGAACGGCCTGAGATCATGGGCCAACTGGTCGGCGCGGTGAAAGGCATTGGCGATGCCTGCCGGGCGCTCGGCTTCCCGATCGTGTCGGGCAATGTCTCGCTCTACAACGAAACCAATGGCCAAGGTATCCTGCCGACGCCGACCATCGGCGGCGTGGGGCTGATTGCCGACTGGTCGAAGATGACCCGTATCGGCTTTGCCGCCGAGGGCCAGATGATCCTGCTGGTCGGCGCGCCCCCAAGCTGGGGCAGCCATCTCGGCCAGTCCGCCTATTTCAGAGACATTCACGGTCGGACCGACGGGCCGCCGCCACCCGTCGACCTCGCCCATGAAAAGCGCGTCGGCGACCACGTGCGCGCGCTGATCGCGTCGGGCGTCGTGACCGCGGCGCATGACCTTTCCGATGGCGGCCTGGCGATAGCCCTGGCCGAAATGGCGATGGCGTCCGGCATCGGCGCCACCATTCCGGGGCTCGCCGGCACCGACCCGATCCCGGTCTGGTTCGGCGAGGACCAGGGCCGCTACCTCCTGACGCTGTCCGTCGATCCGCAGAGCAAGGAATGGGACGCCATCCGCGACGAACAGAGCAGGCTCGGCATCTTTGCGCCATGGATCGGCTCGACCGGTGGAAACGAAGTGAAGCTCGGCGATGCCAGGGCGATCCCGGTCAGCGAATTGACCGCTGCCCACGAAGGCTGGTTCCCGAACTTCATGGACAAGTCCAGTTGACCAGCCTGGCAGCCCGGACGCTGATCGCAGTCGTCTTCTGGCCGTCGCTGTTCTTCTTCTGGTTCCTCGGGCCGTTCGTCTTTTTCCTGCTGTCGACGACCTCGAGCGAGGTCTGTCCGCTGCTGGAAAGGCGTGACCAGTTCCTTGAGGCGGCCAATGGCACACTGCAGATGCTGGCCTTGCAAAGTCTGATCTATGCGATCCCCATCGTCTGCCTGGTGCTGTGGAGCCGCCTTTTGCCGAACCCGGCGCGCGCAAGGCATGTCGCCACCTGCATCAAGCTATTTGCCATTGCGGTCATTACCGGCGCGCTGTGGGAATACGGGTCATCGCTGATCTGCGACGGCTATGGCCAACCATTCTTTTCGCCCTTGTGGCAGATGACCAGCTATCTCCCGATTATCACCCTGGCGCTCAACATCCCGCTCTATGTCCTGGTGTTCAGCCTTGGCCGGGGGTTCTCGACCCGCGACGACATTACAGAAGATGGTGTGGTTCACCCGCGGCAGGATGGCCCTTAGACACTGCGTCGCCGACAGAACGGCTTCAACCCGGACCAGAAAGGCTTTAGGCTGCCGTCCGAGTCACTCGTGCCTAGCCGCCCAGAACAGGATTTTGCCATGGCAATGGATGCCCACGACATCGAAAAACTGATCAAGGACGGCATTCCGGACGCCAAGGTGACGATCCGCGACCTCGCCGGTGACGGCGATCACTATGCAGCCGAAGTGGTGGCCGAAAGCTTCCGCGGAAAGAGCCGCGTCCAGCAGCACCAGATGGTCTATGATGCGCTGAAGGGCAATATGGGCGGCGTGCTGCACGCGCTGGCGTTGCAGACCAGTGTGCCGGACTGACGCCAGGCTGGCCTAGCGCGTCGGCGGCTGGCTTGCCAACACGGCAATGATCGGCCCTGCCGGATATCTTCCGCCGACAATCATCCTGTCGCCATCCGACAGCGCGGAGACCGCGCCGTCGAGGAACAGCGCGTTGCGGCATTGTAGCGCGTCGCGAAACAGCCGCGCAAAGCTGCCGAAACTTACCTCAGACCGCGAGATCGCCAGCAAAACGGTGTTTTCATCGCGCACGCCGACGCCGTTGCGGACGTAGCGCGAGGTTCCGTTCGGCTCGAAGCGTGGATGAATCTGGCCATCGATCACCAGCATCGGGCCCGACTGCGTGGCGAAGGCGACATCGGGTTTGGCGGCGGCATAGGCGTTGCTTTCCATGACAGCCGCCTTGCCGTCCTTGCCGACCAGAAAGACGCCGTTCGGCTTCAGGAAGAAATTACCTTCGCTATCGGCAAGGTTGAGCGGCGACTTTTCGCTGCCGTTCTCGACCAGCAGGCCGACCGGCGACAAATCCTCGTGATACATGCCGCCATTCATGGCGAGCAGCACCGGCCTCCCCTCGCCCGCAACCGCCTTGCCGAAGGCCTCCAGCGAGCCGAAGGGCTTGCCGTCGGCACCGACGTGAAAGACAGCGAGGTTGTAGGTCCGCAGGTCGACCGTGCAGACGACATAGGTCACCGCCTCGAAGGCGACATTCCGGCAAGGCGCGGGCAGGTCACCGCCAATGACCAGCGGCGGCGGCTCCGGGCGTCTCGGCCACCAGACAACGGCAATCGCGGCCAGCAGGATGGCGATCAGAAGGGCGGCGCCATATCGTCTTTTCATCATGTCCCGGAGGCTGCAATCGGCAGGGATGCTTGGCCCAAGACAGGCGATCCTTTGCGCCATTTCCGCGACGGCGGCGCAAACATCTTGTTTCGGCCCATCTATGGGTTTATTTGATGGCTATGCTTCGAGCCTGACTCCCACAGGCGTGAAAGGATATCTCATGAGCGGCATCAACGACTACATCGACAGCGAAGTGAAGGGCAACGACGTCGTCCTTTTCATGAAGGGCACGCCCGGTTTTCCGCAGTGCGGCTTTTCCGGCCAGGTCGTCCAGATCCTCGATTACATCGGCGCCGACTACAAGGGCGTCGACGTGCTGACCTCGGCCGAACTGCGCCAAGGCATCAAGGAATATTCGAACTGGCCGACGATCCCGCAGCTTTACGTCAAGGGCGAATTCGTCGGCGGCTGCGACATCATCCGCGAAATGTTCCAGGCGGGCGAGCTGCAGACGTTGCTCGTCGACAAGGGCGTCAGCGTCAAAGCGACAGCCTGATTCTGAGTTGAGACGGGGCAGCCCCGCCCCGGCAAAATGTTACCTCCCCCTATCGGAGTGAGGACGAACTTATGCGCCGGCATGCCGGCGCATATTCGTTTTGAAGATCGGACCCGCCGTGGACCAGCCAGCAAAAGCGCCGCAACAGGCACGCAAATTGCCTATTCCGCGCTGGGAATTCATCGCGCTTTGCGCGGCACTGATGGCGTTGAACTCGCTGGCCATCGACATCATGCTGCCGGCACTGCAGCAAATCGGCGCCACGCTTGGCGTTGAGAATGAAAACCACCGCCAGTATGTGATCACCGCCTATATATTGGGCTTCGGTGGCGGACAGCTTTTCTTCGGACCGATCTCGGACCGGTTCGGGCGCCGCGCGCCACTCGTTGCCGGGCTGGCGATTTATGTCGTGGCGGCGGCAGCTGCCGCCATCGCCCCGTCATTCGCCGTCCTGCTGCTGTGCCGGCTGGTGCAAGGCATCGGTGCGGCGGCGACCCGCGTCATCGCCGTCTCGATCGTGCGCGACACGTTCGACGGTCGGCGCATGGCCGAGGTGATGTCTCTGATCTTCATGGTGTTCATGGCCATCCCGGTGATCGCGCCTGGGATCGGCCAGTTCATCATGCTGTTCGCAACATGGCACTGGATCTTCGTCACCATGGCCGTCGGAGCGCTGATCGTGTCGGCGTGGTCGCTGCTGCGGCTGCCGGAGACGCTGCATCCGGAGTACCGCCGGCCGCTGACAGTCTCATCCGTCGTCGGTGGTTTCCGCATCGTGCTCACCAACCGCATGGCGCTTTGCTACGCCTTTGCCAGCACCTTCATTTTCGCCGCCATGTTCGGCTTCATCGCCTCCGCACAGCAGATCTATGTCGACATTTTTCATGTCGGCGAATTGTTTCCTGTCATCTTCGCGGGTGTCGCCGGCGTTCTCGCTTTTTCGAACTACCTCAACTCGCGCCTGGTCGGCCGCATCGGCATGCGCCGCCTGTCGCAGAGCGCACTGCTGTTGTTCCTGGTGATCAGCCTTGCCTGGCTCACCGTTTCGCTTCAAATGAAGATGCCACTCTGGCTGTTCATCACCTTCTTCGCCAGTGCGATGCTCCCGTTCGGCGCGCTCGGCGCCAATTTCAACGCGCTCGCGATGGAACCGCTCGGCCAACTGGCGGGCACCGCGTCGTCCATCCTGGGCTTCATGCAGACTTTTCTCGGCGGCATCCTCGGCACGCTGATCGGCCAGGCCTTCAACGGCACGGTGACGCCGCTTGCCGCCGGCTTCTGCAGCGTCTCGGTCGCGGCCCTGCTGATGATCCTGATCGCCGAGCGCGGCAAGATGTTCCAGCCGCACAACCCACCCATTTCAGGGCACGTCACCGACCTGCATTGAGCGACGCGCCTTGAGATTGTTGGTCTCAAAACCGCATCCACCTTTATGCGACGCGTTTCAGGATGCGCCGCCAATCACTGCCGTGAAACGAGGGAACAGCGGGCGCCCTGCGATGGCGCCACCCATGCTGTCCGACAGCGGCATCGGCAGAGCCTTGTCGAGCGCTTCGAGCACGGATGACACAAAGACCCGGTTGAGCGAGGCATCATCTCCCATATGGGAGAAAGTGGCGCGCGGCTTGCCCATCAGCGTGCCGTTTTTGCGAATTGAAAAACTCAGCGTCAGGGTCAGGCCAGCACTTCCAGGCGGCGGCTGCCAACAGGCAAAGATCGCGTCGAACATTTCGTCGATGGTGTCGATGGGATCGGGGCTACGACACGCGCGCTCCTGCGATCGTGCCTCAGTGGCGCAGGCGACCAGGGCAAGTGCAAGTGCCGTTGCGACAATTGCGGACCGATGTTTCATTTCGCGGCTCCGGCTTCGCGAGAGATTGGACCACTATAACAGAGCCAATATACTTGACGAAAGCGTCTACCGGCAGTTGGACCGACTATTGCGCCCAGAGTTCCCTGCGCAACTCCTGCCAGCTTTCCTTGTCCGGGGCGACAAGAATGCCGCCGTCGATATGCGAGGGCAGATAGGCGCTACCGTCGATCCGCGCGGTGTAGCCGCCGGCCTCGGCGTGGATCAGCACACCGACCAGATGGTCCCACGGCATCAGTTTGTTGTAGACGACGAAATGGGCATGGCCGCTGGCCAGAAGACGGTATTCATGTGCCGCGCAGCGATAGCCGAACTGCGACAGGGTCTTGGTCTGGTTGCGCGCCAGGAGCGAGCGTTGCGGTTCCGCCAGATATTGCCAGGAGACGGAGCCGGTCATCTGCGAGATCGGCACGGCATCGGCGACGTGCACCGTCTCCAGCGCGCCATGCGCATGGCGGATATGGCTGCCGGCGCCCTTGGCGCCGATCAGCCAGTCCCGGCCTACGGGGTCATGGATGATACCGGCGACGGTTTCGCCCTTGACGACGACGCTCAGCATGACGCCGAAGAGCGGCACGCCGGAGGCGAAGTTGAAGGTGCCGTCGACCGGGTCGACGACGAAGGCGAGGTCGGCATCGCCGAGCCCCTGAAGCAGCGCCGGATTGTCGGAACAGGCTTCCTCGCCGACGATCATCGCCGTGGGATAGCGCTCGCGCAGCCTGGCCGTGATCAGCCGCTCGGCGTTGATGTCGGCCTCGGTCACCAGGTCGGCAGCCGAGGTCTTCTGTCTGATGTCGCCCTCGCCCAGCCGGCGAAAGCGTGGCATGATTTCGGCCCTGGCTGCATCGGCGAGAAGCTCGGCCAGCCAGTCGATCGCTTGGTCGTCAAATATCATCGGAAATGTCTTGTCCTGTGCTGAGGCTGCCATTGAGGGCGGCAAAGTCGAACAGCTTTCTGTCGAGCAGATGCGACGGCCTGGTGTTGGACAGCGCGCGCAGCATCGTATCCTTGCGGCCCGGCATGCGCTTTTCCATATCGTCCAGCATCGCCTTCATGGCGTTGCGCTGCAGGCCTTCCTGGCTGCCGCAGAGATCGCAGGGAATGATCGGGAATTTCATAGCGGCGGCGAATTTTTCCAGATCGACCTCGGCGCAGTAGCTCAGCGGCCGCAGCACCATGACGTCGCCGTCGTCGTTGAGCAGCTTTGGCGGCATGGCGGCAAGGCGGCCGCCATGGAACAGATTCATGAAGAAGGTTTCGAGAATGTCCTCGCGGTGGTGGCCGAGCACCAGCGCCGAACAGCCCTCCTCGCGCGCGATGCGATAGAGATGGCCGCGCCGCAGCCGCGAGCACAGCGAACAATAGGTGCTGCCCTGAGGCAGCTTGTCGGTGACCACCGAATAGGTGTCCTGATACTCGATGCGATGGGCAATGCCATGCGCATCGAGGTAGTCGGGCAAAATGTGCTTCGGAAAATTCGGCTGGCCCTGGTCGAGATTGCAGGCCAGCAGCTCGACCGGCAGCAGCCCGCGCCATTTGAGATCGAGCAGCACGGCCAGCAGCCCGTAGGAATCCTTGCCGCCGGACAAGGCCACCAGCCAGCGGTCGCCGGGCCTCGCCATGGCGAAATCCTCGACCGCCTGACGGGTTAACCGCAACAGCCGCTTACGCAGTTTGTTGAACTCGACGGAAGACGGCACTTCGGCAAACAGCGGATGGAAGCCGCCTTCAGCAATCGGTTCAACTGTTTCGATGTCTGCCAGCATGTTCATGGCTTGTCGCTTTCCATAGCCGAGAGTGCCGGATTAGCGGACATGGCCGACAAAGAAAAGGCCGCCTCGACGGGCGGCCCTTTCCAGTATCGCAGAAAAGCGATCGCTTAGCGCGAATAGAATTCGACGACCAGGTTCGGCTCCATCTGCACGGCGAACGGAACATCGGCCAGGCCGGGGATGCGCGAGAAGGTCGCGACCATCTTGTTGTGATCGACTTCGATATAGTCCGGCACGTCGCGCTCGGCGAGGCCGACCGCTTCCAGCACGATGACCAGCTGCTTCGACTTTTCGCGCACTTCGACGACATCGCCCGGCTTGCAACGGTACGAGCCGATGTTGACGCGCTTGCCGTTGACGTTGACGTGGCCGTGGTTGACGAACTGGCGAGCCGCGAAAATGGTGGGCACGAACTTGGAGCGGTAGACGACCGCGTCGAGACGCGACTCGAGCAGGCCGATCAGGTTCTCGGAGGTGTCGCCCTTGCGGCGATCAGCCTCTTCATAGACTTTGCGGAACTGCTTTTCGGAGACATCACCATAGTGACCCTTCAGCTTCTGCTTGGCGCGCAGCTGCAGGCCGAAATCGGAAAGCTTGCCCTTGCGGCGCTGGCCGTGCTGGCCGGGGCCGTATTCACGCTTGTTGACCGGGGACTTCGGGCGGCCCCAGATGTTTTCGCCGAGACGGCGGTCGATCTTGTACTTCGCGGATTCGCGCTTGCTCATCGCATTCCCTTTCAAAACAAACCACCCGGAGCCTCATGGTCCGGGTGAAGGAAACGCGCCCTCCTCTGGCCTCCGTTTTCGAGGCCTGACAGGGTTTTCCCACGCAACGCGGCGGAAAACCCACGGGACACGTCAGTCTAGACAAAACCCAGGAAACGATAAACCTGCTTCCCCGGGCTTGCCATGCAAAAGAAACAACCGGGCATTGCGGCCCGGTGTTGGTGCGCTCGTTAAACGGAGATTTGAGCAGAGTCAAGCGCGTCGCTGGCGCTGGGCCCGGCAACCATATCACGTCTTTGGCGTTGAGTGCCGTGCCGGATGCGGCGGGAGGTTGTTGCGCCGACGGCATTTAGGAAGGGACTGGAGCCAAAGGAGCCCGAAGTCGCATGAAGAAGTTTTTCCTCTCGTTGGTCGGTGCGGCCGTCCTGGCCGGGACGATGTCGATCGCCGTGCCCGAGCCAGCGATGGCCAAGCATTGGCAGGGCCACAAGCATCGTCAGACCTGCCATGTCGTGGTGAAGAAGAAGGTCATCTGGCGGCATGGCCACAAGAAGGTCATCCGCTACAAGGTGAAGCGCTGCTGGTGACGTCAGGGGTTTCGGGCTTGGCCTGAACCGA
Organism: Mesorhizobium sp. C432A; assembly: GCF_030323145.1. Taxonomy (NCBI): domain Bacteria; kingdom Pseudomonadati; phylum Pseudomonadota; class Alphaproteobacteria; order Hyphomicrobiales; family Phyllobacteriaceae; genus Mesorhizobium; species Mesorhizobium sp. C432A. The sequence goes on along the minus strand of NZ_CP100470.1, from coordinate 3,818,173 downwards.
AGAAGCCCGTGGTTTCGGCCACGGGCTTTGTTTATCGACTCGGTTCAAGGTTTCAGTCTGCCGATTTCTTCTCCGGCAGGCCTTTGCGCTTGGTCTCTGCGAATTCCTCGAGCTGTTTTTCGCTCATCGAATTGTACATCGACTTCGACGCGCCTTGAAGTTCGCTCTTCCTGGTCTCGCCGCGCTTGGCCGACAGGGCTGCGCCAGCGGCCTTTTGCTGTGCTTTTGAGGTTGCAGGCATATCGGCTCCTCCTTTGCTGCCAGAGGAAGAAACGTTGCGCTCCGGCGACGGTTCCAGCGCTGGCGGTCAACTTCCGTTCCGCGCTCATGCCAGCCCATGGTCGGCCGGCACTGCCGGCAAAACCACCTTCCCGTGCCCGCAACGCCGGTGTAGGACGGCGCCATGAAATCGTTGAACGATCCCTCGCAGGCACTCGCTACCGGCCTCGCGAAAATCCGCACCGAGTTCCATGTGCCGGAGGGATTTCCCCCTGATGTAATGGCCATGGCACAAACGGCGGCCAGGCGCGTGCCCGACCAGCATGCCGACCGCACGGCGATGCCCTTCGTGACGCTCGATCCCGCGGCTTCCACCGATCTTGACCAAGCGTTTTCGATCGAAGCGAGCGGTAGCGACCTTCTGTTGCACTATGCGATTGCCGACGTAGCCTGGTTCGTCGCGGACGGCGACGCGGTGGATCGCGAAGCCTGGGCGCGGGGCGAAACCCTGTATTTGCCGGACGGCAAGGCCGGGCTCTATCCCCGGGTGATTGCCGAGGGCGCCGCGAGCTTGCTGCCCGGCGGTCCGCGTCCGGCTGTCATCTTCACGGTCCGGATCGCCGACGACGGAGCGGTAAGGCTGGATGGCGCGGAGCGGGCAATCATTCAAAGCCGCGCCAAGCTCGCCTATGACAGCGTGCAGGCCGCCGACGTCCCAGTCGGCTTCGCCGAAATCGCGCGGCGCATGGCGGCGGCCGAAGAGCGTCGTGGTGCTTCGCGCGTCGACCCGCCCGAGCAGGAGGTGGAACAGCTTGCCGATGGCACGTTCCAGCTTGCGTTCAGACCGCTGCTGCAATCCGAGCAAGACAACGCAGCACTTTCGCTGGCCGCCAACATGGCGATTGCCGACGCTATGCTGGCACACCGGACCGGCTTGTTCCGGGTGATGGCGCCGCCCGATGCTTCCAAAGTACAAAGACTGCGCAGCGCGGCACGGGCCTTAGGCCTGTCCTGGCCTCCTTCGATCAGCCTGTCCGACTATCAGCGAACCCTCGATCCGACGAACATGCAACAGGCAGCGCTGATGCTGGAAATCCGCCGCGCCGGCTCCGGTGCCTCCTACCAACCCTATGAAGAAGGCGTTGTCCCCTGGCACGAGGCGATGGCCGCGACCTATGCCCACGCCACCGCGCCCCTGAGGCGGCTGGCCGATCGCTATGTCGTGCGCTGCGTGCTGGCCATCGTCAACGGCCAGCCGGTGCCGCAAGCCGTTACCGAGGCGTTTTCCAGACTGCCGAAGGTGATGGGCCGCGCAGGCGCCCGCGCCTCGCAGATCAACCACGCGGCCATCGACCTTGCCGAGGCGGTGATGCTGAGGGGGCGCATGGGTGAAACATTCAAAGCCGTCGTCACCGACGTCGGTGATCAGCGTGTGCGCGTTCAGCTCTCGGACATGCCTGTCGTTGCGAATGTGAAGGCCTCAGGGTTCAGGCAGGGCGATGGCCTGACGCTAAGGCTTGTTTCGGCCGATCCGGATCGGCGCGTCATTGTCTTCGAGCCTGCCTAAAGCGCGTCGGCGACGCGCTTTAGTTTTTTCGTTTTATGCATGTCGTTGTCCCAAAACCGCTGCGCACTTTTGGGCGACATGCATTAGCGCGCGCTCAATCCAAAACCCTGCATCAGCCGGCCGATGGCGAAGTCCGCCTTTCCCGAGGTAAAGACGGCGATGTCGGGCTCGCTTTGCGGCAATGGCCCGTCGACAGCCGGAAGCAGCGACAGAGCGCGCCGCGCAATCGCCTCGGCCGGGTCGATCCAGTCGACCGGCCAGGGCGCGGTCTTGCGCATGCGATTGGCCAGGAACGGATAGTGCGTGCAGGCGAGCACGATGATGTCCGTGCGCAAATCGTCATGCTGGACGAAACACGGTGCGATCTCGGCACGCACGGCCTCCTCGTCGACAAAGCCCTCGCGCATGTAGGCCTCGGCCAGTCCGGCGAGATTGTTGCTGCCGACCAGCCGCACATGGCATTTCTGCGCCCATTTGCCGATCAGGTCGCGCGTGTACTGGCGCTTCACCGTGCCCGGCGTCGCCAGCACCGAGACCAGCCCGGACCGGGTGCGCTCGGCCGCCGGCTTGATTGCCGGCACGGTGCCGACAAAGGGATGGCCAGGGAATTTTTCCCGCAACGCATCGATCACCAGCGTCGAAGCGGTATTGCAGGCGACGACCGAAATTTCCGGATCAAAACGGTCGAGCAGCTTGGCGAAGAGCTCGACTATATGGGCCTGCAGCGCCGGCTCTTCCCAGGCGCCGTAGGGAAAGGCCTTGTCATCGGCGACGTAGACGAAGCGCCGGTCAGGCATCAGCACGCGCGCTTCGCGCAGCACGGTCAATCCTCCAACGCCGGAATCGAACATCAGGATCGGACGGTGGCTCATTGATAACGGACCATGAAAGAGGCTGGATCAGAAGGCTTGGCGGTCATTGGCCAATGCCGTTCTATCTGCAACCATCATGGCCTTGAAGTGGCGAATGTTAGCAACTTCCATGCAAAGCCGGCGAAGACGACCTTGCCTCGGTTGCTCTAGAGCCCGCGCTTGCCGAAGCCGGCGGGCCGCGGACGGCCCAGAGGCTGGGCGGACGGCACCGAGCGCGTGGCCGGTGTGGCGTTGCGCATAGAAGACTGTGCCGTGCTGCTGGCCATCCGGCCGGATGCCGCAGGCATGGGCGTATCGCCATCGAAATCGAAAACCGATGTCAGTTCGTCGATATTGATGCCCGCCACCGGCTTAGCCACCAGAATCGTGCACCAAAGGCCAAAGATCGACAGCGCAAGCAGGTTCAAACCGCTGGACGTGCTTTCCGGATTGTTGAAATCGATGACCAGCAGCGTGCCTGCCTGCAGAAAGGCGTAGATGGCGCAGAACACGATGTAGGACCACAGGATCCAGGCTTTGCCGTTGGCGTCGCGGCTGCGTCGCCAGGCGATGTTGGCACGCATGACCACGGCCAGGAGGGAAACGACCAGAACCGCGCCTGCCATCCCTTGCCGCAATGGACCGGGCGCCGAGTTGACCAGCCCCTCAAAGCCGACCGTGCCAACGATGCACAGCACAGCAAGAACGGCCTCGAGCAGGGCTACGCCGAGCGAATAGAAGAAGAAGCGCATACGGCCGATTTTGGACGTGAACATTTGCCACCCCACCGTTTTGACAACAATGGACGAGAGGCAAATAAAATTCGGTTACTTCAGCCGTTCGAAGCTTAGCGATTTCTAATCTTCTTTGTCTGCCTGGCGTTTTCGCGCAGCGGCCGGCAAACGCCTTGGATCGTCTCCCGGCGAGCCGTCACCGCGCGGCATGGCCGGCGAAAACCGGTCGAGCGACGAGATGATGCCACGCAGCACTTTCAGTTCCGGCTCGGCGAAACCGGCGCGCGTCAAGACGGCGCGCAGATTGTCGACCATCTTGGGTTTCTTGGGCGCCGGGCGGAAATAACCGCGCGCTTCGAGCGCGCCTTCGAGATAGGCAAACAGGCCGTGCAACTCTTCCTTGCTCGCCGGCTTCATTTCAGGACTGGAGAAATTGGTCGCCGTCTCGTCCTCCAGGCCGGATTTCATCCATTCATAGGACATCAACAGCACGGCCTGGGCGATGTTGAGCGACGAAAAGCCGGGGACGACCGGGAAGGTGACGATCTCGTCGGCCAGCCCGACCTCGTCATTGTAGAGCCCAAAACGCTCGCGGCCGAACAAGATGCCGGTGCGCAGGCCGGCCATCTGACGCGCCCTGAGCGCCCTGCCCGCCTCGACCGGACCACGCACGGGTTTGAAGCCGTCGCGCTCGCGCGCCGTGGTGGCGAAGACAAAATTGAGGTCGGCGACGGCGGACGCCAGGTCGCCGAACACTGTTACGGCATCGATGACATGGTCGGCGCGGCTGGCGGCGGCGCGCGCCTTCTCGCTCGGCCAGCCGTCACGCGGGTTGACCAGTCTCAGTTCGGCAAGGCCGAAATTGGCCATGGCGCGCGCAACCATGCCGATATTCTCGCCGAGCTGCGGCTCGACCAGGATGATCGCCGGCCCGGCGGCGGATGCGTTTTCAGGATGATCGACGGCGGACATGATCTCAATGAACTGCTGTTTGCGGCATTTCAGCGTTCCCTGCCACATCCGCTCGGCAAAATGAAGCTTTTGCAAAACACCGGTCGCGGCACAGACGACCCATTCTGCACGGATCGGCGTTTGCGCGGCCAAATAGGCTTTGATATACGCTCCGCATCCCCGGCCGAAGCCATGCGGGCAAGGCCGTTTAGTTCCCCAAAAGCGAGGCATTCTTTTCATGGCGAAGATCAAGGTGGCGAACCCGGTCGTCGAGCTCGACGGCGACGAGATGACCCGCATCATCTGGCAGTTCATCAAGGACAAGCTGATCCACCCTTATCTCGACCTGAAGCTCGAATATTACGACCTCGGCGTCGAGCACCGCGACGCCACCAACGACCAGGTGACCATCGATTCGGCCAATGCCATCAAGAAATGGGGCGTCGGCGTGAAATGCGCGACGATCACGCCCGACGAGCAGCGCGTAGAGGAATTCAAGCTGAAGAAGATGTGGAAGTCGCCCAACGGCACCATCCGCAACATTCTCGGCGGCACGATTTTTCGCGAACCGATCATCATGAAGAACGTGCCGCGTTTGGTGCCGGGATGGACCAAGCCGATCATCGTCGGCCGTCATGCCTTCGGCGACCAGTATCGCGCCACCGATTTCCGCTTCCCCGGCAAGGGCAAGCTGACCATCAAGTTCGTCGGCGAGGACGGCAAGGTGATCGAGCACGACGTATACGACGCACCCGGCGCCGGTGTTGCCATGGCGATGTACAATCTCGACGACTCCATCCGCGAATTCGCCCGCGCCTCGCTGAATTACGGCCTGCTGCGCAATTATCCGGTTTATCTCTCGACCAAGAACACCATCCTCAAAGCCTATGACGGCCGGTTCAAGGACATTTTCCAGGAGGTCTACGAGGCTGAATTCGAGGCCGAGTTCAAGGCGAAGAAGCTGTGGTACGAGCACCGGCTGATCGACGACATGGTGGCCTCCGCCCTGAAATGGTCTGGCGGCTATGTCTGGGCCTGCAAGAATTATGACGGCGACGTCCAGTCCGACACGGTGGCGCAAGGTTTTGGCTCGCTCGGCCTGATGACCTCCGTGCTGATGACGCCGGACGGCAAGACGGTGGAAGCGGAGGCCGCGCACGGCACCGTGACGCGCCACTATCGCCAGCACCAGAAGGGCGAGGAAACCTCGACCAATTCGATCGCCTCGATCTTCGCCTGGACGCGCGGCCTCGCCCACCGCGCCAAGCTCGACGATAATGCCGAGTTGAAGCGATTTGCCGACACGCTGGAGAAGGTCTGCATCCAGACGGTTGAGAGCGGCTTCATGACCAAGGACCTGTCGCTCTTGATCGGTCCCGACCAACCATGGCTGTCGACCACCGGCTTCCTCGACAAGATCGACGAGAATTTGCAGAAGGCGATGGCGTAAGCCGGCAGCCATGGCCAAGCCGGTCGTCTACGGGGCGGACTACAGCGTCTATGTGCGCATCGTCCGCCTCGTGCTGGCGGAAAAAGGCATCGACTACGACCTTGTGCCGGTCGATGTCTTTGCCGCCGAGGGCACTCCCGCCTGGTACTTCGAGCATCACCCTTTCGGCCGCATTCCGGCCTTCGAGCACGGCGGGTTTCGCCTGTTCGAAACCAGCGCAATCGCCCGCTATGTCGACGAGGCGTGCGACGGCCCGGCACTGCAGCCAAAAGACGCCCGCACCCGCGCAACGATGAACCAGATCATCGGCATGCTCGACGCCTATGCCTACAGATCGATGGTCTGGGACGTCGCCGTCGAGCGGCTTGAGAAGGAAGCGCCAGACGAGGCACTGGTCGCCAACGGGCTGCGCCAGGCGGAAACGGTGCTGCGGGTGCTCACCGCACTCAAGCCTCCCGGGCCGTGGCTGCTCGGGGACCAGCTGACGCTGGCCGACCTGCATGCGGCATCCATCATCGCCTATTTCGTCAAGGTCGCCGACGGGCAAAAGCTGCTTGCGGCGTTCGCCGACATCCAGGCCTGGTGGGAGGGCATCGCAAAACGTCCGAGCCTGGCGGCAGGCTGATATGGGTTCGGCCATGGCTGACCCATCTCGCCAGGACGCGCTCACCGTCGCCAGAATTGTCAGGGTCAACCACGCCGGTGAGTTCGGTGCGATCAGGATCTATTCGGCGCAGATTCTTGTCGCCAGGCGCTTATGGCCGGATTGCGTGCCATCCTTGTCGGAGATGCTTGGGCACGAGCGCACGCATTGCGCTGCGTTCCGCGCCGCCATGCCGGCGCGGCGGTCGCGACCGTGCCGGGTGATGCTGGAGCTGGGGTGGCTGGGTGCTGGGTTTTGTCACCGCCCTGCTCGGTCCGCAAGGCATCTGGGCCTGCACGGCGGCGGTTGAAGCGGCGGTGCATCGCCATCTGGACGATCAGCTGTTTTTCCTCGCCAATCGCGACCACGACTTGCACGGCATCATCCTGGCGATCCGCGAGGAAGAGCTCGCCCATCTCCATCACGCCGAAGAGCAGCTGAAATCGCCCGGCCCGGCGCTGAACTTTTTACGGTCGCTGATTTCGATCGCCACGGACGTGCTGATCTGGCTGTCCACCTGGGGCGATTCCAGCAGAATGACGCGCGCCCTGAAGGCGGCGAAAAGAACTAGCTAGACGGACCGTCTAAGAGCTGATTGCCGGCTTGCCACTATCAGCCACAGAATGGCAAGCACGGCGGCGAAGGCCGGAAAGCCGCACACAAAACCAGATAAGGCATAGGGTGGCTTTCAGGCTGCCTCCAGCGCCGCCCTCACCGCGGCGATCGCATCATTGGCCTTCGAGGCGTCCGGGCCGCCGGCTTGCGCCATGTCGGGCCGTCCGCCACCGCCCTGCCCGCCCAATGCGGCCGAGGCAACGCGCACAAGATCGACAGCGCTGAAGCGGCCGACGAGATCGTCCGTCACTGCGACCACGACGCTTGCCTTGTTGTCTTCGCCCGCACCGACGAAGACGACGACGCCTGAGCCGAGCGAAGTCTTGCCGGCATCGGCCAGCGGCTTCAAATCCTTCGGCGACACGCCGGAAACCGCTTTGCCGAGGAAGCCGATACCGGCGACGGTTTCGGTGGTGGCCGGAGCATCGGCCGCAGCACCACCGCCCAGCGCCAGTTTCTTGCGGGCTTCGCTCAGTTCCTTCTCGAGCTTCTTGCGTTCCTCGAGCAGCGCCTCGACACGCGCCGGCACGTCGGCCGGCGAGATCTTCAGCACGGCCGCAGTTGCCTTCAGGCGTCTGTCCTGCTCGTCGAGATATTTTCGTGCGGCTTCGCCGGTCAGCGCCTCGATGCGGCGCACGCCGGCGGCGACCGCGCTGTCGGAGACGACACGCACCAGGCCGATATCGCCGGTCGCCCGGACATGGGTGCCGCCACAAAGTTCTACGGAATAGGGTCTATTGGCCTTGGCGCCATGCACGCCGGTGCCCATCGAGACGACACGCACCTCGTCGCCGTATTTTTCGCCGAACAGCGCCATGGCGCCTTCGGCGATGGCGTCGTCGACCGACATCAGCCGCGTCGTCACCGGGCTGTTCTGGACGACGATTTCGTTGGCCATGCGCTCGACCTCTTCGAGATCTTCGGCCGAGATCGGCTTGTTGTGCGAGATGTCGAAGCGCAGGCGCTCGGGCGCGACCAGCGAACCTTTCTGCGCGACATGGGTGCCCAGCACCTCGCGCAGCGCCTCATGGATCAGATGCGTTGCCGAATGGTTGGCACGCAGCCGGGTGCGGCGCGCATGGTCAACTTTCAGCTCGACGGCTGCACCTGGCTTGACCGTGCCGTTCGTCACCTTGCCCAGATGCACGAACAGGCCGTCGGCCTTTTTCTGCGTGTCGGAAACCTCGATCGAGAAACCTTCGCCGGAGATGATGCCGGTGTCGCCCATCTGGCCGCCCGACTCGCCATAGAACGGCGTCTGGTTGACGACCACCGCCACCACGTCGCCCTTGCCGGCGCTATCGACGGTCTTGCCGTCCTTGACCAGCGCCTGGATGAGGCCTTCCGCCTGTTCGGTCTCGTAGCCGAGGAATTCGGTGGCGCCGGCCTTCTCGCGTATAGAAAACCAGATGGTCTCGGTGGCCGCGTCGCCGGAGCCAGCCCAATGCTTGCGCGCTTCGGCCTTCTGCTGCTCCATCGCATGGGTGAATCCGGCAAGGTCGACCGAGATGTTGCGCTGGCGCAGTGCGTCCTGCGTCAGATCGAGCGGGAAGCCGTACGTGTCATAGAGCTTGAACGCCGTCTCGCCGTCCAGCATGTCGCCGGCGTGCAGCGTATCCGTCGCCTCCGAGAGCAGGCCGAGGCCGCGCACCAGCGTCTTGCGGAAGCGTGTCTCCTCGAGCTTCAGCGTTTCCGTGATCAACTGTTCGCCGCGCAGCAGTTCGGGATAGGCCTGGCCCATCTCGCGCACCAGCGCCGGCACCAGTTTCCACATCAACGGCTCCTTGGCGCCGAGCAACTGCGCATGGCGCATGGCGCGGCGCATGATGCGGCGCAGCACATAGCCGCGGCCTTCGTTCGACGGCAGCACGCCGTCGGCAACCAGGAAGGAGGACGAGCGCAGATGATCGGCAATGACGCGGAAGGAGGCGACCGTCTCCTTGTCCGGGCCCTGCCCGAGCGCTGACGAGGCCGCATCGATCAGATGACGGAACAGGTCGGTCTCGAAGACGCTCTCCACCCCTTGCAGGATGGAGGCCATGCGCTCCAGGCCCATGCCGGTGTCGATCGACGGCCGCGGCAGGTCGATGCGCTCATCCTTGGTGACCTGCTCATATTGCATGAACACCAGGTTCCAGAATTCAAGGAAGCGGTCGCCGTCCTCCTCCGGGCTGCCGGGAGGGCCGCCCCAGATGTGCTCGCCACGGTCGATGAAGATTTCCGAGCACGGCCCGCACGGTCCGGTGTCGCCCATCGCCCAGAAATTGTCGGAGGTCGGGATGCGGATGATGCGGTCGTCGGAGAAACCGGCGATCTTCTTCCAGAAGCCGGCCGCCTCGTCATCGGTGTGATAGACGGTGACCAGCAGCTTGTCCTTGTTCAGCCCGAACTCCTTGGTAATCAGGTTCCAGGCCAGTTCGATGGCGCGCTCCTTGAAATAGTCGCCGAAGGAGAAATTGCCGAGCATTTCGAAAAAAGTCAGGTGGCGCGCGGTGTAGCCGACATTGTCGAGGTCGTTGTGCTTGCCGCCGGCGCGGACGCTTTTCTGCGCGGTGGTGGCGCGCGAATAGGACCGCTTCTCCAGGCCGGTAAAGACGTTCTTGAACTGCACCATGCCGGCATTGGTGAACATCAGCGTCGGGTCGTTGCGCGGCACCAGCGGGCTCGAGGCCACGACCTCGTGGCCCTCCTTGCGGAAATAGTCGAGGAATGTCGACCGGATCTCGTTCACGCCACTCATGACTGCTGCCTTTTCGCGAAAACCGCCGGCACGGCCGGCGGACACTGGTCTCTGCTTTTTAGAAGATCGACTTGGCCTTTTAGCGGGCACGCCCCACCCTGTCCAGAAACACGGAATTGGGCCATCCCGGCAACTGCCAAGCCGGCTTCACGCTGCCCAAAAACGAAAACCGCCGGCGCGAAGGCCGGCGGTTTGAAACGCAATACTAAAGAACTCGGTTACTTAAGCATCGGATAATAGACTGGATTTTTATGGCCGAACTCTGGCCGTGCCCTACATGGCGCCGGATTCTTCCTCGAAGCCGTCGTCGCTTTCGCCGCGCTCGGGGCCGCCATTTTCAAGAAATTTCTCGGCGATCAGCCCGGCATTCTGCCGCAGCGCAAGTTCGATCTCACGCGCCGTGTCGGGATTGTCGCGCAGGAACAGTTTGGCGTTTTCGCGACCTTGGCCGAGACGCTGCGAATTGTAGGAGAACCAGGCGCCGGACTTCTCGACCACGCCGGCCTTGACGCCGAGATCGACCAGTTCGCCGGTCTTGGAGACGCCCTCGCCATACATGATGTCGAACTCGACCACCTTGAAGGGCGGCGCCAGCTTGTTCTTGACCACCTTGACGCGGGTCTGGTTGCCGACGACCTCGTCGCGGTCCTTGACCGAGCCGATGCGGCGGATGTCGAGGCGCACCGAAGCGTAGAATTTCAGCGCGTTGCCGCCGGTCGTGGTCTCGGGCGAACCGAACATCACGCCGATCTTCATGCGGATCTGGTTGATGAAGATGACCATGGTGTTGGAGCGCGAGATCGAGGCGGTCAGCTTGCGCAGCGCCTGGCTCATCAGACGCGCCTGGAGACCGGGCAGCGAATCGCCCATCTCGCCTTCGATTTCGGCGCGCGGCGTCAGCGCCGCCACCGAATCGACGACCAGCACGTCGATGGCGCCTGAACGCACCAGCGTGTCGCATATTTCCAGCGCCTGCTCGCCGGTGTCCGGCTGCGAGATCAAGAGGTTTTCCAGATCGACGCCGAGCTTGCGGGCATAGACCGGATCGAGTGCGTGCTCGGCATCGACGAAGGCGCAGATACCGCCTTTCTTCTGGGCTTCGGCAACTGTGTGCAGCGCCAGTGTCGTCTTGCCCGAGCTTTCCGGCCCGTAGATCTCGACGATGCGGCCGCGCGGCAGGCCGCCGACGCCAAGCGCGATGTCGAGGCCCAGCGATCCGGTCGGCACGGTTTCGATCTCGACGACCTGCTCGTTGGCGCCAAGCCGCATGATCGAGCCCTTGCCGAAGGCGCGCTCGATTTGCGACAGCGCCGCGTCCAGAGCCTTTGATTTGTCCACCGCTTTGTCCTCTACAAGCCGCAAAGAATTCTGAGCCATGATACATCACCCCTTGGTCGTCAATGAAGGCCGGACAATCCGTAATCCCTGCCCATTTTGTACTACTTTTGTTCTCGTTTGGCAAGAGGGGTCAAATATCTGAAAAGCAACCTTTATCCGGATTTGTTCTTTTTTTGTCTCATGGTTTCGTTTCCGGATGTATCCACCATTGGGCCAGACGCGCCGGCTGTTTCGATCGGCCGAATCGCCGGCTTGCCTGCGAAGCTCCGCCGCACAGCGTAGCGCTTGTGCGGCTCGAATAACAAAGGTCATATCGCCGGCATGGTGAAATCAGCAAAGATACTGGCGGTGGGCGGCGCCCATATCGATCGCCGCGGCCAGGTGTCGGGCACGTACGTGCCCGCGGCGTCCAACCCCGGCACGATGCGCGAGGATGTCGGCGGCGGCGTCTTCAACGCGCTGCGCAGCCTGGTGCGGCGCGGCGTCTCGGCCTCGCTTTTGTCGGTGCGCGGCGGCGATGCCTCGGCCGAGACGGTTGCGCGCGCCATCGCCGACTCCGGCATTGCCGACCTGTCGGCGGTTTTCCTCGACCGCACGACGCCGAGCTACACGGCGCTGATCGATCGCGACGGCGAGCTGATCACCGGCTTTGCCGATATGGCGCTCTACGATTTGGCGTTCCCCAAGCAGATCCGCCGCTCCAAGGTGCGCGAGGTGGTCGCCGAGGCCGATGCGGTGCTCTGCGACGCCAATCTGCCATCAACGGCGCTGGAGCGGCTGGTGGGGCTCGCCGCCGGCAAGCCGGTGTTCGCCATCGCCATTTCGCCGGCCAAGGTGGTGCGGCTGATACCGGTGCTGAAGGAACTCGCGCAGGTCTTCATGAACCGGCGCGAGGCCATGGTGCTGGCCGGCGTCGATGCCAATGCCACCGAGCGCGAGACCGTCGACGGACTGCGCTGCAGCGGCCTCACCAGTGGCGTGGTGACGGCGGGCGACGGCCCGGTGCTGGGATTCGACGAAGCCGGCGCCTTCTCTATCCTGCCGCCGGCGCCGAGAAAAGTCGCCGACGTCACCGGCGCCGGCGACGCGCTGGCCGGCGCCACCATCGCTGCCCTGCTGCGCGGCCTGCCCCTGCGCCAGGCATTGCGCGAGGGCGTTGCCGCCGCCACGCTGGCCATTGAAAGCGCCGACGCGGTTCCGGCCTTCACGATTGCGACCTTCACCGAGGCACTGGCTCTTGTGCCCGACGCGCAGGAAATGGCATGAGGGCGGCCAATTGCCATTGCCGGAGCGCGACGTCCAAGCGGACGCGCGGATCTCCGGATCGGAGACCATCATGACACCGCAAAGCGCCCGCCCCTTCATCGACCTCCACGCGCCCGTGGCCGAGGCGCTCGCCGCTGGCCGCCCCGTCGTGGCGCTGGAAAGCACCATCATCACCCATGGCATGCCTTACCCCGACAATGGCGCCATGGCCGCCAATGTCGAAAAGATAATCCTGGACAATGGCGCGGTGCCGGCGACGATCGCCGTGGTCGCCGGCCGCATCAAGATCGGGCTTTCCGACGGCGAGCGCGAGTCGCTGGCGATGACCGGCGACGCCATGAAGCTGTCGCGCGCCGATCTCGGCTTTGCGGTGGCGCAAGGCCGCACCGGCGGCACCACGGTCGCCGCCACCATGATCGCGGCCGACATGGTCGGGATAAAGGTGTTCGCCACCGGCGGCATTGGCGGCGTCCACAAGGGCGCGGAAAAAAGCTTCGACATCTCGGCCGATCTCGACGAGTTGGCGCGCACCCCGGTCATCGTCGTCTCGGCCGGCGCCAAGGCGATCCTCGACATCGAAAAGACCCTGGAAGTGCTGGAGACGCGCGGCGTGCCGGTGATTGGCCATGGCTGCGAGACGATGCCGGCCTTCTGGTCGCGGCATTCGCCGTTCCGCGCGCCGCTGACCCTGCACAGACCGGAAGAGATCGCGCATTTCTACAAGACCAGGGCGGCACTTGGCCTGGTCGGCGGCATGCTGATCGCCAACCCGGTGCCGCAGGACGATGAAATCCCGGCCGACGAGATGGCCGGCTATATCGAGGCCGTGCAGAAGGCGGCGGAAGTGCAGAATGTGACCGGTAAGGCGGTGACGCCGTTCCTGTTGGGCAAAATCCTCGAACTGACCGGCGGCCGGAGCTTGAAGACCAACATCGCGCTGGTCGAGAACAATGCGCGGTTGGCGGCGAGGATTGCGAAGGCGCTGTAGGATCGCCTACGTCGGCGGGACAGCACCCCCTCTGGCCTGCCGGCCATCTCCCCCGCAAGGAGGGAGATTAACAGCTTAGCCGCAGGCTCCCATTTTCAACGTTGGTGATTGGCGAAGGCCAATGTGACAACTGATCTCCCCCCTTGCGGGGGAGATGTCCGGCAGGACAGAGGGGGGTGGGAAGAAACGCGGCGGTCCCGGTTCACTTCCCCGCCCTTCGTCCCGCCTCATAAGCCCGGCGCGCCCACACCCTCATCTCGTCAGGATCATCAAACGCGTCGTCGGGAATGCTCCAGTACGGCATCGCAACCAGCTTGCCGTGGCGGGTGCCGGTATAGGTCCATTGCTTGCAGCCGGCGGCTTCGAAGTCGGGCGCGCTTTGCTCGTCAGCCTTGAGCAGCAATTCGCCGCGCAGCACGATGGCGACGATGACGCCGTCGAAATAGATACCCTTGCCGCCGAACAGTTTTCGGATACTGACCGGGCCGAGGCCTTCGAACAGTTCTTCGATGCGTTCATTGTCCATGCCGCAATCATGTCACCGGGCTTGCCATGGCTGCAACCAAAAACCATGCTGGCAAGTTGAGAGCCATCCGTCGGAGTTTTGTCATGCCGCTGCTGCTCAAGGGATCCTGCCGCTGCGATGCCGTCCATTTCGAGGTGGAGAGCAACACGCCGGTGCCGTTCATGCTGTGCTACTGCTCGATCTGCCGCAAGCAGCAGGGCGGCGGCGGCTTCGCCATCAATCTCGGCGCCGATTACAAGACGCTGAAAATCAAGGGCAAGCGCAATCTCGGCGTCTACCAGGCAGAGATCGCGGACGACGAGCATCCAAAGTGTGAGATTTCGACGGGCGAGCGCAATTTCTGCAAGAAGTGCGGTTCGGCGCTCTGGCTCTACGATCCGACATGGCCGGACCTGGTCCACCCCTTCGCCTCGGCAATCGACAGCGAGCTGCCGAAGCCGCCGGAGAAGGTGCATCTGATGTTGAAATACAAGGCGAGTTGGGTCGAGCCGGTGATCGGCAAAAAGGACAAGGCGTTCGACGTCTATCCCGAGGAATCGATCGCCGACTGGCACAAGCGGACGAAGATGTGGGTGAAGTGAGGGCTCGGAGCGCGACTTCCGATGGTTAGCGCTGCCCCTCACCCGGCCCTTCGGGCCGTTCGTCATTCGAAAAGCCAACCAATTGGCTTTTCGCCCGCTGCGCGGACCATTCCTCACCTCCCCGTGAACGGGGAGAAGGAAGATCAGGCGGAAGCGCGCGCCTCAGCCAGCGCCTTCAGGTCGGCGGGCTTGAGTTCGACGGATTCGCCGCAGCCGCAGGCCGAACTCTGGTTCGGGTTGTGGAAGGTGAAGCCGGTGCGCAGCGTCGTCTGCTCGAAATCCATCTCGGTGCCGAACAGGAAAAGCGCAGCCTCGGGCGCGACATAGACATGCGCGCCGTCGCGCTCGATATGGTCGTCCTTGGTGTTGGGCTCGGTCACCAGGTCGACCGTGTATTCCATGCCGGCGCAGCCGCCCTTCTTGATGCCGAGGCGAATGCCATGCGCATTGTCGCGCGTAGCGACGATCTCGCGCACCCGGTCGGCTGCCTTTTCGGTCATCGTGATGACGGCGAAGCGTCCCATTCTTTTTCCTCTTCCATTCCATGCAGGTTCAAGGCCTGCCGAATGATTCCTCACCTAAAATGGTGAAGTTTTACCACTGGTGCAAGTGCACCAACCTCAGTCAACCTAGTACCAGCCCACCGCCACCTGCGCCTCTTCCGACATGCGGTCGGGCGACCAGGGCGGGTCGAAGGTCATGTTGACCTCGACGCCGGAGACGCCTTCGACGGCGCCGACGGCGTTTTCCACCCAGCCGGGCATTTCGCCGGCCACCGGACAGCCGGGCGCGGTCAGCGTCATGTCGATCTTGACCGCGCGGTTGTCCTCGATGTCGATCTTGTAGATGAGGCCGAGCTCATAGATGTCGGCCGGTATTTCCGGGTCATAGACCGTCTTCAGCGCCGAGACGATGTCGTCGGTCAGCCGCGCCAGTTCGTCGGCGGGAATGGCCGAGGCGGAAACCAGCGGATTGATGGCTGCTTCCGGCGCGGTGGTGTGGCTCGCATCATCCATGGTCGTCATCCAAAGAACCTGTCACCCGAAGAACTTGCGCGCTTTTTCCAGCGCATCGGCCAAAGCGTCGACTTCGGCCCTGGTATTATACATGCCGAACGATGCCCTGCATGTGGAGGTTACGCCAAAGCGTTTCAACAGCGGCTGGGCGCAATGGGTGCCCGCGCGGACGGCAACACCTTGCCTGTCTATCACCATCGACACGTCATGGGCATGAATGCCCTGCAACTCGAAGGAAATGATGGCGCCCTTGTCCGGCGCGTCGCCGAAGATGCGCAGCGAGTTGATGGCGCGCAGCCGCTCGTGCGCGTAGGTCTTGAGGTCGGCCTCGTGCGCGGCGATGCGCTCGCGGCCGATCTTTTCCATGTATTCCAATGCTGCGCCCAGCCCGATCGCCTGGACGATCGGCGGCGTGCCGGCCTCGAAGCGGTGCGGCGGCTCGTTGTAGGTGACGACGTCTTCCGCCACTTCCTCGATCATCTCGCCGCCGCCCATGAAAGGGCGCATGGCCGAGAGAATATCCTTCTTGCCGTAAAGCACGCCGATGCCGGACGGCCCGTAAACCTTGTGACCGGTGAAGACGAAGAAATCGCAGTCGAGGTCCTGGACGTCGATCGGCATGTGCACGGCGCTCTGGCTGCCGTCGACCAGCACCGGAATGCCGCGTGCATGGGCGATGCGCACGATTTCCTTGATCGGCGTCACCGTGCCCAGCGCATTCGACATCTGGGTGATGGCGACGAGCTTGGTCTTGTCGGTCAGGCGCTTTTCGAAGTCCTCGATGTGGAAGACACCGAGATCGTCGACCGGCACCCACACCAGCTTGGCGCCCTGCCGCTCGCGGATGAAATGCCACGGCACGATGTTGGAGTGATGCTCCATGATCGACAGCACGATCTCGTCGCCCTCGCCGATGTTGGGCATGCCATAGCCGTAAGCAACCGTGTTGATCGCGGCTGTCGTGTTCGACGTGAAGATGATGTTGTCGGTGCTCGGCGCGTTGAGGAAGCGGCGCACCGTCTCACGCGCCTTTTCGTACGCGTCGGTCGCGGCATTGGACAGGAAATGCAGGCCGCGATGGACGTTGGCGTATTCCTGGGAATAGGCGTGCTGGATCGTATCCAGCACCACCTGCGGCTTCTGAGCCGAGGCGCCATTGTCGAGATAGACCAGCGGTTTGCCGTAGACTTCGCGCGACAGGATCGGGAAGTCGCGGCGGATCGCCTCGACGTCGTATGGGGTGGTTTCGATCTTCTGGTCCATTACAAGCTCTCTTGAGGCACCGCCTCACTTCGTCACGCACCCCTCATCCGACCGAGCTTCGCTCGGCCATCGCCCGGGGCGAGTCACTTGCCTCGCCCGTCCTTCGGACCCCACAAGGGGAGAAGGGAAAGAGGCGCTTACCCGTGCGCCACAAACCAGTCGTCGAGCCTTGTTTCCAGGGCCTCGACGATGGTTTCGTCGTCCAGTTCCTCGATCACTTCGGCGACGAACGCCTTGACCAGCAGGCCGCGGGCGCTCTTCTCGTCGATGCCGCGCGCCATCAGATAGAACAGATGGTTGTGGTCGATCTCGGTGACGGTCGCGCCATGGCCACAGATGACGTCATCGGCGAAGATTTCGAGCTCCGGCTTGGTCGAGAACTCGCCATCATCCGACAGAAGCAGCGTGTTGCAGGCCATCTTGGCGTTGGTCTTCTGCGCGTATTGGTGGACGTTGATGCGGCCCTGGAAGACGCCGCGCGCCTTGCCGGTCACGACATTGCGGATTACTTCCGTCGACGTCGTATGCGGCACGGCATGGTCGAGCACCATTGTCACGTCGGTATGGGTGTCGCCGGCGAGCAGGTTGATGCCGCGCAATTTGAAGTCGGCGCCTTCGCCCGTGGTCTTCACCACGATCTCCTGGCGCACAAGCTTGCCGCCGGCATTCATGAAAAACAGTGTCAGTTTCGAATTCTTGCCGAGATGCGCCTTGAACTGCGCCAGATGGGTGGCCGTCTCCGGCTGTTCCTGAATGATCAGCCAGGTCACCTCGGCGCCTTCGTCCAGCACCAGCTGGCTGACGGAGCTGGCCAGAGCCGCGCCCTCGCCCGCCTGACGCTCGACGATCGCAGCCTTGGCGCCGGCGCCGACACGCACGGGAAAGCGCACATGGGTCTGTCCGCCGGCTTGCAGGTTCTGCAATTCGATCGGCTTTTCCAGTGCTGCGCCATCGGCGATGTCGACGAAATAGCCGTCGGCGACGAAAGCAGTGTTCAGCGCGCCGATGGCGTCATCGCTGCCATAGGGGTCGAGGCCGGGTGCAATCGAGCCGTCGGTCAGCTTTTCCGACAGGCGCTGGATCGTCACGCCCTCGATCGCGGGGAATTTCGCACTCGAGACGCCGTTCAGAACCGCCAGCACGGCGGAACCTTCGACGATGGGCGCCAGCCCCTTGGCGGCGGCTGTCGGATCGAACGCCGGCACCGCGGTCAACAGCCGGCGCAGGTCAGTGTAATGCCAGGATTCGATGCGCCGCGTCGGCAGGCCGTGCTTGATCGCCTCGATGGCGTCGTCGCGCTTCAGCATCACCGCACCGTCGCCCGGCAGCAGCGACAGCCGCTCGCCGAAAGCGTCGATCAACGCCGTTTCAGCCTGGGTGCGCTGGGGTGTCGAATGCATGTTCATAAGCTTGGCCCTGTCTTTTGGTACAAAATGACCTGGCATCTCACGCGGCTTCGCCGATCACGCCGGCATAGCCATTGGCTTCGAGATCGAGCGCCAGCGACTTGTCGCCGGACTTGATCACCTGGCCCTTGTATAGGACGTGCACGCTATCGGGCACGATGTGCTCGAGCAGGCGCTGGTAGTGGGTGATGACGATGATGGCACGGTCGGGCGAACGCACCGCGTTGACGCCGTCAGAGACGATCTTCAGCGCGTCGATGTCGAGGCCGGAATCGGTCTCGTCGAGCACGCAAAGTTTTGGCTCCAGCAGCTTCATCTGCAGGATCTCGGCGCGCTTCTTCTCGCCGCCGGAAAAGCCGACATTGAGCGGCCGCTTCAGCATCGCCATCTCCATCGAGAGCGAGGCTGCCGCCTCTTTCACCCGCTTCAAAAATTCCGGAATTTTTAGCGGCTCCTCGCCGCGCGCCTTGCGCTGCTCGTTCATCGCCACCTTCAGGAATTCCATGGTCGCGACACCCGGTATCTCCATCGGATACTGGAAGGCGAGGAAGATGCCCGCGGTGGCGCGCTCGGCCGGGTCCATTTCGAGGATCGACTGGCCGTTATAGAGGATGTCGCCTTCGGTGACCTCATAGTCCTCGCGGCCGGCGAGGATGTAGGACAGCGTCGATTTGCCCGAGCCGTTCGGGCCCATGATGGCGGCGACCTCGCCGTTTTTCACCGTCAGGTTCAGGCCGCGGATGATCTCGGTGCCGTCATCGACGATGCGGGCATGCAGATTCTTGATCTCAAGCATTTTTTCTTTCCTGGATATATATTGTCCGGTCAGCCGACCGAGCCCTCGAGGCTGATGCCGATAAGCTTCTGCGCTTCGACCGCGAACTCCATCGGCAGCTGCTGGATGACATCCTTGACGAAGCCGTTGACGATCAGCGCGATCGCCTCTTCCTCGGGAATGCCGCGCTGCATGACGTAGAATTTCTGGTCCTCGGAAATCTTCGACGTCGTCGCTTCGTGCTCGAACTGCGCCGTCGAATTCTTGGCTTCCATGTAGGGCACGGTGTGCGCGCCGCACTGGTCGCCGATCAGGAGACTATCGCAATTGGTGAAGTTGCGGGCGTTGGTCGCCTTGCGGTGCGCCGAAACCTGGCCGCGATAGGTGTTCTGCGAGAAGCCGGCGGCGATGCCCTTGGAGATGATGCGGCTCGACGTGTTCTTGCCGAGATGGATCATCTTGGTGCCGCTGTCGACCTGCTGGTAGCCGTTCGACACGGCGATCGAATAGAACTCGCCGGAGGAATCGTCGCCGCGCAGGATGCAGCTCGGATATTTCCAGGTGATCGCCGAACCGGTCTCGACCTGTGTCCACGAGATCTTCGAACGGTGGCCGCGGCAGTCGCCGCGCTTGGTGACGAAATTGTAGATGCCGCCCTTGCCCTCGGCATCGCCGGGGTACCAGTTCTGCACCGTCGAATATTTGATCTCGGCATCGTCGAGCGCCACCAGTTCGACGACGGCGGCATGCAGCTGGTTCTCGTCGCGCTGCGGCGCCGTGCAGCCTTCGAGATAGGAGACGTAAGCCCCCTCCTCGGCGATGATCAGCGTGCGCTCGAACTGGCCGGTGTTCTTCTCGTTCATGCGGAAATAGGTCGACAGCTCCATCGGGCAGCGCACGCCCTTGGGCACGAAGACGAACGAGCCGTCGGTGAAGACAGCCGAATTCAGCGTGGCGTAGAAATTATCGGAGGTCGGCACGACCGAGCCGAGATATTTCTGCACCAGCTCCGGATGCTCGCGGATGGCCTCCGAGATCGAGCAGAAGATGACGCCGGCCTGCGCCAGCTCCTTCTTAAACGTGGTGACGACGGAAACGGAATCAAACACCGCGTCGACGGCGACACGGCCCGATTTGTAGACGTTGTCGCTGGGCTCCTCGAGATCGGAGACGTCGGTTTTCTGCACGCCGGCGAGGATTTCTTGTTCCCTCAGCGGAATGCCGAGCTTCTCGTAGACCTTCAACAGCTCGGGATCGACGTCGCTCAGCGAGGTCGGGCCGGGCGTGCTCTTGGGCGCCGCGTAGTAATAGAGGTCCTGAAAGTCGATCTTCGGATAATGGACGCGCGCCCAGGTCGGCTCTTCCAGGGTCAGCCAGCGCCGATAGGCTTCCAGACGCCATTCCAGCATCCAGGACGGTTCATCCTTCTTGGCCGAGATGAAGCGAATAATGTCTTCGCTCAGGCCCTTGGGGGCCTTGTCCATCGCGATCTCTGTCTGGAATCCGTATTTGTACTGGTCGACGTCGATCTTTCGGACCCGATCGATCGTGTCCTGCACAGCAGGCATAAGCGTTCTCCATCCACGCCGGGGTCAAGGCCCGACAGTTTTCAAACTATGGCATCGCCGAGGGCTGCCCATGAGGCGCCGAAGGCGGCGTAAGTTTCATATAGTGCGTCTCGGCCGGGAATTCACCCGGCCACTTGCAAACGCACGGCTCTACCAGGCCGCGAGGCCTGAATCTTTGTCGCCGCCTCAGGCGGCTTGTTCCCTGCCCGCCCGGCGCTGGGCAATTCCGGCCAGCGCAGCACGGAACAGTTCGATATCCCCGGCACTCGTTGCGTGGCCGATGGACACGCGCAAAGCGCCCAGGCTGTCGCCGTAACCCATGGCTTTCAGCACATGGCTCGGCCCGACCTTGCCCGACGAACAGGCCGATCCCGCCGACAGCGCCGCGCCAGCCAGATCGAACGCGATCTGCGCCGTCTCGGCCTTGATGCCGGGAATAGCGAAGAATGTCGTATTGGCAAGCCTTGGCGCGCCGGTTCCGAAGATTTCTGCGTCCGGCACCAGCGTTTTGAGTGTTTTCTCGACCTCGCCGCGGCGTTGCGCGATCGCTTCGACGTCTTTCAGTCCCGCCAAAGCCTGCCGCGCCGCGGCGCCAAAGCCGGCGATGGCCGCCAGGTTTTCGGTGCCGCCGCGATGGCCCTTTTCCTGGCCGCCGCCATTGATCAGCGGCTTCGGCATCATCAGATCGGCTGCCGCAACGACGGCGCCGACACCCTTGGGGCCGCCGATCTTGTGCGAAGACAGAATCAAATAGTCGGCGTAAGCCGCTGACATATCGATGGGAACACGGCCCGCAGCCTGCACCGCGTCGACCACCAGAATGCCGCCCGCCGCCTTGACGATCGCGGCGATGGCTTCAATGGGCTGGATGACGCCGGTCTCGTTGTTGGCCGCATGGATCGCGACCAACGGCAGGCCTTCGGCCTTGTCATGCGCGGCCAGAGCGGCTGTGAGCTGAGCGAGGTCGGCGATGCCATCGGCGTCGACGCCGATCCGCGAAACCTGTGTTGCCGGGAAGCGGCCGCCGTTCAACAGGCAAGGGTGGTCGGCCTCGCAGACATAGAGCCGGCTCATGCGCACCGTGCCACGGCCCATCCGCCAATCCGGCGTCAGCAGCGTCGATGCGGCTTCCGTCGCGCCGGAGGTGAAGACGACATGCTCGGCCTTGGCGCCGACAAGTGCCGCCACATCGCGCCGGGCAGTGTCGATCAGGCGCCGCGCCGCGCGCCCCTCGGCATGCACCGACGACGGATTGGCGACGAGATCGAGCGCGGCAATCATCGCCTCGCGCGCCTCGGCAATGAGCGGCGCGCTGGCATTGTAGTCGAGATAGGCGCGTGCTGCGGCCATTTTCACCCAATCGATCCCGTCAAGACCCTTTCCGCAAGGATAGCGCGTTATTTCCTTGAAATTGCAAGGCAAGACGTCCTATTTACGCGGCTTGCGGCGAGGATGGCCGGGCCGTCACGGCTGGCTATCCAGTTTTGAACAATTCTAAACTAGCTTCTAAGAAGACGCTTGCCCTGCGTCAAGGCCCGGAAGGGCTGGGGCTGGAGTAAAGAGTTGTTCCGGGCGCCGCGCATTCGTATGCCATTTGGAGTATTTCATGCCTGAGGTCATTTTCACCGGTCCGGCTGGCCGCCTGGAGGGCCGCTACCAGCCTTCCAAGGAAAAGAGCGCGCCGATTGCCATCGTGTTGCATCCGCACCCGCAATTCGGCGGCACGATGAACAACAAGATCGTCTATGACCTCTTCTACATGTTCCAGAAGCGCGATTTCACCACTCTTCGCTTCAACTTCCGCGGCATCGGCCGCAGCCAGGGCGAATTCGACCACGGCACCGGCGAATTGTCGGATGCCGCCGCAGCGCTCGACTGGGTGCAGTCGCTGCATCCGGATTCCAAGAGCTGCTGGGTGGCCGGTTATTCCTTCGGCTCCTGGATCGGCATGCAGCTTCTGATGCGCCGGCCCGAGATCGAGGGCTTCATCTCGATCGCGCCGCAGCCAAACACCTATGATTTCTCGTTCCTGGCGCCCTGCCCGTCATCGGGTCTGATCATCCATGGCGATGCCGACAAAGTGGCGCCGCCCAAGGATGTGCAGGGCCTGGTCGACAAGCTGCACACGCAAAAGGGCATCACCATCACGCAGAAGACCTTGCCAGGCGCCAACCACTTCTTCGCCAACGACGCCGATCTGCTGCTCGAGGAATGCGCCGACTATCTCGACCGGCGGCTGGCCGGCGAATTGTCCGATCCGCGGCCGAAGCGGCTGCGCTAAGAGCATTCCAGGAAAAGTGTAAACGGGTTTTCCGTCCGGAATTGCGTCAAAACAAAAACTCCCGGTCCGATGCCGTGCACAGTCGTGCCCATCATGGGCGCGACTGTGCCATTTCGGCTGATCCAAACGGTGAAGCCAGCCTGACATGTGGCGCGGCTCGGCTGAACGGTGCACAATGCCGGTTCAGCCAGCGGAAGAGCATGACCGATCATGTACCAGCCTCCCCATTTCCAGGAAACGCGGCCGGACGTCCTGCACGGGCTGATCCGGACGCATCCGCTGGGGTTGCTGATCTCCAACGGCGCCGATGGCCCGGTCGCTAATGCCATTCCCTTCCTGCTTGATGCCGAGGTTGGGCCGAATGGCCGGCTGCGCGCCCATCTGGCCAGGGCCAACCCGCAATGGCGTCAGCTGGCCGACGATCCGACATCGCCGGTGCTGGTCGTCTTCCAGGGCGCCGACGCCTACGTGACGCCGTCCTGGTACGAGACCAAGCGCGAGACCGGCAAGGTCGTGCCGACCTGGAACTACGCCATTGTCCAGGTGCGAGGAACCGTCAGAGTGATCGAGGATTCCGCCTGGATCGCACAGCAGATCACCGAGTTGACGCTGTCACAGGAAGGCGCCCGCGAGGCACCCTGGGCGGTGACCGATGCGCCGCCGACCTTCATCCAGTCGCAGATCAAGGGCATTGTCGGGCTTGAGATCGAGATCGCCGAAATCAGCGGCAAGTGGAAAGTCAGCCAGAACCGGCCTGTCGCCGACCGCGTCGGTGTCGCCGAAGGGCTGGAGAAGGACGGCGCCGGCGCGCCCGACATGGCTCGGCTGGTGCGGAGCTGGGGTGGCATCGACAGCTAGCTGGGGTGGTCTTAGATGGTTCCAAAGGCGTCAGCAATTCAGTTGCCTGCCGGCGCTGCTCCAATGCGGAAATTCGTCTGTCTCGGCGCATCGTTTTGGTTTGGTTTGCGAGCCCGACGGAATAGGCGGAACGTAGTTTTTGCCACCGGCAACCCCGACGCCGTGTAGCGGAAGATACATCCCAGCCGGCCAAGCACCATCGCGCAGACGATGGCAACAGCACAGCCAAGGCCGAATCCGGCGACAGTGTCGCTCGGA
This sequence comes from Mesorhizobium sp. C432A, assembly GCF_030323145.1. Taxonomy (NCBI): domain Bacteria; kingdom Pseudomonadati; phylum Pseudomonadota; class Alphaproteobacteria; order Hyphomicrobiales; family Phyllobacteriaceae; genus Mesorhizobium; species Mesorhizobium sp. C432A. Next base: position 3,794,279 of record NZ_CP100470.1, on the reverse strand, counting down.
TAGTGCGCGCCGATAAAGATTCGGGTCGATGCGACCGACAAGGTTGCAGCCAGCAGCACCCATCTGCGCTGGGGCAACAACAGCAGCGCAATGCCGAAAATGACACCCATGGTCGTGGCATGGCCGGATGGGAAGCTGGCAAAGCGCGCCTCCATGGAAAAAGGATGCAGCGACAGATCGCCGAGCTTGTCGAAATTCATTGGCCTGGCTCTGCCCACGCCATATTTCAGCACGTTGACGACCATGGCCGAGAGTACGATCGAACCCAGCACCATGAAAGCAAAGCAGGTCCAGTTGTAGAAGGTCATCCGCGCGCGCCGGGAAAGGCTGCGCCAATCCGTCAGATTCGCAGCAATCAGCACCAGTACCGACGGGACAAGATACCAGCCGCCTAGGCCGAAGAAGGTAAAAAACTCGGCGATGCGGAAGACATTGGTCGAGCCTAAAGCCCACTGCCTCGCCATGGTGCCCGCAAGATGGTCGAAACGGAGCGACACCGCGATCGTCAGCAAAAGCCAGGCCACGACCCAGACCGACCACAGGATTTTCGGGTAGCGCGCCGGGCGCGTCGCCAGGCGATGCCGTACAATCCCGAAAGTATCGCGGAAATTATCGACAGACTGCCGGAGCATGGCAGGCATAGCGGCACGCGCCGGTGATGGCGACTTCGTCAACATGCGGAGCTCGAAGCGATCATCGAAGAGATATCAGTTCGCCACACGGTACAGGCCGAGCGACAATTTATCACCTGACGAATAGTTGATGCCGTCGATCTCGGCGACGCGGCTGGCCTTCTTGCCTTGCCCTGCCAGCAGGTCATCCAGCCGTTTTTCATCGCCGACCGGCGCCAGGCCCAAAGCGCAGGCCGGATCGCCAAGCAGATGTTGCGCAACCCCATCGACATCGGTCAGTACCGTCTTTGTACCCACCAGAAATACCAGGCTCGGTTCGTGATATTGCGCGGAGGCGAGCACGCTCATCTCACAGGGACGATCGGCGCGAACCGCCGCCTCGATTTCCCGGCTCATCCAAATCGGTTTCAGTGACGGCACGATGACACCGAACAGCAGGGCGTAGGTTATACCGGCGCAAACCGCAGCCCCGCCGATGCGGACCAGCGGCACCAGCGTCTGGCGCGAAACAGCGAGGTAGCCGGCGCCCAATGCTGCCGCGGCGGCCGGAACGCTCCACCATAAAAATGTCTTCATGAGATAGATCGGCGCACCGACGCAAAGCACGGCGAGACCGACTGTCACCAGAACGGTGCCGAATGCGGTCGCCCACCACAGCCATGTCTGCCAGCGCCTGAGCGGCGCATTTGCCTCTTGCGGCGTCAGCGTCAAAAGCCAGCCGATGAGCAGGGCCATGCCGGGATAGGCCGGCAGCACATAATGCGGCAGTTTCGTCGGGATCAATTCGAAGACGAGCCAGAACGGAACGTACCAGGCGAGGCAGAAACGCAGGCGCGGATCGTCGCGCAATCGGTTGAGCGCCTGCAGTCCAGCGCCGAGCGCCACAAGGCCGAACGGCCACATGAACAGGCAATAGGTCAGCACGTAGAAGCCCGGCGGAACGCCGTGCGACTCCTCGCCTTGCGCGACCTTGCCGAGCATATCCTTGCCGACGGCCTGCTGCAGGAAGGCGCCGTTGCTCTTCCAGGTGATGAGGGCGAGCCAAGGCAGCACGATGAGCAGAACCAGAGCCAGCCCTCGCGCCGCTTTCAGCTTTGTCAGCCAGCACCAATCGCGCTCGAAGGCAACCAGCGTGAGCACCGTCAGCGCCGACAGCAGCGGTGCAATCGGCCCCTTGATGAGGATCGCCGCCCCCTGCGCCGCCCAGAAAATCCACGGCAGATGGCCGGCGACCGGCTCGTCGCGGCGCGATGCCAGATAAATCTGCGCCAGCGCGCCTTGCGCCAGAACGCAGCAGGCAAGCAGCATCGCGTCGGTCTTGGCGTCGCGGCCTTCGAAGGCGGTGGCGAAAATCGCCGCCATGACCAGGCCGGCGGCAAGACCGGCATTGGCGCCGAACAGATTGGCCCCGGTCCAGTCGATTGCGACGACGGCGATGGCGATGCCCAGCGCCGAGATCAGCCGGTAGATCCAGATCGGCGCCTGTGCCCCCTCGCCGCTCAGCGTCACCGCCGCCGATTGCAGCCAGTAGATGCCGATCGGCTTTTGGTAGCGCGACGCGTCCTGGAAGCGGATGTCGACATAGTCGCCGGTCTCCCTCATCTGCTTGGTCGCCTGGACGAAGCGCGGCTCGTCGCGGTCGAGCGGCGGCAAAGAGGCCAGTCCCGACGCCGTCATCATCAGGCTGAACAGGAAGAGAAAGATGTAGTTCCTGCTCATTTCGACACCGGACAGACTGGATTTGGCGGGACTGGTGGCTCAGTCGACCTTGGTCATCGCCGCCTTGCGCTCATTGGCGATGAGCCATAAATTTCTGACATAGATCACCATGCCCATGGCCTGGCCGGCGATGAACACCGGATCCTCACGCTGGATGGCGTAGACCAGCAGCAGCCCGCCGCCGAACAGCGAGAAGAACCAGAAAGCGATCGGCACGACGCTGCGCTTGGCCTTTTCCGAAGCGATCCACTGCACCAGGAAGCGCATGGTGAAGAAGAACTGGGCAACGAAGCCGAGCAGAACCCAGGCGTCGAACTGCTTGACGAAAACCTGGTGCAGCCAGGTCGCCAATTCCTGAAACACGTTAGCCATGCGTGATTTCCTCTACCTTTGGCATTCTGCGGCGCCGGCGCCGAAGCCACCAGACGCCGGCGAGATCGAGCGCGCCCTGCAGGCCGCGATCGAAGATGCCGTAATTCGACTTGCCGTGGCGGCGGGAGCGGTCGACGACGTCGCAATGGACGACGCGGTAGCCTTCCTGGATGACAAGCGCCGGAACGAAACGATGCGTACCGTCGAAAAACGGCAGTTTGCGCAAGATATCGGTGTGGATCGCCTTTAAGCCGCAGCCAGTGTCGCGGGTGTCGTCATGCAGGATCGCGCCGCGCAGCCAGTTGGCGAAACGCGATGCCAATTGCTTGATCTTGCTGTCGCGGCGCTTCAACCGCTGCCCCTGCGCGGCGCCGAAATCGGGCCCTGCCCGACGCAGCGCATCGACCAGCACGGGGATATATTGCGGGTCGTTCTGGCCGTCGCCGTCGATGGTGGCGATTATCGAGCCGCGCGCCGCCCAGGCGCCCGAGCGCACCGAAAGCGACTGGCCGGCGGATTTTTCGTGCCGAAGCTGCCGAAGCGGAAACGGCCGTGTGGCGGCTTCAGCGGCAAGCACCGAAGCGGTGTCGTCAGTCGAACCGTCATTGACGACGATGATTTCGAAGTCGCGCCCGGTCATCGCCGCCTCGATCTCGTCGATCAGCAGCGGCAGGTTCGCCGCCTCGTTGCGGCAGGGAATGACGATGGATATCAATGCGTCCGGCATATCGCGTCGGGCTCTGTCACAAGATATGGCATTCGGTGGATGCCGTGCGGTGCCGTTCCAGCGGATCGAACCCGTTGGCGCGGCGCCTCATTACGCCAGCCGACAGGATGAAGCAAGCATGCGCGGCAGTGCAGAATAGCCTGTCCATGCCGGCGCAAAATCGGAAACCACTTTTGCTTGACGCGCTTGGATGCTAAACGCCCGCGTTCAGGCCATGCCGGGCCGTTCGGACCCGGCGCTTTCAGGAAGAAACAATGCCCGCCTTCAAGTCCGATTTCCTGCGCGTCATGAGCGAGCGCGGCTTCATCCACCAGATTTCGGATGAGACCGGGCTGGATCAACTTTTCGCGAAGGAAACCGTGACCGCCTATGTCGGCTACGACGCCACGGCGACCAGCCTGCACATCGGCAATCTGATATCGGCGACCATGCTCTACTGGATGCAGGAGACCGGCCACCGGCCGATCGCACTGATGGGCGGCGGCACCTCGATGATCGGCGACCCGTCCTTCCGTGACGACCAGCGCAGCCTTTTGACGCCCGAGGCGATCGCCACCAACATCGAGGGCATCAAGCGAATTTTTGGCCGCATCCTGCGCTTCGGCGACACTGGCAATGACGCCATCATGGTCAACAATGCCGACTGGCTGATGAAGCTCAACTATGTCGAGTTCCTGCGCGATGTCGGCCGCCACTTTTCGGTCAACCGGATGCTGACCTTCGACAGCGTCAGGCTGCGGCTCGAGCGCGAACAGTCGCTGTCCTTCCTCGAATTCAACTACATGATCCTGCAAGGCTATGATTTCGTCGAGCTCAGCCGCCGCCACGACTGCCGGCTGCAGATGGGCGGTTCGGACCAGTGGGGCAACATCATCAACGGCGTCGATCTCGGCCACCGCATGGGCACGCCGCAGCTTTATGCGCTGACCACGCCGCTGCTGACGACATCGTCGGGCGCCAAGATGGGCAAATCGGCCAAGGGCGCGGTGTGGCTGAACGGCGACCTCTTCTCGCCCTATGATTTCTGGCAATACTGGCGCAACACCGAGGATGCCGACGTCGAGCGCTTCCTGAAGATCTTCACCCGGCTGCCGCTTTCGGAGATCGCGCGGTTGGCCGCCCTTGGCGGCTCGGAGATCAACGAGGCCAAGAAGGTGCTGGCCACAGAAACCACGGCCATCGTGCACGGCCGCGAGGCGGCGCTCGCGGCCGAGGAAACCGCGCGCAAGACGTTCGAGGAAGGCGTGACGGCCGAAACCCTGCCGAGCGTCGAGGTGGATGGCGCAGCGCTGGAAGCTGGCATCGGCATCCTGTCGCTGCTGGTCACCGCGGGCCTTGCCGGGTCGAACGGCGAGGCGCGCCGGCATATCCAGGGCGGCGCCGTGCGCCTCAACGACCAGCCGGTGGCGGACGACCGGCGGATGGTGACGCCTCAGGATTTGAGTCCGGAAAACGTCGCAAAGCTTTCAGTGGGCAAGAAAAAACACGTTCTGGTGCGGCCGGTCTGACCCGTCTTCTGGGATCCTCAGCGATATTCGAAGATCGAGCGGAAAATGCCCGGCGCGATTACCGATAGCGGGTTGATGTCCAGCACCGGCTTGTTGGCGTTGCCCTTAAGCCGGTAGGTGACGCCGATCAGCCCGCGGTCGCGGCCATTGCCGAGCAGCGCGCCGACCAGCGGCAACTCGCCGAAGATGCGGTTGAGGCCATAGGCCGGCATGAAGGTTCCGGTCATGTCCATATTGTTGTTCTGGTCGTAGAGCGTGCCTTGGAAGGTGGTGCCGATGCGCGGGCCGCGCAGCACGCCATTCGCCAATTTCAAATAGCCCGACCCCTTGTCGATCTCGGTAAAGCCGCGCTCGAACTTTACCCGCGAAGTGTCGATCTTGCCCTTGACCGCTTCGTTCAGGCTGCGGCTGTCGCCGGTTGGCGTGGTCGAGACGATCGAGGCGAGCTTCGGTTCATTGACGATGAAGAAGTTGCTCGAATCGACCTGTCCACGCATCGGGCCGTCGGCTGCGCCGCTGAGCGCCAGCGTGATCGATCCGCCTTCCATATGCTCGTAGATGTTGAGGAAGCGCAATATGGCGCCTGCGTCGGCCGACTTCATGGTGAGCGCGCGAGCACCATTGCCTGCCGTATTGCTGATGGTGATGGCGGCGCCGGAACTTGCCGCGGCGCTGACCTTGAGCCTGTTCACCCTGGAGCCGGCGGCACTGTAGTCGAGCTTCAAATTGGACAGGACCTCGTCATGGAACCCGCTTAGCGAATTGACGTCGGCGCTAACCGAAACCGCGTCCGTGCCGGTGGTTTTGGTGGCGGTATCGACATCGGAGGTGAACTGCTTGATCAGCGAGCGGGCATCGAGCGCGTTGCCGCTGACATCGACTGCGAAGCCCTTGCCCGACCGCTTCACCGTCACGGCGACATCGTCGCCCCGGTTCAAGGCGACTTTGCTGAAGCGGGCCGACGACAGCGCGCCCTTGACCAGGACGACATTGCCTTCGACCGAAAAGCTCTTTCCGTCGAGGTCGAAGTCGGACAGCGTCGTGGTATCGCCGGACTTGGTCATGGTAAAAGTGGCATTGGCGGCAATGCCCGGCCCCTTGCTCCAGCCTGCCCAGGGAATGTCCAGCCTGGCGCTCGTCAGGTCGACGTCGACGTTCTGGCTGCCGCCTTCGCCGCTCTTGTCGATTGCCACCTTGATGGTGCCGGAAATCAGCGGCGACAGGCCAGGCATGGCCATGGCGCGCGTCTTTTCGTCGAGCACAAGCGCCACCTTGCGGCTGCGCGGCGGCCCGTCATCCCTGAGCGGCTCGACCAGATCGAGCTCGGCTGGAATGCCGTTCAGCCGCGCCTTGGCAGAGATCACCGCCTTGTCGGGCCCGACTTCGATCGAGCCGTCGGCATCGGTCACCATCTGGCCTTCGAACGGCTTGGCGAGCGACAGGTCCTTGTAGTCGAGCGATACCAGCCAATCGAGCTTCGACGTGTCGACGCCGGATTGCAACGGAATGTCGGCCTTGACGTGGCCGGTCACCGTGCCCGACAGGTCGTCCGGCAAGATGCCGACATGGCGCATGGCGTTGATCGGTTCGTAGGAGGCAAGTTCGGCGATGGCCGGCGCCTCGCCGGCGACGTCGATGTCGAGCGCGCCAATCACCGGCGGGTGGTTTGCCGCCTTTACCGACAGTGTGCCATTGCTTGCCGCCACGGTGCGGCCGCTCGGCATATAGACGCTGCCGGAGGACAGCGCGACGTCGACATCGTTGCCGTGGAAGGAAACGACGCCGACGGCATCGCGTATCGGCGGGATGCGGCCGGCGGTGTCGAAGCGCGAGCCCTCGACCTGGAAGCGGCCGAACACCTCGTCGGCCGAAAGCGGCACGCCGTTGCCGAGACGCCCCGGCACGACCTGGAACTGCAGGCTGGCATCGACGACGCGGCCGCCAAACAGGTTCTGCAGCACCCACAGCCGCGCGTTCTTGGCCGAGAACCAGGGCCACAATTGCTTGACGTGCGAGACCGCCATGTCGTGGACGTTGAGCGACACCGAGATACCCGGCGGTCCGTTGTCGATGAAGGAAACCGCAGCGGTTCCCAGCACTTCGCTCCCCGATCCCGACCTGATGCCGATCTGGTCGGCGACAAGCTTGCGGCTCTTGATCTGATAGACGCCGGCGATGCGGGCGAAGAAATTCAGCGCCGGCTCGGGCGATTCCGAAGGCGCCAGCGTCGAGCCGTCGCTGGTCAGGTCGTAACGATAGGAAGGCTCCTCGCCGGCCGCGCCGGTCGACGGCTTTGGCCCGATCGAGCCGGCGAAATTGAACGCCGAGCGCCCGGTCTTTAGAACCAGCCTGCCGACATCGATCTTGTTGGAGCCGGAGACAAGGGCGGCGTCGACATCGACATCGGCCGGCAACAGCCCGCGTGTGCCGAGGTCGAGCACCGAGCCGGTTAGCGACAGCGAGCCCGTCAGCCGCGAATCGGTCTCGCCCGAGCCTTCGGATCCCGTGAGCTTCAAAGCCATCGCGCCGGTTCGCCCGCCGGCCGCCGGCGTTGTCTCCGCGACATCCGCCATGTCGATGGCGGCGTTCAAGGCGGTAACGCGCATCGAGCTCGTATCGCGGGTGGCGGTGGCCGTGACGGTGAGCGCGCGGCCATCGACATCCGCCTCGGACGAGAACTCCATGCTGCCGGGGCCTGACTGCAGCACCGTGGCGTTGGCGATCGTGACCAGCTTGACCGATCCGGCCTCGGGCAGCTCGAACGCGACATTTTTGAGATCGATGCGGCGCATCGAATCCTCGCGCACGGCATCGAGTGCACGATTGACGTCACTGAAGACGACGGCGGCCAGTTTTTCCGGATCGATGAGACCGTCTTGATTGCGCAGGCGCGCTATCCAGTCACCACCCGACGGCATTGCCGCGGTGACGATATGGGCGTCGGAAATCCTGGCGCTGGTCAGCCGAACCTCGCCCGAAAGCAGCGGGACCAGCCGGATGCCGAAGCGGACGCGCCCGGCATCGGCCATCGGCTTGCCGTCGGCCGTCTCGACGCTGACATCCTTGACCTGCAGCGCAATGAAGCTCGATCCGTCAAGTGTCAGGCTGGCAGGACCGACGGCGACTTTGACGTCGAAACCGGCCAGTTTCTCGATCGCCGTTTCGGCTTCCAACCGCAGCCGTTCGCTGCCGATGCCGGTGGCGCCGATGACGTAGACGGCGGCCGCCGCCAGCAGCACAAGGGCTCCAATGCCGGCAAACAGCCGGGCAAGGATGCGAAAGCCGCGGCCGATCCGTGCCTTGCCGAGCGGCGGCACGCGGCAAGCGGACGGGAAAGCCCCCAGGTCGGTGATCTCGTCACGCCTGAACCGGATTTTCTCGTGCTGCGGTTCTTCCTGATCCACGCAATTTTCCGTTGTGCGAATTCGATCGTGGACGAATCCCCGCCCGACACTATAACGACGCAGGCTAGAGCATGATGCCGAAAAGTGTGAGGCGGTTTTCTCGGACAAACGGTTTCCGTTTGTCCAGACATCATGCTCTATCTCTTTGATTTAGGGCCGCGTAACCTCAAACAAGGGCATCGATATGGCTGATCTCGACGTTGGCGACGTTGCGCCGCAATTCGATCTTCCGCGCGACGGCGGCGGCTCGATCAGCCTTGCCTCGATGCGGGGGAAGCCCGTTGTACTTTATTTCTATCCGCAGGACGACACCACAAGTTGTACCAATGAGGCGATCAGCTTTTCGCAGCTGAAGCCGGAGTTCGAAAAGGCCGGCGCCGTGGTGATCGGCCTGTCGCCGGACAGCGTGAAGAAGCACGACAAGTTCAAAACCAAATACGATCTCACCGTCGACCTGGTTGCCGACGAGGAGCGCAAGGTGATCGAGGCTTACAATCTGTGGGTCGAAAAGACGATGTATGGCCGCAACTATATGGGCGTCGAGCGGGCGACGTTCCTGATCGGCAAGGACGGGCGGATCGCCGGGATCTGGCGCAAGGTCCGGGTGAAAGGCCATGCCGAAGCAGTGCTGGAGGCGGTCCGCGCGCTCTGAGGCGCCACCGATCTGGCCAACGCCGCGCAGTGCATTAGGGGCATAAGACATATATGCGGTTGGCTGACACCGTTGGTCACTAGAGCGCCCGCGACGGCAAAACTTTGTTAACCCTAATAATGTGTAATCGGGCTTCGTTGGTGTCGTAACGAAAGCTTGGTCCCGTGAACCTAACCGGTCAGTCAGCGGTCTTCGGCAGGCGCAAGGAGCCGCATACGGTCATCATTGCGCGGGGCAATGAAATACGGCATTTCACCATCCGGCCGTGGCTCGTCGCCTTTCTCGGCTCGGCACTGGCGGCGATCGCCATCGGCTATCTCTTGGCGACCTCCTATCTCGTACTGCGCGACGATCTGATCGGCGCCACCACGGCCCGGCAGGCGCGCATGCAGCAGGCCTATGAAGATCGCATTTCCGCATTGCGCGCGCAGGTCGACCGCATCACCAGCCGCCAGCTTCTCGACCAAAAACTGATGGAAACCAAGGTCAGCGAATTGATCGAGCGGCAGAGCCAGCTCAGCCAGCGCCATGGCCGCCTCGGCCCGATTCTCGAGCGGGCCGAAACGAAGTCGGGACGCTGCCAACCGCTGATGCTGCAGCGACAACAAAACCCGACGAACATGCCGAACTGACTGGCGGCGAGCCACTCGCCTATTCGGTCGCCAGCCTTGGTTCGGGCGACACCAGGCCATTCTCGCTGTGGTCGACACGTTCCGATCCGCTGCCCAGCGAAACGGCTGCGGACCGTGCCGACAAATGTTCGTCTCGATCAATGATTCACTGAAGGCTATCGAAAGCCAGCAACTCACCCGCATCGAAACCCTGGCCGACAACGCCTACAAGAACGCCGATGCCATCACCCAGGCGCTGGAAGCGGCCGGTCTGCCGGTCGACAGTGATTTCGGCAAAAACGAAAGCGATGTCGGCGGACCGCTGATCCCGCTTGACAGCTCGATGATGTTCGACAGCAAGGTCAAGGAACTGGACGAGGCGCTGGATACGCTCGACCAGTTGAAGAAAGAGGCGCGGCGGCTGCCGCTCGCCAACCCGGCGCCGGGCCACTCCGTCACCAGCCCGTTCGGCGTGCGCACTGACCCCATCCTCGGCACCGCTGCCCTGCACTCGGGCATGGATTTCCGCGCGCCGGTCGGCATGGCAGCCAAGGTCACGGCGGCCGGAATCGTTACCAAGGCCGGCTGGAACGGCGGCTATGGCCGCATGGTCGAGGTCGATCACGGCAACGGCTTTGCCACGCGCTACGGCCATCTGAGCGAGATCGACGTTGCCGTCGGCCAAAAACTCGCAGCCGGCGACATCATTGGCAAAACCGGCAGCAGCGGCCGTTCGACCGGCCCGCACCTGCACTACGAAGTCCGCCACAATGGCGAGGCCATCGACCCGCTGCGCTTCCTGACCGTCGGCAAGAAGGTCGAGCAGTATCTGTAGGGTCAAGCCAGGCTGGTTGCTGCCCAACTTCGCCGCGCCCTGCCCGCTGGTTCCGCGATCCAGGGTCGCACCAAGCGCGGACCCGTGCCGACAAAACTGTCCCTGGGCTGAGGCAGATGCACGGCCACTGCGAAGCCCATCGAGCCATGGGCGTCATGGCCGCAGGCATGCATCACCTTATCGCCACATTGCGATTGACGGCCTCGCGGAGCCGACGATATCGACGGCCAGGCCGTAGCGGGCGACGTCGCGGATGTCTGATATCCCGTGCCCGGCCAGCATCGGCCTGAGATAAGCTCCCGTCCCAATCTTTCGGTTCGATAATTCGGGATGGCGGTGCAGATGACGGCGGATCTCGACCATCCGATCGAGAATTCCGGCATCGATGCGGGGGCGCGGCACCGCCCGGTGCTGCCGACCGGTCAGGATTTGACATGGATGTCTCGCGGGAATTTGGTCAGCGTCTCATGGCCGGTCTCGGTCACCAGAATGGTCTCGCTGATCTCGATGCCCCAGCCATCCATCCACATGCCAAGAATGGAGTGCAGGACGTTGCCGGGTTGCAGCGCGGTCTTGTCGCCGGGCCGCAGGCTGATCGTGTGCTCGCCCCAATCCGGGGGATAAGCGACGCCGATGGAGTAGCCGATGCGCGATTCCTTCTTCAGCCCGTAGCGCTGGATAACCTTGCGCCATGCGGCCTCGACCGCTTCGGCTGTGGTCCCCGGCCTGACCGCGTCGAGCACCGCATCCATGCCTTCGATCACCGCCTTTGCGGTGTCGGCGACACGGGCCGGCGTCTTGCCGAGCTGCATCGTTCGGGCGAGGCCTGCGGCATAGCGGCGGCAGACACCGGCAAGTTCGAGCGCAATCGTTTCGTCCTTGCCGAAGCGCCGATCGCTCCACATGATGTGCGGAGCCGATGCATTCTCGCCGCCGAGGATGGTCGGCGGCAGTGCCGTGATGTCGCCGGCGAAGTCTGGACTGCCGGCAATCTGCGCCGCCTGGATCGCGGCAATCGCATCGCATTCGCGCACGCCTGGCGCGATGACTTCGAAGGCCCGCGAAACCGCCGATTCGGCAAGTGTCGACGCCTTGCGCAGATAAGCAATTTCGGGCGCGGATTTGACGGCGCGGATCCAGTTCACCAGCAGATCGGCGTCGTGCCATTTCGCATTGGGCAGGCCGGCGACGAGCCGGGCATGCGCCTTCGGCGAGAAATAATAGGCTTCGAGCTCGATGCCGATATGTCTCGCGCCCCAGCCCTTGGCGACGATGCAGGCCGCTATCCAGTCCATCGGATGGCGATCGGCGCGCTGCACGTGGTCCTCGGGGAAGCCGACCACATTCTCCGGCTTCATCCAGGCCGTCAGCAAGCCGCCTGCCGCATCCATGGCGCGGCCGATCCAGACCGGCTCGGCCTCGTTTTCGATCGGGACAAGCACGATCTGCGGCGTGTAGAACGACCAGCCGTCATAGCCGGTGATGTAATGCTGGTTGGCGACATCGTTGACGACCAGCAGTTCGAGCCCACGCGCCGCCATCTCGGCGCGGATCTTCTGGAGCCGCCGCTGGTACTCATCGCGCGCAAAAGGCAATTCGATCATCGGTTTTCCTGCTGGATTGTTGGCCGGCGAGCCCCACGCCCGCCTGACGTCATTCACCATTGCGGTGGTTTCAGCCCGGCTGCAATCAGCCAGCGCGACGAATGGGACAGGTCCTGCACCGCGCCCGGGAACCGTCGCGAATTATTTTTGAATTCCATTTGACTGAATAAATTGCCTGTGCAAGTCTTGGCCTTCCTAAGGGGCGCGGACATGGCACTACGGGGGACCAATCAGGAGTTCGGGCGGCCTTACAACCGGCGCATCGTCCTGGAGTCCATCCGCCTTCACGGTCCCATAGCTCGCGGCGACATTGCCAGCCGGGTCGGCCTCACCGTCCAGACCGTATCGACCATCGTTCGCGAACTCGAAGAGCATGGCTATGTGCTGTCGCTGCGCGAAGAGCCGCGCGGACGCGGGTTGCCGCCGGCGACGCTCAGGATCAACCCCGAGGGCGGCTACGCCGTCGGCGTCCACCTCACCCCGCTGGGGATCGACGCGGCGCTCATCAATCTCAGCGGCGATGTCATCGAGAGCATGCATCGCGAGGCGCCGCATGCGACGCCCGACCATGCCTTCGAGCTGATCGGCGCGATGGTGCCCGAGTTGACTGCGCTGCGGCCCGGCGGGCGCGTGCTCGGCATCGGCATGGCGCTGCCTGGACCGTTCGGCGTGGAGTCGATGAGCTTCGTCGGCCCGACGACCATGGCCGGCTGGAAGGATGTCGCGCTGCCGGAACGGCTGGCGGCGTCGACCGGGCTGCCGGCCTTCTTCGAAACCGACATGGCGGCGGCGGCCATGGGCGAACGGCTTTACGGTCTCGGCTCCGGTTATTCCGAATACTACTACCTCTATTTCGGCGTCGGCCTCGGCGGCGTCATCGTGCATGACGGCGCGGTGATGCGCGGCGCCTGGGGCAATGCCGGCGAAATCGGACACATCCCTGCCGTTCCCGGCGGCGAGCCTTGCCCATGCGGCAACAGCGGCTGCCTCGAACGGTATCTCTCGCTCGAAGCACGTCGCCGCCGCAACATCAGCGACGCCGCCTGGGTGGCCGAGATCGCGCCGATCTTCCGCAACGCCATCGTCACCATCGAGAATGTGTTCGACCCGGAAACCGTCATCCTCGGCGGGCTTGCGCCCACCGACCTGCTCGAAAAGCTGGTCGGCGCGGCGGGACAGCTTCCCAATTCGGTCTCGGCGCGGCGCGACCGCAAGACACCGCGCGTGACGGTGGCGACCGGCGGCAAGCATTCGGTGCTGCGCGGCGCTGCCGCATTGGCCGTTTCGGGCGTGCTGTCGCCGCGCTTCGGCCAGATGTTCATTGCCGAGCGCGAGCGCCGGTCCGACCTCATGCACAGCAAGGGAGTGGCGGCATGACCGAACCGCTGCTGGTACTCGAAAACGTCACCAAGAATTACGGCGCCATCCATGCGCTGAGGGGCATCAGCTTCTCGATCGGCAAGGGCGAAGTCGTGGCGCTGCTCGGTGACAACGGCGCCGGCAAGTCGACGCTGGTCAAGATCATTGCCGGCGGCCTCGAGCCGAGCTCCGGCCGCATGCTGTTCGAGGGCAAGGAGTTTCTGGCGAAGACGCCGGCCGAGGCCAAGGCTGCCGGCATCGAGACCGTCTACCAGGACCTGTCGCTCTGCACCAATGTCGACGTCGTCGCCAATTTCTTCATGGGCCGCGAAATCACCCGCAAGGTTCTCGGTATCCCCATCCTCGACGAGCGCGCCATGGAGGCCGTCGTCGGCAAGGCGCTGGCCAGTGCCGGCACCCGCATCCCGTCGCTGCGCACCAATGTCGAGCATCTCTCGGGCGGCCAACGCCAGGCCATCGAGCTCAACCGCTTCGTCCATTGGGGCGGCAAGCTGGTGCTGCTTGACGAGCCGTTCGCGGCCCTCGGCGTCGAGCAGACGCGGCGCGGTCTCGAGATGATCCGCCAGGTGGCCAACCAGGGCATCGGCGTCGTCATCATCACCCACATCATGCAACAGGCCTTCCAGGTCGCCGACCGGATCGTGGTGATCCGGCAAGGCGTCGTGGCCGGCGATGTCGCACGCAACAAAACAAGTCCCGATGCGGTGATCAACATGATCACCGGTGAGACGCTTGCCGGTGCCGGACCGGCTGGTTGAGGGACAAAAGAGGGGTCCGGTATAAAAGAGGAGCGAACGACATGAAGCGAATACTGGTTCTTGTCTTCGGTATCCTGGCACTGGCTCTTGCCTCGCTCACGCCGGCAATGTCCCAGACCAAGGGAACCGTCTATTATATGGTCCCGACCCTGCTCGATGAATTCCAGACCGGCTCGGTGAGCGCGCTGGAGCTGTTCCTCAAGCAGGTCGGCTATGAGGTGAAAACACTCAACGCCGACAACAAGACCGACGCGCAGCAATCGCAGATGAACGACGTCATTGCGCTGAAGCCGGCGGCGATCATCCTGGCCGCCGTCGATTTCAACGCGCTGAAGCCGTCCATCGAAGCGGCGCGTGCAGCCGGCATCCCGGTGGTCGAGTTCGACCGCCAGATCACCTCGACCCCGTCCGATTTCACCTCGGTGGCGGGCACGGTCGAGATCGGCTACGTCGCCGCCGAGCAGGCGCAAAAGCTTCTGACCGCCAAGAACGGTTCTGTGAAGGGCAAGATCCTGCAGGTGCTCGGCGATCCCGGCGATCCCTACACGCTCGACATCCAGAAGGGTTTCGAGGAGAAGTTGAAGGCGTTTCCTGACGTCAAGATCATCTCGCTGCCGGCCATGCAATGGGAAGCCAGCAACGCCGGCACGATCGTTGCCGACCAGATGCTCGCCAACCCCGACATCGACCTGATCTTCAGCCATGCCGCGCACCTGTCGGTCGCAGCCGTCGCCTCGCTCGAGGCCGCCGGCAAGAAGCCGGGCGACGTCATGCTGATGAGCTCGAACGGCGCTCCGGTCGGTCTCGACCTGATCCGCAAGGGCTGGCTCAATGTCGAAGTCGAGCAGCCGCTCTACGCGCAGGCCGCGGCCGTGGCGATGTTCATGGACAAGATCGCCGGCAAGCAGGAAATCAAGCCTGGCGAGTATGACGTGCTCGGCTTGAAGTCGACCGTGACCAAGGAGAGCTGGGGCCCCAACATCAAGATCCCGGGCGCCGCCATCACCAAGGAAAACGTCGACAATCCGGCCTTCTGGGGCAACCAGAAGCCGCCGACGGACACGATCAAGTCTGTCGAATAGTCGCCTAGCGAAGCGCTCCGGGCCATTGCGGCCCGGAGCCTGCCCATTCACGACGCCGCGTCCCAGGACACCGTGGCGAACCTAAACCGCGCCTGAACCCGACGAAATCGAGTTGATTTCTCAGCCTGATTTTCTCGGGGGCGCCAACCGGATCAGCCCATGAACCCGCGCAGCCGCAAAGCCCTGGAGTTCGTCCTCGACAACCTCGTCTGGTTCATGCTGATCTTTGTGCTGGTTGTCTTTTCCGTCTTCGTCCCCAACTACTTCCAGCTCGGCATCTTCGCCAACATCATCGAGGCCTCGAGCGTTCTCGGCGTGATGTCGATCGGCCTGTCGCTGGTCATCATTGCCGGCCATATGGACCTGTCGGTGGAATCGGTGGCCGCACTCAGCGCCATGGCGGTCGGCATCCTGTTCTGCTCATCGGGCATCGGCATGGGCATACAGCTCAATCCGCAATGGCTGATGGTTCCGGTTTCGCTGCTGGTTGCGCTGGCCGTCGGCGGCCTCATCGGCGCCTTCAACGGCTATCTCGTGGTCAAGGTGAAGATGAGCGCCTTTATCATTACGCTGGCGTCCTACATCTGGGTGCGCGGCCTGGTGCTGGTGATTTCCGGCGGCCGCTCGGCACAGGATCTGGCGCCGGCCATCCGCTGGTTCGGCATCCAGCGAATGGCCGGCCTGCCGCTGACCGCCTGGATCGCCGTCGCCTGTTTCGTCCTGTTCTCGCTGCTCATGGCCAAGACGCCGTTCGGCCGCCACCTCGTAATGATCGGCGGCAATGAGACAGCGACCTTCCGCGCCGGCATCCGCGTCAACCGCAACCTGATCATCGCCTTCGTGCTGGCTGGCGCCATCGCCGGCCTCGCCGGCTGGCTGCTCGCCATCCGCACCTCGGGCGCCACCGCCAATCTCGGGACCGGGCTGTTGTTCAACGCCTTTGCCGCCGTCGTCATCGGCGGCGTCAGCCTGAAAGGCGGCGTCGGCACCTTGCCCGGGGTCTATGCCGGCGTGCTGCTGCTCTCCTCTATCAACACGGCGATCAATCTGATGGGCCTGCCGGCGAATTTCACCCAGGTGATCCACGGCCTTTTGGTGCTCGCCGCCGTGCTGCTCGACGCCTTCAAGCAAACCATTCGCCAAAGACTGGCATAGGAGACGGCTGGCATGACAGGACGGCTCGAAAGCAAGGTCGCGCTGATCGTCGGCAGCGCGCGCGGCATCGGCAAGGGCATCGCCCAGCGCTTTGCCGAAGAAGGCGCAAGGCTGGTCCTGGCCGACAGCGAGGCCGAAGCCGGCCAGGCGACCGCGGACGAGCTCGGCGCGGATTTCATTCGCACCGACATCTCGCAAATGGCCGATGCAGAAGCTGCGGTGGCGCTGGCGCTGAGCCGCCATGGCCGCCTCGACATCGTCGTGCAGAATGCCGGCATCTATCCCTGGCAGCTGATCGAAAACACCAGCCCGGACGACTGGGACCGGGTGATGGCGGTCAATCTGCGCGGCACGTTCAACGCCACGCTGGCGGCGCTGGCGCCGATGAAGGCGCAAGGTTACGGGCGCATGCTCTACACCTCGTCGATCACCGGTCCGCACGTCACCAGCCCCGGCCACGGCCACTATGCCGCCAGCAAGGCCGGCATCAACGGCTTCATCCGCTCGGCGGCGCTGGAATTTTCGGGCTACGGCATCACCGTCAACGGCGTCGAGCCCGGCAACATCCTGACCGAAGCGATCGAGCTGCATCGCGGCGCCGCCTACATCAAGAACATGGAGGATTCGATCCCGCTCGGACGCCTCGGCAGTCCGCGCGACGTCGCCAACGCCTTCCTGTTCCTCGCCTCCGACGATGCCAGCTACATCACCGGCACCACCATCGTCGTCGACGGCGGCCAGTTGCTGCCCGAAGGCAAGGATTTCCGGCTGCTGCCGCCGTGATCAGCCGGATTTCTTGTACAGCAGCAACTCAGGCCGGTACTCGAAGTGCATGGTGTCGTAGTGATACCAGCGCCCGCCCCAGATGAAGCCGTTTTTCTCGAACAATTCCACGATTTCCAGCGGAATCCGGTTCTTGAAGGGAATGTGGGCCTTCGGGTTGGTTTTGTTCCTGTTGTTGTACCAATAGTCGGAGAAGCCGACATTGATATCGAAGGCCGCTCCGAACGAGTGAACGCTCAACCGGTCGGTGCCGGCGATCGGCCGCCAGACAAAGCCGCCGCCGGGCTTGAGCCCGTAACGGCTCAGTTCCGCGGGCATCGCCTCAAGCGCAGCGGAGACCTTGCCCAGCCGGTCGTTGATGCCGAAAATCCTGGTGACCTGCACGGTCTTCTTGCCGAGCTTCGGCAACCATTTGACGTTGGCGATGTGCTTGCCCACCTCGGCGGCACTTGCCCCGTAGAGCTTCTCGAAGAAAGGTTCATTGCGGATACGGCCGGGATCGAAATCCTCCGCCGGGACCAGCGCGCCCTCGGCTGCTCTGGGATAGACGTAGCGAAACATGTCTTCGATGTCGGGGCTCTCAAGCAACGCGTCGGCGTCGCGCGCCTTGCCGTCGTTCCACACCATGGTGGTGCCGTCGGTCCAGGTCAGGACATTGCCCGAAATGGTGAAAAGGCCGGGATAGGCCTTGAGCAAGGCTGCCTTGGCGGCGGGCTGGTCGACGCCGTCGCCCACATTCCCCGCATAGGCGAAGCGCCCAATACCAGAGATTGCCAATGCGAACAGCAACCGCAGCATCAGGCGCCCTGGATGATCCATCATTGTCCTGCCTTCCCGGAGGGCTTTCGTTCATCGTGTATTTAACAAGGCTGCTGTACCATGCTGGTCGAATCGAACGGGAGACAAATCGTGTCAAAAACCTTCAATGCTTTGATCCGGATGACGTTTACATTCATCTGCCTGGTCGGCCTGGCCTCGTCCGTCTCTATTCTTTTTCCAGCCACCGCATCCGCCCAGCGGATGCAGCGATGCGCCGACGAAGGCGAAATCTGCCGCCTGCCCTACCCCTCGGAAGTGGTCTACGGCGCGCGCGGCCAGACCACCTCCCGCTTCTTCGATCGTCGTTCCGTGCCTTGCTCGAATCGCGTCTTCGGCGACCCGGCGCCCGGCCGCGACAAGGCCTGCTATATTGCGAGGCGCGATAGCAGTAATGATTATGGTGACAACGACGACGACAATTACGGCAATGATGACAATTACGGCGATAATGATTACGGCCAGGGCCGCGGCAGATGGGTGGCCTGCGCCTCGGAGGGGCGGTTCTGCGAGTTCCGTGGCCGCAAAGTGGTGAGATACGGGGCGCGTGGCCAGTACGTCCAGGGCGTATTCAGGAACGGCGTCACATGCAGCGTCGACGCCTTTGGCGAGGATCCCATCCGCCGCGTGAAGAAGAACTGCTACGTCAAGCGATAGACTAGCGCGCCAGGAAAGAACGGCGGGTGCGGCTCATTGCGGCCGCGCCCGGCATTCGGGATATGCGGGCCGGATATGGTGGGCGATGACGGGCTCGAACCGCCGACATCTTCGCTGAGAACGCTATCGTCAACTCGACCGCTGTGAACCCTTATCGCGGCACGGTGACACGGCACCTACGCCGATATCGAAGCCGTATGCGAACAACGTCGACAAGTACACGCTTGCCCGCATCTGCGAGCCGAAACAGGAAGAAGTGACGGAGCCGATCGTCTTTCTGTGCTCACCCAATGCGTGTCGCTCAAAAGCGGTTCCCCGGTTTTGAGAGAGCGACATTGCATAGACGCTCAAGATATTAAGCTTCCTGATGAACCTACCCGTGCAGGTGAACCCACCCTTCCAGAACACCCTGCCCTTCCGGATGAACCTGCTTTCCGGATACGCCAAGTTAATCCGGTAAAGGCATTGTTCGCCTGGCTTTGCGGGCGTGGGCCGAACTTGCTCTGCAGCTGCCATCCAGACGGAAGACATTTGTGTATATTCCGCTTTGGCGACGCGCCGTAATGGCCTCTTGTACTTAGTCCACCGTGCGACGCGAAGGGGGTAGTGTGCTGAGAGTTCTGCAAATTCGCTGAGAGAGGGCGGTCATGGCAGGCTGGTGATTGTTCACGTCACCTGATTCCCGCGAAGGAACGCCACCATGACCAAGACTGAAGTTAAGACCGCCAGCGCTGCCGTCAAAGACATTTTGCTTTCGAACCCGGATGGATTGCACGAAGTGCTCCGTGCGGTGATGCAGGAGGTGCTTGAGGCCGAGATGGACGAGGCGCTGGGTGCCTCGAAGAGCGAGCGCACGCCCGAACGGCTTGGCTATCGCTCGGGCTATTAAGGCCGCACCCTTGTGACGCGGGTCGGCAAGCTCGAGCTGCGGGTTCCGCAGGACCGGGCCGGGCGCTTCTCCACCGAGTTGTTCGAGCGCTACCAGCGTTCCGAGCGGGCCTTGGTGGCGACACTGGCGGAGATGTATGTGCAGGGCCTGTCGACCCGCAAGGTGAAGGCGTTCACGGAAGAACTGTGCGGCCATGCCTTCTCGGCCTCGTCGATCTCGGCCATCAACAAGCGGCTGGACGAGAGCCTCGCTGCCTTTGCCAGGCGCCCCCTTCAAGAGCCGTTTCCTTACCTCATCCTCGATGCGCGCTACGAGAAGGTGCGTGAAGCCGGTGTTGTCATGAGCCAGGCGGTGCTGATCGCGGTCGGTATCGACTGGGACGGGCGCCGGCAGATCCTGGCCGTGGAGATGCCCAATCGCGAGAGCCGCTCGGCCTGGAGGGACTTCCTCGTCGGCCTCAAAAAAAAATCCCTATGGTCGATGCGCCAACCCCAACGCTCGCCGAAGCCGCTGTCTTAGCCTGTGTTTAAATAAAGGGGAATCGCTTTCGGGTGTCAGCCGTTCCACGGCCCCTCATAATCGGCATAGAGCTTTGCCGGATCGGGTCGCGGCCGTTCCGGCGCCGGGCCCTGGTAGGAGCCGATATGGATAAAGCCGACGACGCGCTCCTGCGGCGCCAACCCCAGGATCGCCCTGCCCTCGGCCACATCGGAATACCAGTTGCTGATCATGTTGGTGCCATAGCCCAGCGCATTGGCTGCAATCATCAGGTTCAGCGCCGCCATGCCGCCGGACAGGAACATTTCCCATTGCGGGATTTTTGGATTGTCCTTCGGAACCGACACCACGCCGATCACCAGCGGCGCGCGGGAAAACCGCGCAAGCTCCTGGTTGCGGCGGTTTTCCGGCAGCGGCCCTTCGCGCTGTTCGGCGAGCGCCGCCAGCTTCCTGCCGATCTCGAATCGCGCCTCGCCGCGATAAAGGATGAAGCGCCACGGCTCCAGTCGGCCGTGATCGGGCACACGGCTTGCAGCCGCGATCATGGTCGCGATATCGCCATCGCTGGGCGCCGGTTCCTTCAATTCAGGAATCGGTGCGGAGTTTCGGGTCAGCAGGAAGTCGATGATCGGCGACGCCATGGGGGCCAGGTCTCCTAAAGCACTCGATTTTGAGCTGAAGCGCGCCATTGCGGATCGGGGCGGCTCGGGCATTGGCGCGGGCGCGCCGGACGAAAGAACCTGTTGCCAAGGCGGTCGGACTCTTAAGCCTTGAAATTGCCACCGCCTTGGGCTTCAACGCAAGGCATGTTTGAGGGGAGATCGCGCCTTTTCCTGATTTGGCTCGCCGTAGCGCTGTTTGCGCCGGCCTCGATGGCCATGGCGCAGAATGCCGACGGCATCGGCAATCTGAAACTCCCCGATATTTCGAGCTATGCACCGCCCAAGGGCGAGACGCCGCTGGCACTCGGTGGCGGCGGTGCCATAACGCTGTCGGCGCAGTTGACCGACAAGGGCGCCGACATCACGCGCGGCATCGTCTGGCGCGTCTTCAAGCCCGAGGCCGCCGGCGACGGCAAGCTGCCGATGGTGGCTTCCGCGCATGGCGGCAGCGCCGTGTTCCAGCTCGAACCCGGCAGCTATCTGGTCCACGCCTCATACGGACGCGCCGGCGCCACCAAGCGCATCACCGTCGGCAAGGACGCCAGGCGCGAAAGCCTGGTGCTCGATGCCGGCGGCCTCAAGCTCGACGCGGTGCTGTCGGGCGGCGCGCGTATTCCGCCGAAAAAACTGCGCTTCTCCATTTATGAGGGCACCGCCGAGGCCAATGGCGACCGCGCTTTGATCATTCCCGATGTCGAGCCGAACAGCGTCGTGCGGCTCAACGCCGGCGTTTATCATGTCGTCTCCACCTATGGCGCGGTCAATGCCGTTATTCGCTCCGACATCCGTGTCGAAGCCGGCAAGCTGACCGAAGCCACCGTCGAGCATCGCGCGGCGGAGGAGACCATGAAGCTGGTGCGCGAGACCGGCGGCGAGGCCATCGCCGATACATCCTGGTCGCTGCTCAACGAATCCGGCGATCCGATCAAGGAGGCCGTCGGCGCCTTCGCCTCGATGGTGCTGGCCGAAGGCCAATACACCATCATCGCCAAGAACCGCGACCGCATCTACCAGAAGGATTTCACCGTGGTCGCTGGGCAGAACCAGGAGATCGAGGTGCTGGCCACCGAAGCCTCGGCCATCGATCCCGAGGAAGGCGCCGACTGACCGGCGCGCCCATTGGCATCGGTTTGGCTCTCAGTTGAAGTGGTAGTTCAGGGCTACGTCAGGCAGCCTTGCGCAGGCGGCGCTGCAGGAAGTGGACCCGGCCGCGCGGCGCGTCGGGCGCCAGATCGAAGACGCCGCGATGAAGACGCTCAAGCAGCGCCTTGCGATCGCGCAGCGATTCCAGCTCGGCCCAGCTCAACAGGTTGCCGACGCGCACGTCGATCGCCTTGCCGGACAGCCGCGCGAATTCGAGGATGAGCATTGAAAGGCGCAACGTCAGTGACGCCTTGCCGACGAATTTCGCCAGCCTTCCTTCGCGCTCCCCCATGTTCATCGGGCCGCTGACCAGATGGAACAGCCGGCCGTTCTGCCCGGAAAAATGCATCGGCACCACCGACGCCTTGGCGTCCTGCACGAGGCGCGCCGGAAACATCTTCCACGGCAGGTCGCGCGCCCGGCCAAAGCCTTTCGGCGCGGTGGCGACGCCGCCGGCCGGAAATACCACGATGGTGACGCCCTCCCTGAGCAGCCGCACCGCCTCGTGGCGTACCGCCAAGTTGTTCTTCACCGCGTCCTTGGTCTCGGAAAAGTCGATCGGCAGCGAATACGGTTCCATCTCGCGGATCTTCAGCAGATCCTTGTGGATCATGACGCGGAACGGACGCCCGAGCTGCTCGACGAGCGACAGCACGGCAATGCCGTCGCCAATGCCGAACGGGTGGTTGGCTACGATCACCAGCGGCGTGTCCGGCAGCCCCGCCGGCGGCCACCGATCGGTGCTGCGCACCTTGACGTCGATCAGCTCCAGCATGCGGCTGAACACGCGCTCGCCGGTCGGCGCCACCTGGCGGCGCCAGAAATCATAGAGCGCGGCATACCGGTCGCGCCCCGACAGACCTTCAATGGAATGGATGAACCAGCGCGTCAGCGCCGGCTGGCTCGCATTGGCGTAGGAGAGTTCGGGAAACGGCCTTTCCCGTATCTTCAGCTTGAGCATGGGGGCTCGTTACAAGGTTGGCGTGACAGGCATGTGAAAATGGCGGTGGATCGCTCCACCGCCATTTCTCCGAAATATTGATTGCTCAGGCCGCGCTGCGCCTTCGGTCGGGCGAAACAGCCTCGTCGGAAAGCAGCTTCAGCGCGTCGGCCAGCTTGAGCGATTCCTGATCGCGCGAGCCGAGCCGGCGGATGTTGACCGTCTCCTCTTCCGCCTCGCGCTTGCCGCATACGAGGATCACAGGAACCTTGGCCAGCGAATGCTCACGCACCTTGTAGTTGATCTTCTCGTTGCGCAGATCCGGTTCGGCCAAAAGTCCTGCCGCCTTCAACTGTGCGACGACCTTTCGCGCATAGTCGTCAGCATCCGAGGTGATCGTCGCCACAACCACCTGCAGCGGCGCGAACCACAGCGGGAAATGACCGGAATAATGCTCGATCAGGATGCCGAGAAAGCGTTCCATCGAACCGCAGATGGCGCGATGCACCATCACCGGCTGCTTCTTTTCCGAATCCGAACCGATGTAGAAGGCGCCAAAGCGTTCCGGCAGATTGAAGTCGACCTGCGTGGTGCCGCACTGCCATTCGCGGCCGATGGCGTCCTTCAGCACATATTCGAATTTCGGCCCGTAGAAAGCGCCCTCGCCCGGATTGATCGAGGTCTTGATGCGGTTTCCCGAGCGCGTCCTGATTGTATCCAGCACGTTGCCCATGATCGCCTCGGCATGATCCCAGGCCTCGTCGGTGCCGACGCGCTTATCCGGCCGCGTCGACAGCTTCACGCTGACATCGTCGAAGCCGAAATCGGCGTAGGTCGACAGGATTAGATCGTTGATGCGCAGGCACTCCGCGGCCAGCTGTTCCTCGGTGCAGAAGATGTGCGCATCGTCCTGCGTGAAGCCGCGCACGCGCATCAGCCCGTGCAAGGCGCCGGACGGTTCGTAACGATGCACATTGCCGAATTCCGCAAGCTTTACGGGCAGATCGCGATAGGATTTCAACCCATGCTTGAATATCTGCACGTGGCCCGGACAATTCATCGGCTTCAGCGCGAACACGCGGTCGTCGTCGGTGTCGTCGCCGGCCACCGTCACCTTGAACATGGCATCGCGATACCAGCCCCAGTGGCCCGACGTCTCCCACAGGCTCTTGTCGAGAACCTGCGGTGCGTTGACCTCCTGGTAGCCCTGCTCGTCGAGGCGGCGGCGCATGTAGTTGACCAGATTCTGGAACATCTTCCAGCCCTTGGCGTGCCAGAAGACGACGCCCGGCCCCTCTTCCTGGAAATGGAACAGGTCCATCTCGCGGCCGAGTTTGCGGTGGTCGCGCTTCTCTGCCTCTTCCAGCATCGTCTGGTAGGCGTCGAGTTCAGCCTGCTCGGCCCAGGCCGTGCCGTAGATGCGGGTCAGCATGGGGTTGTTCGAATCGCCACGCCAATAGGCGCCGGCCACCTTCATCAGCTTGAAGGCGTTGCCGATCTGCCCGGTGGAGGCCATGTGTGGGCCGCGGCAGAGGTCGAACCAGTCACCCTGGGAATAGATCTTGAGATCCTGGTCTTCGGGAATGGCGTCGATCAGCTCGAGCTTGTAGCGCTCGCCCTTCTCGGCAAAGACCTTTTTCGCCTTGTCGCGCGACCAGACTTCCTTGGTGAACGGCTTGTTACGCGCAATGATCTCGCGCATCTTCTTTTCGATCACCGGGAAATCGTCAGGCGTGAACGGCTCGTTGCGGTCGAAGTCGTAATAGAATCCGTTCTCGATCACCGGCCCGATGGTCACTTGCGTTCCCGGCCACAGTTCCTGCACGGCCTCCGCCAGCACGTGTGCTGCATCATGACGGATGAGCTCCAGCGCGCGCGGATCGCTGCGGGTGATGATCTCGACCTTGCCGGACTTGCCAAGCGGGTCGGAAAGATCGCGAACGGTGCCGTCGATGGCATAGGCGACAGCCTTCTTGGCCAGCGACTTCGAGATCGATTCGGCGAGGCCCGCACCGGTCATCGCCGCGTCATAGTCGCGGACGGAGCCATCGGGAAATGTCAGGGAAACGGAATTCAGCATCGGGTATCTCCTATCCAGTCCCGCAAACGAGCGCGGGTGGTCGTGGTGTGAAGCCGGAGGCATCCGGCAGCGGGCGGGTTTTAGAGGCCACGCGGCATCAGGTAAAGAGCCCTCGTTGGCGCAGCTGTCAGGAAATGGCGCGACAGATGTCGCATGCCAGTCGCACAGGCTTGCGAATTTCCCCGACACGAGGTTGGAATCCCCGGCATGGAAGACGCAAAACCCAGCCGAACCGCCTTGGGCGTCGCGCGCATGCGGGCCCTCCACCAGTTCTCGCAGCAGGCGGCGCTGTTTCGCGACCCATATGCGAGTGCGATACTGGGCGATGCCGCACCGACGGTGCAGGAGCTCGAGCAGGAAGGTGAGCGCAGCCGGCGCATGCGCCTGTTCGTGGCAGCGCGCGCCCGCCTCGCCGAGGACTGGCTGGCTGCGGCGGTGCGCCGGGGCGTCCGGCAAGTGGTGGTGCTCGGCGCCGGCCTCGACACTTTCTCGCTGCGCAATCCGTACCCTGATGTCGCGGTGTTCGAAGTCGATCACCCGGCGACACAGGCCTGGAAACGGAAATGCATCGCCGATGCTGGTCTTGCTGAACCGCGGGCCACCATGTTCGTGCCGGTCAACTTCGAGCGCCAGCGCCCCGCGGATGAACTGGCATCGGCCGGTTTGCGGCAGACCGAGCCCAGTTTCTTCATCTGGCTGGGTGTCGTTCCGTATCTGAGCCAGGACGCAATCTTCAGCACCCTGTCCTGGATTGCCGGCATGCCCGGTTCGGAGGTCGTCTTCGACTATAGCGAGCCGGCCGAGAACCGCGATGCGGCTGGACAGGCTGCCCTCTCTTTCCATGCGGCGCGCGTCGCCGCTGCCGGAGAGCCCTGGATCAGCTTCTTCGTGCCCGCGGCACTGGCGCAATCGCTGCGCGAGCTCGGCTTCGATGAGATCGAAGATCTGGAAAGCAGCGACATCGCTGCCCGCTTCTCCAGGGCGCCAAAGGCGGAGACAAGGAATTCCGGCGGCCACATCCTTCGTGCCCGCCGGAGCACTTGAAGCTAAAGCAAGTTCACTTCACCAGTTGCGGCAACTCCCTCAGTAACGCCGCGCGTGTCGCCGGGCCTTTCGGCATGTCGATCGGCTTGGTGTCGACGACCAGCCGGGCGAAGACGATCCGGCGGCCGCCCTTTTCGGCCCAGCCGACGAACCAGCCCAGCGCGCGCTTGTCCTTGCTGTTTCCCAGCCTGGTGCTGCCGGTCTTGCCCCGCACCGTCCAGCCGCCGGCCTGGAAAGTCGGCAGGATGGCTCGGGTCATCTCATGCGCCTTGGCAGAAACCGGCATCTTGCCGGCGAGCAGCTGGCGCAGGAAGGCTGTCTGTTCGACCGGCGATATCTCAAGCGAGGAATTTATCCAGGATTGCGTGAGCCCGTTTTCCTTGTCGGCATCGCCCGAGACATCCATGTTGCCGTAGCCGAATTTCGAGACGTAGCCGGCAAAGCTTTTTGCGCCGAGCCGGCGCACGATCTCGCGCGAATACCATACGATCGAGTCGCGCTCCCAGATCGTCGGGTCGACGGCTTTGTGGTCGCGGCTCACGGCCCTGAATTCAGGCTTGTAGTCCCAGGTCGGCGTATGCGCATCGCTCAGGATTCCGCTGTCGTAGCCGATCAGTGCCAGCGGCACCTTGAAGGTCGATGCCGGGCTGACGCGTTGGTCGCAGACGCCATTCTGGTAGAGCGTCTCGCCGCTCGCCGCGTCCTGGATAAGCGTACAGGCGACATCGCCAAGCGGCGCCGATTGCGCCCGCATCGGAAATCCCAGAAACCAGGCCAGCAGGAAGAGGACCGCGGCAATGATGAAGGGATGGGTTTCGATCCGACGCATGTGGGCTCTCCTGGGAATGAACAGGAGGCGCTTAGCGAAGTGTCTTGGCTCGATTTTGACTCAAATGCGCAGTCTTTGTGCAGGCCGTTGTTAACCCTACCGGATCGTAAAGAAATGCCGCCCTGGCGATCTATATCAGGGACCCAGCGCGTCCGCCGTCAGGCCTCGCCGCGCTTCCTGCCGATCTGCCAATAACGCCAAGGCATGAACCAGACATAGCGCTGATCGAGCACCTCCGGCACGCGGTCGATGCCGTGCGTTCCGAACGGCCCGCAGCGCAGCACCCGGAACAGCCCCATCCAGCCGCCGGCCCAAAACCCATGGCGGGCAATCGCCTCATGCGCGTATTCGGAACAGGTCGGCAGATGCCGGCAGGAATTGCCGACAAATCCGGACAGCGTCAGTTGATAGAGGCGCACCAGCGACGTGCCGAAAATGCGGCCGGGTGTTTTGCGCCAGGGACCGGGCCAGTTGCGCCCGCGCCGGGTCCGTCCGGCGGCATGCACATGCCGATGCTGGTCGCCCACCGCAGTCTCTTTCCGAACGCGACCCGAAACCGGCTTCCGGGTCAGCTTGCGTTTCCAAACCGATAGATGTGAGCTTCGGCCGGCAAACGCAATCCTCTTCACTCACTCGCCTCTTTGTCGGCTTCAGGGTCGCGAGCGGCGAAAGGGATGCCGCTCCGCTGGAGCCGCCCAGCGGGTGGCCGGCCTTTGCTCGGTGCGCTGCACATGATGCTGCCTGTCGCCACGCCATTGAAACGTCGCGATCCGCATCACATCGCCAAAGATTTCCAGAAACTGGATCATGTCCGTGTCTCCTCCAAGAGCGGATTAGACGCCCGCTGGCCTTCGCCTTCAAACGAGTATAATTTCCGGTTCGGATAACTTCGGGTTATGCGAAATGAAGCGCGGACGGTTGCCCCTGACGGCGTTGCGAAGTTTCGAGGCAGCCGGCCGGCAATTGAGCTTTAGCCGGGCCGCCGAGGAGCTGTTCGTCTCGCAGGCCGCCATCAGTCGGCAGATCCGCGAACTCGAGCAGTTCCTGCACCAGCCCTTGTTCCACCGTCATCACCGCCGCGTCGAGTTGACCGAGGCCGGCCAGCGCCTGCTCGATCAGCTGGTCAGGAGTTTCGATGACATCGACAGGCTGCTTTCGGACCTGGTGGCTGTTCCGGCGCAGTCGGTGGTCCGCGTCAGCGTCGAGCCGTCGCTGGCCTCGGTATGGCTGTTGCCGCGGCTCAACCGCTTCAGCCAGTTGCGGCCCGATATCGACGTTTCCCTCGAAGTCGACCCAAGGCCGATCGAGTTCCGCAGCGATCAGCCCGAACTCGCCTTGCGCTTCAGCGCGCGCGCCACCTCATGGCCGCGCAGCGAGGCCGAATGGCTAGCCTCGACCGTCGATTCACCGGTCCTGTCGCCGGCCTTGCTGGGATCGGGCCCTGCCCTCGAAAAGCCGCTCGACCTTGCCCGCTACACGCTGTTGCACGAGGAAAATCGTCAGGGCTGGGCGCGCTGGTTCGAGGCCGCTGGCGTCGCCGCCGACGCCATTCCGGCGCGCGGCCCTATGCTGGCGGATGTGTCGCTGTCGAAGCAGGCGGCCCTGCTCGGCCACGGCGTGGCGCTGGGCGACCTCTTGCAGATCGGCGAGGAGATTGCGTCCGGCGCGCTGATCAAGCCGTTCGACATCGACGTCGCATCCGGCGCCTACTGGCTGGTGGCCAGGAGTTTGAAGGATTTGCCCGAACCGGCCAAGGCCTTTGCCAACTGGGTGAGAAGCGAATTTGCCGAAAGCAGACGGGCGCAGGAACAGCAGACCTAAGCCGTCGTGCTTCTTAAGCCCTCGGTTCTATTTCTGCTGCGCGCCGGATGACATCACTCGGCCGTCGAAATTGACCGTCGTCTCGCGCCAAGCCTGGTAGCTATCGGCATAAATGGCAAGGCCAATGAAGGGCGCACAACGGGTAATCGCCCGAACTGCGCTGTCATCGAACTTCTTGCCCTGTGGTTCTGTTGCAAGATTGAGTACCTTCGGCGGCGCCGCCAGCGAACCATCCCGGTTAAAGCTGATTTTGACGCGTGTGGCCACAAGTTCGTCGCCGACGGGGATAATCCAGCAGCCAGCCAGCTTGTCAGCGAGGTAGGCGGCAGCCTTCTGCTGCGAGGCGTTTTCTGCGCCGGCAGCATAGCCACTCGTGACCAGCGAAACCACAAGGCCCGAAGCCACCATCAACCAATGCAAACACTTCCTCCGTCATGTCCTGCGCGAAGCCCGCGCTATGTCACGCTGCTTCTTCTGCGCGTTTCTTCTCGATCTGACCGATGGCATCGACGACCGCATCGAAGGTCAGCATGGTCGAGGCATGGCGCGCCTTGTAGTCGCGCACCGGCTCCAGATATCTCAGATCGGCAAAGCGGCCTTGCGGCGGCGCGCCATTTTCCTTGAGCATCTTCAGCATGGTGTCGCGCACCGCCCGCAATTCGTCGGCGCTGGCGCCGATGACATGTTGAGCCATGATCGAGGACGAGGCTTGGCCGAGGGCGCAGGCCTTCACGTCATGCGCGAAATCGGTGACGACGCCATTGTCCATCTTGAGGTCGACGGTTACCGTCGAGCCGCACAATTTGGAATGAGCCTTGGCACTCGCATCCGGATGATCGAGCCGGCCTATGCGGGCGATGTTTCCGGCAAAACCCAGAATTTTCGCATTGTAGACGTCGTCAATCATATTTTTCCAATCCGTCGCCGCCAAGCGAACAGCGATTGCCGCTGTGGCGTCTTTCATTCGCTGCGCACGACCATATATAATGCTGGCAGTCGGGTATCGACAAGGCAACGCAAAGCCGCCGTCCTTGCCCATTTCGTTCACGCCGCTTGCGGGCTGGAAACCGGGCGAGTTTTCAGCACCCGAAAGGTCGTGGTCCGTTCAACTCGTTCCTCCTGAGAGAGGAACTACGGGAGACGCCTTTATGGATGCCGTCATCAAGAAAATCATGCCCCCTTCCGACTATCTGGACAAGCCGGTCACCGACAGGCCGAGCGAAGCCGAGGTCGAGGCCGCCGTGCGCACGCTGTTGCGCTGGACCGGCGACAATCCGGACCGCGAGGGCCTGATCGACACGCCCAAGCGCGTCACCAAGGCCTTTCTCGAAATGTTCAACGGCTATGACATGTGCCCGGCCGAAGAGCTCGGCCGCACCTTCGAGGAAGTCGCCGGCTATGACGATCTCGTCATCGTCAGGGACATCCAGTTCCACTCGCATTGCGAGCACCACATGGTGCCGATCATCGGCAAGGCGCATGTCGGCTACCTCCCGGACGGCAAGGTCGTCGGCCTTTCCAAGATTGCCCGTGTGGTCGATATCTTCGCCCATCGCCTGCAGACCCAGGAGGCCATGACCGCACAGATCGCCGGCGTCATCCAGGACGTGCTCAATCCGCGCGGTGTCGCCGTCATGATCGAGGCCGAGCATATGTGCATGGCCATGCGCGGCATCCGCAAGCAGGGCTCCACCACGCTGACCTCGACCTTCACCGGCGTGTTCAAGGACACGCCCGAGGAACAGGTCCGTTTCATCACCATGGTGCGCGGCCTCGGGGCGTAAGCCCCTCGCCGGCATCGCTAGATCAAGGACCGGCGATGTCGGCACTAACATTTCCCAAGGCTCCATCGGACAAGAAGGCTCTCGAAGAAGGCGCGGTGTTTTCCCCGCGCTTCGATGGCGCCGGGCTGGTCACCGTCGTCGTCACCGACGCCGCTGACGGTATGCTGCTGATGGTCGCGCATATGAATGCCGAGGCGCTGGCGCTGACGCTCGAAACCGGCATCGCGCACTACTGGTCGCGCTCGCGCAGCACGCTGTGGAAGAAGGGCGAAACATCAGGCAATTTTCAGACCGTCGTCGAGATGCTCACGGATTGTGACCAGGACGCCATATGGTTGCGCGTCAAAGTGTTGGGCCACGACGCAACTTGTCACACCGGCCGGCGTTCATGTTTTTATCGGACGGTGGGGCTAATCGGCGGCAAGGCAACGCTTGCCGACGATGGCAGCACGCCGCTGTTCGATGCGGAAAAAACGTATCGGAAGCCCGCGTGAACCATTCAACAGTCGCAAACCACTCATATTCACTATTCTCAAACGTCCTTCCTGTAGAACGGACGCGGGACAAGGGAGATCATGATGCTCGAGTGGGCGTCATTGCGTAGCAGACCGGACGTGCGGGAGGCCAATGGCCCCTCATCGTCCGGCGGCGTGCCTGACCCGCAACCCGCGGGCAAGACAGGCATTTCGCTCGCGCTGGGCGGCGGCTGCGCACGCGGCTGGGCGCACATTGGCGTGCTGCGCGCGCTCGACGAAGCCGGCATCGAAGTCTCGATGATCGCCGGCACCTCGATCGGCGCGCTGGTTGGCGGCTGCTATCTCGCCGGCAAGCTGGACGAACTCGAGGAGTTCGCCCGCAGCCTGACCAAGCGGCGCATCTTCGGCCTGCTCGATCTCAATCTGCGCGGCAGCGGCCTGTTCGGCGGCATGAAACTGGACGTCAGGCTGCGCGAGCACATGGCAGGCATCCGCTTCGAGGATCTGACGAAACCCTTCGTCGCCGTTGGCGCCGAAATTCGCACCGGCCATGAGATCTGGCTGTCCAGCGGTTCGCTGATCACCGCGATGCGGGCTTCCTATGCGCTGCCCGGCGTGTTCGAACCGGTGAATTGCAACGGCCGCATTCTGGTCGACGGCGCGCTGGTCAACCCGGTTCCGGTTTCGGTCTGCCGCGCCTACGAGCAGCCGCTGGTCGTCGCGGTCAACCTTCACTACGATCTGTTCGGCCGCGCCGCCGTCATCAAGCACAGCGCCGGCGAACTGCTCATCGAGAAGGACGCGCCCCGGCCAGGCCAGGCCAGCCCCGACCACCAGCCGCACCAGAGCCGTCTCGGCATCACCGGCGTCATGGTCGAAGCCTTCAACATCATCCAGGACCGGATTTCACGCGCAAGGCTGGCGGGCGATCCGCCCGACATGTCGCTCCAACCGAAACTCAGCCATATCGGCTTGACCGAATTCCACCGCGCGGATGAGGCGATCAGCGTCGGTTACCAGGCGACGATGGCGCAGATCAGCGAGTTGAAGCGGCTGCAGACGGTTCTCGCTTAAACCAATTCGGCAATGTCAGGCTTTGGCTGCATCGGTGATGCGGAACTGCACCGTGCGGTTGCCGTTCCAATAATTCCCCGACAGCGAGCCGGCTACATGGATCGTGTTGCCCCTGTTCTTGAACAGGAATTCGCCCAGCGTGGTATCGACGGATCGAAAGGCGATGCCCTGGATGCGGCCGCCGCTTTCCGACTGCAGATCAGCCCGGATGTGGTTGGTGCCGACGGCCCGCGCGTCGGCCAGCCGATGGCGCGGCAGCGCGAACACCGGCGCGACATGGCCGGCGCCGAAAGGCCCAGCCTTTTCCAATGCATCGAGCAAAGCAATCGTCGCGCCCTCGGCGGCGAGCGCGCCGTCGACGGCCAGACTTTCTTCGTCCTGCAGCCGGAACACTTCGGTCGCCGCGCGCTCCTCGAAGAAAGCACGGAGTTCGCCGAGCTTGGCGCGTTCCACCGTGATGCCGGCGGCCATGCCGTGGCCGCCGCCCTTGACGATCAGCCCGGCATCGGCGGCTGCGCGCACCAGCCGTCCGAGATCGAAGCCCGACACCGAACGGCCAGAGCCGGTGCCGATGCCATTGGCGTTGAAGGCGATGGCGAAGGCCGGCCGCCGCGCATGGTCCTTCAGCCGCGAGGCGATCAAGCCGACAATGCCGGGATGCCAATTGGTGCTGGCGGTGACGATGATGGCCGGCCCGTTGCCGCCGGCAAGTTCGGCGTCAGCCTCGGCGCGCGCCGCTGCCAGCATCTCCAGCTCCATCTGCTGGCGTTCCTGGTTGAGCCGGTCGAGTGTCTCGGCAATGGTCCCGGCCTCAACCGGATCGTCGGTGGCGAGCAGCCGGCTGCCAAGTGCTGCATCGCCGATGCGGCCGCCGGCATTGATGCGCGGCCCAATCAGATAGGCGAGATGAAAGGTGCTTATCGGCTCGCCGATGCGGGACACCCGCGCAAGTGCGGCGAGCCCCTCATTCTTCTGCTGCCGCGCCATCTGTAGTCCCTTGACGACGAAAGCGCGGTTCACGCCGATGAGCGGCACCACATCGCAAACCGTGGCCAGCGCCGCCAAGTCGAGCAACGACAACAGGTCCGGTGGCGCTGCGTCGGGCAATCGGCTGCGCAGGACCCTCGCCGTCTGCACCAGAGTGAGGAAGACGACACCGGCGGCGCACAGATGGCCTTGCCCGGAAAGGTCGTCCTCGCGATTGGGATTG
This sequence comes from Mesorhizobium sp. C432A, assembly GCF_030323145.1. NCBI lineage: Bacteria > Pseudomonadati > Pseudomonadota > Alphaproteobacteria > Hyphomicrobiales > Phyllobacteriaceae > Mesorhizobium > Mesorhizobium sp. C432A. The sequence continues at coordinate 3,761,134 of NZ_CP100470.1, read as the reverse complement.
ACGACCGCGGTCGCCTCCGGCAGCGGGCCGCCGACCTGATGGTGGTCGAGCACCACCACATCGGCGCCTGCGGCCTTGGCGGCATCAATGGAGACAGCGCTGTTGGTGCCGCAATCGACGGTGACGATCAGCGTCGCGCCGCGCGAGACCAGTTCGCGCATAGCCTCCGGATTGGGGCCGTAGCCCTCGAAGATGCGGTCGGGAATGTAGATCTCCGAAGGCACCAAGAAATGCGTCAGGAAGCGTTTGAGCAACGCCGAAGAGGCGGCGCCGTCGACATCGTAGTCGCCGAAGATTGCCACCTTCTCCTTGGCCATGACCGCTTCGGCGATGCGGGTCGCAGCCTTGCCCATGTCGGTCAGCGAAGCCGGATCCGGCAACAGATTGCGGATCGTCGGATCGAGGAAGCGCTCGGCCTGGTCCGCGGTGACGCCGCGCCCGGCGAGCACGCGCGCCACAATGTCGGGCACGCCGTGGCCCTGCGCTATGGCGAGCGCAGTCATGTCCTGCCGCTCGCTCAACCGGTGTTCCCAGGAAACACCGGTCGCCGACTGCCTGACATCGAGGAAGAAGCGTTTGTCGCCCGTCATAGGAGGCTTAATCTATAGATTGTCATTTCCGGCAATATGCGACGGCTAAACAGGAAAGTCTCAAAACTTTTCCACATCCTGGTGACGCGCCTTGATCTCGCGGGTCACGCCTCCGCCAGAGCCCGATGATGATTGGTGGGTTCGACCTGAAATCTCAATCCGGCTCCAAATCAAAGAGATAGAGCATTATGGCGTCTGAACCACTTTTCAGCAGCAGCATCAATCGGTTAAAGGAGAAAAATGACTTGGCCTAGCCCGCACGCTCGATGCGGATAACCTGCGGCTTGTCTGTGAGGTGGCCGTCCTTGGTGATGCCGTCGACAGCCTTGCGCACCGCTGCTTCCGTCGTCTCGTGGGTGACCAGGATCACCGTCTTTTGCGCGTCCGTCTCGCCGCTGACGGCATGCTGGACGATCGATTCCAGCGAAATATCATTGTCCGCCATGCGCTTGGCGATCGCGGCGAAGACGCCGATGCGGTCGTGCACGGTCAGCCGGATGAAATAGCCGCCGGCATGGCTGCGCATCTGCGCCTTCTTGTAGGGGCGCAGTTCCTTGGCCGGCAGGCCGAACACCGGACCGTGCTGGAAGCCCGGCCGGCTCTTTGCGATGTCGGCGATATCGCCGACCACGGCGGACGCGGTGGCGTTGCCGCCGGCGCCCGGGCCGGAGAGCAGCAGTTCGCCCAAAATGTCGGTTTCGATGGCCACCGCATTGGTAACGCCATGCACCTGTGCGATCACCGACGCGGTCGGCACCATGGTCGGGTGCACGCGCTGCTCGATGCCGCTGTCGGTGCGTTGGGCGACGCCGAGCAATTTTATCCGGTAGCCAAGGTCGCCCGCGGCGCGGATATCGGCCTGGCTGATATTGGAAATGCCTTCCATGTAGATGTCGTTGGCGGCGATCCTGGTGCCGAAGGCCAGGCTGGTCAGGATCGACAATTTATGCGCCGTATCATGGCCCTCGATATCGAAGGTCGGGTCGGCCTCTGCATAACCCAGCCGTTGCGCGTCCTTCAGGCACTCGTCGAAGGAGATGCCCTCGGCCTCCATGCGGGTCAGGATGTAGTTGCAGGTGCCGTTGAGGATGCCGAAGACGCGGGTGACCGAATTGCCGGCCATCGCCTCGCGCATCGTCTTGATGACCGGGATGCCGCCGGCAACTGCCGCCTCGTAGTTGAGCAGCACGCCCTTCTTCTCGGCGATTTCGGCAAGCGCCACGCCGTGCTTGGCCAACAGCGCCTTGTTGGCGGTGACGACATGACGTCCGGCTTCAAGTGCTGCCTTGACCGACGCGCGCGCTGCCCCCTCATCGCCGCCGATCAGTTCGACGAAGACGTCGATATCGGCGGCCTGCGCCATCTTGATCGGATCGTCGAACCATTTGGCGGCGCTGAGGTCGACGCCACGGTCGCGCTTGGGATCACGCGCGGAAACGGCCGCGACGATGACATCGCGTCCGCACTGGCGCGTCAGTTCCGCTGCCTTGTCGCGCAGCACGCGCGCCACCGAGGCACCGACAGTACCCAGACCGGCAATTCCAACACGCAACGCTTCAGCCATGCCCGGCGACGCCCCTCAAAAAATCTACTCGAATAAGATGTGCGGCGACTTTAGCGATGCGCGGCGAGCGGCACCACATTGTTCGGCTGCTTGGCGCTGGACGCCAGGAAGCGCTTGATGTTGCGCGCCGCCTGCCGGATCCGGTGCTCGTTCTCGACCAGCGCGATGCGAACATGATCGTCGCCATGCTCGCCAAAGCCGATGCCCGGCGCCACCGCCACGTCGGCGTGCTCGATCAGGAGCTTGGAAAACTCAAGCGAGCCGAGATGCTTGAACGGCTCCGGGATCGGCGCCCAGGCGAACATCGAGGCAGCCGGTGCCGGAATGGTCCAGCCGGCGCGGCTGAAGGCGTCGACCATGACGTCGCGGCGCTTCAAATAGACCTCGCGCACTTCGGCGATGTCGGCGCCGTCGCCATTCAGCGCATGCGCCGCCGCCACCTGGATCGGCGTGAAGGCGCCGTAGTCGAGATAGGACTTCACCCGCGTCAACGCCGAGATCAGCCGCTCATTGCCGACGGCAAAGCCCATGCGCCAGCCGGGCATGGAGAAGGTCTTCGACATCGAGGTGAACTCGACGCAGACATCGATGGCGCCCGGCACTTGCAGCACCGAAGGCGGCGGATTGCCGTCGAAATAGATCTCCGAATAGGCAAGGTCCGACAGGATGATGATGTCGTTCTTCTTGGCGAAGGCGACCACGTCCTTGTAGAAATCGAGCGAGGCGACCAGCGCCGTCGGGTTCGACGGATAGTTGAGGATCAATGCCAGTGGCTTCGGGATCGAATGACGGACACCGCGCTCGAGCGCCGGGATGAAGCCGTCATCCGGCTCGACCTGCAGCGAACGGATGACGCCGCCCGACATGATGAAGCCGAAAGCATGGATCGGATAGGTCGGGTTGGGGCACAGGATCACGTCGCCCGGCGCGGTGATCGCCTGCGCCATATTGGCGAAGCCTTCCTTCGAACCGAGCGTCGCCACCACCTGCGTGTCGGGATTGAGCTTCACGCCGAAACGGCGCTGATAATAGGCAGCCTGGGCGCGGCGCAGACCTGGGATGCCGCGCGAGGAGGAATAGCGATGCGTGCGCGGATCGCGCACCACTTCGCACAATTTGTCGACGATCGCCTTCGGAGTCGGCAGGTCGGGATTGCCCATGCCAAGGTCGATAATGTCAGCGCCGCGCGAACGGGCGCTGGCCTTCAGCCGGTTGACCTGCTCGAACACGTAGGGCGGAAGCCGGCGGACCTTGTGAAATTCTTCCATGTCAGTTCCAGACGATTTAAGATTGGCTTTAGCACAGTTGGCTTGGCTAGGCGCCCTTGGCAAAGACCGCTTTCGGCGCGCGATATAGCCTTATTTGCAGGTAGGGTCGAGGGCGGGATCGCATTTGGCTTCGATCTGCTTCAGCGTGTCCTTGCCATGGTTCTTCGCCAGCGAATTCAGCGCCGCCGGGCTGGTGGACGGGGCACCGCCGCCGCCCTTGGCCACTTGCCCCTGCTGTTCGCCCTTCAACTGGGCAAGCTTGGCCTGCGTCTCCTCAGGGGTGAGTTGCTTTGCCGCCACCTGCGGTGGGATGTTGAGATTGGGATAAGAGCCGGTGTCCTGCGCGCCCTGGGTCAGGCCGACATTCATCCCGTTGCCGGTGTTGGCGCTCGTGCAGCCACTTGCCGCCAGCAGCCCTGGCGCCAGACAGGCGATTGCAACCGCGATGCGGCAAAAGCGGCCTGCCCCCGAAAAAATGGTCTCGCCGGTGTTAATCGTCATATTGTTTTCCTGGCAGCCGGGGTACAGCGCATTGGACCCGGTCAGATGTCCCATGATAATATGTCAAGAAAACGCCTCGGGAGGAACCCCGCGAGCCATGTCCAAAACACCTGATTCGAGCAAAGCGGAAGATGATCAATCTTCGACCGTCGAGCAATATCTGGTGAAAGACCCGGAACGCTTCGCGTTGAACATGGCGCGTATGGTCGAGCAGGCCGGCAAAGCCGCCTCCGCCTGGGCCGAGCCGCGCGAAAAGGGCGAGGTGCGCGATCATGTCGCCGAACCCGTGGTCGACATGGTAAAAACCTTTTCCAAGCTCAGCGAATATTGGCTGGCCGACCCGCAACGCGCGCTGGAAGCGCAGACGCGACTGTTCGCCGGCTACATGACGGTCTGGGGCAACGCCATCCAGAAGGTTAGCCCGAATGCCGAGGCGCCCGAAGATGCGGTCAAGCCCGAGCGCGGCGACAAGCGTTTTCAAGACCCCGAATGGGGTCGCAACGCTTTCTTCGATTTCCTCAAACAGGCCTATCTCGTCACCTCGCGCTGGGCGGCCGACCTGGTCGAGCACGCCGAAGGCCTCGACGATCACACCCGCCATAAGGCCAGCTTCTACGTCAAGCAGGTGTCCAATGCCATCTCGCCGTCGAACTTCATCCTGACCAATCCGGAGCTGTTTCGAGAAACCGTTGCCTCGAATGGCGAAAACCTGGTGCGCGGCATGAAGATGCTGGCCGAAGACATCGCCGCCGGCAAGGGCGACCTGAAGCTGAGACAAGCTGACTATTCGCCCTTCGAGATCGGCAAGAACGTCGCGACATCTCCCGGCAAGGTGGTCGGGCGCAGCGATGTCGCCGAAATCATCCAGTACGATCCGACGACGGAGACGGTGCTCAAGCGCCCGCTGCTGATCTGCCCGCCCTGGATCAACAAGTTCTACATCCTCGATCTCAACCCGCAAAAGTCCTTCATCCGCTGGGCGATCGAGCAAGGCCATACCGTGTTCGTCATCTCCTGGATCAATCCCGACGAGCGGCACGGCGCCAAGGGCTGGGAAGCTTACATACGGGAAGGCCTGCAATACGGCCTCGACACGATCGAGAAGGCGACCGGCGAGAAAGAGGTCAACGCCATCGGCTATTGCGTCGGCGGCACGCTGCTGGCGGCCGCACTCGCACTGCTGGCACAGGAAGGCGACAACCGCATCAAATCGGCGACCTTCTTCACCACGCAGGTCGACTTCACCCATGCCGGCGACCTGAAAGTCTTCGTCGACGAGGACCAGGTGGCAGCGGTCGAGAAATCGATGAACGAAAAGGGCTACCTCGACGGCACCAAGATGGCGACCGCCTTCAACATGCTGCGCTCGGGCGACCTGATCTGGCCTTATGTCATCAACAATTACATGCGCGGCAAGGATCCCCTTCCCTTCGACCTGCTCTACTGGAACGCCGATTCCACCCGCATGGCGGCCGCCAACCACTCCTTCTACCTGCGCAACTGTTATCTCGAGAACAATCTGACGCGTGGCGTGATGGAACTCGCCGGCCGCACTTTGTCGCTGGCCGACGTCACCATCCCGGTTTACAACCTGGCGTCGAAGGAAGATCACATCGCGCCGGCCCTTTCCGTGTTTCTCGGCTCGCAATATTTCGGCGGTGAGGTCGAGTTTGTGATGGCTGGTTCCGGCCACATTGCCGGTGTCGTCAACCCGCCGGCAGCCAAGAAATACCAGTACTGGACCGGCGGCAAACCGACAGGCGATTTTGACCAGTGGCTCGCCTCCGCGGTGGAGCATCCCGGCTCCTGGTGGACGCATTGGCAGCACTGGATCGAGACCCAGGACGACACCCTCGTTCCGGCCCGCAAACCGGGCAAGCACATGAAAACCCTGGGTGATGCCCCCGGCACCTATGTGAAGGTGCGTGTGTAACGGCCGGCACCTTTTGCAGGTGCCTGTGTGTAACGGAATGTAATGTCTGGTGAGTTGACGAGCCGGCAAAACGGGGCGAAATGGTATCGTCAACCTTCAAGAAGCCTCAATTGGCCTCCAACGAGCAAATAATTCAGAGGCTTGCAGAATTGACACAAGTCTCGTTTCCGGTTTGGGAACACAAGGTTATTGGATGTGAACGTTTCGACGCCGCACCAATAGCAGGCCGACCGGACACCGAGGGGGAATTTAGTTTTGAAATCAGTAGGATCGCGTCTCGCGGGGAGAGAAGGTCGCACTATAGCGGCAGCGCTTTTCTCCGTGCTTCTGGCGTCCTGCACCTCCGCTGGCGACCCCACAATGTCCGTCGGCATGCCTGGCTACAACGCGACCGCTTCTGACATCTCCGCGGCTTCCGGCGCCAGCCCTGCGGCGCCGGGCGATTCGACCGTGCAGGTCACATCCACCGGGCCGCAGATGATGATGACGGCAGCGGGCGATGCGACACTGCCCGAGCAGGTCGCCTATGTGCCGGTGGCCAAGCCCGGCACCGGCTTCCCGGTCAATGTTCCCGCCGGCTCCGAAACCATTGTCGGCCAGACGCCGCAGTCGCTGCAGCAGTCAGCACAGACCGCGGCCGCAACGGACGCCGTGGCGCAGAAGATCGCCGCCGCCGATGCCGGCGTGACCGCACCGAAAGCGACGGCAGCGGCACCCGCGACCAACGAGGTCTACGTGACCGCCGCGCCCCAGCAGATCGACACGCCGAAGAAGGGCTTCCTGGCCTCACTGTTCAGCACCACGCCAGCCTCCGCGGCACCTGCTCCGCTGGTCAACTCGCGCTCGGGCGAACAGCCTGCGGTTGCTTCCCAGAAGGCCGTCCCGGCAAAGCCGATCATCACGCTAGCGTCAGCCAATTCCGCCGACAAGCCCTTGCAGCTTGCCTCGCTTGGCAACGAGAGCAACCACATCACCGGCAGCGATGCCTTGCCCGGCGTGCGCCAGACGGCGCTGTTCGAGATCAAGCGCAAATCCGGCCTCGACGACGAAAGCGACGTCGACCTGAACGAGGACGAGGGTTCGGGCGGCGCCTATCAGGTGGCCTCCGCCGCCGGCCTCGCCCGGCTGGCGCCCAATGGCCTGTTGAAGCAAAACGAGAGCGTCGACGTCGCCTGCCTGAAGCCGTCGCTGGTGCGTGTGCTGAAGACCATCGAAGGCCATTACGGCCGCAAGATGATGGTCACATCAGGCTACCGCGACCCGGCCCGCAACCGGCGCGCCAACGGCGCCAAGAATTCGCTGCACATGTATTGCGCCGCCGCCGACATCCAGGTTCCCGGCGTCTCCAAATGGGAACTGGCGAGCTACATCCGAACCATGCCCGGCCGCGGCGGCGTCGGCACCTACTGCCATACCGAATCCGTTCACGTCGACGTCGGCCCCGAGCGCGACTGGAATTGGCGCTGCCGCCGGCGGGGGTAGCATCCCCATTCGGCAAACGGGCCGAGGGGCTGTTAGCAGCCCGCCGTTTTTTCCGATTAGCTATCAGCGACGTTCGAGATTAGCCGAGGCACCCGCGACTTCGTCATCCTATGGCGAAGCAAGGAGCGCAGCGACGCAGCGCAGACGCGAGGATGACGACTGCGCGGCGCGTTCGTCCAAAGATGTGCAACGACGCGAGGCCAGAAAACCTGCGCTGGCTCACCAAACTGGCCGTTTTCGCCCCTCTTGAAAAAAGTTTCCGCATCTGGCGGCTGATGGGTTGCCGGTTGGCAACAACGCAATTATAAGCCGCTTCGTCTGAGCGCGCCCATCGTCTAGCGGTTAGGACACCGCCCTTTCACGGCGGTAACAGGGGTTCGATTCCCCTTGGGCGTACCAGATATTTCAGGCACTTAGCCTACCTTTTTTCCGATACGTCGAATGTCCGTCGAATATACGCCTGCGAACATTGGCGGACGCTGGGTGTTGATTCCGTCCGTTTTGCCGAAAATTGCCGTGGTCGGGAGCCCAGCTGATGAGATTTCTTGGTCGCTCCCGGTAGTCGGCTCGCGCGAAGGCTACTGTTGTCAGACGATCTGCTTCCAACTCCCGTGAACATCGGGATTGGGCACGGTCTTGAAACGTGGTGACGACCATCCCGCCTTGTCTTGAGCGGTCCCGAATAGCCGGATTTTCCGGGCTTTTTCTTTGCCCCCATCGGCCCGCTGTCCTACCCAGTCCCTGCCCTTCCCTCGCCGTCCGGTGCCAATTGCGGTGCCAATCCTTTCCTGCGACTATTGGCAGGTCCGCGCGACTAGAACGCGACAGGAGGCTGGAAGGAATTGGCATGTTCGGCCGAGGCAAGAAGCACGATTACGAACAGCCGACGTCTCCCGATGAGATTCAGGAGGAGATCGAAGCGGGTTTTCCGATCGAGCCAAACCACCAGCAGCCGGTCAGCATAGAGATCGGGGCGATTGCGTCCCTGATCATGGATACTGATCGAGAGGCATTTGCGAGGACAGCCGACTTTGGCACCAGATTCAATATGAAGCTCAAATGGGGAGGCTTTCGCATTGAGGAGTTGCCCCATTCAGAACTGCGGCTCTTGCATCAGGACTCGCCTGCGTACGGCCGAAATTTCAGTGTCTATTTCAACAGGGTGAAGCTTGGAAAGTTGGCTCTTGAAGCAATGGCCAACAGCTCCGTGCAGGCCCACTTAGACGGGCTCTATTTTTGGCTGGATCTGAATTATCCGACTATGTTGGAGTATGGCGATTATCCGATCGTTCCTTTTGGATATCGCTCACGCAGCATCCGACGGCAATGACATGAAGGATCGGGCGACTGAAGTTGATCGCTCGTTGACGATGTGCCTCTGGAACCAGATTCGAGCGCGGAACGAACTTGCAGTGATGACATTCGCCCAGAACGGAGCGGCGATGTGGGCGATTCCAAGAAACCATTAAAAGCCCGCCACCGTCAGGCAGCCGGGCAGTTTTTGCCCGGTACGGATCTGTGAGGTTTGTCACAGACGCATCGACGTATCGGCGTAGGCTACGTCGTTTCCTGCAGCGGTAAAGGGAGTGGTCCGATGCTTGTGAACCTTCCTATGCTAGTGAATCTTCCTCTTGTCGCAGTTGGTCCCCTTGTCGATTGGTCCGTCATCGAGCCGAGCAGAAGGCGCTGTTGAAGGCAACGGACGAGTTGAGCGAATCACCAGACGACATGCTCAGCGACATCGGGATTTCCCGTGACGACATCACGACGTTTGCGTTCCGCAGCCGGCGTCGAGACGTAGGGGCTGAGCAATAAAAAATGCCCGCCACCGTGAGGCAGCGGGTTCTCTTTCGGAAATTATAAGCCGCCTTTTACCGCCGGCCTTCATTGGGCGGGGTTGCGGATATCGCTGGCCGGCCTTTCGACGTCATTGAACCGAGAAACTCTTCCAGGCGTTCCAAGCGTACTCTCTTGCATCGCAGTGTGTTCGCGACATCGTGCAGCCTAGATTGACCCTTACAATTGGCTGCGGCGATCAAGTCTATTTCGAGCCGATCGATATCGCTTCGCAGTTCGCGAGCCTCAGCTTCCCTTAAGCCCTTGATCCATCCAGCCCCGCGCATTGCAAACCCATCCACCGACACTAGGTGGCACGATAGCAGTGAGTTTGCTAACAACCATGCCATGGACCTTCTCGAATTTTATGCATTGCTAATATAAAAGCCCTCCACCCTCGTGCGGCAGCGGGCGAATCAAACTCTCAGCTTCTAGAGTTTGGCGTGCGCGGATTAAAGCGAAACCAGCAGCTGACATTTCAGGTCCTCGCCCCACATCACAGTTTCGCCGTAGGTGTCAGGGCATGGCTCCGCGTCCGCGCCGTCCTCGTCGTCGGCGCTGTCTAGCTCTAGATCGCATGTGTCGCCGGCCGGCAGGTTGGGAGCGGTTCCGGACAGGAATGACTGTCCGCCGTTATGCGCCCAGCCCAGAGATGGCTCGTCGTCTGCCGTTTCCTCCAGATCGCAATCGGCCTCCATATCCAGCGCCGTTATTAGGCTCATGGCGCGGTCTAGGAGATCATTGAGCCGCTTCTCGACCGACTGGTGCCAGACCGATGCGCGGATCTGCCGTTTCTGCCGGCATGAGTTTTGACATGTTTGGCAGGTTGCTCTTGCTCTGGTTTTGCGTGGTGATCGCATTCCCTGCGATCGCAAACCCGCTGGTTGCGATTTTTCAATTTTCCAAACGGAAATTTTGTCGGAGCTGCATACTTCGCGGCATTTTCCGCAGCGTCATGGTTGGTTGCTCGCAGTGCGTTGCGGGATCTGCAATTCTGAAGGAGAAGATAAATGTTGGTTCCGTACCTCTCAATTGCCACGAGCGTTGTTGCCGCAAGGCTAGGCATCAGAGCGGCCACGATTCCGATCAGAGACAGCATTGACGACATGATGCCCGACATAGGCCGTCAGGGTAAATGGGCGAGTTGGGCAGCAGTCGCGGCCGGCTTGTCAGTGCTGCTGCAGTCTCTGGATAGGCTTTGGCAGTAGCTCTCTACAAAGCAGCCATCGCCCTCCTGATGCTCGCCAGCGCGGTCTGGCGCTACCGGCAGCAGGACATGGTGGGTATGGCCGCGTGCCTCCTGATGGCTGGGCTCGCGGTTCTGGTGTTGGCCTTGCCGGCGAAGCCGTAGTGCCTCTTTTCAGCTTGGGAGTTATGGGCGGCTTGCCGCTGCCAAACGGCTTTCCTTCATTCGCATGGTTCGCATAGATCAGCATGATCGCATACTCTCATATCATCCGGCGTCGTCTCCCTCACACAAAGCAGCGCCGGGTAAGGCTCGGCGCCCTTCTTTCCGTGCCCGTGTGTGTGTCCAAAGGAGGTCGCCGGGCCTGCCGTTGCTCATCTTTGCGGGTGGTCCTGATGGCTGCGCTTGGCGCCGTGGCCCTACCTCTTCCTTCGGGGTAAGGCCAGCGACGCGCTTGTCAGACGGCTTGGCATGTAGGATTATAGTCCTCGTTGCGGCGACCCCATCGAAACGGAGATCGCCAAATGGCCAGAACCAAACCTTCCGAACAACTTTCCCGGGCTGAAATCGAACGCTTCCTGGCGGCAGCCGAGGCGCTGCACAAGAGCATCGTCGGGCCGCTCCTGGCGTACCACAGCGAACACTACCAAGCCCTTCGCAGCGTCCATGGACCGCTTCTTGAGGCGATCGTGCAGATTACTGGAAAGAAGGCTGAATTCATCCAATGGAATATGACAGGACCGGCGGTACCTGGAGAGAAGCCTTCAACCTAAGGGAGTCGCTCCGATCAATCACGTAGGCGTGTTGTCGGTCATGCCACAATCACGAGCATTTCTTCCCTCTGGCCGAGCCGCAACTTTAGTAATATTGTGGGCGTCTGGCTCGGGGGGGAGCGGCAATCGATGAATTGGCGTATCGTTTTGGTGGCGTCTTTAGCCTCGCTGAGTGCCGCAACTTTTTCGAATGCGACAACCCTGAACAAGGGGGATTTGTTCTATGCGCTATGGTACGCAGAGAAATGTCCCGGTTTGGAGCTGGACGTTCAAAAGGCAATGGCTTTTGCCAAATCTCTCGGCCTACCCGACGACGTAAGTTCGATTACGATTGCTCGGAACGACGGACAAATGTCGTTAGCAGTACCAGTATTAAATGTGCCCGAACCTGTGCCGTCAAAGTATCAGTGTGATTTGGGTTTGGCACACTTTGGCCCCGACGGAACAAAGATCAAGGGCCTTCTGAGATCAGGGGTTCCAACGACCAACGCGTCAATATCGCCAGACTGAAACGCTCTGGAGCGAAGCGCGAAGCGTCAGGTCTCCTCCCTGAAATCCTGCAGCGAGGCATGCCTAAGGTCGTCCTCGCCGCGCAGGTGCTTCACGCGGCCGATCAGCCCCGGCTTGACCCATTGCGTCGCCGGCCGCTTCATGCCCTTCGGCGCCGGCCCAGAGTGCTCCTGGACGCGCTTCCATAGCCGTTCGCGAATTGCCCGGCTGGAGTTGATGAACGCTGAGCCGACATACTGCCCGGTGGTCCGATCAGCCATCAGGGCGAACGCAGGCTTACCCGGCTCTCGCTCCACGCCGAGCAGGTCGTATTCCTCCACCATGTAGCTTTTGATCTTCAGCCAGGCGGTCGACCGGCCGCTGCGGTATTTGCTGTCGCGGCGCTTCGATACCATACCCTCAAGGCCGGCCTCGTCGATCAAGTGGAATATGGCTTTAGCGTCTCCGGGCAGCGGCTGGCTGAATTGGATACGAATGTTGGCGGGGATCATGCTCTCGAGGATTTCACGCCGTTCCTGCAGGCCCATGTCCCGCAAATCGTGGCCGTTGAGGTGGAGGAGATCGAAGGCGACGAAATAGAGGTCGTGCTGCCGGCGTGTGATCGCCTTGCGCAGCGCGGCGAAGTCGGAAAGGCCGGCATCGTTCAACACGACGATCTCACCGTCTATGATTGCGCTCTCGGCTCCGAGCTCTGCGCTTGCGGCCACTATGTCGCGGTATTTGGTTGTCCAGTCGAGGCCACGTCGGGTGTAGATCCGCGTGCCGTCCTCTTCGATGATCATCTGGGAACGGTAGCCGTCGAACTTCACCTCGTGAGTCCATCCATCGCCCTCGGGAGGCTTCTCCACCAAGGTCGGCATCAACGGCTCGATGAACTTCAAACGCATGCACTGACCCACACCCGGCGATTCAAGCCGCGACCCCGAAATCGGTTCCGGAACATTTTAGACGAATTGCATGTTTGAAGAGTTATGAAGATCGAAGCCGCCGAATGCCGGGCAGCGTTGACGCTCATCCGGCGCACAATCGAGGACCACTGCCCGCCCGGCGTGCTGCCAAGCGAAGAGATGGTGAATGGCCTCTATGGGCCGGGGCTCATGGACGAGGCGGAGGCACTGGCGGCTGCCATCGTCGCAACAATCGACCAGATGCAATTGCGCGTGATGATGAAACCGCCTTCCCCAAGCATCAAGTCCTAGACACCCCGTGACGACCAGCTGTTTTGCCATGCGCAAAAGCTTTCGGCCGGCAGGTCCGTCAACCGGCTACCCAGAGAAGCAGTGCGACACCAATCCCATAAGGGATCAGCACTGCCGCCAAGGCGACCCACAGTCCCGGATCGGCCAATACCTGCATCTGGCTGCGAAGCTGTTCCATTGCACCAAACGGCAAAAGGCCCACTGTGTTCCCAAAACGGAAAGGGCCGGCGCACACAAGCGGGCGACTGGCATTAGGTTCCATTGCTAAATCACCAGCAAGCGCGCTTACCTGCAGCGGAACCTGACGGCCACTACGACCGTTATTCGAAAGGACAACGAAAGGAGATCGCCATCATGGACTGGAACCGCGTCGAAGGAAATTGGAAGCAATTCAAAGGTAAGGTCAAAGAGCAATGGGGCAAGCTCACTGATGATGATCTCGACCGCATAGCCGGCAACCGCGATCAGCTCGAAGGTACGATCCAGGAACGCTACGGCATTGAGAAGGATCGAGTGCGGCGAGACGTCGACGACTGGTATGGTCGGCAAGACTCGTAGGATACGACAGTTGAGCTTGTTCAAATAAAGGGCCGTCACGAACCGCGCCTTTTCCGCGTTTTCCGCATCCGTGGACCGTTCGGCTCGGCCTTGAACAAGCGATTTCGGGAACGTGTCGGCTTCCAGCCGCGTTGATCTCCAATCGGGGTCTTAGCAATGTCCATCCACAAAGAAGACTATCGGACGAACAAGGCTGACTACCTGATAGCGAAAAGGCCAGATCTGGTGAGAAGACCAAGCCGAAAAAGAAGACGTTGCGGCGTGCAGATCAGCGTTCCGCAAAATTATTGGAAAACCCCGCCGCGTTATCCGAGAGGCAGGCCTCACGCCTTTAGAGAAATCGCAGAAGGTCAAGAGAAACATTTTAGCGATACTGAATGTTCGACTGTCTATGGACAGCCGAACCGTACCCTCCGCAAATCAATCTAAAGCAGCACGAGCCCTACTGAACTGGTCGCGTGTGCGACTTGCCGCCAAGGCCAATCTTAGCGAAATCGTGATCAGCGATCTTGAGAACGGATACCGGAAACCGCGTCCCCACAATATCAATGCTTTAGCGCCAGCCTTGCTCCGGTCAGTTCTGCGGTTCGCCATCTCTGATCAGCGGCGCAGGCCAATGCGCAGTCGGGTCAGCCACTCCGGACATTCGCGCGCAGCGGCCAGCGCCCCGATCGCTATCTTCTGATCGATGGACAGGTGGCCGCGTTCTGGGCATAGGCCTCGAAAGCGGCCCGGGGATTAAAGCGGTGCCGACACTGTTCCGAAAACCGCCGGAACGTCTAATATGCCCAGATGCAGGGGACACGCATCGCTTTTGGTCCGTTCGTACTCGATCCCGACATCGGGACGCTCCTGAAAGAGCAGATCCCGATCGTTGTTGGGCATCGTGGGCTGACGCTGCTTGCTGCGCTTACGGCCCGGCCCGGCGAGATCCTGACCAAGGCCGAACTGATGGACGCTGCCTGGCCGGGAACCTCCGTTGAGGAAGGCAACCTTACGGTCCAAATAGCGACACTGAGAAAGGCACTCGGTCCGGCTGACAACGGCGGCGAGTGGATCGCCACGGTGCCTCGCGTCGGCTACCGCTTCACCGGGACTGTCGAGCCGGTGGCGAGCGCATCCCGCAGACCGATACCAGGGTCCGGCAAGCCGTCGATTGCGGTCCTGCCTTTTGCCAATTTGAGCGGCGATCAGGACCAGCAGTATCTCAGCGATGGCATAACCGAGGACATAATTACGGAGCTGGCCAGGTTCCGCTCCCTCCTTGTCATCGCGCGGAATTCATCTTTTCAGTTTCGCTATCCGGCATTGGACATTGCCGAAGTCCATCGCAAACTCGGAGTTCGCTACCTCGTCGAAGGCAGCATACGAAAGCTCGGTGATCGCATTCGGATCACCACACAGTTGATTGACGCTACCACCGGTACCCACCTGTGGGCCCAACGGTACGACAGGGCCCTCGACGACATCTTCGCATTGCAAGACGAGGTTGCGGCTCTCATCGCCTCGATGGTCGAAGGCCAAGCGGAGGCCGATTCGACGAGCAGGACCAGACGCAAGCCTCCGGCCGATTGGGATGCATACGACTGCTACCTGCAGGGGCGCGCACAGTTCTACCGGTATGAACTGGACATGGCCGAGCCCCTATTCGTCCGGTGTGTCGAGCTCGATGCGACGTTCGCTCAAGGCCACGCCTTCCTCGCGCAGGCGCTCGTCGGCAGATTTTGGTACGACAACGATCCGCGGACGCTACAGAACGCCTGGGACTCGGCACGAACGGCGCTCGCTCTCGACAGGAGCGATGGCGTGTGTCACCAGAGCATGGGCCTGGTGCTTACGCACATGCGCCAGCACAGCGACGCGGGAGTGCATTTCGAGCAAGCGCGCTCATTAAACCCGTTGGACGTGAACATAGCGGGGGACTACGCAAGCTGGCTCAACTACGGCGGCCGGGCCGAGAGCGCGCTGAACGTGCTTGAATCTGCGCTGCTGCGCGACCCGTTACCTCCAATATGGTTCTGGGAGGTGAAGGGCAGCTCCCTCTTCCTGCTAAGAAGGTACTCGGAGGCCGTCGGTTCGTATCAGAAGGCCGGCGACCAATTCTTCATTCATGCGTTTCTCGCAGCGGCGTACGCTCATTTGGGCGAGACGCAGAAGGCGCGTGCTGAAGTTCAGGAAGCACTGATGAGGAAACACGACCTGACTATCCGGCTGATTTCACGTCTCCCGTTCGCCCACCAAGTCGACCTCGAGCTTTTCACGTCAGGCTTCAGAAAGGCCGGTTTTCCCGCGTGAACGCACCTTCGGGAGCGCGCCGGTCAGGCCCGACAGCCGAATGCACCCCAACAGGTCATCGAACCCCCTTAACAGAGATCGAAGTCGAGGGGGTCGGCACGCATCGGCTTCCGGGCTAGCATTCCGCGCGCCTCGTCTTCTGGACTCTTCGTTGAAACAGTCGCATCCTCTCTGCGGGGATGAGGGCGTGGACAAATACCGATACGACAATCGATCTGATCGCTGGCGAAAGCGAACCGGTGCCAAGCATAGCCGTGCGCACCGATGGGCGAATGTGCCGCGGCGCCTGATTTTGGTGACTGCGGTAGCGGCTGGCGCTCTGGTCGCGCAAACCGCCATCCAGCACAGCGAAAGTTTGCCAGAGATCAATGCATCGAATTGGTTCGGCTCGAAGCCGGCGCCGATCGCCGGTGTCGCGTCTGTGATCGACGGCGACACGATCGAGATCCACGGACAGCGCATCCGCTTCAACGGCATCGATGCGCCCGAGAGTAAGCAATATTGCGACGACGCTGAGGGCTTCGAATACGCCTGCGGGCGCCATGCTGCTCAAGCCTTGGAGGAGTTCCTGGCTGCATCGCGTCCGTTGCATTGCAGCTTTGTTAACCGAGACCGGTACGGCCGGCTTGTTGGGGATTGCGATCGCGCCGACGGTCGCAACGTCCAGAGCTGGCTTGTCGAGCGGGGCTTGGCACTAGATTGGCCGCGCTACAGCCACGGAGCCTACGCAAGACAGCAGGCGAAGGCCCAGGCGGCGAAGGTCGGTCTGTGGGCTGGAGCGTTTCAGGCGCCATGGGATTGGCGCGCAGAGCATGCGAACGGCACCACCAGGCCGTCAGCAAAACAACCACTCGGCATCATCCGTAATGGGCAGGTGGCGCAGAGCTATTCTTGTCAGCCACGGCGAACCTGTCTCCAGATCAGCTCATGCAACGAGGCGAACTGGTATTTGGCCAACTGCTCTTGGGGCGGCAAGCTCGACCGCGACAAGGACGGCATTCCTTGCGAGAGCCTTTGCTAAGTCCGCAGTGAGAGGGGACATTGCATGATCGTTGTCGACTTTGCCCTTTTTGGCTCCACAGCGCACACCAAGGGGAACTCTGCGGTCGCCCAGAGCCTTCCGCAAGGGTACTGGCGAAGGCAATCAATCGGTCACCGCCGCCAAGATACGCGGCGTCTGGCGCCGCAGCCACGAGTATAGGAGAATTCCGACCTTGGCCCGCTCAGCGTGCCTGAACTCCTGCGCAACTGGGGCAGAGCCATGTGCGGACGCTACACCAAATATCTGTCGTGGTCGGAAATCCACCGGCTCTACCGCCTGACTGCGCCGGCGGAAACCGGCCGCAACGACGAGCCGCGCTACAACATTGCGCCCACACAGGATGTTCCATTCGTCACCGCTGGCGAAGACGGCAGCCACAGACTCCGGGAAGGGCGTCGGTGGCTCGTCCCTTTCTGGGCGAAGGAAATGCCCAAGGCGGCGATGTTCAATGCGAGGATCGAGGGCATCGATACGGCGCCCGCCTTCCGCGATGCCTTCAAGTCAAAGCGCTGCCTGATCCCTGCCGATGGTTTTTATGAATGGACCGTTTCACCCGCTGACGGAAAGAAAGACCCTTGGCACATCTACCAGCCAGGCCACGCGCCCTTCTCGTTCGCCGGCCTTTGGGCTTACAATTCCAACCTCGACATAACCAGCTGCACCATCGTCACACAGCCTGCCGCAGAACCGATGAAGCAGCTGCATGATCGACAGCCTCTCATTCTCGACCAGGCATACTATGACGCCTGGCTGGACCCGGCGACGCCCAAGGACAGCCTCAAGGAAATTCTCAGCCACGACATCGACGGTCAGTTGCAGTTCAATCGCGTTGGGCGTGAGGTGAACACGAGCGCCGTCAACAAATTGCCCAACGACCATCCCGGCCTAGTCGGGCCGATCAACCCGTTATGAGCGACGAACTAACACGGCTTGCCGAAGGCATGACAGCGGCCCCGCGCGGCCGAGAGCCGATCGAAAATCGCTTTGCGAGCATTCTGGCTGCGGCAAGCTCGGCGGGTTTGGCTTTTCGAGGCCTGGACAGAAGTCACATTGGTTCTGTTGTTTGCATCCCGGTGACGGCGATCGGTTTCTATAGGAGTTGACGTCCGACCATCTAGCGCCCCTGTTCGAGGCATGGCATCGAGAAGCTGTGAAACTCTTCAAAATGCCCCGGAAAGTTCCGGGCGAGATACCGCACCACTTTGGAATTATCCATCATCCGGTCGAAAAAGCGGTTGGCTGCGACAAGCTCCAGGCCGACCTGACCATGCTGTTCCGCGGCGCTGAGAACCGCAAGGCTTAGCGCGCCGACATCGAGCACCATCGCGCCGCGCTGGTCTTCAGCCTGTGTGGTGATAGTTGAGAGATTAAAACCCTCCGCCAGCAGGGCTTGAGGTGTCAGAGCGACGAGTAGTCTCGTGTAGGTGATCCTGACCCGGTCCATCGCCACCATCAGCCGGGCAATCTCCAATTGCCTGGCTGGCAGCACCTTCTGGAGCAACCCGAAGGTTTGTGTTTTCACCGGCGCGTCGCGAAGCAGGTCGAGGACATCAGGGCAAATCCCGTTAACGGCTTTCCGGTTCTCGCCTGTCTCGGAAGCGAGCTTTCCGGCAGGGCAGAACATTTGCGGCTCGCCGGTCGCGCCACGCACCCTATGTGCCAGTAGCCTTGGCATTGTCCCGAGGCCCTCGGACACCAGTGTGGCGCAAAATTGCTTGTCGCGCATCATCAGGTGGAGCGCCGCGACGATCCGGTCCAGGCTCTGTTCAGACTTTGCCGCTTGCGTGACGAAATCGCGCATGCGTTTGCATTCCGTATCGTAGGTCGCCAAAAATTCGTGTGAACGAAGCCTCTTCTTGGACCCTAATGCGCCAGCAACAATATTGCTCGCATGTCTGTCGCCACCGTTTTCCAACGCACGGTAGGCGGCGTCCTTGGCTAAGCGCTTGACTACCAAGCCACGCCTCCGACAGGCTCTCGCTCTGCCAACCTGATAATGGGGTCGAGCGTGGGAAAAATATAGCTGTCCAGCGGTATCCCATTGATGGCATGCAGTTCCGATTTACCGGCGATCTCATGGGCAGGCGCAATCAAATAGTCCCGAATGGTCAGGTCGCCGGGATTCATACGGATCAGGACGAAAATGTCGGGTAGCGGCCGTTTATCGGCCTTCGAAAACCAGCGTGGATAGCCGAAGCCGGAAACCCTGCATCGGCCCATTGTAATCGCCACCGTGATCTCCTCGTTTATCCGCAGGAGGTCCATCGCCATGTCATGGGCAGCAACCCCGCCCTGCCTATCAATCGCGCCCACAAGATCCTGTATAACCTGCAGCCTCATTGATTCCAGGTGCCGGTTCACGCCGATGAAGCGGTAGTTTTTCGATGGCTCGTATCCGATCAGTTCATAGGCTTTGACAATGGTTCCAAAACGCCACTGGTAGCGTTGGGCCGGCGGGCACCCGGGATCGGCGTCGATCATGGCCAACGACAAGGCGCCACGGCGAGCCAGAAGTGCCCTAAGGGCGGCCAGCATCTCGTCGTTGCTCATGTGGCGATAGATGGTCTTGAGCACGGTCTGCGCCCGATCGAACAGTTTGCGGTCGACGATCGGCTCCAGGACGTTTTCCACCCGCACCCACTGTTCCGGGGGATTGCGGACTTGATGGCTTCTCAGCCGGGCCGAATGCTTGTTCCAGACGCTGTTGCCAATGTAATTTTCGTTGGTCAGCACCGAATGCACGGATTCCCGCGTCCAGGGTCGCCCCAAATCGCTGAGCTCGCCGCGCTTGTTGAGCAGTCTTGCCATCTCCAGCTCTGTCTTGCGTGTTCTGACAAAGTGACTGAAGATCCACTTCACTGTCGCAATCTCGTCAGGCGGGCCGAGCACCAGAACTATTCGATCGGTCTGCTGGCTCTTGTATTCGTGGGATGAAAGGATGCCTTTTGAGCGGCCGTGTTGATCGACAAGCAGGCGCCGCAGGCCAAAGGCGGCCTTCCCGCCCTGCCGGAAGCCCAGCCGGATCAACCTAGCCTGGCCGATAAAGACTTTTTGCGAGAGCATTCTGCTCTGCTCGGCAGCCATGCTCCGTTTGATTGCTTTGAGGACGTCTGACCCGATGCTGCCGTCGTTTGCGAATTGCTCGGCGCAAAATTCGATACGGACGCCGGCCATCTGGCATCGGTATTCGTAGGCTGCGCTTTCATCAATGTTCTGAAAACGCCCCCAACGGCTTACATCATAGACCACAACCGTCTCAAAATCGGCTCGCCCACTTTCGACATCGGCCAACAGCTTCTGAAGACCGGGGCGCCCTCCAAGGTTTAAACCGCTGCGACCGAGGTCCTCGTAAGTGGCGACAATGTCGTAAGCCATGATATCGGCATAGTCGCGAATGGCATCCGCTTGGTTGTCGATCGAGTAGGTCTGGTGTTCCGTCGACATGCGCACGTACTGCGCGGCGCGAACTCTAGGCACAGTCTGGTGCCCGCCATCTAACTTTGGCACTTTCCCCACACTCTCGACCGTTGCCCAGGCAATGTCTGCCTGGGGCATGCCCAACCTACTAGGCAGCTTCCTACGGTCCCATTAGGAATACCTCGACAGTTTGTGTCGAATGGCTCGATAGTCTGATCGAGCCTCGAAGCCGCTCCTTGGGGGAACCGACCCGTGCCGGACTGATCCACATGCAAGCGGGCAGCGACTTCGGCGTATCCTTTCCCGATTTTCCGGGCGTGGTCACCGCCGGCACCAGCCTCGACGACGCCCGCGCCATGGCCGAAGAGGCCCTGGCCTTCCATCTCGAAGGCCTTGTCGAGGATGGCGAAGCCATTCCCGAGCCATCATCCCTGGAAGATGTCATGTCGAACAATGACAATCTCAGCCGGGTCGCCGTCCTGGTAGCGCTCAAGCCGAGACCACCAAGGTGGTGCGCGTCAACGTCACCATTCCCGAAGATGTCCTCGACCAGATAGATCGATATGCGGAACGCCATGGCTATAGCCGGTCCGGATTCCTAACCGCCGCCGCGAAAAAGGCGATACGCGACGAGCCAGCCTAGCTGCTCATCAACGGATTCAAACCGATGCGCTATTGACCTGTTCGCGCAGGCCGTTTCCGCTTTGGCAACCATTGTCTTCAAGGCCCGAGAAACCACGTCTCATTTCGTGAGCGGGCGTGCCGCCGTTTGGCCGCAATGCGCCAGCAACTGGCAACCATTCGCCCCGATCCGCGTTTGGGGCTCCAAAGGAGTTCCAAGATGATGATCAGACAAACCATTGCCGCCGTGCTCATGACTGCAGCACTTGCAGGCTGCGCGACTCAGACCGAACAGCAGCAGAGGGCAACCACAGGCGCACTCATCGGCGGCGGTGTCGGCGCCCTCGCCGGCCAGGCACTGGGCGGCAACACCGAAAGCACGGTCGTGGGTGCCGCCGGCGGCGCCTTGCTCGGCGCAGTCATCGGCCAGTCGACCACGCCGCAGCGCCGCGGCGAACAGCTTTGCCGCTACCAGGACCGCCGCGGCCGGATCTACACGGCGCCTTGCGATGATCGCTATTACAACAACGACTATTGATCCAGCCTCCCTGGAAGTGCGGCTCTCTTACCTTTGGTGCCGCCCTTCCAGGGACCCGGGATCCGTTCGGCGTTTCACAATATGAGAACGCCCGCTCAGTCCATTTACACCCTCTGCCTCATGAGCTTGCGCTCGGTGCTTGCAAGGATCCCATTTCGCGGAAGCGACGTGAAGCGGTGGTTTTTGGCGCCAACAATGACATCGCATTGCGGCTGCTGAAAGTGCCGACAGCGACCATCGGCTGCTGCCGAAGAGCGGGGGTGACGGTCACGCAGCCAAGCATCAAGGCGTCAAGCCCGCCTTGGCCAAGCGAACGGCTTGCGCTGCATGCACAAAATGTGGGATAATTTGTTAGGTGGAGATTCTCGCTCACACCATCCAAAGGCCTCCTTCGGAGGCCGTTTTCATGTCATGTTGCTTGGCAACTGAGTGCCACAACGAATGGGTGGCAGTCCTCGCCTAGGCGAAGGGGCACTGCCGCCCAGGTCCTTCGACCGCTTTCACGTCGTAAGCTTGGAGAACAATCCCGATGCTCAAAAGCATTGCGGGCTGGCTCGATGCTGCAACTGCGATTGCCATTGTTCGGCTCCTGATTGGCCTCATGAACCTGTACCGCTCCGCTGCTGCCAAGAAGGCGCCGGACGGCAGGCGCGCGAGTACAAAGCCGATACGCAACCGCCGTCCGCGTCGCCACTGAACCGCGTCTTTCGCAACTCAAACTGTGACCCTCATGGTTTGACCAACCAGCGCACTTGCACTCGTCATATGGTGTCGACCGTATCCAGCTCGCGTGCCCTGCTCGGTGATGCGGTCGGCGCCATGGGTGATGTGGCGTCGCGAAGCCCCGGCCGGTGCGCCGCGCCCCTAGTCGATTTGGTAGTTAGTGGCATGTGTTGCAGTCAAGCACTGTGAAGCACAGCATCCAGATCGGACCTGCTGCCGTGTCGAATGGAATAGGCGCGAGTGATTTCCGCACCAAAAAGAAAAATTTCCGCCGAGTAGTATGCCCACAGCAGGATGACGAGCAGCCCACCGGCGGCCCCATATGAGGCCGCGACCGCGCTGGAGCCTATATACCAACCGATAAGCGATTTCCCGAGCGTGAACAGGGCAGCGGTTACAACAGCGCCAATCCAGACATCCCGCCATTCCAGGGTTCGATCAGGCAAGATCTTGAAGATAGCGGCGAAAATAGCTGCGAGGAGGACAAAAGAAACGACCGCGTTGATAACGGCCAGGACAAGTGTCCCGAACGGCAACTGTGCGTTGATGAGGTTGCCTAGGGCCGAAATCGCCGTGCTCGCGACTAGAGAGACGAGCAACATGAAGCCAAGTGCGGTGACCAGTCCCAGACTTACCGCACGTGCGCGCACCAGGCGCGACAACGAACTGCCCTGCGCTTCGACCTTCCATATTATGTTCAAAGACTGCTGTATTTCGCCGAAGACCCCGGAAGCGCTCACAAGCAAGGTGATGATGCCAATCACCGCCGCCCAGGTGCCGCCGGATGGCTTTTCGGATGCGCTCTTCAGTGCGGTTTGCAGGATATTTGCGCTTTCTGTACCCATCATCCCTGTGATTTGGGCGGACAATGCCGCTTGGGCTGCCTCGTGACCGAATGCGAGACCCGCAATTGCAACCACGATGAGCAGAATTGGCGCCAACGATGTTGTGGCATAAAATGCGATCGCCGCGCCATGGCTGAGAGCATTGTCATTGACGAACCCAACGACGGCTTCTCGCACCATTGCCCATGCATTTGTGATCGCGCGATGCATTTGCGCCCCAGTCGAATTGGCGTTCACTAGCAATGCACCAGCACATGTGATGTTCCGGTTGCGGGCTACTAACGCCCTCAGGGGGAGCAGGCAACGTCAGTGATGCGGCCTATGACGGTCCGCGACCGTGCCAGCCAAACGCGAGCACCCCGGCCGAGCACGAACTTGAACGCCTCGTCCTGCTTCTCAGCGATCTGCTGCTGGCATGGCTCCGATATAGCGTTCAATCTTCCTCGCGGAAATCCTACAGTGAGGCATGACGCAGGTCATCCTCGCCGCGCAGGTGCTTCACGCGTCCAATGAGGCCCGGCTTTACCCATTGCGTGGCCGGCCGCTTCATGATGCCCTTGGGCGCCGTGCCTGAGTGCTCCTGGACGCGTTTCCATAGCCTCTCGCGCATTTCCCGGTGCCGCGCTCAGCTATCAGAGCGAAGGCCGGCTTGCCCGCTTCACGCTCGACGCCGAGCAGATCGAACTCGTCGATCGCATAGCACTTTGCCTTCAGCCAGTTGGTCGACGGACCGCTGCGGTGTTTGCTGTCGCGGCGCTTCGAGAAAAGCATGCCAACAAGACCGCGCATCTCGTCATGTGCCACGATACGGGTTTCAGCAGGGCCGTCATTTACCCGAGAGGCGACGCGGGTGCTGAGGGTCACCACGTTCGGGGATGTCTTCCCGAAACGTCACAACCGCGCTCGTAATCTTTCGGTCAGGTAAATCCGAGAATGTGTCACTGCGGGCGTGGTGGCGCTCCTGCAAAGACCTCAAGAATGGTGCAGTCCTTAGTGGTCAATTGGCAACGATCGAAAGTGGGCACGGCACGTTTCCAGCCGGCCTCTGAAACAATCCGGCGTCAAGCAGTTGAGCGGGCGGGAAACCTACCCTGCGCCGGGCAAGGACACCCGGCACAGGGTTACACTCCCGCGACCGGGCTGCCCGCGTGAGTGAGCAGACGGATCGAAACGCCCATGTCTAGCCCGCCGCAATGGTCGAAGGCGCCGGCGCGCGCCGATCGGCTACATCGACGGAGGGGGCTGGCCCACCTCAAGCACCAGCAATTCGTGCCGACGCCCGTCCCGGGCGGTCCACATGATGGACTGCCCAGCCGAAAGGCCGATCAGAGCCGTGCCGATCGGCGTGAGTATCGAAACCTTGCCTTCGGAGATGTCCGCATCGCCAGGGAAAACCAGCGTCACCGTTTTCGGATCGCTGGTGTCGGGCTTGAACGTTACAGTCGAGCCCATCCGGACCGCGCCGGCGGAGACCCAGCCATCGGCCACGATGCGAGCCCGCTCGAGTTCGGCGAGCAACTCATCCGACGCCTCCGGGGTTCGTGCGGCAACGGTGTTCGCGAGGGCCGACAAACGTGCGTGATCCGACTGCGTGATTCGGATGTTCGGCTTGCGCCGGCTTTTCTTGGTGACTTGCATTTGAATACTCATGTTTCTGCCTGGCGTCGGACCTGCCAAGGGATCGCCAACGATTGTCAGTGCGACGGAAATCTATGCTGAACGCGCCGATGTTGCAGGGCCGATGCGGCCCTGCGCCAATGTCACATGTCGATTTTACATGTTCACCCCTCGGCTCGGGGCGCGCATGGCAGCCGAGCCGAGGGTTACGATCCCGCTATGGGGCAAACCCGGAAAAGGAAATCCCGACGGATTTTGGCAGCGGCGCACATAGCCCTATAGTTGGTAAAGGAATCTGAGGAGTCAAGGCGGCCACGCGAGCCTGAACCCAGATGCCGGCAGATCGATCTTGATCTGGGGGAGTACGACACCGTTCACCACTAACAACGGCAGGAGTCCGCACTCCCCTTCTGAGAGGAGGCGAAATCAGCAGCGTCAATCCACTAGCGCGGCGGTTGATGTCTCGAGCGCCGCTCTTCCGGCCAAAGCGCTGGGGCAGCACCACGAGCACGACGGCCTCGAAGCGGAAAGGTCGCCTAAACGTAGCCGAACTCGCTGATGTGAAGACCGCGACAGGTGCAGCACCAGAAACGCGCGTGAGCGCAAGGCTCAGGCGCCTGAACCAGAATGTTTCAAGGTCGAGTGGTCGCTAGCGTCTAACCATTCGGCCCACGGCAATCAAAATACATGCACCGATGAAGCCGGCGGCAAGATAGCCAAGCCAGCCGGTCAACGATATCCCCACAAGTCCGAGAAGGACGTTGGCGAGGATGGCGCCGACGATCCCCAAAATGATGTTCATGAGCACGCCCATATTGCTTTTCATGAACATCTCGGCGAGCCAGCCGGCGATACCGCCGATGACGATCGCAGCTATCCAACCGACACCTGGATTTTCCATAGTTCCCCCTTTTCCTTGAACCTAAATTGGTTCGGCGGGGAAACGTCCCATAAGTCAATAAAGTTCCGCGACTGTCTGAGCTAGACTCAGCAGTCGCGTCGCCGGGCCGCTGCGCGCGACTTGCGGGCGATCGCCACTACGGCCCAGCAGGGACAGCTCTTGCATGCGGTGGCGTGGTCATTGCCCAGCATCGCATCTGAGACCCATGGCTGGTGCAAAAAGATCATGACATTGAATTTCACTCTTTACAGGAACAAGTGTCTTTTCTCGGGATTAGGAACGGCGTCGAACCCCAAAGGAGACTCGCGCAGTCGTCGGGAACATCCAGCGGCACGAACGGAACGTCCGGCTCATCGGCGGGTCGGGTATGACTTCTACGTCCGGCTCCGGCCAAAGCGGTATCCCGAGCGGCTGGGACAGCAAGCTCTCCGGCTCATTCTTCAGCGACGCCAATTTGGGAAGACTTCTGTCGCAGGATGAGATCCGCAAGAACTGGTCGTTCCTGAGCTCTGAACAGCAGGCACAGGTTCGCTCCGACTGCTCGAGAATGACGGCCAGTAACGGCACTGGTTCTGGCACAACGACCGGCACGGCAGGTAGCTCAGGTTCGACCGGCAATGATACAACGGCGAGTATCGGCACCGGCTCTGGCATAGCCACCGGCACGTCAGGCAGCTCTGGTTCGACCGGCAGCAACACCACGGCCAGTAACAGCACTGGTTCGGGCGCGAACTCGGCTGCTCAAATGGCTTCGATGCAGCAGCTCTGCACCCAAGTCCAAGGGATGTGACTGAATGCGGGCTCCGGGCCGGCTTAGCCGAAATAAGAAGAGGCCTTGAAGGCCCGCACGTCGCTTTGGCTTGGTAGCAATTTCGGCGCTGAAGTCGGTCGGTGATCGGTGTCAGAACTTCGCGTTAGCCGGGCGACAAGTGCCTGAACGCCCTCGCTAGGAGTAATGCCGAGACTCTGGAATTGCCTTCCGAACTTGGAGAAGGTTAGCTGCGAGTTCCCTTCCCTCTCGGCTAACGCCAGATGGACAATGTCTGTGCGCCGCTGGTGCCGTCTGTCGCATGGCCTCCAGTCATCTTTTTTCGCTGTCCGGGAATAAAACGCCGGCCGCCCTGGTCTTCCATGCATACGCTGCTGATTGACCTTGAAGGAACGCCGCACTGCAAACCCACACATTGCCGAGCACGACGGTATCGGTCGACGCGTTCCAGGACCTCTGGAAGGCGATAGGTCGGCCGCCTGCGGCCGGCTGGCTCACCTGTCTGCCGAAGGTGCTGCCGCGGTCGGGATCGGGAAAGCTCAGGTGCCGCGGATGCGAAATGGGTCGTGAATTCGGCAATGCTTGTGCTCGAGAAGCATCCATCTGGATGCATGTTTGCGGTCCAGTGTGTGATTGACATCAATGCGACGTTTGCCCTCACATTCAACGCAGTGGCGACCCGGGATGTTTCCTCTGGGTTCGATCGCAACGCAGAACCATTCTCGCCAAATGAGCGTACGAGCTCGAGGCGAGGCGCATATGACGGTGTACCGATGCTGAGCAGCAATGCGCAGGCCGACCGCTTCGGCGAAGTGGTGATGCCTCATCTCGCCGACGCGCTTTCGCTGGCCCGGTGGCTGACCGGCAATGCCACCGACGCTGAGGATGTCGTGCAGGACGCCTGCATGAAGGCACACGCCAACATCGCAAGCTATGCCGGAGGGAATGCACGCGCCTGGCTGCTCACCATCGTTCGCAACTCGTGCTACACATGGCTGGCGCGCAATCGCCCGCGCAGCATCGTCTCGGTAGGCGACCTCGGTGATCTCGACGAGGTGAGCGCCGCTCACGCAGTCGATCCGACTGAGAGCGAAAGTCCGGAGGCGAGCCTGATTGCCAAGGCAGACGTGGCGGCCCTGGAGGCGGCGATCGCCGCTCTGCCGCAACCCTTTCGAGAAACGCTCGTGCTGCGCGACGTCAAT
This sequence comes from Mesorhizobium sp. C432A, assembly GCF_030323145.1. Taxonomy (NCBI): domain Bacteria; kingdom Pseudomonadati; phylum Pseudomonadota; class Alphaproteobacteria; order Hyphomicrobiales; family Phyllobacteriaceae; genus Mesorhizobium; species Mesorhizobium sp. C432A. The sequence goes on along the minus strand of NZ_CP100470.1, from coordinate 3,733,764 downwards.
GGCCTGGCCTACCGTGATATCGCAGCCATGCTGGACGTGCCGATGGGCACGGTGATGTCACGGCTGGCGCGGGCGCGCGGCCTGCTGATCTCTGACCTTGGGAGGGCGCAATGAGCGCGCACAACGATGGATTGCCCGAGGACGCCGCAGGCATGAACCTGATGCTGCACGCGCTGGTCGATGGCGAGCTCGACGCCGCCGCGGCCATAGCTGTCGAGCGGCGCATCGCCGCCGATCCCAAGCTGGCGGCCGAACATGCCCGCATCATCGTCTTGCAAGGGGCTGTGGCAAGGCTTCCGAAGCCCCGAGTGAGCGACGAGTTCAGCGCGCGCATTGCAGCCATGGCCGCGTCCAGCCGCGTCGAGGTGCTGCGGCCCAGAGCGCCGATACGGGCGAAGTCGGCTCGAACGTGGTGGTCGGCGCGCAACTTCGGATCATTCGATTGGCGCGCCATGGCGGCCTCGATCATGATCAGCGCAGTTCTGGCCAGCGGCGCGACGCAATGGGCGATGCAGCCCAGCGTAGCCGATAGCTTTGCCGCAGGGGTAGCCAGCGGCCACCAACGCAGCCTGCTGGCGACGAGCCCGGTGGATGTTGTCTCGTCGGACCGACACACGGTGAAGCCATGGCTCGACGCAAGGCTCGGCCTTTCGCCGCCGGCGCCGGACATGGCCAAGGACGGATTTGCACTCATCGGTGGCAGGGTCGAGGTCATCGGCGGCCGGGCGGTGCCAGCGCTGGTCTATCGCCACCGCGAACATCTGATCACCCTTGTGGCCGAGCCGCAAAATGCCGGGGTGGTTACCGACCCGGTCGATCTCTCGGAGGGCGGTTTTTCGCTTGTGCAATGGAGCGACGGCGCCTTCTCATACTGGGCAATTTCCGACATGGAGCGGCCGGAGATCGACGACTTCGTGGCGCGCTTCCGCGCCGCCATCGTGACGGGCTGATAACCGTCTGTCGAAGCCTCTTCAGCCGATATCAAGTGCGATGTCACTGTTGGCTCAGCTCCTTACACGGGCTGAGACTACGGCAGCAGCATGGTGCCGACCTTGGACGTGCGCATGCAGCGTCGGCCCCAGTTCCGGGCGGGCGCCGCCCCTGATTTCGGGACCTCCAAAAGAATTTCGCGCCGCCCGGGAATAAAGGGACGTCCTGATGGGTCTTCTTGTTAGCGGGGCCAGTTTCCCGGCACGCACCCAAGAAACGAAAAAAGGACCTACCGAAATGACCAAGCTCGCTCTCAGCGTGGCTGCCATGCTGCTTGCCTCAAGCGCTGCCTTTGCCGGCAGCGACCACGGCGGCAACAATTCCAACCAGCCGGTCGCTACCGTTGACACCAATGCCACTGCTTCCATTTCCCCCTCCCCGCGCCAAGCCGGCGTCGACACCATGGTGACGACCGGGCCGCGCCAGGGGTCGGTTCAGGACATCATCACCAGGCACAACAACGACGGCATCTGGGGCCGCTGAAGACACCCTTCCGAACATCTTCTCTTACCACTCACGATGGAGAGCCAAACCTTTGGCTCTCCATCATCACCCCATAAGGCTGCAGGAGATCACCTATGTTCATGATGACACGTCGCACGTTGCTTGGAACCACGCTCGCCGCGACCGCCTTCGGTCTGGCCGGCAAGCTGGAACTCACCCGTCCCGCCTTCGCCGAAACGTCGGTCGAGCCGACCGTCGGCTTCTACAAATACAAGGTCGGTGATATCGAGGTCACCGCCATCTATGACGGCATCTGGCGCAAGCCGCACGACCCGGCCTTCATCAAGGATGTTTCCGTCGAGGACACCAAGGCAGCGCTTGCCAAGGCCGGCCTGACGACAGACTTCATGCCCATCCCGCTCACCGTCATCGTCCTCAAGATGAACGGCAGGCTGATCATGATGGATGCCGGATCGGGCGTCGGCCAATGGCAGACCAATGCCACCCATCTGCCGGCCAACATGGCCGCCGCCGGCATCGACTATAAGACGATCGACACCATCATGATCTCGCATTTCCACCCCGACCATGTCTGGGGCCTGATGGAAAAGGGGACCGATGCACCGGTGTTCCCCAATGCCGAACTGATCGTCAACGCCACGGAATACAATTGGTGGACCGACCCCAGCCGGCTGGCCAAGCTGCCGGAAGGCCGCAAGCCGGCGGGCAAGCGCATCGCCGAAAATTTTCCGAAATGGAAGAACTGGAAGCTGGTCAATGACGGCGCCGAAGTCGCACCCGGCATCCAGATCATCGCTGCGCCCGGCCACACGTCGGGACATTCGGTCTACCTCGCCAACTCCGGCAAGGAACAGCTGATGATCTCGGCCGACACCATGTATGTGCCCGCCCTTCTGGCGCCGCATCCGGAGTGGCAGGGCAGTTACGACCAGGACGGGCCGATGGCGATCACCACGCGGCACAAGCTGATCGATCGCGTGATCGCCGACAACATCCGGATCTCGGGTTCGCATTTCCCGTTCCCCGGCACCGGCGTCTTCGTGAAAGACGGCAATGCCTATGGTTTCACCCCAGTTCAGATTTGAGCGCGAGCTCCCAACCCAAGCGAGAAAGATGATGAAACAATCCTATCTGGGCAAGCACGCCCTGTTTGGCCTGCTTGGCGCCATTGCCGTGCTGACCATCGTTCCCGTGGCCACTATCATGCCGGCCTATGCGGTCGACGACATCGAGGGCACCGATGCACCCGACCTCACCGCCGTCCAGGCCAAGATCGCCGTCAAGGACTACAAGGGCGCGCTGGCCGATCTGCGTGATCTCGCGCAGGACAACCAGCAGGCCGACGTCTACAACCTGCTCGGCTTCACGTTGCGCAAGACCGGCGATTTCACCACCGCGCTGACCTACTACAACAAGGCGCTCGAGCTGAAGCCCGACCACAAGGCCGCCCGCGAATATCTGGGCGAACTCTATGTAGAGACCGGCGACATGGCCAAGGCCAACGAGCAGTTGGCGTCGCTGCAGAAGCTGTGTCCCGCCGGCTGTGAAGAACTCGAAGACCTCCACAAGGCCATCGACACCAAGGTGACCAAGTAAAACCAGGCAGGCGCTGCAAGGCGCCTGCTCCTTTCCCATGGAGCCCATCGTGACAACGACACAAACCGCCTGGAAACCACATCTCACCGACTCGACCCTGCTGACGGGTCGCCTGCTGCTCTCATTGCTCTTCGCGCATGAAGGCCTGGAGCTGGCGACGCATTTCGCCGGTGCAGCCAAGGCGATGACGGCGCTCGGCGTCAGCCTGCCGCTTTTAATAGCCACCATAGCGCTGCAGCTGGGAGCTGGCTTTTCGGTCGGCCTTGGTCTGCTGACGCGTGTGGGCGCGGTGGCGCTCGGACTGTTCTGTTTGGCAACGGCAGCTTTGTTCCACACCAATTTCGCCAACCAGAACGAATTGCTGCATTTCGAAAAGGATCTCGCCATAGCGGGCGGCATGTTCGTCCTGGCCATAGCCGGCGCCGGCGCGATATCTCTCGACAGGGTGCTGAACGGCCTCGTGAAGCGCCGGCAACAGGACAGAGAGACGGTTGCGGCGCTCATAGCGGCCGGTAAGCCTCTCTCGGTGGGCGATATCAAGCTTCCACTCTAAATCGCCAAGACGCCGGGTCCCATATCAACCCGCCCGCCCGATCCGAACGCTACAAACGCCTCGGGCAACCCCTGATGACGAAAGCCGTTCATGGCGGGTTGTTTATCGACGTCCGCTTTTCGGCACGAATAGGAACGCCCTATCGGCCGATATGAGGCGCATCGCTGCCTTTCATCGAACGTGCCCGCACTGGTCCACCAACGCGAAAGTTGCATGTGACAGGAGCGCTCAACTCTCGGCAATAAGAAGGCCGGCCGCTCTCCACCCAGACGCGGCGGGCTTTTGCTTTGCAGATGCCAGGACCCGGTCGAGGGCTGGCGCAATCCATTGATCAGAACGCTACAGCAGGATGTGCGCCTTGTGCGCGATCAGACCAGCCAAGATGATTATCACCGCCAAGATCACTGCCCATGAAGAGGTTGCGGGCGACAAGCGCCTTTCTTCCCGCGTACCGCTTCATCTCGCCAGCGCTTAGCCTGGTCAGCCCCTATGTTCATCTTGACCATCGGTTCGGTTGCCTTATCGACCACAACAGGGAAGCGCCGCGACATTGCGCCAGCGCAGGGTAAGGGTTTGCCTGCCCGTTCTGGCTGAGTCGGCGCACCGTCTTAAGCTGAACTTCGGAAAAATTTCGTCACAGCGACAGTTGACGATAAGCTGATCTGGCCCTGTCTCGTTCTCGTGGCCTCGCGCTTGTCGCCAATTAGATCTACACAAGAATATCCGGTCCCTAATGCGGCATCGGCTTTCATCTCGCCGCACACAAGAGGGCGCGACACAGTCGTAGGTGAATTCAATCTAGGGAACTGGCTGGCTTTGCGCCCTACTCCGCCGGGGTCTTCTCCAGCGCCGGCGCGCCGCTCTTTCGGCCAAAGCGCTGGACGACGAAGCGGCCCGCCTTCTGGCCGGGGACCTCGATCAGAGTGTAGGTGATCCAGGACAGCGACGTCACCGTCGGCAGCACAACGGCAACGACGATGGCGAAGCGCAGCGGCGCCAACAATTGGTGGCCGAACTCACTGATGACGAACGCCGCGACGGGCTGCAGCACCAGCAGATGGATCAGGTAGATGCTGAAGGAAAGCTCGCCCATCAGGTGGAAGAACCGGTTGCTGAGCGTCACGGCGATCGCTCGCGCCAGCGTTCCCGCCCTTCCAGGCAGCATGCGGTAGAGAACCAGGGCAAAGAAGCCCGCCACCAGCGCTTCGCGCACCAGAAGCTTGCCCAGCCCCTGGTCGCCGCCAAAGGGCAGCGCCGCCAGCAGCAGCGCCAGTGCCAAGTACAGGATAGATCGCGGCTGGCTCTGACGCACGACTCCGGCCAGCAGCATCCCGCACAGGAATATCTGTATCTTGAGCGGCAGAAAGGACGGCATCGGAAAATGGATCGACAACAGCCGCATCGCAAACACGATGACGCAGCCGGCCGCCGCGACCACAAGGGCGCTCCTGATCCAGTCCAGCCTGCGCACCAGCAGCATGACGGCCGGGAACACGGCATAGAACTGCATCTCCAGCCCCAGGCTCCAGTCAGGCAGCGGCGTGCGATAGGCGAGGTTCGGCACCAGCCCAAACAGGAACGTGAGATGAGCGACGATGTTTTTCAGGCTGCCGTCGAGGTAGCGTTCCGGGGCCTGGTGCGATCTGGAGAGGAAATCGTCGATTATGATCCTGCAATCGTAGAGATAGGGGCCAAGCGCCAGCGCCAGGCAAAGCATGACATAGAACAGCGGCGCGATCCTGAAATAGCGGCGCGTCCAGAATTTCAGCCAGGTTTCCGGTCTTTGCCAAGGCTCCTTTTCCTGGCGCAGCTGATAGTGGAACACCATCAGGAAGCCGGACAGCATGATGAACAGGTCGACGCCGAGATCCGGCTCGCCGACGACCGGAATCTGCCAGCCGGTCAAAAGCATGCAGTGCCCGACCAGCACCCAGATCGCCGCAAGCGCGCGAAGCCCGTCCAGGCATTCGATGCGCGACGACTTGATGATGCTGGTTTCGTAGCTGGCCATGTTGCACTGCAGCATGGCGCCTGAGCAGCGATTGTCAACCCGGTGAGCGATGACGAATTGCGGTTACGAGTGCTGGACCGACCCTCGTATCGCCGCGATCCATAAGTGGGTTTCGGACGAGGCCACGTGGCCCTGAAGGCCGGCACGGTCAGCCGCGCCAAACGGCGACAATTGGGCGCACTGCTGCTCGACAGCTTGTGAGCCGTGTTTGGACGGCTCTCCGTTAGCGAGGGTCCTATTTGAGCGCTCTGCTTTTGGGATTCCGCTGGGGCCAGCTCAAAGACCTATCTGAGGCGCAAAGCGGACGCCAGGAAAGGTCTAGAATGGGGGCCGAATGCGGACTGGCGGCTTTCAGTGCACAGCAATAAACAACGTATGATAGCGTTATAGCTTTTGAGGCAAGCCCAAACGGCTTTCTCTTTCGGGCCGGGTTGCATAAGGCTGCACTCCAAACATGGCTTTCAAGAAAGCTGGACGATTCCGTCAAGCGCCGCGTAGACCGAGATTCGCAGCCAACGGTCCATGCTTCGCGCGAGGCCGGGGTCGCCGCTGAGGAAAAGGCCGCCCCTCTCTTTCTCACGCTCGATGCTGGAGCGGCCCTCCAGGATGGCTCCCAGCGAAACAACGCCGGTCTCGACGTAAAGATCGACGTCCCGGCCGGGGTCGAGCGAGCATAGCTCGGGCAAGTCTGAGCCTGGCTCGACCACAAACCAGTAATGGGGACACCTCGGTGGGGGATCGTCGCGGAAATGGAAGCGGATGACGGCGCGCCGCCGCGGCAGTTCAGCGAGGTCAATCTTTCGCCGCACAGCCCACATGAGGGTCGAAACATCCACGTCGGCGAGCGCGATCTCCGCCTCGATGTTGCATTGCGCCCATTCCGCCAGCGCGTTCATCGCCGGCTCGAGCCTTATCGACTTTTCGGTACGGAAATAGCTGATGGTGCCCGTCGCCTCGTCCTCGACCCGCTCGACCAGGCCCAACGCTTCCATGTCCTTGAGCCGCCTCGACAAGAGGGCGGACGAGACGTTGCCCACCCCCTTGCGAATGTCATTGAAGCGGGTCGAGCCGTTCCAGAGTTCCGTCAGGATTTGGATCGTCCAGCGGGGCTCCAGGAACTCGCAGGCGTGCGAGATCGGGCAGACCAGTCCGTAAGGCCGTCGCGTCATGGCTGACCGCTCCTTTGCCGCAGGTTAGGCCTTGCGGAGCTCTAAGGCCAGTTCACAATCTGAAGCGGAGCGCTTCCGAAGATGCGCTGGCGCCTTCCCGTCCTCTGCCATGATGGTGGTCGTCATCGTGCATCCCCAACGGAGGCTCCCATGACCTGGCGTAACATCACGCAAACGACACTAGGCGAGACCGCACTGCGCGTGCCGCGCACTTTTTTTGACCTCGAACGGCTGCTGGCCCTTGTCCGTGAGTGGCGGACCCGCCGCAACATAAAGCGTGGGCTTGGTCACCTGTCCAACTTCCTTCTGCGCGACGTTGGCTTAACCAAAGCAGACGTCGAGGCGGCCTGCGCCGACAGTTTCGATACATCCGCCTCTCTCGCGCTTAAGAGTGCAGCGCAGAACCAGACGGGAAATTGGTGAGAACGGAAAGCCCCGCGGGCTGAGGCCGCTTGAGGGCGGCAATTGATCAGCCGAATTAGGGCCCATTTTTTAACAACGATTTTGAGGCGCAACCGCGGCGTCCGGCGTGGTTGCCGGCGATGTCTCCATCCGCAGCAAAATTGAACTCTCTGGCCGAGTTAAGGCGCATTGCTGACCGGTAGATTTTTTGAGCCGAAAGCTGATCGACTGGTTGTAGAACAAGGTCCAAAGAAGCTGGCACTCTGCCTACGACCTCATCTCGGACATATTCACATCTGCAATAGCTCCGAAAGCCGGCGCTCAGGTGCATCACCAACCGGCCGCGCTGCGTCACAAACAGGCGTTGCAGGTCACAAACTTGACGCTGGGCTGGCCAAAGCCGACACTGAGCAGATAAAAACAGGAGCACCTCAGTGGGAGGGCCTGACTCCGACTCTGAGATCACGATCAGCTCGCTCCGATCCGAGTTGACAGCGGCGCGCGAAGAAAATCGGGTACGCACCGCTGAGGTCGCCAATCTCCTTGAACAGCAGAATGCGACGAGTGCTATCCTCAGGGTGATCGCCGCGTCCCCGACCAACATCCAACCGGTACTGCAGACGCTAGTCGACTCGGCTATACGCTTGGCCGGGGCGGACATCGGCGCAATCACGTTGCGCGTTGGCGATACGTTGCGGTTCATGGCAGGCGGCGGGCAGGCTGCTGAGCTGCATGCATACGAACGGGCCAACCCACATGTCGTGGGACGAGGGACGTTCCAGGGCCGCGCCGCGCTGGAGGGATTGACGATCCATGTGGCGGATGCGCTTGAAGACCCGGAATACGAAAGGCCTGAGGCCGCAATCATCGGCAATTTCCGCGGAGTACTTTCAGTCCCGCTGAAGCGGGGTCAGGAGACCATCGGCGTATTCGGCATGGCGCGGCGGACGATCGGGCTATTTTCACCGCGCCAAGTCGAACTGGTCGAGAGCTTCGCCGACCAGGCTGTGATCGCGATCGAAAATGCCCGGCTGATCGAGAAAGTCGAGGGGCACAATCGTGAACTCGCTGAGTCGCTGGATCAGCAGACAGCGACGGGCGCAATATTGCAAGTGATCGCCGGGTCTCCCACGGATATTCAGCCTGTACTGGACGCCGTCGCTGAAAGTGCCGCTCGGCTCTGCGACGCCTATGACGCAACGATCTATCTGCTGCGCTCCGACAGGCTGGCTGTGGGAGCGCATCACGGACCAATTCCGGTTGACAGTGCTGGCTTCCCGGTCGCGCGCGACATCGTTACCGGCCGGGCCGTATTGGATCGAGTGCCAGTCCACGTTCACGACTTGACCATCGCTGGAGAGGAGTTTGCAACCGGCCGAATGATGGCTCAACGTCTTGGTTTTCGCGCGATTCTCGCCACTCCGCTGTTGCAGGAAGGAAAAGCAATCGGAGCGCTTATGATCCGGCGCATCGAGGCGCGACCCTTTAGCGACAGCCAAATTGGCCTGCTTAAAACTTTCGCCAACCAGGCCGTCATCGCGATCGGCAATGTGCGGCTCTTCGAAGAGGTGCAGGCCCGCACCGCCGAACTTGGCGAAGCATTACAGCAGCAGACCACGACCGCGGATGTGCTAAAGGTCATAAGCCGCTCCGCATTCAACCTGCAGAGCGTCCTGCAGACACTTATCGATTCTGCGGTGAGGCTCTGCGGTGCGAAAACGTCTGGCATCTTTATGCGCGAAGGCGATGTCTTCCGGCTTGCGGCAGGCTACGACCAAACTCCGGAGTATCGCGCGTATGAAGAGGCTAATCCGAGTCCGATCAGCCGACAATCCTGGGTCGGCCGAACAGCACTCGACAAGGCAGTCGTCCATATTCCGGATGTTACCAAGGACACAGAACATGGCCTTCCCGAAGCTCCGCGACTCGGAGGTTATTCGGCTGTGCTCTGTGTACCGCTAATGCGCGAAGGATCGGTAATTGGCGTCTTCGCAATGACGCGACCTGAACCCGGGGCCTTCACCGATAGCCAGATCGAACTTGTCCAGACCTTTGCCGACCAGGCCGTAATTGCGATCGAGAACGTCCGCCTTTTCGAGGAGGTGCAGCAGCGGACACGGGAGGCCACAGAGGCGCTGGAGTACCAGACGGCGACCAGCGATGTGCTTAGCGTTATCAGCCGCTCGCCCACCGATGGGCAGCCAGTTTTTAATATGATCGCGCAAAGCGCCGCCCGTCTATGCGAAGCACAGTTCTGCTTTGTTTACAGATTTGACGGCGAGCTTCTTCATTTCGTCGCGCATCACGGCATCACCGAAGAAAGCGTTGAGATCGTGCGCAACACCTTTCCCGTGGCACCTACTCGCGGCAGCGCTGCCGAAAGGGCAATTCTATATCTTGACGTGGCGCAGATCCCGGACCTCACCTTGGATAGTGAATTCACGCATCGCGCCGCAGCGGCTTTTTCAGGCCTGCGCAGTGCTGTTGCCGTGCCGATGCTGCGTGACCGCCTGCCCATCGGTTGCATAGCAGTCGGGCGTGCTGAGACGGGCTTTCTTGCCGCTAAGCAAGTCGAACTTCTGAAGACCTTCGCCGACCAGGCCGTGATCGCCATCGAAAATGTCCGCCTGTTTGATGAGGTCAAGGCGCGGACCGCGGAGCTGAGCGAGTCGCTTCAGCAGCAGACAGCGACAGCAGACGTGCTCAAGGTCATCAGCCGGTCGGCCTTCGACCTGCAGAACGTCCTTGACACCCTGGCAGAGTCCGCCGCGCACCTCTGCGACGCGGACATTGCCGATTTCTATCGTCTGGTCGACGACGGATTTCAGTGGACCACGACCTTCAGCCGAGATCCGGAAGCCGCCCCTGCCCATACCAAGATCATGCGCCGGCCGGGGCGCGAATCGGTGTCGGGGCGCGTTCTGCTGGAAAAGAAAACCGTTCACGTACCGGATTTCGAAGCCGATCCCGAGTTCACCTTCACCGACGTGGCGCGGCAGCGCGGCGTTCGCTGCATTCTCGGCGTTCCGCTCCTGCGCGGCACGGAGCTGATGGGGTTGCTTCTGGTCATGCGCAAGGCGCCCGGGCCGTTCTCGCCAAAGCAGATTGAGCTAGTCGAGACTTTCGCCGATCAGGCTGTCATCGCCATCGAGAACGCGCGGCTGTTCGAGGAGGTGCAGACGCGCACGGCGGAATTGAGCGAGTCGCTGCAGCAGCAGACGGCGACGGCCGACGTGCTGAAGGCGATCAGCCGCTCTACGTTCGACCTGCAGCCGGTTCTCGACACGCTGGTGGAATCAGCGGCCAAGCTGTGCGACGCGGACACGAGCGTGATCTTCAAACGCGACGGCGATCTCTACCGGTGGTCGGCCGAGTACGGCAATTTGCCTGAAGCCGCGGTTTTCGCCAAAGCCAATCCCTTTGCCCCTAGCCGCGACAGCATCACTGGAAGGGTGGCCCTCGAAGCCCGTGCCGTCCACGTGTCGGACGTGCTCGCCGACCCGGACTACGGGGCAACGCAGCTTCAGAAGCTCGGCGGCTACCGGACCATTTTATGCGTTCCGATCTTGCGCGAAGGCGCGCCGGTCGGCGTATTCGCGCTGACGCGGTCACAGGTACGGGACTTCACGCCGAGGCAGATCGAGCTCGTCGAGACGTTTGCCGACCAGTCCGGCATAGCGATCGAGAACGTCCGGCTGTTCGACGAGGTGCAGGCGCGTACCCGCGAATTGTCACGCTCGCTCGAAGATCTGAGGACCGCGCAGGACCGCCTCGTGCAAACGGAGAAGCTCGCCTCACTCGGCCAGTTGACCGCCGGTATCGCCCACGAGATCAAGAACCCGCTCAACTTCGTCAACAACTTCTCAGCGCTCTCCGGCGAACTCATCGATGATTTGAGCAGTGTGCTGGCCGGCGCGCCTTTGGAGGCATCCGTGCGCGAAGAGGTTGCCGAGCTGACAGGCATGCTCAAGAGCAATCTCGACAAGGTGGTCCAGCATGGCAAGCGGGCCGATTCCATCGTCAGGAACATGCTGTTGCATTCGCGCGCGGGTTCAGGAGATCATCGTCCGATCGATATCAATGCCGTCGTGGAGGAGAGCCTGAACCTTGCCTATCACGGGGCGCGCGCCGAAAAGCCAGGATTCAACATCACGCTGACGCGGAATTTCGACCCGCAGGCGGGGGATGTCGATCTCTACCCGCAGGAGATCACGCGGGTGCTTCTCAACCTCATCTCCAACGGCTTTTATGCAACGGCCAAGCAGAGCGCGGCTACGAATGGCACGGGCTATGAGCCGACGCTCTCCGCTATGACCAGAAGTCTCGGCGACCGTGTCGAAATCAGGATCCGCGACAACGGCATCGGCATTCCGCCGGAGGTGAAGGAGAAGATGTTCAATCCATTCTTCACGACCAAGCCAGCCGGCGAGGGCACCGGGCTCGGCCTGTCGCTCAGCCACGACATCGTCGTCAAACAGCATGCCGGCACGATCGACGTCGACAGCCAGCCAGGCGAGTTCACCGAGTTCCGGATTGTGCTGCCGCGCGCTGCCGCCTCGCTCGCAAAATCGGGAGGTGAAGCATGAGCCTCCTCATTCTGGTTGTCGACGACGAGCCCGACGTCGAGCCGTTATTTCGTCAGCAGTTCCGCCGCGACATCCGAGCCAGCCGCTTCACCATGGAGTTCGCGCAATCGGCGGTCGATGCGTTGGAGCAGATCGACCACGCCGAAGGGGTGACATTGATCCTGGTGCTGTCTGACATCAACATGCCCGGCATGAGCGGGCTCGAGCTGCTGCCGAAGATCAAGGTGCTGCGGCCCGACGTCCCGGTCATCATGATCACCGCCTATGGCGACGCCGAAACCAAGCGCAAGGCGTTGGAGAACGGCGCCGAAGCGCTGCTGACCAAGCCGATCGACTTTGCGATTCTCAGGCAACAGATCGAAACGCGGCTGGGAATGGTGGCGTGACGGCGCGCATCCTCGTGGTCGACGACGAGCCCGATCTCGAGGTCTTGATCGTCCAGAAGTTCCGGCGTCAGATCCGCGACGGTGCGGTCATTTTTCTCTTCGCCAGCGATGGTGTGGACGCCCTGTCCGTCATCGACGGCAACAGCGACATTGACATGGTGCTGTGCGACATCAACATGCCCCGTATGGACGGCCTGTCGCTCCTGGAGAAGCTGCAGCAGGCCGAGGGGCAGCAGCTTTCGACCGTCATCGTCTCCGCTTACGGTGACATGGCCAACATCCGCACCGCAATGAACCGAGGCGCCTTCGACTTCATCACTAAGCCGATCGACTTTGCCGACCTCGAGACCACGATCGCCAAGACCTTGAAGCATCGCGAGGTGCTGCACGAGGCGCATCGGCGGCAAGCGGTCGCGGAGCGCGCGCATGCATCGCTGTCGCGCTACTTCTCGCCCAATCTGGCCGAGCGGCTGGCCGGCGACGCCGACGGGTTGGCGCTAGCCGGACAGTGGCGCGAGGTCGCCTCGCTGTTCACCGACATTACCAGCTTCACCACGCTGGTGGAAACGATCGACCCTGCCACGCTAGGCGCGCTCCTCAACGACTATTTAGCCGGCATGACCGACGTCGTGTTCGCGCATGAAGGCACCGTCGCCAAGATCGTCGGTGATGCGCTGCATGTCTTGTTCGGCGCGCCTGGCGAGCAGCAGGACCATGCGGCGCGCGCAGTTACCTGCGCGCTCGAGCTCGACGCGCTGTCGCAATCGTTCCGCGATAGCTGGCGCGACAAGGGCGTCGCGGTCGGGACGACCCGCATCGGCGTCCATGCAGGTCCGGCGCTGGTCGGAAATTTCGGCGGAGGCCGCTTTTTCGACTACACCGCTTATGGCGACACCATCAATATCGCGGCGCGGCTGGAAAGCGCCAACAAGCAGTTGGGCACGCGTATCTGCGTCAGCGGGAGCGCGGCTGCAAGGGTCGACGGCTTCCGGGGACGGCCGGTCGGCGATCTGATGCTGCGCGGCAGGGCCGAGGCGCTACGCGCGTTCGAGCCTTTGTCGTCAAAGCAGTATGATGATCCTTCGACGGCGAGCTATCTCGAAGCGTTCGGCAGATTGGAGGCCGGAGATTCAAACGCGCTTACCGCTTTCGCCGCGCAGATCGGGAAATGTCCGGACGACCAACTCGCCAGCTTCCATCTCAAGCGGCTGCTCAACGGCGCCAAGGGAACACGGATCAGCCTCGACTGATCTTCGCGCGACCGTCATGGGACGTCAATTCTATCCGGATAGTTAGACGGCAGGAGCGGGGCGCTGGCGGCCATCAGGCATCTGGCTGCTCTTGGACATCGGCGTTTTGCAATCCTGTCCATTCGGCGCACATCGGGGCCACCCATCGTCCATTTGCCGGGCAATTCCCCGCGCGCTTGCGCGTCGACCTACGGCCTCGCCGCGCGGCGATCGCCCGGCATGGGACTGTGGGCGGGCGGCTGCATTGTAGCTAACCTTGCGCATCGTGCCTGGCGGCTGCAATTAGATACGCCTTCGGCAGGCCTGCGTCGACATGCTCTCGATCTTCACGACGCCGGAACATGTTGACGTGGAAGAACCAGCCGATGAAATCTTCATATTGCACAGCTGGCGAGGATCCGCACCACAGCAGGCCAAATCTCTCGAGAGCCTGTCGCATGAGTTCCGAAGCCCGTTGCCGATCGCCGAGGTAGGTCAGGTTCGCGGCATGAAATGCCAGGATGTCAGGCCAGGTTCTCGGCGCCAATGCGAAGTACTCTTCAGCGGCGTCGTAACGTCTGGCACTGACGTGAACAATTGCTCGCACGGCGGAGAACCAATCGCCGCCGAGAGGATGCAGAATCGCAGCGATCTCGGCTGCTTCATCAGCCGCGTTTTGCTCGCCGAGAAACGCCAGTGCGAGCGCACGATCGATACAGAGGCTTGCGTCGTTCGGATTGAGCGAAGCTGATATGGCGAACCTTGACCGGGCGCGTTCGAACTCACCAAGATAGAGGTGACTCCATCCCAGCGCATGGTGTGCTCGCGCCTCCGCTGCATCGAGCCGGACAGCCTGTTCCGCGCTTCGAAGCGCTGCCTCCTCGATTTTGCGGATGTTTGGAGAACCCGGTGACATCTGAGAGGTGCGTATGTGGCAAAAGGCCAGGCTTGCATGCGCTCGCGCGAACATCGGATCCTTATTTATCGCCTCTTCGAGCAACCGCTCGCAGGCAGCGTTGCCATCGAGTGTCCAGACATCGGACCCATGCATCGCGCGCAACCAGAGATCATATGCATCAAGGCTTTCAGTTCGTTTTGTCTTCGCCCGGGTTTCCGTGTGTTGCTCCACTTGTCCAACTATGGCGCTGACAAGCCTTCGGACCAACTCGTCGTTCAGGGCAAACAAATCCTGAGCCATCCTGTCATATCGTTCTGCCCAAACGTGCCTGGCGGTCACGGTTTCGATAAGCTGGGCAGTTACCCTGACGCTTGCGCCTATCTTGCGCACGCTGCCCTCAACCACGTAGTGCGCTCCGAGCCTGCTCCCGATCTCCTTGATGTCGACTGTTGTCCCCTTGAAGCAGGCAGAGGAGTGGCGCGAGACGACGGCAAGGGGACGGTATCGCGACAATTCGGTGATTAGATCCTCGGTGATCCCGTCACTGAAATATTCCTGATCCGGATCACCACTCATGTTGCTGAACGAGAGTACGGCAATTGTGGTCTTGCGGTCGGCAGGCCGAATGTCGGTGGTCAGGCTCCCATGCAGCTCAGATCCATCGAAGTCATCGGTATCAACCTCCACAGGCCGCGGCCCGGCATATTTGTAGCCCCGGCCATGAACGGTCACTATCATGCCGGGGTCAAGCGCCTTGCGCAGCGCAGACACTTGTACCTGCAGGGTATTGTCCCCTACCACCATGTCTGGCCAGACGCTGTCGAAGAGCTCGGTCTTCCCGACCACAGATTCAGCCTTGTTCAGCAAAGTGCCGAGGATATCGAAGCAACGCGCTGGAAGCTCTACCGGTCCGTCCGGGCCGAGCAATTGCCGTTTCGCGCGTTTCAGCCGGTAATGTCCGAAGTGGATATCCATTCGAGAGGTGCCCCGTCCGAGGACAGCAGCTTAGCTGAAGCGACGGCGAAAGCGAACTTCAGTGTTGTTCAGGATTTTTCAGGTTCGCGCCAAGGACCTGTGCGTAAACCTAGGCGAAGCTCGTGGCTACAGGAGGACGCCATGGTCGATATCGCCACCCACCGAGTCACCCATTCAAGACTGCTTCCCAAACTCGGTTTCGGCACCGCACTGCTTGCAATGACCAAGGTTCTGGGCGGAGCCTTCGAGATGGCGTACGTGATGCCTTATGAGACCATTGCTATTGCGCGCCGGCCACCTCTCGCGGACCCATCTGATCTTCAGCGTCGCGATCCGAATTGGTAAAGGGCATTAGGGACGAAGGTCTGCTTTCGGGAAGTCGCAAACTGATCTCGTGCGGCCGGAGTTGAGGCGCAAAGCAGCCACGGAACCTCTGCCGCTACCAAGCAGGCCGAAGGCATACATTTGAACCGGTTACTCTACTCGTCCATCAGGCTACGACCAATAAATCCGACAAGGGAGATTTTACCCGCTGGCCTTGGCGGATCCCATGTCGCCCCGACTTCCTCCGCCAAGGTGCGCATTGACCCTGCCCATCCCGAAAGCTTGGCTGTCCATTCAGGCGTCATGCGGCTGTCGAAAGCCCAACCCTCGAACACGTCAGCCAAGTGAATCATATGACGATAGCCGAGCTCCTCGCGCAGGTCCTCCGACCAGCGTTGCTCTGCAGCTTGATCGAATATGCTTGCGAGACCATCAGCCGAGGACTTCGACTGGTTCCTTCGCTCTTCCATAGCGTTCAACGCGAGCAGGTTCTTCGCCGCGCGGCGAAGCTCTATTCTTTTCTCTGGGGTCAGTCCTTCCCCGGTCGCAGCGCGAACCTCAAGCGTCTGAGCCAGTGCAATCCTTTGCTGCGGAGTCAGGCGGGGCATCCATACACCTTTCGCGCGGTTCGAGGCCCGAGCCCCTCATCTTTAAATCTAGGATCGCCGCTATTGTTCGATTGAACACTTGCGCGAGCGAAGCCGCAACTCAGGGACACTGGTCCAGAAATACAATCACGACGAGCACGGATCATTGCGGAAGTGTGAAGCAGTCTCCCTCACAGGTAATTTTGCCCAGGTCGGGTTTTGGGATGAGCACGGGCCGGAAGACATGAACGACGGCGGGCTTATGATCGGCGTCAACGTACACCCGCCACCCGTTAGCGTAACCCTTCTGAGACCCGTGAATGTTGGCGCAATCAAACTCGACGGTGGTTTTTTCACATACTCGCCGGAAGCAGATCGTTGCCTCGGGCGCTGATACATCGAGCGAGCCGTCCGTGTAATTGGCGCACCCCGCCAATGCTGGCCCGGGGATGATTGCGGCGAGAATTGCGGTGGCGGGAGCAATGATCAGAGCTTTCATAACGATCCCATTTCGTGATCATTCTTGGAAGAAATCAGCGGTCAGTCGATCATCGCCTACCCAGCTGCGCCAAACAGATTTCGGCAGGGCCCGACAGGCTGACGTCATGTTCGAGGCGATCACCGGCCGAGACCTCCCGCACGCACTGCTGGTAGGGTGAGAAGTAGAGATGCAGCCCAACCGCGAAGATGATTGCAGCTCCGAGAATTACGGCTGACCGATCGATGATCATTTGCCGGGTACTCCTGGTGAAGCGATGCATCCGGCTGGCGCGCCAACTGGGCCCAAGCCGCGTATCAACTCAAAGCCGAACAACTCCGCCATAAGCCCAAGCGGGTTGCGTAGGTGCAGTGCTAAAGCCTTTGCCCGGATGGGTGCCGTCCCGATCCAATTCAAGCAAAGGAAGAAAATCCACTTTTTGGATAATATGAAATTCGGATTACCGCAAGGTCGAAGCGAAACTTGCTCGACGAGCGGATGGCCAAAACCCTGCATTCCTACCGTCATCGGCGACTTGCTGAGCTGCTGACTGAGAAGCGAAAGCTGGCGGGTTTGACACAGGCTGCTGTCGCCAAAGCTCTCGATCGACATCAACCTTTCATTGCCAACATAGAAAACGCCGATCGTCGTGTGGATCTCATCGAGTTTCTCGATCTGGCGAAGGTAGTAGGGTTTGATCCATACGAGGTCTTGCACCAGATCGAGGCCGTCGATCCGCAGACGGATTAGGAGTAGGCCCCGGAAGTTCCGCGACACACTGGCCAACAGTGAGCTACCTGAGGCCAGCAGCCGTAAGCGCTCGGTAGACTGACCCCCGACCGATGCCGAGAGATGCGGCGATTTCTGACACGGACTTCTGTTGCTGGTACAGCACGACTGCTTCACCGGCCTTTGCTCGCGCCGTCGGCTTCCGCCCTTTGTATTTCTTGTCTGCCTTCGCCTTCGCGATGCCTTCCTTCTGTCGCTCTTTCATCAGACCCCGCTCGAACTCGGCGAAAGCGGCGAACATGTTCAGCATCAGCCGACCGTACGCACCCGTCGTGTCCAGCACCTCCTTGCCGAACTGTAAGACCTTCAGACCTACTCCACGTCCATGCAGGCCATCGACAATGTCACCAAGCGTTCGTGTATTCCGCGCCAACCGATCGATTTTGGTGACCACCAGCGTGTCGCCCTTGCGCAGGAACTTGAGCGTTCGATCGAGCTCCTGCCGATCCCCCAAGGCTGAGACTTGCTCCGAAAAGACTTCCTCGCAACCGGCGGCTTTGAGATCACGTATCTGGGCCTGGAGTCCCGCGACCTGCTCTTCTGTTGAAGTTCGTGCGTAGCCGACCTGCATCCAACCCTCCAATGCCCAATAGCCTCTAAGCTTTTGAGTCAGAGCCGTCCAAAAGTCAATAGGAACCTTATTGGACGGCGCTAGGGCTTGTTGCAGGGCGTCCGGTAGACCCTGCCCATGTGGACAGCTGTCAATGAATCGTAGGATCGGTGCAGCAATGACTTCTTTGGGCCGCTTCCTGACTGTCCGGTTTCGGGGATCGCCCAGCGGTAAGCTCCCGTTCTGCGCACAAACCCCATTGCGGACATCGACGCGCCGCCGCTTCAACAGCGGCTCAGCGCCCCCTTCCCGCCATAGAGGCTGGCCGCCCCATTTCCCGCGCGCAGTCGTTCCACAAAAAAGGCCTTGGGCGGCACGCCGACTGCCAGGTCTAGCAGCAGCGTCGAAAAATCTTACCTTTGTGGTCAGGGCGGTGGGCAACCCGCCCTCTTGGCCTATTCGACAAATCCGGCCAGATGGACATGTCCGCGGCGTCGCAATACAATTACGGATAGTTCCTGCCTTGGGAGCCATCGCACAGTATGGCTGAACAACGCGCTCAACGTCGCCTTGCCGCCATCCTGGCCGCCGATGTGGTCGGCTATAGCCGCATGATGCAGCAGGACGAAGCCGGCACGCTAGCGATACTCAAGGATCGACGGAAAACCGTTCTCGAACCGACGGTCGCCAATCACGGTGGCCGGATCATCAAGCTGGTAGGTGATGGTGCTCTCATTGAGTTTGCCAGCGCTGTGGACGCAGTCGAGTGCGCCGCACGGCTGCAAGAACGCATGGCCGCCGGAAATGCTGACCAGTCGGACGGTCTCCAGATCGTGCTGCGCATTGGAGTCAACCTGGGCGACGTCATAGTCGACGGCGATGATCTCTACGGGGACGGCGTGAATATTGCGGCGCGGTTGGAAGCCCTTGCCGATCCCGGCGGCGTTTGGATTTCAGAAGACGCTTACCGGCAAGTTCGAAATAAGCTCGCGCTTTCCTTTGACGATCTTGGTGCTCGGGTTCTCAAGAACATCGCCGAACCGGTCCGCATCTATCGGGTCACAAACACGCCGGCGGTGACGGTTACGGCGACGACCACTTCGACACCTGAGAAGCCTTCGATCGCCGTGCTGCCGTTTGCCAACCTGTCGGGCGATCCTGAGCAGGACTACTTCGCCGATGGAATCGTCGCGGACCTCATCACCCAACTGTCGCGACTGCGCGATCTGCTGGTCATTGCTCGGAACTCGACCCTCATGTTCAAGGGCCGAACTGTGCGGGTTCAGGATGTGGCGCGCGATCTGGGGGTACGCTTTATCCTTGAGGGGAGTGTGAGGCGCGCAGGGAACAGAATTCGCGTAACGGCTCAGCTGATCGATGGCGCGTCGGGTGGGCATGTTTGGGCCGAGCGCTATGACCGGGAGCTCACCGACTTTTTCGAGCTTCAAGACGAAATCACCAAAGCCGTCACCGTTGCACTCCAGGTTAACTTGACCGAAGGCGACACAGCGCGGATCGCGGCCGAAGGGACCCGCAACTTGGAGGCGTGGGAAGCCTTCCTGCAGGGCCAGACCGCAATACTGAAGTTCACAAAGCTCGACAATATCCAAGCACGATTCTTCTACGAACGAGCCGTACATCACGATGCAAACTATGCGCTCGCCTTCGTTATGCTGGCACACACCCATTGGTTGGATGCGCGGCTTGGCTTCATCCCCGATCCAGCGATCTCTCTTGGGCTAGCAAAGGCGGCCCTTCAGCGTGCCGAGGACCTTGTAGGCGAAACCGGCGCAGTTCTGCACTACAAGGGAAATGCTGCGCTGATGGAGCGGCGCCACGATGAAGCCCTTGAATTCCACCGCCGCGCGGGCGAACTGGCGCCGAGCGACGCCTACTGCGCGGCCGCATTCGGCATGACACAGGTCTATAGCGGCGATTTTCAGGGAGCCATAGCAACCCTGAAAACCTCGCGGCGACTCAGCCCATACGCCATCAACTGGGCTATCTACTACCTCGGCTGGGCCGATCTCTGGCAGGGCGATCTGGAGCAAGCGCGGTCCGATGCTGCGCTCTACCTGGCGCGCGAGCCACACGAGCCTTTTGCCTACATCTTATCGGCAATCACCGCTGCCGCCACTGGCCGGCTCGACGCCGCCCGGGGTCACATCACCGTCCTGCTTGGCAAGCATCCGGAGATGACTCGCTCTGGTGTTGCCGCCGCACAGTTCTATCGCGATCCCGAGCGCCTGCAGCGAATTATGGCTTGGCTCGAGGATGCGGGTCTGCCCGAATGACAGGAATTTTCTTGGCCACTTTGTACAGGTCTGTATCTCTCCTCGGCCTTGATTGGCCAAAGCAGAAACGCGCGGCTCTCTACCCCTGTGGGGGCCGCGATTGGCGGGCGGTGACTGGCAAAAACTGCCATCGCGGCCTCCGCAGCTACTGTCAATCAGCAGGTCGTAGGTTTGAGCCCAAGTGCCTCTAGAATTCCCAGGCCTCGCGCTCCATGAATTCTTCGAGCGACAGGCACTCCACCTCGAAATGGCGGCAAATGTTCGGGATTTTCGCGCCGTTCGGCTTGAACTCCTCCATGGTGACCACGCCTCGTCCCTCCGACGCCGCCTTCGCAATCACGAACGGATCAGCGTTGCGCCCGCCCCTGAGCAGCTTCCGCTGCTCGATATTTTGCTGGAAGTGCACGACCCCGTATATCTGGCCCACGAATGCGCCCTCAGCTGCGCCGGGTATGTGGAAGAATTCTTCCCGCGCCCCAGCCCAGTCCCTCAAGGTCTCCACAGGACCGTCCACGCACTCGCGGCGTACCTCACGGGTTGAAATTATCCGGCCATCCGCCACCAGCCCATCAAAGCGGTCCCAAAGCGTCGGGAAGCGGCGTCGGTAGTAGTTCTTGAACAGGGTTGAGAGGGGCGAGGTGTCGAACACGTACATTAAGAGGCCCCCCGGCTGAAATACTCCTCCAGAGCCCCAACGTGACGCGGCTTCGTATCGAGGAAGTCTGCCAGCTGCCCCTCGTCGATCTTGTTCTGGTGGTACTGCGACAGTGCCAGGGCCACGTACTCACGGCCGAGGTACGCGAGCTTGGTCCAATACGGATTTCCGCCCGGCGCGCGCTCGACCTGGCGCTGCGCGTTCCACCTTTCGACCGCTTGGTCGTACTGGTCCTCTGCCACCCTTCCTTGGTCCAACAGGCGACGAAAAATCACCTCCCTGCTGACGTGGAACTGGGCAGCGAGAGCCTCCGCAGTCACCTCGGTGTCCTGCCTTCCGACCATCGCGCGTTGGAAGGCGTCTTCTGGCACCAGTACCTGGGCAGCGAAGCTGTTGCAGATAACCTCAATCTGCCGGGCATCGCCGACGAGCCGATTCACGTATCGGTCGCGAACCATATCGATTCCGCTGGTATGGAAGATGAGGTGCGCGAGTTCGTGGAAGTAGGTGAATATCTGCCGGGTCTTGGTCGAGCTGTTGTTCACATAGATTACTGGGAACTCGTCGTCGTAGAGGCAGAACCCCGAGAAGTCGTCCGCTCGGAACGCGTCCTTAAAGACGAAGACGCCCACGTTCAGCAGAGCCGTTCGCCACTCCTTGAGAGCCGCATCATCACTGTGCCATGCCTGCTGCTGCTGGACGGTCACCCCAATGTACTGACGCACGGCGGCGGCCATTTGGGCTATATCTACGTTCGGAGCGAACTGTAGATCCCGCGTGATAAGACGCTTTGCCGGGTTCCGTGATTGGGTGAGTTCCGCCAAATTGATCTGCATGGCCTTTGCCTTGCGCATCAAAATGCGAACCCGGCTCGGCAAGCGATCCAACTCGGCCTCAGGCAGCGTACGAAACGTCTCGTTGATCGGCGGCACATCCGGCGGGCCGGGGAAGAAAAACACCGCGATCGGGACCTTGAGCGCGTCGGAGAGCTGCTCAAGCTGCGGGTAGGTCGGCGCGGACGCACCTGCCTCCCAGTCGGCGATCCGCTTGAACTTCTGCGCGACCTCTTCAGGGCTCAGGCCCGCTCGCTGGCGGGCCCAAATCAAGAGGGCGGGATTGATTGGAATCTGCTCTGCCATTTCGTCCTAGGGTATAACGGGGAAGCAGTTCTTCATATGCCAAAGATTGCGCGACTACTCGACACTTAGCCCGCCCGCATAGGAGAGCACCTCCTTAAGGCCACTCCACCGTCAGACCTCGGTTCGTTCTGCGAGGGTCAGAGCGTACTCTATTTCGACGCCGAGATACCGCGGTCTTCTCGATCTTCGTGTGGCCCAGCAGGATCTGAACCGCGCGAAGTCGCCGGTGGTATTGTAGATCATCGATAACCTGTCTATCGGTTAAGTCCCCAAGGTCGGTCATTCACGTCACCGGTCGTAGTGGGCTGACGGACGGCAGCTTCAGGGCTTATGCATCGGAAAGCTGAACGGCCGAATGAGGCGCAAAGCAACTACGTCAGGACGCCTTGGCCACGAAGTGTTCGACCCCCCGGAATTCGGAGAGCCTTGGATGGGTCCGGCATTGCCCGCTTATCGCCGCCGGCACACTTCGCCATCAGTGCTCCGTCTCGTTGTGATCCTGCGCCGTCAGGGGGCGCATCCCCTTTGCTGCCCTTATTTCACTGATCATGGCAGCGATCTCGAAATGAAGCTCCGAGTCTGTCATCTGGTTGACCGTCGCAGTGACATTGACGTTGAGCTCCTTCGGAGCTTCGATCCCGAGTAGACGCGCTTTGGCTATGCTGGCGGCGGTCGCCGCCGCTGACTGGCCATGCTCATGGGCCAAGGCACGGGCTTGTTCGAGCTCTGCGCAAAGAGACTCCTTGCTGACCATGAGACTTTCCGCAAGACCTTCGAGCAGATGCCGCCGCCGATTCTGGATGTCAGGCTTTGTCAGGAGTTTTGAGGACTCGACAGCAGCTGCTCGACTAGTACATTTGTAGCCCGCTTCGAGATATGCCTTATAGGCGGGCAGGCCTTCCACGTAGCCTCGCACGAACGCTTCGTGACGCGGATTTCTAAGTGGTGCTCTCATTGCATTGCCTCAGACAAATCAGCCACTTCGCTGAGCGAAAGGTGGTATTCCGACCCTCCCGCTCAATCAGATAACCCAATTCCAAGCGCAGCGGCGTGGCCAACGACCATTTACGACCGTGCGCGACGGCCTCCCAGGTGCGTTCCCCCTTTGGGAGATGCAAAGCTTGATGGAATCGACTTTGCTTTCCTGGTCGCTCATGGGTTCCCGATCTCCAACCCAACCCACGTACACATATTCTGCCCCATAAACTCTGAACGGGCATGCAGAGAACCGCGGCCATGAGTAGGATGGTGAAGTCTCCGCGCGGCAATGGTTGTTGATTGGCGTCGTCACGCATCCAATGATTTCGGCCCACAGCCTGCCGGAACGAAGAACCTTGCCTGCGGTGCCTTCTGAAATCTGCTGCGGACTATGGCGGAGATCGAAGAGCACTTCATTTCGGCAGATTGCAGAAGGGCGTGCAGACCTCATTGCAGCTGGATTGAAGTCAACGCAGGCGATCTAGCGGTCGGTCAGGTAAGCGCCAGAGCCAGGCTTTGTAGGGAACCGCTACGATTTCGAGGAGGTGATCTGCGGGTAGTGCGCCCACTGGACCGATCTAACCGAGTGAAAGGACATTGTTACCACCCGAGGAGGCTAGATAAGTGCGGCGGTAGCGGACTAAAACCAATCAAGTACCGCAGCCTAGCAAACGCCTTCAGGTCGCCCTGCCGGATGTAGACGTGCATTGCGGTCACGTTGGCTGCGAGCACGGCCTCGGCTGCCTGAATTTCCGGCATCAAGGTCGCGAGATTTGGATCCTGCTGGGCTGGCGTCATGCCCTGCCCCTGTCGCCGGCAACAGCCTGTCACGCGCCGTGCTGGAACCATTCCCAGCCTGAAGATGTTTCGCTTCCTGAAGTTCAACCGAGCTGAGGCTGTTTCATGTTTCCGAACCGGAGCGAACTGATCGATTTCGGAAGATCGCTGTTCTACGGCCGGCAGTCGGCAACGAGAGCCAAACCACCCGTTTCCAGGGCCTTTCAAGGTGGCGTATTCGCCGCGCGGATGGGGATCGATCGAGACGACAACCCCTATTTGCTCGGGACGGTCGAGCACATCGACTGGATCGACGGTTACGACTCCTCGGTGGACGTAGATCAGGCGACAGACCTGGACTGAGCAGGCTGTGTCCTCTGCTGGCTCTGTGAACGAACCGCCTGACCGACGGCCAAAGGCCCTTACCCTAAGGGCCAAACCCTCCCTGCCCTCACCTCGTAGACGCATGACGTCCGTCGGACTAACGTCGCTCGGTAGCTTGCGGCAAGGAGGGCCAATGGCATTTACAGGCGCCGACTACCATCGCGCATTTGAGGAGGCTTGCGCAAAGCTTCCTTTCGAGCGCGCACCCGAGATCGTACGAAGCGAGCTCGAAGGCATCGAGTGGATCCTCTGGGAGACAATCCGCGGCACGTTTTTCTATGTAGCCATCATCGTGGCGGGCTTGATCGTCGTCATGCCGGCGTACCTCTTGAATGCCCGCGCGTCGCTCGAAGGTTCGGTGATTGCCCTTGCAGCAATCACCGGCCTGGCGTTGGCGGTCTACTGGCTGTGTCGGCTCATTTTCCACTTCGAAGTGGCGACGCACGTAAAGGGCCGCAAGTTTGGCAGCGGGGGCATTGATTAGGTCCGTGCGCCGGGCTGTCATTCGCAACCATCCGGGAAAGCGCCGCCAACACGCTCGAGCACCGCGGAAACGAGATCACCCGACGGCGAGCGCGGCGCGTCGTGCGCGGCTTGGTGCTCGGCGAGACACCGTGCTTCGGGCATGCGTTCGACGGCCTCGGCCCAGCACCCGAGCGCCTGGTCGATCCAGACAGCGGCGGCCCGGTAGGCTGTCATGCGGTGTCTCCCATCGGATACTTGCCGCGCAGCATTGCCTCGACTGCGCTATCGAATTCTTCGGATCCGGGGAAAAGGTCGGTGTGGACCTTCAGCCATTCACCTGCTTGTAGCTTCGTCGTGAAGGTCTCTCGCGCGTGCGGGTGTGCGTGTGGAAGCACTTCCTTTTCATAAGCAGAGTTCTTCATCTGGGGTTGGAGGCCATTGGCATCCGCATTGGCCTCGCCAATGTCAGAACCTATGGCTTTGCCATTTTCTGCTATGGCTGTGCCATTGCCTTTGCCATTGGCAACCGCATTGGCTTTGCCATGTTCTCTCCATCGACCGAGCGCGCCTTTCTTGCCGGCCGCGGACTTCTTTTCGCGCTGTCCAGCCGCCAATGATCGATGGTGTTCGAGCTTCGCGTGCGACCATTTCGGACCGAACAACGGCTCGATCGTCGCCCGGACTGAGAGCCATTTTTCGAGGGACAGCCGGGTGATTCTCGCAAGGCGATCGTCGTCGTTGGCAATCGCCCCATGCTGCCATAGCGCCATCTTCAGAAGCGCATAGGCGCCGTATTCCTCGCACGACAAATGCAAAGTCTCGGCGAGCTCATCACCTGGGAACACCGGCATCCAAGGCAATGTCGTCATGTCGACCTCGCTGTGGTCAGATGGCGTTGCCGGATCGCTGCGCACGCCTCGATAGAGGTCAGGTTGAACATTTCCGGCATAGCCGGCGGCACCAGCGGCGCCGGCCGCTGCCGTGTTGGCGTAGTGACCAGCCATTGAACGGCTACGTTGATGGCGGCAGATGAATGTAAAACCTGCTCATTTCTGCTCATCACTCGCCTCTTGACGAACAGTTTCTCCATTGAGCAAAAAAGCCAGTGGCCCGATTGGAACGACGGACGGGGCCTTCGGGGCTCTAGCTGGCAACTCACCGAGAAAGCTCTCCAAGTCACGTCGCAAAATCACGGTGCGCCGCCCAAACTTTCGGGCGACAAGTTGCCCAGCATTGATTGCCGCAAAAATCCGCGTGCGGCCAATGCCGGAAAATTTAACGGCTTCCTCGATGGAGAAACCAAGTTTGTCGGTGTTCATGAAAATGCTCCACGGGCTATTAACGTGGAGCAACGTTGGAGCGTGGCACCTGAAAAAAGTCTGACAACAGGGCGTCCCGGAAATTAAAGTAGGAATTTCCGGGACGGTTTTTTGTCACCTATTGATACATGTCGGGTGGCATGAATAAGCCCTACCAGCTCCTCGCTGGTCACAATCCTCTGGCAGCTCTATGTCCCTATAGCCTCTGCGGCTTCCGAAGCTTGGGCTGCTCTGCCGTGGCCTTCTGCCGTCGGCGGCCTTCGCCTCGTCTGGCGTCTCAGCTTCGATCGTCTGCCCGGCCTTCTTCTGCGGCCTGCTGCGCTTCTTGATCATTTCTGTTCGCCTGCTGGCGTTCTGCCCAGCGAACCGATATTCCTGGTCCATCAGTCCCCAAAGATCGCCAAGCCCACGGTCTCGGGCTTCCTCGCGCGCCTCATGTATGGTGAGCGCGAGTTTCTCATCCTTGCGCGCGGCGCTAAGCCTGTTTCGAAGGGTCCGCTCATTTTCGCCACTCCATCGTTTCGCGAACCGCGGCGACGTAGTCATGATGTGAATGGCCCCGCTGTCGGAACAGCGCCGTTCACTAATGACGTGGTCGGCATCGAGAATGATGGCGATATCCCTTTTCCAGTCTCGCGGCCGGCCAACCTTGCCGCGCTTGTGTGGACGAAAACTTGGCTCGTGCTCGAAAAGAAGAGCTATGGCCAGATCCTCCCAGGGCACATCCCCGTCGGGCGTCAGTTCAATGCTATGGCGACCGCAAACCAGCGTTAGTTTTTTCCACAGGTCTTCGACGTGGTCCCAGTCGATTGGCTCGGTGGTAGAATCCTTCACGATCAGCCTCTAAGCCGAACGACATTGCCGTCGTGGACCGGCACCAGCGGCACCACCGCCTTGGCCGCCAGATCCTCGAGGCCATCGACAATCCACCGACCGTAGTGTCTTTCAATCATGGGAACTGAGGTGTCATGTAGAGCCGCAACAAGCCTGATCGGCAGGTTCGCCCGAATGCCCCGCACGATCGAACTGTGCCGCAGCCCATAGGGGATCACCGCCGGCAGTCGCGCCCGTTGCCGGACTTGGTTCCAGGGTCGCTGCAATTCGCTCGGTGACTGCCACGGGGCGCGGCCAGCGCGCTCCCAGCCAATCGATCCGGCAACCTGTTTGCTGCGCCAGCGCTCCAGTAAAATGTCATCCTTGCTCCGCCGAGCCGTGGCCGGCAGCAGTGCGTCCAGCACGTCATTACCGACTGGATAGGGCACGCTGGCAATCTTACCTCCCCTACCCTTGCGCGAGCTTGGTATCATCAGGCGCCCTTGCGCTCGCTGCACGTCGCCGACCCTCATGCGAGCGATCTGAGAAAACCGCGCTCCGGTCGCTGCCAGCAACACGACGAAACGAAATAGGTCCCCGTCCCAATCCTGCTCCGCGTCGATCTCACGGGCGGCGCTGATCACCGTCCCAACTTGAGCAGCCGTCAAAATCTGATTATCACGCGCAAGAGGCACGGCGTCGTCACTGTCCGACTTCTCAGCCTTGAGACCGTGTTTTATGATAGCGGGCAGTGTCGGCTCTAAACGCTCCCGATGCGTGCCGTATGACCCGTTGAGCGCTGCCTTTAGATCGTTGATCAGTCGTTGCGCAGTCGAGCCCTTCAATTCTTCAGGCAAATCTGCCCGCCATGTAAGGAGATCGCTTTCCTTCAACATGTGCAAGGTCACCGAGGCCAGTGGCGCTGCGGAAATGGCTTCCTGACCACCGCGCTTTTCCTGCCCAAGCACATATCGCCGGAGCCGCTGGCCGGCGTCAGAACGCACCACACGGCCTTTCCTGCGGCTGTCCCGCGCATCGCGCTCGCCAATGTAAGTTTCAACGGCGGCCCGAACGGTGAGAGCCGGGCCGCACGCCGCGGCCTTTTGCTCCTGACGAGCCTGTTGAACGATTTGGCGGGCGAGCGTTTCTGCCTGTGCAAACGTCAGCAGCCCGTCCGTCGGCTTATCGTTGACATCGTTCGCAGGGCCAACAGACGATTGAAGGTAGTTTGCGCCCTCGCCCCAATTGCGCCAGCGGGCAAACCAGACGCCACCCCGTTTTCCTTTCCGATACCAGACGGCCGCATCGGCATCGAGGCGCCGGGGATATTCGCCGGCCACCAGTTTCGAGCGGGCGCTTGCTGTGGTGATCGCTGCTTCCTTGAGGGTCTTGGCCATCGTGTTCCCGCCTTGGAACTTTTGAAACAAGTCGAATATAGGTCGAATATACGTCCGTGTACACAGGCGGACGCTATAAAACGAAACCCTTGCATAGTATGGATTTCCGCGAACGACCGCGTACGCAATAGCCTCGAAAATCCAGCCCTTTCACGGCGGTAACAGGGGTTCGATTCCCCTTGGGCGTACCAGATCTTTCAGGAAAACAAGAAGCCTCGCGGCAGCCGCCGAACTAGCAGCGGCTGGAACGGTGGCGCGGCGAATCGGTTGAAACGGCGAACAGCGGCTGCCGTGCCGAGGTTTCCCTCGGCGCCTGCTCGCGGCAATCTCCGGCACTCACCCTTGGTCGTGCGCTACCTGCGGCCAGCGCTGTAACGCCGCGTGGCCACCCTCGGTCAGCGCGTAGACGCCGCGCTCGGCCCTGGCGAACCAGCCATAGACATTGTCCAGGAGGATGCTGGGCGCGCGTGGCGAAATCGCTTTCAGATCGCGCGGGCGTTTCGGCCCGTCGGTCATGGCTGCGGCGCAGGCCAGCGCATCCTGCCGGTAGGCGGTCATGATCGGCGCGCGCGAACCGCCGCCGACCACCGGATCGCCGCGCCGGCGCCGGTGTTCCTCCATCAGCCGGGAGCGGCGCTTCGGATCGCGGCGCGGCGGCAGAGCCGCCGGGCTGAGCAGCAATTCGACCTCCCCCTTGCCGCTGACAGCCAGAAGCCCGAAGCCGAGCCGCCGGCACAGCGCGCGAAAACGGCGGTCGTGCTCGCGGCCCTTGCCACGCGCCGACATGCGCGCCGCCAGCCACACTTCGTCGCATGCCGCGGCGCGATCGACACCTTGCAGCACCAGTTCGAGGTTGAACTGCAATTTCAGTTCGCAGATGACCAGCACAGGCGGCTCGCCGTCGCGCACCGCCACGATATCGCAGTGGCCGACTTCGCCCTTGACCGTGAACTCCAGGCTCTCGAGAAACCGCTTCACCGGGATGTAGAGAGACGTTTCCTGCATCGCGCAGGCATAGCCGATTCGGATCGGGTCGGCACAGGGATGGCCGAGAGGCCGACGCCTTGCGCTAAACCGCGTCGATCCCACCATCTGCAAAAGCCATCCGTCAGGCAGGTCTCCGGCATGATAGTCCCGCCATAGCGCTCGACGATTTCCTTGGCGATGACCGACGTCGCCAGGGCCGAGCGCGACCAGTATTTCATCGCCTGTCTCGCGTTCAACAAGGCGCTCGCCGTGGCTGGGACGGCACAATCGACAGCGTAGGACCCGAGATCCGTCGACGCCAAGACCGGTCCACGGTTGGCCACACAATGATGAGCGCGTGTGTTTTGAGGCTAGGGGCGGGTGCGCGTCCGGCGCTGCCCTGGTGCGGCATCGTCCGCCTTGAAATGCATCTCGTCCTGGACCGCGGCAAAAAACCGGCGGACATCGTTGGCCGCCGAAGCCGCATCGCAGCCGGCCGCGACCGCCTTGTCGAGGAGTTCGCGCGCCGTGGCCTTCCAGAACGACGTGGCCGTGTCGCCGTGCAGTCTGCCCAGCCTTGCGGCGACCTCGCGCACCAGCACGGTCTGCCGATCTAGCGGGAAGGTACGCACATTGGCTGAAGACATGTTCTGCACCATGAAACCGACGCAACGAATCAGACGCTGCTCTATGGCTCATGCCTAGCTGTGAAGTCGGAAACGGAACCTTAACGCCGCGGAGTCCGCGCCGATTGGAACGAGTCGGTTGGCCGGCCTCCAGGCCAAGCAGAACTCTAGACCCTCAGGCCCCTCGCCTCGCCGGCGCGCTTGGCCGTAACCATCATATCCCTGGCCAGCAGGCCACTGACCCGGCAAAACGCCATGAAGGCGCGCCAGGCATCCTCAGTCTTGACCACATCCACCGTGGCCCCGAAGCAGGCATTGAACGCCGCCTCATAGACCTTGCCCTGTCGCTTCTTTGGCCAGTCATGCAGGATATCCAGCGCCTGTTCGACGCTGTATATTTCCTCTACCGGCAGCCCGGGCGCGGGCGCGATGCGCACCGGCACCTCGAATTGCAATCTGTCCATTCTATATCTCCCGAACTGGCGTCGACCACAGCAACGCCGTTCGTCGTCAAAAGTTGCTTTGGCTGCTTTTGCGCGAAAATGTGTCGTCAGTGCGATCTCGGCATTCGGAGGAGATCGCGCACCTGGATGTCATCTGAGCGGCCGCGCAAGCTAGGAATATCGCCAGTATCAGTCCATTGCCGGCAGTTCTTCCTTGAACCTTGCGGCTTGCAGTGCCAAATCTGAGGAAATTTTCTAACGGGCTGGTATGCGCCGCCCGCTTACAGGCAAACGGACACTATGGTCACCTATCTCGACGCCGCCACGGCACCCCTCAGGAATACCGGCCAGATCCGCCTCTATGCCGAAGAAGGATTTGCCGGCATGCGCAAGGCCTGCGATCTCACCGCGCGCTGCCTCGATGAACTGGTGCCGATGGTCCAGCCGGGTGTCACCACCGAGACCATCGACCGTTTCGTCTTCGAATTCGGCATGGACCAAGGCGCGCTACCGGCGACGCTCAACTACCGCGGCTACACCAAATCGTCCTGCACCTCGATCAACCACGTCGTTTGCCACGGCATTCCAGACAACAAGCCGTTGAAGGATGGCGACATCGTCAACATCGATGTCACCTACATCCTCGACGGCTGGCACGGGGATTCCTCGCGCATGTATCCCGTCGGCACCATCAAGCGCGCCGCCGAACGCCTGCTCGAAGTCACCCACGAGTGCCTGATGCGCGGCATCGCGGCGGTCCGGCCCGGCGCCCGCACCGGCGCCATCGGCGCCGCCATCCAGACCTATGCCGAGGCAGAGCGCTGCTCGGTGGTGCGCGATTTCTGCGGCCACGGCGTTGGCCAGCTGTTCCACGACGCACCCAACATCCTGCACTATGGCACCGCCTCGGAAGGCGTCGAGATGCGGCCGGGCATGATCTTCACCATCGAGCCCATGATCAATCTTGGCCGGCCGCATGTGAAAGTGCTGTCGGACGGCTGGACGGCGGTGACGCGCGACCGCTCGCTGTCGGCGCAGTACGAACACACGATCGGCGTCACCGAAACTGGCTGCGAGATTTTCACCCTGTCGCCAAACAAGCTCGACCGCCCCGGCCTGCCGCCGGTCAGCTGAAAACAAGATCGCCTCAAGCCGCGGCTTTGAGGCGCCGTCGCCGAAAAAACTCGACCGCGCGCTGCTTACCGCTCTAATCTGCCGTCGAAGCCTTCGGGGAGTGTGGGGGGTCGATGGGGAACAGCGGTGACGACGAACGGGGGTTCTTCTCCGAGCGGTGGCTTGAACCACCGGCGAAGGACAAGGCACCAAGAGACAAATCGACGGACAAGCCACACTATCACGGCCATCGCGACCGCTTGCGCGAGCGCTTCGTTGCCGGCGGCGCGGACGCCCTGCCCGACTACGAACTTCTCGAACTGCTGCTGTTTCGCCTGATCCCGCGCGTCGACACCAAGCCGATCGCCAAGGCGCTTTTGGCGCGCTTCGGCACTTTTGGCGAAGTGCTTGGCGCACCGGTGGCGCTGCTGCAGGAGGTGAAGGGCATCGGCCCCGCCGTGGCGGTCGACCTGAAGGTGATTGCCGCTGCCGCGCAGCGCATGGCGCGGACCGAGGTTCGCGACCGCGAGGTGCTGTCCAACTGGACGCAGCTTCTTGCGTACTGCCGCTCGGCGATGGCGTTCGAGAACCGCGAACATTTCCGCATCCTGTTCCTCGACAAGAAGAACGTGCTGATCGCCGACGAGGTGCAGCAGGTCGGCACCGTGGACCACACGCCGGTCTATCCGCGCGAAGTGATCAAGCGCGCGCTGGAACTGTCGGCCAGCGCCGTCATCCTGGTGCATAACCACCCTTCCGGCGATCCGACACCATCGCGTGCGGACATCGAAATGACCAAGCAGATCATCGACAGCGCCAAGCCGCTCGGCATCGCCGTCCACGACCACATCATCATCGGCAAGAAAGGCAACGCCTCGATGAAGGGCCTGCTGCTGATCTGAGCCTGATCGGCGCCGGTGCCGTCATCCCAAACGCCACCGCTCGCGAGCCAATCAGCAACATTCCGCTTTGGCTCAAATGCCCACGCTTGCGGTGTAGAAGTGATATTGCGACGGAAGCGCCCGCTTCGGCGACAATGTGGTAGACCCGCGAATGCGAAGCAGCCACAGCCATTGCAGGAGATCTATTCAATGACGCTCGAATGCATAAATCCAAATGATCTGCCGATTCCGGAAATGTACTCCCAGGTCGTCGTTGCGACAGGAAGCAAGCTGGTGTTCGTCTCGGGCCAGCAGCCAGAAGACATACACGGCAAGCTCGTTGGCCACGGTGATTTCGCAGTCCAGGCGCGCCTGACGTTCGGAAATCTTGGCCGAGCGCTTGCTGCCGCCGGCGCTCGGCCCGAGCAAGTCTGCAAGATCACGATCTACATCGTCGATTACAAACGCGACGAACACGTGCCCATCATCGAAGCGGCCCAGATCGAGCTGTTCGGCGATCACAAACCAGCAAACGTGGTGGTCGGGATAGCAGTGATGTCTCCCGGCTACCTGATAGAGATCGATGCGATCGCGGTCATCGACCCGTAGGCCAAGCGAGGACGCGTCAAGTCGCGAAACCAATCCCGGAACTCGCTGCGAGATCGCCACGACCTTGATCTCTCCATCCATCCACGATCACATCGTCATCGGCAGGAATTGCGATGTCTCGATTAAGAGCCTGCTGCTCACCTGATCAACGTCGGAAACAGGAAACACGCAATGCCCCAGCCCGGCGACGAACCATGGCCGTTCGACAAGCAACGCGCAGCCCTCCTGGTCATCGACATGCAAAGCGACTTCGTCGATGAGGGCGCCGTCATGGAAGTGGCCATGGCCCGCCATCGCATTCCGGCGATGCGGCAGGTGGTCGAGCTTTGCCGCGCGCAAGGCGTCCCGGTGATCTACACCCAGCATGTGCTCAGCGACGATTTCGATATCTCGCCGCTGGAAACCAGCTACCAGCCGAAGCTGAAAACCAAAGGAATGCGGGAAGGCAGCGCCGGCGCCGAAATCGTCGCCGCGCTTGCGCCCCTGCCCGGCGATGTCGTCATCAAGAAGCACCGCTACGACGCCTTCCACAACACGCAGATCGAGACGGTGTTGCGCAACATCCGTGGCGCAGGCCGGGTCGACACGGTGATCATCATCGGCACCGTGACCAGCATCTGCTGCGAATCCACCGCGCGGAGCGCCTTCATGCGCGACTACAAGGTGGCTTTCATCAGCGACGCCAATGGCGGACTGGACGAGCCATCGCACAATGCAACCCTCGACATCATAGGCAAGGTGTTCGGGCGCGTGATGACCGTCGCAGAGCTTGGGAGCTTGTTGCGGAGCTGAGCCCGCGCGTCAGCTGGCGTGCGTCTCAAGCTCCGGCGCCGAGCCTGCCCTCAAGAAGGTCGCGCCGCTGCTGCAATTCGCCGGAGACGAATTTGGTGAAGGCGTGGACGCGCGCCGTGCGGCGCAAATCGTCGTGCACCAGCACCCACAGCGCCGAGCCAATCTCCTCGATCAGCCCTCCGACCCTTACAAGCCCGGGCAGGCTGTCGCCGAGATAACAGGGCAGCGCCGCAACCCCGATACCGGCGCCCGCCGCATGCGACATCGTCACCAGGGAATCGGCGCGCATGGCGATCTCGACATCGGGCAGCGACGACCGCATCCAGCGGGCGACGCCGGTGTTGGCTAGGCTGTCGTCGGGCGCGATCCAGCGCAGCGCACCCAATCTCGGCTCCGGGGGTAGCGTTTCGGCGTAGGAACGTGTCGCGTAGGCGGCGAAGGCGACGCCCGAAATGCGCCGGCCGACCAGGATTTCCTGCGGTTGCGACACCGGCCTGATCGCCACGTCTGCATCCCTTTGCGTCAGGTTGGCGATGGAATTCTGCGTCATCGCCTCGACCCGTATGCCGGGATGGAGCTTATGAAACGCCGCCAGGATCGGCGGCAGCACCGACGCCATCAGCGTGTCGGTGGTGGTGACCCGCAACCTGCCTTCGAACCTGAGATCCTGCCCCGACAGTTTGCGCGCCAGTTCATTGACCGTCTCGGCCATTGTGCGTGCCGCGCCCAGCAGTTCCTCGCCGCCCGCGGTGAGGGCATAGCCAGTCGGCAGCCGATCGAAAAGGCGGATACCCAGCCGCGCCTCGAAGGCGTTGACGCGCCGCAGCACAGTCGTGTGGTTCACGCCCAGGATCCGAGCCGCCGCCGCCAGCGAAGCGCCATCGGCGACGGCCAGCACCATGCGCAGATCTTCCCAGTCGATATCGCGTGAGCTGTGCATTCTTGCAGAAAGATAAAAGAAAGCGCTGCGCTCTGCGAGCCAAAATGACGCTTCGCTGTGCAAAAACGCAGAGCAAGCGGGCGAATCGGCATGTCGATCTGCGCATGCACGCACGCCATATGGAGTCCGACGACAAAAGAAACAGTCGCGGAGAAGAGCCATGACGCCGATAGAACTCTACACCTGCCAGACACCCAACGGGCACAAGGCCTCGATCATGCTGGAAGAGGTCTGCCTGCCCTACTCGGTCCGCTTGGTCGACATCGAAAGGGGCGACCAGACCAAGCCTGATTTCCTGGCGCTCAATCCCAACAACAAGATCCCGGTGATCGTCGACCGGGACGCCGGCCGCACGGTCTTCGAATCCGGCGCCATCCTACACTACCTGGCGCGACGGTCGGGCAAGCTTCAGCCGGTGGGCGCGCAGGAGGCGGACGATACGCTGACCTGGACCTTGTTCCAGGCGGCCCATGTCGGCCCGACGCTTGGCCAATTGTGGAATTACAAAATCTTCGCGCCGGCAAAAATCCCTTACGTGATCGAGTGTTTTGAGCGCGAAACCGGACGTGTCTTCCGCGTTCTCGATAGCCGGCTAAAGCACCATGAGCACATTGTCGGCAAAAGCTACGGCATCGCCGATGTGATGACATGGCCATGGATCAACGCGGCCGTCAGCAAGCTCGGCCTCAGCCTCGATGACACACCAAACCTGGCGCGCTGGTATGCGGCCATCGGCCGCCGCTCCGCAGTTGTCAGAGGGATCGCTGTTCCCGCCCTGCCGGAAGCGTCAGCGGCCGCTTAGATCATGATGAGATTTGGTTGAAATCTCATCATGACCTAACCCTTTGTTGGAGCATGATCTTTTCCAAAAACCGGCACCCACTTTTTGGGATCATGCCCTAGCCGCCGCACCCCGCATTCAAGGAATACGATCGTGGAAATCCTCTTCATCCCTCTGGCGCTTGTCGCCGGTGGCCTGCTCGCAGTGCAGGCTGGCGCCAACGCCCAACTTTCAAAGGCGGTCGGCTCACCCTTTGCCGCGACCACGCTTCAGCTCGCGGTCGGCGCCATCGTGCTGTTGTCGATCACGGCCCTCACCGGAACGACACCGGCTCTGCTTGCCGTTCGGCAAGCCGAATGGTGGCATGCGATCGGCGGCATGGCTTCGGCCTTCTACGTCGTTTCGACCATTCTTCTGTTCCCTCGCCTTGGCGCCGTCGTGTCCGTCGGGCTCTTCATCGCTGGGCAGATGCTTGCATCCTTCGCCCTCGACACGTTCGGCTGGCTCGGGATCCCCGAAGCCGGACTGCGAGCCGGGCCTGCCTTCGGCATGCTCGTCTTGCTTGCCGGGGCTGCCCTCATCGTTCTGGGACAGAAGGGCGCGGCCGACAATACCGCATCCTCAAGACCAGGGTGGATCGGACTGGCGCTGCTGGCAGGCGCCGTGCTTCCAGTGCAAGGCGCTGTAAACGCCTTGCTTCGGCACGACCTTGGCGGCGCGCCGTTTGCGGTCGGCACCATCTCGTTCCTGGTGGCGATGCTGGCCATGGCCGCGGTGCTTCTGATCGCGCTTGCCCTGACGAAGACGCCCCGCCCTCGCCTCGCCGGCCTGTCGTCGATGCCCTGGTGGGGCTGGCTCGGAGGTTTTGCCGGCGCCACCTATGTCACGACCGTGTTCACCGCCATCCCCGTCATCGGAGCGGCAGCTGCCGTCAGCCTGACGGTGGCCGGCCAGCAGGTCGCCGGCATCTTCGTCGACACCTTCGGCTGGTTCCGCCTGCCGCAGCGGCTTGTCTCCGGCATGCGGCTCGCCGGCGTCGTGCTGCTTTTGGCCGGCTGCATCATCATCAAGGCGCTTTGATCCCGCTGGAACAAGGCAAGCCGAATCAAACCAGCCCCTGCCCTCCCTGATTTGGGGTCAGGTGTCGCTCCGGCGTCACCAACGAAGCAAGGTCCGGGCGCCGCAGAAGCAATTTTTCGCTCCTTCCACAACCGGCTCTAGAATTTCGATCGCAAATCACGCATGATGCACTTGGTATTTTCCCGGGACGGCTTCGCGCCCCCTGAAATACCGGGAGGAACGGGACATGCCCATAGTGGTTGTACTCGTTTTGATCGTCGTGGGCTCGGTGTTGTTCCACTTCCTGAGCCCATGGTGGTGGACTCCGATTGCCTCGAATTGGGACTATATCGACAACACCATCATCATCACCTTTTGGATTACCGGCGTCGTCTTCGCCGCAGTCGTCCTATTCATGGCCTATTGCGTTTTCCGCTTCCGTCACCGCGAAGGCAACCAGGCGGCCTACGAACCGGAGAACAAGCGGCTCGAATGGTGGCTGACGATCGTCACCGGAGTGGGTGTTACCGCCATGCTGGTTCCCGGCCTGTTTGTCTGGAGCCGGTTCGTCAACGTTCCAAGCGACGCAACCGTGGTCGAAGTCGTCGGCCAGCAATGGCAGTGGAGCTTCCGCTTGCCCGGCAAGGACGGCAAACTCGGCACATCCGACACCCGCGACGTCACCGCTGAAAATCCGCTGGGCGTGATCGCCAAGGATCCCAGCGGCCAGGACGACGTCGTGGTCGAAGCGGCCGACCTGCATCTGCCGGTCGGCAAGCCGGTCAAGATGCTGCTGCGCTCGATCGATGTGTTGCACGATTTCTACGTTCCGGAATTCCGCGCCAAGATGGACATGATACCGGGCTCGGTCACCTATTTCTGGTTCACCCCCACCAAGACCGGGACCTTCCAGGTTCTGTGCGCCGAACTGTGCGGCCAGGGGCACCCGATGATGCATGGCATCGTCATGGTCGATACCGAGCAGGACTATGTGGCCTGGCTCGACCAGCAGCAGACGTTCGCGCAGTTGTCGGCGCCGCAGCAGACGGGCTCGGTGGAACAGGCGCCGGGCAACGCGACGGCGTCAGCTCTAGAAGTTGCGGCAAAACTCGAAACTGTCGGGTCCCGCTGAAGGGCACGGAGGTGCTCCGCCTATGGTCGATATCACGCCTGCAGATGCCGTCCCGCCCGCCGAAGTCGCGGAAATGGAGCTTTACCATCCGCACAGCTGGTGGACGAAGTATGTCTTCTCGCAGGACGCCAAGGTCATCGCCATCCAGTATTCGGCGACCGCAACGGCCATCGGCCTGGTCGCGCTGGTGCTGTCCTGGCTGATGCGGCTGCAGCTCGGCTTCCCCGGCACGTTCGATTTCATCACCCCCGAGGCCTACTACCAGTTCATCACCATGCACGGCATGATCATGGTGATCTACCTGCTCACGGCACTCTTCCTCGGCGGCTTCGGCAACTACCTGATCCCGCTGATGGTCGGCGCCCGCGACATGGTCTTTCCCTATGTCAACATGCTGAGCTACTGGATCTACCTCCTTGCCGTGCTGGTTCTGGTGTCGAGCTTCTTTGCGCCCGGCGGACCGACCGGCGCCGGCTGGACGCTCTATCCGCCGCAAGCCATCATGACCGGCACACCTGGCGGCCAGGAATGGGGCATCATCCTGATGCTCGTCTCGCTGATCCTGTTCATCATCGGCTTCACCATGGGCGGACTGAACTATGTCGTGACGGTGCTGCAGGCCCGCACGCGCGGCATGACGATGATGCGCCTGCCGCTGACCGTCTGGGGCATCTTCACCGCCACCAT
Organism: Mesorhizobium sp. C432A; assembly: GCF_030323145.1. Classification (NCBI taxonomy): domain Bacteria; kingdom Pseudomonadati; phylum Pseudomonadota; class Alphaproteobacteria; order Hyphomicrobiales; family Phyllobacteriaceae; genus Mesorhizobium; species Mesorhizobium sp. C432A. The sequence continues at coordinate 3,695,526 of NZ_CP100470.1, read as the reverse complement.
CATGGCGCTGCTCGCCTTTCCGGCGCTGTTCGTCGCCTGCGTGATGATGCTGCTTGACCGCGCGCTTGGAACCTCCTTCTTCATGCCCGCGGTTGTCGAGATGGGGGAACAGCTACAGCACAATGGCGGCAGCCCGATCCTGTTCCAGCATCTGTTCTGGTTCTTCGGCCACCCGGAAGTCTACATCGTGGCGCTGCCGGCCTTCGGCATCGTCTCCGATCTGATCAGCACGCATGCGCGCAAGAACATTTTTGGCTACCGGATGATGGTCTGGGCCATCGTTGGCATCGGCGCGCTGAGCTTCGTGGTCTGGGCGCACCACATGTATGTCAGCGGCATGCACCCCTATTTCGGCTTCTTCTTCGCCACCACGACACTGATCATCGCCATCCCGACGGCGATCAAGGTCTACAATTGGGTGCTGACGCTGTGGCGGGGCGACATCCATCTCACCATACCGATGCTGTTTGCCATGGCTTTCATCGTCACCTTCGTCAATGGCGGGTTGACCGGGCTGTTTCTCGGCAACGTCGTCGTCGACGTCCCGCTGTCGGACACGATGTTCGTCGTCGCTCACTTCCATATGGTCATGGGTGTTGCTCCGATCGTCGTCATCTTCGGCGCGATCTACCACTGGTACCCGAAGGTCACCGGCCGGATGCTGAACGAGACGCTCGGCCGGTTCCATTTCTGGGTCACATTCCTCGGCGCCTACCTGATCTTCTTTCCCATGCATTACATCGGCCTGATGGGCGTGCCGCGGCGCTATGCCGAACTGACCGACGTGACGGTCATGACGGAGTCGGCGCATCACCTGAACTCGTTCATCAGCATCATGGCGTTTATCGTCGGCTTCGCCCAGATCGTTTTCCTGTTCAATCTTATCTGGAGCATCCGCCATGGGCGCGAGGCCGGTGGCAATCCATGGCGGGCCACGACACTCGAATGGCAAACGCCGCAGACGCCACCGGCGCATGGCAATTTCGGCAAGGATCTGCCGATCGTCTATCGCTGGGCCTATGACTACAGCGTGCCGGGCGCCAAGGAGGACTTCATTCCGCAAAACATGCCGGGCACGTTCGGCCCCTCCAGGGAGCCGGCATGAGCGTCATCCTGGTCTTCCTTCTCGTGATCGCCGGCTTTGCCGGCTGGTGGCTCTCGCATCAGCGGCTGATGGCGAAACCATGGCTCGAGCAAGGTGTGGCAGGAGATTTTGTCGCCTTCGACCGATCGAGCCTGCCGACGGCCAAGATTGGCCTCGGTGTCTTCCTCGCCGTGGTCGGCTGCCTGTTTGCGCTGTTCACCAGCGCCTACTTCATGCGTATGGCGCTGTCGGACTGGCAGCCGCTACCCATCCCACGCCTGCTCTGGCTCAACACCGGCATGCTGGTGCTGAGCAGCATCGCGCTGCAATGCGCCTCGATCGCGGCGCGCAAGCGCCAGATGGACACGGTCAGGCTCGGCCTTGCTGCGGCTGGGCTCACCGCGATCGCCTTCCTCATCGGGCAGCTCATGGCATGGCGGGACCTGACCGCCGATGGCTATTTTCTGGCCTCCAATCCGGCCAACAGTTTTTTCTACCTGATAACCGGGATGCACGGCCTGCATATCGTGGGAGGGCTGGTGGGCCTGGGCAGGACAACCGCCGGCGCCTGGAACGGGGCACGGCCGGAACGGCTTCGCCTCAGCGTCGAATTATGCGCCATGTACTGGCATTTCCTGCTTTTCGTCTGGCTCGCCATCTTCGCTCTTTTAGCCGGCTGGGCCGCGACGTTCATCGATATTTGCCGGCAGTTGCTGACCTAGGAGGTCGAGGAGCATGGCAGAAACGACACTGACGCATACCGGCCAAACGGAGACGCGGCCCGCAGGCTGGCAAGGCATCGCCGCCGACTGGTCCTCGGATCAGCGCGCGTTCAAGAACGTGTCCTGGGGCAAGGCCATGATGTGGATCTTCCTGCTCAGCGACACCTTCATCTTCGGCTGCTTCCTGCTCTCCTACATGACCGCGCGCGTCTCCACACGTGTGCCGTGGCCCAATCCGAGCGAGGTCTTTGCGCTTCGCATCGGCGGTTCGGACATTCCACTGATCCTGATTGCCATCATGACCTTCGTGCTGATATCGAGCAGCGGAACGATGGCCATGGCGGTCAATTTTGGCTATCGCCGCGACCGCCGCAAAACCGCAATCCTCATGCTTCTGACGGCAGCGCTAGGAGCCACCTTCGTCGGCATGCAAGCCTTCGAATGGACCAAGTTGATCACCGAAGGGGTACGGCCGTGGGGCAATCCCTGGGGCGCGGCACAATTCGGCTCGACTTTCTTCATGATCACCGGCTTCCACGGCACGCATGTGACGATCGGGGTGATCTTCCTCATCATCGTGGCGCGAAAGGTCTGGCGTGGAGACTACGACGTCGGTCGTCCCGGCTTCTTCACCAGCCGCAGGGGTCGCTACGAGAACGTCGAAATCATGGGGCTCTACTGGCATTTCGTTGACCTGGTCTGGGTGTTCATTTTCGCATTCTTCTATCTTTGGTGAGAGGCTGACATGGCTGAAGCAACCGCAAACGGCCTCGGGCAACACGCGCTGCACTCTGATCATGCGCATGAAGGGCCATCGACCGGCGTCGCGGAGGTTCATCAGGAACATCCGATCAAGCTCTATCTGGTGGTCTGGGCATGGCTGTTCATCCTCAGCGCCTGCTCCTACATGGTCGATTATCTCGGCATCCACGGCTATCTCAGATGGTCTCTGATCCTGATCTTCATGATCCTCAAGGCCGGGCTGATCGTCGCCGTGTTCATGCACATGGCCTGGGAGCGGCTGGCGCTGACCTATGCGATCATCCTGCCGCCACTTCTGATATTGGTGTTCGTGGCGATGATGCTCTTCGAAGCGGACTACACGCTTCTCACCCGGTTGTCCTTCTTCGGACCGGGGCCCTGACGCACAGTCTTCATCTCCGGTCAAAGACCGGAGATGAAGCTTCCCATCAGCTGATCTGCAGGGTCAGAGGCCTACCCGCGTCGGGGACGATGGCGGCTCCACAACCTTGCGGTAGACATGCCAGGTGGCGTGACCCAGGATCGGCAGCACGACCGCCAGCCCGGCAAACACCGGCAGCGAGCCTATGATCAGGGCGACGGCGACAATCAGTCCCCAGACAGCCATGGGGATCGGGTTCGCCAGCACCGCTCGCACCGACGTGTGGATGGCTTCGTAGGCGCCGACGTCGCGGTCGAGCAGCAATGGGAAGGCGACGACCGTCGTGCACAACACCACCACGGCGAAGACGAAGCCGATGGCGTGCCCCAGGACAATCAGAGACCACCCGCGTCCGGTGGCAAATATTTCATTGATGAAGCCCGAAATCGATACAGGCGGAGCCGGGCCGAAGAGATATTCGTAGAACACCTGCGCCGCCAAAAGCCAGGCGATGAAGATTGCAACCAGCATGATCCCGACTGCGGCGATGGCTGGCAGGGCCGGAGAATTCCTGACCTCGAAAGCGTGCGTCCAGGAGGTGTCGAGCCCGGCTTCTCGTCTGCGGCTGATCTCATAGAGGCCGATCGCCGCGAATGGACCGATCAGCGCAAAGCCGGACACCAGCGGAAACAACATCGGCAACGCATTGGCGCCCGAAGTCCAGGCAGCGAGCACCACGCCGACAAGCGGATAGATCAGGCAGAGAAAGACGATGTGCGACGGTTTGACCATAAAATCGTCAACACCGCGCTTGAGCGCATCGAAAAGATCGGAAACACTGATTTTTCGGATTTTGGTGTGTTCCAGCGTTTCGCTGGCGCCTGCAATCACGTGAAAACTTGTCATGCCCGTTCCTCCAGACCAGGTCCGGCAAGGTCGCGGTTTCACGGTGCTGCCGTTCTGCATGACTGGCCACGCGAACCGCGACCTGCACCGCAATCAATATACTCCATTGACTGGAGCTTGTCGCCCGTTCTTACAAAAGGCTCCCGGAAGGCGAGGTTTCCGAACACAGCGTCATGCCGTCACCCTCCGGCTGACATGAACGCGCGCATCGCGATGGTGTCGGCAAGCAGCACGGCAAAGATCGCGAAAAGATAAAAAATCGAATAGGCAAACAGCGCCTTGGCCGGCTTCATCTCCTTGTCGGGTATGACCAGAGCCTTCCAGGCATGCCAGATGAAACCCGCGCCCAATGCAGCCGAAACGATCCCATAGACCCCGCTCGTAAATCCGAACGCCCAGGGCAGCATGCCGATCGGTGCCAGGAGCAGTGAATAGGCGAAGATCTGCCTTCTGGTCGAGGCCTGGCCGGCCACGTTCGGCATCATCGGGATGCCGGCAGCGGCATAGTCGCCGGCCTTGAACAGTGCGAGCGCCCAGAAATGCGGCGGCGTCCACAGGAAAATGATCAGGAACAGGATCAGGCTTTCAATGCCGATGGCGCCGGTGGCCGCCGCCCAGCCGATCATCGGAGGAAGGGCACCCGCTGCGCCGCCGATGACGATGTTCTGCGGCGTCGAGCGCTTCAGCCACATCGTATAGATGACGACGTAGAAAAAGATTGTGAAGGCCAGCAGTGACGCGGCAAGCCAGCCCACCAGCACGCCGAGCGTCATGACCGAAAGTGCGGAAAGCACCAGGCCGAAGCCGAGCGCTTCGCCGGCCGTGACGCGGCCCGACGGAACCGGCCGCTTTGACGTGCGCGACATCAGCGCGTCGATGTCGGCGTCGTACCACATGTTGAGCGCGCCGGCCGCTCCCGCTCCAACCGCAATCGCACCTATGGCGATCACGGCGATGACCGGGTTCATCGCGCCGGGCGCCACCATCAGACCGACGAAGGCGGTAAAGACGGCAAGGGCCATGACCCGAGGCTTCAAGAGCGCAAAGAAATCACTGACCGTCGCTTCCGAGAGGCGGACGCCGGTATCCTTGAGGCTTTCCTTGACCGACATTTGAGACGACCATCGATGGAAACCGGGCAGCCTAGAGCAATTCCAGGAAAAGTGTATGGGGTTTTCCGTCCGGAATTGCGTAAGAACAAAGAGATCGAGTGGATCGCCGTTTCCGTGAAACGGTGAAACGCTCTGGCCGGCCGAAGAGCCAGGTTACGGGGAAAATTGCTTCAGATAGGCGATGACGTTGGCGACGTCCTCGTCCTTCTTGAGGCCGGGAAACGCCATCTTCGTCCCTTTGACCATTGCCTTGGGGTCGTGAAGATACGTCGTCAGTGTCGGCTCATCCCATTTGACGCCGGATGTGCCGGCCGCGATCATGGCTTCGGAATATTTAAAATCCGGATGCGTGCCGGCCGTCCGGCCGATAACGCCATGCAACGAAGGGCCTATCTTGTTGGTGTCTTGGTCTGCGACGTGGCAGACCTTGCATTTGGTAAAGACCTTCTCGCCCGCCGCGGCGTCCTGTGCCCGCGATGGATTGGCGATGAAAGTTGCAACGGAAACGACGGCGAAAAACGCAACCAAGCGCATGGCATTCCTCCCTGATCGTCAAATTTGCCTCAGACGGTCTGCACATGCTGGTAGCACCAGCATGCGCCCTGCACGGCAGAATAGATTCTCCGCTCCTCCCCAGATGGAATTGCGCCACCTGTGTACCACAGAATGTGGCCGGTAGGTAGAACAGGTCGACCGTACAAAGGTTCAGGTGGGCTGCGGTGGCTCAAGAGACCGCCACAACGAAAAAGGCCGCCTCGAGGGCGGCCTTTGTCTGATCTTGTCGTCAGGCGCTTATTCGGCGTCCTTGGCGGCCTTCTTCTTCGGGGCTGCCTTCTTCTTCGGCTCTTCCGCGTCGTCGGCCTTTTCAGCCTTGTCGGCCTTCTTGGCAGCGGCCTTCTTCGCCGGCTTGGCCTTGGCGGTATCGCCCTCTTCGTCGTCAGCCATCAGCTCTTCCTTGCTGACCTTGACGTCGGTGACCGAGATCTGGCTGAGCAGATGGTCGACGACCTTCTCCTCGAACATCGGCGCGCGCAGCGTGTTCAGGGCTTCCGGATTGCTGCGATAGAACTCGAAGGCTTCCTGCTGCTGGTTGGCCGGGTAGCGGCGCACCTGCTCGAACAGGCCGCGCTGCAGTTCCTCGTCGGAAACGGTGACGCCGGCCTTCTCGCCGATCTCGGCCAAAACCAGGCCGAGACGCACGCGGCGCTCGGCAAGCCGCAGATATTCGGCGCGTGCCTCTTCTTCCGTCGTCTCCTCGTCGGCGAAGGTACGGCCGGCGGCTTCGAGATCGCGGTTGACCTGGGTCCAGATGTTGTTGAACTCGGCATCGACGAGCTTCGACGGCGCCTCGAACGAATAGGCCGCGTCAAGCTGGTCGAGCAGCTGGCGCTTGACCTTCTGGCGGGTCATCGAACCGAACTGGTTCTCGATCTGGCCGCGCACCACGTCGCGCAGGCGCTCCAGCGATTCCAGGCCGAGGTTCTTGGCCATCTCGTCGTTGATTTCCAGCGCGCCGGGCTTGGACACTTCCTTGACGGTGACGTCGAAGGTGGCTTCCTTGCCGGCCAGATGCGCGGCCTGGTAGTTTTCCGGGAAAGTGACCGTGACCTGCTTCTCGTCGCCGGCCTTGGCGCCGATCAGTTGGTCCTCGAAGCCCGGAATGAATTCCTTGGACCCCAGAACCAGCGGCTGGTCGGTGCCGGCGCCGCCGGAAAAGGCCTCGCCGTCGATCTTGCCGACATAGTCGATCGAAACGCGGTCGCCTTCGGCCGCCTTGCCGGTCTTCGGCTCGAAGCTGCGCGCCGATTCGGCAACGCGCTGGACCTGCTCGTCGATTTCGCTGTCCGGCACTTCGAATACCTGGCGCGTCACCTTGATGTCGGAGAAATCCTTGATCTCGATCGCCGGGATGACCTCGTAGTTGAGGCGGAATTCGAAGTCGGCGCCGCCGGCCAGGATCTTCTCGGCCTCTTTCTCGTCTTCCGTCATGATCACTTCAGGCTGCATGGCGGCCTTTTCGCCGCGCCCCGTGATGATCGAACGGGTCGAATCGTTGAGGATTTCGTTGACCACTTCGGCCATGAACGACTTGCCGTAGACCTTGCGCAAATGCTGCACAGGCACCTTGCCGGGACGGAAGCCGTTGATGCGGACCTTGTTCCTGGCGTCGGACAGCCGCGCCATCAGCTTGGCTTCCATATCACCGGCCGGCACGGTGATCTTGATCTCGCGCTTGAGACCGGAGTTGAGCGTTTCGGTGACCTGCATCGTAAAACCTTTATCTTCACCAAAGAGGCTGCCACGGCGTCTTGCCGTTCACAGCCTGCCGGTACAATCTTGCCGGGAATGGCTTTTGGTACGGAACCTGGTGATTTGACCGAAATTACGGCTCAAATTGTTCCAAACTGCGTTCCAAGGTGTGAATAAGTTCTTGTTTTTCCTACTTCTTATCACATTCTGCAGAAGCGGATCGGCGCGTCCCGTCACATTTGACACGCCTTTTGTCACAGGCGAGGCCAATTTTCAACCATCTTCGCGTTGCAGCGAATGACCGCCCCAACGGCAGACATTTTCGCCCCGACATTGACAGAATGATGGCTACATGGGATTGCCGACAAATGCGGATGTGGCGGAACTGGTAGACGCCCTGGATTTAGGTTCCAGTGCCGAAAGGCGTGGGGGTTCGAGTCCCTTCATCCGCACCACCCTTCGCTCTATCGAGCTTCGGGTGGCAGGCCACCCAGGAGCTTGATAAAGCGAAGGGTGTCCTCCGAAGCCGTGGCGTAGGAGGACTGGTGGCGACGGCCTACACTTCAAACACTTGACCGGTAAACCACTCCGCCAATTTCGCCAGCTCCGGCCCCAGCACCCGGTCGGCGTCGACCGGCGGCACGATCTTCCTGATATCCGCGACAAAATCCTGCAATGCCGGCGGCGCGGCGCGTTCAGTCACGTACAGGGCCTGCGAGGCGATCATCGCCAGCATCGCCATTGCCGCATCGAGGCAGCGGCCGGCCGTCGCTTCCTTGGTCCAGGCGAAGAATGCGGTGGTGGCGACGTCGTCCTGGCCGGCGCCGGCCGATTCGGTGCCCGGAATGAAGGTGCGCTGCGCCGCGAGTTTGGCCTGTTCGAGATAGCCGGTGAGCGCCATCGGCACATAGCCGACATTGCCGTGCCCGTCGTTGTCGGCCCAATGCCGCCCGGTCATCAACAGGTCGGGCAGCAGCGACACCTTGCCGTTCAGCAGCTTTGAGGCGTGGCGGTCGCAGAGCAGGCAGAGATCGGCCCAGATCGCCGCCAGATCGTCGAGCGCCGGCGTCGCCATGGCATTGTGATAGCCGCCGGTCGAGATGCAGCGCCCCAGCGGGTGCGCCGCGTCGGGCGGGATATAGACTGGATTGTCCGAGATCGAGGCCAGCGATACGGTCGCCGCCTGCTCGGCGCCGGCCAGCGCCCGATGCGCATGGCCGAGCACACGCGGCACGATGCGGTAGCTGACCGGCGCCTGATAATTGCGCCGTCCATCCCCTGCGCCGACCAGAAACTGCCGCAACCCTTGCAAGGCGGCCGCTTCGTGTTCGTCGCCCCAGAGCCCGTCGAGCGCTGCATCATAATGCTCGAGCGGCGCACGAAACGCTTCGATCGACAGCGCGAACACCTTGTGCGCCATGGCGAGGCGACGACGCGCGGCAAGTGCTGCGTCCGCCACCAGTGCCGCCGCGCAGGGCGAGCCGTTGATCAGCGAACCGCGCTCCTTCACCTCAAGCTCAAGGCTGGCGGTAAGCGCAGCAAACAGCAGATAGAGCGCCAGGATCTCGCCGGCGCCACCCTGCCCTTGCGACGGCACCACCGGCATCGGGCCGCCGTCGAGCATCGCCGCGACCGCCCGTGCGATGCGCGGCGTGGTCGCGGCATTGCCTTCGATAAAGTTGGTCAGCCGCGCCAACACGATCGCCCTTACGACGCGCTCAGGCAATGGCTCACCGAACGATGTGGCGGCAGCAAAAGCCTTGATGCGCGCATGGCGGTCGCGCTCGTCAAGTTCGAGCTTGCGGCTTGCCAGCTCGCCCATCGCGGTGGTGACGCCGTAGATGACCGGCGGCGGATCGGACTCAATGAGTTTCAGGAACGAGACGCGGCATTCGGCAATGCGTTGCAAGGCCTTGTCGCCGATTTCGACCGTGTCGTTTCTCCAGGCGACGCGCAAAACGGCATCGAGATTGATATCTTCGCGCGTCGTCACCGTAATCGGCATTGTCTTCGCCCGTCTGGTTTGCATGAGGGCGAAGCGATCGATCGTTGCCGAAATCCATGCCCTGGGTAATGTCTTCTAGTAGAGCGGTTCCTCAAACAATGTCTTGTCGCCGTCCATCAGCGCCTTGATCTGTGCCTGGCCACTGGCGGCGAGCGCGATGCGCACGCCGAATGGCCGCACCCGCATGTCGTTCTGGATCGCCATGCCCTGGCCCTCAGGTAGGTAGAAGCGGTCGATGCCGTATTGCGGTGCGATCGTGGATTCAGGATCAAGCGTCCAGCCCGGCGCGACCTGGCCGACAATATCGGCTTCGTCGGCGGTCGCCGGCGTCGGAGCCTTGCCGAACCAGGCCGTGGTCGCATGCCAATAGCCGTCGGCACCCGGCTTCAGCCGGACCACGATCGGCGTGTTCTCGCTCACGAGCTGGCCGGCCGGGATGTTGGCGATCAGCTTCACCGGCAAGCGCGATATTTCATAGCCGAGGATAATATAGTCGCCGCGCAGCAGATCGCGCGGATCGACCGGCTCGACTTTCAGCAAGACCTCCTTGCCGTTGCGCAGGATCGCCGCGCGGCCGCCGATGATCCAGCTCAGGAAGCCGATCTGGACGAGCGCCAGGACCAGCGCCGAGATGACAAGTTTCTTTCCCGACATCATGCTGCCGCTCCTTCCGGGGCCTTCATGCGTTTTTCCACACGGATGATGACGAGAGCCAGGATGCCGAACAGCACTGCGGCAGCCAGGAAGAAGCCGGCCGTGCCGAGCATCGTCTGCAAGGTCACGACATAGATAATGGCGAGCTCGAAGGCAAAGCCGGCATAGGCAACCCAGCGCAGCCCCCTGCTCTCGCGCCCGCCCAGCATGATCGCCGCGGCAATGCCGGCCAGTGCGATGACCGACGCAATGGCAAAGCCGTTGCTGAAGGCGTTGTCATCGCCCAGTTCGATCTGCATCATCGCCAGCCCGGTGAGAAAGCCGATCAAGGCGTGCAAAGGCAACCGCCCGCCGAGTTGCAAGATCCGGTCGGCCGGCCCAGCGGCGAAGATCGAAACCGCAAACAGCAGCGCCGACACCGCGACCAGAGGAATAGCCAGGGCGAGCGTGTTCTGGTCCAGGCCGCGCACCGCGATATAGAAAATGACCGAGAGAATGATCAAGTGGCGTGCCGGCTGGCTACGCGTCCAGAATGAGACGACAAAAAGCACCGGCGCCATCACGACGAAGAAATCCGGAAATACGGGGCGGTCATAAAAGTCGAACGCGCGCACGAACAGCCAGGCAATGGATATGCCGACGGCAGCGACCGTCAGCGGGTTCGAGCGCAACGCCACCGCGGCAAGTGCCGTGCCGATGCCCCAGGTGACGATGGCCGAGGCCTCGTCGCCCGTGAGATGGTACATCTGGCCGATCAGCGCGATCGATCCGCCGAAGGCCGCGGCGGCCACGATCCACAGCGCCTCGCCGATCGCCGCATGGTCGCGCATCTTCAGCACCGCGCCGCCGACATAGCCGGCGAGAATGACGGCAAACAGTGCCGCGACCCGCACCAGCCGCGGGATGGCGTCCCAGTTGGCGGCGACGAAGAGCAGGATCGCGGCGCCGAACAGCAGCGCCGCCATCATGGCCAATATAGTGCCGAAGCTCAGCGATTTGCGCTCGTTTGCGTCGATGTCGCGCTTAAGCGCATCGGCCGTCTTCGCGTCGATCAGGCCAGCCTGCAGCCACCGCCCGATATCGGCCCTCGCCCGCGACGAATAGCTCGCCATGCCGCTTCTCCCCCACCTTGGTCTTTCTGACAGCCGATCCGCTCAAATCGTTGACGCAACGTCATTTTCCGATTCGGGTTTCTTCATGACGAAGCCGAACGCGCGTTAATGTTGCATTGCACAATTTGCATTGCTGCCATGCGCCAACAGCACTTTTAAATCGATATAACCCAGCCTATTTTCTGTTCGTACACAAACGGAATGATCCGAAGAAAGACGAAACGAGCACTACCATGAACCTGATCCGCAACTACCGCAACTGGCGCCGCTACCGGGACACCGTCTCCGAGCTGAGCCGCCTGTCGAACCGTGAACTGACCGACCTCGGCATCAGCCGCAGCGACATCCACTACGTCGCCCGCAAGGCGGTCTAATCCTCTTCGGATCGCAAATGGTCCGAACCAGTTTTGAAAAAGAGAACGACAATGAACCTGATCCGCAACTATCGTAACTGGCGCGTTTACCGCGACACCGTTACCGAGCTGGGTCGCCTTTCGAACCGTCAGCTCCATGATCTCGGCATCGTCCGTGACGAGATCAAGATCATCGCCCGCAGGGCGACGATCTAACCAGAATTTCGCCAGGGTCGACCTCCTCCCCGACCCTGACGGATACGGTCAGCCTTCACCTCCTCCCGAGGGTTGACCACCAAAACGGCGCCCGCCGCACCTCCTCCCGCGGCGGGCGCTGTTTCCAAAGCGAACGCAGTTCGTCTTTCCGAAGCGAACGCTAGTTCGTCTTCAAAGTGAACGCAGGTCGTCTTCCAGGGATTTCGCCTCCCTCGATCCGGCGAAAAGAATTTCGTCAAAGCCGACCTCCTCCCCGGCAATGGCGAATACGGCCGATCCCCACCTCCTCCCGAGGATCGGCCCCAAAAACGACACCCGCCGCACCTCCTCCCGCGGCGGGTGTTGTTGTTTTTGGGCAGGCTTTTCAATTGCGCATGCAGTCGATCGAGGCGCTTTACGCCGCCATCAGACCGTCGCCGCGGACATAAGAAAGTCGAGCTCCGTCGCTGCACGACAATGACCCACGCTCGCACCGGCCAATTGCAAACGGCGCGCCAAGCGATTATTCCGGCGCTCATGAGCAAAAATCCTATCCACGTCGTCGGCGGCGGCCTCGCCGGCTCCGAAGCCGCATGGCAGGCAGCGCAAGCCGGCGTTCCCGTCGTCCTGCATGAGATGCGCCCGGTGCGCGGCACCGATGCGCACAAGACCGATGGGCTTGCCGAACTCGTCTGTTCCAATTCCTTCCGCTCCGACGATGCCGAGAACAATGCCGTCGGCCTGCTGCATGCCGAAATGCGGTTGGCCGGCTCGCTGATCATGAGTGCCGGCGACGCCAACCAGGTGCCGGCCGGCGGCGCGCTGGCCGTCGATCGCGACGGCTTCTCCGACGCGGTGACGAAAAGGCTCGAAGCGCACCCGCTGATCACCATCGAGCGGGAGGAAGTGCCGGGCTTGCCGCCGGCGGAATGGGACCAGGCGATCATCGCCACCGGCCCGTTGACCGCGCCGTCGCTCGCCCAGTCGATCGCCGAGGCAACCGGCGCCGACGCGCTGGCCTTCTTCGACGCCATCGCCCCGATCATCCATTTCGACACGATCGACATGGACATTTGCTGGTTCCAGTCGCGCTACGACAAGGTTGGGCCCGGCGGCACCGGCAAGGACTACATCAACTGCCCGATGGACAAGGACCAGTATCTCGCCTTCGTACAGGCGCTGGTCGACGGCCAGAAGACCGAATTCAAGCAGTGGGAAGGCACGCCCTATTTCGACGGCTGCCTGCCGATCGAGATCATGGCCGAGCGCGGCGTCGAGACGCTGCGCTACGGGCCGATGAAGCCGATGGGGCTGACCAATGCCCACAATCCGACGGTAAAAGCCTATGCCGTGGTGCAGCTGCGTCAGGACAATGCGCTGGGCACGCTCTACAACATGGTCGGTTTCCAGACCAAGCTGAAGCATGCCGAGCAGGTGCGCGTGTTCCGCACCATTCCGGGTCTGGAAAACGCCGAGTTCGCCCGTCTCGGCGGCCTGCACCGCAACACCTACATCAACTCGCCGACCTTGCTCGACGCCTCGCTGCAGCTGAAGTCGCGGCCGGGCCTGCGCTTTGCCGGCCAGATCACCGGCTGCGAGGGCTATGTCGAGAGCGCGGCGATCGGCCTGCTCGCCGGCCGCTTCGCCGCCGCCGAGCGGCTCGGCCACGCGCCATCGCTGCCACCGCTCACCACCGCCTTCGGCGCCTTGCTCAACCACATCACGGGCGGCCACATCGTTTCCGACGACGAGCCGGGCAAACGCTCGTTCCAGCCGATGAACGTCAATTTCGGCCTGTTCCCGCCGGTCGAAGCGCCGAAGACCGAAGGCAAACGCCTGCGCGGCAAGGACAAGACGGTGGCCAAGCGCCACGCGATCACCTCACGCGCGCGGGCAGATTGTCGGGAGTGGCTAGGGCTGCCGGCGCAAACAGCGGAAGCTGCTGAATAGCCAAGAGTCTTAGGGTCCTAACACGATTGACGTTTACGTCAACTGGCTGACCAACCCCGCGTTGCGCGCCTGAGCAACAGCCAATGCCGGCGCAGAGCCGAAAGCCGGGCTGCGCCGCCAAGCGGCGAGCGACGACCACTCGCCATCTTGCCGAGATAGGCGCTGGTCAGCGCCAGCGGCAGGAACGCCGGACGCAGCGTTTCCGGAAGTGCGGACGCCCCTTGCTCGAAAGCGCGGAGATGCTCCTGCGCTAATGCAATCATCGCAGCCACCGCGCGCTGAGCGCCGGGGCCGCCGTCGCCGCTGACGAACTCCTCCGGCGACGAGCCGGCCGCTGCAAGGATATCCGCCGGCACGAAGCATTGCCCGCGTCGGCGATGCAGCGGCAACAGCAGCAACAGGCCGGTCATCGCCTGGGCGCAGCCGGCCCTGCCCGCCAGTTCGGCAAAGCGCGGCGCCTCATTGGGATCGAGCACCATCGCCGCCAGCTGGATCAGCGCGGCCGCCGTCTCGCCGCAATAGCCCTCGAGATCGGTGCGCGACGGCATCGGATCGTCATAGAGGTCGAAGATGCGGGCCTCGAGCATGTTGTCGAAGGCAGTTTTGGGCAGGCTATGGGCAGAAATCGTCGCCTTCAGCGCATCGGCGAGCGGGTTGCCTGTGGCTGCGGCTTCAGCAGCGATGACATCGCGCCACCATTGCAGCCTCACTTCGCCCGGCAATGCCTCGTGGATGCGGTCGCGGACAGAGGCGATCTCGGCATTGAAGGCGTAAAGCGAAAACAGCGCCGCGCGCTTGTCGGCCGGTGCATAGAGTGCGCAGACATAGCGGTCATGGTCGCCGGCGCGCACCGCCTCCATGACGATGTCAGCTGTATCGGTCACGTCAGTCGACGGCGATGAGCGCCGCGGCCACGGCGCGGTCTTCGGCAAGCAGCACATTGTAGGTCCGCACCGCTGCCCCCGTCGACATCGGGTCGGAGCCAATGCCAGCCGCCTTCAGCGCCGCCCGAAGTGCTGCCGGCAAGGGCCGCAAATCCTTGCCTGTGCCGACCAGCAGGATCTCGACCTTGCCGGCCTCGGCCAGCAGCAGGTCGAAATCCGCCGCCGTCAGGGCCAGCGGATCGGCCGGCTCCCAGCCATGGATGCCGGAGGGCAGGCAAAGAAGCGAGCCGCGATGCGACATGTCGGCGAAGCGGAACCCGCCATTGCCGTAGGCTTCGATCGGCGCCCGTCCGGGGAAATGCGCCTCGCGGATGACGATGCCTTTTGCCACCAGCGCAGCCGTCAGGTCGCCATGGCCTTGCCGCCACCAACCGGCTTCTCCTCATCGGCGCTCGCTCCCTGCGGCCTGAGCCTGAACAAGATCAGCAAGGGTGCTGCGATGAAGATCGACGAATAGGTACCGAAGACGACGCCGAACAGCATCGCCATGGTGAACGAACGGATCACCTCGCCGCCGAACAGCACCAGCGCGAGCAGCGCCAGGATGGTCGTCACCGAAGTCAGCGTCGTTCTCGACAGCGTCTCGTTGATGGCGTTGTTCAACAATTGCGGGAGCGGCATTCGTTTGTATTTTCGCAAATCTTCTCGAACACGGTCATAGACGACGATCGTGTCGTTGAGCGAATAGCCGATAATGGTCAGGATCGCCGCCAGCGAAGACTGGTTGAACTCGAGCCCGGTGATGACGAAGAAGCCCAGCGTCATCACCACATCGTGCACTGTCGCCACGATGGCGCCGACCGCGAACTGCCATTCGAAGCGGAACCAGACATAGACCAGGATGCCGATCAGCGCGATGATCATGGCAATCGTGCCTTGCTTGGCCAGCTCGCCCGAAACGGTGGGGCCCACCACCTCGACGCGGCGGAAATCGTAATTGTCCTGCAGCTCGCCGCGCACCTTGTCGATGACGGTCTGCTCGGCGTTCTCGCCGCCATCCTGGGTGCCAACGCGGATCAGCACGTCATTCGGCGCGCCGAATTGCTGGACCTGCACCTCACCGATATTAAGCTCCGACAACCGGCTTCTGATATCGCCAATATCGGCGTCGCCTTGCTTGGATTGCACCTCGATGATCGAGCCGCCCTTGAAGTCGATGCCGTAGTTGATGTCGACGGTCATGAACAGCACGACCGAGAGGACCGACAGCAGGCTGGACAGCGCGAACGTCCAGCGGCGGATGCCCATGAACGGGATTTTCGTGCCGGCCGGAACGAAGGTCACCGGCGCACGCGGCAATTCCTTCGGACGCGCACGGCGCAGCCAGATCGACACCAGCAGACGGGTGAAGGTGAAGGCGGTGAAGACCGTGGTCAAGATGCCGATGGCATAGGTGATGGCGAAGCCCTTGACCGGTCCGGTGCCGAGATAGAACAGCACGACCGTGGCAATCAGCGACGTCACGTTGGAATCCACGATTGTCGCCAACGCCTTGGTGAAGCCTGTGTCGATCGACTGGATGACCGAACGGCCGGCCCGTCGCTCCTCGCGGATACGCTCATAGATCAGCACGTTGGAATCGACCGCCATGCCGATGGTCAGCACGATACCGGCAATGCCGGGCAAGGTCAGCGTCGCGCCAAGCAGCGACAAAACCCCGACGATCATCGCCACGTGCACGGCGAGCGCAATGTTGGCGAGGAAGCCGAGAAGTCCGTAGGCGACGAACATGAAGGCGACGACGAGAATGGAGCCGATGATGCCGGCGACCTTGCCGGCATGGATCGAATCCTGGCCGAGGCCTGGGCCGACGGTGCGTTCTTCGATCACGGTCAGCTTTGCCGGCAGCGCGCCGGCGCGCAGCAGCACGGCGAGGTCGTTGGCGCTTTCGGCGGTGAAATTGCCTGAAATCTGGCCGCTGCCGCCGAGGATCGGTTCGCGGATCACCGGCGCCGAAATCACCTGATTGTCGAGGATGATGGCGAACGGCTTGCCGACATTCTGCTGGGTCGCCTGGCCGAACCGTGTCGCACCGCGCGAGTTGAAGACGAACGAAACCACCGGCTCGTTGTTTCGGGAATCATAGGTTGCCGTCGCCTTGGCAAGATCTTCGCCGGACACGATGACGCGATTTTCCACCAGATACGGAACCGGCGGATCGTCCTGCGAATAAAGCACCGAGGAGCCTGCCGGCGGGCGGCCGTTGAGCGCATCCTGCACCGACATCGAGGTATCCACCATCTGGAAGGTCATCTTGGCGGTCTGGCCGATGATCTCCTTCAGCCTTTGCGGATCCTGCAGGCCCGGCACCTGGACGAGCACACGGTCGTCGCCCTGCCGCTGCACGATCGGCTCGGTGGTGCCGAGTTCGTTGACGCGACGCTCGACGACTTCGATCGACTGCGCCAATGCGGCTGAGGTGCGGTATTTGATGCCGGCGTCGGTGACGGTGAATTTGAGCAGCCCGGCTTCGGAATCATCCAGGGACATTTCCTGGATGGAGCCACCGGTGAACAGGCCGGCGGCGACCGGATCGGTCAGCGGCTTAAGCGCCGCCTTGGCGGCATCGATCTGGGTTGGATCGGTGATGCGCACTTGTACCGTCCTGCCGGTGCCGCCAAGGCCGGTATAGCCCACCTTGGCATCGCGCAGCAGCGTGCGGATCTCGTCGCGCGTCGTTTCCAGCTGCGCCTTGACGAGATCATTCTGGTCCATCTGCAAGAGGATGTGCGAACCGCCCTGCAGATCGAGACCAAGCGTCATCTGCCGCTTCGGCACCCAGTTGGGCAATTGCGCCAATGTGCTGGCCGGGAAGAGATTTGGCGCGGCAAGGATGAATGTGACGGCCACGGCGATCCAGATCAGGATCATCTTCAGGCGCGAAAAATACAGCATATGGCGTTGTCCGTCAGGGCGTACTGGCGGATCGTTCCGCCGACAATTCGGTTATTTCTTGGCGTTCTTATTTGCCACCGGCTCGCCCTTAACCCGCACTTCGCCGATTGTCGAGCGCGCTGAGGTCAATTTGGCGCTGCCGCCGGCAGCGGTTTCGGCGTCAATCGCCTCTGTCGGTTCCATTCTAATTCTGATCACCGCCGGGCGCTATCGTGCGCTACTCGACTATTTTCAATTGTGCAGGCATCGGTCCGGAACGCAAAAGCAAGGCCAGATCATCGGCGTTCTCCTTTGTAAGGTTGCCCGATATCTGGCCGCGGCCGTTAAGAATTGGCTCGCGGACGACTGGCACCGAAAGCACTTGGTTGTCGAGGATCATCGCAAATAGCTTGCCGACATTCTGCGAGGTCGCCTGCGCAACGCGTGCCGTTGCCCTGGAATCGAAGGTGAACGAAACCGCCGGCTCATTTGTGACGGAGTTGGGAGTCGCCTGAGCATTGACAATGTCGTCACTGGAAACGATCGTTCGGCTCTCAACCAGATAGGGAACCGGTGGATCGTCCTTCGAATAAACCACCACCGAGCCAGCGGGCGTCCGGCCATTGATCGCATCAGCGACCGGCATCGACTCATCAACCCACTGAAAAGTCAGCATTCCGGTTCGGGTGAGAATTCTCCTCAGCCTTTGCAAATCCGCAACGCCCGAGGTCCGGACCAGCATACCGTCTTCGCCCTCTGGCCGCACTACTGGGTCGGCTACACCAAGATCACGCATGCGATTCTTAATGACCACGATCGACTGCGCAAGCGCGATCGACATCCGATACTTGATACCTGTGTCTGTTACCGTGAACTTGAGCAACGCTGCTCCGGTATCATCCAGGATCACTTCCTGGACCGGACCAGCGCTGCCAAGGACAGGATCAGTCACCGCCTCCAATGCCATCTTGGCCGCGCCGACCTGAGCGGCGTCGGTGATATGCACCTGAACGGCCCGACCCGACTTAGCAAGACCAGTATAGCCGATCCTTGCATCGCGCAGCAGCGTCCTGATTTCGTCACGCGTCGCCTCCAACCGGCGATCGATCACATCGGTCGCGTCCAATCGAAGCAGCACGTCCGCGCCGGCAGCGTGAAGACTGGGCGCGTCGACGAGCATTGTGGCCATAGCAAGCCAGATCAGGATCATTTTCAGGCGCGAAAAATGGACCATACGCCGTCTTTTGTCAGAGCTCTGCCCGCGGATCGCTCCGCTTGGGAAACTGGCTTACTTCTTGGCGTTCTGGTTGGCCACCGGCTCGCCCTTGACCCGAACATCGGCGATCGTCGAGCGCAGCGCCGTCACCTTGGTGCCGCCGCCAAGGTCGATCTCAAGCTCATTGTCGTCGATCACCTTGGTCACCTTGCCGACGAAGCCGCCGCCGGTGATGACCGTGTCGCCACGGCGCACGGCCGAGATCATCTCCTGGCGCTTCTTCAACTGGGCGCGCTGCGGCCGGATGATGAGGAAATACATGATCACGAAGATCAGAACGAACGGGAGTATCATGCCGATATCCCCGAACGGACCAAGCGGAGTTCCGGTAGCTTGGGCGTATGCCGGTGTGACGAACATCAAGAACTCCTGGTTACGAAGAAGGCCGTAGGGCGGCCTCGCCAAATTTCGCCGGAATATAGTGGGTAAAGTTACCAATGCAACTGCGCGGCCGGGCTTTCAGCTGCTTTTCCGGCCGGTTGACCCGTGTTAGAGCATGCTCCCGGAATACGGGCGTGGTTTTCGCAAAAGATCATGCCCAAACAAAAGCTTGGAACCAGTTTCTATCTCGCCCGGATCAAGACGATTTCGGCCCCTACGCACGTTCGTGCGGAAACATAAAAGACGAGACATGACCGACAGCACCATCGAGGCCCTGAACCAAAAGCTCGACCGCCTGATCGAGGCGGTCACCCGCCTCGCCCCGCCGCCGGTGCCGCAAACCGATCTTGCGGTTGCCGATTGCTTCGTCTGGCAGGCCGACCCCGGCTATCTCGAGCCGGTGCGCAAGGTCAACCGCGTCGACATCGGCCTGATCCGCGGCGTCGACCGCGTGCGCGACATTCTGGTCGAAAACACGGAACGCTTCGCCGCCGGCCATGCCGCCAACAATGTGTTGTTGTGGGGTGCGCGCGGCATGGGCAAATCCTCGCTGGTCAAGGCCGTGCATGCGCAGATCAACGCCCAGGCCAAATCCGACCTGCCGCTCAAGCTGATCGAGATCCATCGCGAGGATATCGACACGCTGCCCAGGCTGATGGGCCTGCTGAAGGCGGCGCCGTTTCGCTTCATCCTGTTTTGCGACGACCTCTCCTTCGACCATGACGACACCTCCTACAAGTCGCTGAAGGCAGCCCTTGAAGGCGGCGTCGAGGGCCGCCCGGCCAATGTCATCTTCTACGCCACGTCGAACCGCCGGCACCTGTTGCCGCGCGACATGATCGACAATGAGCGCTCGACCGCCATCAACCCGTCCGAGGCGGTCGAGGAAAAGGTTTCGCTGTCCGACCGTTTCGGCCTGTGGCTCGGCTTCCACAAATGTTCGCAGGACGAATATCTCGACATGGTCAACAGCTATGCCAGCCATCACGGGCTCACTATCGACCCGGAGCAGCTGCGCGCCGACGCCCTGGAATGGGCAACGACACGCGGCAGCCGCTCGGGCCGCGTCGCCTGGCAGTTCACCCAGGATCTGGCCGGCCGGCTCGGCAAGCCGCTGAACGACTGATTGATTTGCGTCAGGTCACTGAAAAAGCCCGCCCCTTGCGGAGCGGGCTGAGCCGGCGGGCCGGACTGGAGGTCAGACGGCCTGCAAAACGTTTATTGTTCTATTCGAGATAGCCAGAGGGGTCGACCGGGGCCGAGTTCTTGCGCACTTCGAAGTGCAGTTTCGGCGAGTCGGTGGTCCCGCTCATGCCCGACAGCGCGATTTCCTGGCCGCGCTTGACCTTCTGGCCGCGCTGCACTTCGATCGACCTGGCGTGGCCATATACGGTGACCAGCCCGTTTTCGTGGCGCACCAGAACCGTATTGCCGAATTCCTTGAGGCCGTCGCCGGCATAGATGACCACGCCGTTTTCGGCCGCCTTGACCGGCGTCCCCTCAGGCACGGCGATGTCGACACCATCCTTGCCGCCACCAAAATTGGAGATGACGCGGCCACGCACCGGCCAACGCATCTTGCCGATGCCGGTGGCATCGGGCGCAACAGCGTCGTCGTCCTCGGCCTGCTGGATAACCTTGGCGTCCTTCTTCGGCGGCGTGTAGGTGGCGAGCGTCTCCGTCGGCTTTGCCGCCGGTTGGGTGGTCGCAGTCGTCACCGGATCAACTTTGGCCGGCTTGGCGCTGGCGACCGTTGCGGTGCCACCTGCCGGAACCTTCAGCGTCTGGCCGATCTTGAGCAGGCCGTCTTGCATGCCGTTCGCCTGCTTCAGCGCCACGACGCCAACGCCGGTCTTCCTGGCGATGGAGGACAGGCTGTCGCCCGACTGGACCGTGTAGGTGCCCGCGCCGGCTTTTGGCGCGGCCGAGGCAGTCTGCGCCGGCTTGTCGGTCTTCGGCTTGTTCGCTGCCGAAGCGTCAACCTGCGCGGCGGACTTGCCGTCCTTGAGTTTCGGCTGCTGCGGCAGTACGGCGACCTTCTCCGGCGCCGGCGCCTTGGGGCTGTTTGCCGGCTTGCCGTCGGCAAGTTTCGGCTCTGTCCCCTTGCTTGAATAGGCATAGGCCGGGATGACCAGTTTCTGACCGGTCTTCAGCCCCTTGGTGGCGCTCAAGCCGTTGACCTTCATGATCACGTCGGCGGGCACATGATAGCGATGAGCGATGCCGGAAATGGTCTCGCCGTCGCTGACCACGATCTCGGTCGCATGCGGCGTACCAGCCGCAAGTGGTTTCGGATCGGAGTCACCGGCATTCTTGAACGGCCTCGCCGGCTGGACGGTGCCGGTAGTCGTTCTGTCGACATGCGGTGCCGGTGCAAGCGCCGGCGCGGAAGCGGTGCGCATCGGAGCAGCTTTGGGCGCGCTCGGCGGCGGCAGCTGCTGGACGGTGACTGGCTCCAGGCTGGAGCGGCTGACCGACTGGTTATGGCTGCCATCGACAGGTGCCGCAGCGATCGGCTCGGCCGCCACATCGCCCGGATAGGGCTGCGCAGTGCTCTGCTTGTCGATGATGGCGCGCTGATTGTTGGTCGAGGAGGTGAAGACGTCGTCGACACCATTGAACCGCGAGACTTGGGAGCTACACCCCGCCGCCACTCCGGCTAGCATGAGGACAGCGCAGCCCCGCGACAGAGTACGCCCGTTTGCCTTCAAAACACTGAATTGCATCGCACTAACCCGCACAGAACCGGTACACACTGGTCATGATTAAAGCGCGTTAATGTTACTGGCGGGTTAACCCCATAGAATCAGACGCAAATTTTCTTAAAACATTTTGTAAGGCGCCTTCACCAACGTCGTCATCCCTGGGCGAAGCAGGCGCGAAGCGCCGTCGCGGAGACCCTGGGATCCATTCCGTGACATTGGCCGAAGAATGCAGCAGAGCAGAATTCTGCGCCGTAGCAACGCCTTGATGGCGCGGCATGGGTCCTCGGGTCTGCGCTGCGTCGCTACGCTCCTTGCTTCGCCCGTGGATGACGAAACGATCGGCTTCGGCTTACCTTCGAAGCGCGTGACAGGCAGAATTCAGATAACCGCCGCGACGCTGCGCAGGATCGGCTGCAGGCGCACGGTGCCGATATCCTCGCGCTCGAAGCGGCTGCCGACCTTGGTCAGCTTGGCCAGCACCTGCTCGCCCTCCTCCGGCCCGATCGGGGCAATGACGATGCCGCCGCTCGACAATTGGTCGAGCAGGAAGCGCGGCAGGCTGTCGAAAGCCGCCCAGGCTACGATGCGGTCGAACGGCGCTTCGTTGGCAAGGCCGGTGGAACCATCGGCCTGGCGCACGATGACATTGCCGATGCCGAGCGCCTCGAAGCGTTGCCTGGCCTGCTCGGCCAGCGTCTTGTAGCGGTCGACGCTGACGATGCGAGCCGCGAGCCGCGACATCACCGCTGCCGTGTAGCCCGAGCCGGTGCCGATCTCGAGCACCCGGTTGCCGGGCTCTATTGCCAGGGCCGCAATCACCGCCGCCTGCAGGTCGGCGCCCTCGATCGCCTCGCCGCACTCGATCGGCAGCATCCCGTCCGACCAGGCGATCGAATGGAACTGGCCGTTGAGGAAGCCGCGCCGCGGCGTCGCCTCGAAGGCTGCGATCAGCGCCTTCGGCACCGCGCCTTGGCCGCGCAGGCGCAGCAGGAAAGCGGCAAAACCCTCGCGATCGTCGAGCGGCATGTTCATGCAGAAACCTTGTTCATGCCAAAACCTTAATCAGACAGCGCTTTGGTCAGTTGGTCACGGATTTCATGCGCGGTGAGGTCGAGCTGCAGCGGCGTCACAGACACGAGCCGGTTGCGCAGAGCATGGAGATCGGTGCCCTGCTTGCCCTCGACCGGCTCGCGGCCGAAGCGCAGCCAGTAATAAGGCAGGCCGCGCCCGTCGCGGCGCTCGTCGACCCAAAGGCTGTGCACCAGCTTGCCCTGCGACGTCACGACGGTGCCGGCAACCTCGTCAGGGAGGCAGTTGGGAAAGTTGACGTTGAGCAGCACGCCGTCCGGCAGCGGCATGGCGACGAGCTTTTTCAGCAACGCCGGCGCCAGCGCCTCGGTGGTCTCATAGGGAACGACGCGGTCCTCGCCGACATAGGAATAACCCTGGCTGAGTGCGATCGAGCGGATGCCGAGCAGCGCGCCTTCCATGGCGCCGGCGACGGTGCCGGAATAGGTGACGTCGTCAGCGATGTTGGCGCCGGAATTGACACCGGACAGGATCAGGTCCGGCGCGCCAGGCAGGATCTTCTTGACGCCCATGATGACGCAGTCGGTCGGCGTGCCGCGCACGGCGTAGTGTTTCTCGCCGATCTTGCGCAGCCGGAGCGGCTCCGAGATCGACAGCGAGTGCGCGTAGCCGGACTGGTCCTGCTCCGGCGCCACGACCCAGACATCGTCCGACAGCGTGCGGGCGATGCGTTCGAGCGACGCCAGGCCCTCGGCATGAATGCCGTCATCATTGGTCAGAAGGATGCGCATTACTTCGATTCGATCTTCGCCAGACCGCCCATATAAGGCCGCAGCACTTCAGGAATGGTTACGCTGCCATCCTCATTCTGGTAGTTTTCGATGACGGCAATCAGCGCACGGCCGACAGCGGTGCCCGAACCGTTCAGCGTGTGCACAAAGCGGTTGCCGTTGCCGTCCCTGTCCTTGTAGCGGGCATCCATGCGCCTGGCCTGGAAGTCGCCGCACACTGAACAGGACGAGATCTCGCGATAGGCGTTCTGTCCAGGCAGCCAGACCTCGATGTCGTAGGTCTTGCGCGCGCCAAACCCCATGTCGCCCGTGCACAGGACCATGGTGCGGAACGGCAGCTCCAGTCGCTTCAGCACCTCTTCGGCGCACTGCGTCATCCGCTCGTGCTCGGCGAGCGAAGACTCCTGGTCGGTGACCGAGACCAGCTCGACCTTGTAGAACTGGTGCTGGCGCAACATGCCGCGCGTGTCGCGGCCGGCGGAGCCCGCTTCCGAGCGGAAGCACGGCGTCAGCGCCGTATAGCGCAGCGGCAGCTTTTCATGGGCCGTGATTTCTTCGCGCACCAGGTTGGTGAGCGGGACCTCGGCGGTTGGAATCAACCCGAGCCGGCCATCGCCATGCTGCACGAAGAACAGGTCGTCCTCGAATTTCGGCAGCTGGTTGGTCCCGAAAAGCACTTCGTCGCGCACCATCAGTGGCGGGATGACTTCTTCATAGCCATGCTCGGTCGTGTGCAGATCGAGCATGAACTGGCCGATGGCGCGCTCCATCCGCGCCAGCCCGCTCTTCAGCACGGTGAAGCGTGATCCCGACAGCTTTGCCGCCCGCTCGAAATCCATCATGCCGAGCGCTTCGCCGATCTCGAAATGCTCCTTCACCCAGTTCGGCCGAGTCGGCACCTCGCCGACGATATGCTTGACGACATTGTCGTGCTCGTCCTTGCCGACCGGCACGTCGTCGAGCGGCACATTCGGCAGCACCGCCAGCGCATCGTTCAGCGTCTTGTCGAGCTCGCGCTCGCGCGCCTCGCCATTCTGGATGAAGGTCTTGATATCGCCGACTTCGGCCTTGAGCTTTTCGGCAAGTGCCGTGTCGCCCGAACGCATGGCGTTGCCGATCTCCTTCGAGGCGGCGTTGCGGCGTTCCTGCTTGGTCTGCAGCTCGGTGACGTGCTCGCGCCGCGCTTCGTCCTTCTTGATCAGCTCATCGACCGTGGACTGCGCCTCGTCAGCCGACCACGAGCGCTTGGCCAGCGCCTCGACAAGGGCCTTCGGGTTGTCGCGAATCCATTTGATATCAAGCATGGTTGGTTCGTCCTCAGAATAAGGCTGAGGGGGTAAACCGCATCCTTCATCGATGCAAGATGAGGGTCAGCGGCTGTCGCGTTTTTCCGCTAACGCGGATACCCGAACGCGACAGCCTATGAACGAGCCTGCTTTGAGGACGCGTCCGCCGCCTTTTCGGCCACGGCTTCGGCGGCTTCCTGCTTCTCGCGCGCCAGCTTCTGCTTGACCTGATCGCGCTCGATCAGCCGGGCCGCCCAGATCGACACCTCGTAGAGCAGGATGGTCGGGATGGCCAAACCGATCTGGCTCATCGGATCAGGCGGCGTCAGCACCGCCGCGACGACGAAGGCGATGACGATCGCCCATTTGCGCTTCTCGGCCAGCGCCTTCGACGACAGCATGCCGACGCGCGTCATCAGGCTGGTCACCACCGGCAGCTGGAACACCAGGCCGAAGGAGAAGATCAGCGTCATGATCAGGCTGAGATATTCCGACACTTTCGGCAGCAGCGAAATCTGCACCTGGTCGTCGGTGCCGGCCTGCTGCATGGCGAGGAAGAACCACATCACCATCGGCGTGAAGAAGAAATAGACCAGCGACGCTCCCATCAGGAACAGGATCGGCGATGCGATAAGGAACGGCAGGAACGCGTTGCGTTCGTTCTTGTAGAGGCCTGGCGCGATGAATTTGTAGATCTGCGTGGCGATCAGCGGAAAGGCGATGACCATGCCGCCGAACATGGCGAGCTTGACCTGGGTGAAGAAGAATTCCTGCGGCGCCGTATAGATCAGCTCGACCTTGTGCGGATCGAGCCCGGCCCACTGCGTGGCCCACTTGAACGGAACGACCAAAAGATTGAACAGCTTCTTGGCAAAGAAGAAGCAGACGAGGAAGGCGACGAAGAAACCGCCGATCGACCAGATCAGCCGCCGGCGCAGTTCGATCAGATGCTCCATCAGCGGAGCCGACGACTTCTCGATCTCGTCCTTTTCGCTGTCCGTAATGCTCACTTGGCGGCCCCCGCCGTCTTCTTGGACGCGGGCTTCGTGGCCGGCGCAGGCTTCGGCTCAGCCTTTGCGACTGCCTTCGGTGCAGCAGCGGGCTTGGTGGCGGCTTTTCCAGGTGCAGCCTTGGCGGGCGCCGCTGACGGCTTGGCCGCAACCTTCGCCGCAGGCGCCGGCTTTGCCGGTGCTGCCTTGGCTGCCGCTGTTTTGGTTGCCGGGGCCTTTGATATCGCAGCCCCCTTGGCGCGCGCGTTTCGTGGCGCTGCTGTTGCTGCAGCCGGTGTCACCACCGCCTCGTCGGTCATCGCCGGAAGGATCGGCGCCGCCGGCGCTGTCTCCGGTCCGTTGACACCCGGCATCACCGTCGCGCCGTTCTTGAGCGGCTCGGCCGGCTGTGGTGTTTCTGCCGCGGGCGTTGAGGGGTCGACGGCGGGCTTCGGCTTCATCACCGCATCGACGCCGGAGCGAACCTCGGCTGCCGCCTGTTCGAACGGATTGAGCTGCTTGCGAATCTCGGCCGCCGGATTGAGGCCGCGCAGCGTATCGACAGACTTCTTGACGTCGTCGAGCTCGGCTTCCTTCAACGCCTCGTTGAACTGCTTCTGGAAGTCGGAGGCCATGGCACGCAGCTTCGCCGTCGTGCGGCCGAAGGTGCGCAGCATATTGGGCAAATCCTTGGGTCCGACGACCACGATCATGACGATCGCGATCACCAGCATTTCGGTCCAGCCGACTTCAAACATGGCAATCAGTTCCGACTAGTGCTTGTCGCCCAAAAGTGCGAAGCGGTTTTGGGACAACGACTTGCACAAAAGCAACAACCTTCGGCTCAGCTCTTGCTGGCCTTTTCCTTCACTGCCGAAACGGTCTCGTCCGGGCGGTGCTCGACGGTGCGCTTGTCTTCGGCGGTATCGTCGTCGGCCATGCCCTTCTTGAAGCTCTTGATGCCCTTGGCCATGTCGCCCATCAACTCGGGTATCTTGCCGCGGCCGAACACCAGCAGCACGATCACCAGCACGATCATCCAGTGCCAAATCGAAAATGAACCCATTGTAACTCTCTCTCGAATGTTTTCCCTGGCGATGATCTATGCGTTTTCGCGTTGGGATTCAAACACAACAGCGACAAAGTTTATGAAGGCGCGGTCTATGTCACGCATTTTCGGCAAAGCTGCCCGCTACCAATCGGCGCATCTACCGCAGCAATGCAGCTTTTTGACAGCGGCTTGCGGTCAATCTTCCGTGACGCGCGGCGTCAGCAGGCCGAGTTCCTCGAGATCGATGTCGGTCAACGCATCCTCGTCCTCGGTCAGCGCGTCCGGATCGGCCGGCGGCAACGGGATGGCGAAATTCGACGGCATGCGGCCGGAGAGCAGCC
The DNA here is from genome assembly GCF_030323145.1 of Mesorhizobium sp. C432A. NCBI lineage: Bacteria > Pseudomonadati > Pseudomonadota > Alphaproteobacteria > Hyphomicrobiales > Phyllobacteriaceae > Mesorhizobium > Mesorhizobium sp. C432A. Next base: position 3,668,393 of record NZ_CP100470.1, on the reverse strand, counting down.
CTGCCCCCTTCAGTTCGTCCATCCCGGGAAGATCGCGGATCTCCTCCAGTGCGAAATGGTCGAGGAAAGTGTCTGTCGTGCCGTAGGTGACGGGACGGCCGGGCGTGCGGCGGCGGCCGCGCATGCGCACCCATTCCGTTTCGAGCAGCGTATCCAGCGTGCCCTTCGAGGTCTCGACGCCTCTGATGTCCTCGATCTCGGCGCGCGTCACCGGCTGGTGGTAGGCGATGATCGCCAGCACTTCGAGCGCCGCGCGCGACAGCTTGCGCTGCTGCACCGTGTCGCGGCTCATCAGGAAGGCGAGATCGCCGGCGGTACGGAACGCCCAGGCATCGCCGACCCGGACCAGATTGACGCCGCGCCGCGCATAGATCTGCTGCAGCTCAGCCATGGCAGCGGCTATGCTGATGCCGTCGGGCAATCTGGCTGCGAGCTGCTTTTCGCTGACCGGCTCGGCGCTGGCGAACACGATCGCCTCGGCCATGCGTATGGCTTCGGCCATATGCAGCCGTTCGCCAGGATTCAGAAGCAGGGTATCAGTCGGATCCTGGGCGACAATGCCCTCCTCGGTCTCTTCTTCGACCTTGAACGGAATGACCGAAGCGTTGGCGCGTTCGCTCATGATGCCACCTCGACTGCCTTGATTGGCTGCGCGCGGCCGCGCAGATAGAGCGGCGCGAACACCTGGTCCTGCCGCATCTCGATGCTGCCTTCGCGCACCAGTTCCAGCGACGCCGCAAACGAGCTGGCAATCGCGGTACGCCGTTCGTCCGGGCTGGTCAGGTAATTGATCAGATAGCTGTCCAGCGCCGTCCAGTCGCGCAGCGAGCCGATCAGCCGGGTCAGGATATCGCGCGCATCCTTGAGCGACCACACGCCACGCCGGGCAATTGTCACATTGGTGATCGCCTGTTTCTGGCGCTGCTGCGCATAGGCGGTGAGCAAATCGTAGAGCGAGGCCGAATAGGCGTTACGCTTCTCGACGATGACCATTTCAGGCATCCCGCGTGCAAACACGTCGCGGCCGAGCCGGTTGCGGTTGACCAGCCTTGCCGAGGCGTCGCGCATGGCCTCCAGACGCTTCAGCCGGAACTGCAGCACCGCGGCCAGTTCCTCGCCGCTTTCGCCTTCCTCGCCGGGCTGCTTGGGGATGAGGAGCTTCGACTTGAGGAAGGCCAGCCACGCCGCCATCACCAGGTAGTCGGCGGCAAGCTCAAGCCTCAGCGCCCTCGCCGTCTCGACGAAGGTCAGATATTGCTCGACCAGCGCCAAGATGGAAATCCGCGACAGATCGACCTTTTGGTTGCGGGCGAGATGCAGCAAGAGGTCGAGCGGACCTTCGAACCCGGCGACGTCGACGACAAGCGACGGGTCGCCGGTGACCCGTGAATCGTCGTTCTCGGCCCACAGACGGTCCATCGGTGCGGCCTTCGCAGCCTTGCTGTCCAATGTTTCCGCCACTTGTTCCTTTACCTCTGGTTAGAGCATGATGCCGAAAAGTGTGAAGCGGTTTTCGGACGACATCATGCTCTCTCTATCTAATTTAGAGACGGATTCAGATTTCAGGTCGAACAGACCTGAAATCATCCGTCTCTAGGCCACCGCATCGAAATAGGTGGCAAATTCGGCGCGTATCTCGGTTTCGTCGGCCCGGTCGCGATCCCTTATATAGGTCAGCGTCCGCTTGGCGCGCTCCAGCGACGTCCCTTCAAGTCCCGTGGTTCGCGATGCGATGCCTGCCATCTCCTCGAAAACGCCATTGCAGTGAAGGACCAGATCGCAGCCCGCCGCAAGGATCGAGGCCGCCTTTGTCGGGAAATCCCCAGAAAGTGCCTTCATCGAGGTGTCGTCGCTCAGCAACAGCCCGTCGAAGCCGATCTCGCGGCGGATGATCTCGTCGATGACCTTGCCTGAGGTGGTAGCTGGGTTGTTCGGATCGATGGCGCTGTAGACGACATGCGCCGTCATCGCCATCGGCAGATGGCTAAGCTCGCGGAACGGGGCGAAATCATGCCGCTGCAGGTCGCTCAGCGAGGCATCGACCACAGGCAGTTCGAAATGCGTGTCGGCAAAGGCGCGCCCGTGACCCGGAATGTGCTTCATGACCGGCAGCACGCCGCCCGACATCAGCCCTTCCGCCGCCGCGCGGCCAAGTTCGATGACCGGGCGCGGCTCCTTGCCATAGGCGCGCGCGCCGATGACGTCGCTGGCGCCCTCGATCGGCACGTCCAGCACAGGCAGGCAATCGGCAGAGATACCGTAGCGCAACAGGTCGAAGGCGTGCAGCCGCGCCATCAGCCAGGCAGCGCGGGTGCCGGCATCATGGTCCTTGCGCCACAATGCACCGAGCGCGCCGCCGGCGGGATAGTTCGGCGCCAGCGGCGGCCGCAGGCGCTGCACCCGGCCACCTTCCTGGTCGATGAACACCAGCGCATCGGGGCGCCCGATACAGTCGCGCATTTCGGCGACCAGATCGCGGATCTGCTCGGTTTCGCCGATGTTGCGCGCAAACAGGATGAAGCCCCACGGGCATTCATTGCGATAGAAACGGATTTCTTCGCGGGTCAGCGATTTCCCGGCACAGCCGAGGATCATGGATTTTGATTCGGTCATTCCGCCAGTTTAGGGCTTCGCGCCGCCAAAGGGAATCTCCCCGGACGGCAAGCGCCTCAACCTCTCGCCCATCCACATGAAAAAGCCGGCGCGACCCTTGGGAACGCACCGGCTCTGATAATTGGATCCGGCCTTACCGCGACACGAAGCAGTTGCCGCCGGCAGCCTTGTAGCTAGTGCACAGATTGATCGCATCGTTGCGCGATTGCGCAGGCACCCGGACACGGTAGAAGGTGCCCTTGCCGGCGATCTCCGCCTTGACGATGTTGGCGGTGCGACCGGCGAGCACATTTCCATAGCGGCGCTGCAGGTCGGCGTAGTTGGCCTGGGCGCTTTCGACCGTCGGCTGCGAAGCGATCTGCATCGACCACGAACCGCCCGATGTCGAAGCCGTCGCCGGAATGGAGGCAACCTGGTCGGGCTTGACCTCGCCGACCACGTCGACCGGCTGGTCAGACGGGCGCTGCGGCGCCACGGCAACCGTCTGCGGCGTGTTGGCGGACTGGGTCTCAGCCTTCGGCGTGGCCGCCGGCTTCACCGGCTTGACCGGCTTGGCGGTCTCGGCACTTGCCTGGTCGCTATTTGCCTGATCGGCAGGCGCCACGGTGCCGGTCTGCTCGGCATCGGCCGAAGGGGCGACGTGCTGCGGCGCCGGGTCAAGCGGCTCAGTCGCCGCAACCTGTGGCGCGGCCGGCGTCGAGTCCTCGCGGGCCACCAACGAGCCGTCGGGCTTGACCACCATGGTCCGCACCTTGCGCGGGGCGACGGCGACCGTATCGGGGTTCTTCTCGGCTTCCTGCAGCACCTGCGCGATGCGGTCCTCGGACTTTGGCGCCGGCGCGACAGCCGCGTCGGGGTTGACGGCAGCTTCGGGGTTGCCGGCAGCGTCGGGGCCTGGGGCAGCGTCGGTATCGTCGGGCGACAGATCGACGACGCGGCTTTCGGGCTCCTGCGCCTTCACATCGACCGGCTCTTCGGTGTTGGTGACCAGCTTCTCCTGAACCGGCTCGGCCGGCTTGGTGCCCTTGGCGACCGCATCATAAACCTTGTTGTCCTGGTTCGGCACCACGGCGCCGCCCGGATTTTCGGGCTTGACCTTGATCGGCCTGTTGTCGGCTTTGACAATGACCGGCGCATCGCTGCCGCCCTTGCCGCCGAACGACAAGGCGAAGGCGCCAAGGCCGCCGGCAATCGCAACCGCAGCAACGACCCCCGCGACCAGCAGGCCGCTCCTGCGCGGCCGTGCGGCTTCCTGCTCGGCGAGGCCCGGCACCGCCATTGCCTCGTCCAGATCCGGATCGTAGTCGAGTTCGTCGACCGCGAAATCGTCGGCCTGCGAAACCGGCTGGCTGCCGGGCAGATCGTCCATGTCGAAGCCGCCGGCGGCATCGGCGTGGTGAGCTTGCGTGGCTGCAAGCACTTCGGCTGGCCGCGCCGCATAGGCGCGCTGGTCGAGCTCGTGGCCCGAACCGAAGCCGGAACTGTAGGAATCGTCATCATAGCCGGCACTGCGTGCGGCAGTGGGCGGCGCCACTTCCACCGCGTTCATCTCGTTGAGCATGCCGGCGAATTCGGCGTCGATGTCGTCATAGGCGGCCGGCTCGTCTTGCTCGAAGCTGAGTTCTGGAATGTCGAGGTCGTCGGCAATCGCCACCACACGCTCCGGCACATCGACCGTCTCGACATCCGGCATCTCGTCATAGGCCTGAGGCGGCGCCTGGCGCGATGGCGTCGGCGCCACATAGGCAGCAGCGGCAACCGGCTGGTCGCGATAGCTTGGCGCTGCCGCCGGCGGCATGGACGGCTTTTCTGCAAAAGAAGCTTGCGGCTGCGCTGCAAAGGAAGGTTGCGGCTGCGCTGCAAAGGAAGGCTGGGCCGGGGTGGGAGTCACGCGGCTCCACGAACGCGCCGGCTCCGGCGGCGTCGAGCGCCAATCGCCAGCGACCGGTGCTGCCGTATCGTCATGACCGAGATCGATGCCCTTGGCCAGCGCCGCGTCGAAGGCGTGATCATCGAACTCGATCGCGGGCACATGGCCTTCAAGTTCGCCGGCAAGCAGATCGTCGAAATCGGCATCGTCCGCCTGGGCCTCCTGAGGAGCCGGCGCGTGTTCGTCCAGGTCCCAGTCGAGATTATCGACCGGAGCGACCGGCGTTGCGACGGACCGCTGCACCGGGGCAACCGGCTCATAAGTCCTGGTGGGCTCGATGGCGGCAGCCCTGGTGGGCTCGGTGACCACCGGAATCGGGGCGACTGGCGCCGGGCGTGGTGTGGTCATGGCGCCAAGCAACGCGTTGAGTTCATCTTCCAACGTCCGTTCGTCAGCGACCGGAGCGGCCGGGGTCGCCATATTGGTAGGCGCCACATAGGCTGGTGCGACCGGAGTTGGCTGAACCGGAGTGGGTGCGATCTCGGCCGCCAGCTCGTGATCGGCAACCGCATCGTCGATGCTCAGATCGAAATCGTCGAATGCTTCGTGCGCAGTCTCATGAGAGGGGCTGGCCTCCACGGTCCAGGCCGGCGTCTCGTCCACTTCCGGCGCATCCATCTCAACCGGCGCGCTGACCTGCAGATCGCTGACATCCAGATCGCGCTCTTCCGGATCCTCGGCCTCAACAGGCTGAGCCTCGAAAGCCTGAGGCTCGAAATGCTCGGCTGCAAAATCCTGGGCTGCAAAATCCTGAGCTGCAAAGTCCATGTCGACATCGGCCATCGCGTCATCGAAATGAACCGCAAAATCCTCGTCGGCAACAGCGTGGTCGGCGGCGCCGACGGCGTCGAAGGTATGGATCGGCGCCTCGGCTACTGGCGCGGCATACTGGTCCTGCGCCGGCGCAGGACCGTCCAGCGTCAGCTCGTCTTCCAGCGACATCGAGACGGCATTGTCGAAATCATCGTCGAACGCGACATCGTCGGCAGGCGCAGCAGCAACCTGGGCGACATCTGCGGCATGGGCGACGGTCGCATCGTCATCGAGCAGCAACCCCTGCTCGAGCGAAGCGGCAAGGTCGTCATCCATCGGCAGGTCGTCTTCGAGCGGCGATACGTTTTCCAGCGAGCTGGCGACAGCATTGTCGAAATCATCGTCGAATGCAGCTTCGTCGAATGCGGGCTCGGCAAACGAAGGTTCGGCAAACGAGGGTTCAACGGGAGCAGCCGCAGCCTGCGGGGCAGCGCCGAAATCCAGATCGGCGGCATCGTCGAAGACGAAATCATATTCCAGCGAAGCAGCCAGCGCATCGTCCATCGCGGCATCGGTGGTTTCGAAAGCCGGCTCGCGAATCTCGGCAGCAGGTTCGTAGGGTTCAGCGGCAGGCTGGTGAACCTCGGGAGCTGGCTGGCTGGCCTCCATGGAACCGACTTCATCGCCGAATTCGCCCATCAACTCCTTCTCGAGGTCGATGTCGAAATCGCCCTCGTCTGCAGCCGTCTCGACGGCTGGCGCCTGCGGCTTGACCGGCTGGCGCGGATCGAAACCCATGATCCTGGTCAGTTCAGCGAACGGATCATCTTCGGCGATGTCGTTGTTGTCGGCTACTCTCAGCTGGGTTCTGTCTGCCATTATTGTTCCCGAACTCGCACTCATTCGGACGCCATGGACGTCGCGTAGGGTTGGCCCTTACCAGCGCAATGTGGGCAAATGGTGACAGGTGTTTTAGTTAAACCTAACGCATCTCAGTGGGCGCATCAGCCCCAATCAGCGTCAGGCCGGAGGTCAAAACATCCGAAACAGCCTGCACCAGCCCTAGTCTGGCATGAGTCAATTGTCGGTCGTTAACCTTAACAAAACGTAAGTCGGCATTCTCGGTGCCCCGATTCCAGTGTCCATGGAAGGTGGAAGCCAGATCGTAGAGGTAGAATGCCAGCCGGTGCGGCTCCAGCGCAAGGGCCGCGGATTCGATCAGCCTTGGATATTCAGCCAGCTTCCGGATCAGGCCGATCTCGCCCTCATCGGTGAGCGACGCCGAGGCCGCGGCCAGGCTGTTGCGGTCGAAATTGGCCTCGCCCAGTTGCTCGCTCGCCTGCCGGAACACCGAATGACAGCGCGCCGAAGCGTACTGCACGTAGAACACGGGATTGTCCTTGGACTGTTCGGTGACCTTGGCGAAATCGAAGTCGAGCGGCGCGTCGCTCTTGCGGTAGAGCATCATGAAGCGGATCGCATCGCGGCCCACCTCCTCCACCGCTTCGCGCAAGGTCACGAAGTCGCCCGACCGCTTCGACATCCGAACCGGTTCGCCATCGCGAAACAGCTTCACCAGATTGCACAGCAGCACCGTGAGTTGCAGCTTCAGATCATCGCCTGCAATCGCCCGCGCCAGCGCTTCCAGCCGCTTGACGTAGCCGCCATGGTCGGCGCCCAGCACATAGATCAGGCCGACGAAACCGCGGTCGACCTTGTCCTTGAGATAGGCGACGTCGGCGGCGAAATAGGTGAACGAGCCGTCGGACTTGACCAGCGCCCGGTCCATGTCGTCGCCGACCGCCGTCGAGCGAAACAGCGTCTGCTCGCGGTCTTCCCAGTCGTCCGGCTTCTCGCCCTTGGGCGGCGGTAGCTTGCCCTTGTAGATATGGCCTTTCAGCGTCAGATCGTTGATCGCCGAGCGGATTTTTTTGGCATTGTCGGCATGCAGCGTGCGCTCGGAGAAGAAAACGTCGTGATGCACATTGAGCAACGCCAGATCCTCGCGGATCATCACCATCATGGCGTCGATCGTGCGGTCCTTGACGATTGCCAGCGACTCATCGTCGGGCATCTGCAAGAGCTTGCGGCCAAATTCGGCAGCCAGCGCCTGACCGACCGGCACAAGGTAATCGCCGGGATAGAGGCCGGCCGGTATCTCGCCAATGTCGTCGCCCAGCGCTTCGCGGTAGCGCAGGAAGGCCGAACGCCCGAGCACGTCGATCTGCGCGCCGGCGTCGTTGATGATGTATTCCTTGGTGACGTCATAGCCGGCGAAGGCCATCAGATTGGCGAGCGTGTCGCCGACAACCGCGCCCCGGCAATGGCCGACATGCATCGGCCCGGTCGGATTGGCCGAGACATATTCGACATTGGTCTTCTTGCCGCCACCAATGGTCGAGCGGCCGTAGTTTTGCCCCTCGCCGAGCAGCGCAGTCAGATGTGCCTGCCAGAAAGCGTCCTTGAGCCGGAGATTGACGAAGCCGGGACCGGCGACGGCGGCTTCGGCAACATCGGCGTCGCTGCGCAGCACTTCCACCAGCCGCTCGGCCAGCGCCCGCGGGTTGTGCCCTGTCGGCTTGGCCAGTACCATCGCCGCATTGGTGGCGAGATCGCCATGGCTGGCGTCGCGCGGCGGCTCGACGGCGATGCGCGACAGGTCGAGCGAAACGCCATTACTGTCTTTCAAATCCAGCGCTTCGACGGCTTTTGTGATTCGCGCGCTGAAATCGGCGAAGATGTTCATGGGTCTTGCTCTGGCGGACTGTGCAGGGGAACCGGCTCATTGGCCGGCAAATCGCGCCCGCCCTAGCTTAAATCGGGCGTATGGTCAAACAGACGGCGGTGTTCCTTCAAGGCGTAGGTATCCGTCATCCCCGCGAGGAAATCGGCGACGCTGCGCGCCTTGATGCGGTCCTCCGCCCGGTCGAGCCCCTCCCGCCAGCCGTCCGGCATGGCGCGCGGATCGGCGTAATAGACATCGAACAGGTCGCGCACGATCTGCTCGGCCTGAGTGCGCACGCGCATCACCTCGTCATGCCGGTAGAGATGCTTGTAGAGAAAGGTCTTCAATTCCTTCTCGGTCGCCGCCACGTCAGCGGAAAAGGTCACCATCGTTTCGCCCGCCGCCCGCACCGCTTCGGCGCTGTCAGGCTTGATGCGCTCAAGATTGGCGGTGGTGGAAACAATGACATCCTCGACCATCATCGTGATCTGCCGGCGCATCAGCTCATGGCCGGTGCGCACATCGTCCAGGCCCGGATAGCGCGCGCGCACGCTTGCCAGGATCGATCCCGGCAGCGCCACCGTTTCCAGCATGTCCAAGGTCAGGAAGCCGGAGCGCAGGCCGTCGTCGATGTCATGGGTGTTGTAGGCGATATCGTCGGCGATCGCAGCACATTGCGCCTCGATGCCGGCGAAATGGTCGAGTTCGAGGTCGTGCAGCTCGGAATAGTCGCGGATCGCCTGCGGCACCGGGCCTTTGAGCCCTTTTCCCTTGGCATCTGTCAGCGGCCCATTGTGCTTGACCAGCCCTTCCAGCGTTTCCCAGGTCAGGTTTAGCCCGTCGAACTCGGCATAGCGCCGCTCCAGCCGCGTCACCACGCGCAGCGACTGCGCATTGTGGTCGAAGCCGCCCCATTGGGCCATCCGCTCGTTCAGCGCGTCCTCGCCGGTATGGCCGAACGGCGTGTGACCGAAATCGTGCACCAAGGCGACCGCCTCGGCCAGATCCTCGTCGCCGCGCAGCGCTCGCGCCAGAGCCCGCGCAATCTGCGCCACCTCGATCGAATGCGTCAGCCGGGTGCGATAGTGGTCGCCTTCATGGGCGACGAACACCTGCGTCTTGTGCTTCAGGCGGCGGAAGGCAGTCGAATGAATGATACGGTCGCGGTCGCGCTGGAATGGCGTGCGAGTCGGGCTCTCGACCTCGTCATAGAGCCGCCCGCGCGACCTGGCTGGGTCGCTGGCATAGGCCGCGCGCGGCCGATAGCCGAACCCAATGTCGCCAAGCTCATTTGTCATGGCTGATGCCGCCGCAGTTGACTTGCCCCTTCCCGCTTCATACCTATCATGTGAAACCGAAAGCAAGGTGACGCCCATGGGCGCTGATGCCAAGACTGCCATGAAAGTCGAGATGACCGAGTCCGCCGCCAGGCGGATCGCGAAAATCGTCTCTGGCGAGGCCGGCAAGACGGCGCTGCGCGTCTCCGTCGAAGGCGGCGGCTGCTCCGGCTTTTCCTACAAGTTCGACCTGGTCGATACGCGCAACGACGACGACGTCGCCATCGAAAAGGACGGCGCCACCGTGCTGATCGACGATTTGTCGCTGGTCTATATGGGCGGCTCGGTGATCGACTTCGTCGACGATCTGATGGGCCAATCGTTCCAGATCCGCAACCCCAATGCAGTCGCCTCCTGCGGCTGCGGCACCAGTTTCTCCATCTAGGCAGATGTCCGGCGTCGGCCCGGTCCGTCAGGTCGCACTGTCGGCCGGGCGCGATCTCGACGTGACGCTGGCCTTCTGGCGCGATGTGCTCGGCCTCAACGTTCACGCCCGCTACGATCCGCCGGGCATCGCCTTCATCATGGCCGGTGATATCAGGTTGCTGTTCACCGATGGCGTTCCGGCCGGCACCGTCTATCTCGATATAGCCGGGCTCGAAGCCTTCCACGCCGAGGCGAAAGCGTCCGGCGTTCCCTTCACCGCACCGCCGGCGCTCGTCCACAACGACACCGAAGGCACGTTCGGAACGGCGGGGGAAAGCGAGTGGATGGCCTTTCTAAAGGACCCGGCAGGCAATACGATCGGGCTTGTCGAACGTCTTTCGCCCGAACATCCCTGAGGCCGCCCATGAAAATCGTCACCTGGAACATAAACGGCATTCGCGCCCGCATCGGCAACCTCACCCACTGGCTGAGCGAAAGCCAGCCCGACATCGTCTGCCTGCAGGAGATCAAGTCGGTCGACGAGCAGTTCCCGCGCGCCGAGATCGAGGCGCTTGGCTACAACGTGGAAACCCATGGCCAGAAGGGCTTTAACGGCGTCGCCCTGTTGTCGAAGCTTCCGTTCGACGAGGTTATCAGGGGCCTGCCCGGTGACGACACCGACGAGCAGGCGCGCTTCATCGAGGGCGTGTTCTCGACCGACCAGGGCGCGCTTCGCGTCGCCTCGCTCTATCTGCCCAACGGCAACCCGGTCGATGACGAGAAGAAGTTTCCCTACAAGCTGGCCTGGATGGAACGGCTGCATCGCTGGGCCGAGCAACGGCTGCTTCTGGAGGAGGCGCTGGTGCTGGCCGGCGACTACAATGTCATCCCCGAGCCGGTCGATGCGCGCTTCCCCGAGAACTGGCTTGGCGATGCGCTGTTCCAGCCGCAGACCCGGCAGGCCTTCCGACGGCTGAAGAATCTCGGCTTCACCGAGGCAGTCCGCGCCGTCACCGATGCGGCCGATGTCTATACCTTCTGGGATTACCAGGCCGGTGCCTGGCAGAAGAACAACGGCATCCGCATCGACCATCTGCTGTTGTCGCCCGAAGCCGCCAACCGCTTTTCCTCGGCCTCGATCGAAAAGCACGTGCGCGCCTGGGAAAAGCCTTCCGACCATGTGCCGGTGGCGATCGATCTGGCGCTGCTGCCGGCCTGATATCAGCCGAAACCCTGATGTCGCCACAATCGCGCCATTCAGTCAGAGATCAGCATGGCGGCTGGGGTTCCATGGCACTACGATTCCTCCTTTGCCCGATCGGTCTGGCATTTGCCATGGCCTCTCCTGCAGCGGCACTTGCCGATCAGCAGTGCCTGGCCAATGGCAAGTCCTACCAGGTCGGCCAGGTCACCTGCCTGACGGTTTCAGACAAGAGCCATATGGCCCGCTGCGACCTGGTGCTCAACAACACCTCATGGACCGAGATCGGCGACAGCTGCCCCGACAGCACGATGAAGCCGCATCTGCACGTCACGCCGATCTCGATGCCGGTACACAGAGCGGCGCCGGCGGAACTCACCGAGAACTGATGGATGTGAGCTAATCTCCCCCCTTGAGGGGGAGATGGCCGGCAAGCCAGAGGGGGGCGCGAAGAAACGCGACCTTTCGGTCAAACAAGCTCACCCTCTCAGTCCAACCCGGGCAAACTTTAGTCAACTGAAATGCCAGCGGGACAGCGCCCCCCTCTGCCCTGCCGGGCATCTCCCCCTCAAGGGGGGAGATTGGCAATTTCACTGGTCGCCGCCGCCCTTGGTGAGAATATCGTCGGCAAGCGAAATCGCAGTGCGGCGGTCGGCTTCGCCGGCGGCGGCAAATGCCTCTTCCTGCATGCCGCGGATCCACGGCTGGTCGCTCGGCGAGGCGCGTTCGAGCGCGGCGGTCATCATGGCCAGCCCGCGCACGATCTTGCCGCTCTGGAACAGAAGATTGCCAAGCGTCGCCTGGGCGCCGGCATGGCCTTTTTCGGCGGCGAGCTGGAACCAGCGGCCGGCCTGCTTGACGCTGGCCTTGACGCCGCCCTCGCCCTTCAGGAACATCTGGCCCATCTCGAACTGGGCGTTCGGGTTGCGGTAATTGGCGGCCGCACGCATGTAATATTCCTGCGCCGCGACCTCGTTTTCCTCGACCGGGCTGCCGGGGATGCCTGTCCGGAGATAGTCGCCCAGCGCCACCAGCGCGTCGGAGACATAGCTTTCCTCCGGCGAACCCGGCTCGACATCCTGATCGACGATCTCGGAGAAGAATTTGAACGCCGCGTAGTCGTCGCGCGTCACGCCGTCGCCTTCGGCATACATGCGGGCGAGCTTCCAGGTGGCGCCGATCTGGCCGTTTTCGGCGGCGTATTTATAGGCCTCGACCGCCTGTTCCTTGTGGCCGCTCTTGTAAGCGGAGAAGCCGAACTGGAACACGGCCCACGGGCTCGATTGCGGCTTCACGCCGGTCTTGTCGTCGAACACCTTGTCGTCGAAGGCCATGGCCTGGCCCACGGCGCCAAAGATCGCAACAGCGACCAGTGCCGGAAGGACAGACGACCTCAACAACTCAGATATCCGCATAGCAATGTGTTTCTTTGGCACCGCCCGGATGGGTGACCGCGCCGTCGCGGGCAGGCCCTACCGTCTGTGCGTATTTCCAGATCGCGCCCGACTGATAGTCGGTCGTGCGCGCCTTCCAGGCCTTCGCCCGCGTTGCCAGTTCGGCCTCGGACAAATCGACCTCGATCGTGCCTTTGGTTGCATCGATCGAAATCACATCGCCGTCTTTCAAGAGCCCGATCGGGCCGCCCACGGCAGCTTCGGGCCCGACATGGCCGATGCAGAAACCGCGCGTTGCGCCCGAGAAACGACCGTCGGTGATGAGAGCGACCTTGCCGCCCATGCCCTGGCCGTAGAGCGCCGCCGTCGTCGACAGCATCTCGCGCATGCCCGGGCCGCCGCGCGGACCTTCGTAACGGATGACGAGAACCTCGCCTTCCCGGTAGTTGCGGTGCGTGACCGCCTCGAAACATTCCTCTTCCGAATCGAAACACCGTGCCGGACCTGAGAATTTCAGCTCCGTCATGCCCGCGACCTTCACGATCGCGCCTTCGGGGGCAAGGTTGCCCTTCAAGCCCACGACACCGCCGGTTTGGGTGATTGGTCGGTTGGCGGGACGGACCACATCCTGGCTATCATTCCAGGCAACATGCTCCATGTTTTCGGCCAAAGTACGGCCAGTCACGGTCATGCAGTCGCCATGGAGATAGCCGTGGTCGAGCAGCGTCTTCATCAACAGCGGAATGCCGCCGGCCTCGAACATGTCCTTGGCGACATATTTGCCGCCCGGCTTGAGGTCGGCGATGTAGGGCGTCTTCTCGAAAATCGCGGCAACGTCGAACAGGTCGAACTTGATGCCTGCCTCATGCGCGATCGCCGGCAGGTGCAAAGCCGCATTGGTCGAGCCGCCGGTGGCCGAAACCACGGTCGCCGCATTCTCCAGCGCCTTCAGCGTGACGACGTCGCGCGGCCGGATGTTCTTGGCGATCAGCTCCATGATCTTTTCGCCGGAGGCGAAATTGAAGCGGTCGCGCATCTCGTAAGGCGCCGGCGCGCCGCAGGAATAGGGCAGCGCCAGGCCGATCGCCTCGGCGACGGTGGCCATGGTGTTGGCGGTGAACTGGGCCCCGCAGGAGCCGGCGGACGGACACGCCGCCTGCTCGATCTCGAGCAGTTCGGCATCACTGACCGTGCCGACCGAATGCTGGCCGACCGCCTCGAACACGTCCTGCACGGTGATCTGGCGGCCGCGATAAGAGCCCGGCAGGATCGAGCCGCCATAGATGAAGATCGACGGCACGTTGAGCCGCACCATGGCCATCATCATGCCGGGCAGCGACTTGTCGCAGCCGGCAAGGCCGACCAGCGCATCGTAGCAATGGCCGCGCATGGTGAGTTCGACCGAATCGGCGATGACATCGCGCGACACCAGCGACGACTTCATGCCCTGGTGGCCCATGGCGATGCCGTCGGTGACGGTGATGGTGCAGAATTCGCGCGGCGTGCCGTTGGCGGCCGCGACGCCTTTCTTGACCACTTGCGCCTGGCGCATCAGCGAGATGTTGCAAGGCGCCGCTTCGTTCCAGCAGGAGGCAACGCCGACCAGCGGCTGCGCGATCTCGGCCGCCGACAACCCCATGGCATAGAGATACGAACGGTGCGGCGCACGCGCCGGACCGACGGTCACATGGCGGCTAGGCAGCTTGGCCTTGGAGATGACTTTGGCGTCCATTCTCTTCCTTGCCGCGGGCGGCGCGGCCTGCCTCATCGCCGAGCCTTTTGGCGCGTGTCCCGAGACAAATTCGAGGTGCGCCGGGTTTATGGCGGGAAATGGGCAATTTGGTCGGGCGGAAGTCTAGCGCGGGGGTTGTTCAGAAACTGTTGCCAAAACGTCACAATCGCGAGAGGCGACGCCCGTGCGGCGTATCTGCAACGCCAACTCTCGCCGACAAGGCTCGACGCGGTGCCCGCATAAGAAAAAGACCGGGGATGACCGGCCTTTTTCTTTTCAATTTGAAAGGCTTACCACTTCACCTTCAACGAAGTTGAAATGGCCGACACAAGATCGTTGCCGAAGTCAGCGGTGTAGTCCGTACCATAGGTGACGCCATCGTCGCCTACGACTGGATGGATCGACCCGCTGGTAAGCACGCCCAGCGCCCCACCAAGACGAACCTCGATGTTCTGGGTCGGCGTGTAAGCCACGCCACCGCCAACCGTCCAGGTGTCCGTCTGGGCGCTCAGACCGGTGGAGGTTCCGCGATCCCAGGTCAGAATGGCGGCGCCGCTCCACTGATCGTTGAACTTGTGACCGATACCGCCTGAGACCGTCCAGCCATCCCGGTAGAGCAGATCAAGCGATGTAGCGCGGGTGGGGCCGGTCGTGGTGCAAGCCCCCGGGGCGCCGGTCGGGCAGAATGGTATGCTCTGCAACACGCTCCAATTGACCCACTTTATGGATCCAAACGCGAGCCAACCAGGAGCAATACCTGACTGGAGCTTGAGTTCCAAAGACTCAGGCACCTCCGAAGAACCGCTTACGTCGGTTATGCGACCCAAAATCGGATTAGTTGGGTCGAGGAATCCGGGAACCTGGGTCAGATCAAGGGTCCCCGAGAGGTTGTCGAGCTTGACGGCTGAATTGTAGACCAGGCTGGCGCGCAGCGCGATATCAGGAATTTCATAGGCGGCACCGACGCGCCATCCCCAGCCGTCTCCCTTGAGATCAAGGCGCCCGATGCCTGTACCCAAAAATACGGGAAGCGGAGCGACCAGCTGTTCCTTGAAGCCCGAGACGTCCTCATGGAACACGCCGCCGATGAAACGAAACTGGCCTTTGCCGACGTCCATTTTGTACGAGCAGGTTCCGCCCACGGCCTCGCTCTTGACCTTGGTTACGATATTGCCGTTCGCGCCGGCCCAGTTAACGCCGGGATTGCTGTACGCACCGATCGGTTGGCCATAGTCGACAAGACAATCGACCGGGCCCATACCAGCCTTGATGCCCACGCTCGGCACCCAATAACTTGCGGTATCGCGGGCGCTGTTGGAAAGGCCCAACGCGTTAAGGGGGCCGTCAGCCGGATTCGCGTCCACCACATTCTTGAGGTCGCGCTGCGGCATCACATAGGTGCCGGTAACCTCGCCCGTGACCTGCGCGGGATCGAACAGCAGATCGATGTCATAGCCGCCGCGCTCCAGGCCGCCGGCATGCACGGAACCGATCAGACCCAGCGAAAAACACCCTGCCCCCAGCAGTGCTTTCAAACGCAAATTGCTCATGGATGTCCTCCCCGAAATACTAGTGCGTCAAGCTAGAACCAATTCGGGTTAACGGCGCAACAATGAATTCGAATAGCGTACATGTACACTCTAGCGGACCGCATTTCGAACACAGTGGCGGCCTGGCCGGTAGGTTCGAAAATGACCATTTGGGCGGCAGACTGGGGAACAAATCAGGTAAAACCGCTGAAAACAGCACCCAAAACCAGCTATTTTGCCGGCATTCTGCCCCATTGTTACATTATGGCAACAATGAGGTCGAAACTTTCCGTTTACGTCAATATTAACGTTACGGAACGCCTATTTTTCGAGCAAAAGAACCTTCGCGAAGCGCTGCAAGCGTCTCGCGAATCCGGCCGTCAACCGGCGTCGCGCACCCTGGTCAGCGCCACCGAAAGCTTCTCCTGCTGATCGCGGTATTCGTCGAGTTTTTCGCGCTCGGCCGCGACGATCTCTTCCGGCGCGCTGGCGACGAACCGTTCGTTCGACAGCTTCTTGTGCAACCGCGCGATTTCCTCGGTCACCTTGGCCAGTTCCTTCTGCAGCCGCGCCGCCTCGGCGGACAGATCGATCAGGCTGCCGAGCGGCAGGCAGATCGTCGCCTCGTTGAGCACGATCTGGGCCGAGCCCTTGGGTGCGGCGTCCTGCAGCGAGATGTCGCCGACCCGCGCCAGCCGCTTGATGGCGGACGCATGGCGTTCCAGCCTCTGGTGAGTCTCGGCGCTGGCGCCGACCACCACCAGCGGCGCGATCGCCGCCGGCGGCACGTTCATTTCAGAGCGCACGGAGCGAATACCGGAGACCAGATCGACCAGCCAGTTGATGTCGGCGGCTGCATCGGCGTCCTCGAAGTCGGGCGACGGCCAGGCGGCGTGGCACAGCAGCGTTGCGCGCGGCCTGCCCCCACCTGCCGTCTGCGCCCACAGCTCCTCCGTCATGAACGGCATCATGGGGTGAAGCAGCTTGTAGATCTCGTCGAGCACGAAGGCGACGCAGGCGCGGCTTTCGGCTTTGGCCGCCTCGTCGGCGCCCATGAACACCGGCTTCAGCAGTTCCAGATACCAGTCGCAAAACAGGTTCCAGACGAAGCGGTAGGCAGCGCCCGCTGCTTCGTTGAAGCGGTAGCCGGTGATGCCCTCGGTCATCGCGTGCGACGCCCTGGTCAGCTCGGTCAGGATCCAGCGGTTGACCGGCAGCTTGGCGTCGTTCAGCCAGAAATCGTCATTGCGCGCGACCTCGTTCATCTCGGCAAAGCGTGTCGCGTTCCACAGCTTGGTGCCGAAATTGCGGTAGCCGGCGATGCGCGCCGGATCGAGCTTCACGTCGCGCCCCTGCGCCGCCATCACCGTCAGCGTGAAGCGCAGTGCGTCGGCGCCAAACTCGTCGATGAGGTCGAGCGGATCGATGACGTTGCCTTTCGACTTCGACATCTTCTGCCCGTTCTTGTCGCGCACCAGCGCGTGCACATAGATGGTGTGGAACGGCTCCTCGTGCATGAAATGCAGGCCCATCATCATCATTCGCGCGACCCAGAAGAAGATGATGTCGAAACCGGTCACCAGCACGTCGGTCTGGTAATAGGTCTTGAGCTCCGGCGTTTGATCCGGCCAGCCGAGCGTCGAGAACGGCCACAGTGCAGACGAGAACCAGGTGTCGAGCACGTCCTCGTCGCGGCTCAGGATCTCGCCCGGCTTGAAATTCTCGAGTTTGTCCTCGACCCAGGCCTTCCATGGACCTTCCAGCGCCAGATAATATTCAATCGCTGCAGCCAACGCCTCTTCCTCTGATTTCTCGACGAAGACGCGGCCGTCCGGCCCGTACCAGGCCGGGATCTGATGACCCCACCACAGCTGGCGTGAAATACACCAGGGCTGAATGTTCTCCATCCAGTCAAAATAGGTCTTTTCCCAGTTCTTCGGCACGAAGTTGGTACGGCCTTCGCGCACCGATGCGATCGCCGGCTTGGCCAGCTCGGCGGCGTTTGCATACCACTGCTCGGTCAGAAACGGCTCGATCGGCACGCCGCCGCGGTCGCCATGCGGCACGGCGTGGCGATGCGGCTCGATCTTGTCGAGGAAGCCGCCGGCCTCCATCAGCTCGACGATTTTCTTGCGCGCGACGAAACGGTCGAGACCGTCGAGCTCGTCCCAGACGGCCTGGCGCTCCGGCGTCACGTCGAGCCCGGCGAGAAAATCCTCGTTATCCCTGAGCGTTATTGCCGCCTCGATGGTCAGGATGTTGATCGCCGGCAGCTTGTGGCGCTTGCCAACCTCGAAATCGTTGAAGTCGTGCGCCGGCGTGATCTTGACGGCGCCGGAACCCTTTTCCGGGTCGGAATACTCGTCAGCCACAACCGGAATTTTCCGGCCGACGATCGGCAACACGACATTCTTGCCGACCAGATGCCAGTAGCGCTCGTCGTCCGGGTGCACGGCGACTGCCGTATCGCCCAGCATCGTCTCGGGCCGTGTCGTCGCCACGGTGATGAATGTCCCAGGATTTTCCGGATCGAAAATCTCGCCCTCGATCGGATAGCGGAAGTGCCAGAGATTGCCATTGACCTCCTGCGGCTCGACCTCCAGGTCGGAGATCGCCGTCAACAGCTTCGGGTCCCAGTTCACAAGGCGCTTGTCCTTGTAGATCAGCCCTTCCTTGTAGAGGCTGACAAAAACTTCGAGCACGGCCTTGGACAGGCCTTCATCCATGGTGAAGCGTTCGCGCGACCAGTCCGCCGAGGCGCCGAGCCGCTTCAGCTGGTTGAAGATGGCGCCGCCGGACTCGGCCTTCCACTCCCAGACCTTGTCGATGAACTGTTCGCGGGTGAGATCGCGGCGATGTATCTGCTTTTCCATCAGCTGGCGTTCGACCACCATCTGCGTGGCGATGCCGGCATGATCCATGCCGGGCTGCCACAGCACGTTTTTGCCGCGCATGCGCTCGAAGCGCACGAGTATGTCCTGCAGCGTGTTGTTGAGTGCATGGCCCATATGCAGCGAGCCGGTGACGTTGGGCGGCGGGATGACGATGGTGAAGGCCTCCGCCCCCTCCTCGGCGCCGGCGCCGGCGCGAAATGCGTCCGCCTCTTCCCAGATTTTGGCGATCCTGGGCTCGACGGTCTTGGCGTCGTAGGTCTTTTCAAGCATGGGAAAATGGTCCGCGCGGTCGGGAGTTTTGCTGACCCGGTGTAAATCGGAAGGTTTTGGCCAAGTCAACCGCGAGGGCGGCCTCAGTCCTTCAACGCAAATAGGCGGGGCCCTGGTCATTTCAACGGGAAGGCCATGCCTGCACCTTCATCGTCAGCGATCCCGACGGTAAGCTGATCGTGTTCGCGACATCGGCCGGAAGCTGACCTGCAGCGAAAGCGTCGCCCGAAGGCGGCGCCTTAATCCGGAACGGGCTATGGTGATGTCTATTGCGCGCCGCGCGCGACGCGCTCGATTTCTTCGCGTACCAGGCGCTCGACCAGCGTCGGCAGATTGTTGTCCAGCCAGTCCTGCAACATCGGCCGCAGCATCTCCTCGGCCATCTCGTCGAAGGTCTTCTTGCTGCGGCTGGCGAAGGCGTCGGAGAGCTCGCCGAAGGCGGCTGCGACCTGCCGTCCCGTATGTTCCGAAACGATCGCCGGACGGGCCGGGGTTGTATCGGCCGGGCGCGCGTGCTCGCTGCGCGAAGGACGAGGCTCGAAAGCCGGCTCGGCAGCGAGATCGTCCTCGAAAGCCTCGACCTCCGCGATTGCTGCCTGCCGATTTTCAGTCTCCGGCTGCCTGATCTTCGGCTGCCTGATCTCGGGCCGCCGTACTGTGTCAGCCGGTTTTGCCTGATTGCCAACGGCCGCGATTTCGCGGCGCCAATCCGTGACGATCGAGTCGGTGGTTTCCGCCTTTGCCCGCACTGCAGCTTCTGCCCTGACGGCGGGAGCTGGCTCACTGGCTATCCTGGCGCTTACTTCCGCCAATGTCATCGGAGCATGCGCGGGTGGCGCGGCGGTCGTGGCATTTGCCGCAATGGCAGGCTTCACTGGCGACGGCTCGGACCGCGGCTCCAGCCGCGCAACCACCGGCTCGGCCAGTTGGGCCTGCACCTCGGCCAGCGTCACCGGCTTCTTGCTTTCGGTCGAGCTGTGCAATTCGCTGCGGAAGGCCTCAACATCCGAAACAGGCCCGGCGGCCGGCACAAGGTCCTGGCGCAACTCATCGGCGTCGCCCGGCAGCTTGCGGCCGGTGTCGCTGTCTTCGATGATCCTCCTGATGGAAGCCAGTATTTCTTCCATGGAAGGTTCGCGCTGTGCGCTGCTTGCCGTCGCCATCGTCACATCCGCCGCCCCCGCGCATGATCCCGAAAATCGATCTTCGATTTTCGAAGAGGATCAGGCGCAAATCAAAATTCTACAGCGTCCTTTGCGCATCCATCGGACGCGTGGCGCTGTAGTGACCCGTTCCTGGATTCCTGTCCGGCAAAGCCGGATACGAATCATGGCGACAGCGTAGCCGACGGATCGCCATCCGAGAATCCCCAATCTCGGAAGACGCCGGATTTCAACAATTTAGGCTACAAAAGACAAACGCCGCGCATCCATGGGAAGCGCGGCGTGAAATGCTTCAACCCTGGCGGGACTTGAGCCGCCCAGGTGGGCTCAACGACCGTCCGGCGTACGCAGCCCGATCCATTTGTCCTTTACGGCTCTGTAGTGCTCTTCAGGCTTGTACTTCACCACATTCAACGCCAGGCGATCGGCCGACAGGCGGCCCATGGCCGACAGGATGGCGTAGCTGGCTACGACCACATCGCGCTCGGAGCTGGCGAGGTCGATCTTTGCCGAGATGACGGCGTTCTGGGCATTCAACACGTCGAGCGTGGTGCGCTGTCCGACATTGCGCTCCTCGATGACGCCGTTGAGCGCCAACTGTGCGGCCGCGATCACCTGCCGATTAGCGTCGACGCTTTCCCGCGCTGCGATGTATTGCGTCCATGCCGAGGTCACGGCCTGGCGCACCGAGTCACGGCTGACATCCACCTCGATGCGAGCCTGGCTGAGCGATTCCTTCGACTGACGAACGAGTGCGGAGGTACGGCCGCCCGAATAGATCGGAACGGTCAGCGTCGCGCCGACGGTGGCGGCATTGGAGTCGCCGTCCGAATTCCCCGCGCCAGGTACAGTATTTTGATAGGCATGGGAAAGGCCGGCACTAGCAGTCAACTGCGGCAGCAACGCACCTTCCTGCGTCTTTACATCAAATCCCGCTGCATCGACGGAATGTAGGGCGGCCAGGATGGCCGGATGCTCGTTCGATGCAATGCCGATCGCCGCCTCGAGACTCCTCGGCAACAGCTTCGCCAACGGCGACGCGGCCTTGAGCTTGCCCGGCTCGTCACCGACGATCTGATGATAGGTTGCTGCACTGGCCAGAGCCTGCGCACGGGCAGCACTCAATTGCGCCACCGCGGCCGAACGAGACGCGTCGGCCTGCGCCACATCGGTGCGCGTGCCCTCGCCGACCTCGAAGCGCGAGCGTGCCGCGCGCGCCTGCTCGGTCAGGAACTGCAGATTCTGTTCGGTCAGCACCGCCACCTGGCGGTCGCGAATCACGTCCATATAGGCGCTCGCCGCGTTGAACAGCGTGTTCTCTTCGGTGTTGCGCAGGCCCTCGACCGAGGCCCTCACCTGTGCAGCGGCCGACGCGACCCTGTTCTTGGTCTGGAAGCCGTCGAACAGCGTCTGGTCAATCCGAACGCCGAAGCTGCCGGTGGTCAATGCCAGGCTCGCGTTCCTGCCGTTTAGGTGCCTGGAGGTGTAATCGATATCAGCCGAACCAGTGATCACCGGGCGATAGCCCGACTTGGCGATCGCCACGCCCTCATCGGTGACGCGCACGCCGGCACGGGCCGAATTCAGCGAGGAATTGTTCTGGTAGGCCTTGGAAAGCGCGCCGAGAATGGTTTCCGCCGAGGCGGCTATCGGCGAAAGCGCTGTCGCGGAAATGAGGACGGTAACAAACAGACTCTTGGCTAAGGACGGCACTTTATATCCCTCATTCGTTTTGCACGGGAACCACGCCACGCCAGCCCATCCCTAGGGATCGGCCAGCGCCGCGTCGATCTATCGTTCCCCCGCTGACAGCTCCCGAAACCCCGGTTAACCAATCAGCAACGATTGTTCAATCGTAAGCCAACATGACAGAGTCTTTGCTGCAAGGCAAAATCACTTAGAACTCGAAGGCATGAATGCGTTCAAATCCGGGTAGTGGCTTAATTGCCGCATTAAATGCCCGTCTTCCTGTTACAACCCCCCCTGCGTTGAAAAAGAGCCGGGCTACGCCCGCATTGCCCTGCCCTTCCACAGCCACCAGCCGGCCGCCTTCGGCAAGCTGGTCAAGCAGCGCCGCAGGCACTTTCTCGACGCTGCCGCCGATGAGAATCACATTGTAGGGCGCCTTGGCGGCATGACCTTGCGGCAGTGGGCCGGTGACCACGGTGACGTTATCGCAGCCCTGCGCCGAAAGCGCCGCTTTGGCTGCTTCCGCCAGTGTGGTATCGCTTTCCAGCGCCACGACGGATTTGGCCAGCCTGGACAGCAGCGCCGCGGAATAACCGGTTCCGCAGCCGACATCGAGCACCGAATCGCCGACGTCGATCTCGGCCAACTGCAAAAGCTTGGCCAGTGGCGACGGCTCCATGAGGTAGCGCGCACCGCTGCCATCGGCGCCGTCGGAGATGCGGATATCCTCGTCAATATAGGCGAGAGCCTGTTGGCCGGCCCCGACAAAGGCCTCGCGCGGCACGGCAAGCATGGCATCGAGCAATGCTGCGTCGGTCACATCGGTGGTGCGGACCTGGCCGTCGACCATCTTGACGCGAAGTTCGGAGAAATCAGCGCTCATGTCCCAACCAATCCGTCAAAAGCCAATGCGCTGAAATGCGCTTGTCGCGCCGACACTGCGGCGCATTCGACCGGAACTCAAGCCCCCGGCATGCGGGAGTTGAAGCGATTGGAGGCCTCGCCCGGAATCGAACCGGGGTGCAAGGATTTGCAGTCCTCTGCGTAACCACTCCGCCACGAGGCCTCATCGCTCCCGGCGAGCGAACTCAATATGGTGGCAGCGAAAGGTCGTCAAGCGTCCGCGCGGCATTCCGGCGCGCTTTCCTCATCAGCCGCCGCAACGTGGTTCCCGAGCGATTTCAGCGCTTGGCGCACCGGCATATTGGCCGCTCCTCAAGCATGGCTGCGCGACCGGCGAAACTCGAACCCGCAGCTTTACGCAGCGGGTGCAAACTGGCTTTCACCGTAAACGCGCGGCTGACACCAGGGGCTGCCGTTCTCAAGGAGATATTCGAGGGGAAGGTCTGCGGGGGGCTGGAAGCGAAGCGTCCACTGAACCGGGACCGCGCGCCATCGCTTTCAATTTGGCCGGCGACGCCGTTCCCACCAGACGACGAACCGGCGCCGCAGGCGGCGCACCGCGGCAAATTCGTAGGAAAGCACCAAAAGGCCGAGCGGAATCATCCAGAAGCCGAGAATCGGCAGGAAACCGAGAAGGCCGAAAAACACCAGCACGATACCGATGGCGATCCTCAGCCCGCGCGAGCGCGGCATGGTGAACTCGCGCCCGAACACCGAGATTTTCCGCGCCGGTGCCTGGTTTTCGTCTGCTGCAGTCATGTCGAAAGTCGATCCGGTTGCCTTCGATAAAGCCATATGCGCTAAAGGCTGCAATCGCCTTTCAGGTTCCGCCGACCAAGGTCCGACGGCGCCCAAGACGGCTCATATGTGGTGTCATCCGGCGATTGCCAGAAACCATTGGGTGAAAATGCGCTAAAAAATGCGAAATGCTTCTTTGCAAAGCCGAAAAGGGTTTGCTATAGGCTGCGCCACTCACATGAGAGCCTCTATTCCCCGGTAGCTCAGTGGTAGAGCAACCGGCTGTTAACCGGTTGGTCGCTGGTTCGAATCCGGCCCGGGGAGCCACCGCCTTTTCTAAGCCGTGGTGCGATCTTGTACACTACAGTGCCATTGTCCGTGCACGTCGGTCCGCTTAGCTTCTGCCAGAACGGCTGGTAAACAGCTACGAAGCCGATCGAAGGCAGTTTGGTGGGCATCGCGCCCCTGCCCCCGCCCGAGGCAGCCTGATACGCCCTGTATCATCTATGAAAATACCCAAATCGGGAGGATGCCGGTGCAAACCAAGAAGATCATCAATGAGGGCAATCGCGCCGTCGACGAGATGCTGGAAGGCATCCTGGCAGCGCATCCCCGCCATCTCAAAGCCGTTGACGGAAGCCCGCGCTCTATCATCGCCCGCGATGGACCGCGCAAAGGCAAGGTAGGCCTCGTCATTGGTGGCGGCTCGGGCCACGAGCCGAGTTTTCTCGGCTTCGTCGGCAAGGGGCTGGCCGACGCGGCGGCGATCGGCAATGTCTTCGCCTCTCCGCCGCCCGACCCGATCCTCGAATGCGCCAAGGCGGCGAGCGGCGGCGCCGGTGTGCTGTTCATGTACGGCAACTATGCCGGCGACGTCATGAATTTCGACATGGCGGCCGAGATGGCCGCGATGGACGACATCGAGGTGCGCACGGTTCTGAGCACCGACGACGTCGCTTCCGCGCCCGTTGGCGACAGGCACAAGAGGCGCGGTGTCGCCGGCAACTTCTTCATCTTCAAGGCGGCAGGCGCTGCCTGCGACCGGATGCTGTCCTTCGACGAATGCGAACGCATTGCCGGGAAGGCCAACGACCACACATTCACCATGGGCGTGGCATTGGCGCCCTGTTCGTTGCCGCAAACCCGCCGGCCGAATTTCGAGATCGGACCCGACGAGATGGAGATCGGCATGGGCATCCATGGCGAACCCGGCATCGCACGCGGAAAACTCAAAACGGCCGACGAGATCACCGACGAAATGCTGGACAGGATTCTCGCCGGGATGCCGCCGGCACGCGGCGAGAAGGTCGCCGTGCTGGTCAATTCGCTGGGTTCGACACCGCTGATGGAACTCTACATCATGAACCGGCGCGTGAAGCAGCGGCTTGACGATATCGGTGTATCCATTCACGCAAGCTGGGTCGGCAATTACTGCACCTCGCTCGAAATGGCCGGCGCTTCGATCACGCTGCACCACCTCGACGACGAGTTGCAAACGATGCTCGACCACCCTTGCGACTGCGCCATGTTTCGCGCCGGGTAAACTGGGGACGGCAAGGAACAACAGATGACGACAATCGACACCACCCGCCTTGCCGCGATGTTCGCGGCCATCGCCGACGCTATGTCAGCCGACCGGGATCGGTTGTGCGCGCTTGACGGGGTGATCGGCGATGCCGACCACGGCATTGCGATGGAGCTTGGATTTTCCGCGGCACGCGATGCGGTGGCCGCATTGGATACCGGCACCACCGATCCGACCATCTTGCTGAACACGGCGGCGAAGTCGTTCCTCAACGCCGTCGGCGCCTCCTCGGGCCCGCTCTATGCCACGGCATTCATGCGCGGCGCGGCCGCCGTCAAGGGCAAGGCGACGCTCGACGACGCCGACGCGGTCGCTATGTTCCAAGCGATGGCCAGAGGCATTCAGGATCGCGGCAAGGCCGAGCCTGGCGAAAAGACGATGATCGATGCGTGGGCGCCGGCCGCGACGGCTGCGGGCGAGGCACTGGCCGCCGGCAAGGGGCTGGCCGGCAGCCTCGCGGCTGCAGCCGAGGCGGCAAAGGCCGGCGCGGAGGCGACCAAGGCGATGATCGCCACCAAGGGCCGGGCCTCCCGCCTCGGCGAACGCTCGCTTGGCCATATGGATCCAGGCGCGGCGTCCGCCGTAACCGTCATCGAGGCGATGCGGATCGCCTTGACCGGCTAGGTCGGGAGCGGATCCTCAGCGCTTCGCGTCGAGCTTGTCGACAGCCTGCACGTTGGCGGCAGAGGGACCGTTCGGATCGAACTCCGAGGCCAGCCAGGCGTCGGCGATCGATTTGGCCAGTTCGGGGCCGATGACGCGCGCACCCATGGTGATGATCTGGGCATTGTTGGATTTCGCAGCGCGTTCCGCCGAATAGGTGTCGTGGGTTAGCGCGGCACGGATTCCGGGCACCTTGTTGGCCGAGATGCTGACGCCGATGCCGGTGCCGCAAAACAGGATGGCGCGGTCGTAATTGCCGTCGACAATTTCGTGGCCGACCGCAGCGGCAATATCGGCGTAGAATCCGGCCTGGCTGAGATCGACGACCTGCAGTTCTGGCTTGGTGGCGAGATGCTTGGCGATGACATCGAGCAGCGGCTTGCCGGCGCTGTCGGCTCCGAGTGCGATCTTCATGGCAATTAACTCCTTCGTTTTCGTGGTCAGCGCGCGATGGCGGCCGACGCCTTTTTGAGAATGTCGATATAGCCTTCCGCTTGCCATGCCGAGCGGCCGATGAACAGCCCATCGATATGCGGCTGGCCGATCAGTTCGGCCGCGTTGCCGGGATTGACGCTGCCGCCGTAGAGCACAAGCGGGGCGGTCGGCAACCGGGTTGCTGCGACCTGCTTGATCAGCGCCTGCTGCTTGTCGGCATAGTCGGCGCTGGCCGGAATGCCTTTCTCGCCGATCGCCCACACCGGTTCATAGGCAAAGAGTATCTCTGCCGACAACTCATTGTTTGCGAGACCCTGCAGCGCGCCCAAAACCTGCGCGGTCAGGATTTCGTCGGCGCGGCCGCCCTCGCGCTCGGCCAGCGTCTCGCCGACACAAATCAAGGGTACGAAGCCGTGCTTGACTGCCGCTGCGGTTTTCAGTCCCACGATCTTGTCCGTCTCGCCAAAATGCTCACGGCGCTCGCTATGGCCAAGTTCGATCAGGTCGAGCCCACAATCCCTCAGCATCACCGGCGAAATCTCGCCCGTCCAGGCACCGGCATCGGCCCAATGCATGTTCTGGGCGCCGACCTTGACGCGGGTGTTGGCGAGCGCCGCCTTGACCTGCCGCACCGCGGTGAAGGGGGGAATGACGAAAGGCTGTATCGCCGGATCGAAGCCCGGCACGAACGCCGCCAATGCCTCGGCGAACTGCAGCGCCTCCGCCAGCGTCTTGTTCATCTTCCAGCTCGTGCCGACCCAATATGGGGCCATTCTTCTCTCCTTCGATCCGAAATTCGAATGATGCGTGTTTCCGGGTCTGCGCCGCCTTCGGGCCGGCGGTTTGCCTCAAGCGCGAGGCTTGAGACTTTCGCGGCCGCTGTCGATGTAAGGCGCCCAGAAATCCACCGACTCACGGATCATTGCAATAACCTGATGATCGACCGGTTCCCTCTCCCGGAAGGAAAGTTCAAGGCAGATTTCATTGTCGGTTCCGCCACCCGCCCGCACGGCGTCGAGCAGCTTCTGCGGGATGATGCGGCCATCCTTGTTGTAGGCGGCGGTGAACGGCCAGTGCCCGCCCTTGTTCATCGACGATTGCTTGATGTGGATGATCGGCGATTGCAACGGGAACGCTTTCGCCCAGGCATAGGGATCAGTGTCGTCAGGATTGGGCGAGGTCACGTCGCCATGGTCGATGTCGACCATCATCTGCATCGGGATCGGCAGCTTGGCCGCATCGACGGCGCCTTGCAATTCGGCGCAGCTTTCGATCGTGTGGCCAAACTCGCGGCCGACCGACATCGGTTCCCAGAAAAGGTAGGTCAGGCCCGCCGCCTTGGCGTGCTCGGCCACTTCGCGCCAGCATTCGAGCGCGATGTCGAGAAGCGCCGCGCGCCGCTGCGGATCGTCAAAATCCTTGTAGGTGAATATGGCGAACTGCGTGCCCATGCCCGACGCGCCGAGTTCGGCGGAGATGTCGGCGAAGGTCTTGAACCAATCGACATAATAGCGGCGCACATCCGCGTCCGGATGGCCGAAATGATTGAGCCGGCCATAGGGACCGGTCATACCCGAAGTGATCCGCACGCCGGTCCGCGCCAGGGCGCTGTTGAACAGGCGAACGAACTTGGCGATCGTTGCCGCCGGCCAGCCCGGATTGACGAATTCATGCGTCAGCTGCACGTCGCGGATGCCGATGCCATAGGCAATGGCGTCGATCAGATCGTCGGGATCGGCGAAGCGATTGACCAGCGGGTTGGTGTTCAGCGAAAGCGTGAAGGCCATCAGTTCACCGCCGCCATTGTCTTTGTGCACCAGTCTTGGAATGTTTTCCGCTCGGCCGCATTGATATGCAGCCCGTGTTTGGTCCGGCGTTCGAGAACGTCGGCGGCGGTCATCGCCCATTCGGTCTCGAACAGGAAGACAGCTTCGAGCTCATAGAAATCCGGGCCGAAACGACGTCCGAGATCGGCTTCGCCTTTTACGCCTTTCAGCAAGGCGCGCGTGCGCGTGCCGTAGCTGCGGGCATAGTGCTTCACCAGCGACGGGCTAAGCCACGAAAACTCGGCGTGCAGATCGCCCAGGAACTGCTCGAAATCCGCGTTGGGCAGGTCGCCTCCCGGCAGGGGAATTTTGGCTGTCCAGGCCTTCTTCATGGTCGGAAAGAAGGGCTGGATCTTTTCCAGCGCATGTTCGGACAGTTTGCGGAAGGTGGTGATCTTGCCGCCGAACACAGAAAGCAGCGGCGCGCCACCGTTCGGGGCGTCGAGTTCGAAGATGTAGTCGCGCGTCACCGCGCTCGGGTTGTCGGCATTGTCGTCATAGAGCGGACGCACGCCCGAGAAACTGTAAACCACGTCTTTCGCGGTCAGCTGTCGCTTGAAATAGCGATTGACCACCTTGATCAGATAATCGATTTCGCTGGCCTCGGCCGCCACTTCTTCGGGCCGGCCCTCGTAGGGAATGTCCGTCGTGCCGATCAGCGCCAGATCGTTCTCATACGGGTTGACGAAGATCACCCGCTTGTCGTTGTTCTGGATCAGATAGGCCTGCCGCCCCTCCCAGAATTTCGGCACGACGATATGGCTGCCCTTCACCAGGCGAACGTTGCGGGTGGAATTCTGTCCGGCGACGCGGCTGACGATGTCATTCACCCATGGCCCGGCCGCGTTGACCAACCCGCGTGCGCGGACCCTCGTCACAGCACCGGTGCGGCCGTCCTGCATGTCGATCGACCACAGGCCGCCTTCGCGCCTGGCAGCAATACAGGCCGTGCGAGTGAAGACTTTTGCGCCGCGCTGACTGGCATCGAGCGCATTGAGCAGCACCAGCCTGGCGTCATCGACCCAGCAGTCGGAATATTCGAAGCCACGCTTGAATTCGTCCCTGATCGGCGCCCCTTCCGGCGCGGTTCTCAGGTTCAGTGTCCTCGTTCCCGGCAGCCGCTTGCGGCCGCCAAGATGGTCGTAGAGAAACAGCCCGAGCCGCACCAGCCATGCCGGCCGGTCCTCGGGGCTGTGCGGCAGCACGAAACGCATTGGCCAGATGATGTGCGGCGCCGCCTCAAGCAGCACCTCGCGCTCGATCAGCGCTTCGCGCACCAGCCGGAACTCGTAATATTCGAGATAGCGCAGGCCGCCATGCACCAGCTTGCCGGAACGCGAGCTGGTGCCTTGCGCCAGATCGTCCTTCTCGCACAGGATGACCGACAGCCCGCGACCCGCGGCATCGCGCGCTATGCCGGCGCCGTTGACGCCACCGCCGATCACGAAGAGATCGACAATATCCGTTGTATCGCTCAAGACTTAGCTCCTGTGCGGTGCGCCATCGATTTCCACACCGGATGCAGCGCCTGACGCGCAGCGACAAAAGACGGAAACAGCGCATCGTAGGTTTGCGAAAGCGCCTCGTCATAGGCGTCGCATTCGCCCAGAAGCGGCGTCACCCATTCGGCGCAGCAATCATCCATCGAGCGATAAAAGCCGAGCCCGACCGCGGCCATCATCGCCGCACCCGCGGCACCTGCTTCTTGGCGGCTGCTGGTTCTGACCTGCGCGCGGGTTGCCGCGGCGATAATACGGCGCAGCGACGGACTGCGCGCCGCGCCGCCAGACAGGCGGATCTCGCTGGGCATGCTGCCCATGGCCTGGTAGCAATCGCGGGCCGCGAAGGCCAATCCCTCGAGAACGGCGCGCGCCAGATCGCCAAAACCGTGCTTGACCGAGAGGCCGATGAAGCCCGCGCGTGCGTCGGGGTCAACGAACGGTCCGCGTTCGCCGGCGAGCGAGATATAGGGCTGATAGACCAGCGATCCCGGCTCCGATCCTTCGACCCAGACATCGAGCGCTTTCAGCAGCTCGTCGCGCGAAGGTTTTGCGCCGCTGGCGGTCAGCACGTCGCGCGCCAGGCCAAGCAGCCAGTCGATGTTGAGCGTCGCCGCCATATTGGATTGCAGCTGCGCATAGGCGCCCGGAACCGGCATGGCGATCGTGTAGCCGGAGGCATTGTCGTTGAGGACGACATCATCAGGAGTGCGCGCTAGGCGTGTGTGGATGCCGGTCGAGCCGATGACCGTGCAGCCGACATTGCCGCTTGGATCATAGAGGCCGGCGCCGAGCGCGGTGCTGACCATGTCGACGTAGCCCAGCACCACCGGCGTGCCCGCAAGCAGGCCGGTCTCGCCTGCTGCCGACGCAGAAAGCGGATGATGGTCGGTCGTGCCTTCGAGCATGGGGGGCAGCAGGCGGCGGTGCGACGTCAGATCCAGAATGTCGAGCACCTCGTCGGAATAGCTGCGCGCGCGGAAATCGCCGAAGGTGAATGTTCCCTCCGAAGGATCGGTGGCGCGCTCGCCGGTCATCTTGAAATAGAGCCAGTCCTTGCAGTGAAAGGCAGTGGCGGCGCGCTCCAGGATTTCCGGGCTGTTTTTCTTCAGCCAGCTGAGCTGAGCGCCCTGCTGGCAGGCGTTGAGCCCGGTGCCGGTGATCTCGAACCGCGTGCGATCCCGGGGATCGCCGCGCATCTCGTCCACCAGATGTCCGGCGCGCGCATCGAGCCAGAGCCACGCGCGCCCGACCGGCATGCCGTCGCCATCGATCAGCCAGGTGCCGTCGCCCTGCCCGGTGACCGCGACGGCCGCGGTTCGCCGCGCGAGGTCTGGAATTTTCGTCGCCAGATCGAGAACGGTCAGCACCATGTCGCGCCAGGTCTGATTAAGGTCCTGTTCGGCGCCGCCGCCTTCCAGCGTGACGAAGCTGTTGGTCACCGATGCCATGGCGAGCTGCCGCCCCGACAGATCGAAAGCGACCGATTTGATCACGGACGTTCCCGCGTCGATCCCGATCAGCAGGTCTTTCATGCCGCAAGTTCCGGATGGTTATGAAGGCAAGTCACAAGGAGCAGTCTTTGTTGTCTCGAAGCCATGGAAGAGCCAGGGAGTGTCCGCGAAGGACACCCCCTGAGCAGGTTTTTATTCCGACAGCACGAAGGGTGCGGTGTACTTGTCCACATTGTCCTTGGTGATGAGCAGGCAATCGAACAGCTGCTTCTCGCTGGTGGCGCCGGTAGCGCCCGTCTTGATGAACGAGTCGGCCTGCTGCACGGCCTTGGCCGAGAAGATGGCCACCGGCTGAAGCACGGTGTACTGCAGTTCGCCGGACTTGATGGCCGCAACCGCATCCGGGGAGCCGTCAAAGCCGCCGACCTTGATGCCGGCGAGCTTGCCGGCTTCCTTCAGCGCCGCAACCGCGCCAAGCGCCATTTCGTCGTTGCCGCTGATCACCGCGATGATGTCGGGATTGGCCTGCAGCATGCTCTGCATCTTGTCGTGTCCCTGGGTACGATCCCAGTTGGCGACCTGCGAAGCGGCCTTTTCGAGATCCGGATACTGGCTCAGCACAGTCGCGTAGCCGTTCGAGCGCGTGGCGGCGTTGTTGTCCGAGGGGGCGCCGAGCAGTTCGACATACTTGCCCTTTTCACCGACCGCCTGCACCCACTGCTGGGCGCCGAGAGCCGCACCCTGGGCGTTGTTGGAGACGAGCTGTCCCTTGGCAAGACCTTCCTGGTTGATCTCGGCATTGACGAGGAAAACCGGGATGTTGGCGGCAATCGCCTTCTTCACCGCGCCGACCGAACCATCGGCATTGGCCGGGTCGAGGATGATCGCCACCGACTTGTTGGTGATGGCGGTGTCGATCAGATTGCTTTCGGTATTGGTGTCGCCCTTGTGGGCGGCGACATTGGCCGTATAGCCAAGCTTTTCGGCTTCGGCCTTGGCAACGTTGCCTTCGGTCAGCCAGTAGGGGTTGGCCGGATCGTTGACGATGATCGAGATCAGGCCCGCGGCCGATGCGGCTGCGCTAAACCCGACCACCATCGCGGCGGCAAGCAAACTTCTAAGCACGATTTTCATGTACATTCCTCCAATGATTTTACGCGGTCTTGCTGCCAGTCAGCTGGCAGTCTTCCCTTGGGCAGGATTGGCCGGTTCGGCCTTCCCCCGTTTCTGAGAAGTCGGTTGGCCGCCCGTCGAAGCTGGAAGCTTGCTACGGCGGCGATACTGAACGGCATTGAGGAGCACGGCGAGCACGATGACGGCGCCGGTGAACACTGTCTGCCAGTAGGATGAGATGCCGATGATCACCAGACCGTCGGACAGGAAGCCGATGACGAAGGCTCCGAGCAGGGTGCCGCGAATGTTGCCGCGCCCGCCGGTGAGTGCGGCGCCGCCGATGACGACGGCGGCGATGGCCGTCAGTTCGTAAGTGGTGCCAGCGGTCGGTCCGGCCGAGGTCAACTGCGAGGACAGGATCAGGCCGGCAATGGCGGCACAGATGCCTGAAAGCACATAGACCGAAATCTGCACAGTCTTGACCGGAACGCCGGACAGTTCGGCGGCGCGCTCATTGCCGCCCGAGGCGTAGAGCCAGCGCCCGAACGGGGTGCGGTTCAACACGATGCTGCCGATCAGCGCGATGACCGCCAGCACCACCACGCCGGTCGGCACGCCGAACAGACGGTTGAAGCCAAGCGCGTCGAAACCGGTGTTGCCCAACTCCGGCTTGCCGCCGAGATTGTTGTAGGTCAGGCCGCTGGTCATCAGCAGTGCCAGGCCGCGCGCCATGTACATGACGCCGAGCGTGGCGACAAAGGCCGGAACCTTGAACCGCGCGATCAGCACGCCGTTGATCAGCCCGACAGCGGCGCCCAGCATGCAGGCCAGCACCGCGACCACCCAGACCGGCGGATAGAGAACGACGCCGAGCCAGGTCAGCGTCACGCCTTGCATCAGAAAACCGGCGACGACGCCGGCAAGCCCGAGCGTCGACCCCACCGACAGGTCGATGCCGCCATTGAGGATGACGAGCAGCATGCCGATGGCGAGAATCCCGAAGATGGCGACATGCGAAGCCATGGTCAGGAAATTCGCCACCGAGAGGTAGTAGGGCGACAGGATCGAGAAGACGACAATGATGACGATCAGGGCAAAGAAGGCCCGGCCTTCGAGCAGCAGCTTGGCCACGTCGAAGCCCTCTCCGCCCGCATTGGGGCTGGACTGTTTGCTGGCCTGGCTGACATCGCTCATGGGTCGGGGCTCCGGAAATTCTGTGGTCAGGCGACCACGGCTTCGCCGGAGGCGGCCATGATCTGCTCTTTGGTGGCGTTGGCGCCGAATTCGGCTGAAATCTTGCCGCGCCGCATGACGACGATGCGGTGGGCGATGCTGAGGCACTCATTGACCTCCGAGGTCGAGAAGACGACCGCCAGGCCTTGCGCGGCACGCTCGCTGAGCAAGCGAAAGACTTCGGCCTTCGCACCGACGTCGATGCCGCGGCTCGGCTCGTCGAGAAGGATGACCTTGGGATCTGTCGTCAGCATCTTGCCTATGACGACCTTCTGCTGGTTGCCGCCCGACAGCGATCCGATCATGGCGTTGCCGCCCGCGGTCTTGATGGTCACCTTGCGGATCGAATCGTCGATCAGTGCGCGCTCCCTCTGCCGGGAGAGGAAGAGCCCCTTGGCGAATGCCTCGATGCTGGCAAGCGACAGGTTGCGGCCGACGGTCATGGTCTGAACCAGGCCATCGCGCTGGCGATCCTCGGGGACCAGAACCAGACCTCGGGCGATGCGCTGGGCAATGGTCAGTCCCGAAACGTCCTCACCCTCCAGCAGCGCCCGCCCGCCCGCCATGGGCACACGGCCGGCGACGGCCTCCAGCAATTCCGTGCGGCCCGCGCCCATCAGCCCATAGATGCAGACGATCTCGCCCGCTTTGACATCCAGCGACAGATGATCGACGACGTAGCCTGAACCCGAAGCGTCGGTGACGCTGACATCCTCGATCGACAGCGCCACCGCGCCGAACTCGTGGCCGGTCGGCGGCGAGCCGAGATCGAAATTCTCGCCCACCATGTTGCGGACGATCCATTCGAGGTCGATGTCCTTGGCCTCGGCCGTTGCCGTGATCGCCCCGTCACGCAGCACGACGGCGTAGTCGGTGATCTGCAGCGCCTCTTCGAGGTGATGCGAGATGTAGACGATGGAGACACCGCGGCTGGTCAGATCGCGGATCACCTTGAACAGCACCTCCACCTCGGTCGCACTGAGTGCGGAGGTCGGCTCGTCCATGATCAGGATGCGGGAATCGACCGACAGCGCGCGTGCGATCTCGACGATCTGTTGCTGCCCCAGGCGCAGGTCCTCGACCAGGGTCATCGGATCGATGTCTTCTTCGAGGTCGGCCATCAGCGCCCGCGCCTGGCGCGCCTCCTCGGCGAAGTCGAGGCCGGTTCTGGTGCGCAGTTCGCGGCCCATGAAGATGTTGTCGCGAACGCTCAGATTCGGCGCCAGGCTGAGCTCCTGGTGGATGATCGAAATGCCGCGATCGCGCGCGTCCGAAGACGAGGCAAAGCTGACGAGATTGCCGTCGAGCACGATGTCGCCGGATGTCGGCGTCACCACGCCGGACAGGATCTTCATCAGCGTCGATTTGCCGGCGCCATTCTCTCCGAACAGGGTGGTGACCTTGCCGCGATGGATGTCGAAGTTGACGCCCTTGAGCGCGTGGACGCCGCCATACGACATGACGACATTGCGCGCCGAAAGCACGGCATCGCCAGTCGCGGGTTCTGTGCCGGCAGCCATTGTCATTTGACGTCCAGCCTCACCGGTGTGACCAGCCAGCTCTTCGGATTGACCAGCTTGAAGACGCCGACCACCGCTATTGTCTTGCCGGTCAAGGCACTGGTATCGACTTTCGCCAGCACCTCCTTCTTCATCTCGTTGTTCAGCGCCGAGCCGGCGTCCTGATACTCGATCTGGTTGGTGAACTGACCAAAGGTGATCTTGCCGGTGGCGTCGCGAAGCTCGGTTCCGTTGATCGCCGGCCCAGTCTGTACGCGGACGGTCAACGTGTCCGGCAAACCGTCGACGGCGACCTTGTAGATGCCCGATTTTCCCTCGCCGACGACGCCGGTGAACTTGACCGAGATGACCGGTCCGACTCCCGCCGGCACGCCATATTCCTTTTCGGCCGTCGCCCTGTCCTTGGCGATCGCCGCCGCCACCGTCGCGGCGTCGGCGGCACGCGCTTCGACATCGGCCTGCACCTTGGGAAATTCAGACTTGCCGTAGTCGGCGGCCGAAAACACCGCGTTGCGAACATCGCCGGCAGAGCCGATCTTGATCACCTTGGTGTCGAGCGCCATGGCGCCGAGCAGAACCACAACCGCAGCGCCGGCAAGCACCCGGCGCAGGCCGGGCGAAGCTTGCCGGGCGGTGGCCTTCGCGCTCATGATGCAACCACCAGCGGTGCGGATTGTCCGTTGTCACGCATTCGAAGTTCCTCCGTTCACGTAGCGCTTCGCGGTCCCGGCTGCATCGTCGAGCTCGACCAGCGCGCGGGCCGTGCATTCGTCGGTGATCAGGCCGCTGAGATAACGGCTTTCGAGTACCGCCTTGATGGCGCGCACCTTCACCTTGCCGCCGGCGACGGCAACGATCCTGCGGCCCTTCAACTGATCGCGCGGAAGCGCCAGTATTCTTTCCGACAGCGCCGTTTCGACCGGACGCCCCTTGTCGTCGAAGAAATGCGCCAGCAATTCACCGACGCCGCCGTCCCGCTTGACCTCATCGATTTCGGAAGGCTCGATCATGCCGGTGGCGACCAGCGACGCCTCCCGCTCGGCCGTGCCTATTCCGACGAACATCAGGTCGGACCGGCTGGCGAGAGCGAACACATCGCTGATGCCGCGTTGGCCAAGCAGCACTTCACGGTCCTCGGCGGTATTGGCGACAAAAGGCACCGGCATGACAAAGGCCTGCGCGCCTGTCCGCTCTGCCAGGCGATGCATGACGTCGTGCGGGTTGGCGGCGAATTTGCGCGTCACGCCGCCAAGCAGCGAGACGAAACGGATGTGAGCAGCAGTTGCGCGCGTCAGATATTCGACGCTGGCGGCAAGCGTGCGGCCATGGCCGACGCCGATCAGCATGTCTTCGCCGCGATCGATTTCGCGCTTCAGGAACTGGGCGCCTGCAATGCCCAGCCCCTTCAGCGGCAGTTCGTCCTGATCGAGATCGGGAACCACCTCGCAATAGTGGAGCCCATAGGCGGCGATCAGGCGCTGTTCCAGGTCGACGCATTCGGCGACGTCGCCGTCGATGAAGACCCTGACCAGACCTTCCTGGTTGGCCTTGGTGATCAGCCTATGCGCCTTGAGGCTGGTCAGGCCAAGCCGCTTGGCCACCTGGGCCTGGGTCAGACCACCGGCATAGTGCAGCCAGGCCGCGCGCGTGGCGAGGCTGGACTCATGGTCGCGGTTTGCGCTTCCGCCGGAATTCAAGCCATCCCCTCCCCAGGTGATAATATTATCTTTGTGTGCAAAAATTTTCATACCTTTGCATCGCTGTCAATCCCTCCGCAGATGGTTGCCTCAGCCGATGTTCGGCAGCCAACGCGGGCCTATTAGAAGCTAAGCATATAATCCGACCATACGGCAGTGTTAATTTAACGTCAATTTGTGTTCCCTCATCCAGGTGACGGCATGAACCCGTAGGGCGCCGGCAAAATCCCAATCCGGGTGCAAAATGGGAAGGTTGATGCACACGGCGCAACAAGGGCAAATCGATCGGATTGCCTCAGGAAAAGCTAAGGTGTCGGCGATGGAGCGATCAGTCCAGCCGCATCAGGTTCCTGCCCTCGAGTTCGACAACAGCGGCTTCGACCTCCCGCGCGAGGCGCTCGGTGCTCCACCCCAACGCCCGCCCGGCGATCGCGGCAATCTCCTGCAGGTCGCGGCTCGTCAACGAGCCGCCTATCGCCAACGTGCTGCGGCGCATAACGACATCGGCCAGATGTTCGACGAATTCGTTGCGCACGATGTAGTCGATTTCCGCCTTGCCGTAGCCGTCCGAGTCCGGCAGACGACCCTCATCATCCGACCCATGCCTGGCGATCTCAACGGCTCTGGTCCCGTAGCGCGACAGCAATTGATCAAGGCGCCCTTCCCCGGCGCCTGTTGCCTGCTGTGCCTCGGCCAGCCAGTCCGCGCGGGCCGGGGCGTTGGCCGGGAAATCCCTCCCGCCGCCGATCGGCATGGCTCGCGTCGTCACCTTGCGGCTGCGCTGCAAGCGCTTGAGTACGGTATCAGTGACTTCCTCGGCAAAGCCGCGGAACGTCGTCCATTTGCCGCCGACCAGCGAAATGACTGCAAAGGGCCTGTTGCCGTCCGGCTCGGCAACGGGCGCCGAATGATCGCGGCTGATCAGTCCGGGCGTCGCTGCTTCAGACGTCGGCAGCGGCCGGATGCCGCTATAGGCGTAGACGATCTGGTCGCGCTCGAACGCCATGCCCGGCAGCAGCGTTCGCACGCTGTCGAGCAGATAGTCGACTTCTTCGGGTTCGCAGCGGACCGCGTCCGGATTGTCGGCCTTGATGTCGGTCGAGCCGACCAGCGCCAGGCCGAGATAGTCGTAGACCAGGCAGATGCGGCCGTCATCGGCCTCGAAATAGAGCATGCGCCCGGCGAGGCTTTTGACCAGTTCGTCATGCCTTAACAGGATATGCGAGCCCTTGGTGCCGCCGATCATCTTCGATGGAGCACCAAGCAGCGCGTTGACGTCGTCGATCCACGGACCGGCGGCGTTCACCACCAGCTTCGGCCGCACCGAAAAGGCCGCGCCGTTTTCCGGCTGGAAGGTGAGCGCGCCATTGGCTGAAGCCGCCAGTGTCGTGTAGTTGGCACCGGCAGACGCCGCGTGAGCCTGCAAGCCGTCGAGGATCAGTTCCAGCACCAGCCTTTCCGGGTGACTTATCTTGGCGTCGTAGTAGGTGCCGGTGGCGACGATCGCCGGATTGAGCGCCGGCATCTCAACAAGCGCCTGCCGCCGCCCGACCATGCGGTGGCGCGGCATGACCTGGTTTCGTGAACCGTAGAAATCGTAGATCATCAAGCCGATCTTGATCAGCATGGCGCCGCGGCTGCGCGGCGCGCTGGTCGAGCCGAACAGCGTTCGCAACGCCGCGAGCATGCCCTTGCTCCACGAGAAGATCGGGATGACGGTCGGCAGCGGGCTGACATAGTGCGGCGCGTTTTGAAGAAGCAGATTGCGTTCGAGCGTCGACTGCGCCACCAGCCCGAACTCGCCGGTCTCGAGATATTTCAAGCCGCCGTGGATGAGCCTCGACGGCGCGGCACTGGTGCCCGAGCCGAAATCCGCCTTTTCGACGATCAGGCAGCTGACACCTTGCGCGCACAGATCGCGAAACAGCCCAGCCCCGTTGATGCCGGCGCCAAGAATGACGACGTCGACTTCGCCGGTCCCGGCCATCGCGGCGAGACGCCCGGCGGGATTGTCCGCCCCGGCTCCATCTGCTGGGTTCATGGCGCCTTCGTCTTGACGATGCGCAACTTCACCCCCGCCCGTTCGAGGCTCTGCGCCTGCGCATCGCCCAGACCCTCGGTCACCAGCACGGCGTCGAAACTGGTCAGATCGTCGAAGACATGCAGCGCGATCCGGTCGAATTTTGCGTGGTCGACCAAAAGGATGCGCTTCACGGAGGCGGTCATCATCGCCTGCTTGACCCGCACGACATTCGGATCCTGGATGAAAGCAGTGGTTCCGGTGACGGCCGAAGCCGAACAGATCAGCACATTGGCGCGCAACTGCGCCACGGCGTTCTCGCAGACAATGCCGATATAGGCATTGTAGGTGCCGTGATACTGGCCGCCGAGGCAGATGAAATCGATATCGTCCACATTGATCAATTGGCCCGCCGTCGAGACGCTGTTGGAAATGACGGTCAGCGGCTTGACGTCGAGCAGCAGCGTCGCGACCGCGTTTGCCGTCGATGAATCGTCCAGCATCACCACCTGGCCGGCCTCGATATAATCCAGTGCCGCCCGCGCCAGTGCATCCTTCTCGGCTCGATTGACGGTCACCCGGTAGCGGAAAGCGCTCTCGTACAGGCCGGAAGGCTGGACCGTCACCGCACCGTGCAGCTTGCGCAGCACGCCCTGCTGCGCCAGCCGGTCGATATGCCGGTGGATGGTCATGCGCGACACGCCGAAATGCTCGACCAGATCATCGATGCGCACCTGGCCGAGCTTGATCACATAATCGGCGATCTCTTCGCGTCGTTCGTCGGCCTTGATCATGCGTTTACCCCCGCCAGCCTTTCGATATCAGGCCAAAGCGACTTCAGCTGCTCGGCTATGCGGCAGTAGAGCGAAAACCGCTCATTGAACACAGCACTGGAAGCGGGCACGGGTTGATACGTCCGCGCCGTCATGCCGACCTGCCTGGCGCCCTCTTGCGGCGTCTTGAACAAGCCGACCGCGGCACCCGCGCAAAGCGCGGCACCCAAAGCCGCGGTCTCATCCGTCGAGGTGACGGTGACCGGGGCGTTCAGCACGTCGGCAAACATCTGGACGAAGGCAGGATTACGCGAGCCGCCGCCGGTCAGGCGGATCTCGCTGATAGCAAAGCCGTCGCGCAAGGCTTCGACATGGGTGCGGTGATTGAAGGCGATGCCTTCCAGAACCGCCTTCAGCATGTCGCCGCGATTGTGCCAGCCATGCAGGCCGACAAAGCTGCCGCTGGCCAAATCGCCATAGGGAGAGCCGAACAGATAGGGATGAAACAGGACGGTGGAAGGCTTCTTCAGCGCCGCGTCGATCTCGCTCGCCAGCAGTTCGTGGATGGAACCGCCATCCGTCCTGTCCTGCTCCGCGCGGCAAAACGTGTCGAGAAACCAGTCGTAGTTCGCGGTCGAGGCCGGCGAGATCGACATGTTGTTCCAACGGCCCGCATCGATGGCGTTGCGGCAGAACCAGCGTCGGTCGACGCGCGGTTGCGAAGAGACGACTTCGTTGATGGAATAGGTGCCGGCGACGATGGCGAGCACGCCGTCCTCATGACCGCCCATGCCAAGCGCCGAGGCGGCCACGTCGTGCAGGCCGCAGGCGACCGGTGTTCCCTTGCGAAGGCCGGTCTTTTCGGCGGCATCGGCGGTGACTTGACCGGCGATGTCAGCCGAATGCGCCACCGGCGGCAGCGCGTCGAACAGATCCTCCAACCCGAAGATGCGCAGCGCTTCAGGCGCATAGGCTTGCGTGCGAAAATCCGTGAATGAGGTGCTGGCCTCCGTGCGGTCGGTGCCGATCGTGCCGCTCAGGCAAAAGCGCAGCCAGTCCTTGCAGGCCAGCACATGGCCAATGCGGCCATAGCGATCAGGATCGTTCTGCTTGAGCCATGCCAGCAGCGCCGACGGCGCCGAAACATGCGGCGTCTGGCCTGTCGTCGCCAGCGCATCGGTGAAAACGGTACCGGCGGACCACCTGTCGACAATGTCGCCGGCGCGGCTGTCGAGCGACAGGATGCCTGGTCCCAAAGGCTGACGATCATGATCGAGCAGATAGAGACCATCGCCATGCGCGGTCGCCGCCACCGCCTTGATGTCTTCCGCCGGCCTGCCGGAGAGCGCGATCGCCTCCTTGATGGCGTCGGCGGTTGCTTGCCACAGGCCTGCCATGTCGCGCTCCACCCAGCGCGCGTGGAGCATCGATTGCGCCACCCGGCGACGCGCCACGGACAATTGCGTGCCGTCGCCATCGAAGATGACCGCCTTGGTGACCGTGAGGCCGTTATCGATTCCGAGCAGGCTGGGCATGATCACCGCCTCTTTCAGCATTGGCGATTGCTACAGGGCGATCCTGCAGTCTGATGCAAGGGCGAAACACATGGCGACAACCCCGATTGAGCAAGGCGGATAAATGGCAAAAGTACCTTGCCCCGACAAAACACCCATATCTTTATGTGAATTTAACGTCAACATGCGCGACAAAAACCGCTACGGCGCCGTTAGAGGGCATGAATGGATCTCGCCGTTGCCAGGCGACGCGTAATCAGCTGCTAAGGCCGTCACGGATGGCGCTGAAATAGCGGTCGGTTCCAACCTGCCCGCCCTTGAGTGCCACCTCCAGCCCA
The DNA here is from genome assembly GCF_030323145.1 of Mesorhizobium sp. C432A. Taxonomy (NCBI): domain Bacteria; kingdom Pseudomonadati; phylum Pseudomonadota; class Alphaproteobacteria; order Hyphomicrobiales; family Phyllobacteriaceae; genus Mesorhizobium; species Mesorhizobium sp. C432A. Next base: position 3,627,486 of record NZ_CP100470.1, on the reverse strand, counting down.
TCGATCGCCTTGACGCGCGAGTGAGCGACGCAAAGCGGCGAGCCCGGCGACGCCGGCAACGGCATCCGCACGGTCAGCGCATCGACACCCATCTGGCCGAGCGCGTGGCTCGACGTATCGCCGCCGGCAACGACCACGCGCTGCAACTTCTGCTCGATGGTCAGCGCGCGAAGCAGTTCGCCGAGGCCCCGCCCGAGCTTGTGGCGGGCGCCTTCCTGGCGGTCGATGTCGTCCCCCCTGTCGGCCGCGGGTCCAAGGGCCGTGTAGAGAACGACGCTGCGTCCGCCTTCCAGGCTGGCGCGACCGGCTGCTGCTGCGCGTGCGATCGCATCTCCGGAAGCTTCGGAGACCAGTTCGACGGGATCGACCTCGATGCCGTCGAAGCCGTCAGTCAAAGCGTGACGGATCTGTCGTTCGGTCGTCGACGAACAACTGCCCGAGACGACCGCGATCCGGTCGGCGGCACCCGGCGGCGAAAATTCTGGTTCAGCTCTGACTGTCCCGTTCGACACCCATTCGGCCAGCAGCGCATATTCGATCCCCGACGAGCCGACGACGAACGAACCGCCCGGCTTGCGGGCGCGCCATATCTCCTTGCCGGCAAGCGCCTGCGTCTCGAGGCTGTCGACATCGACAAGTACGATGTCGGTGCCCTCAGCGAGCAAGCGGTCGAAGGCTTCCGAGCGCGACGCCGACTGCAACGTCGCGAGATCGACCAGCCCCGACGTGAGCTCCGTCTGCCGCGACAGATGGATCAGCAGGTCGGATTCATCCATCGGCGTCGTCGGGTGGCGGCTCATCACCGGATGGCGGTCGATGCGGAAATACTTTTCACGATAGGCCGCGAATAGATGACCGAAGGCAGTGTAACGCTTGAGTTGCGGCGCCCCGACCAGCAGCGGCACGCTGTCCTGCGCGAAGACCGAGCGGCCGATCTCGATCGCCCGGCCGATGCTGCCGATCGCCGGGCTGGAATCGAAGGTCGAGCAGACCTTGTAGTGACAGATCGCGGCATTCAGCGTCTTCAGCCAAGCGAAGGCATCGCTCAGATGCGTGTCCATCCATTGCGGCGTCTCGCTGCGGCTGGTGCCGGCCAGGCCAATGGCGCGGCAATGGCTGAACTGCTCAACCATGGCCGCGTCCGGCTGGCGCATGAACAGCACGGTCGGGACGCCGCCGAGTTCGAGCGCTTCCATGACGTCGGTCGAGCCGGTGAGGTCGTCGCCATAATAGCTGAGAAGCAGGTCTTGCATTGCTTCAGGCCGCTTTGCCGTCGCCGAATTTTTCGATCGACCGCGCCAGCTCCGGATGGCTCAAGGCGAAATCCGCCAGCGGAATGCCGTCGACCGCCGCCTGCCAGGCTTGCTGCACGGCACGCACCCCGGCGCCCGGTCCATCCGGATGGCTGACGATGCCGCCGCCGCACAGATAGAGCAGATCGACCGTGCGGCCGGTCCGTTCATAGGTCTCGGGCGCTTGCCCGCCCCATTGGCCGGAGCCCGCCACAGGCAAGGCGCAATCCTCAGGCGCAAAAATCGGCGTCGTCACCGCCTTGAAGGACTCGACGAAAGACGCGTCCGGCTCCCAGTATTTCGATTGGATGCCGTTGATCTGGAACTGGTCGACGCCGAGCAGCCGCCAGAACTGTTGCCAGACCTTGAAGTCCATGCCGAGGCCGGGATGGCGAGTAAGAATGTCCCAGCCGTTGCGATGGGCATGCAGCACCAGGCTGGAGCGTTTTCTAAGAAACGCCATGCCACCGAAGCCTATCGAATTGATGTTGACCACCGCGCAATTGCCGCCCGCCTTGGCCACCAGATCGTGGTTGCGCATCATCTCGTCCGGGTCGGCATGCGAGATGCCGAAGGCATACATCACCTTCTTGCCGGTCCTCTGCTCGTGGTCGAGGATCAGCGGCATGATTGCCTTTACCCGCTCCGCCAGCGGCGAATAGGCTGGGCTCATCAGCTTCTCGTCGTCCTTGATGAAATCGACACCGGCGGCGATCAGCTCGCCCACCATCGCGGCGGTCTCGGGGGGCCGCAGCCCCAGCGCCGGCTTGACGATGGTGCCGATGATCGGCCGATCCGTGACACCTGTCAGCCTGCGGCTGCCGGCGACGCCGAATTGCGGACCTGGATGCGCGCCGCGGAATTGCTCCGGCAGCTTCATGTCGACAACGCGAATGCCGGTTAGGCCCTTGATCGAATAGGCGCCGCCGATGCCAATGGTCATCAGAGCCGACAGGTCGTGGCCGATGGCATCGAATGGAAAGGCGATGTCGACATCCGCGCGCTTGAACGGCCCGTTGCCGGCCTCGGGAATGGAGGGGCGAAGTGCGTCCGGCAGGTGCCGAATGGCCAGGACACGCGCGGCCACCCGGGCTTTCAGTTCCTCGGTCTCGCCGGGCAGCGCGACGAAGGTTCCAGTCGACTGGTCGCTGGCGATCTTGGCTGCCAGCGTCTCGATGCTGCCTGATGTCTCGATGCGGTAGGTGAGCGTGATCATGGTTCGTTGTCTGAGGCCGCAGGGGGTTCGAAAAGAGTTCCTTGATCGTCGGAATCTGGTATAATGAGTACATAAGCTTTGCAAGCAATATCCTGTCTGGCGGCTATGGGCGATCGGGGCGACAGCCATTCCGGGAACAGCTGCGGCAGTGCTAGATAGACACAGGTCAAGGGAGTGATTCGCGACGATGAACCGTTCGGAGCCGATCGTCCGGCGCAAACTTTCCGACGAAGTGTTTTTGCGGCTGAAGCGCCTGATCACCAGCGGAGAATTGACGCCGGGCGACGACATGCCGTCGGAGCGCGAGTTGATGGAGCGCTTCGAGGTCGGCCGTCCCGCGATCCGCGAGGCGATGCAGGCGCTGAGCAATATGGGCCTCGTCGCGATCTCGCATGGGGAACGCGCCAAGGTGCTGCAGCTGACCGCCAAGTCGATCATCAAGCAGGTCGACGGCGCAGCCAAGATCATCCTGTCGTCGTCGAAGGACACGCTGGAGCACCTGAAAACGGCGCGCATCTTCTTCGAGCGCGGCATGGTCAGGGAAGCCGCCGAAAATGCCACTGCCGAGGACGTTGAGCAGCTGCGGGCCACAATTGCCGAACAGCGTGGCTTTCGCGGCGATTCCGAGGCTTTCATTTCAGCCGACATGAAGTTTCACACCCAGATCGCGGCCATTTCAGGCAACCCGATCTATATCGCCGTCAGCGAGGCGATGCTCGGTTGGCTGAAGGAATATCACACCGAAATGCTGATCTGGACCGGCAAGGAACAGTTCACGCTGACCGAGCATGAAGAGATCATCGGCCGCATCGAGAAGAAGGATGCCGACGGCGCCGAGAAGGCGATGATCAAGCACCTCGAGCGCTCGCGCGCGCTTTATGTGATGAACTCCGGCAACTGATTTCAGCCGATCCGCGTGATCGCGTAAGGGGTCATCACCAGTTGGCCTCGGCCAAGCGCTGAGATGTCGACCGTCACGTCGTCCGCCGTCAGGTTCGCCAGCCACGCCACGGTCTTGCCCGAAGCGGAGCGGCCGGCCAGCGCCAGCACCTTGGTCTCGTCGCTCGTTTTCGTCGCCACATACGTAAGGCCGGCCAGTTCGCAAAGCCCCTTGATGGCATCGAAGATCGGCCGAGGCGATCCTTCCGCGACGGGTTCGCCGGATGCTGCGAGCACGCCGAAGGGCCCGGCGAAGCCGGACAGCGTGAGCAGTTCCAGCCCGGCCGGCGCGACACGCGCGGCATAGCCGATCGTCCATGCGGCAGCGAACAGGCCGGCATGACGAGGGTCGCGATCGGCCATGGCGATGCGCTGTCCCCCGGGATTGCCCTTGGTCGCGCCGCCATAGGGGTTCTGGCGCATGGCGAGCGTCGACGGACCGATGCGGTAGGGCTTTGCCCCGAAGATCGCCCGCGTCGACGCGGTGATGAAGGGCAGCGCCTCCAGCGACTGCATGACGCTGAGATCGTCGGCAGCGTGCACGATCGGGCACGTGCAGTGGGTGACGAAATCGAGCAGGCCCCCCGGCACGCGCTTGCGGTTGAGCTCGGTGAAATAGCTGAACATGCCGCCACCAAGCCGGATATCGGGAAAGGCGCGCCGCGCCGCGTCATAGACGTCTTCGAGCGGCGGACAGTCCGGCCACGCACTGCCCGGCGGTGTCGACTGCCGGTCAACCGAAGGCGAGACGGCAATGGCCGAAAGCTTCAACCCGGCTTGACGCACAATGTCGGCAACGCCTGACAGCTCGGCATCGAGGTCGCCCGCGCAGGCAACGACGCATTCCAGCGTCGTCTGCACCGGATAGGCGGCGGTGAGCCTTGCATAAGACTGCAATGCTTCGAGACCGTGGCCGCGCGTCGGATCGTAGTGGAAGACAAGTTGCTGCGGGCCGAGCTCGGTCAATGTCGAAAGATTTGCGAGCGCTGCTTCGACCTCATCCGGGTAGATGATCACGCCGAGATCCGGCAGCCTCTGCCCGGTCTCGCCGAGTTCGACGCTGACCGGTTCGGCGGCAGATGCTGCGGCCGGCATTCCCCCCTCGCCGGTGATGCGAAGCCTGACCGTCTGGCTTACAGTTTGGCCGGCCGGCAGCACATAGGGCCAAGGCAGCGCCAGTGGCCGCACATAGGTCTTGTAGGACGCGTCCGACCAGTTGCGCTGGTCCTCCATCTCGAAAGTGTCGCCCTCCATCCGGCATTCGGCAGTGATGCCCGGCCGGACCTCATGGGTGATCGCGCGCAAATCCTTGAAAGGCTGCCAGGGATCGATCAACAGCGGCAGTTTCGTCGCCACCACGCTGCCGTCGGTATGCTCGACCGTCACCGCACTGCCGGCGAGGCCGGCGATCGGATGCAGGATGCAGAAACCGCAGCGGTTGGTCTCGAAATCGCTTTCAGGGACCGCGCAGACGTCGAACACCAGGTTACCGTTGGCGGAGCCCTTGATCGTAGCGCGAAAGTCGAGCCGGCTTCCGCCCGGCGCTAAGCAAGTTGCGGAGTAGCTGACGGAGAAGCTGTCGGCGTCCTGATCGACGGCAAGGTCCGTCAGCGCCGGTTCATAGGTGCCCCAGTCGCGGTCGCGCACGATGTAGGCGATGGCGCGCAGCACTTCGATGCCGCCGTAACGCATGGTGCGCAGGCTGCCGTTGACAAAGTCGGCGCTGAGCAAGCCCGCACTCAGCCTAACCGGCTCGGCCTCGACCACGCGTGTGCCGTATAGGAGGAAGGCGTCGGCTGTCATGTCAGCAAGCCATCCAGGTGGACAAGTTCGTGGCTCGCGGCGCCCAGATAGGCCGCCTCGACCAGCGCGAATGTCTTGAGATTGTCGGCGCCCGAGGTCGCCGGCTCGGTTCCCTTTGCCAGGCAGTCGACCCAGTGCTGCTGGATGGCGACGACGCTCTCCTGGATGTTGTGCCATGGGCGCGATGCCCAGGCGAGTACGGGCGGCGAAACGTCGGTGATCTTCGTGCCGCTCCTGCCGGTGACGGTGAGCCGATATCCCTGCGCCAAGCGGATCGTGCCGTCGCTGCCGTCGATCTCGATCAGCGTTTCGGGAAACGGTTCGGTGGCGAGCTTCGTCGCGTAGCTACAGTCGACCACTGACGTCGCCCCGCTCTTGTGGTCCATCAGCATCGTCGCGACATCTTCGCCCGCGATGCCGGGGTTGATGCGCGCGGTTCGCGTCGTGATCGTCGACACGTCGCCCAGTAGAAAACGGGCGATGTCGAGACTGTGGATACCGAGGTCCTCGATGATGAAGCGCTTTCCCTCGGCGAGATAGGGCTGGCCGGAAAACACGTCATAGGCAGAGCGGAAGGAGATGCGCCCGAAGAACGGCGTGCCGATCTCGCCGCTGTCGAGCACGGCACGCACCGCCTGGATCGCCGACTGCCAGCGAAAATTCTCATGCACCATCAGCGGTACGCCGGCTTCCACGCAGGCCCTCACCATCGCCTTGGCGTCGGCAAGCGTCGGCGCGAACGGCTTTTGGCAAATCACCGGCACACGGTGCAGCGCCGCCATCTCGACCAGCGGACGATGGCTGGGAACGGTGGTGGCGATATCGACGAAGTCGAGGCTTTCGCTTGCAAACATCTCTGCCGCGTCGGTGTAGCGCTTCGCAATGCCGAACTGGTCGCCGATGATGCGCAGCCGCTCCGGGTCGCGGTCGCAAATGGCGACCATCGCGGCGCCTTCAATGTCGCGCCAGGCATGCATCTGGTTGATGGCAAAGAAGCCGCAGCCGATGAGCCCTCCCCGCAACTCCGCCATGCTCAGCCTGCCTTTGCCATCTGCATCAGCGTCACCCGGCTCTGCAGCCGGCGCTGCGCTTGGTCGACGACGACGGCGACGATGATGACGAGGCCCTTGATCACCATCTGCCAGAAGGAACTCACGCCCATCATCACCAACCCGTCCGAAAGAATGCCGATGACGAAGGCGCCGACAATGGTGCCGCCGATCGTGCCGCGCCCACCCGACATCGAGGTGCCGCCGAGCACCGCCGCCGCAATGGCGTTGAGCTCGAAACTTTCGCCTGTTGCCGGGTGCGAGGCCATCAGTTCGGACGAGATGATCAGGCCGACGATCGCCGCGCAGAAGCCGGAGAACATGTAGACGAACATTTTCACCATGTTGACACGAACGCCCGAAATTCGCGACGCCCGTTCATTGCCGCCGACGGCGAAGATGTGGCGGCCGAGCGGGGTGTATTTGGCGAGGTAGGCCGCCGCCAGCGCAACGACGATCAGTATCCAGATCGCCACCGGCAGGCCGAGCAGCCGCCCGGCGCCGAGGAAACCAAACCCGGTGGTGCCAAGCTCCGGCTTGCCGACGAGGTTGGGGAAGGTGCGGCCGTCCGACGACAGCAACGCCAGGCCGCGCGCGACATAGAGCACGCCGAGCGTGGCGATGAACGGCGCGACGTTCAGCCTGGTGATCAGCAGTCCGTTGACGGCGCCGATCAATATGCCGACCGCCAGCGTGATCAGCGCGATCTCGACGACGTTGCAATGGACGGTGTAGCCGAATTGCAGGTCGATGCCGTTGAGCACGAGGTAGCCGGCGACCATGCCGCACAGGCCGACGATCGAGCCGACTGAGAGATCGATGCCGCCGGTGATGATGACGAAGGTCATGCCCATGGCGAGGAAGGCGTTCAGCGCCACATGTTTCGACATCAGGATCAGATTGGCTGTCGACAGGAAATTCGGCGCCGCGATCGAGAAGAAGATCAAGACGGCGATCAGCGCGATGAAGGTCCTCGCCTTCATCAGCGTCAGCAGCAGCGAGCCGCTCGAAACGGAGGAGACAGCCGCCTTGGCCGGGATGTCAGTCATGGGTTCTCCGTGTGCGGGGCCGGTCCGTGGCCAAGTGCCGAGGCGGCGACAAGGGCTGCCTCCGTCGCCTCGGCGCGATCGAACATGCCGGTCAGTTTTCCATTGCTCATCACCGCGATGCGGTCGGCCAGCGCCATCACCTCATCGAGATCCGAGGTGGCGAACAGAATGCCCAACCCGTCGCGCGACAGTTTGCGCATGGTGCGGAAGACGTCGGCCTTGGCGCCGACATCGATGCCGCGGCTGGGCTCATCCATCAGCAGCACCTTCGGCCCGGTGAGCAGCGCCTTGCCGATCACCACCTTTTGCTGGTTGCCGCCCGACAGCGACGACACCTCCTGCGCCGGGTGGGCGACCTTGATCGCCAGTTCCCGCACCATCTGCATCACCGCCTGCTTCTCGTGGCCGCCGCGGATGTGGAACAGGCGGACAAAGCGCGACAGGCTGGCCAGCGTCAGATTGCTGGCGACGGAGAGGATCGACACCAGCCCTTCGCGTTGGCGGTCTTCGGGGATCAGCGCCAGCCCGCGCCGGATACGCCGCGTCGTGTCGCGCTCCTTGACCTTTTTGCCGGCGATGAAGATCGCGCCGGTCGCCTGGCCATGGCGGCCCATGATGCAGTCGAACAGCTCGCTTCGCCCGGCGCCCATCAGGCCGTATATGCCGAGTATCTCGCCGGCGCGCAGCGACAGCGAGACGTGATCGACCGCCAGCCCCCCGGTAGCCCGCGGCAGGCAGATGTCCTCGGCGCGGAATATCTCTTCGCCGGGAACATGGCCGTCGGCCTTGGCGAAATCCTTGGCGTCGGAACCGATCATCTGCCGCACGATCCACCGCGTGTCGACGTTTTTCATCTCCTCCTGGCCGGTGATGTGCCCATCGCGCAGCACGGTGATGTAGTCGCCGATGCGGATCAGTTCTTCCAGCCGGTGCGAGATGTAGACGATGGCCACGCCGCGCGCCTTGAGGTCGGCGATCACCTTGAACAGGATCTCGACTTCCGCCGCACTCAGCGCCGAGGTCGGCTCGTCCATGATCAGGATGCGTGCATCGAGCGAAACCGCCTTGGCGATCTCGACCAGCTGCTGCTGGCCGATGCGCAGATCCTCGACCAGCATGTCCGGTCGGATCCCGGCCTGCAGGCGTTCGAGAAATTGGGCCGCACGGCGCTCCTGCTCCTTGCGGTCGATCTTGCGAAACCGGTTGGTGATCTCGCGCGTGGCGAAGATGTTCTCGGCGACGGTCATATTGCCAAACAGGTTCAGCTCCTGGAACACCATGCCGATGCCGCGGTTCACCGCGTCGCCCGATGACGAGAAGGAGACCTCCTCCCCTTCCAGGAGGATCCGGCCGAGCGTCGGCTGTTCGACGCCGGCGATGATCTTCATCAGCGTCGATTTGCCGGCGCCGTTTTCGCCGACCAGCACATTGACGGCGCCCTTGCGCACCTCGAAATTCGCGCGCTTGACCGCGACGGTGCCGGAATAGACCTTCGAGACGTCTTCCAGCTTCAAGACGACATCGTGAGCAACCGCGGCGCTCATGGCTTCGGCCCGATTTCTGCCTCCGCCGGCGTCACCAGCGGCAGGTCCTGGCCGTTTTCGAGCGTATAGGCGCCGAGGACCTTGGCGGTCCGGCCTTCCAGCGCGTCACGCGGCAGTTTGGCAAGCACGGCCTTGACGGCATAGGCGTTGAACGCCTTGCCGAACTGGGCGAAGTCGATCTGGTTGGTAAAATCGTTGAACTGGATGAAATCGAGACTGTCGCGCAGCGCGGTTCCGCGCATCGCCGGTCCGATCTGGACCCGCGCATCGGCCTTGCCGTCGCCGTCGACATCGACATCCATGGTCGCTGCCCGCGACTGCGTGTTGGCGGCGATGATCTTGCCCTCGACGCGAACCGCGAAGGTCCATGGCGAATTCGCCTGCTTCTTCGGATTGCCATATTTGCCGCCAGCGGAAGCAGGATCGGTTTTCGCCAGAGCGTGGACCTCGGCAAACGGCCCGGCCTTCTGCTGGAGGTAAGGCACGACCTTCGCCGCCCAGATCTCCTCGACCATCTTGTCCGGATTGAAGACGGCGGCATTGCCGCTGCCCCCCGAAGGGTCGGGAGGATCTTGCAGGCGGTCAAGCTGATGCCGAGTATCACGGCAAGGATCGGCCAGGTCGGCTTGTTGTTCAGCATGATGGCTTGTTGAGCATGTGATCAATACCCACGGAAAATGCCGACGAGGGACGACCCTTGGGTCGCCCCTCGCTGTTCATGTCACGCCGGCTCAGTTGGTCAGCGCAAACGTTTCCAGCTTGGCAGCATTGTCACCATTGACCAGGACGCAGTCCATCAGCTGCTTTTCCTTGGCCGGCGACTTCTTGTTCTTGATGAAGTCGTTGGCCTGCTCGACCGCCATCTGCGCCTGCGCATAGGCCGGCTGCAGCACGGTCGCCTTGATGCCGCCCGCGGTGATGGAGTCGCGCACGTCGTTGGATCCGTCGAAGCCGACGACGATGACGTCCTTGCGGTTTGCCGCGACCAGCGCCGCATACGCGCCCATCGCCATCGTGTCGTTGCCGGAGATGACGCCCTTGATATCCGGGTTGGCCTGCAGGATCGATTCCATCTTGGAATAGGCTTCCGTCTGGCTCCAGTTTGCCGATTGCTGGGCGACCATCTTCAGATCCGGATAATCGTCGATGACGTCATGATAGCCCTTCGAGCGAATGCCGGCATTGGTATCGGATTCCTTGCCGACCAGCTCGACGAAATTGCCCTTCTCGCCCATCAGCTTGACGAACTCCTGCGCGCCGAGCTGGGCGCCCTGGTAGTTGTTGGAGACGATCTGAGCCACGGCGACGCCGGTGGCGTTGATCTCGCGATCGATCAGGAACGACGGCACGCCCGCGTCCTTGGCCTTCTGCACGGCAGCGACGGTGGCGTCGGCGCCGGCATTGTCGAGGATGATCGCCTTGGCGCCGCGACCGATCGCGGTGTCGATCAATTCGGACTGCTTGTTGGCATCGTCGTCATGGACGAGCACCAGCGCTTCGTAGCCGAGTTCCTTGGCCTTGGCTTCGGCGCCGACGGCTTCCGCCTTGAAGAACGGGTTGTCGTGCGAGGGCGTGATGATGGCAATGAGGTCGGCCGCATAGGCGGGCGCCGCCGTGCCAAGCGCCAGCATGCCGGCAAAAGCCGCAAGTGTCATTCTGCGTGTGAGTTTCATGATGTCCTCCCGTTTGAAAAATTGCCTTGATCAATCAAGGCCTCTGCACTCGAATTCGTCGCGCAACGCGGGCCGCCAATCCGTTCAGGCTGAATGCCGGTGCCGGCTTCCCAAACGATCGCTGCTCCCCCGCCGTCCCTCCACTCGCCCAGGCTTCGTACTTCTCGCGAATCCTTGCCCAAGCCATCAACAGCTAAGCCAACTGGTATGATGAGTCAATCACTAATTGAGGTGACATGTTCCCACTGAGCAAAACATCTGTTCGTCATGGCGGGTGTGTCGAGCCATCGAGGCGCTCCGGCAAGCGCCCGACTCGGCCTGTCTCAGGTAATGCGCCGAATGCTGGCGGCGATCTCTTCGGGCTCGAACACCCGCTTCCAGTCGTCGCGCATCAGCACCGGCTTGCCGAATTCGATCGCCTTGTTGCAGGCATCCGAGAATACGCCCTTGGTCTCGCCGAAAATCACGGCGCCGAGCACGTTCATGTGGCCGAGCAGGAAATCGAGCGCCGCCTGTTGGTCGACGCCTCGCGCGACGACCTCGTCGACGGCTTCCTTCATGACGACAAGCAGTGACGCGCACACCGTCTCCGAGAGACCGGGCTCCAGCAGCGCCATCTGTTCGACGGTGACACGGTGCGAGCGCATGACCGGCGCCCAGATGATTTTTGCGACCGCCTCGCCCTTGGCGTAGTCCGCTTCCGGCCCCTGCATCAGCGCGCTGACCATATGCTGCTTGGCCTTGACGCCGCCAAAATAATCCTTCTTGGCCGCCATGTCGGTCTCGTCGTTGAAGATCGGCGGATGACAGGGATGGGTGACGAAATAGGTCAGGTCCGGCCGGTTGGGCAGATGGCCGGCGAAGGGTGCGGCCGCGTCGAGCACTATCACCATCGTGCCAGGCGCGAGCTTGCTCTCGATATCAGCCGCCACCTTGCCGATATGCGTATCGGGAACGGCCAGGATGACGATATCCGCCCCGTCCAGCGCCGCATCGGCACTGACCGCGTCAAAGCCCAGTCCGGTCTTCAGCCGCTCGCGGCCGGCCTCGCTCACCTCGACATGGCGTACCGTGTAGAGCGATCCGCGAAAATTGGTCGACAGGCGGTAACCCATTTTGCCGCCGGCACCGAGCAGCGCAATCGTCGTCATGTAATCCCTACTCCCGATTCAAACGACGGCCGCGCCGATCGTCACGTTATTAACTGGTATGATCACCTTACCACAAATTGAGGAGTTGAACAGGGCTTTGATGAGCGGCTATGCAGTCGCCGTTTGGCTTCCGTCCGCACGATTTCCGCGGTGGCGGCCGATAATTCAACCAAGCCAGTGCGCCGTTGCCTTTCCAGACAATCGATGCCCGCGCTAGAAGCCTCCAGGTCCATTTTTGCGGGGGCTCGGTTGCGAAGTGACGGTGGGGGCGTCACCAGCAAGGCGAAGCGCGTCCGCGCGGTCCGGTCGCGTTTTCGGGCCGTGAGTTCTCGCGGCGATTTGGCGAAGGGGCTATAGAGAATTCGCGCTTCGCCGGGGTTCCGGCGAGCCAAATCACTGCTAGTCGATCATGCCGACAACTATTTACCGGTAGCTTCCCGGGTCCTTGGCTTTCTCCGCCCGACAGCTGTCAGTGCGTTGCGCCGCCGTGCGGTAAGCGCCTTCATAAAACCTGATGGCTCTCTTGAATTCGGGGGGATTGGGTATCAGGTGTTTATCTTGCACATCGTACAAGATGTATATCGCCGTTATTTTGGATTTTCCGTCTGGAGTCAGCTGCAGCGCCGGGCATCGCGTCGTAACGGCGATGACGTTAGCTGACCATGTTACGACCAATTTCAACTGGGCGTCGGACAGCCCGGCCAGATAGTTGATGTTTTTTTGATAGGCAGGGTCGATGTGTTGTCGATTATCTTTTGCAGACGCAGCGGAAGACAGGACACCTACCACGCCGAGTAGAATCAATATGCATTTCAAAAGCTGCCTCCCCCAATGTTACGGCCATCTCGACCACGGCATTGTCCGTCCCCACAAAGCAGGTTGAAACAAGTCAATTTGAAAAGCAATTGGGGTTCGCGACCTTATACGGATCACCGCACCTTCAGAACCCGGTTGCTCGCGGACGCCCTTCTTCAACCAGGTGAAACCGGTAGCGATCGCGCACGAACTCGTTGAAAAATTGCCCTTTCGAGAAGGCGGCGCGGAACGCCGCGTAGGTCTCGGGCTCGACCTCCTCGTAGTCGTAGCGGGCTCCGCTCGGGACGAACCAGACCGAGAGGATTTTCGTCGACGGGTCGTAGTGGGTATTGCGGATGGCAGTGGACGGCATGTCGAAAATCCCATCGTCCCCAAATCTTCTCCAAATCCTGCTTCGAACATGCGTAATGCCGCAACGATGCGGAGGTTCCGACAGGGAGGCGCACCACAACGCCGAAAATCTTGCCCGGGTGGCGAGGCTTCCTATCTCTCCGTCAGATGGCACAGACGAAATCCAGTACAACAGCGTATGCCAGCCAGGGCGATCTCTTCGGCGCGGCCGACACGCTGCCGGAAGGATTTTCTTACCGGCCTAGCCTGATCACAACGGACGAAGAGGCGGAACTGGTCCGTCACCTCAATGAACTGTCCTTCAAGCCGTTCGATTTCCACGGCCACCTTGCCAACCGGCAGGTCGCCGGCTTCGGCTGGCGCTACGACTACGACCGGCGCCAGGTCGTCGAAGCGCCGCCCATCCCGAAATTCCTGCTGCCGCTTCGCGACAAGGTCGCGGATTTTGCCGGCAGGCAGGCCACGGAATTCGCGCAAGTGCTCATCAACGAGTATCGGCCGGGCGCGGGCATAGGTTGGCATCGCGACAAGCCGCATTTCGATCTCGTCGCCGGCGTCTCGCTGCTGGCGCCCTGCAGCTTTCGGCTGCGCCGCAAAAACGGCTCGAAATGGGATCGCGAGACGATCGAGGTCGAACCGAGGTCCCTCTATCTCATGGACGGCCCGGCGCGCCACGAGTGGGAGCACAGCATTCCGCCGGTCGCCGGGCACCGCTATTCGATCACGCTGCGCACTCTGAAATAGGCCACACTCCAAGCCACGCAGCAGCCGCTCTGGAAGACCGAGCGCAGTTGTGCTTCGATCGCACATGAGCGTGGATCGCAGCAGAGTTTTGGTTACCCGCGTGGCGCTCTTTCTGGCGGCATGCCTGTCCTGCGTTCTGGCTCTGCAGTGGCTCGTCGACCTTGGCATGGTCGGCTTTCCCGACGGATACATAACGCCCTATGCCCGAGCAACGAGCACGCTGTTGCATGTCCTTGTCTGGGCATGCCTGGCTCAAAGTCTCTACTTCGCTTGCCGAGCCTTGTTTGGCAAACGCTTCGAGCCTGCTCCTCTCTTCCTGCAAATCCTGATCGCCGCCGCACCGACTGTCGTGCCGGTATTCATCGTAAAACACTGTCCGCGGTCCCAGGTATGCAGCAACATCTATGAAGCGCTCACGAATACGATGATGGACGACGGCACCGGCGGATGACGTTGTGTCTCCAGTAACTGACGAGAGATAGAAGTTTGGCGTCGCGCCCGCGCGGTGGCGGTAAAACCTGGAGGAACCATGCGAAAGATCCTGGCATCGATGCTGCTGTTCGCGGCGGCGCTATCTGCAAACCCCGCTCGGGCGCTGGACAGTACCAGCCCGCCGGTTGTCGTCACGCCGCTTGCCGATCGCAGCCAGACGGCGTCCGGCCAGCCGATCGTGCTGCCGCAGAAAAATGTCCAGGTCCTGGTTTCAACCTATGACATTGCGGTCGGCGCCACTCTGCCGGTGCACAAGCACCCGTTTGCCCGCTACGCCTATGTCGAGGCCGGGACACTCAAAGTGACGAATGTCGAGACCGGCAACAGCAACACCTACAAGACGGGCGATTTCATCATCGAGATGATCGGCCAGTGGCACCAGGCCACCAACATCGGCGACGGCCCGGTCAAGCTGCTGGTCATCGACCAGGTCGAACAAGGCGCCAAGAACACGGTGCTGCGCCAGTAATTGCGGATCGGCCGGGTTGCCGGGCTGGCCCAAGCAGCGACTGGCTGTTCCGGCTTCCCCACCAACCGAGCCGATGCTAGGGCTGGCCGTCATGCAATCATAAAGGATCGCCCCTTGGTCGGAAATGCTCGCCCCCTGATCGAAATCTGCGTCGAAGGCATCGATGGACTGCTGGCTGCGCAGGCCGCCGGCGCCGACCGGGTCGAGCTCTGCGCCAGCCTGGTCGAAGGCGGCATCACGCCCAGCCTCGGCACGGTGCGCGCCGCACTCGAGAGCGCGACAATTCCCTTCCATGTCATCGTGCGGCCGCGCGGCGGCGATTTCCTCTACAGCGAGGCCGAATACAGCTCGATGCTCGCCGATGTCGCAGCGCTTCGTGACCTCGGCGTCGCCGGCGTCGTTGTCGGTTGCCTCGATGCCGACGGCACCATCGATGAAACCCGCATGGGCGCGCTGGTCCATGCCGCCGGTCCGCTCGCCGTCACCTGCCACCGCGCCTTCGACATGACCCGCGACCCGGCCGAGGCGCTGGAAGCGCTGATCCGCTGCAAGGTCGGCCGCGTGCTGACCAGCGGCCAGAGGGACACCGCGGTGGAAGGCGCCGGCCTGTTGGCGGATCTCGTCCGCCAGGCCGACGGCCGCATCATCATCCTCGGCTGCGGCGCGCTGGACCCCGAAAACATCGCCGGGGTGCTGGCATCAACCGGGCTGACGGAAATGCACTTCGCCGCGCTCAAGGATGTACCGAGCGCCATGGCCTACCGCAACCCGCAAGTCGGCATGGGCGGCGGCGATCTCGACCGCGAATACCGCACCACAGTCACCGATGGGGCGCTGGTTGCCGCGACGATTGCGGCGGCCAGAGCATGATGAGCGAAGCCGTGACTGGGCCGTCGCCGATCAGCCGTGTCTCGCCTCAGGACGAAGCGGCCATCCTCGCACTCAACAATGAGCACGCCGCCGAACTGTCATGGCTCGAGCTGGAACGGCTGTCCTTCCTGCTTGGCGAAGCGTTTTACGTCAGGCGCATCGGCACGCTCGAAGCCTTCATCATGACCTTCGACCAGAATGCGGCCTACGACAGCCCGAATTTCCTCTGGTTCCGCGAGCGCTATCCACGCTTCGTCTATGTCGACCGCGTCGTCGTCGCGGCGCAAGCGCGCGGCCGCGGCCATGCCCGCCGGCTCTACGAGGATCTGTTCGGGGAAGTCGCCCGCGCGGGCCACAGCATCGTCACCTGCGAGGTGAATGCCGAACCTCCCAATCCGGCTTCGGACGCCTTCCATGCCGCGCTTGGCTTCGCCGAGGTCGGCGACGCGGTGATCCATGGCGGCAAGAAGGCGGTGCGCTACTACCTCAAGGAGATCGCCGGCTGATGGGTCGCTGGCTGATGATCGGCAAGCAGATCGTCGCGGCAGCATAAGATTAGGAGTCCGTAGCCCTCACCAATTCCGGTTCAGCCAGGCCCGCGCGGGCTTCTCGACCAGATAGTAGCTGCATAGTGCACAGGCGAAGACAGCCGCCAGCATCGGGATCGGCGCACTGCCCTGCTCGGCGACGAATTTGTAGAAGGGCTGTTGCCAGAGATAGAGCGAGTACGACCATAGCCCGATCATCACCATCGGCCTGGATGAAAGCAGGCCGGTAAGATGCCAGTTGCTGGTGTCCAGCGTATTCACGGCAAGCGCCAGCAACGGCACCGCCAGTAGGTAATGGATCGGCGTCGGCACCGGATCGAGGAACAGCAATATAGCCGCCGCCGCCGACACGAGGCTGACATAGGGGCTCTTCAGGAATGCCGGCAGCCGATCATCGTGCTTGAGCAGGCAGATCGATGCCGACAGCAGGATCGAGGCGATATGCACATCGGTGCGCCAATAGCTGTGCTCGTAATCCATGCCGAGTACCCAGTACGAAATGGCGCCATTGGCCATCGCCAGCAGCGACAGCGTCACCAGCAGCCGAACGACATTACCCCGCCCGGTCACCACCACGCTGATCAGCGCCAGGATGATGTAGGCATGCTCTTCCACGCATAGCGACCAGATGTGGTCGAGCGCGCCGGCGCGGGTGATGAGAATTCCGGCATAGTTGTAGGTGAATGTCAGCGCGGTCAGCGCCGCCTTCCATTTGAAGGCGATAAAGGTGCCGGAGAGCCCGATCATGGCTGATATCACGAACACCAAAAGCGCGGGATAGATGCGCGAAAAGCGGCGCTTGAAGAATTTTTTCAGCGGGAAGCGTTCGATGAACAGTATCTCGCCCATCAGCCGGCCTGAGAGCACGAAGAAGAACTCGACGCCGAGCACGCCGAGATTGATCCCGGGAACGGGGAAGAAATGGCCGATCAGCACCAGTGCGATCGAAAGCCCGCGCCAGCCATCGAGATAGGCCAGTCTTGCTCTAGCTGCTTTGTCGGCTGTGGCCCGCGGCAGGGCAACAGACGCTGCGGAGATGTCGGCCATGCCCGTCCTTCGCACTCAAGAACCGATGCAGCGCGCATCGCTGCGCCACGGATTCGCCTCGTATTCCCGCCCGGTTTATATTGCAGTGCGGGATAACTTTGTGCAAGTGCGAAGCTTTGAGATTGGCGCGTGTTGGCGCCAACGTTTGTGATCGCAAAAAAGAAAGGGGCCGCAATGGCCCCTTCCCGTCTCGAATTGGCACTGTTCAACCGTTGGCGGCGTTCACCGCGCGCTTGGCCATCACGGCGATCAAATTGGCGCGGTATTCGGCCGAAGCGTGGAGGTCGGTCATCAAATTCTTCGCCGGCACTTTCACGCCGTCGAGCGCCGATGCGGCAAAATTCTTCGCCAGTGCTGCTTCGATCTCCTTCGAGCGGAACACACCGTCATCGCCGGCGCCGGTAACGGCAACGCTGACCCCGTCCTTGCCCTTTGCCACGAACACGCCGACGATCGCATAGCGCGAGGCCGGGTTGCGGAATTTTTCGTAAGCAGCCTTGGCCGGCGCGGTAAAACTCACCGCGGTGATGATCTCGCCTTCTTTCAGCGCCGTTTCGAACAGGCCGGTGAAGAATTTCGCGGCTGAAATCTCGCGCTTGTTGGTGACGATGGTGGCGCCCAGCGCCAAGAGCGCCGCCGGATAATCGGCGGCTGGGTCGTTGTTGGCGGCCGAGCCGCCGATCGTGCCCTTGTGGCGCACCGCCGGATCGCCAATCAGCGACGCAAGGTGCGCAAGCGCCGGACAGGCCTTCCGCAGCTTCTCGTCATTGGCGACGTCGTAATGGGTTGTGGCGGCGCCGATGGTGACGGTCTTGCCCGACACCTTGACGCCTTGCAGTTCCTTGATCCGCGACAGGTCGATCAGGTCGGAGGGTGCGGCGAGCCGCGTCTTCATCGCCGGGATCAGCGTCATGCCGCCTGACAAAAGCCTGGCGTCGCCGCTCTTCACCAGCTTGGCGGCGTCGGCGACCGAGGCGGCGCGGTGGTAGTTGACTGCGTACATGGGATCCTCCCCTGAAGTGGTTAGGCAGTAGTGAGTAGGGAGTAGGGAGTAGGGACGCTGTCATCTCCGGTAATGCCCATTCCCTACTCACTACTCCCTACTCACTCATTTCTTCGCCCTAATCGCCGCCCACACCGTCGACGGCGAGGCCGGCATGGCGATGTCCACAATCCCCAAAGCGTCGGTGATGGCGTTGATGACCGCCGGCGGCGAGCCGATGGCGCCGGCCTCGCCACAGCCCTTGATGCCGAGCGGATTGCTCGGACACGGCGTGTTCGAGGTCGACACCTTGAATGACGGCAAGTCGTCCGCGCGCGGCATGGTGTAGTCCATGTAGCTCGCCGTCAGCAGCTGCCCGCTATCGTCATAGTGCGCGCCTTCCAGCAGCGCCTGGCCGATACCCTGGGCGATGCCGCCATGCACCTGACCCTCGACGATCATCGGGTTGATGATGTTGCCGAAATCGTCCGCCGCGACGAACTGGACGATCTCGGTCGTGCCGGTTTCCGGATCGATCTCGACCTCGCAGATGTAGCAGCCCGCCGGGAAAGTGAAGTTCGCCGGATCGTAGAAGGCTGTTTCCTTCAGTCCCGGCTCCATGCCTGCCGGCAGATTGTGAGCGGTGTAGGCGGCAAGCGCCACCTGGAACCAGGGCAGGCTCTTGTCGGTGCCGGCAACCTTGACCTCGCCATTCTCGATGACGATGTCGCCCTCGTCGGCCTCGAGCAGATGGGCGGCGATTTTCTTGGCCTTGGCCTCGACCTTGTCGAGCGCCTTGGCAATTGCCGACATGCCGACCGCGCCCGAGCGCGAGCCGTAGGTGCCCATACCCATCTGCACCTTGTCGGTATCTCCATGGACGATCGACACCGAGTCGAGCGGCACGCCGAAGCGCTGGGTGACCAGTTGCGCGAAGGTCGTCTCATGGCCCTGGCCGTGGCTGTGCGAGCCGGTCAGCACCTCGATCGTGCCGACGGCATTGACCCGCACCTCGGCCGATTCCCACAGACCGACGCCGGCGCCGAGCGAACCGACCGCCGCCGACGGCGCGATGCCGCAGGCCTCGATATAGCAGCTCATGCCGATGCCGCGCAGCCTGCCCTGGCTGGCGGCCGCCGCTTTGCGCTTGGCGAAGCCGGCATAGTCGGACGCCTGTGTCGCCGCATCGAGTGAAGCTCCATAGTCGCCGGCGTCATAGTTCATGATGACCGGCGTCTGATGCGGAAACTCGGTGATGAAATTGGCGCGCCGAAGCTCCGCCGGAGACACGCCGAGTTCGCGTGCGGCGGTCTCCATTGTGCGTTCGAGCAAATAGGTCGCTTCCGGCCGCCCTGCCCCACGATAGGCATCGACGGGTGCCGTGTTGGTGTAGACGGTGCGCACATTGGCGTGGATCGTCGGGATGTTGTACTGGCCCGACAGCAGCGTCGCGTAGAGATAGGTCGGCACGCAAGACGAGAACAGCGACATGTAGGCGCCGAGATTGGCGATGGTGTCGACTTTGAAGCCGGTGATCTTGTTGTTCTTGTCGAACGCCATTTCGACCGTCGAGACATGGTCGCGGCCATGTGCGTCGGTGAGAAAGCTTTCGGTACGGTCGGCAACCCATTTGACCGGCACGCCGGTCTTCTTCGACGCCCACAGGCAGACGATCTCTTCGGGATAGATGTAGATCTTCGAGCCGAAGCCGCCGCCGACATCGGGCGCAATGACGCGCAGCTTGTTTTCCGGCGCGACATTGTAGAAGGCGCTCATCACTAGCCGCGCGACATGCGGGTTCTGCGACGTCGTCCAGCAGGTAAAATGGTCCTCGGCCTTGTCGTAATGGCCAAGCGCAGCGCGCGGCTCCATGGCGTTGGGAACCAGCCGGTTGTTGACGATCTTCATGCGGGTGACATGGGCCGCCGCCTGGATCGCCGCGTCGGTCGCCTTGGCATCGCCGATCTCCCAGTCGAAGATAAGATTGTCCTCGGCTTCGGCATGGACCTGCGGCGCACCTTTTTGCAGCGCCTTGGTGGCATCGACCACCGCCTTCAATTCCTTGTAGGTGATCTCGACCGCTTCGGCCGCGTCGCGGGCCTGGCCCTTGGTTTCCGCCACCACGATGACGACCGCGTCGCCGACATAGCGCACCTTGTCGACGGCCAGCGGCGACCACGCGCCCATCTTCATCGGCGAGCCGTCCTTGGAATGGATCATCCAGCCGCAGATCAGGTTGCCGATGCCGTCGGCCTTGAGCTCCTTGCCGGTCAAGACGCCGATGACGCCGGGCATCGCCTGCGCTCGTCTGACGTCGATCTTCTTGATCTGAGCATGCGCGTGCGGGCTGCGCACGAAAGCGGCATGCTTCATGCCGGAAACCACCATGTCGTCGACATAGCGGCCGGCGCCGGTGATGAAGCGTTTGTCTTCCTTGCGCACGACCCGAGCGCCGATGCCTTCAATGCCCATAGGAATTCCTCCGGAATAGCGAATAGTGAGTGGCGAATAGTGATTAGTGAGTAGGGAATTGTGCTCGGAGCGGTTCGGCTAAACCGACTACTCGCTACTCCCTATTCGCTACTCGCTTCTTTCTTACGCTGCCTGTTTCGCCCTGCCCTTCGGCACCTTCGCCATAGTCTGCGATGCGGCGAGGATCGCCTTGACGATGTTGTGGTAGCCGGTGCAGCGGCAGATGTTGCCTTCGAGCTCGGCGCGCACCGTCGCCTCATCGAGGCCTTCGGGATGGCGCGCGACCATGTCGGTCGCGGTCATGATCATGCCCGGCGTGCAGAAGCCACATTGCAGCCCATGATGTTCCTTGAACGCGGCCTGCATCGGATGCAGGTCGCCGCCATTGGCAAGCCCTTCGATCGTCACCACGGTCGACCCGGAGGCCTGCACGGCCAGCATCGAACAGGACTTCACCGCCTTGCCGTCGACATGCACGACGCAGGCGCCGCATTGAGAGGTGTCACAACCGACATGCGTTCCGGTGAGACCAAGATTTTCGCGCAGGAAATGAACCAGAAGCGTTCGGTCCTCGGCAGCGCCGCTGATCCGTTTTCCGTTCACGACAAACGAAACGTCCGACATGCATCCTCCCTGGGTATGACCTTGGTAGTCATGCTGCCGATGCGGCTTTGGCGCTCGGCCATGCGCTATTGGTACACTGCACAAAGCGCAAAAAACACACGGCGCTCATTGTACTTTCGGTCATGGAGAAAACGAAAATCATGGGCCTGTCCGCCCCATTGCCAAAGAGCGAATAGGGGGCAACAATGCCCTCGACGCCAGCGCGCCGAGAGACATAAAACGGGCGCGCGCAGGAAGCGTCGGAGGATATCGGGAGGAAGCCTCTGGCCAGTTCACGGACGAGCTATGCATCCGGTCTGTCGGCGCTCACCACCGACGAGCCCGACGCCGATGCATTCGCCCTGGCGGTCGCCGTCGAGGCCGCAGCCATCGATGCCGGCTTTGCCCTGCTGTTCTTCTCCCAGAGCCTGTTTGACGCGAGCGTCCTTTCGCAAGGGCTGAAGACCCACGCGCCGACGCTGGCCTACGCCGCCTGCTCGACCGCCGGCGAGATCACCCCCCAGGGCCTGGAGGAAGGCCATGTGCTGGCGCTGCTCTTTCCCTCCGCGTCGTTTTCGGCGGTCAGCACCATGGTCGACAATCTCTCCTCGTCGGGAATGGACAGGATCACTGATGAAGTCGAGGGCTTGCGGCGGTTGCTGCGCGGACGCACCGGCAGTTGCCATGCCAAAAGCACCTTCGCGCTCTGCTTCATCGACGGTCTGTCCTTTGCCGAGGAAGCTGTAACCTCGGCCATCCATTGGGGGCTGGACGACATCCCGCTGATCGGCGGTTCGGCGGGCGACGATTTGAAATTCGAAACCACCAGGCTGATTTCGAACGGCAAGGTTGCGTCCGACAGCGCCATCATTGTGCTGATCGCCACCGAGATCCCGTTCCATGTCTTCAAGACCGACAATTTCATCCCAACCGACGAGAAGCTGGTGGTGACGGCATCCGATCCGGACCACCGCACCGTGCGCGAATTCAACGCCACCAACGCGGCTGAGGAATATGCAGCCTCGGTCGGCATCGTTGCGCAGAACCTGACGCCGATGAGCTTCGCCTCGCACCCGGTGGTGGTGAAAGTGGGCGGCGAATATTACTGCCGCTCGATCCAGAAGATGCATGCCGACGGTTCCCTGTCTTTCTTTTGCGCCATAGACGACGGCGTCGTGCTGTCCATCGCCCAGCCCAAGGACATGGTGGAATCCACGCGCGCCGCACTGCGCGACGTCGAGCAACGGCTCGGCGGCATCGACATGATCCTCGGCTTCGATTGCGTGCTGCGCCGGCTCGACGCCCGCAACCGCCAGGTGTTCCGCGACATTTCGGAGCTCTACCGGGTCAACAATGTCATCGGCTTCGGCACCTATGGCGAACAGTACCGTTCGATGCATCTGAACCAAACCTTCACCGGCATCGCCTTCGGCGAACGCCAGGCGGCGGAATAGCGCATGCCGCTCAGGGACATCAACGACGTCGACAGGCTGAAGAAGATCAACGCCGCTCTGGTCAGCCGCGTCGAGCGCTCGATGGACCAGCAGGGCAACGCCTTCTCGCTGTTCCAGACCGCAATTTCACTGGAAAACCGCGTGCGCATGCGCACCGAGGAACTACACTCGACCTTGCGCCGGCTGGAACAGTCGAACATCGACCTCAGCGCCGCCAAGGAAAACGCCGAGCTGGCAAACCTGTCCAAGACCAGGTTCCTGGCCGCCGCCAGCCATGACGTGCTGCAGCCGCTGAACGCCGCCCACCTCTCGGTCTCGGCACTGGCCGAAGTGCAGACCAGCGACGAGGGCAAGAAACTCGTCCGTCAGGTCGAGCGCTCGCTGGAGACGATGGAAGACCTGTTGCGCACGCTGCTCGACATTTCCAAGCTCGACGCCGGCGTGGTCCAGCCCGACATTGGCGACGTCAATCTGGAGACGCTGTTTTCGTCGCTGCGCTCGGATTTCAAGCCGGTTGCCAAGCTGAAGGGGCTGACACTGAAATTCCGCCCGGTCAGCGCCGTGGTGCGTTCGGACCGCACGCTTTTGCGCCGCATCCTGCAGAACATCCTGTCCAATGCGCTGCGCTATACCCGCTCGGGCGGCGTGCTGGTCGGCACCAGGCATCGCGGCGACACCATCCGCATCGATGTCGCCGACACCGGCTGCGGCATTCCCGACGACCAGCGCGAGGCGGTGTTCGAGGAGTTCCATCGCGGCTCCGCCATTCCAGCCGACACCGGAATCTCCGGCGGCGGGCTGGGCCTGGGCCTTGCCATCGTGCGGCGCATGGCCGCCGCGCTCGGTCATCCCGTGACGTTCTCCTCGAGGGTTGGGCGCGGCACCATCTTCCACATCGACGTGCCGGTCGGCATCGGCGCCAGCGCCGACGCCATCGCCAGCCTTGCCGAAATGGAGCGGCCGCGCGGCTACGGCCTGTTCGGCACCAAGGTGCTGCTGGTCGAAAACGACGCCGACGTGCTGCAGGCGATGACTTTCCTGCTCGAGCGCTGGCAGTGCCTGGTGCGCGCCGCGACCTCGACCGAGGCTGCGGTCAGCCTGCTTGGCGACACCGACTGGGTGCCCGACATCGTCATTGCCGACCAGCATCTCGACGACGGCGACCTCGGCACCGCCACCATCGCCGAAGTCCGCGATTATCTCGGCCGCGCCGTGCCGGCGCTGATCGTCACCGCCGACGGATCGGAGGCCGTCGCCAAAGCCGCCCGCGCCGCCGGCATCGAACTGATGCGCAAGCCGCTGAAACCGGCGCAATTGCGAGCACTGCTGGCGCATTTGTTGGCTTGAGCTTCCCTTCTCCCCGTCACTATACGGGGAGAAGGTGGCGGCAGCCGGATGAGGGGCGGCACTAGCGTTGGGGGGAAGCCCGAGATCAAGGGAAAATCAATTCGCACATATTTTAAACGGAACGCGAGAAAGTAAACATCGCATGAACTATTTAAAAGAGAATCTTATTGGAAAAGAGCTTCGATCAATCAGTTATGAAAATGGCGGCATTTTCATAATTCCTGATAAAGATTCAACGATTACAGTAAATACAAAGATCACTTGCTCCATCATGACGTACATGCAATCGATTAGCATCATAGATGTTACAATGGACTCCGACACGGTGGCCCTCATATTCTCAGATGGATCTGAGATCTGGATATCAAGAGTAATTGAGCGCGGAATTTCTCCAGAGAGCTTTGTCTATCATGGCGAAAATAACATTATTATCGTAGATAATTCCATAGAATAAAGGGGTTATGGCGGCACTTTTGGCGCAGGCTAAAACCCCGCCTGATCCCTGAACAACTCCGCATTGTCGAGCTTCGACACCTCGATCACCGCCTGCGTGCGGCTATACACATTGAGTTTGCGCAATATCTCCGAGACATGCGCCTTCACCGTGGTCTCGCCGACCTGCAACTCGTAGGCGATCTGTTTGTTGAGCAGGCCCTGGCGCAGCATCTGCAGCACGCGCAGCTGCTGCGGCGTCAGTTTGGCCAGCCGCTGCACCATATCGGCGCGGTCGGCGCTGTCGGCGTCGGGCGGCTGTCCCTCATATGTCTCCGGCACATAGATCGCGCCCTCCATCACCGAGCGGATTGCGGCCGCAAGATCGCTCTTGCGCGCCGATTTCGGGATGAAGCCGGCAGCGCCATAGGACAACGCCTCGGAGATGATCTTCGGCTCCTCATAGCCCGAGACGACGACCACCGGCAGCCGCGGATGGCGGGTCCTGAGTTGCAGCAGTCCATCGAAGCCATGGACGTCAGGCATGTTGAGATCGAGCAGCGCCAGATCGAACGGTTTTATCCCACCCAGGAGATCGAGCGCCTCGGCGATCGAGCGCGCCTCCACGGTGTCGACTTCCGGATAGGCCATCTGCACGGCGCTGTGCAGCGCCTCGCGAAACAGCGGATGGTCGTCGATGATCAGAAACCGGGCGCGATCGTTAATTGCGGTCATGGTGTTCGTTTCAGTTCTCCGTGGGCACGATACTCCCGCTGGTATGGCCAGCTTATTGGCAAATAGTCTATCGCCATCTTAACCCCCGGAGGCGAAGCCGACTTTATCCGACAATCAAGGCGCAGCCGATGCTTTTGCTGGCGCTGACGCCTTGCCCGGCCGTCCAAATCGGTCGAATGTGCCGGCAACAACCCAGGCAGAGACCCCGCATGACAGACTTCGTCCTTCCCTTGCCCGCAACACCATCGGTCGCCATAGAAGGCTCTGCCGAGCGCTTTGCGGTGCGCCGCATCTTCTGCGTCGGCCGCAACTACGCCGCGCACGCCCGCGAACTCGGCAATGACGAACGCGACCCGCCGTTCTTTTTCACCAAGCCGGCCGATGCGGTGGTCGATTCCGGCACCACGATCCCCTACCCGCCCTTGACCAAGAACCTGCACCACGAGATCGAGCTGGTCGCGGCGATCGGCAAGGCCGGCTTCCGCATTCCTCGCGCGCAGGCGCTCGACCATGTCTGGGGCTACGGCGTCGGTATCGACCTCACCCGCCGCGACCTGCAGGACGAGGCCAAGAAAGCAGCCCGGCCCTGGGACTGGTCGAAGGCCTTCGACCGCTCGGCGCCCTGCGGCCCGTTGGTATCAGCCGCCAAATCCGGCCACCCGCAAAAGGGCCGCATCTGGCTCGCCGTCGACGGCACGGTGAAACAGGAGGGCGACCTCGCCGAATTGATCTGGCCGATCGCCGATATCGTTTCGATCTGCAGCAGTGCGGTTGTACTACAACCGGGCGACCTGATCTTCACCGGCACGCCGGCCGGCGTCGGCGCGGTGGCGCCGGGACAGACGATGACCGGCGGTGTCGACGGCATCGGCACCATCGAGATCACTGTCGGCCAAGATTCGATCGGCCAAAATTCCACCGACAAGCCGTGACCCGATGAGCGACCTCGTCCTCCACAACTACTACCGCTCCTCCACTTCCTACCGCGTGCGCATCGCGCTGGAGATGAAGGGGCTAAGCTACGATTACGTGCCGCATCATCTGCGTCATGGCGACCATCTGGAGCCGGCTTACCGCGCGGTCAATCCGCAAGCGCTGGTACCGGCGCTGATCCTGGGCGACGGCACGCTGTTGACGCAGTCGCTGGCAATCATCGAATATCTCGACGAGACCCACCCCGAACCGTCGCTGCTGCCGAAGGACGCGCTCGGCCGGGCGCGCGTGCGAATGCTGGCGCAGATGATCGCCTGCGACATCCACCCGGTGAACAATCTGCGCGTGCTGACCTCGCTGCGCACTTTGTTCGGCGCCGGCGACCAGGATGTCATCCACTGGTTCCGCCACTGGGTGAACGAAGGGTTCCAGCCGCTTGAAAAGATTCTGGCTTCATCGGATGAGACCGGCACATTTTGCCATGGCGACGCACCGGGCCTCGCCGACATCTGCCTGGTCGCCCAGATCGCCAGCAACGCCCGCTTCGGCGTCGACCTGACACCCTACCCCGAGATCTCGCGCATCCACGCCGCCTGCATGGCGCTGCCGGCCTTTCAGAAGGCGGCGCCGGAGAATCAGATAGATGCCGAATAGGCTCACAATGCCGGAGCAGAGCACGGAGAGTTGCCGATGAAAGCCGTCGTCTTCGAAAAATTCGGTGAGACGCCGAGAATCCTGACCGTGCCGGATCCGAAACCGGCTGCCGACGGCGTCGTCATCAAGGTCGAGGCGACCGGGCTCTGCCGTAGCGACTGGCATGGCTGGATGGGTCATGATGACGGCATCACGCTGCCGCATGTGCCGGGCCATGAACTGGCCGGCATCGTCGTCGCCGTCGGCAAGCAGGTGACCCGCTGGAAGGCCGGCGAACGCGTCACCGTGCCGTTCTGCGTCGGCTGCGGCCGCTGCTTCGAATGCAATTCGGGCAATCATCAGGTCTGCGAACAACAAACGCAGCCCGGTTTCACCGCCTGGGGCTCGTTTGCCGAATATGTCGCCATTGAGCATGCCGACACCAATCTCGTGCGCCTGCCCGAGGAGATGGAGTTCGCCACCGCCGCCAGCCTCGGATGCCGCTTCGTCACCTCGTTTCGCGCCATTGTCGACCAGGGCCGGGTGACGCCGGGCGAATGGGTGGCGGTGCATGGCTGCGGCGGCGTCGGCCTGTCGGCGATCATGATCGCCAGTTCCATGGGCGCCAATGTCATCGCCATCGATCTCACCGACGAGAAACTGGAATTCGCCAGAAAGATCGGCGCGGTGGCGACCATCAACGCCTCGACGACGCCGAACGTGGTCAAGGCGGTCAAGCAGATCACCAATGGCGGCGCGCATATGTCGATGGACGCGCTCGGCCACCCCACGACATCGTTCAACTCGATTGCCAATCTGCGCCGGCGCGGCCGCCACGTGCAGGTCGGCCTGATGCTGGGCGAACATGCCCGCCCGCAAGTGCCGATGGACAAGGTTATCGCCTTCGAGCTCGAAATCCTCGGCAGTCACGGCATGCAGGCCTACCGCTACCCCGCAATGATGGAAATGATCCGCGCCGGCAAGCTCAAGCCCGAACTGCTGGTCGGCAAGAAGATCAGCCTTGATGAGGCGCCTGCGGCGCTGGTGGCAATGGGCGGGTTCGAGGGGATTGGCATTGGGGTGGTGACGAAGTTCTAGGGCGGAGTCGCCCTCCACCACCAAACTCCTAGCGCGCAAATTTCTTCGCCCCGAACACGCAAGCCACCACGCCGAGCGTCACGACCACCATCAGCGGGCTGACCTGCTCGTGCAGCAGCGACGCTGCCAGCGCCAGGCCGAAAAAGGGCTGCAGCAACTGCAACTGCCCGACGGCAGCGATGCCGCCTTGGGCCAGGCCGCGATACCAGAACACGAAGCCGATCAGCATGCTGAACAGCGAGACATAGGCGAGACCCATCCAGGCGTGAGAGCCGATGCCGGCGAAGGACGACGGCAGCGTCGCAAAGGTCAGAACCAGCATGATCGGCAGCGAGATCGCCAGCGCCCAGCAGATCACCTGCCAGCCGCCCAGCCTGCGCGACAATGCCGCCCCCTCGGCATAGCCCAGGCCGCAGACGATGATGGCGGCCAGCATCAGGCCGTCGCCGACAGGTGAGGCCGTCACGCCTTGCATCAGGGCAAAACCGGCGACCAGCGCGCTGCCGATGCAGGAAAACAGCCAGAAGGCCGGGCGCGGACGCTCGCCACCGCGCAGCACGCCGAAGATCGCGGTGGCCAGCGGCAGCAGGCCGACGAAGATGATGGAATGGGCGGAGGTGACGTGCTTCAGCGCCAGCGCGGTGAGCAAGGGAAAGCCGACAACCACGCCAAGGGCGACGATCACCAGCGACAGAAAATCGCCGCGCTCCGGGCGTTTCTGCCGAAACAGCATCAGCATGGCGAGACCGAGAAGTCCGGCAATCGCGGCGCGGGCCGAGGTCAGGAATATCGGATCGAAATCGGCCACGGCCACGCGCGTTGCCGGCAGCGAGCCTGAGAAGATCAGCACGCCGATGAATCCGTTCATCCAGCCGCTCGCGGTTTTGTCCATTCCAGGCTCCATTGCTTTCGCCCTCTATCGGGCAAGTGCCTATGGTGCAGCCAGAGACAATGCAGTACAATTCCGCAAAACTGTAATGGCTATCAGAGCAATACAGATGACCGAACTCATTTTGGAAACCGGCAATGCGCACCCTCCTGTCGCGACCACGCTTGTGGAAACTGTCATGGCGACCATCCGCCAGCG
The DNA here is from genome assembly GCF_030323145.1 of Mesorhizobium sp. C432A. Classification (NCBI taxonomy): domain Bacteria; kingdom Pseudomonadati; phylum Pseudomonadota; class Alphaproteobacteria; order Hyphomicrobiales; family Phyllobacteriaceae; genus Mesorhizobium; species Mesorhizobium sp. C432A. Next base: position 3,598,657 of record NZ_CP100470.1, on the reverse strand, counting down.
GATATCGGCGCGCAGCCTGACGCCAGGCGCGCGGCTACCTTCGATCCGCGCCTTTGCCAAGGCCATGCAGGTGTCCAAGTCGACCGTGGTCGAAGCCTATGAGCGGCTCGCTGCCGAAGGCGCGATACGCTCACGGCCGGGTTCGGGTTTTTATGCCGCCGGATCGCTGGCGCCACTGTCGCTGGCCGAGATAGGCCCGCGGCTCGACCGCGCTGTCGATCCGCTTTGGGTTTCGCGCCAGTCACTGGAAGCCGGCGACGAGATGCTGAAACCCGGCTGCGGCTGGATGCCGGCCTCATGGATGCCGCAGGGGGCCTTGCGCCGGGCGCTGCGCACCGTGGCGCGCGCCGACGATGTCGACCTAGCCGATTACGGCACGCCGCTCGGCCTGCCGCCGCTCAGGCAATTGCTCGCGCGGCGCATGGCTGGCCACGGCATCGAGGTCTCGCCCGAACAGATCATGCTGACCGAATCGGGCACGCAGGCCATCGATCTTCTGTGCCGCTTCCTGATCGAACCGGGCGATACCGTGCTGGTCGACGACCCCTGCTATTTCAATTTTCACGCGCTGCTGCGCGCCCACCGCGCCAAGGTCGTCAGCGTGCCCTACACGCCATCGGGGCCTGATATCGAGCTGTTCGCGCAGGCGCTCGCCGAGCACAGGCCGCGCCTCTACATCACCAATTCCACTATCCACAACCCGACCGGCGCGATCCTGTCGCCGGTCACCGCGCACCGGCTGCTGAAGCTCGCCGACCAGTCGGACCTGACCATCGTCGAGGACGACATCTTCGCCGATTTCGAGCACAGTCCCGCGCCCCGGCTGGCGGCGTTCGACGGCCTCAACCGCGTCGTCCATATCGGTAGCTTCTCCAAGACGCTATCGGCATCGGTTCGCTGCGGCTTCATCGCGGCACCGCGCGACTGGATCGAGCAACTCACCGACCTCAAGATTGCCACCACCTTCGGCGGCGGCCGGCTGGCGGCCGAACTGGTGCTGACGCTGCTTAGGGACGGCAGCTACCGCAAGCACATGGAATTGCTGCGCGCGCGGCTTTCCCGCGCCATGGGTGAGACGGGCGCGCGCCTGAAGGCGATCGGCATCACGCCCTGGATCGACCAACCGGCCGGCTTGTTCCTGTGGTGCAGCCTGCCGGATGGCGTGGATGCGGCTGAAATTGCTCGCCGTGCATTGGCCGACAACATCGTGCTGGCGCCCGGCAATGCATTCAGCCTGTCGGGAACCGCCAGCCGGTTCCTGCGCTTCAACGTTGCCCAATGCCAAGACGAGCGGATTTTCAGGGTGCTCAAGGCGGCAATGGCGCGCTGAGCGCTCAGCGGGAGGCCGCGCAGACCTTCCGAACGCAATCTCGCAGCCAGCGTTGCGCCGGATCGGCATCGAGCCGTGGATGCCAGAGCATCGAGATGGTGACCTCCACCGTGGCGACCGGCAGCAGAAAGCTGACCATGCCGGCGCGTGCGCCTTGCGTGTGCCGTTCGGGCACGCTGGCAATAAGGTCCGAAGCGCGCGCCATGGCGAGTGCAGCCGAAAAGCCGGAGACCATGCACGCCACGGTTCGCTGCAGGCCGAGCAGCGCCAAAGTCTGATCGATCGGCCCTCTTTCCCGACCCCGCCGTGAAACGCTGATGTGGCGGCCGGCCGCGTAGCGTTCAGGCGTCACCGCGCCTTCGCTCAAGGGATGGCCGGCTCCTACGGCGCCGACGAACCGGTCACGGAACAGCGCCTGTATCAGCACTTCAGGTCCGGTCTCGCCGGCAACGCCGATTTCCAGATCGATCGCTGCGTCGCGCAACGAGGCGACATCCTTGTCGGCTTTCGGCGCAAATCGCAGCCGCACGCCCGGCGCCTCGGCCTGGATGCGAGCGACAAGACGCGGCCCGAACTCCTCGACGAACCCTTCATTGGTGCGCAGCGTGAAGATCTGGTTCAGCTTCGCGAGATCGAGAGGCCTGGCAGGGCGCAGCAACGTTTCTGCTTCCTGGACGACACGGCCGGTCTGCTGCCGCAATGCCTCCGCGCGCGGCGTCGGCACAAGGCCTCGACCGGCCCGAACCAGCAGCGGGTCGCCGGTCGCTTCGCGCAGTCGCGCCAGGGTGCGACTCATCGCCGAAGGGCTGAGCCGCAGCCGGGTTGCCGCGCGAGCCACGCTACCTTCGGTCAGCAGGACGTCGAGAGCGAACAGCAGATTGAGGTCGGGCGATGTCATTGGCGGATTGTAGCGCATGCCATGGCGTTTGGTGCACGAATAAGATGCAAATGCTGCGCCTTCCGCCATTCCACCCTGACGACTAGATCTCCGACAGGTCCGGTTGCGGGACTGACAAGGAGGAAATCGCCATGGCAACTGCCGAGCAGAACGAGTGCGCATCGGCGCCGCAGAACACCCGGTCCGCAGGCCTGGCCCACTCTCCTGTCTTGGCATTGGCCAGCCTGTCGCTCGCCACGCTGCTGTCGTCGCTTGGAACCAGCATTGCCAGCGTCGGACTGCCTTCCCTCATGCAGGCGTTCGGTGCGCCGTTCCAGTCCGTGCAATGGGTGGTTCTCGCCTATCTGCTCGCCATCACGGCCCTGATCGTCAGCGCCGGCCGGCTGGCCGATATGGTCGGCCGCCGGCCGTTGCTGCTCGGCGGCATCGCGCTGTTCACACTGGCCTCGGTGCTCTGCGGCCTGGCGCCGACGCTCTGGCTGCTGATTGCGGCGCGCGCCGTGCAAGGGCTGGGTGCCGCGCTGATGATGGCGTTGACGCTGGCCTTTGTCGCGGAGACCGTGACCAAGGAGAGAACCGGCAGCGCCATGGGCCTGCTCGGCGCCATGTCGGCGATCGGCACGACGCTCGGACCCTCGCTCGGCGGCTTGCTGATCGCCGGCTTTGGCTGGCGGGCGCTCTTCCTCGTCAATGTGCCGCTCGGCCTCCTGACCTTTGCCCTCGCCTGGCTGGCCCTGCCTGCCCGCGGCAAGGCTGCGGGCGTTCAAGGCGGGTTCGACGCGATCGGGACGGTCTTGCTAGGCCTGACGCTCGCCGCCTATGCACTGGCCATGACGCTCGGCCACGGCCATTTCGGCGCCCTCAACACCGGCCTGCTGGTTGCCGCCGGCATCGGCGTCGTTCTGTTCGGCGTCGCGCAGAAGAGGGCGAAGAATCCCTTGATCCGGCTTGCCCGGTTGTACGACATCCGGCTCAGCGCCAGCCTCGCCACGAACCTCGTTGTCGCCACAGTGATGATGGCGACCCTGGTGGTCGCTCCGTTCTATCTGTCGCGAGGGCTGGGGCTCAATGCTGCGATGGTCGGCGTGGTCCTGTCGACAGGTCCGCTGGTCTCCGCGCTCTCGGCACTTATCGCCGGCCGCCTCACCGATCGCTTCGGTACCAACAGGATGATGATCGCCGGACTATTCGGCCTGGTCAACGGCACCTTGCTTTTGTCGCTCGCCGCAACAAAACTCGGCATTGCCAGCTATATCGTGCCGATCGCCGTCACCTGCTTCGGGTACGCCCTGTTCCAGACATCCAACAATGCCGCCGTCATGAGCGGTGTCGCTGCCGGCGAGCGCGGCGTGGTGTCCGGCCTGCTCAATCTGTCGCGCAATCTCGGCCTGATCACCGGCGCATCGCTTATGGGCGCCATTTTTGCGGCTGCCTCGACGGGAGAACGGCAAAGCCAGGACATGCTGACCTCAGCGGCAGCCGCGCACGGCATGCAGGTTACCTTTCAGACGGCAACGGTCCTGGCGGTGGCTGCGCTGTTGCTGGCACTGCTCTCGACCCGCGCCGGCGGCAGGCTGTCGGTGCGGCAACAGCCATCATGACCGAAGATAGGGAGCTTACGCTCCCGCCCGCTTGCGCCGCTCATAAAGCATGACCAGCGTTTCGGCGGTCAGCGCCGGCCTCTGTTCGCCCTCGATCTCGACCGTATTGGCGGCCTTCATCAGATACTGGCCCGGCCCCTTGTCCTCCACCGACAACAGCGTCGTGCGCAGCCGGATGCGTGCGCCGACCCTGACGGGCGCCAGGAACCGCACCTTGTCGAAGCCGTAATTGAAGGCGGCTTGCGTGTTTTCGGGGACGATGCCCATGCCCAGCGCCAGCGCGCCGATGATCGACAGCGTCAGATAGCCATGCGCGATCGTGGTGCGAAATGGGCTCTGCCGCTTCGCCCGCTCCGGATCGACGTGGATCCACTGATGGTCGCCTGTGCATTCGGCAAACTGGTTGATGCGGTTCTGGTCGACGGTCGTCCATTCCGACACGCCGAGCTCCTGCCCGGCCATCGCCCTTAACTGCTCGAAGGTCGGCGGCGTTTTCGGCCGTAGTTCCGTCATTCCTGCTTTCCCGGTGGCTCCCAGTGCCTCGGACCACGAACGGACGGCTCCTGTCAATTCGCCCGTTGCGATTCCGTTCCGCCATTTTCCGCCAAACAGCGTCCCTCGTCCATGCTCATGCGCCGCAACCGGCCCGCTCCTCTCATGGTTGCGTTGAGAGTCACTTCTTGTCATAGCCCGAGCGGATTTCCTCCATCGCTTCCTTGATGCGGCTGCGCAGGATTTCGATCGATTCGGTGCCGGATTTCTTGACCAGCTCGGCCACTTCGCCGGCATTTTTCAGGGCGGCTTCGAAGGATTTCCTGGCGAACTCCGCCTGTTTTGTCATCAGTTCCTGGGGATTGCCCGGCGCCTTGTAGCTCTGCGCCATGTCGCTGACTTCACGCAGCGTGTCCTGCAGCATCTCGCGCTGTCTGGACAACAATGAGGTCGCGCCGGCAGCTCCCGCCCGCGCCGATCTTTCCAGGGCCTCGAGGTTCTTGCGATGATGCACGAGGATCGCCTCGACATTCGGCACCTTCAGGTCACGGCCGAACCGGCTGAACATGTCAAGGAACGAATCGGAGTCGGGTTGTTTGGCCATTGCTCGTGCTCCCCAGTGTCGCAAATGCTGAACCCTGTTCTGGACAATAGCACTCGCGCGCCGTGTGTCCATTCGGACGCCCAAGCAATTCAGCGGCAAATGCAGCATCAGCCAGCGAGAAACAGCCTCTCCGCCGTGTAGAGCACGATACCCGCCAATCCGCCGATAATCATGCCGTTGAAGCGGATATATTGCAGGTCCTTGCCGATGTTCATCTCGATCAGCCTCGTCAGTTGGGCAAGGTCCCAGCGCTTGACCTGGTCGGCGATGAATGTCGACACACCGCTCTTCTGGCTCTCGACGAACGACGACAGCGCCACGACAAAGCCCTGGTTCATGTCGGCCCTGATCTGCGGATCGCCTGAGAGATGGCGGCCGACCTCGACGAACATGTTGGCGAGATGCGCGCGAACAATCGAATTCTCCGCCTTGGCGTCCTGTTCGATGAACAGGCTGAGGCTCTGCCACATGTCGCCGGCGAGCGACTTCACTTCCGGCCGCGCCAGGAAATCGCGTTTCAGCTTCTCGGCCCGTTTGGCGTATTGCTTCGAGGTTCTGAGCCGCTCGATGAAGCTGTGCGCGAAACGGTCGAATTCGGCGCGCATCGGATGGTCGGGGTCGGCCCGCACCTCGTCAAGCAGCGAACCGGCGGAAGCGACTATCTTCTTCAGCAGATAGGCGTCGGCTCTGAACAGGTTGAACAGCGACGGCAATTCCTCGCGGATTTTCTCGCGCATGGTCGCCAGCGCCTCTTCATCGTTCAGGAACCGGCCGATCACCCTGGTGAATTCGTCGAAGAGTTTCTGGTGGCGGCGGTCGTCGGTCAGTGCCGACAGCAATTCGGCCGCGAGCGGCGCCAGCGGCACCTTGTCGATCTGCTCCAGCATGCGGCTGGTGACGAAGCCGCGCAGGCCGGATTGCTCGATCGCCGCAAGCGTCTGCGGGACCAGCCGTACGACGAAGCGTGACAGGCCGGCAGAGCGTTCGGCGTCAGTCAGCCAGTCGGCGACGAGTGCTGCAAAATCGACCTCGGCCAGCTTTTCCCGCACCGGCTCCGGCGCCAGAAAATTGACCTCGATGAAGCGGCCCAGATTATCGGCGATGCGGTTCTGGTTCGCTGGGATGATGGCGGTGTGCGGGATCGGCAGGCCCAGCGGCCGCTTGAACAGCGCCACCACCGCGTACCAGTCGGCCAGGCCGCCAATGGTCGCCGCCTCGGCGAAGGCCGCCACGAAGCCCAGCCACGGATACTTGGCCTCGGACGATTTGGCCACGGCAAAAACCACGACGCAAAGCACCAGCGCAGCCGTGGCGAGGAACTTTGTCCGCCGCAACGCGAAAAGCTTGGCGCCCGTCTCGGCATCAAAACCGCCAGGCGCCAGGGACGAAGCCGATTGGGACATGATACGCCGCTCCTCATCGATCTCTTGGCTATCTGGCATGGGCTATTTAGGGGGTGTTTGGGCCCGTAGCATGATCGGATGGGCCGATTTCGTCCGGGGATTGCCGGTTTCGCACGCAAAGTTGACAAGAATGTTCATCTATCATTCAATCCCAGTCTGGAATTGTTCCAAGGTATAGGCCATATTCCGATCAGGCCAGTGTGGGCGAATCCGAAACTCCGGGTGAGAAAGCCGCACCAGCACAATCTAAAATCTGGTGCAGTTCCAGCGCGCCAGCACTCGGGTGAGGAATTAAATGCGGCTGACGCGCCAGACCAACTACGCCATGCGCATCCTGATGTATTGCGCCGCCAACAACGATCGCCTGAGCCGCATCCCCGAGATTGCGGCCGCCTATTCGGTGTCGGAGCTTTTCCTGTTCAAGATCCTGCAGCCGCTGGTCGAGCATGGCCTGGTCGAGACGGTGCGCGGCAGGAATGGCGGCGTGAGGATCGGCCGCCCCGCCGAGCAGATCAGCCTGTTCGACGTCGTACGGGTGACCGAAGAGAGCTTCGCCATGGCCGAGTGCTTCGAAAACGACGCCGCCGAATGCCCGCTGGTCGACAGCTGCCAGCTGAATTCGGCGCTGCGCGAGGCGCTCAACGCCTTCTTTGCCGTACTCTCCCGCTACACCATCGCCGATATGGTGGCGGCGCGCCCGAATGTGCGTCATTTGCTCGGCATCGACATGCTGGTCCAGCGAGCACCGGCCGCCTGAGTTTTCTAGTGCATGTCGCTCAAAAGTGGCCCCGGTTTTGAGACAACGACATGCATAAAGACAAAGACCTAAAGCGCGTCGCCTGAGTTCGTTCAAACGCGACGCGCTTTAGGCGGCTGACTGCGGCAAGACAAACGGCATGTTCGCCGCCGGCAACACACCGACCCTTAGCCGACAATCGAACACCTTTTCGATCAGATCGTCGCTCAGCACCTCCTGCGGTGAACCGTCGGCGGCGAGCCGGCCGCGATGCATCACGAAAATCCGGTCGGCATACATGGCCGTCAGATTGAGGTCGTGCAGGATGGCGATCACACCGCCGCCGCGCCGGGCGAAATCGCGGGCGATGTTCATGATGATCAGCTGGTGCTTGATATCAAGGCTGGAGACCGGCTCGTCGAGATAGAGATAGCGCGGCTTGCCGTCCAGCACCGGCGCCCAGACCTGGCACAGCACGCGCGCCAGCTGCACACGCTGTTGTTCGCCGCCCGAAAGCTCCTGATAGAAGCGGCCGGCAAAGCCGTCGAGGTCGACCCGCGCCAGCGCCCGCTCGGGCAGACGATCATCTTCGCCCGGCAGAACGCCGGAACGGCCGCCGATAAGGCCGAGCCTGACCACTTCGTGCACCGTGAAGGGAAAGGACAGCGTCGCGGCCTGCGGCAGCACGGCACGCACGGTGGCGGCCTCCACCGGCCTCATCGCCGTGAGATCGCGCCCGTTGACGGCCACTGTCCCCACAAACGCCAGATCGCCCGACAACGCCTTCAAAAACGTCGTCTTGCCCGAGCCGTTGGGTCCGACGACTGCCGCAATTTCGCCCGGCCGCGCGACGAAATCGACATTGGCAACAATGCGCTTGCCGCCGATCGCTACCGAGACATCGCGTGCTTCGATCATGCCGGCCTCATAGGTTTCAAATCTCACAAGTCGATTACGCCGCGCTTGCGCAGCAGGATCCAGAGGAAGAACGGTGCGCCGGCGATCGCGGTGACGATGCCGATCGGCAGTTCGGCCGGGGCCACGACCACGCGGGCAACGGCATCGGCGATCAGCAGCATCGAGGCGCCGAGCAGCGCCGATGCCGGCAAGAGATAGCGATTGTCCGGACCGATCAGCAGCCGCAAGAGATGCGGCACGACGATGCCGACAAAACCGATGCCTCCGCTGACTGCGACAGAGGCGCCGACCGCTGCCGAGACGCCGACGATCGCGGTGTATTTCAGCCGCTGTACCGGGATGCCGAGATGTCCGGCCGTCGCCTCGCCGAGCGCCAGGGCGTTGAGGCCTTTGGCCAGGAACGGCATTACCGCAAGCGCCAGCACGATGATCGGCCCGACGGAAGCGATCTTCGGCCAGGTCGCGCCGCCAAGCGAGCCCAGCTGCCAGAAGGTCAGGTCGCGCAACTGCCGGTCGTCGGCCATGAAAATCAGGATACCGGTCAGCGCCATGGCAAGGGCTGCGAGCGCAATGCCGGCAAGCAGCATGGTGGCGACCGAGGTGCGCCCCTGCCGCGTGGCGACGCGGTAGAGCACCAGCGTGACCGCAAGGCCGCCGCAGAAAGCGGCGAGCGGCAAGGCCAGCCCGCCGAGCGCCAGAGTGAGCGGCGCCAGCCACGTCGTGCCGAGCACGATGACGGCGACCGCGCCGAGGCTCGACCCGGCGGAAACGCCGATCAGGCCGGGATCGGCGAGCGGGTTGCGAAACAGGCCTTGCATGACCGCACCCGATACGGCCAGTGCCGCCCCGATCAGCACACCGAGCAGTACGCGCGGCATGCGGATATCGTAGACGATCAACCGGTCGCGGGCACCAAGCGCGGCGTCGTCCGGCATGGCGCCGGTCAGCCAGTCACGAATGACACCAACGGCCGATGCATCGGAAGCGCCCGTCCTCAGCGACAGGAACATCGAAAGGGCAAGCGCCACACACAGGAGCACAATAACCAGGCGAGCGCGCCCGGAGCGATCGCCCTCGGCCACCTTGCCCGCCGCGCCGGCGATCGACTGATCCACCATCGGCTCAGTCCGTGACCTGGCTGCCATAGAGCGAGGCGGCCAGATCGTGGATGGCATCGGCCGTGCGCGGCCCGAAGCCGAGGAGATAGCTGCCATCCATCAGGGTCAGTTTGCGGCCTTCACCCGCCGGCGTCGAGGTGATCGACGGGATGGCGAAAAGCTCGGCCTCCGCAATCGGCGGGCCGGCATTCTTCATGGCCAGGATCACGTCCGGCCTGGCGGTTACGACGGCCTCGTCGGACATCTGCTTGTAGCCGGAAAAACCTTCGACGGCGTTGACCGCACCGGCGAGCTTGATGATGCCGTCACCGGCGGTGTCGGTGCCGGCGGCCAGGATCTTGCCGCCCTGGATCGACAGCACGAACAGGATGCGCTTGCGCTGCTTGATCGACGCCGTCTGCTTCTCGGCCGCCTTCAGCTTGGCGTCGGTCTCAGCCACCAGCGTCTCGGCCTTGGCGTCGACGCCAAGCGCCTTGCCGACGATGCGGATCTTTTCCAGGATGCCGTCATGGCTGTAGTGCTCGGGCACGTCGATGAACGGAACGCTCGACTTTTTCAGCACGTCGACCGCTTCCCTAGGGCCGCTGCCATGCAGCGCCAGGATGCCCGACGGATTGACCGAAAGCACACCTTCCGGCGACAGCTGGCGCATATAGCCGACATCGGGCAGCGCGACCGCGGCCGCGGGGTAGCGGCTGGTCGAATCGCGGGCGACGAGATGGCCTTCTTCGCCAAGCGCGTAAACGATCTCGGTGATCGAGCCGCCGATCGCCGCGATCCGCGACGTGTCGTCAAAGACGGCGAGGTTTTCGCTGGCTGGCGCGGGCGCGGCAAGAGCCAGCGACAGGCCCATGGCTGCGGCAAGCGTCGGGCGCCTGAACAGTGAAATCATCGTCGTGATCCTCAGGCTGCGGTCGGGCTTGGAATGCGCGGCAGGTTTTCGGCGAGGAACCGCCAGTCGTCACGCTCGCCCTCGCCTTCATGGCGCTTGCCAAAGAACTGGATGATCATCTTGCCGTCGTCGGCGCCATAGGCTTCGAGCGACGTCACATGACCGTCCTTGGTCGGCTTGCGCACCGCCCACACCTCCTGGATGTGATCGGTGCGCAGATGCAGGTGGAAGGTCTCGTCCATGACGTTGATCCACGGACCCATCGGCTTGATCGACTTGACGGGACCCGAATGGATCTGGATGCAGCCGCGGTTTCCGACAAAACACATGATCGGCATGCCGTCGGCGGCGGCATGATGGAACATGGCGCTGACGGCGTCATTGTCGAGCAGCCAGGCATAGTCCTGGCCGACCATGCGCACGGCCTGGCGGCGGCTGAGCTTCAGCTCTTTCACATGCCGAAGAACTGGTGGACGTCGGTCAGCCGGCTCCAGCGGTCGCGCAGGTCATCGATGTCTGCGGCAACGCCCGACGTCTCCGCGTCGTCGTCGGCCAAGCCTGCGATAGACACGGTCGCCTCCTGGTTCGGCGATTCGAGTGCGGCCACGAGCTTCTGGTAGGCATAGAGATTGGACGCCGGCCGCAGATGCACCTTGTGCACCGCATCGCCGGCCGCGTCGAAGAATTGCAGGCTGCGGCGGATGTCGCCGCCGTCGCGCTTTTCCACGGCAAAGCCATGCGCCCAGACTTTGGGAAAAATGCGCAGGTCGATGTTTTCGCCCAGCACCATGGCGTTGTGCGTGCCTGTGACAACCTTGTCGTAGACGCCGATCTTCTCGTGCACCGCGCTTTCGTTGCGGGTCAGCGCCATCACTTCGCCGACGGCGTCGAGGCCGGTCAGAAGATCGTTGACCCTGGGCTCGACGCGCACGACGCCGTCGCCGCAATGCGCGGCCACCAGCTCGGCCTCGGAAATACCGAGCTCGGCGGCAAGATCGCGCTCGCGCGCTTTCGGATTGTCTGCCCGCGCCCGCCGGATTTCATGCGGGGCGGGTTTTGCGCGCTGGTCCATGTCCTGCTTACCTGTCTGCCGTGTTTGGTCGTTTCGTCACTTGTTGAGGATGAGCTTGCCCTGGCGGGTGATCTTCAGCCGATAGAGCGCGCCATGGTGCTCGATGCCGATCTCGTGCTCGCCCTGGAACAGCGTGTTGGAGGACAGCGTCCGCACCGCCAGCGGCACCCGGTCGAAGCGGGTCGGCGTCTCCTCGGAACGGCGGACGCGGTAACGGAAGTCGTTGGGATTGTGGGTGTTCATCTCTTTCGATCCCTTTCCTGTGCCGGGCAACTGGCTAGGCGTTGCAAAAATGCCGATTCATTTCTTGACTCGGATTATCATGTTTATTAGTCAGTGCAATACCGGACCAAATGAGTCAACATTTAAGACGCCGGACAGAATGAAAAATGCCAGCGAGCACCAAGCCAGCCAGCATCGAACCTGGAATTTTGGAGTTGGGGCATGGGCTTGGGAAATTGTGGACGACTGGGTCTGGCGAACGCCGATCCGGTGCATCGGCCTATGGCAAAGGCAATGGCAGCCTTGCTTGCGGGGGCAGCGACGATCGCGCTGCTGACATCGCCGGCCAGCGCTCAACCGGCCGCTGACCAGGCCGACCAGACCAGGAAAACCGAGGACACCAAGCCGGCGCCCGCCGGCGCGACCCTGCTGGACAAGATCCTCGTCATCAGCCGCACCGGCGAGACGGCAATCGAATCGCTGGCTTCGGCCAGCCATGTTGACCAGGATCAGCTCGACCGCCGCATGGCGACGACGCCGAACGAAATGCTGCTCGGTGTGCCTGGTGTCGCCGTGCAGGCCGATGCGCGACGCGTCAGCTCCAGCATCAACATCCGCGGCCTGCAGGATTTCGGTCGCGTCGCGGTCATCGTCGACGGTGCCAGGCAGAATTTCCAGCGCTCAGACCACGGCACGCAGTCGACCTTCTATGTCGATCCCGAGCTCATCAAATCCGTTGACGTCATTCGCGGACCGACCGCCAACACCTACGGCTCCGGCGCCATTGGCGGCGTCGTCTTCTTCGACACCAAGGATGCGGTGGATTTCCTCAGACCGGGCGAAACCTGGGCCGGCTCCGTCACCGGGCGCTATGAAAGCAACGGCAAGGGCTGGACCGCCAGTGCCAGCGGCGCCTACAAATTCAACGACGATTTGGATGTGCTGGGCAACATCGTCTACCGCGACTACGGCGACTACAAGAATGGCAGCGGCGACACCGTCGACGGCACCGGCTTCGACCTGCTGAGCGGCCTGCTCAAGACCACAATCCGCCCCAGCGAAGACAGCGAATTGAAGCTCGGCTGGGTCGGCTCGAGCGACGGCTGGACGGAAACCAGCGGCGGCGTGCCGGCCAACGACGTCGACCTGAAGTCGAACACCTTCACCGCCCGCTACAACATCACCGACGACGCCAGGAGCTGGCTCGATCTCCACATCAACGCCTCCTACAACAAGACCAATCTCGACCTCACCACGCTGGTCCCGCAGAACCGCTTCGATCCGTCGACCGGCCTTCCCGTGCTGCTGCCCGTCGGTTCGACCTCGACCTTCGACGTTGGCACGGCCGGCGTCGACATCTGGAACACGTCGCGCTTCGAAACAGCCGGTGTTGCGCACGAATTGACCTATGGCGGCGACTGGGTGGGTGACGATGTCGAGACCGGCGGCACCGCCGGCGGCGACAGCTTCTACACCCCATCGGGCAAGCGTAGTGTTTCGGGCGCCTACATCCAGGACAAGCTCACCTGGGACTGGCTCGAGGTCATTGCCGGGCTGCGTTACGACAATTACAGCCTCGAAGACAGCACCCACGAAACGTCAGGTGATCGTCTGTCGCCGCGCATCACCGTTGGTGTCACGCCTTTCGAAAGCGCCAGCCTGGCGGGCCTGCAGTTCTATGGCACCTACGCGGAAGGCTACCGCTCGCCGTCGCTGACCGAAACGCTGATCAGCGGCAACCATCCGGCAGGCGTCACCTTCCCGTTCCTGCCCAACCCAAACCTGCGGCCTGAAACCGGCAAGACCACCGAGTTCGGCGTCAACTACAAGCTGAACGACCTTATCGAGGCCGGCGACGCGTTCCGGCTCAAGGCCGCCTACTTCCACAACGATGTCGACGACTACATAGAAGGCGTCACACTGTCGGCATTCGACCCGACCAGCGGCTGCCCGTTCGGCCCCGGCATTCCGATCTGCTTCCAGTACCAGAACGTCGCCCAGGCCAAGATAAACGGCTTCGAACTGGAAAGCGTCTACGATGCCGCCTGGGGTTATGCCGGGCTCTCCGCCTCGATCACCAACGGCCACACCATCTCCGATGAAGGTGAGCGCGCCGACCTTGCCACCATCCCGTCCTCGCAGGTCACCGGGCAGCTCGGCTTCCGCTTCCTTCAGGACAAGCTGACCGTCGGCGGCGAGGTGCAGTACAACGGCAAGCCGAAGGGCAACCCCGTAGCCAAGGATTATACTCTGGTCAACGCCTTCGCCAGTTACCAGGCCACCGACAATCTGAAGGTGGACTTCCGCGCCGACAATTTGTTCGACGTCAAATACACCAACCCGCTGAACGGCGGCACCACCGCCGTCATCTATGAACCCGGCATCACGCTGAAGCTGGCCGCAACCATGCGCTTTGGAGGCTGACACCGATGACAAGTTTGACGGCATCGCTTCGCCTCCTGACCTCGACGCTGGCGATGTCGCTTGGCTTGATGCCGGCGTGGGCTCAGTCCGCGCCGGCTCCGCAACTCAGCCTCGAGCTCAATGCCGTGCAGCCCTCGGACAAGGGTTGCCGGCTGACCTTCGTGGTCAACAATGCGCTCGGCGCCGATCTTTCCAAGGCGGCATTCGAAATCGCGCTGTTCAACGAGGCCGGCATTGTCGACCGCCTGAGCGTGCTCGACTTCAAGGACCTGCCGGCCGGCAAGACCAAGGTGATCCGCTTCGACCTCGCCGGCACCGAGTGCACCAAACTCAGCCGCGTGCTGATCAACAGCGCCACCGAATGCGCCGGCGTCAAACCGGGCGCCTGCATGCGCGGCCTGAAGACGCAGACCAAGACCGGTATCGCATTCGGCGTCTGAGGTGGGCCTGCATCCCGCCTTCCTGCACGACAATGCGACACGACCCGTCGCAGCTCCGCCGTCATGGCCGGCAACCGATCTTGATTTGACAATCCCACCCCGCTCGCGGCAGGTCTCGCCGCGAACCATGCAGGACATCACCCCCTCCCCGACGCCGGCAACGAACCGGCGATTACGATGGACGAGCTCGCACAGCCGGCAGCCGCGGACCGCAAATGGACTGTGGCGATCGTCGCGTCCTGCCTGCTCCATGCCGCTGCCGCAGCGGCGTTCTTCATCGGACCCGCAGGGACATTCGATTCCAGTAACGCGATACAATCCGAAGGCACCGAGCAATCGGGCGCCGAGGTGGTCGGCAGCGCCTTGGACAGCCAGGCTCCCGACGCGGTCGATGTTACCTTGGTAACCGATCCGCGGCCGGCCAAGCCCGAGGCCGTTCGACCCGTGCCGCCGACCGAGGCGCCTCAACCGGTAAAGGAGCCGGCGGCGCCCAAGCCTGCGCCGGAAGCCGCCGAACAGGCGACCGCCGCGCCAGATACACTGACGGCCGCCATCCCGAATGATCAAACTGTCGCCCCAAGCGCTGAGACGTCGACTCCGCCAGGGGTTCAAACGCAAAGTTCAGAGGCACCGCCCGCCGACGAGCCCGCCGTTGATTTGCCTGCTGCCAAACCACCAGTCCCGAGCCCGCGGCCGACCCCTCCAGCCGGATCTGGAGATACCCGCGGTGCGGCAGATGGCGAAGAACGCGACGCACCGGCGGTTGCCAGCAAGGGTAAAAACCAGGACGCGGCTGGCAATGCGATGGAATCTCGTTACGGCGGTGAAATTCAAAAGAAGCTTGCCCGCGCTAACCGGCGCGTTTCGAAGGAAATTCAAGCCAAGGCTCGCAACAATGCCAGGGTCTATTTCGTCGTCATGGCCGACGGCAGCGTCAGCGACTTGCAGCTTGTCGAAAGTTCAGGGTCTGCCGAACTAGACCAATTCGCTTTGAAACTGGTGCGCCAGCAAGCCCCGTTCCCGCCCATTCCACCCGAGACCGGATTATCAAGTTGGGTGTTCAGGGCGCGGATCGGTCCGTTTTAACCAGCTCGCAGACCTTCGCCAAATCGTCCATCAATTCAAGAGGAAGCCCAATGTACATCGCCATGAACCGCTTCAAGGTCCAGAACGGCTCGGAGACCGCTTTCGAGGATGTCTGGAAGAACCGCGATTCGAGCCTCTCGGAGATGAAAGGCTTCAGAGAATTCCACTTGCTGCGCGGCCCGGTCAACGAGGCCGAGGGTTACACGCTGTTTGCCTCGCACACGGTGTGGGCAAGCCATGAGGATTTCGTCGCCTGGACCAAATCCGAGAATTTTCGCGCCGCCCACCGCAACGCCGGCACGTCGAAGGTGCACTATCTCGGCCATCCGCAGTTCGAAGGCTTTTCGGTCGTCGAAGGCGCCTGATTGAGATTTCACCCGTCGACGAGATCTGACGACGGGCAGATGCCGTCAGGTTCCGGTTGAATTCCGGCCGCCCAGTCGCCGAAGCCACTGGGCAATGTGCAGGCGCAGCCGCCGCCAGGGCTGTCCGCGTGTCAGGTAGCGCGCCAACCGCGGATCACCGGCCAACTCCGGGAACTGGCGCACATGCTGCGTCAGGAATGCAGGTATGAAATTGCGCCCGTTGAGATCGCTGAGCCAGGCAGAATTCGCCAGCAAATAGTCTGCGGCATCCGCCGCCAACACGCTCCTGTAGCTCCTGTATGCAGGCGTTTGCCGCACATTGCCGCCAGCAAAGGCAGTTCCGGTGGACAGGTTGGAGCCATGCAGGCGATAGAGGCCGAGACCTTCTGACAGGATGAGGCTGCCGCCGGCCTGGTGCGCGAGTGTCGCCGTCAGATAATCCGTCCCGACCTTGGCCTTGAACGGGAAGGACAATACCGGTTCCAGCGCGCCACGCCGGTACATGATCGCCGAGCATTGCGACCACAGCCAGCCCGTCACCGCAGGTGTGAAATAGGTTACCGGATGCTCCGATGCGTAGGCGATCCCGGGCGCCATGCCGGCAAGCCGGCCACCGGGCGCGATGGCGACGCCACTGCGATCCGCTCCGGACCGCGGTTTGCGCAAGGCAAGGAAGGTACCGCCCAGCAAGGTGCCGTCGCCATCGACAAGGAACACATCGGAACTCGACAGTGCGGCCGAATGCGTCGTGTTGAGGTGGGCGGACAGATGCGCGAGGAGAAAATCCGGCAGCCACACGTCATCGGCGTCGAGAAACGCGACGAAGGGCGCGTCGGTTGCGGCAAAGCCGTCGCGGAATCCCGCGGTCTGGCCGCCATTCTCCGTGCGCGCCAACAGGCGCAGGCGCGGGTCGTCTATATCCCTTAGAAGCTGTCGGACATGGTCGGCCGAGCCGTCCGTCGAGGCATCGTCGACGATGACGCATTCCCAATTCCGGTAGGTCTGCGCAAGCACCGAGCGGATCGCCTGTTCGACGTACGGCCGATAGTTGAAGCAAGTGATGACCACCGCCACGCGCGGCAGCTCAAACGGTCGGGACGTGTCTTCCATCTGTTCGGCTGCCCCGCTCGAGTTGCTCTCTATCCCTTGCGCATACCCTTGCAACCCGACGCAGGCAAGCGAGCCGCGAAAAGCCCCCTAGGCCGCCGCGAGCAGGCTGGCATTGCCGCCGGCAGCCGTGGTGTCGACGCAGACAGCGCGTTCATGCGCATAGGCCGCCGGGTTGAGCACCTCGCTGACCAGCGGCACGATCGGCCCGCCGCGGTCGGCAATGACCTTGCGCACGATCCGCGCCGCCTCGGGCCTGCCCGAGAAGGCGACGACATCGACGCGCAGCGAACGCGCTTCGACTGGGTCTGGCCGACCGTCTATGGCCGCCAGCGGCAACCCCTTGCCGGTCAGCGCCGACAGTGCTGCCGGCGCGCCCGGCGCCACGGCCAGCACCGCATTGCCGGCGGCCAGCGCCTGGATCGTCTGGGCAAGCAGCGTTTCGGCGTCCGGACCGAGGCACAGCACCCGGCCGCGCGGCGACAGCGACAGCGTGTTGGCCTCGCCGGTCGGTCCCGGCAGGTCGACCTGGCCGAAATCGATGGCGGCTGCAGCGCCGATCGCTGCAGCGCCCTTGCCGCGCAGATGCTTTCTCAAAATGGCGATGCGGTCCGGCCGCGTCGACCAGCCGCCAAGCGTCGGATCGGGCAGATTGTCGGCCAGTTCGGTCGCCGTCACCTTGTGGCCCTCGGCAATCTCCGTGCCCGCCTCCGGCCCCTTGCGGAACCGCCGGAGATAATGCGGCCCGCCGGCCTTCGGCCCGGTGCCCGAAAGCCCCTCGCCGCCAAAGGGCTGCGAGCCGACGACGGCGCCGATCTGGTTGCGGTTGACATAGATGTTGCCGGCATGGATGCCGTCGACGAAATGCTGGACGCGGCCTTCGATGCGGGTGTGCAGGCCGAAGGTCAGGCCATAGCCTTTGCGGTTGATGGCGGCGATGACGGCGTCGATCCCGTCGGCGTCGAAGCTGGCGACATGCAGCACCGGACCGAACACTTCGCGCTCCATCTCCTCGATGCCTTTGACCCGGAACACATGCGGCGCAACGAAGCGGCCATCTTTGGGTGCTTCGAGCTTGGCGATCAGCCGGCCCTGCAGCCCCATTTTGGTGCAATACTCGCGGATCGAGTTCTGCGCCTCGTCATCGATGACCGGCCCGACATCGGTCGAAATCTGCCAGGGATCGCCGATGGTGAGCGCTTCCATGGCGCCCTTCAGCATCTCCAGCATCTTCTTCTCGACATCCTTTTGCACGTAGAGCACGCGAAGCGCCGAACAGCGCTGGCCTGCACTCTGGAAAGCCGATGCCAGTATGTCGCGCACCGCCTGTTCGGGCAGTGCTGTGGAATCGACGATCATGGCATTGAGACCGCCGGTCTCGGCGATCAGCATGGCGTCCGGCGCGGCCGTCTCGGCCAGTTGCTTCTCGATCAGCTTTGCAACCTCGGTCGAGCCGGTGAAGCAGACGCCGGCAATGCGCGGATCCGCAGTTAGCGGTCCGCCGACCGACGGACCGTCGCCCGGCAGAAGCTGGATGACATCTTCCGGCACGCCGGCCTCGCGCAGCAGCTCGACGGCGCGGAAGGCGATCAGCGGGGTCTGTTCGGCTGGCTTGGCGATGACCGAATTGCCGGTGACGAGCGCTGCCGCGATCTGGCCGGTGAAGATGGCGAGCGGGAAATTCCACGGCGAAATGCACACGATCGCGCCGCGTGCCTCGGTGCCCGCTTCGTTGTTGGCCGCTTGGGCAGCGTAGTAGCGCAGGAAGTCGACAGCTTCGCGCACTTCGGCCACGCCGTCGGCCAGCGACTTGCCGGCTTCCCTGGTAGCCAGCGCAAAGAACTCGACCGCGTTGGCCTCATAGAGGTCGGCCGCGCGGTTGATGATGGCGGCGCGCTCGGCGACGGGGCGTTTTGCCCAGGCCGGCTGCGCCTCCACCGCGAAGCGCACCGCGGTCGCTACCTGCTTGGCAGCGGCTTCGGCGACCGTGCCGACGATCTCGGCAGGCTTTGCCGGATTGACCACCGGGCGCTGCTTGCCGTAGCCGGCGGCGCGCGTGATCGGCTTGGCATGCCAGCGCTCGGGCCCGGCAAAGGCCGCCTTGGCCTTGTCGATCGCCGCCAGCGTCACCGGGTCGGTGATGTCGAATCCCTTCGAATTGCGCCGCCCAGTGCCGAAGATCGTCGCCGGACGAGCGATTGCCGGATTGGCGGCGGAGCCCTGGCTCTCGACCGTCTCGAGCGGATCGCGCGCAATATCCTCCGGCTCGACATCCTCATCGGTGAGCTGATGAACGAAGGAGGAGTTGGCGCCATTCTCCAGCAGACGTCGCACCAGATAAGCCAAGAGGTCGGAGTGCGCGCCGACCGGCGCATAGATGCGGCAGCGCGTGCCTTCGGCCTGGCGCACCGTCTCATGCAGCGCCTCGCCCATGCCGTGCAGGCGCTGGAATTCGAAAGCGTCACGGTTGTCAGCCATCGACAGGACGGCAGCGACTGTATGGGCGTTGTGCGTGGCGAATTGCGGATAGATGCGGTCGGTCATCGACAGCAACTTCCTGGCGCAGGCCATGTAGGAAACATCGGTGTTGGCCTTGCGGGTGAAGACAGGGTAGCCGGAAAGCCCGAGCGTCTGTGCCCGCTTGATCTCGGTGTCCCAATAGGCGCCCTTGACCAGCCGCACCATGATGTTGCGGTCGTACTTTTTCGCCAGCGCATAGAGCCAGTCGATGGTGAAGGCCGCGCGCGGGCCGTAGGCCTGGACGACGACGCCAAAGCCATTCCAGCCGGCAAGCTCCGGCTCGGACAACACACGCTCGATGACGTCGAGCGACAGGTCGAGCCGGTCGGCCTCCTCGGCGTCGATATTGAGGCCCATGCGCGAATGGCGTGCGGCCAGCGCCAGCGACAGCAGCCGCTCGGCCATCACCGGCAGCATCTTTTCCTTCTGTGCCTCTTCGTAGCGCGGATGCAGCGCCGACAGTTTGACCGAGATGCCGTGGTTCTGGCGGATATCGGGACCGTTGGAGCCTGAATCGAGCGAGGAGATCGCATCGGCATAGGCTTTGAGGTAGCGCAGCGCGTCGGCCTCGGTGCGGGCGGCCTCGCCCAGCATGTCGAAGGAATAGAGATAACCTTTCTGGATCATCGACTTGCCGCGCTTGACGGCTTCCGCAATGGTGCGGCCGAGCACGAACTGCTCGCCCATTTCGCGCATGGCGGCGGCGACCGCCTTGCGGATAACCGGCTCGCCCAGCCGGCGAACCATCGAGCGCAGCGTGCCTTCAATGCCGCCCTCGCCTTCGTCGAGCACACGGCCGGTCAGCATCAGCGCCCAGGTCGAGGCGTTGACGAAGATCGAGCTCGAACCGCCCGAATGCGCCGACCAGTCATGCGGTGCGATCTTGTCGGCGATCAGGTCGTCCATGGTCTCGGTGTCAGGCACGCGCAGCAGTGCCTCGGCCAGGCACATCAGCGCCACGCCTTCCTTGGTGGAGAGGCCGTAGGCCGAGAGAAAAACCTCCATCAGCCGCGGGTCGGACGAGCCGCGCACCGCGCGCACCAGATCCGCGGCACGGGCCGAGACGGCTTTGCGGTCATCGGCCGAAAGTTCTGTCGCCGCAGCCAGGCGCTTCACAGCCGCGTCTTCGTCGGGCAGGTAGTTGGCGCGGATCTGCTGGCGAATGGTGTCGAGCGGCATGGCGGTCCCTGCTGAGCAAGCATCTGGGAGCGGGCCGGCGGTCGCCGGACCGAATGGCGCAAGCTAGCACAGAGCCGCATTTTCGGCCGGTCCAAAGAAATCGACATGGCAGGCCGATCGGTCTATCATTACGGTTGAATCGTTATCAGGTGGACTATGATATCCGTGACAGAAGACCAATTGGACCGCATCGACAGAAACATCCTGTCGGCGCTGGCGCGCGACGGGCGGCTATCCATGTCTGGACTGGCCGGCAAGGTCGGCCTGTCGAAGACGCCGGTGCAGGCGCGGGTGAAGCGCCTGGAGAAGGACGGCTATATCAGGGGCTATCAGGCGATCATCGATCGCGAGCGCATGGGCGAAGGCCATGTCGCCTTCGTCCAGGTCAAACTGTCGGACACACGCTCGGCCGCGCTCGATGCTTTCAATCGCGCGGTGCAGGCCGTGCCGGAGATCGAGCAGTGCCACATGATGGCGTCGAGCTTCGATTATCTCCTGAAAGTCCGTACCACCGACATCGCCGCCTATCGCCGCGTGCTCGGCGAGCGCATCTCGGCACTGCCGCATGTTGCGCAGACCTCGACCTTCGTGGCCAT
This sequence comes from Mesorhizobium sp. C432A, assembly GCF_030323145.1. NCBI lineage: Bacteria > Pseudomonadati > Pseudomonadota > Alphaproteobacteria > Hyphomicrobiales > Phyllobacteriaceae > Mesorhizobium > Mesorhizobium sp. C432A. The sequence goes on along the minus strand of NZ_CP100470.1, from coordinate 3,577,654 downwards.
GGAGACGGTGAAGGATCGCTAGCTCACTCCGACAGCGTCTTCAAAAACGCCACCAGCGCCGCGCGTTCGCGGTCCGACAGTTGCAACGGGTGCACTTCGGAGGTGCCTTCAACGGCCGCCTCCGCCTTCGCGTAGTGCGCCACCACCTCCTCCAGCGTGGAGAACTGTCCGGCATGCATATAGGGCGGCCGTGTCGCCGCGCCCCGCAGCGACGGCGTCTTGTAGGCACGCATCAGTTCGGGTGCTGCCTTGACGATGAAGCGCAGTTCTCCGCAGGCGCCGGCGTCGCCATCGCGGAAGGCGCCGAAGCAGTTGAATGGGTCGGCCTGAACCTGGGCCACCGCATCGAAACGGCCGCGATCCAATGGCAAATCCCTGACCGGCCGCACGCCGGTGTTGTGGAAAGCGTTGTCGGTGAAGCGCGGGCCGTTATGGCAGGTGACGCAATTGGCCTTGCCGATGAACAGTTTCAGCCCGAGCATCTCCTCCTGCGAAAAGGCATCGTCGGCTTTCGGCTTGGCGCCTGACACAAGATCGATGGCAAAGCGGTCAAAGCGCGTCTGTGCCGGTTCGATCGACCGTTCGAAGGCGGCGATCGCCTTGCCGATGTTGGAAAAGACGCGGTTGACGTCGTCCATTTGGGCCGCGGTCATTGCCTTCCACGCCGCCTGCTCGGCCTCACTGCCGAGCGGGCTGGCGTTGGCCGGCACGGCGGAAAGATCCGGCAGTGGCCCGAAGATGCGCTCATAGCGCTCGCCGAACCGCTTCTGGATGTAATGCGCGAAGGCCGCGCGGTTCCCCGCCTGCTCAAGCGGGTTTTCCAGCGGCGTCAGCGCCTGCGCCCACAGGCTGTCGCGCCGTCCATCCCAGAAGAACCACGGATTGCGGGCAATGCCGGCCAGCGGCATCGAGCGCCTGTTGGTTCGGCCAACGCCGACGGATTGCGGCAGGTCATCCTGGAATTGCCGGTCGATCTTGTGGCAGGTCGAGCAGGATACGTTCCCGTCACGGCTCATGCCCTGGTCGAAGAACAGAGTGGAGCCCAGGGCGGCGGCGGCTGGCACGTCGGCGAAGCGGTTGGTGGTGTCGGGTTTGAGCGCCGGCAAGGTGTTCAGCGCCAGCGAGGCGATGGTCTTCTTCTCGGCATCGGAAAAATCCGGTTTGCCGCAGCCGGCAACGAGCACGACCGCCGCCAATGCCAGAAGGCGCAACAGGCGGCTCATTCGCTCACAGCACCACGTTGAAGACGACCGTGTCGGAACCGGCCGCCGCCGAAATGGCGAAGCGCAACTGCCACACGCCGCTCATGGTGAATTTGAGCCCCTCGATCCGGTAGCGCCCCTCGCCAAGATAGTCGGTCGCCTGCGGACTGGTCGGCAAGCCGTGATTGTGCTGCGGCATGCCGCCGGACACCGAGATCGCCGCACCTTCCACGGAATCGCCGTTGACCGTCTTCAGGGTCAGCAACCAGGATTGCAGTTCGCCTTGCCGGATAACGCCGCGTTCCGGCTGAATGCTGGCGACAAACAAGCCGTTCGCCGTCTTCTTCGAGCGCGAAACATCGGGGCTCGGCGCCGACTGCGGCGCGGTCAGATAGACGATCGCCAATATGCCAGCCAGCAAGGCGGCCAGACCAACGCCCGCAAGAAGATAACGCCATATCGATGCCAAACCGGTTCCTCTTCTGGGCATAACGTCTCGCGAAGCAATTCGCGTCCCGCCGCTTCTGTGGGAAAACGCTTCTGGCGCAAAAAACCGCCGCCGCCAAGCATGGCGCTGCCGGCCGCAAAAAGCTACAGCAGCGAACTGGTCCGGAGACAGATACATGGCAGCAGACGGCGTCGCTTCGATCGGTGAATGCATGCTCGAGCTGTCCGGCCAGGCCGGGCCGAACTGGCGCATGGGCTTTGCCGGCGACACGTTCAACACGTTGTGGGCGCTGCATGCGCTGAGCGGCGAGCGGCCGGCGACCTATGTCTCCGCCTTCGGCGACGATCCCTTCTCGCAGGGCCAGATTTCGTTCTTCGCCGAAAACGGCATCGGCATCGGCGCCAGCCCGGTCATCCCAGGCGCGCGGCCCGGCCTCTACGCCATCACCTTGACCGGCGCCGAACGCGCCTTCACCTATTGGCGCAGCGACGCGGCGGCCAGGCGGCTTGCCTCGGATCCAGCCGCCTTGGCAAAAAGCCTTGAAAACCAGGCGCTTGTGTATTTTTCCGGAATCACCTTGGCAATTCTGGATGCCGCCGCGCGCAAGACGTTGCTGGCAGAAGTGGCCAAGGCGCGGGCTGCCGGTTCGCTCGTCGCTTTCGACCCCAACTACCGGCCGCGCCTGTGGCAGAGCCGCGAGGAGGCGCAAGCCGCGATCCTCGACGCGCTTGCCGTCGCCGACATCGCGCTGCCGACCTTTCCCGACGAGCAGATGCTGTTTGGCGACTCGGCACCGCAAGCGACCGCCGAGCGGTTCGGAAAACTGGTCGGCGAAGTCGTCGTCAAGAATGGCGAGGAACCCGCGCTGATCGCCACTGGCGGAGCCCTGCAGCCGGTTCCGGCCCAGCATGTCGCCACCCCGGTCGACACCACCGGCGCCGGAGATTCCTTCAATGGCGGCTATCTCGCCGCCCGGCTGGCCGGCCATGCCCCGGCGGATGCCGTGCAGCGCGCGCATCGCGTCGCCGCCGCTGTCGTGCAGGTGCGCGGCGCGCTGGCGCCGTTCGAGGTTCTAAGAACCGCTTTCGAGGGCTAAGACCTTAGGGAAGCCTGAAACGATATTCCGTCACCTGATGATAGATCTGGCCCGGCCACAGCGTGGCCTGTGGGAAATAAGGCCGGTTCGGCGCGTCGGGCCAGGTCTGCGCTTCCAGGCAAAAGCCGGAAAACGCCTTGTAGCGCCGTCCGTCCAGGCCGCCTGAGGTTGGCGCGACATACTGGCCGGTGTAGAGCTGCAGGCCGGGCTCTGTGGTCCAGACCTCCATCTCGACGCCGGAATTGGCGCCTTGCGCCCACGCCACCTGGTGAAGCGGGCCCCGGGCTGACGCCAGGCAGAAATTGACGTCGTAGGGAAGCTGCTCGCCTTCCGTTTCCATGCGCAGCGGCCGCGCCTGGCGGAAGTCGAAGGGCGTGCCGTCGACCGGTTTGACCACGCCGGTCGGGATCATCTCGCCATCGACCGGCGTATAGGCGCCGGCATTCAGCATCAGCCGGTGGTCGAGAATGTCACCGGCGCCGCCATCGTCGAGATTGAAATAGGAATGCTGCGCCAGATTGCACAGCGTCGGCTCCTCGCAAGTGGCGGTCAGTTCCATCGAGAGCGTGCCGGGAATCTTCAGCCGGTAGGTGCAGGTGACGTCGAGCGCGCCGGGAAAGCCCATCGTGCCCTCGGGATCGTGCAGGGTCAGGGTGACAAAATCCCGGCCGTGCAGCGAAACCGTCCACGGCCGGTGGAAGAAGCCCTCCGAGCCGCCATGCAGCGTGTGCTTGCCGAGGAAATTGCGCTCGGTCTGGTAGCGCTGGCCGGCAATGGTGAAGCGGCCGTCGCGGATGCGGTTGGCGTAACGGCCGACGACCGCGCCGAAGAAGGCCCGGTCAGTCTCGTAAGGCTCGAAGCGATCGTAGCCCAGCACCAGCGGCGCGTCGTGCCCGGCGAGCCGCAGATCCTGGATGATTGCGCCGAGCCCGATGATGTTGGCGCTGACGCCGCCGCCCCGGATGGTGAAACGGCGAACGGGTTCGCCTGCCTGCGTCGTGCCGAAGACTTCGCCGTCCTTCATCGCTATGTCCAAATGCTAATTCGTCGATCTATCGACTTAGAGCAATTCCAGGAAAAGTGTGAAACGGTTTTCCGTCCGGAATTGCAAAAAACAAAGAACTGGAGCGGTTCGGCGTTTCCGTGAAACGCTGAACCGCTCCAGTCCGGCTGAATGTCGTCTGGCAAGGGCAGGCGCGCGGCCTGCCCCCGTCAATGATTTAGAGGCCGAGACCCCCGATGCAGACATATTTGGTGTCGAGGTAATCCTCGATGCCCTGGTGTCCGCCTTCCTTGCCGAGGCCCGATTCCTTGACGCCGCCGAACGGCGCTTCCGGCGTGGTGATCAGGCCTTCATTGACGCCGACCATGCCGTATTTCAGGCCTTCCATGACCCGGAAGGCGCGGCCGAGATCGCCGGTGTAGAAATAGGCGGCCAGGCCGAACTCGGTGTCGTTGGCAAGCGCAATGGCTTCCTCTTCGGTCTCGAACTTGAACACCGGGGCGATCGGGCCAAAAATCTCTTCCTTCATGAAGCGCATGTCAGGCTTCGCATCGGCGATGACAGTCGGCTGGAAGAATGAGCCGCCAAGCGCGTGGCGCTTGCCGCCGGCAACGACCTTGCCACCCTTCGACGTGGCGTCGGCGATGAATTCCTCGACCTTCTCGACCGCCTTCACGTCGATCAGCGGTCCCTGCTGCACGCCCTCTTCCAGGCCCGAGCCAACTTTCAGCGCATTGCTCGCGGTGGCCAGCTTCTCGACAAACTTGTCGTAGATGCCGGCCTGCACCAGGAAGCGGTTGGTGCACACGCAGGTCTGGCCGGAATTGCGGTATTTGGCGGTGATGGCGCCGGCGACGGCGCGATCGAGGTCGGCATCGTCGAAGACCAGGAACGGCGCATTGCCGCCGAGTTCCATCGAGACCTTCTTGACGGTGACGGACGACTTCTGGATCAGCAGCTTGCCGATCTCGGTCGAGCCGGTGAAGGTGATCTTCGACACCAGCGGATTGGCGCAGATCTCGTCGCCGATTTCGCCGGCGGCGCCCGTCAGGATGTTGATGACGCCCTTGGGGAAGCCGACTTCCTCGGCCAGCGCGCCCCATGCAAGGCCGGAATACGGCGTCTGCGAGGCCGGCTTGACCACGGCGGTGCAGCCGGCGGCAAGCGCGGGACCGAGCTTGCGGGCAAGCATCGAGGAGGGGAAATTCCACGGCGTGATGGCGGCAATGACGCCGACCGGCTCCTTGGTCACCAGGATGCGGCGATCGCCCCATGGTGATGGCACGACATCCCCATAGGTGCGGCGGCCTTCCTCGGCAAACCACATGATGTAGGCGGCAGCCGAACCGATCTCGCCCTTGGATTCGGCGAGCGACTTGCCCTGCTCGATGGTGAGCAGTTCGGCCAGCACATCCTGATTGTCCATCATCGCGTCATGCAGCTTGCGCAGAAGCTTCGAGCGCTCCAGCGCGGTCGTCTTGCGCCAGGTCTTGAAGGCTTCGCTTGCGGCTTCGATGGCGCGGCGGGTTTCCGCCTTGCCCGACTTCGGCACGGTGCCGATCTTGAGACCGGTGGCCGGGTTGTTGACGTCGACCGTCTGGCCGCTGTCGGCCTGCACCCATTCGCCATTGATGAGATTGGCCTGGCGCATGAAATGGCTGGTTTTCTGCAGCATGGTCTAGCCTCCGTTCGGCGCACTGACGGGCCGGTCTGTGGATGTCTTCGATGAGCGCGCGCAATGGCCTGGATGCCCGACACGCTGAGCCACTGCTCTTTACCTAGGGCAAGCTCGGCAAGCAATTGCAAGATGGCATATAGGCTTTGGGCCAGCCAAACGCCAGAGAAAATTCACATGTAAATTAGTTTGGGCCCCAGCCTTGCCAAAGACCAGCCTTACAAAAGACCAGCCTTACAAAAGACCAAGCCTACCCAAAGACATGAACCACCACCGTCAGCCAAAAGGCGGTTGTAACAACCGCGCTTGCCGTGGCGATGGTCATCTGGTTCGACGCCAGCGCCTGGCCGGTGTTGAACTGCACGGCGATGAGATAGGAATTGATGCCGGACGGCAGCGCCGCCACCACGACCGCCACCTTGGCCGTCAAGGGCGGCAGCCCAAGCAGCCAGACCAGGCCGAGCACGAGCGCCGGCATCAGGAACAGTTTCAGCGTCGACAGTGCCAGCGCCGGTCGGATGTTACCGGAAATGCCGAAACGGCGCAGGCTGAGCCCCATGGCGAACAGCGCCACCGGCCCGGCGGTGTTAGCCAGCGCATCGACCAGCCGCGTGGCAAGATTCGGCAGCGGCGCGCCGGTAAGGCGCCATGCCAGCCCGGCCAGGATGCCGATGATCAACGGATTGGTGAACAGTCTTCTCAGAAAGCTCTGGATGATGCGCAGCGGGTGTACGGGCTCGCTGCTACCGCGGCCAAATATCTCGAACATGATGATCGAAGCCATCATCATGGTCGGAAGATGCACCGAGACGAGCAGCGACAGCACTTCGAATCCGCTGGACCCAAATACGCCGAGAACGAAGGGAATGCCCAGCAACACCACATTCGAGAAGGACGACGACACTCCACCGACGATGCCGGTGCGCGCGTCCCGCCCGAAGATCCGTGTCGTCACCAGATGGCCGGCGGTCCATGTCATCGCAACCGCCGTGAAGTAAGCGCCCCACAGCGACCAGGGCGCCACACCATGGAAATCGGAATTCACCATCGTCCGAAACAGCAGCAGCGGCATCGCCACGTTGATGGCGAACTCGGCGATACCCTCGCCGCTCGCCGGCTTTAGATAGCCGGTGAGCCCGGCGAGATAGCCGAGCGCGACAAGGCTGAAGACGAAAAGAACGGTTTCCGTGAGCGGCGACATTTTTCAGGGATAGGCGAGCCCGGATTGCAGTGCAATCGCCCTGATCTTCAGAAATCGATCCTCGATCCGGCCGGCGCCTGAATTTGATCATGGTCGGGTGACAGCGCTATACAGGCTTGGGATCATTAGGGCGGACACAAAGAATGGTCGCGACGCCGAAACAGCGTCATTTCAGACGGGAGTGGCTGGTCAGACAGGGGTGGCTGGTCAGACAGGGGTGGCTGGCGGGTTTCGTCGTTATACTGCTTTGCCTTGGCGTATCTGAGGCCCAGGCCGCCGAGACCAAAAGTCTCAAGGGCGTGGCGCTGATCATCGGCCAGTCGAAATACGAACACATCGCAGCCCTTGCCAACCCGGCCAACGACGCCCGCGACATGGCCAAGATGCTGACCGACCTCGGCTTCGACGCCCGCAACGTCACCGATCGCGATGCCGCCAAGCTGAAGCGCGATCTCGATCGGTTTGTCGAGGACGCCGAAGGCGCCGACGTAGCCTTCATCTATTATTCCGGCCACGGCATCGAGGCCGGCGGCGAGAACTATCTGGTGCCGGTCGACGCCGACGTCTCGTCGTTGAAAAATGCTGGTGAGGCGCTGGTGCCGATTTCAGCCGTCATGGACGAGCTGAAAAAGACCATGCCGGTGACGATCGTGCTGCTTGACGCCTGCCGCACCAACCCGTTTCCGCCGGACGCGGTCGTGCGACGCGGGCCGACGGCTTCCGCCGAGCCCGTCGGCGCCGGCGGGCTGGAACCGGTGCGCGGCGCAAAAGCCCTCGCCGATGCCTCAGTGGATGATGCCAGCCTGGGAACCGTGGTCGGCTTCGCCGCCGAGCCGGGCCGACCGGCGCTCGATGGCGTCGCCGGCGAAAACAGCCCCTACGCCGCCGCCCTGCTGCGCCACCTCACCGCGATGAAAGGCACCGAGTTCGGCTCGGTCATGCGCATGGTAACCGAGGAGGTCTATCTCGACACCAAGGCAAAGCAGCGCCCCTGGGTCAGCGAGAGCCTGCGTCGCCTGCTCTATTTCGGCGTCGCGCCGCCCGAACCGACCGGCGACGACGGGCTGATCACCGGCGAGAGGCGGCAATTGCTGCTGACCATTTCCGACCTGCCCGATCCCAAACGGGCTCAGGTGGAGTTGGCTTCTCTCCAGGACGGCGTGCCCCTTGACGCGCTCTACGGCGTGCTCAAGGCGCTCGGCACGGAAAAGATCCCTGAGGATCCCAACGACCTGCAGAAGGTGCTGGACAGCCAGGCCGAGCGTCTGAAGAAGATGATGGCCGAGCGCGCCGCATTACGCACCGACGATCCCGAGATCAGTCGCCTGGTCGCATCCGCCGACAAGGCCATAGGCCAGGGCGCCATGGTGACGGCGCGCAAATTCCTCGACGACGCGGTCGGCCGGATCGAGGAAAACAGCGGTGCGGTGGATGAGGCCGAGGACCTGCTCCGGCAAAAGCGCATCGCCGACGCCGCCATCTATGCCAAACGCGCCGACGCCGCCGCGCTGGTCTTCGACTACAAATCCGCCGCCACCGACTACGCCAAGGCGTTTTCGCTGGTCGAGAAGTGGGACGAAAAGCTGCGCTGGAACTACAAGAACCAGGAGGCCGAGGCGCTGAACGCTTATGGCTACGCCACCGGCGACCTCGATGCACTACAACAGTCCATCGAGGCCTATCATGTCATCTTGAACTTCATTCCCAATGGCGAACAGAACCGCGATTGGGCAATCACTCGCAACAACATGGCGGTCGTGCTGCAAACCATCGGCGAACGCGAAACCGAGACCGCGCATCTGGAAGAGGCAGCGCAGATCTTCCGCGGTTCGCTTGCCGTTTTCGAGCGCGAGAAAGATGATCGCAACTGGGCCGCTGCGCAGAACAACCTGGCCAATGTGCTGCTGAAGATCGGGGAACGCGAAAGCGACCCCAAGCGCCTGAACGATGCGGTGGCGGCAATGCGCGCCACGCTGGAGAGGCGCCCGCGCGACAAGCTGCCTTTGGACTGGGCCTCTTCGCAGAACAATCTTGGCCTCGCCCTCTATGCGCTCTCCGAACGCGAACCCACCGGCGAGCATCTTAAGCAGGCCGAAGCCGCCTACCGGCTGGCGCTTGAGGAATACACGCGCGAAAAAACGCCGGTAGAATGGGCGATGATCGAGAACAATCTCGGCAACACGCTGGTCACCCTTGGCATCCAGCTCAACGATAAGGCCAAGATCAATGAGGCGGCCAACGCTTTCCGCGCCGCGCTGGAAGTGCGAACCCGCGAAACCTTCCCGGTGTCCTGGGCGACCAGCCGCCTCAACCTGGGCAATGCGCTGAGCGGTATCGCCCGCTTCGATATGGGCACGGCTACGCTGGAAGAAGCTGCAGCTGCCTACAACGACGCTCTGACGGTGTTTACCCGCAAGCGCTTCCCGATGGACTGGGCGTCAGCCCAGAACAATCTTGGATCGATCTATCAGACCCTTGGTCAGCGCACCCGTGATGCGGCCAAGCTGGAACAGTCGGCGGCAGCCTTCCAGGCGGCACGGCAGGTCTATGTCAGGCGGAAGTTCCCGCAGGACTGGGCGATGAGCTACTACAATCTCGGCAACACGCTGCAGCTTCTCGGCGGCGTCACCGACAAGCCCGAGCATTACAGCGAGGCGGTCGACGCCTACGGCAATGCGTTGCGCGAGTACAAGCGCGAGACGAACCCGCGGCAATGGGCAATGGCCCAGGCCGGCCTGGGCTCGACGCTGCACTGGTTGAGCATGAGCAATGGCGATGCCAAGACGCTGCAGGATTCGATTGCGGCGCGGCGGGCAGCGCTCGAAATACTCACCATCGAGGCCGCGCCGGTCGACTGGGCCAACGCTCAAAATGGCATCGGTATGAGCCTGCTCAATCTCGGCAATCTCCAGCGGACCGACAAATATCTCAACGACGCCGAAGCGGCGTTCACGGCGGCGCTGAAGGTGTTTACGCGCGAAAGTCAGCCGCTGCAGTGGGCCTTCGAGCAGAACAATATCGGCGACGTCCACTGGAACCGCGCCAGCTATGGCGCGGGCAAGCCGGAATATCTCAAGGCGATCGAATTCTTCGAGAACGCCAAGCAGGGCTTCACCGAAGCCGGCTACACGATCCCTATCCCGCTCACCGATCAGAAGATCGAGCTGGCGAAGAAGCAAATGGCGAAAATGTGAAGCGAACCGAGGGTTCGCCTTTCGCTTGTCTTTGTGCCGGCTTTCCGATCCCTATATCAGAATGACCGGAGCGGCATCAGGCTCCCGGAAAAGGTTTCGATGATTCGATTTGTGCTGTCGCTGTTCCTGCTTGCTGTTCCCGCCGTCGCCCACGCGACCGACGCCGGCTGGGCGCTGCTGCGTGACGGCGGCCATGTCGTGCTGCTTCGCCACGCGCTGGTCACCGGCACCACCGACCCCGCCAATTTCGTCATCGACAACTGTGCCACCCAAGTCAATCTATCGGCGCGCGGCAAGCAGCAGGCGAGCAAGATCGGCGCGCTGTTCGGCGCCCGCGCCGCCCCCATCGAGCGGGTGCTGTCCAGCCGATATTGCCGCTGCCTCGACACTGCCCGCATCGCCTTCGAAGCGGAGCCGGAGCTTTTTGCGCCGCTCGACCTCCTGAGGAGCGATCCGACCGAGAAGGCCGCGCAGCTCGACGCGGTGATGAAGGAAATCCGCGCCTACACCGGTTCCGACAATCTGGTCATGGTCACGCATCTCGAAAACATCGTCGCGCTGACCGGCGTCTCGCCGCGCGAGGGCGAAGCGGTGGTGGTCGAGCCGCAGGGCGATGGCTTGCGCGTGCTCGGCCGCGTCACGTTCTGAGAAAGCCAGTGGTCAAGCTCCCTAAAAACTGATCTGACGTAACGTCAACTGGAAGGGCCGCCGGCTTGTCGGGCAGCCCTTCTTGTCTTTATGGGAAGGCCATACCATCTGCGCCCCGCGCATCAGGCCTTTTCCTGCCGGGAAAAACCGATTAGACAGCGCCCAAACCAGATGCGGACAGATTCCGCCCGCAACCGAAGGAAGAGCCCTTGTCCACCACGTTCGACAAAGTCGCCAAGATCATTGCCGACACCAGCGAGATCGATATCGACACCATCACTCCCGAGAGCCACACGATCGACGATCTCGGCATCGACAGTCTCGATTTCCTCGATATCGTCTTTGCCATCGACAAGGAATTCGGCATCAAGGTGCCGCTGGAAAAGTGGACCCAGGAAGTCAATGACGGCAAGGCTTCGACCGACGATTACTTCGTCATGAAGAACCTGTGCGCCAAGATCGACGCGCTGGTCGCCGCCAAGACCGCCTGATATCGGCTGGCGCGCGGCCTTGACGGGCTGCGCCGCCTGACCCACAAAGCCGCTCATGAGCAGCCCTCGCGACGTCGTCATCACCGGTATCGGCCTTGTCTCCTCGCTGGGAGAGGGTCCGGATACCCACTGGCAGAAGCTGGCGCAGCCCGGCCTGCAGCCGGTGCTCGAATCCGCGCGTTTTGCGCCCTACACCGTGCATCCACTGCCGGAGATCGACTGGAACCTGCAGATCGCCAAGCGAGGCGACCAGCGGCAGATGGAAACATGGCAGCGGCTCGGCACCTATGCGGCCGGCATGGCGCTGGACGACGCCGGCATCAAGGGCAATGACGAGCTCTGCACGACCATGGACATGGTTGTCGCTGCCGGCGGCGGCGAGCGAGACGAGGCGGTCGATGCCGCCATCCTCGCAGCGTCCGAGAGCCGCAACGACCGCGACGTGCTGCTCAACGAGAAACTGACCACCGAATTGCGGCCGACGCTTTTCCTGGCCCAGCTCTCCAATCTGCTCGCCGGCAACATCTCCATCGTCCACAAGGTGACGGGATCGTCGAGGACCTTCATGGGCGAGGAAGGTGCCGGCGTCGCCGCCGTCGAGACCGCCGCCGCGCGCATCCGCTCCGGACAGTCGACCCACATACTGGTAGGTGGCGCCTTCCAGACCGAACATTCCGACATGCTGCTCGGCTATGAATTGGCCGGCTATCTGCATCGCGGCCCATGGAAGCCGGTCTGGCAGAGACAGGGCGCCGAGGGCGGCGGCCTCGTCTCCGGCTCCGGCGGCGCGTTCCTGGTGCTGGAGCAGCGCGAACACGCGCAAAGCCGCGGCCGCAAAATCTATGCCGAGCTCGGACCGGTCGTCTCAGGCCGCGCCCGGCGTTCGCGCGGCGAGCTTGACGCCGAGATCGCGACACTGCTCAAACAGGCAACTCTCCCGAACGGCAAGTTGCTGGCCCTGTCGGGCGCATCCGGGGCGCATACCGCAACGTCAGCCGAAAAGTCAGCGCTGGATGCCAATCCGGCGATATCGGCGCGCGGCTTCGCCACGCTGACCGGGCATATGAAGGAAGCGCAGTTTCCATTCGCGGTCGCCCTCGCCGCCCTGGCCGTCGACCGCAAGGCCGCCTACCCCGTATTCGACGCCGCGGCCGAGAAGCCGTTCGAAGGCATTCCCGAAACCGTGCTCGCAACGGCGATCGGCTATCACCAATTCGAGGGCATGGCGCTGGTCAACGCTGCTTGAAGCAGCGCTGCGCGATCGTGCTGCAAAGTTAAGAGGTTCCGGATGGCCAATCTCAGAGATCACATGGGCAGGCCGATCGTCGCCGTCACCGGCATCGGCGTGGTAACCTCGCTCGGCATCGGCAAGGCCGATAACTGGGCGGCACTGACCTCCGGCAAATCGGGCATCCACCCGATCACCCGCTTTCCCGTCGACCACCTCAACACCCGCATCTCCGGCATGGTCGATTTCCTCGACTCAAGCTCGAAAGGCGCCAGCCTGCTGACCTACGAACTGGCCGAAACCGCCGCGAATGAGGCGGTGGCCGAATCCGGCCTCGATTCCTCTGATTTTGGCGGCCCGCTCTTCCTCGCCTCGCCGCCGGTCGAACTCGACTGGCACGACCGCTTCGCGCTCTACAATTCCGACGGCAAAGGCGCCGGCGCCGAAAGGCTGCTCAGGGTGGCGCGCGGGCTGAAGGAAACAGATACGTTCGCAAGCACGCAGTTCGGCGCGATCGCCGACCGGCTGGCCGACCGCTTTGGCACGCGCGGCCTGCCGATCACACTGTCGACGGCCTGCGCTTCGGGCGCCACCGCCATCCAGCTCGGCGTCGAAGCGATCCGCCGCGGCGAATGCGACCGGGCGCTGTCCATCGGCGCCGACGGTTCGGCAACCGCCGAGGCGCTGATCCGCTTTTCGTTGCTCTCGGCGCTGTCGACCCACAATGACATCCCTGAAAAGGCGTCAAAACCCTTCTCCAAGGACCGCGACGGCTTTGTGCTGGCCGAAGGCTCCGGCGCTCTGGTGCTGGAATCGCTTGAGGCAGCCCTTGCCCGGGGCGCCAGCGTTCTCGGCATCCTGCGCGGCTGCGGTGAAAAGGCCGACGATTTCCATCGCACCCGTTCCAAGCCCGACGGTTCCCCGGCGATCGCAGCAGTCCGCGCCGCCCTTGCGGATGCCGGCCTGAGCAAGGACGAGATCGACTACGTCAACGCTCACGGCACCTCGACGCCGGAAAACGACAAGATGGAGCATCTGTCGCTGTCGACCGTGTTCGGCGATCGCATCGGCTCGATGCCGGTCTCGTCCAACAAGTCGATGATCGGCCACACGCTGTCGGCGGCGGGTGCTGTCGAAGCGGCGTTTTCGCTGATGACCATGCGCGAAAGCGTCATTCCGCCGACCATCAACTACGACAATCCCGACCCGGCAATCGTGCTCGACGTGGTGCCCAACAAGAAGCGCAATGCCGAAGTCGGCACCGTGCTCTCGAACTCGTTCGGCTTCGGCGGCCAGAACACTTGCCTTGTCATGGCGCGGGAACCGGTCTAAGCGACCTTTTTCAGCCAGACTGAACTGACAGGCTCCATGCGCGCACTGCAACTTATCGAGGACCGCCGTCTTGAAACGGTGGACCTGCCGCCCCCGCCGCCCCCCACATTGGGCGAAGTCACGCTGCGCATCAAGGCGGTGGCGCTGAACCATATCGACGTCTGGGGCTGGCGTGGCATGGCCTTCGCCAAGCGTAAGCTGCCGCTGGTCGTCGGCGCCGAAGCCTCCGGCGAGGTCGAAGCTGTCGGCCCCGGCGTCTCCAGCCTGCTGCCCGGACAATTGGTGTCGATCTACGGCGCGCGCACCTGCGGCCTTTGCCGCGCCTGCCGCGAAGGCCGTGACAATCTCTGCGAACATGTCTCGGGCGTCCACGGCTTCCATCTCGACGGCTTTGCGCAGGAGAAGATCAACCTGCCGGCGCGCCTGCTGGTCCCTGCTCCTCCCGGCGTGACCGATGTCGGCGCGGCTGTCGCCCCCGTCACCTTCGGCACCGTCGAGCACATGCTGTTCGACAATGCCAAGCTGCAGCCCGGCGAAACCATCCTCATCCATGCCGGCGGCTCCGGCATCGGCTCGGCGGCGATCCAGCTGGCCAAGCGCATGGGTTGCACCATCATCACCACGGTCGGTTCCAACGACAAGATCGACAAGGCCAAGGCGCTCGGCGCCGACCATGTCATCAACTACCGCGACGATCGTTTCGAAGGCGTCGTGCGCAAGCTCACCAGGAAGAAGGGCGTCGACGTCGTCTTCGAACATGTCGGCGCCGACACCTTTGCCGCCTCGATGCTGTGCCTCAAGCGCGGCGGCCGCCTGGTCACCTGCGGCTCGACCTCCGGCGTGTCGACGCAGATCAATCTGATGCAGCTGTTCCAGCAGCAGCTGAAGCTGCTTGGGTCCTTCGGCTGCCGCATGGAGAACATGGCCAACGCCATGCAGAAGATGGCGGCGGGACAGGTCGCACCTGTCATCGACACCGAAGTCGGCTTCGACGGCATCGACGCCGCGTTGAAGCGCATGGAAGGCCGCGACGTGTTCGGCAAGATCATCCTGCGCGTTTCTTAGGACTATGGTCGGCAAGGTGTTCAAGAAAGCCCGCCGGGACTTCATGTTCCGCTATGGCCGAAGACTGCGCCAGATGGAGCACTGGCTGGTGGCGCGCGTGGCGATGACGATCATCTCGCTGCTGCGCCTCTTGCCCGCGGACAGGGCGCTCAATTTCGCCGACCGGGCGGCACGGCGCATCGGTCCGTGGGTCGGGCGCCACCGTGTCGCCATCAACAATCTGCGCCTTGCCTATCCCGAAAAGAGCGATGTCGAGATCGAGGCCATCGCCTCCGACATGTGGGGCAACATGGCCCGGCTCGCCGCCGAATACATCTTTCTTGACGCCCTCTTCGACTATGATCCGAACGCAGCGACGCCCGGCCGCGTCGAAGTCGGTGGCGCCGACCATTTCCATCAGATAGCTGGCGAGGACAAACCGCATATCCTGTTCACCGGCCATCTCGGCAATTTTGAATTGCTGCCGGTGGCTGCCGCGACGTTCGGCATGAAGATCACGGCGCTGTTTCGTCCGCCGAACAATCCTTACCTCGCCGATTATATCCATTCGACGCGGCGTTCGAGCATGGGCGCCTTGCTGCCGTCTTCGACCGGCGCCTCCTTCGCGTTGGCGTCGATTCTGGAGAAAGGCGGCAATATCGGCGTTTTGGTCGACCAGAAATTCTCCAGCGGACTGGAGACGATCTTCTTTAATCGCCCATGCCAGAGCAATCCGGTTCTGGGCATGCTCGCCCGTCACTATGATTGCGACGTCTATCCGGCGCGATGTGTGCGGCTGCCAGGCAACCGCTTCCGCCTCGAGATCGAGGACAAGCTGACCTTGCCGCGCAATGAAAGCGGCAGCGTCGATGTCGCGGCCACCACCCAACTGCTCGCCGACGTGGTCGAGCGCTGGGTGCGCGAAGATCCGGGACAGTGGATGTGGTTCCACAAAAGGTGGGAAATCTCAGGCCGGCGTCGCCGCCGGCGCGGACAGGCCAACGCCACCGGCCAGGGGCAGCGTCAATCTTAAGTCGTCGAAAGCCTCAGTTCGTCACAACGATCCGCGTATTGCCGAAGCCGACTTCGCGCACCATCGCATAGAACATCGCGGCATTGGCGGTGTGCAGCCGCACGCAGCCATGCGATGCCGGACGCCCTAGCTGCCTGACCGCGCCGGTGCCGTGGATGGCGTAGCCGCCATGGAAGAACACCGAGTAAGGCATTGGCGACATGTGGTATTTCTTCGAATACCACATCCGCGCCGTGCGTTGCGGCCGATAGGTGCCGCGCGGCGTGAAATAGCCACTGCGGGCGGTCGACACGCTCCAGCGATAAAGCACCTGGCCGTATTGGCTGACGGTCATGGTCTGCGACGAGACGTCGATGCTGGCCACCAGCGAGGCAGCCCTGCTTTCGATGGACGTGCCGAACAGCATCGCCGCAAAAGCAGCTGCCATGAGAACGATTTTAGTCATGAGATCAAACCCCTTTGATGCCCCTTGCCTGCCCTGTCATCACGCGGTTTTTCATCTTTTTAACGACAGGTGAGTGATCTAACACACACTCCTTGATAAATTCGCCAATCTAAAGCAGCGAATTTGAACGATTTTCCGCCATAGTTGCCGCTGCGACACGAAGTTTCGGCGCCAGTGGCGCGATGCTTGCAAAACCACCCCCTTGCCTGCTCAAATCCGGGAATGAACAAACGACTCTTCAAAGCGATAGACGCCCGTGTTGATGACCTGGTCGCACTGACCGCCGACCTGATCCGCTTCCCGACCATCAACCCGCCTGGCGAAGCCTATCGCCCCTGCGCCGAATATATCGGTGCGCGCCTAGGCAGGCTTGGCTTCGAAACCGAATTCATCCGCGCCGAAGGCACGCCCGGCGACACCGACCGCTATCCCCGCGTCAATGTCGTCGCCCGCTTCGACGGCCGCTCGCCTGGAGCCTGTGTCCATTTCAACTCGCACATCGATGTGGTCGAAGCCGGCGAAGGCTGGAGCGTCGATCCCTTTGCCGGGGTGGTGAAGGACGGCAAGGTCTACGGCCGCGGCGCCTGCGACATGAAAGGGGGCATGGCCGCCTCGATCATCGCGGCGGAAGCCTTCATGGAGGTATTCCCCGACTTTCCCGGCGCCATCGAAATTTCGGGCACGGTCGATGAGGAGTCCGGCGGCTTCGGCGGCGTCGCCCATCTGGCGAAGCTTGGCTATTTCTCGAAACCCAAGGTCGACCACGTCATCATCCCGGAGCCGCTGAACAAGGACCGCATCTGTCTTGGCCATCGCGGCGTCTGGTGGGCGGAGATCGAGACCAAGGGCGAGATCGCGCATGGCTCGATGCCGTTCCTCGGCGACAATGCGGTGCGCCACATGGGCGCCGTGCTGCAGGCCTTCGAGGATGAACTGTTTCCGGCGCTCGACCGCAAGGTGACGCGCATGCCTGTCGTGCCCCAAGGCGCAAAGCGCTCGACCATGAACATCAACTCGATCCATGGCGGCCAGACCGAGGATTTCCGCCCCGGCCTGCCCTCACCCAACGTGCCCGACGCCTGCCGGCTGACCATCGACCGCCGCTTCCTGCTCGAGGAGGACCTTGCCACGGTCAAGAGCGAGGTGACCGATATCCTCGACCGGCTGAAGCGCGAGCGCAAAAAGTTCGACTACGAGATTCGCGACCTGATGGAGGTGCTGCCGCTGATGACCGAGCGCGACGCGCCGGTGGTCAAGGCGGTGGCGCAAGGCATCATGGCGATCTTCGACCGTGAGCCGGATTATGTCATTTCACCAGGCACTTACGACCAGAAGCACATCGCCCGCATCGGCCACATCTATGATTGCATCGCCTATGGCCCGGGCATTTTGGACCTCGCCCACCGGCCCGACGAATGGGTCGGTATCTCTGATATGGTGGAGTCGGCCAAGGTGATGGCGATCGGGCTGAATGTGCTGCTTAGGGGCACGGCCGCGGACTGAACCATCGACTTCGCTGAAAAAACATTCCTCCCCGCGCCGCTGCGGAGCACGAAACGCAATTTACTCCACCTCGAAATCACGCTTCTATCGCACCAGGGTTCGAGCATTTGGGAGTTGCACGATGAAATTGTGGAAAACCATTCTTGCCGCCGCGGTGCTGGCACTGGCCGGCAGTCAGGCATTTGCCGCACGCACCGACCTGGTGATCGGCATTACGCTCGAGCCGCCACATCTCGATCCGACCGCCGGTGCTGCCGCGGCGATCGACGAAGTGCTCTACGCCAACGTCTTCGAGGGCCTGACCCGCATCGGTCCGAATGGCGAAGTGCTGCCCGACCTTGCCGAGAGCTGGGCCATTTCCGACGATGGCAAGGTCTACACCTTCAAGCTGCACACCGGCGTCAAATTCCATGACGGCAGCGATTTCGACGCCGGCGACGTGAAGTTCTCGCTCGACCGCGCCCGCGCCGACAATTCGGTCAACGCGCAAAAAGCCCTGTTCGCCTCCATCGATACGGTCGAAGTCGTCGATCCGACGACGGTCAAGGTGACGCTGAAGAACCCGCAGGGGTCGTTCCTCTACAATCTGGGCTGGGGCGACGCGGTGATCGTGGCGCCCGAGAGCGCCGACACCAACAAGGAAAAGCCCATCGGCACCGGCCCGTTCAAATTCCAGAGCTGGGCCAAGGGCTCGTCGATCACGCTGGTGAAATCGGACACTTACTGGGGCGCCCCGGTGTTCCTCGACAAGGCCGAGTTCCGCATCGTTCCCGACGCCGCCGCCGCCGTGCCGGCGCTGCTCTCCGGCGACATCCAGGCTTTCCCTTTCTTCGATCCCGACAGCGTCGCGCAGGTCAAGGACGATCCGCGCTTCAAGGTGGTGATCGGCTCGACTGAGGGCGAGACCATTCTGGCGATCAACAACAAGAAGCCGCCTTTCGACAAGCTCGAGGTGCGGCAGGCAATTGCCTTCGCGCTCGACCGCAAGGCGATCATCGACGGCGCCTCGGCCGGCCTCGGCGTGCCGATCGGCTCGCACATGTCGCCCGCCAGCAAGGCCTATGTCGACCTCACCGGCCTGTACCCGCACAATGTCGACAAGGCCAAGGAGCTGCTGAAGCAAGCCGGCTTCGAAAACGGCATTAAGGCGACGCTGAAGCTGCCGCCGCCTTCCTATGCACGGCTTGGCGGCGAGATCATCGCCTCGCAGCTGCGCGATGTCGGCATCGACCTGGAAATCATTCCAGTCGAATGGGCGCAGTGGCTGGATCAGGTGTTCACCAAGAAGGATTACGACCTGACCATCGTCTCCCACACCGAGCCCAACGACATCGATATCTACTCGCGCAAGGACTACTACTTCAACTACGACAACCCCGCCTTCGACAAGATCATCGCCGAGCTGAACCTCACCTCCGACGACGCCAAGCGCAACACGCTGCTCGGCGAAGCACAGAAGATCCTGGCCGACGACGCCGTGGTGGGGTTCCTCTATGAACTGCCGAAGGTCGGCGTCTGGGACGTCAAGCTGCAGGGCCTGTGGGAGAATGCGCCGATCCAGGCGAATGATCTGACCAAGGTGAAGTGGACGGATTGAGGCGGCGGGCCAAAGGGCGGCGTTTGCGCTCCGTCACACCCCCCTCTGCCCTGCCGGGCATCTCCCCCGCAAGGGGGGAGATCGGGCTATCATCTCCGCTTTCGCCTATCGCGAACGTTGAACGCTGGTCGACGACACAGAACCTGCTGATCTCCCCCCTTGCGGGGGAGATGTCCGGCAGGACAGAGGGGGGTGGGCGGGAACTCGACTTTCAAGGCGCAGCCGCACCGGGCGCCCCTCCACCATGACCGCCTACCTCCTCAAACGCCTCGCAATCGCCATCGCAACCTTGATCCTGGCCTCGATGGTCGTCTTCGCCGTGCTCGAAATCCTGCCCGGCGATCCGGCGCGGCTGATGCTTGGCCTCAACGCCAGCGCCGAGCAGGTCGAACTCCTGCGCAACCAGATGGGCCTCAACGCGCCGCTTCTCCTGCGCTACCTCCACTGGGTCGGCGGTCTGCTCAGCCTCGATTTCGGCCGCTCCTACACTTATTCAGTGCCGGTCATCGACATTGTCCGCGAGCGCATGGCGGTTTCCCTGCCGCTGGCGCTGATCGCGCTGGCGCTGTCCACCATCATTGCCATCCCGGTCGGGCTCTATTCCGCCAGCCGGCGCGGGCGGGCCGGTGATACGATCGCCATGGGCGCCGCCCAGCTCGGCGTCGCCATCCCGAACTTCTGGTTCGCGCTGATGCTGATCTACCTCTTTGCCGTCTGGCTGCGGCTGGTGCCGGCCGGCGGCTTTCCCGGCTGGAGCGCCGGCGCCTGGCCGGCGCTGAAATCGCTGCTGCTGCCGGCCATCGCCCTCGCTCTGCCGCAGGCGGCGATCCTGGCGCGCGTTGCCCGCTCGGCGCTGATCGAGGTGCTGAACGAGGACTATATCCGCACCGCCCGCGCCAAGGGCCTGCCCTATCGCGCCGTGCTGTGGCGGCACGCGCTGCGCAACGCGATGATCCCGGTTCTGACCATTCTGGGCCTGCAATTCGCCTTCCTGCTCGCCGGCACCATCATCATCGAGAACGTCTTTTATCTCCCCGGCCTCGGACGGCTGGTGTTCCAGGCGATCACTCAGCGCGACCTGATCGTCGTCGAAAGCATCGTCATGCTGCTGGTCGTCGCCGTCATTGCGGTCAACCTCGTCGTCGACGTCTCCTACGCCATCGTCGATCCGCGCCTTCGAGGCCGGCAATGACGCTGCACATCGACATCCCGCAGGAGACGTTGGGCAGCATTCTGGCCAAGGCCTTCCGCAACCGCTCCTTCCTCATCGGCTTCGCCATCACGGTGCTGGTGGCTGCAATAGCGGTCATCTCCTACGTCTGGACGCCCTACGACGTGACCAAACTGGTGATCTCGGACAAGACGCTGGCGCCCTCTGCGGCGCACTGGTTCGGCACCGATCATTTCGGCCGCGACATCCTGTCGATGATCATGGTCGGCGCCCGCAACTCGATTGCCGTGGCGCTGGTCGCGGTCGGCATCGGCATGGGCGTCGGCGTGCCGCTCGGCGCCTTCGCCGCGGCGCGCGGCGGGTTGGTCGACGAGGCGCTGATGCGGCTGACCGACCTCGTCTTCGCCTTCCCGGCGCTGCTGTCGGCGATCATGATCACCGCCATCTTCGGACCGGGCGCAATCAACGCCATCATCGCCATCGGCATCTTCAACATCCCGGTGTTTGCGCGCGTCGCCCGCGCCGGCGCGCTGGCGATCTGGCCGCGCGAATTCATCCTCGCCGCCCGCGCCGCCGGCAAGAGCAAAGCGCAGATTACAACCGAGCACGTGCTGCCCAACATCGCCACGCTGCTTCTGGTGCAAGGCACCATCCAGTTCGCGCTTGGCATTTTGGCCGAAGCCGGCCTCTCCTATGTCGGCCTCGGCGCCCAGCCGCCAATGCCGAGCTGGGGCCGCATGCTGTTCGACGCTCAGACGCGCATGGTGGTGGCGCCGTGGATGGCCATCTTCCCCGGCATGGCCATTGTCGTCACCGTGCTTGGGCTCAATCTGCTCGGCGACGGCATCGCCGACATACTCGACCCGAAATCGCGGCGGCAGCGATGAGCCTGCTGCAGATCGAGAACCTGTCGCTGGCCGTCGGCGACACGCCGATCCTGAAAGGGGTCGAGCTCTCCGTCGCGCCCGGCGAGGTGATGGGCCTGGTCGGTGAATCCGGTTCCGGCAAATCGATGACGGCGCTGACCATCATGCAGCTTCTGCCGCATGCGGCGCGCGCCACCGGCCGCGTGACCTTCGACGGCATCGATATTCTGGCCGCAACCGAGGACCAGATGTGCGCGCTGCGCGGCGACGACATCGGCATGGTGTTCCAGGAGCCGATGACGGCGCTCAACCCCGTCAAGACCATCGGCGAGCAGGTCGCCGAAGGCATACGCTGGCACACTAGGGCAAGCCGTGCCGACGCCGAAGACCGCGCGCGCAAAATGCTCGACCGCGTTGGCCTGCCGGAGGCCAAATTCCCGCTGTCGCGCTATCCGCACGAACTGTCGGGCGGCCAGCGCCAGCGCGTCGTCATCGCCATTGCCTGCGCATTGAAACCCAAGCTGCTCATCGCCGACGAGCCGACCACGGCGCTCGACGTGGTGCTGCAGGCGCAGATCCTCGACCTCTTGCGCGGCCTTGTCAGCGAAAACCGAATGGGCCTGCTGTTGATCTCGCACGATCTCGCGGTCGTCACCGAAATGGCCGACCGCATCACCATTCTGCGCCATGGCGAGGTGATGGAAGCCGGCGACACCGCACGCACGCTGTCGGAACAGCTGCATCCCTACACGCGCCAGCTGGCGCTGGCCTCCATGCACGTGCCCGCGCGCGCCAAGGTTCACGCCGCCGGCCAGGGCAAACCGCTGCTTGAGGTCGAAGGCGTGACACGGGACTATCCGGGCCGGCGCACCTCCCTGTTCAAGTCAGCGGCTCCGATCCGCGCCGTCGACGACGTGTCCTTGTCGCTGGCGCCGGGCCAATCGGTGGCGCTGGTCGGCCGCTCCGGCTGCGGCAAGTCAACGCTTGCCCGCATGATCCTGGCGCTCGACAAATCGACATCGGGAACGATCCGCTTTCGCGGCGAGACCATAACCGGCAAAAGCGAGGCGGAGCTCAAAGCCGCGCGGCGCGACATGCAGGTCGTGTTCCAGGATCCCTACGGCTCTTTCGACCCGCGCCAGAAGGTCGTAAAACTGGTCGCCGAGCCGCTGCATGTACTGGAGACGAAGCCGACACCGGCTGAGCGGCGCGAGATGGTGGCGCATGCGCTGCACGAGGTCGGCCTCGGCACCAGCGACATGGACAAATATCCGCATGAGTTTTCCGGCGGCCAGCGCCAGCGCCTGTCGATCGCCCGCGCCATCATCACTAGGCCGAAGCTGGTCGTCGCCGACGAGCCGGTCTCGGCGCTCGACGTCTCGATCCGCGCCCAGATCCTCGACCTGTTCGCAGAGCTCAACCAGAAGCTCGGCATCGGCTATCTCTTCATCACCCACGATTTGACCGTCGCCCGCGCCATCACCGATGAGGTGCTGGTCATGCATGACGGCAGGATCGTCGAGCGCGGCAAGACCGGTGACGTGCTCGATCATCCGCAGTCGGAGGCGGCCAGGGCGCTGGTCGCGGCTGCGCCCGATCTGCATCGGGCGATCGCTCACCGTATGCAGGAACAGGGGTAAGTGACCGGTTCGCGCAGCGAATTCATCGTGCCAGTGGCACGATGAAAGGTCACAAACGCTGGGACGCTGCGAAGCAGCGGGGACCCGGCTGGGCGGCCGTTGCCCCTGGTCTGCCTCACTCCTCCGGCTTCACCACATCGACCGGGCTGATGTCGAGCAAATCGAGCGTGCGGCGCAACAGCCGCACTTCGCTCTCGGCCAGTTTGGAATCGGCTTTGGCGATCTCCGCCATGTGGAGCGCCAGCAACTTGCGCCGTTCGACATCGAGATCGCGGAACAGCGCAATGGCTTGCGAACCGTTGGTCTCGTAGCCGAAATCATTGAGATATTCGATGACCGCGTCGATGCTGGTTTCCGGGATGCCGAAGGCGTCCTTGCAGATGCGCCGGAAGGCGACCATCTCGCTCTCCGAAACCGAGCCGTCGGCCAGGATCATGCGAAACAGCATCAAGAGCTCCGCCGACAGCACAGGGTCGTCGGCAACCTTGCGCACGCCGGGGTCACCATCGAAGATCGAGCGTATCTGGTCGAGCAATGCCATCGCCAACAGTGTCCCTTTCCCGAGCCCGCCCAGCGCACATGACCCAAAACTGCGCAGCGGTACTGAGATAATGACATGCACCACAGGAAATCCAAGCGCAACGCGCTTGGATGGACGTAGCGCGGAATCGGCCTTGCGCAAACCGGATGGCCATGAGAAGGCGCGGCACCACCTTTCCCGCCGGAATGTTCAGAAAATCCCGATGCTCGACCTCGCCACCCAGACCGTCATCATGCTTGCCTTGGCCGCTTTTGCAGCCGGCTTTGTCGATTCGATAGCCGGCGGCGGCGGGCTGATCACCATCCCGGCCCTGCTGCTTGCCGGCTTCCCGCCGGTCGCAGCACTTGGAACCAACAAGCTGCAGGGCATTTTCGGCACCGCTTCGGCGACCATCCACTACGCCATGAATGGCCATGTCGATCTGCGCCGACAGCTGCCATCGGCGCTTCTGGCCCTTGCCGGCAGTGCCGTCGGCGCCTTGCTGGCGGCATTCGTGCCGGGTGATCTCCTGCGAGCGCTGCTGCCGCTGCTTTTGATCGCCATCGCGATCTACTTCGCCGTGAAACCCAACATGAACGATGTCGACCGCGCCGAGCGCCTGTCGCACTTCCTGTTCGGGCTGGTCATCGCCCCTTTGGTCGGCTTCTATGACGGGCTGTTCGGGCCGGGAGCCGGCTCCTTCTATATGCTGGCCTTCGTCAGCCTTGCCGGCTTCGGCGTGCTCAAGGCGACGGCACACACCAAGCTGCTCAATTTCGCCTCCAACATTGGCGGCTTCATCGTCTTTGCCGTCGCCGGCGTCGTCTACTGGAAGATCGGGCTGATGATGGGCGTCGCCCAGTTCCTCGGCGCCCGGCTCGGCGCCAGCCTTGCCATCCGCATCGGCGCCCGGCTGATCAAGCCGCTGCTGGTGATCATCTGCCTGTCGCTGGCGGTGAAGCTGCTGGCCGACCCGGCGAACCCATTGCGCCAGCTGATTGGTGTATAAGCCTCACGCCTGATAGAGTGCCGTTGTACGAATCATGTTGGAGGGACCACACATGAATCTTAGTGCACCCACTCAGCTTGTTTTCATCATATCCCTAGTTATCGCCATCATCGGCGTGCTCGCCGCGCTTGGCGTTCTTGCGTTCATTCCTCTGGCTGCGGTGTGGATTGTCCTCATCGCATACATCGTGCTTGCCGCCGCCTGCCTGATGCGCGGCGCCTAGGCACCCGCGACTTCTGCATTCGAAGCGCCCGGTCAAAGCCGGGCGCTTTTGCTTTGGATGCATGGTCTGTTAGGCTCTTCCGCGCGGAAGGATGACCATGAAGCAAAGCGGACGCGCAGACCCGAGGATGACGAAACGATGGGCGGCCCTACCTCGCTAACCCAAAAATCGCATTGCAATCGAGATGGCGCTCCAGTTCGGCTGCGATCTCGTCCAGAGCGTTTTCCACGTCCGCCCGATAGTCGACGCCGCCGCCTTTCACGCCGAGGCTTTCCAGGAATCTCGCCCGGAAAGCGTCGGCGGAAAACAGGCCGTGCAGATAGCTGCCAAAAACCTTGCCATCGGCGGAAATGGCACCGTCGTCGATGCCGTTGATCACAGCCGACGGCCGCGCCATGTCCGGCCCGGTGGTGCGGCCGAGATGGATTTCGTAGCCCTCGAGCGCCAAGCCGAACGGCACCGAGCGCGCGCTGACATTGCGCACCGTCTTTTCCGGTTCCATCACCGTCTCGATGTCGAGCAGACCAAGACCTTCCGCCTCGGTGACGCTGCCCTCGATGCCATCGGGATCGCGCACCAGCCGGCCGAGCATCTGGAAACCGCCGCAAATGCCGACAATATGGCCGCCGCGTTTGCGGTGCGCGAGGAGATCGCGATCCCAGCCATTCTCGCGGAATTTCATGAGATCCCCGATCGTCGATTTGGAACCGGGAATGACCACCAGGCCGGCATCCTCCGGCAAGCGCTGCCCTGGCGGCACGAACACCACTTCGACCTGCGGCTCGGCCTTGAGCGGGTCGAGGTCGTCGAAATTGGCGATGCGGCCAAGCATCGGCACGGCGACCTTCAACGCCCGCTTCTCGCCCGATGCCAGGCGTTCGAGCACGACCGAATCCTCCGAAGGCAATCGCGCCGCCGCCTTCAGCCACGGCACGACGCCAAAGCAGCGCCAGCCGGTGAAGCTTTCGATCGACCGGATGCCGTCGTCGAACAGCGAGACATCGCCGCGGAACTTATTGATGAGGTAGCCGACGATCATGCGCCTGTCTTCCTCCGGCAGGATCAGATGCGTGCCGGCGACCGAAGCGATGACGCCACCGCGGTCGATGTCGCCGACCAGGATGACCGGCACGTCGGCGCGCGTGGCAAAGCCCATATTGGCGATGTCGCGGCTGCGCAGGTTGATTTCGGCCGGCGATCCGGCGCCCTCGACGACGACCAGATCGGCGCCCTCACCGACCTTCGTCCAGGACTCCAGCACGGCGTCCATCAGCCCCGCTTTCATTGTCTGGTAGTCGCGCGCTCGCGCCTCGCCGAACACCTTGCCCTGCACGATCACCTGCGAACCGATATCGCTCTGGGGTTTGAGCAGCACCGGATTCATATGCACGGTCGGCTGAACACCACACGCCAGCGCTTGCAGCCATTGCCCACGGCCAATCTCGCCGCCGCCGGGGCGGTTGTCGCCCGGAATGTCGGCGACGGCGGCATTGTTCGACATGTTCTGCGGCTTGAACGGCCTGACTTTCAGCCCGCGATTCCTGGCCGCGCGGCAGAGCCCCGCCACCAGCACCGTCTTGCCGACATCCGAACCCGTGCCTTGCAGCATGATCGCCTTGGCCATGCTCAGCCCCTGCCCTGCGCGCCGGAAACGGTCGACTTCTGCGACAGCGGCCCGCCGCGCCAGATGTAGAGCGCCAGCAACGGTTCGCTGCCGGTGCGCATGGCATGGCTGACATTGGAGGCGTGATGGATAATTTCGCCCGCCTGGCGGATGTGAAAGCCGCCCTCGCCCATGCGCCATTCGGTGCCGCCGGTCAGCGGAATGTAGATCTCCTCGGCAATGTGATGATGGTCGGGATAGGTGATGCCGGGTCCCAGGATCAGCAATCCGGCCGCGACCTCTTCATTGGCGAAATGGCCGCGCGTGCCAAACACCTCCAGCCAGCCGTATTTTTGCAAGAAGGCTTCACCAAAATCGCTCGCGTTGTAGGTCTGCCCCAGCACAGATCGTCACGACGCTCCGCCAGCAGTTGCACCAGAGGCTGCGGGTCCGGCGGCGCCAGTTCGACAATGCGGTCGAGCAGACCAAGGCAAGGCAGCGGATGCACTTCGAGCACGCGCGCCGTCATATTCCAGCCGATCCGGGTCACGGCGTCCCGCACCAGCGCGTTGTCCACGCCCCGGAGATAGGCATGGAAGCGGTCGAGCAATTCGTCGAAATATGTCGGCACGCAATGCTCCGTTGATCCATTCATGCACAGCGGCTGCGCGGCGAGCCGGGTTGCGCGGCGGCATCATTGGTCTAGATTGAGCGGCGCGCAAAGCCAAAAACAACAGGCCAGCAAGCCAACCCCAGCTGGGGAACACAGGGAGCACGCCATGGACGCCGCGGTCGATGCGAGCACCAGCCAGTTCGAGCTCAACGAGGAACAGCGCGCCATCCAGGAGATGGCACAGGCCTTCGCCGCCGATCGCGTTGCGCCCAATGCGCTCGAATGGGACCGGGCAAGACACTTTCCCGCCGATGTAATCCGCGAGACCGGCCCGCTCGGCCTCGGCGGCATCTATGTCAGGGACGATGTCGGCGGCTCGGCGCTCGGCCGGCTCGACGCCGTGCTGATCTTCGAGGCACTGTCGCACGCCGATCCGGCGTTTTCCTCCTTCATCTCGATCCACAATATGGCGGCGTCGATGATCGACCGCTTCGGCGACGACGAGCAGCGCCAACGCTTCCTGCCGAAGCTGACCTCGATGGAATGGCTGGCGAGCTACTGCCTGACCGAGCCGGGCTCAGGCTCGGATGCCGCGGCGCTGAAGACGCGCGCGGTGAAGAGCGGCGTCGACTATGTGCTTAACGGCGCCAAGCAGTTCATCTCCGGGGCCGGCGACAGCGACCTCTATGTCGTCATGGCGCGCACCGGCGCCGACGGGCCGAAGGGCATTTCCACCTTCGTCGTGCCGAAGGATGCGCCCGGCCTCTCCTTCGGCGCCAACGAGCACAAGATGGGCTGGCACATGCAGTCGACCCGCCAGGTGATCTTCGAGGACTGCAAGGTGCCGGCTGCAAACCTGCTGTCGGGGGAAGGCGCAGGTTTCGGCATCGCCATGGCCGGCCTTGACGGCGGCCGCCTCAACATTGCGGCATGCTCGCTCGGCGGCGCGCAATCGGCGCTCGACAAGGCTTTGGCCTATACGGGCGAACGCAAAGCCTTCGGCTCGAAGATCAACCAGTTCCAGGCGCTGCAGTTCCGGCTGGCCGACATGGAAACCGAACTGCAGGCGGCACGCATTTTCCTCTATGCTGCCGCCTCGAAGCTAGACCGCAAGGCGCCGGACGCCGGCAAATGGTCGGCCATGGCCAAGCGCTTCGTCACCGACATCGGCTTCAACGTCGCCAACGAGGCGCTGCAGCTGCATGGCGGCTACGGCTATCTCCATGATTACGGCATCGAAAAACTGGTGCGCGACCTGCGCGTCCACCAGATCCTCGAAGGCACCAACGAGATTATGCGCGTGATTATCGCGCGGGCGTTGATCGGACGCTGAAGCCAGCAAGACCAGGAGAGAACAATGACGACGATCGCCTTCATCGGCTTGGGGAATATGGGCAACCCGATGGCTGCCAATCTCGTCAAGGCGGGGCACGCGGTGCACGGCTTTGACCTGATGCCGGAAAACCTCACCGTCGCCCGCGAGCATGGCGTCATTGTCATGGCGAATGCCGTGGCGGCGGTGAAGGACGTCGATGTCGTGATCACCATGCTTCCCGCCGGCAAGCACGTGCTCTCGGTCTACGAGGACATCGCACCCAAGGCCAAACCAGGCGCCCTGTTCATTGATTCCTCGACCATCGATGTCGAGTCGGCCCGCAAGGCGCATGCCGTAGCAAGGAAGCACGGGCTGCATTCGATCGACGCCCCCGTCTCCGGCGGCACCGGCGGTGCTGCTGCGGGAACGCTGACCTTCATGGCCGGCGGCGCCAAGGATGCCTTCGCCAAGGCCGAACCGGTCCTGAAGCCGATGGCAGGCCGCATCGTCCATTGCGGTGACGACGGCGCCGGTCAGGCAGCCAAAATCTGCAACAACATGATGCTCGGCATTTCGATGATCGGCGTCGCAGAGGCCTTCGTGCTGGCCGAAAAGCTCGGCCTCTCGCATCAGGCCCTGTTCGACGTTGCCTCGACTTCGTCGGGCCAGTGCTGGTCGCTGACCACCTATTGCCCGGTGCCGGGTCCCGTGCCGGCCTCACCCGCCAACCGCGACTACAAACCGGGCTTTGCCGCAGCACTCATGCTGAAGGACCTGAAACTGGCGCAGGAGGCGGCCCAAAGCGCCGGCGCGGTGACGCCAATGGGGGCCGAAGCGGCCCAGCTTTATGCGCTGTTCAACGCCCAGGGAAATGGCGGATCGGATTTTTCCGGCATCATAAATTTCCTTCGCGGCAGTTCTCTATAAGTTTCGAATTTGGCAGCGCTTTTCTCGATTTTTATTGCGCGGAAAAATTGCAAATTTAGATTTGCTTAAGCTCTCGATAACCCGGCGGTAACGATGTGCCTATATAACGGATGGCGAGGCGGACATATCGCATCCGCCCGGCGCTCCGGATCAGGTCTCGCGTACCGGAGCCCGTAAGTTTCGCAAGTGTATTGTTGGCGAAATGCCATGCGTATCTGGCAAAGCCGCGTTCCGATGGAGCGCGGTTTTTGCGTTTTGCAGTCCTATACTGTTCGATCTGAATTATATTCCGATTGCAGCGTTCGGAATTGCCTGATGGTCTTCATTGACCAGCACGATCGGTGCGCTGACCCCTTCGACCCTGACGATAAGCAGGCGCACAGTCCGGGCGCCCTGATTGCAAGGCGTCCGGCTGTCGTTCCATCTACTTCTTGCGCAAATCCGCTTGCGCCAGATCCAGCGCTTTGGCGATGCGATCGCAAGCCATGTCGATCGTCGCGCGGGTCCAGATCAGCGGCGGCGACAGGATCATCGTGTCGCCGGTGGCGCGCAGCATCAGGCCTTGCGCGATGGCGTGGTCGCGGACGGTGACGGCGGCACTGCCCGCCGGCAGGAAGCGCTCCTTGGTCGCCTTGTCCTTGACGATCTCGACCGCGCCCATCAGCCCGATCGATCGCACCTCGCCGACCAGTTCGTGGCCGGCAATGCGCTCCTGCAGCGCCTGGGCGAAGTAAGGTCCAGTGTCGTTCCTGACCCTGTCGACCAGGCCTTCTCGCTCCATGATCTCGAGATTCTTCAGCGCCACCGCGCAGGCCACCGGGTGACCCGAATAGGTATAGCCGTGGTAGAATTCGCCGCCCTTTTCGACCAGCGTCGCCGCGATACGGTCGCCGACCAGCAGCGCCGACAGCGGCTGATAGCCCGAGGTCAGTGCCTTGGCCGTGGTGATGGTGTCGGGCTCGATGCCGAAGGTCTGCGCCGCAAACCATTCGCCGGTGCGGCCATAGCCGGTGATGACCTCGTCCAGCATCAAAAGCACATCGTATTTGCGGCAGATGCGCTGCACTTCCGGCCAATAGCTCATCGGCGGTATTTTCACCCCGCCCGCTCCCATCACCGGCTCGCCGATGAAGGCAGCCACCTTGTCGGCGCCGGCCTCCAGAATGGCATCCTCGACCGCCTTGGCCGCGCGCAGGCCGAAATCATGGTCGCTTTCGCCAGGCAGCGCCAACTCATAGGCATAGGGCATCATCACATGGACGATGTTGGGAACCGCCCCGCCGAGCTGCTTGTGCATCAAATCCATGCCGCCGAGCGACGTGCCGGCGACGGTCGAGCCGTGATAGGCCGACTTGCGCGAGATGATGCGGTTCTTCTCCGGTTTGCCTTCCAGCACCCAATAGTGGCGCACGAGCCGCAGCGCCGTGTCGTTGGCCTCCGAGCCGGAGGAGCCGTAAAACACCTGGGCGATGCCCTTGGGCGCCAGCTCGGCCAGCTTCTTCGACAGCAGCACGGGCGTCGGCGTCGAGCATTTGAAGAAGGAATTATAGTAGGGCAATTCCTTCATCTGCGCGTAAGCGGCGTCGGCCAGCTCGTCGCGGCCATAGCCGACATTGACGCACCACAGCCCGGCCATGCCGTCGAGTATTTCGGTGCCGTCGGCATCGTAGATGAACGGGCCGTTGGCGTGGGTGATGATGCGCGAGCCGGTCTCGCGCAATTCCTTGTGGTCGGTGAAGGGATGCAGATGATGCGCGGCGTCAATCTGCTGAAGCTGCTTCAGCGAATAATTCTGGTAAGTCATGGGTTTGCTCTTTCCTCTGGAATGAAACCGGCAAGCTGCCGGGGCGACTTCGTCAGAGGACGGCGGGCGGCGAATAGCCGATGCGGGCGCACAGCCTGAGCAGTTCGGCGCGCAGCGTGCGCGGCGACGGTGTCACCGCGACCCCGAAGGCGCCGGATGTGCTCATGTAGACCATGGCGGCAGTCTATGCCGCCCGAGGCCCGGAATTCAAGCGGTGCCGCTCAATACCCTTTGCAGGAACACGTATTTCATGGCGGTTTGCGCCGCTTGCGGCCGGCGGTCGCCGCGACCGCCATGGCCGCCTTCCGTCTCCTCGAAGAACAACGTCTTGCCGTGACCTGCCTCCTGCAGCTTCGCCGCCATCTTGCGGGCGTGGCCGGGATGGACGCGGTCGTCGGCGGTCGATGTCGTGAGCAGCACCGGGGGATAGACGGCATCGGCCGAGACATGATGGTACGGCGAATAGGCGGCGAGCCACTTGGCTTCTTCCGGTTTTGCCGGATCGCCATATTCGCCGATCCACGAGGCGCCTGGCGGCAGTTCGGTGTAGCGCAGCATGTCGAGCAGCGGCACCTCGATGATGACGGCGCCGAACAGTTCGGGATGCTGCGTCAGGGAAACGCCGGTAAGCAGGCCGCCATTCGAGCCGCCCTGGATGCCGAGGGAAGCAGCCGTGGCTATGCCGCGCCTGACGACGTCCTGCGCCACCGCGGCGAAATCGTCGAAGGCAGTCTGGCGATTGCCCTTCAGCGCCGCCTGATGCCAGGCCGGCCCAAACTCGCCGCCGCCGCGAATGCAGGCCTGCACATAGGCATTGCCCTTCTCCAGCCACAGCCTGCCGCGCACGCCGGCATAGCCGGGCAGCAGCGGTATTTCGAAGCCGCCATAGCCGTAGAGCAGCGTCGGTACCGGACCCTTCTGGTCGCGCCGCCTGACGACGAAATACGGGATCATGGTGCCGTCCTTCGAGCGCGCCTCGAACTGTTCCGAGACCAGCGGCGCGGCGTCGAACCGCGCCGGCTGCGATTTCACGGTGGCCAGCGTCACCCCGTCATCGTCCGACCAGATGATCGAACTCGGCGTCAGGAAATCGGTGAAGGAGAAGGAGACGCTGGAACCGAAATGCTCGGCATGCGCGATGCCGACATTGCCGTTCTCGGGCAGCGCCACCGGCTTCAGCGACCAGCGGTCGCCGCTGCGCTCGGCGACAACGACCTTGCCGCGCACATTGTCCATCAGATTGATGAACAGCCGGTCCTGAGTGCGGGCAATGCCGGCGACCGAAACACGGTGCGCTGGCGCGAGCATGGTTTCAACAGGGCCCAGGTCGCCGGTGTCCATCCAGTGTTCGAAATCGAAGGAATAGAGGCCGTCCGGCAAGCACTCAGTGCCGCCCGGCGCCGTCCATGGGCTGCGCACCCCGAACACGAACCTGCCCTTGAACAGCGCGGTGTCGGTGACATCGTCCGGCAGCGGGATGCGCCGGTTTTCGCCCGACGGCAGGCGCAGAAAACTGTGCGAGGAGAAGAAGGCGATCGTGCGGGCCAGAAACAAATACTGCCTGTCGCCATCATGCTCGACCCCCGCGCCGGCCGCGAGATCCTGCTTCTCGGCCTCGAAGATCGGCGTCGCCTCCTCCAACCGGGTACCGCGCTTCCACAGCTTGACGACGCGCGGATAGCCGGACTGGGTCTTGTCGTCTTCATCGAAGGCAGCCGAGACAATGACCGTGTCCTTGTCCAGCCAGGAAAAACCGGATTTCGAGGCCGGAGCGCGGAAGCCGCCCTCGATGAATGATTTGGTCTCGATGTCGAATTCGCGCATCTCGCTGGCATCGCCGCCATCCGGCGACATCGCCACCAGGCAAAGGTTGAAGTCGGGGTAAAGGCGGCTGGCGCCGCTGAACACCCATTTCACGCCCTCCTTGGCCGACAGTGCGTCGAAGTCGATGATCGTCTCCCACACAGGCTTCTCGGTCTTGTACGAAGCGACCGTCGTGCGGCGCCATAGGCCGAGCACATTGGTCTTGTCCTGCCAGAAATTATAGACTTGACCGTTGAGCGCGGCACCGACCGCAATGTTGTCCTCGGCCGTCATCAGGTCGAGCGCCGTCTCGAAGGCCGCCTGGTAGGACGGATCGCCCTGTAGTTCGGCCACGGTGATCTCGTTCTGGCGATGCACCCAGTCGAGCGATTCCTTGCTGGTCCGGTCCTCCAACCAGAGGAACTTGTCCTCCACGGTGGCATCCGTCTGGCGTTTTGTCGTCGATTGGGTCACGCATGGTCTCCAGGCTAGTGGCGGGCAGCCCTGCCTACATCGCGTTGCAAGCGGTTTTATTCAAGATGGTACGTCAGGTCATCGGGGGAATGCGGCCTCAAACCATCCGCCGGCGCAGGACCGTGGCCACAGCCAGTGCCAGACAAATCGTGCCCAGCGTGATCGGCAGGCCGGAGGCGCCGATCACATCCATGACGCCACCCGCCAGCGGCGGCACCACGATGCCGCCGACGCCCCACATCAGGGAGAAGGCGGCATTGCCGGCGACCAGCGCCGAGCCGGCAAAGCGCTCGCCGAGCTCGATGATCGACAAGGTGTAGATGCCATAGGAGACCGCGCCCCAGATAAAGACGCAAGGCCAGATCAACGGCGTCTCGATCAGCAGCGGCAGCAGCACGCAGCCCAGCACAGTCACCACGACGCAGACGAATCGCACCAGCCGCGCCGTCAGCCGTTCCGCCAGCAAGCCGAGCGGCATCTGCATGGCGATATTACCTGCGATCATCACCCCGCCGACATGCGCGCTTCCGCGATGCCATAATGCGTGCCGTAGACCGGCAGCAGCGCCAGCACGCCCTGTTCGAAACCGGCGGCAACGACCACCGCCGACAGCAATAGCCATGCCAGTGGCACGAAGCCCATGACCGAAACCCTGCGCCCGGCTTCGTCGACCTTCGGCAGTCGCGGCAGCACCAGCCCCAGGCAGGCGCCGCAGAAGATGAAGGCGGCGATCCCCACCAGGAATGGCGGCCATCCCACGGTGCCGACAGCGAGCAGGCAGAGCGGCCCGGCAGCGAAGCCGGCCGAGATGATGGTTGAATAGACACCCATGACGCGACCGCGGCGCGATGGCGGCGCCAGTGCAATGACCCAGATTTCGCTCAAGACATAGAGCGGATTGGTCACCACCCCGATCAAGAAGCGCAGCGGAAACCACAGATAGACATTCTGCGTCCAGCCGATCAGCGCAAGCGCAATAGCCGAAAGCGCCGCGCAGGTAAGCGCGGTGCGCCCTGCCCCGAACCGGCGCGCCAGTGCCGGGATCAGCGGCGACGAGACAATGAAGCCGATCGGCGTCATTGCCGCCGAGAGCCCGATGATGGCCGGCGAAACGCCTTGGCGTTGCAGGATGAAGCTCAGCAGCGGATAGGACAGGCCTTGCGCGATGGCGAACACCGAGACGGTCGCGATCACGCCGCTGATCGCCGCCCACTGCATCTTCTCGTTGTCAGCTTCCGCCAGGTTCATCATTGGGACCTAAACCAGGTTCAGGACTAGCTTTTCTGTCCGACACGGGTAAGCCCCGCCCCGGGAAAAACCGTTTGCTCCAGACAAGGCCTGTCAGGAGTTTTTGGGCCTGTCAGGAGTTTTGGCCTATCAGGAGTTTTGGGCCGTCAGGAGTTTTGGCGCTTGAACGATCGATAGAGCGCGAAGCTCACCAGCAGCGCGTCGAGGCCGGCGATCACCACCGGCAGACCGAGCGGACCGATGGTCTGCATCAAGGCACCGGCGCCAGGCGGGCCGACAATGCCGCCGGCGCCCCACATCAATGCGAAGGCGGCGTTGCCGGCGACCAGCACGGTTCCCCTGAAGCGGCTGCCGAGCTCCACCAGCGCCATGGTGTAGACGCCATAGCCGACCGCGCCCATGACGAGAAGGACGAGCCAGATCGCCGGCGTCGTGATCAGCAACGGCAGCAAAACCGCGCAGGCCGTTGTCGCCAACGCACAGAAGATGATCATCGCCCGCCCGCCGAAACGCTCGGCCAGCAGGCCGAGCGGGATTTGCAGGAAGATGTTTCCCAGCGACAGTGCCATCACCAGGGCCGCCAGCGTCCTTTCGGGCAAGCCATAGGCAGCACCGAAGACCGGCATCAAAGCGTAGGTGCCCTGCTGGACCGCCGCCGAAACCAGCACGGCAAACAACAGCGCCGGCGCCAGCCTGGCGAAACCGAAAAAGCCGCCCGGCAATTGGCCGTCATCCTCGAAGCCGGCGAGGCTTGACGAAACAGCACGAAGGATCGCGGCGCACAGGATGAAGCCGGCCATGCCGACCAGGAAAGGAACCCAGCCCGATATCCCTACCGCGGTCAGGACCAAAGGCCCCGCAGCATAGCCAGCGCCCAGCACGGTGTTGAATGCCCCCATCACCCTGCCGCGGCGCGACGGCGGCGCCAGCGACAGCGCCCATACTTCGCCCAGTATATAGAGCGGGTTGATGACGATACCGATGATGAAGCGGATGACGAACCAGCCCACCCAGTCCTGCAGGTAGCCGATGCCGAGGAAGCACAGCGCCCCAATCAATGAGCAACCCACAGCCAGGTTGCGCGCGCCGACCAGCCGAACGGCTGCCGGCACGAACGAGGCCGAAAGGATCAGACCAAGCGGCATCATCGCTGCCGACAAGCCGATCAGCGCCGGCGACATGCCTTGCTTCTGCATCAGCAGCGTAAACAGCGGCGAGCTCAGCCCTTGCGCCGCACCGAACATCGCGAGGGCGGCAGTTACGCCGGCAAGCGCTGCCCATTGCGTCCCCGCTTCGCCATCGCTCGAACCGGTCGCAGCCATGATGCCTTCCACATGAATTGCCGGCCCATCCAGCGGCAAACCACTGAGCTAGCGGTTCGATTTAGGGAAAGGAAGGGCCGCGCCTGAAATCCCCTTGCGCCAAGAGCCGCAGTGGGCGCGTCCTGTCCGCCAATCCCCGGCAAGGTTGTCAGCTATCGGACTGCCGTTCGGGCATGTCGCTTCCCTCGTCCTAGTGGTCGCCGCCTCCGCAATGGTCGGACAGCCGCCGGTCCATTATGCCGCCCGCTACCAGCATCGTACGAGGACCATCATGACCGCCGCCCTGCATCCAGCCGAACCGTCTTTGGCAACCGACCGTGCCCGTCGCGGTGGCCGTGCGGGCAAGCGCGCCGGCGGCTCGGCCGCCTTCGAACAGCCGGCTTTTCGGCAACTGAGAAATCCGCTAACGCCGACCAAGCTGGTC
Organism: Mesorhizobium sp. C432A; assembly: GCF_030323145.1. NCBI lineage: Bacteria > Pseudomonadati > Pseudomonadota > Alphaproteobacteria > Hyphomicrobiales > Phyllobacteriaceae > Mesorhizobium > Mesorhizobium sp. C432A. The sequence goes on along the minus strand of NZ_CP100470.1, from coordinate 3,541,552 downwards.
TCTGACGACGAGCTGGAATCGATCCACCTTGCCTCGCTGCGCGTCTTGAGGGAAATAGGCGTCGACGTGCTGCATGACGGAGCGCGCCGCATCATGAAGGAAAACGGCGCTGATGTCCGCGAGGGCAGCGAGCGCGTGCGCTTCGACAGCGACATGATCCTCGATCTCATCTCCAACTGCCCGTCGGAATTCACGCTCCATGCCCGCAACCCGGCGCACAATGTCCGCTTCGGCGGCAACAATGTGATCCTGTCGATGATGGCGTCGGCACCGAACTGCTCCGACCTCGATCGCGGCCGCCGTCCGGGCAACCAGCAGGATTACCGCAACTTCCTGCGCCTGGCGCAGATGCACAACATCCTGAACTGCACCGGCGGCTATCCGGTCGAGCCGACCGACATCCATCCGTCCGTGCGCCACCTCGAATGCATCCGCGACCTCGCCACGCTGACCGACAAGGTGTTCCACATCTATTCGCTCGGCAAGGAGCGCAATGTCGACGGCATCGAGATCGCCAGGATCGCCCGCGGCATCAGCCATGAGCAGATGCTCGAAGAGCCGTCCGTCTTCACCATCATCAACACCAATTCGCCGCTGAAACTCGATGTGCCGATGATGGAAGGCATCATCCAGATGTCGAGCAAGGGTCAGGTCGTCGTCATCACGCCCTTCACCCTGTCCGGCGCCATGGCGCCGGTGACCATCGCCGGCGCGCTGGTGCAGCAAAATGCCGAGGCGCTGTCCGGCATCGCCTTTGCCCAGATGGTGAGAAAGGGCGCGCCGGTTGGCTATGGCGGCTTCACCTCGAATGTCGACATGAAGTCAGGCTCGCCGGCCTTCGGCACGCCTGAATATATGAAGGCGCAGCTTGTCGGCGGCCAGCTTGCCCGCCGTTACAAGATCCCCTACCGCACCTCCAATACCTGCGCCGCCAACACGGTCGACGCGCAGGCAGCCTATGAAAGCGTGTTCTCGCTGTGGGGCGCCATCCAGGGCGGCGGCAATCTGATGATGCACGGCGCCGGCTGGCTCGAAGGCGGCCTGCGCTGTTCCTACGAGAAGACCATCCTGGACATCGACCTGTTGCAGATGGTGGCCGAGTTCCTCACCCCGCTCGACCTGTCCGACGAAGCGCTCGGCTTCGACGCCATCCAGTCGGTCGGCCCCGGCGGCCATTTCTTCGGCACCCAGCACACGCAGGACCGCTACAAGACAGCCTTCTACTCGCCCATCCTCTCCGACTGGCGCAATTTCGAGACCTGGGCCGAAGCCGGATCGCCGACCGCGCTGGAAAAGGCCAACAAGGTCTGGAAGGAGCGGCTGGCATCCTACGAGGAACCCTACATGGACCCGGCGATTCGCGAAGAGCTCAACGACTTCGTCGAAAGGCGCACGTCCGAAGGCGGCGCGCCGACCGATTTTTGATCGATGTTGTTGATGAACAATCGACCCCCACTCCGTCGAGCTTCGCTCGACACCTCTCCCCCGATCGACGGGGGAGAGGAAAGGCGCGAGCCTATGCAAGGGCGCGAATTTATGCGGGCTGGCTCCCTTCCTCTCCCTCCGGAGGGGGGAGAGGTGGCGCCGCGAAGCGGCGACGGAGTGGGGGACGGCGCTCATGAAACCCGCAGTCGCCGCAAGATGGGCACCACCCAACGCGCGCGAACGCTGAGGCAAGGCGGCAATCAGGCGGAAGCATTGCTATGGCTTGAATTGAAGGCGCGCAAGCTTGGCGGCTATCGCTTCACCCGCCAGTTTTCCATCGGACCCTTTTTTGCAGACTTCGCCTGCCGCGAAAAATGGCTTGTCGTGGAAATCGACGGCCATCAACACGCCGGCAGCTCCTATGACCGTCGCCGTGACGATTTCATGGGCGCGCAAGGCTATTCGATCCTGCGTCTCTGGAACCATGACGTCCTGAACCATCGCACTTCCGCCTGCGAGACCATCCTTGCCGCACTTGATGGCAGGTTGGCCGAGAACGTCGCTGCGGCCGATCTCCGCTTTGTTTTCACGCCCCGCCCATTCGATTCAATCTCTTAAAAAACGGACCTATCTCTCATGAAATCTCACGTTAAAGCGGTTGTCATTGGCGGCGGCGTCGTTGGCTGCTCGGTGCTCTATCACCTCGCCAAGGCCGGCTGGACCGACATCATGCTGATCGAGCGTTCCGAGCTCACCTCCGGCTCGTCCTGGCATGCGGCCGGCGGCTTCCACACGCTGAACGGCGATCCCAACGTCGCCAAGCTGCAGGCCTACACGGTGCAGCTCTACAAGGAGATCGAGGAAATCTCCGGCCAGTCCTGCTCGCTGCATTTGACCGGCGGCGTGATGATGGCCGATACGCCCGAGCGCATGGATTTTCTGCGCCTGGCCCACGCCAAGGGCCGCTATCTCGGCATGGACACCGAGCTGATCACGCCATCCGAAGCCAAGGCGATGTTCCCGCTGATGGACGAGACCAATTTCGTCGGCGCCATGTGGGATCCGGTCGAAGGCCATCTCGATCCCTCCGGCACGACGATCGCCTACTCCAAGGCGGCCAAGAAGCTGGGCGCCGAGATCGTGCTGCGCAACCGCGTCGTCGAACTGACGCAGGAAGTTGACGGCACCTGGAACGTCGTCACCGAACAGGGCACCGTCCACGCCGAGCATGTCGTCAACTGCGGCGGCCTGTGGGCGCGCGAGATCGGCCGCATGGTCGGCGTCGAACTGCCGGTGCTGGCCATGGAGCACATGTACCTGCTCACCGAGCCGATGCCCGAGGTCGAGGAGTTCAACAAATCGACCGGCCGCGAGATGATCGGCGTGCTCGACTTCAAGGGCGAGATCTACACCCGACAAGAGCGCAACGGCATCCTGCTCGGCACCTATGAAAAGGCCTGCAAGCCATGGTCGCCGGTCAACACGCCGTGGGATTTCGGCCATGAACTGCTGCCGCCCGACCTCGACCGCATCGCGCCGTCGCTGGAGATCGGCTTCAAGCATTTCCCCGGCATCGAGAAAGCCGGCATCAAGCAGATCATCAACGGCCCCTTCACCTTTGCGCTCGACGGAAATCCGCTGGTCGGGCCGGTGCAGGGCCTGACCAATTTCTGGTGCGCCTGCGCCGTCATGGCCGGCTTCAGCCAGGGCGGCGGCGTCGGCCTCGCTTTGTCCAACTGGATGGTGCATGGCGATCCCGGCTTCGACGTCTGGGGCATGGATGTCGCCCGCTTCGGCGAGTGGGCCGGCCTGCGCTACACCAACGCAAAGGTGCGCGAAAACTATTCGCGCCGCTTCTCCATCCGCTTCCCCAATGAAGAGCTGCCGGCTGCGCGTCCGGCGCAGACGACGCCGCTCTACGATACCATGCTCGCCAACAACGCCGTCATGGGCGATAGCTGGGGCCTGGAGACCCCGCTGTGGTTCGCGCCGAAGGGCAAGGAGCCGAAGGACGTCGTCTCCTTCCACCGCTCAAACGATTTCGGTCCTATCGGCGAGGAAGTGCGCGCCACGCGCGAACGCGTCGGCGTCACCGAAATCGCCAACTTCGCCAAATACGAAGTGTCGGGACCTGCGGCTGAGGATTTCCTCAACCGGCTGATGACCAACCGCATGCCGAAGACCGGCCGCATCGTGCTGACGCCGATGATCAACGAATTCGGCAAGCTGATCGGCGACTTCACCATCGCCAAGGCAGGCGAAGACAGATTCATGATCTGGGGCTCGTCCGCCGCGCAGAAATACCACATGCGCTGGTTCGAGACGCATCTGCCGAAGGATGGTTCGGTGCGTATCCACCGCTTCGATCAGACGCTGGTCGGCCTGTCGATCGCCGGTCCGAAATCGCGCGACCTCTTGCAGAAGCTGGTCGATGTCGACATCTCGACCAAGGCGTTTCGCTTCATGGATTTCCGCGAAATGGCGGTCGGCGGCGCGCCCTGCATGGTCAACCGCATCACCTATACCGGCGATCTCGGCTATGAAATCTGGATGGCGCCGGCCTATGAGCGCCTGGTCTACAAGGCGATCAAGGACGCCGGCGAGGAGTTCGGCCTCGTCGATTTCGGCATGCGCGCTTTGCTCTCCATGCGCTTGGAGAAGAACTTCCCGACCTGGTACCGCGAACTGCGGCCGATCTACGGCCCGTTCGAAGGCGCGATGGACCGCTTCATCAAGCTGGAGAAGAACGACTTCATCGGCCGCGAGGCCGCTGCCAAGGAACAGGCGGAAGGGCCGAAACTGCGCCGTGTCTCCTTCATCGTCGATGCGGCCGACGCCGATGTCATGGGCGACGAGCCGATCTGGGCCAAGGTCGGCAAGGACTATGGCACGGTGGAAAAGCCGCATGGCTATGGCGCGCCGCGCTTCGACATGGCGGGCAAGGAAGTGCGTGGCTCGAAGGCTGCCGAAGGCGCTTCCGCCGTGCGCGGCATCGTCGACGGCGACTGGCGCGTGGTCGGCTGGGTCACCTCGGGCGGTTATGCGCACTATGTGCAGAAATCGATGGCGCAGGGCTATGTGCCGGCGGCACTCGCCGAGGACGAAAGTGCCGGACTGTTCGAGATCGAGATCCTCGGCCACCGGCGTCCGGCGCGTATCAATGTCGAGGCGCCCTTCGACGCCAGCGGCGAGAAGATGCGGACCTGAAAAGGCGACAGGGAGCGTGAGATCGTGTAAGGGGCCTTCGGCAGTTGGCCGCAGGCATTTTCCCTCGATGAGAAGACGATCCCCTTGCAGTATCTAGAGAAATGGACGGACTGGCTCTGCGAAGGCAAGGTCGGTCCCTTCAACGCCGCACTGGTCTGCGTCGCGGTCTATTGCGTCGTCCAGATCGTGGTGATGGCGCTGCTGTCCCATGTCGTGGGAACCGGTGTCGGCGTCGACGATTCCGAACAGCTGATGTACATGCCCTACCTCTGGGCTGGCTATGGCGGCTCGCAGCCGCCGCTCTACACCTGGCTTGCCCGCCTCGTCGCCGCCGTGGTCGGAACGAACATCCTGGCGCTCAAGATCGTGAAGTACCTGCTGATCGGAGCGGCGCTGGCGTCGGTTTTCATCGCTGTCCGCCGCCTAGGCTATTCCAGCCGCGCTGGCGCCGCCGCATTGTTCGGCCTGCTGTTGTTTCCGCAGATGGTGTGGGAGATGCAGCACGCCCTCACCCACTCGATCGCCGCTTTCTGTTTTTCAGTGGTGCTGTTTCTTGCGCTCGTTGAACTGGTGCAGCGGCGTTCGCTGGCCACCTATGTGCTGTTTGGCGTGGCGATGGCCGCCGCCATCCTGTCGAAATACAACAACGCGATCTTTCTCGGCGCGCTGATGCTGTCCACCCTGTCGCTGCGCGAAACGCGCGGCGTCATCCTCAACCGCCGGTTTTCGATCAGCCTTGTCGTGGCGGTGCTGCTTTGCCTGCCGACGCTCTACTGGAACCTGACCTACACCGACCAGTTGCTGTCGCACAGCGGCGGCTTCGGCATGGGCAGAGGAGAAAGCGCCATACAAACCGCATTCTACGGAATGCGCGGACTGGGCAAGGCTATCCTGTATTTCGCCGTGTTGCCGGCCGGCATATTCGTCGCGGCTTTGCTCATCGCATGGAAAAAGCCGGCGCCGGCTCTGCAACCGGCGCCATGGACCGAGAAACTGGTGTGGCGCACCATCGCTTTTGCCCTGGCGATGACCATCGTGCTCGTCCTGGCGAGCGGGACGACGCAATTTCGCGATCGCTGGATGCTTCCCATTCTTGTGTTGCTGCCGGTCGCGCTGGCCTTGCGGATGGATGCCAGAGGCGACAAGGGAATGAAGGTGCAGGACGTCGTCGTCTTTGTCGGCGCAACGCTTGCCATCCTCGTGCTGCCGGTGACCTGGTACACGCACCTCAATGGCGGCGACAGCCGCGGCAGCATCGTGCGTGTCGACTACCAGTCGCTCTATGGCCAGCTGACGGCAAACGGTCCGGTTCGCACGGCGATATCGAGCTGGCACTGGGTGGGAAATCTGCGTCTTGTCGATCCCGATCTGGTCGTGCTCGACGACGAGATGCCGGACTTCGGCCATTTGCTGATCGAGCCGGCGGTGCTCGTGATGGCCAATGACAAGGAACCTCCCGAGGGCATCCTGCGGGCCTTGAGCGAGGCCGGCTATGTCGCTGACGGCTCGCCGCAGCAGTTGGTCGTTCCGATGCTGTTCGACAGCGAGCCGCCCACCCGCACGCTGACGGTCACGCGGCTGAAGAAAGCGGCCGCGGGCGCAGCGCCACAGTAAGTCGGCAGGGAGGCGTCGGGTGGAGAAACAAGGGTTCGGTCGTCATCGCAAGATCATGCCGTTCGAGCCCGGCTCCGTCGAAGCCTCGCGCGAAACATCGCGCCAGAAGGCGGCGTCGCTGAACCAGCATGTGCTGGGCTATGGCGCGCTGGCTGAAGCCGAATGGCAAGCGGCAGGCATCGCCGCGCCCGATCTTGCCGCGATGCGCAAATACCGGCTCGAGCGCCTCCGCGCCGAACTGAGGCGCCGAAACTACGCCGGCGCGCTGCTCTACGACCCCGTCAACATCCGCTACGCCACCGATTCGACCAACATGCAGCTGTGGGTCGCGCACAATCCGACCCGCCACTGCTTCGTCGCCACTGAGGGACCCGTGGTGCTGTTCGACTATTTCTCCTGCGAGCATCTGTCCGATCATTCCGGCGTCGTCGACGAGGTGCGGCCGGCAGTGTCGTGGATGTATCTCTATGGCGGCGAGCTGACCGAGCACAAAGTCCGCCGCTGGGCGGCCGGCATCGCCGATCTGGTCAAGGAGCATGGCGGCGGCAACAGCCGCATTGCGGTCGACCACATCAACCCGGAAGGCGTCGAGGAACTCGCCCGGCTCGGCATTTCGATCGGCAATGGCGAAGCGGTGATGGAAAATGCGCGGCTGATCAAATCGCCGGACGAGATCCTCGCCATGCGCCGCGCAATCGTCGCTTGCGAAGCGGCGATGGGTGAAATGGAGAAGGCGCTGACGCCGGGCATTTCCGAAAACGAATTGTGGGCCGAACTCCACCGCGGCAACATTGCGCGCGGCGGCGAATGGATCGAAACCCGGCTGCTTGCCTCGGGGCCGCGCACCAATCCGTGGTTCCAGGAATGCTCATCGCGTGTGATCGAGGAAGGCGACCTCGTCGCCTTCGATACCGACCTGATCGGTCCCTACGGCTTCTGCGCCGATCTCTCCCGCACCTGGCTTTGCGGCGATGCGAGACCATCGAACGAGCAACGGGACCTCTTCCACATCGCCGCCGACCAGATCGCCCACAACACGCAATTGATGCAGCCCGGCATATCCTTCCGCGACCTGGTCGAACGCTCCGTGGTGCCGCCGGGAGATTGCTTCCCGGCGCGCTACGGCGTGCTCTATCACGGCGTCGGCCTCGCCGACGAGTATCCAACCCTGCCACATGCCAGCGACTGGACGCCGGACACGCCCGATGGCGTGCTGGAGCCGGGAATGGTGCTGTGCGTGGAAAGCTATATCGGTCGTCTCGGCGGCCATGAGGGCGTCAAGATCGAGGAACAGATCCTGATCACCGAGACCGGTAACGAGCAGCTTTCAACCTACCCGTTGGATGCGAGGCTGCTCGGCTGATCCGGCAAGCGCCTCGCGCAGAGCCTTGAGCGTCTTTTCCGGCGTCGTCCTGGCGGTGATGTAGGGCAGGCCTTTGCGCCTTGCCGTCCAGCCGACGACCTTCACGGCGTTTGCCGCAGGCTCGAAACGCTGCGCCAGCGCCCAGCTCTCACAGTCGATGGCAGCTATATCCGCCTTGCCCTCGGCGACCGCGATGATCGAGCGGCGATGGCCACCGCTTTCGCTGCGTGAGGAAAAGATATCCAGGCTTTCGCCGGCGGCCTGCAGGTCGCGCGTCAGCGCGATGATGCCCGACATCGAATCGAGGCTGTTGTAGGTAAAACGCTTGCCACGCATCAGATCGAGCGGCAGCAAGGCTTTGCCATCCGCGGGCGAGCGAACTTCCGGTCCCTCGGCCGTGCGCATCACCAGCGCGCTGGAATAGAGTTCGCCCTGGCCGCCTTCGTAAGCGTCGTAGCTCGGCTGGCCGACCACCTGCACATGCTTGTTCAGGCCAAGTTCCATCGGCCCCCAGCAGGTCTGCGCGAACAGCAGCGCCGGATGGAGCCAAAGCTGATGATGGTCGAGTTCGTTCGGCGGCAGTGTCGCCGGATTGGGCGCGATCAGTCTGCCCTCGGCGTCCTGGATACCCCCCGGCACCGGCGGCAGGTCGCCATTGCGGCGCACGATTGTCTGCGGCGCATCGACGCCCTTGTGCCGAAAAGCCTCGCGCAACGCTGCCCATTGCGCGTCGACCTCGCCGCGCACTTCGGGCCAGTCGTACATCGGCAATGCCGCAACCAAATCACTCATGCCGACACTCAATCATCATGGCTCGGGAAAGGATCGCAAAAACGCGGCGTCCAATCAGAATTGGCCGACACGGGTTCGGGAAGTCCGGGGATTATTCCTTCGGCGGCTCGGCCGGAACTGGCGCGCTGCCAAGCCCGCTGATGCTGCGCGCCCTGATGCGCGGCTTGAACGCCCTGCCCGGCTCCGCCTGGCGGCGCAGCACCGGGTGCACGATCGGCTCCTTGGCCTTGAATGCGTAGGCTTTGATCAGTGCGAAATAGTTCGGATAGGCGTAGCCATTGTTCATCCGCAGCCACTCGTCGCGGCGGTCCGCAAACAGTTTTGGAAGTCTGTACCAGGCAACCGTCGGCGTCTTGTGGTGGACGAAGTGCAGATTGTTGTTGAGGAACAGGAACGACAGCGGCGAGCGCTCGATGATCACCGTGCGTCCTTCAGGGTGCTCGGACCACTGATGTTCGGCGAAAGTCCGGACCGCGATCAGCGACTGGCCGAGCCAGACCGGCACCAGAATGTAGAGCCATACGGGAATGCCGAAGCCGAACTGCACGATCGGCACTACGATGGCGAGGCCGATCGCATGCAGCAGCCATGCCTTGCCGATCACCTTGTCGCCGGCAATCACATGCTTGGCATCGTCGACGAAGAAACTGATGCAGGACAGCCAGGGGCCGAGGAAGAAACGGCCGGCCATGGTGTTGTTGATCTTGAGCAGGAATTTCATTGTCGGCGGCAGATCGTCATGCATCCACAACGCCTGGTAATAGCTCTCGGGATCGTCGAGGGGATCGGTCAGGCGCTCGTCGGCGTGGTGGCGCAAATGAAGCGTCTTGAAGCGACGGAACGGCCAGACCAGGCCGATCGGCAGGAAGACGAAGGCTTCGTTGATGAGCGCGCTGCGCGTCGGATGGCCATGCAGCACTTCGTGCATGATCGACGACTGCAAGGCCAGGATGAAGCCGAGGAGAAGAAGTGCCGGGATCGGATAAGAGGGCCAGAGCAGGAGCCCGGCAGCGAGCCACATTCCGTAACAGAAGAAAGCGAGGAGCACGGTCGGCCACTCGATGGCCGCTGCGTCGCGTCGCTTGATGCGCTTGCCTGTCATGCTATCGACCACTGTCCCTCAGTCGCCGGAATTGGTTCCTGACAGCATAGTGTCAGGAGAAGCGATTCCGCTCAACGAGACAAAGTGTACAAAATGTTGCGATTGCGCATTTTCGACCGCAGATGTTATACATTGTAAACAACCCTACGGATTCATTTACGCTGGAAGTGCTGATCCGACGGATCGGGCGCAAATTTTTCCTAAGAGAGCGCGGAGAACGAACAGTGGACAAACGGGACCTTTCGGCAATCTTCCGGGAGCGCTTGAAGCTGCTCCTGACAAGGTCCGATCTCAACCAGTCGGCTTTCGCCTCAGCAGTCGGCATCGACCGGTCGGCTCTGTCGCAACTGATGTCCGGCGCCTCGACGCGCCTGCCACGCGCCGAAACGCTGCTCAACATCGCCGCCGAATTCAAGATCTCGCTGGACTGGCTGCTCGGCCTCTCCCAGGACGAAGGCGTCACCGGCGAAATCCGCGAAAGCCTGGAGATCGAAGAGGCGCCCGACGGCTTCGACCGCACGCTGCTCGCCAAATGGTTCGCCGAGGCCGCAGGCACCAAGATCCGCTATGTGCCGGCCGGCATTCCCGATCTCCTGCGCACACGCCAGCTGGTCGACTACGAAGCCAACATCACCAACCGCAGCCGTCTGGCGCAGGCCAGCGAGACGCAGTACCGCATCGAGTACAACCGGCGCCCTGAGACCGATATGGAAGTCTGCATGCCGCGCCACACGCTGGAGATTTTCGCCCGCGGCCTGGGCGTCTGGGACCGCTTTCCCGAGGCTGATCGCCGGCAGCAGCTTGCCCATATGGCGACGCTGCTTGACGATCTCTACCCCACCTTCCGCCTGTTCCTCTATGACGGCCGCATGCGCTATTCGATCCCGCTGACAATCTTCGGTCCCTACCGCGCCGCCATCTATGTCGGCGACATGTATGTCGTGCTGAATGCCACCCAGCCGGTACAGGCGCTGACCCAGCATTTCGACAATCTGATCCGGGCCGCCGACATCAACCCGCATGAGGCCGCCGCCTACGCGCGCAATCTGGCCGGCGCGTCATTTCCATCGGGTTCTGCCTGATCGCCAACGCCCCGGAAAGGTGCGCCGCGCGGCATTGCAGGTTGCAAACACATTGACTGGACATAAAGACTTCTTTATATCCTTATTCCATTCAAATATCTGAAAGTCGATCCGATGACCGCGAACAATCCCATCGATGCTCTGCTGGCCGAAAAGGGCGTGCTGCTCGCCGATGGCGCCACCGGCACCAATTTGTTCGCCATGGGTCTGGAGGCCGGCGAAGCGCCGGAGTTGCTGAACGAGACAGCGCCCGATACCATCACCAGCCTGCACCAGAATTTCGTCGACGCTGGCGCCGATATCATTCTCACCAACTCGTTCGGCGGCACGCGCCACCGGCTGAAGCTGCACCATGCGCAGGACCGCGTGCATGCGCTGAACAAGCGCGCCGCAGAGATTGCCCGGGCGGTCGCCGACAAGGCCGGCAGGAAAGTCATCGTCGCCGGCTCGGTCGGGCCGACCGGCGAGTTGCTGGTGCCGCTCGGCGCCATGACCTATGACGAGGCGGTCGAGGCCTTCGCCGAACAGATCGAAGGCTTGAAGGAAGGCGGCGCCGAAGTCGCCTGGATCGAGACCATGTCGGCGCCGGACGAGATCCGCGCCGCGGCGCAAGCCGCTATCCGCGTCGGCCTGCCCTACACCTATACCGGCTCCTTCGACACTGCCGGCCGCACCATGATGGGCCTGCTGCCCAGGGATATCCACGGCGTCGCCGACGGACTTTCAGAGACGCCGCTCGGTGTCGGCGCCAATTGCGGTGTCGGCGCCTCCGACATCCTGGCCTCGCTGCTCGACATGACCGAGGCGAAGCCGGAAGCGACGGTGATCGTCAAGGGCAATTGCGGCATTCCCGAATTTCGTGGCACCGAGATCCATTATTCCGGCACGCCGGAGCTGATGGCCGACTATGTCCGGCTGGCGGTGGATGGCGGCGCGAAGATCATCGGCGGCTGCTGCGGCACCTCGTTCCAGCACCTTGCCGCCATGCGCAAGGCGCTCGACGCGCACACCAAATCCGAACGCCCGACCGTCGCGGGGATCATCGAGCGCATCGGTCCGATGCGCAACAAGGTGGCGACGGAAAACACCGCCGAGACCAGCGAAGCCCGCCGCGAACGCCGCCGCAGCCGGGCCTGATATCGAACTTATTCGCTGTTTTCAGCGTAACGCGATAGCGCCGTCGTGAAATCCAGGGCGGTGCTGTCGGCGCTTTCATTCATCGTCACCAGGTCACCCGACGACTGCGGATTGCCGATCTGCTCCAGCATGACGCGAAAGCGGTCATTGGTCAGCGCCGACTTTGCGGTATTCCGGGCTGCGTCGACGTCATCCATGATGCGCCTGGATTCTGGCGACAGCGTTCCCGACGCCTGCGTGTGTCTCACCGCCGGCGTCGTGTTTCCAATGTTCATGATCTGCAATTCCCGGCTCCCCAAGCCCAGTCCCGACCCCATGCAATAATAGCAGGGCATTGCGATGACGTTCCGGAAAAGCCGCGCAATTTAACGATCAGGCGGATCATCTGTGCGCTTCGGATCAATCGATCCGAAAAAAAGGCCGGCAGGGTTTCCCCCGCCGGCCTGCCTCACCCGCCCGTAGTCGGTTCCCCGTATCAGAACGACCCCCGTCTGAAAGGAACCGGCTGTATTGCCACTACCGGTTACCGCCCAGCGCCGAGGCAAGGCGCACAAGCGAAAGGAACTCGGACCTGTACCCAAACGGGTCGGCTCCTCGGGCGGCGGTGGCAATCTCCATGATCTTGTCGTAGCCGAACTTCGCGGTCGCATCCTCGTCGCGCAGCTTCTGGCCGAAGGCGGCGACAGCGACGGAGAAACGCTGGTCGGTGCTGGCCTGGTCGAAGGACGCGACCTCGTTGGCCGAGGTCACCGGCGTGGTGATCAGCTTCGAGACGTCTTCGTTCGGCAGCTTGTAGCGGATTTTCACAAAGGCATATTCGTCGGCATTGGCGACGCCGCCATTGTTGACCGTTGCCTGGCCGTAGCGCAGCGGATCCATCTGCTCGCCGCCGCTGCCCTTCGGCGTGATCTCGTAGATGGCGGTGACCGAGTGGCCCGAGCCGATATCGCCGGCATCGACGCGATCATTGTTGAAGTCCTCGCGGTTCAAGGCGCGGGTTTCATAGCCGATCAGCCGGTACTCCGAGACCTTGTCCGGATTGAACTCGACCTGGATCTTGACGTCCTTGGCGATGGTGAACAGCGTCGAGGAGGCATCCTCGACCAGAACCTTCTCGGCCTCGGCCAGCGTGTCGATATAGGCGGCGGTGCCGTTGCCGTTCTGGGCGATGGTCTGCATCATCTGGTCGTTCAGATTGCCGCGTCCAAAGCCGAACACCGACAGGAAGACGCCGGTCTTGCGCTCCTGCTCGATCAGCCGCTTCAGATCGTCGTCATCGGTCTGGCCGACATTGAAGTCGCCGTCCGTGGCCAGCATCACACGGTTGATGCCATCCTTGATGAAGGACTGCTGGGCAAGCCTGTAGGCTTCCTTGATGCCCGCCTCGCCGGCCGTCGAGCCGCCGGGCGACAGATTGTCGATGGCGTTGAGGATCTTGTCCTTCTCGGTAACCTTGGTCGGCATCAGCACGGTGCCGGCGTCACCGGCATAGGTGACGATTGTGATGGTGTCGTCCGCCTTGAGCTTGCTGACCAGCAGCCGGAAAGCCGACTTGAGCAGCGGCAGCTTGTCAGGCTCGTCCATCGAACCCGAGACGTCGATCAGGAACACCAGATTGGCCTTCGGCTGCTCGACCGGCTTGATGTCGAAGCCCTTGATGGCGACGTGCATCAGCTTGGTGTGCCCGTTCCACGGCGTCGGCATCACGCTGACGGTCGAATTGAACGGCGTCGAAGCCGAGTCCGGCCCCTTCCAGTCATAGGGGAAGTAATTGACCATCTCCTCGACGCGCACCGTGTCGGCCTGCGGCAGGTAGCCCTGCTTCAGCGAGCCGCGGACGAAGGAATAGGAAGCGGTGTCGACGTCGATCGAGAAGGTCGAGACCGGATCCTGAAGCGCTGCATGCACCGGATTGGTCTTGAAATCCTCGACGCGGTCGCGGTTTGGCTCCTGCGGCGCAATCTGGTCGGCCGGCATCGTCGAAGGCTGTGCCAGGTACTTGGATTCGGTCGTGCCGGCCATGCGGTCGACCCGCGCGCCGCCGGCCGGGGCAGCGGTGCCGTCAAGCGAAAACTCGCGGCTCTCAACTGGCGCAGGCTCGGCCAACACGCCGCGTCCGAGCGCATCCTGCTGCGCCGGGGCGACAGCAACGGTCGATTCGGGCTTCGGCGGCGCGGGCGGCGTAAGCGTCGTAGTGGTGTCGCGGCTTCGCACATCGGCGTCGGCCTTCTTGTCGCCTTCAGGCGCCTGCTTTTCTTTTACCGGCGCGTTGGTTGCCGGTTTGTCGGCCAGCGTTTCGGTGATCTTCTCGTCGCCGCCGAACGGCAACGGCTGTTCCCTCAGCATGTGGAAGGTGGCGTATCCGGCGATCGGCAGGGCGACGAGCCCGGCAATGGCTGGCGTGGCGATGAGTTTCTTTTGCATGATCTCGCTCCAGAGCTTTTGTGCTCGCTCTGTGAGACGAAGCCCGCCGACCGATCCTTGGGTGACGGCAGAAATATTTTCCTGATCATAGGCGCTCATGGCGGCTTCGAAGGCGCGTGCCTTCGCGCTTTCGCCTGGCGCCGGTACTGCTGCGTCGCGCAGCCTGTTGAGTTCGTTGTCGTCGACCATGGTCACACTTCCCCGGCTGAACGAATCAACGTCTTCAGCCGTTTCTTCGCTTCATGGATGTGCCAGGAAACCGTCGTCTCCGAGATTGCCATCGCCTCGGCGGCGGCCGCATGGCTCAAACCTTCGCCATAGACCAGAAGTACTGCATCGCGCTGCTTGTCCGGCAATTGCCGCACCGCTGCCCAGAGCGCCTCAGTGGGATCTTCAGGTTCCGCCGAGGCCTCTCCCGATATCATGCTGTAGGCGCCGAAAGCCTCGGTCTTGACGTTTTCGCGCGTGGTCTTGCGCATCATGTCGCGCGCCGCGTTCAACGTCACGGAATAGAGCCATGTCGTGAACGCGCCGCCGCCGCGGTAGTCGCGGATCGCCTTGCCGAGACGGACACAGACCTCCTGGGCGATGTCTTCGGCATCGGCCTTCTTTCCGCACCAGCGATAGGCGGCGCGATAGACGAAGTCGTAGTGCCGCTCCAGCAATTTGCCGAAGGCACCCCTGTCTCCGCCCTTCGCCCGCCCGATCAATTCGGCGTCGGAGGCTTCGCTTTCATCCAGCATCATCGCCATCATTTGCCTGTTGGACGAAGGCTAATGGCCAATCCTTGGGGTTATGGAAAGATTTTTTTCCGAGGCGACGGATGCACGCGCAACAGGTGCGCTGAGATTCAGGTCAGGCCGAGCCGAAAACGATGGATTTCGAGAACCGGAGCGGAGCGTACTTTTGGTACGCGAGCACCGGAAGCACAGAAAGCCGTCGTTTGCAGGCCGGCCTCACCTGAATATCAGCACACCTGGCCCGAGGCCCAGCCGGACGACCAAGCCCACTGAAAATTATAGCCGCCCAGCCAGCCCGTGACATCGACGACTTCGCCGATGAAAAACAGCCCCGGCACGGATTTCGCCTGCATCGTCTTCTGATCGAGCCCGTTGGTATCGACACCGCCAAGCGTCACTTCCGCCGTGCGGTAACCCTCGGAGCCGGCCGGCTTGATGCGCCAGTCGTTGACGGCGGCTTCGACGGTTTTCATTTGCAGGTCTGTCAAATCAGCGAGATTGCCATCGATCCCACTGCGCTCGGCGACTGCTTGCGCAAGGCGCTTCGGCAAATGGTTTGCAAGCACCGTCTGCACCGCTTGCCTGCCGTTGACGCGCCGGGCGGCGCGCAGCAGTTCCGCCACATCCCTCCCCGGCAGAATGGCGATGCGGATCTCGTCGCCCTCGCGCCAATAGGACGAGATCTGCAGGATGGAAGGCCCGCTCAAGCCGCGATGCGTAAACAGCATCGCTTCTGAAAACCGCGTCTTGCCGCAGGCGACTTCGGCATCGACGGCATTGCCGGCCAAGGGCGCCAGCCGCTCCAGCGTTCTTGCGTCGAAGGTAAGCGGCACCAGCGCCGGCCGTGTTTCCACCACCGCCAGGCCGAACTGCGCCGCAAGCTCGTAGCCGAAACCGGACGCGCCCATTTTGGGGATCGACTTGCCACCACAGGCAACGACCAGCGAATTGCAGGCGACGCTGCCAGTGGAGAGCGTCAGCACAAAACCGTCCGCGGCCTTGCTGACGTTCCTCACCTCGGTCGACAGCGCAAGTTCCACGCCCCCATCCTGCATTTCGGAGACCAGCATGTCGATGATCAGCCGCGCCGAGCCATCGCAAAACAGCTGTCCCAACGTCTTCTCGTGATAGGCGACGCCGTGGCGTTCGACGAGCCCGATGAAATCGCGCTGCGTGTAGCGGCTGAGCGCCGAAATGCAGAAATGCGGATTGCCCGAGATGAAATTCTTCGGGCTCGCATGGATGTTGGTGAAGTTGCAGCGGCCGCCGCCGGAGATGCGGATCTTCTCGCCGGGCTTTGCCGCGTGATCGAGCACCAGGACCGAGCGGCCGCGCTTGCCCGCCTCGATGGCGCACATCATTCCGGCCGCACCGGCGCCGATCACCACGACATCATAGGATTGCATCAGGCTGTTCGTTCCCGCTCGACTGGCGCTGTTTTAACAGGCCGCGCCAATCGTGCAGTCTCTACCCGTTCGTTGCGACTTCAGGCAACGCCTCGTTAGATCAGCGTCTCGGCGAACAGCGTCGTCAGTCGCTTCCAGTGGCGCTCGGCGCCGGCCGCGTTGAACACGCTGTGGTCCGACACGCACCAGCCATGCGCCATGCCGGCATAGTTTTCGATGACGTGGTCGACTTCCGCCACGCGCAGCGCCTCGGCCAGTCGCGCCGACTGCTCCGGCGGAAAGCTGCGGTCCACCCCAGACGTTCCGACATAGACCCGCGCCTTGATCATTGCAGCCTTGCGGTGCGGCCTGTCGGCGGCATCGCTGGCCAGATTGCCGCCATGGAAGCTTGCCGCCGCCACGATGCGATCGGGATAGGTTGCAGCCGCATTCAAGGCCCGCGCCCCGCCCATGCAGTAACCGACGACACCGACCGGTCCGGTGACACCTTCAGCGGTAAGCGTGTCGAGGAACGCCCTGCTGTCGCGGATGGTCATGTCCTGTGTCGTGCCGTGGACCAACGCCGTCAGCGCGACCTTGGTCTCCTCCACGACGAAAGCGGTCTTGGGCTCGAACGGCCCGTAGGGTGCTTTGCGATAGAAAAGATCCGGCACCAGCACCGCATAGCCCTCACCCGCCAGCCGCTCCGCCATTGCGTCGAGCGCCGGTCGCGGACCGAAGGCGTCCATGTAGAGAATGGTACCGGCCTTGACCGGGGAAACAGTCGCCGAACGGAACAATCCCGCCTTCGCCACGCCGTCCCCGGTCTCTATCTCAATGTCCTGCTTCGCCATGGCTCGCCCCATTGATTGTCGTGCGATACATATAAGCAGGCATTGTCAGGGCAAGCCGTTCCCTGACAATCCCGTTCAACACTTTGTGCAGGCGTTCAACGCCGCTACAGGCCAGCAAACGCCGTCATGTGAAAGGCCTGAACCTCAAGCGGATAGCGATGGGCCGTGCCATACGGACAAGCGTTGCGGTCGAGGCAGCCGCCGCCGCGGCATGGTTCGCCGTTTTGCCCGCGCACATGCGCCAGGCAGGACTCATAGGCGAAACCATCGACCGAATAGGCATCAACCGGACAGGATTTCAGGCAAGGTTTTGCGACACAGGCGTCGCAAAGGTGAATCGCTTCGCGACGTTCAGGAAGCGCGATCTCATCCTCGAACAGCAACGCGCCGCGATAGGCATGCCAGAGCCCGTACTGCGGATGCATCAGGATGCCCAGCGGCGACGGTCTCAGCCCCTCCGCTCGCATCGCCCATTGCTGGAACGGCAGATAAGGTCTGTCCGAAGGCGAAACGGCGCGCGCGCCGAATTTCTCCGCCACCGCACCGATCACTTCGCGCGACCATGTGTCGAGCGGATTAGCAATGGTTTGCGGTTGCCGGTCGCGCCAGCGCAGGAAATGCGGCCAGGGTGCCGCTCCCGCCTGCCCGACCAATAGCACGGATTTGGCAGGGGCGGCTGAAGGGCCATGCGGCGGCGTTTCGCTTGTTGCGAAATTGAAGCCGCCGCGCAGGATGAGGCCGTCGGCGGAAAGCGCGGCCGCTATCTCGTCAGCCCGGCGCCGCGCAATCATCCCTTCTTGTCCGGGTCGGAGAAAGCGCTCCGCCAGACTTCCTTGTGGATGATGTTGGCGACTTTAGCCCCGCCTGACTCGGGCTCCTTTCAGGTGAAGGCGTCAGCCATCGACGCCTTCTTCGTCGCGATGTAGTCCTTCAGCCCGTCGTCGATGCCCGGATCGAGATACGGCGCCTCGTAGGTCTCCAGCCAGCGGCGGGCGAGTTCGTTGGCGCGCTGCGGCGCTGTTTTCTCCCCCTCGGCCAGCCACTGCTCGTAGGAATTGTTATCGGCGATGCTGGAGCGATAGAAGGCGGTCTGGAAATTCGCCTGCGTGTGGTCGCAGCCGAGATAGTGGCTGCCCGGGCCGACCTGGCGGATGGCGTCCATCGCCTGGCCGTTTTCCGAGAGGTCGACGCCTTCGGAAAACTTTTGCGTCATGCCGAGCTGGTCGATGTCCATCATGAATTTTTCGTAGCAGGAGGCCAGTCCGCCCTCGAGCCAGCCGGCCGAATGCAGGACGAAATTGGTGCCGGCAAGAATGGTCGAGTTGAGCGTGTTGGCGCTCTCATAGGCGGCCTGCGCGTCCGGAACCTTGGAGGCGCAGAGCGAGCCGCCGGTGCGGAACGGCAGACCGAGCCGGCGGGCAAGCTGTGCGGCGCCGTAGGAAACCAGCGACGGCTCCGGTGTGCCGAAGGTCGGCGCACCAGACTGCATGGAGATCGACGAGGCGAAGGTGCCGAACAGCACCGGCGCGCCGGGACGGATCAACTGCGTGAAAGAGGCGCCGGCCAGCACCTCTGCCAGAACCTGCGTCAGCGTGCCGGCCACCGTGACCGGGCTCATCGCGCCGGCAAGGATGAACGGCGTGACGATGCAAGCCTGGTTGTGACGCGAATAAACCTTCAGCGCGCCCAGCATGGTTTCGTCGAACACCATCGGCGAATTGGCGTTGATCAGGCTGGTCAGCACGGTGTTGTTTTCGACGAAATCGTCGCCGAACACGATCTTGGCCATGGCGACGGTGTCTTCGGCCCGCTCTGGCGCCGTCACCGAACCCATGAACGGTTTGTCCGAATATTTGATGTGGCTGTAGATCATGTCGAGATGGCGTTTGTTGACCGGCACGTCGACCGGCTCGCAAACCGTGCCGCCCGAATGGTGAATCGACGGCGCCATATAGGCGAGCTTCACGAAATTCCGGAAATCCTCGATCGTCGCGTAGCGCCTGACACCGTCGAGATCGCGCACGAAGGGCGGACCATAGACCGGCGCGAAGACCGTGGCGTTGCCGCCGATCTGCACCGAACGTTCGGCGTTGCGCGCATGCTGGGTGTAGATGGGCGGCGCGGTCTTCAGCAGCGAGCGGCAGAGGCCCTTGGGAAAATGCACGCGCTCGCCCTTGACGTCGGCGCCCGCCTCTTTCCAAAGCTGCAGCGCCTCGGCGTCGTCGCGAAAGATGATGCCGATCTCTTCCAGCACCGTATCGGTGTTGTTTTCGATAATCGCCAGGCCTTCCTCGTTGAGGACCTCATAGATGTTGATCTTGCGCTTGATATAGGTGAGCTGGGTGCCCGGTCCGCCGCCCGAGCGCGCCGCCCGCCTTGCAGCCGCGCCGCCGCTGGCAGCACGTCCACGTCGCGCATTGGACGCTTCCTGGTCGACTGACGCGTTTTCACTCATGATCGTTTTTCCCTAAAAACCGTTTGCGGCCGCGTATGGCGGCTTCTCGCCCGGATCGTAGCCATGCACCCTATTCGAAACGGCCCGCCAGCGCCAACGCCTGTCGCAAAATCGACAAGAATTCCAATAGATTTGCGGTCGCTTTCCTTTTGCGGGAAGTCGCAAATCAGCTATGGATACCTGCCCCCGCCGGGTTAGGTATTGACGCGATTATTTTAAGCCGCCGTGATCGCATCCGCGCGGCAAGGAGCCCGAGAAAAATGGCCGACGACGAGATCATCCTCTCCGAGCTTTCCGACGACGAGTTGGTGCAGCAGATGCACGACGATCTCTATGACGGGCTGAAGGAAGAGATCGAGGAAGGCACCAACATCCTGCTCGAGCGCGGCTGGGTGCCCTACAAGGTGCTGACCGAAGCTCTGGTCGAAGGCATGCGCATCGTCGGCGAGGACTTTCGCGACGGCATCCTGTTCGTTCCCGAGGTGCTGCTGTCGGCCAACGCCATGAAGGCCGGCATGTTCATCCTGCGCCCGCTGCTGGCCGCCACCGGCGCGCCGAAGCAGGGCAAGATGGTGATCGGCACCGTCAAGGGCGACATCCACGACATCGGCAAGAACCTCGTCGGCATGATGATGGAAGGTGCCGGCTTCGACGTCATCGATCTCGGCATCAACAATGCGGTGGAAAAATACCTCGACGCCATCGAGCAGCACCAGCCCGACATTATCGGCATGTCGGCGCTTTTGACCACGACCATGCCCTACATGAAGGTCGTCATCGACACGATGAAGGAAAAGGGCATCCGCGACGACTATGTCGTCCTGGTCGGCGGCGCGCCGCTCAACGAGGAATTCGGCAAGGCCGTCGGCGCCGATGCCTATTGCCGCGACGCGGCTGTGGCGGTCGAGACCGCCAAGGACTTCATGAAGCGCAAGCATAATATGCGCGCTTCAGCCTGATCTGTTCTGCAAGGCGTCTGGCCCACAATCGAAAGCCGCGCCTTGCAGCGCGGCTTTTTTGTTCCCAGCTATTGGAACGGATGGCTGCGTCAGGGTTTGGTGACGGTGTCGTCGACGGCTTTGGCAGTCGATTTGATATCCCGGCCGACACCACGGACGGTGTTGGCACAGGCCGTAAGCGCCAGGACGCAGGCAAGGATTGCAATCGGCGCAACGCGTAACAGTTTCATGGACGGTTTATCCCTCTCTCGATAGATTCGCCCCACAGCAACGAAGGCCGCTTCGACCGGGTTCCATGGCCAGAATGCAAAAAACGAAACCGAATCAAGACGACAGGCTGCTGGTCATCGCCTGTGGAATGATTGCGCGCGAAGTTTTGGC
Source organism: Mesorhizobium sp. C432A (assembly GCF_030323145.1). Lineage (NCBI taxonomy): Bacteria > Pseudomonadati > Pseudomonadota > Alphaproteobacteria > Hyphomicrobiales > Phyllobacteriaceae > Mesorhizobium > Mesorhizobium sp. C432A. Next base: position 3,520,632 of record NZ_CP100470.1, on the reverse strand, counting down.
CGTCAAGGAGCAGCTCAAGCTCGTCCATCTCGACCTGACCTGCCTGCCGGCGGAGTTCCATTTCTACCCCGACCGCATCGCACCGGCGATGGACAAGGCGATCGAAAAGGCCAAGGCGGAAGGCTATAGCAACATCTTCGTCGGCTATGCCGATTGCGGTACCGGCGGCATGCTCGACCGGGTCCTGGAGAAGCACGGCGTCGAGCGCATGGCCGGGCCGCACTGCTTTGCCTTCTACCAGGGCATGGACGCCTATGCGAAGGTCGCCGACGACGACATGATGTCGTTCTACATGACAGACTTCCTGTGCCGCCAGTTCGACGCCTTCTTCATGAAGCCGCTCGGCCTCGACAAGCACCCGGAACTGATCAAGGATTATTTCGGCAACTACCAAAAGCTGATCTACATCGCCCAGACCGACGATCCGGAACTCGACAAGGTCGCCGAGAAGGCCGCGAAACTACTTGGCCTCGCCTATGAACGGCGCCCGACGGGCTATGGCGACCTGACGGCCGGGCTGGCGCAGGCCGCCGCCCACGCCTGAAGCGGTTCTTGAGCCGGGATGCTGTCGAGAACAGATGACAGGCCGCCGCGGATGCTTAAGTTGTGAGCCACAAGCAAACAGGCTGATTCAGCAGCCATCCGAACACGGAACGTCCCGATGACCCCTCGCCTCCTGCTCGCCGCCCTTGGCCTCCTCTGCCTCGTCTTGCCCGCTCGCGCCGACGGCGAGGTGCAGAAGATCATCACGCCTGCCGACAAGGTTCGCCTCGACAAATATGGCGAGACCCGCAAGGCGGCGCTGGCCGAGGCAAAAGCGGGAGACCCGGCTGAGGTCAGCCAACTCTACGCGCTGCTGGCAAAGCCGATAGTGGCCTTTTCCGACAAGGACCTGAGCGGCAACTGGCAATGCCGAACCATCAAGGTGGGCCTGACCGGCCCGCTGGTCATCTATGGCTGGTTCAAGTGCAAGGTCACGGACGATGGCTCCGGCTGGCAGCTGGAAAAGGTCAGCGGCTCGCAACGCACCAAGGGCCGTTTCTTCGACGATAGCGAAAAACGCGCGATCTATCTCGGCTCCGGCTATGTCAATGACAACAAGCCAAAACCCTATGGCAGCGGCCCGGAAAGCGACCAGGTCGGCTATGCCTTCCGCACCAGCGCCAACGAATGGCGCATCGAATTCCCGGCGCCCTACTACGAATCGAAACTCGACATCATCGAGTTCAAGCGCTGATCCGTTGGTCTCTCGCTGGCCGGGCGGTCATCAAGATTTAACCTCGCCCGGCACAGAATTGAGCCGGGCAGCGCACGGCAAATGGTTGCGCGCCGGCAAGAAAGCGCGCCATGGCATCAGCGGTTGAAAAAAGTGCTGCGATCGTCATCGTCACCGAAGGCGGGCCGCACATCTGGGCCATCGTCAACGCCATCGCCGACCAGCTCGACCCTATCAGCGTCATCCTCGAAAGCCCTGAATCCAAAAAACAATTGCTGCTCGGCCGGGCGCGCCGCCAGGGCTGGTTTTCGGCCATCGGTCAACTCGGCACGATGGTGTTGACGAGGCTCGGCAAGCGCTTCTTCGCTGGCCACGCAGAGCGGCTCATCGCCGATCAGAAGCTTGAGACCGAGCCGAAGCCGGGACAAAAGATCATCCACGTCTCCTCCGCCAACGCAGCCGATTGCCTGCAGGCGATCGCCGACATCCGCCCGGGCGTGGTGCTGCTCGCCGGCTGCCGGCTCTTGTCCCGGCAGACGCTGGCGCAAATGCCCTGCCCGGTGCTCAACTACCACGCCGGCATCGCGCCGAAATACCGCGGCATGAATGGCGGCTACTGGGCGCTGGCCTGCGGCGATCTCCAGAATTTCGGCACCACCGTGCATCTGGTCGACGCCGGCGTCGACACCGGCGGCGTGTTGAAACAGGCGCGCGGCAAGCCGGAGCCCGGCGACACTATTTCGAGCTATGCGTTGCGCCAGGCGGCGTTCTCGCGTGACATCTGCGTCGAGGCGGTCCGCGGTGCCTTGGACGGCAAGCTTGTCACGATCGACCCCGGCCTGCCGTCGAAACAATGGTACCATCCGACGATCTGGTTCTATCTCTGGACCGGCCTGACCAAGCGGGTTTGGTAGCCAGCCTTCCCTCGGAATCTCGCCTTTCTTTTTGCGACGTCCAATAGCGTCGCTTTTGAATGCGCGCGCGTCGTCCCATAACAAGCAGCCCCACTGCGCATCCGGCAATGCTCGCACCTGCTGGACAAAGTGGTGGAGCGTCGTTTCCCTCATGGACGCACGGCGCTCTACAGGGAGTGAGAGAATTCATGGCCGATCTGATCGTCGTCTATTGGCGCGACATCCCCGCCCAGGTCATCGTCAAGAAGGGCCGGCAGAACGCCAAGCGCGAACTGCCGCTGCGCTTCACCGAGGCGATCGATATGTGCGCCATGCGCACCGGCGCCGGCGGCACCGACGATTACCTCGCCGAATGGCGCAAGGCCGATCCGATCCCGGTCGGCGACGACCTCGAAGCCGAGGTCGAGAAGGCATTCAGCGACATCGACGCGAAATACGACCGCGAGCGGCTGGTCGCTCTGGTCAAGGCGGGCGGGAAAGAAAATGTCTGACACGACTCCCGGCAAAGGGGGCCCGGCGGTGACCCAGGCCACGCAGGTCAAGAAGGCAGCGCCGAAATCCGACTACAAGCCGGCCGACGTATCGCCGCAGCGGCGCGTGCAGCGCTCGTTTGCGATCAGGCTGTGGTCGATCCGCCATTCGCGATTGCTCGAATGGTTCTACTCCAGATTCGCAGACATGTTCCTGCTGCTCCATCCGCTGTGGAAAGGCCTTGGCTACGGCCGCGTCGAAGCGCCGATCAAGTTCGTTGAAAAACGCGTAAAAGGCTTCATGTTCGACTGCCGCATGTGCGGTCAGTGCATATTGTCCTCGACCGGCATGTCGTGCCCGATGAACTGCCCCAAGCAGCTGCGCAACGGCCCGTGTGGCGGCGTGCGCGCCAACGGCAATTGCGAGGTCGAGCCCGACATGCCTTGCGTCTGGGTCAAGGCCTGGGAAGGTTCGCGGAACATGGAGCATGGCGACAGGATCCTGACCGTTCAGAAGCCGGTCGACCAGTCGCTGCGCGAAACCTCGGCCTGGCTGCGGGTGACGGCGCAGTCGGCAGCGGCCCGTGAAGCCGCTGCCAAAGCCAATACCGGAGCGGGCGCGTGATCGGCCGTCAGCGCGATGAAAACCCGTCCGGCATCCATCTGCCGCTAGATCCCCTGCCCGGCCACTCCTCGCGTGGCCGACTGGAGCGCGTGCTGCGACGCGGCGAATTCGCCGTCACCACCGAGCTCAACCCGCCCGACAGCGCCGATCCCGAAGACGTCTACAACAGGGCGAAAATCTTCGACGGCTGGGTCGACGCCATCAATGCCGTCGATGCCTCCGGCGCCAACTGCCACATGTCGTCGGTCGGCATCTGCGCGCTTTTGACCCGCATGGGCTATGCCCCGATCATGCAGATTGCCTGCCGTGACAGGAACCGGATCGCCATCCAGGGCGACGTGCTGGGCGGTGCGGCGATGGGCGTCGCCAACATGCTGTGCCTCACCGGCGACGGCGTCCAGGCCGGCGACCAGCCCGGCGCCAAGCCTGTCTTCGACCTCGATTCCATGTCGTTGCTGGAAACCTGCCGCATCATGCGCGACAACGGCAAGTTCCTGTCCGGCCGCAAGTTGACGACGCCGCCGCAAATTTTCCTCGGCGCCGCCGTCAACCCCTTCGCGCCACCCTTCGATTTCCGCCCGATCCATCTCGGCAAAAAGATCGCCGCCGGCGCGCAGTTCGTGCAGACGCAATACTGCTTCGACGTGCCGATGTTCAGAACCTTCATGCAGAGGGCGCGGGACTTGGGGCATACGGAAAAAGTTTTCATCCTGTGCGGCGTCGGCCCGCTGGCTTCGGCCAAGACGGCCAAATGGATCCGCTCCAACGTGCCCGGGATCCATATTCCCGATGCCATCATCAAGCGGCTGGAAGGCGCCCAGGACCAGAAGAAGGAAGGCAAGCAGCTCTGCACCGACATCATCAACGAGGTGAAGGAAATTCCTGGTGTCTCCGGCATCCATGTGATGGCCTACCGCCAGGAGGAATATGTCGCCGAGATCGTCGATGAATCGGGCGTGCTGAAAGGCCGCCAGCCATGGAAACGCGAGATCCGCCACGACGATCAGATGGTCGCCGACCGGCTCGAGAGCATACTGCACGACGACATTACCGAAACGCAGGTGGACATGGTGAAGACCGCGCACTGACAGCGCGGACGGCCAGCCATTCGCTTGAATGAAACCAGACAACGATATAAAGAAATCTTTATATCAGGCGGAGAGACTTCATGACCCGGACCATCGTCGCCTCGGCGACACGAGAGATCATCATCGGCTTCGACCAGCCTTTCTGCGTCATCGGCGAGCGCATCAACCCGACCGGCCGCAAGAAGCTGGCCGCCGAGATGATCGCCGGCAATTTCGAGACAGTCATCAAGGATGCGCTGGAACAGGCCGCCTGCGGCGCCACCATGCTCGACGTCAATGCCGGCGTCACCTCCGTTAATCCGAACGAAACCGAACCCGGCCTGCTGGTGCAGACGCTGGAGATCGTCCAGGGCCTGGTCGACCTGCCGCTGTCGATAGACTCGTCGGTCACCGCCGCCATCGAGGCAGCGCTCAAGGTCGCCAAGGGCCGCCCGCTGGTCAACTCCGTGACCGGCGAAGAGGAAAAGCTCGAAGCCATCCTGCCGCTGGTCAAGAAGTACAATGTTCCGGTCGTCGCGATCTCCAACGACGAGACCGGCATTTCGATGGATCCGGATGTGCGCTTCGCCGTCGCCAAGAAGATCGTGCAGCGCTGCGCCGATTTCGGCATTCCGGCGCATGACGTCGTCGTCGACCCGCTGGTGATGCCGATCGGCGCGCTCGGCGATGCCGGCCGCCAGGTCTTCGCGTTGCTGCGCCGTCTGCGCGAAGAGCTCAAGGTCAACACCACTTGCGGCCTGTCCAACATTTCGTTCGGCCTGCCGCACCGCCACGGCATCAACGCCGCCTTCATCCCGATGGTGATCGGCGCCGGCATGACTAGCGCTATCATGAACCCGGTTCGCCCGCAGGAAATGGAAGCCGTGCGCGGCGCCAATGTGCTCAACGGCACCGACGAGAACTGCACCAACTGGATCCGCACCTACAAGGATTACAAACCGGCCGAAGGCGGCCAGGCGGTCGCAGCGCCCACCGCCGTTAACGCTCCGGGCGAAGGCGGCGGCAATGGCGGTCGCCGGCGCGGCGGCCGTGAAGCCCGCATGGCCAGGGGATAAGCGCGCAATCGTGAACTCGCCTGCAAACATTACTGATCCGCTCGTGCTGTTCATGCCGTCAGGCAAGCGCGGGCGGTTTCCCGTCGGCACACCGGTGCTCGATGCCGCACGTCAGCTCGGCGTCTATGTCGAGAGCGTCTGCGGTGGCCGCGCCACCTGCGGTCGCTGCCAGATCGAAGTGCAGGAAGGCAATTTCGCCAAGCACAAGATCGTCTCGTCTAACGACCACATCTCGCCCAAGGGCGCCAAGGAAGAGCGCTATGAGCGCGTCCGCGGCCTGCCCGAGCGGCGCCGCCTGTCCTGCTCGGCGCAGATTCTCGGCGACCTCGTCATCGACGTGCCGCAGGACACGGTCATCAACGGCCAGACCATCCGCAAGGATGCCGACACGCGCGTCATCGCCCGCGATGCGGCAATCCGCATGTGCTATGTCGAGATCGAAGAGCCCGACATGCACAAGCCGCTGGGCGATCTCGACCGCCTCAAGATCGCCTTGATGAAGGATTGGGGCTTTAAAAACCTCGAATTCGATTTCTACCTGATGCCGCAGGTGCAAGGCATACTGCGCAAAGGTAACTGGACCGCGACCGCCGCCATCCACAAGGATGCCGAAAGCGACATCGCCCGCGTGATCGCACTGTGGCCCGGCCTCAAGAACGAGGCCTATGGACTGGCCTGCGACATCGGCTCGACCACCATCGCCATGCATCTGGTGTCGTTGCTGTCGGGCCGCGTCGCCGCTTCGTCGGGCACCTCCAACCCGCAGATCCGCTTCGGCGAGGATCTGATGAGCCGCGTCTCCTATGTGATGATGAACCCGGACGGCCGCGAAGGCATGACGGTCGCCGTGCGCGAGGCGATCTCGGGCCTGGTCGACAAGGTCTGCGCGGAAGGCAATGTCCAGCGCAACGACATCCTGGATTCCGTCTTTGTCGGCAATCCGATCATGCACCATCTGTTCCTCGGCATCGATCCGACCGAACTCGGCGGCGCGCCCTTCGCGCTCGCCGTCTCGGGCGCGGTGCGCATCAAAGCCTCCGATATCGGCCTGAAGCTCAACCAGGGCGCCCGCCTCTATATGCTGCCTTGCATTGCCGGCCATGTCGGCGCCGACGCCGCAGCCGTGACGCTGTCGGAAGGCCCGCACCGCCAGGACGAGATGATGCTGATCGTCGACGTCGGCACCAATGCCGAGATCGTGCTTGGCAACCGCAAGCGGGTGGTCGCAGCCTCCTCGCCCACCGGTCCCGCCTTCGAGGGCGCGGAAATCTCCGGCGGCCAACGCGCTGCCCCCGGCGCCATCGAACGCGTGCGCATCGACCCCGATACGCTGGAGCCGAAATACCGCGTCATCGGCTCTGAACTCTGGTCCGACGATCCCGGCTTCCTCGACAGCGTGCAGGCGACCGGCGTCACCGGCATTTGCGGCTCCGGCATCATCGAGATCGTGGCCGAAATGTACCTCGCCGGCATCATCTCCGAGGATGGAGTGATCGACGGGTCGCTGGCCGAGCGGTCGCCGCGCGTCACGGTCAACGGCCGCACCTTCTCTTATGTCTTGAAGGAAGGCGAACCCAAGATCACCATCACCCAGACCGACGTGCGCGCCATCCAGCTTGCCAAGGCGGCGCTCTATGCCGGCACCAAGCTTCTGATGGAAAAGCAGAACACCGAACACGTCGACCGCATCCATTTCGCCGGCGCGTTCGGCTCGTTCATCGATCCGAAATACGCCATGGTGCTCGGCCTGATCCCGGATTGCGACCTCGACAAGGTCTCGGCCGTCGGCAACGCCGCCGGCGCCGGTGCGCGCATGGCGCTGCTCAATCGTGGCTATCGCCGCGAGATCGAGGACACGGTCAGCCACATCGAGAAGATCGAGACCGCTCTGGAGCCGAAATTCCAGGAGCATTTCGTCTACGCGATGGCGCTTCCCAACAAGGTCGATCCGTTCCCGAAACTGTCGGCGGCGGTGAAATTGCCGCCACGCACGACCGTCAGCGAGGATGGCGTCGCCGGCGACGCCGCCCCACGCCGGCGTTCGCGTGAAGGCCATGCCGCCAGGCGCAGCCGGGAATAAGCCGCCTTACGAAGGCCGCCAATTCGACCAATTTCATTTGTATGCAAATGTTTCCAGATCGCACCGATCTGGAAACCGAAACGCTGTTTTGGCGCAATACGTCCGATACAGATGTGAAGCATTTAACGGACATCGAATGGCGGACCGGACTATTCCGCCGCCACAACGCTCCAAAGGAGAATAGAGATGTTCGAGACCCTGGGCCGTTTTCGTGCGGCCATGAAGAATGCACAGGCCGTGCGCGCCATGAACAACCTGCCACCCGAAATCCAGAAGGACATCGGCTGGCCCGTGTCGCCGCGCATCGACGCCCAGACCAACCTGTCGCGCCTGATCCTGGGCTCGGGCCGCTGATGACCTTCGCCGACAAGTGCAAATTGCTGACTAAGCGCCGAGGCCGCCGCATGGTCCCGGCTGCGACCGACATCAAGCTGCGCGCCGCGCTGCTGCCCCGGCGCTGAGCCGCCCTGCGCAGAGCCGCGGACGTGGCTGATCAAACAACCGTGTTGGCTTGGGCCAGAATCTTGACATTTCGGCTGGAGGTACGATTTTCGGGATAGTGGGGAATTCTCTTAGTCGGCTGCTGCCGAGCTTGTGTACGCGAATGCCCAGTTTCAAAAGCCACCTCGTTTCCTTCATCCTCCGGCACAGCCGCAAGAAGGCATTTGCCAGCCCGGAAAACCTGCAGCGCTGGATCGCTTATGCGCGCAAGACCGAGGATCATCATCCCCCGGCATTGCTGCGGGAGCGGCTCGATATCACCGAGCGCAGCGTCGATGGCTTTCCCGTCTACGAGATCGCGCCGAAGGCGGGCGAACGCAGGCGAATCCTCTACATGCATGGCGGCGCCTATGTCTTCCAGATCACATCCTATCATTGGGGGTTGATCGCCGAGATGGCCGAGCGGTTGGGTTTCGGCATCACCGTGCCGATTTACCCGATCGCACCGGAACATGATTTCCACGCCATGTTCGGCATGGTCGGCGACGTCTACCGGCAGATGCTGGATGAGACCGACGCTGAAGATATCGTCTTCATGGGCGATTCCGCGGGCGGCAACATGGCCGTCGTGCTGACCATGATGGCGGCTGAGGAAGGCCTGCCCTTGCCGTCGCGCCACGTGCTGATTTCACCCGGCCTCGACATGTCGCTGTCCAACCCCGAAGTGTTCGAGGCGGAACGCAACGATCCGTGGCTCGGCATTTCCGGCGGGCTGGAAGCGATCCGCATGTACAGTGCCGGCATCGATCGCAGCGACTGGCACATCAGCCCGCTCTATGGCGACCTCTCGGTGCTGCCGAAGACCCTGCTTCTGACCGGCTCGCACGACCTGCTCAGCCCCGACAATCTGATCTTCGCCAAAAAGGCGCGCGCTGCCGGCGTCGACGTCCAGGTCGTCTACGAGGAAGGCATGTTCCACGTCTGGCCGCTGATCGAGATGCCGGAGGCGCGTCGCGCCAGGGACAGCATCGTCGCCTTCCTTGAAGGTGAGCCCACCAAGCGGCGCGCAACTGCGCGGCGCACGGCGCGACCCGCTCTCGCGGCGCGCCCCGCCCAAGCAGCGGAATAGCAGAGCAATTCCAGGAAAAGTGTAAAACGGTTTTCCCGGGAAAAGCGTGTAGCGCTTTCCCTTGGGAATTGCATCAAACAAGGAGTTAGAGCGGCTCGCCGTTTCCGTGAAACGGTGAACCGCTCTAGAACTTGCCGGTTTCGCGGAAAAGCTCGAACGTCGCGCGGATATGGTCGGCGACGGCCTTGACCGGCGCGCTGGCGTCCGGCGACACCACCATCGCCAGATTGTAGGTGCCGATATCGGGCATGCCGTCCTTCGGGCAAAGCTCGACCATGTCGTTGCCCAGGAACGACTTCGGCAACGGTGCAACCGCGAGATCCGACATGATGGCGGCGCGCTGGCCTGCCGTGTGGGCGCTCATATAGGCGATGCGGTAGTTGCGGCCTTCACGGCTCAGCGCATCGAGCGCGCCGGCCCGCCAGGCGCAGCCCTCTTCCCACAGCGACACCGGCAAAGGCTCGCGCAGATGCGCGCTGCCACCCTTGGCGCCGGCCCAGACGATCGGCTCGGTGAGCAACACCTCGGCGCCAAGCGCGCTGGTCTTGTAGGAATTGGTCAGCAGCGTGATGTCGAGCGCGCGGTCGTCCATCCGGCGGCGCAGATTGCTGCTCTGGTCGATGGTGACGTCGACGGCGATCGACGGATGCGATTGCGCGAACCGCTTCAGCACATGCGGCAGCACGCGCTCGCCATAATCGTCCGGCGATCCCAACCGCACCACGCCGACGATCTCGGGGATGATGAACTTCGACACCACCTCGCGGTTGATCGACAACAGCCGGCGGGCATAACCGAGCAGCATCTCGCCATCCGTGGTCAGCGTCACCGAGCGCGCATCCCGCGCGAAAACAGAGCGCCCGAGAATGTCCTCGAGCTTCTTGATCTGCATGGAGACCGCCGACGGCGTGCGGAACACCGCATTGGCCGCCGTGGTGAAACTGCCGGTCTCTGCAATGGCCACGAAGGTGCGCAAAACGTCGAGATCGAGCAGCGGCAGCGGATGATTGAGTGGGGCGTTCATCGGGATCGACCTTCAATTTTTCTGATGTGAAGCATCATTCCATTTCGTTTGATTGAACATCAGATTGGGATGATAGTCAACTCCATCGAAGGCAGGACGTGCCATGGCTCCAACGCTCCTGACACGGAATTGCACTCGATGCGGAATATCCAGGCGACGGAACGCGTTCATGCGGGACGTGCCACAACCAAAGGAGAATGAAATGTCTATCCTGTCATCCATCGGTCGGCTTGCGACCGAGTTCAGCGCGGCCCGCGCCCGCTTCCAGACCGAACGTGCGATCCGCTCGCTGCCGATCGAACTGCAGAAGGATATCGGCTGGCCTGAAGCTGCCGACACCAAGACCGGTGCACGCCACGGCGTCGGATCCTGGGCTGGAGCAAAGTAAACCATTGTGTACCATGTGCTGAAGGCCTGCCGCGCAGACCAGCCCGGCAGGCCTTCTCTATTTGCCCCGCAGGCTTCTCCAACTTATTTGCATTCAAATGATTTTCAGAGCCGTGTCGCCGCTGCATGGCGCATATGCGTCACTTGCATGGCGCCTCAATGTCGCCGATAACACGCTGTAAATAATCGCAAATTTTGGGCACCATACCCAATAATGTCGCAACCGATGTCGCATTTCCATTCAAGCGCTTCGCATTTGCGATTTAGTTTCTGCTCACGCAGGCCTATATCAACGCCAGCAAACGAGCTGCCCCACTCCATCAAGCGAAGGCGACCCGTCTGAGCAACCGATAGGAGATGATGATGAAGCTTTTTGCCCGCCTCTTTGCCCGCCGCGAAATGAACCTGACGACCGCTCTCGAGCGCCAGCGCCTTGCCAACACCATGCCCGGCCAGACCGGCGCCATGAATGCGGTGCGCCTCGGTTTCGTTGCCTGAGATAACGGCTAGCGCTCAGCGCTTCCCTGCCGCTGCCGACAGTCGATAACAGCGCCGCTTCGGTTTGACCGAAGCGGCGTTTCTCGTTTTTGGCACCTATGCCGCCACCACCATGCCCAATCCGTCGGCAGCCCGTCCCTGTCATCCCGGACGATTGCCCATTTGCGACCCATGTCGCAAATATAGTTTCCGCTTAGCCCCCTAGCCAATTGACAGGAATGGTTTTTCCTGATGTCGCTGTGCTGTTCGCGACATCCTGTTCGCGCCATGGCTGCGTGAGGTTCCCTTGAACGCCGTAAAGCATCCGATCAAGCGATCGTTTGTATTCTTCCTTGTCCCGGACTTCACCATGATCGCCTTTGCGACGGCGCTCGACCCGCTGCGCTCGGCCAACCGCATGCTTGGCTATGAGGCCTATCGCTGGCGCCTCGCCAGCATCGACGGCAAGCCGGTGCGCGCCTCCAATGGCGTCGAATGCGCCGTCAACACCTCGCTCGAGGAAGAGCGCAAGAAGATGGCCGGGCCGGATCGGCCGAACATGGCCATCGTCTGCAGCGGCATGAATGTCGAGCGCTACCAGAACAGGTCGGCCTTCGCCTGGCTGCGCGAGGAATACAACAGAGGCGTCGCCGTCGGCGGCCTGTGCACCGGCGCGCATATCCTTGCCGCCGCCGGCCTGCTCTCCAACAAGCGCTGCGCCATCCATTGGGAAAACCTGCCGGGCTTTTCCGAGGCCTTTCCCAAGGCCAACGTCTTTGCCGACCTCTTCGAGATCGACCAGAACATCTACACCTGCGCCGGCGGCACCGCCGCCCTCGACATGATGCTCAAGCTGATCGGCGACGATTTCGACGACAATCTGGTCAACCGCGTCTGCGAGCAGGTGTTGACCGACCGCGTGCGCAGCCCGACCGACCGCCAGCGCCTGCCGCTGCGCGCGCGCCTGGGCGTCCAGAATTCCAAGGTGCTGACCATCATCGAACTGATGGAAGGCAATCTCTCCGAACCGCTGTCGCTGATCGAGATCGCCGACCATGTCGACCTGTCGCGCCGCCAGATCGAGCGGCTGTTCCGCACCGAGATGGGCCGCTCCCCTGCCCGCTACTATCTCGAGATTCGCCTCGACCGTGCCCGGCATCTGCTGATCCAGTCATCGATGCCGGTGGTCGAGGTAGCGGTCGCCTGCGGCTTCGTCTCGGCGTCGCATTTCTCCAAATGCTACCGCGAACTCTATGCCCGCTCGCCGCAGCAGGAGCGCGTCGACCGCAAGCAATTGCTGGCGGCCTGATCCGAAAACGCACTCAGGCTTCGGCGGGCTGCGCCTGCGCCGTCCGCATCGCCTCGACGCGGATATCCTCGGTCAGCCGCGCCTTGAGCGCCGAGAATTCCGGGCTGGTCTTCAGCGTGTAGTGGCGTGGATGCGGCAGGTCGATGGCGACATCCGACTTGATGCGGCCTGGCCGCGCGCTAATCACGATCACCCGCGAGGCCATGAAGATCGCCTCCTCGATGTCGTGGGTGACGAACAGCACTGTCTTCTTGCGCCGCTCCCAGATGCCGAGCAGCAGTTCCTGCATCAGTCCGCGCGTCTGGTTGTCGAGCGCACCGAACGGCTCGTCCAGCAACAGGATTTCGGGGTCGTTGGCCAGCGCCCGGGCGATCGCCGTGCGCTGCTGCATGCCGCCGGACAGCTGCTTTGGCCAATGGTTCTCGAAGCCCTTCAGCCCGACGAGGTCGACATAGGAAGCGACGATCCCGTCTCGCTCCTTTTCGGCCATGCCACGTTCGCGCAGGCCGAAGGCGATATTCTGCGCCACCGTTAGCCACGGAAACAGCGTGTAGGACTGGAACACCATGCCGCGATCCGGTCCCGGCCGCGTCACCGCCTTGCCGTCAAGCAGCACACGGCCTTCGCTCGGCGCTTCCAGGCCGGCAACGATCCTGAGCAGCGTCGACTTCCCGCAGCCGGACGGCCCCAGAATGGTGATGAAGTCGTTGGCCGCGACCGCAAGGTCGACCGGCATCAGCGCCTTGACCGGCTGCCCGCCGCGCACGCCGGCGAAGGTTCGCGAGACGCCTTCGATAAGCAACTTGCTCATGCCAGGCTCCAGGGGAAGAGCCAGCGATTGAACGCTTTGAAGGCGAAGTCGGACAACAGTCCGATCAGCCCGATGACGATGATGCCGAAGATGATCTGCCCTGTCGCCAGCCGCGACTGGCTGTTGATGATCATGTAGCCGATGCCTGAGGACGAACCGATCAGCTCGGCGACGATAACATAGGTCCAGGCCCAGCCGAGCACCAGCCGCAGCGTTTCGGCAATCTCGGGCGCATTGGCCGGCATGATGACCCGTTTGACGATACCGTTGTTGGTCGAGCCCAGCGTATAGGCCGCCTCGACCAGATCGCGCCGCGTCGAGCCCACCTTGACCGCGACGATCAGGATGATCTGGAACACCGAGCCGACGAAGATGACCAGCAGCTTTTCCAGCTCGCCAATGCCGGCCCACAGGATGAGCAGCGGAATGAAGGCCGAAGCCGGGAGGTAGCGGGCGAAGGAGACGAACGGCTCCAGAAACGCCTCTATTGGCTTCCAGGCGCCCATGGCGATGCCGATCGGCACGGCGACGATCGACGCCAGCAGGAACCCGCCGAAGACCCGCCAGATGGTGATCAATATGTCGAGCCAGAAGCGATCCTCGACCAGCAGCCGCCAGCCATCCCGCAGCATTGACAGCGGATCGGCGAGGAAGATGCGGTTGACGTGGCCGCCAAGCGTGATCCACGCCCAGAAGGCGACGAACAGCACGAAGAAGGAAATGCCAAGCACGGTTCGAATGCCCGGCGACACCGGATGCAAGGGGCGCATCTTCAGATCGTCCGCATCGTCAGATCGTCCCCATGCTCAGTCGCGTTGCCCGGTAGAAAGCGGCGGCGCGCTGGCACCGCCGCATGATGGTCAAAGGCCGGACTATCAGTTCGCCACCGCGCTGGTATCGGCAAGCGCTGCAACATCTGGCGCTTCCTTGATCAACCCCATCTGCAGCAGAAGCTCGCCGGCGGTCTTGGAAAAGTCCTGGAATTCCTTGGTGAAGAACTGCTTGTTCTCCGCCTTGTCGGCCCATTTCAGGTATTTCGCCGAATCCTCGAATTCTTTCGCAGACTGCTTCACGTCGGCGCCCATGATCTCGTAGGATCTCTGCGGATCGCTCTTGATCAGGTCGAGCGCTTCGAAATAGCTGTCGGCCAGCGCCTTGGCGGCGTCGGGATTGGCGGTGAGGAATTCAGGCGTGCAGCCGACCGTGTCGAGCACCATCGGGTAGTCGAGCGTGGTCGCCAATATGTGGCCCTGATCGGACTTGTCGCGCACCGCCGAGATGAACGGCTCATAGGTGACCGCCGCATCGTTCTGGCCGGCGAGGAAGGCTTGCGCCGCCGCATCCGGTTCCAGGTTGACGACGGTCACATCCTTGGTCGACAGGCCGTTCTTGTTCAGCACCCAGGCCAGCATGAAATAGGGCGACGTGCCCGGCGCCGAGGACGCGACATTCTTGCCCTTGAGGTCGGCGACGGTCTTGATGTCGTTGCGCACGACAATGCCGTCGGCGCCATAGGATTTGTCGAGCTGGAAGATCTGCTTGGTGGTGACGCCGCTGGCGTTCCACACCAGCCAGGTCTCGACCGTGGTGGCGGCGCATTGCAGATCGCCGCTGGCGATGGCGAGCGGCCGGCTGGCCTGCGGCACCTTCTTCAGGGTCACGTCGAGGCCATGCTTCTCGAAGATGCCGGCCTGCTTGGCGAGCGTCAGCGGCGCAAAGCCGGTCCATCCGCTGATGCCGATGGTGACCGATGTGGCAGCCTCGGCCGGCACGGATATTGCAGCCGCAAGCGCCAATACCGCGGCAGCGACGATGGTCTTGTTCATGTCGGTTCCCCTTGTTTTTTCGGATGCCGAATTGTGTCACAGACGCCCATGGGCTTGTCAATGAAACCGGCCCTTCACGGCAGCGTGATGATGCGAACGCTAACGGGCATCGAACATCCAGCTGCGGTCGCGCCACATCTTTTCGCCGACCTGGCAGTCGGTCGGCCGGTCCTGCGCCAGCACCACCGGCGGATGCCCGGCCTCCTCGCGCGCCCGTTGCGGCGAAGCGGCGCCGGCCAGCTCCAGCACCAGCTTGCGGCGGATGGCTTCGGGAAACTGCGTCCAGTCATTGACCGGGATCATGAAGGATCCGGGACCGCCGATGACGCAGTCGCTGTAGTAGCGGTCGAGATTGTTGACGTCATAGGCGCCGCCGAACCCGCCGCGCGTCATCAGCGGCAGGCCGTTGATGATGATGCCTTGCTTGACCACCGCGTCGCGGGTGATGTCGACGGGCGCGCCCTGGTTGTTGGGCCCGTCGCCGGAAATATCGATGACGCGCTTTGTCCCCTGAAAACCGCTTTCGGCGAACAGATCGCTGCCGAATTCCAGCGCGCCGGAAATCGAGGTGCGCCGGGCGCTGGCCGGCGGATGGGCGGAAAGCTGCGCGGCCACCCGCTCGGCATCGGCCCGGCTGGCGATCACCGTCCACGGCACGACGACCTGCTGCGTGGTCGCTCCCGCCCATTCGACATAGGTGACGGCGACCTTGCCGTAGGCGCCATCGGCGATGGCCTGCAGAACATTGTCGTGCGTCAGCGCAGCAGCATAGCCGTGACGCTGGATTTCAAGTTCGCCCGGCGACATCGACAGCGACACGTCGACGGCCAGCACCAGCTCGACGTCGACCGGCTCGGCGGCTTGAACCGGCGGCACCAGCCAGAGCCCCAGCGCCAGCGCGGCGCTGCCTGAAAGGAAATGTCGTGCGCAAGAAAAAGCAGACATACCCGAAGGTAAGCGAAAACCGGCTGCTGACAAAGCAAAAAGCCCGGCGAGGTGCCGGCTTTTCGATATGTTGGTTGGAACCGATGAAGCTCAACTCCTCGGCTTCAGATTCTCTGGATCGTAGAGCGGCTTGTAGCCGACGGCAGCCACCTCGACCGGGTAGGTCTCGCCGAAATATTCGATGGCAAACTTGCGGCCCTCCTGGGCATGGGCCCAGGGCAGATAGGCGAGGCCGATGTTCTTGCCGATGGTCGGGCCGTAGGCCATCGATGTGGTGAAGGAGCGGCGGCCGAGTTCGTCGACCAGCGTCTCGCCGGTCTTCGGATCCATCACCGGCATGGTGCCGACGGGATAGCGGGCAACACCCTTCGAATCGACGTTTTCCGTCATCACCAGCGTGCACAGGATCGCCGGCTGGTGCTCGCGGGCGCGGTATTCGACATGTTTTGCCTTGCCGCAGAAATCGTTCTCCTTGACCTTCGGTCGAGCAAGGTCGGCCTCGAGCAGATTGTACTCGGTCAACAGGTCGGCGTTCTGCAGGCGCAGGCTCTTTTCCATGCGCCGGGTGTTGGCATAGGTCTCGACGCCGAACGGCATGACCCCGGTCGAGCGCAGCGCGTCCCAAACGGCCAGGCCGTCTTCGTAACGCATATGCAGTTCCCAGCCCTGCTCGCCGACATAAGAGATGCGGAAGGCGGTGACGTCCTTGCCGCCGATCCTGACCGGCTTGATCGCCGCGAAGGGGAAGTTCTCGAGCGAGAGACCATCCGGATTTTCGACCACTTTCTGCAGCGTCGCCCGCGCGTTCGGTCCCCAGATGCCGATGGTGACGTATTTTTCCGTCACGTCGGTGATGGTGACGTCAAAGCCTTTGTCCTGCGCGGTGCGCTGCATGTAGCGGAAGTCGCGCGGACCGGCGTCGGCGCCGTCGATCAGACGGCAGCGGTCGGCCATGCGGATGACGGTGAAGTCGGCGCGCACCATGCCTTCCTCGTCGAGGAAGTGGGTGTAGATACCCTTGCCGATATTGTTGTCGCCACCAATCTTGGCCGCGCACAGCCACTCCAGCAGCGCGACATGGTCCGGCCCTTCGATGTCGTACATCGAGAAATGCGAGAGGTTGACGATGCCGCAATCCTCGCTCATCGCCAGGTGCTCGGCATTGGACACCCGCCAGAAATGGCGGTTGTCCCATTCGTTCTCACGTACGGGAACCCGGTTGCCATACTTCTCCAGCAGATGCTCGTTGGCGGCATAGCCATGCGCGCGCTCCCAACCGCCCAGCTCCATGAAGTAACCGCCAAGCTCCTTCTCGCGCTCCCAGAACGGCGAGCGGCGGATGTTGCGACCTTTGGAGAACGGCTCGCGCGGATGCACCGCCGGATTGTAGACCTTCATCGCCGTCTCGGTGCAACGATCCCAGATGAACTGCTCTTTCGTCTGGTGCGGATAGAAGCGCGCATAGTCGATGGCGTGATGGTCGATTTCCGTGCGGCCGTCCGTCATCCAGTCGGCGATCAGCTTGCCCATGCCGGGGCCGTCCTTGACCCAGATGGCGACGGCGTACCAGAGGCCCCTCACCTTCTGGCTCTCGCCCATGGACGGGCCGCCATCGGGGGTCACCTGCAACAGGCCGTTGAAGGAATGGCTTTCATTGTAGCCGAGTTCGCCCAGGATCGGCGTCAGCTCCATGGCGCGCTCAAGCGGCGCCAGGATCTGCTCCATGTCGAGATCGCGCTGCGACGGTGACAGCCGCGCCTGATCCTTTTCCAGCAAATCGCGCGGATGGCAGAGGCGCGGATTGGTCTCTTCGTAATAACCCCATTCGATCTGCCCACCCTCGGCGGTCCTGGGGTCGCCGGTGTCGCGCATATAGGCCGAATTACCCTGGTCGCGCAGCAGCGGCCAGCCGATCTCCTTGCCCGTGCCGGCAAACTCATTGTAGGGACCGAAGAAGGTCAGCGGATGGTCGATCGGCATGACCGGCAGGTCCTCGCCGACCATCTCGGCGATCAGCCGGCCCCAGATGCCGGCGCAGACGATGACATAATCGGCCATGATCGTGCCGCGGTCGGTAACGACGCCCTTGATGCGGCCTTCCTCGACGATGAGAGATTTGGCGGGCGTGTTGGCGAAGGATTTGAGTTTCCCCGTAGCTTCCGCCTGGTCGACCAGCTTGCCGGCGACGGTCTGCGAGCGCGGGATGACCAGGCCGGCGTCCGGATCCCACAGGCCGCCCTGCACCATGGACTCTTCGATCAGCGGGAATTTTTCCTTGATCTCGGCCGGTTCGATCAGCCGGGCGCGGGTGCCGAAGGATTTGGCCGAGGCGATCTTGCGCTTGATCTCGTCCATGCGGCTGTCGTCGCCGACGCGCGCCACTTCGAGGCCGCCGATGCGGGCATAATGGCCCATCTTTTCGTAGAAATCGATCGAGTAGAGCGTCGTCCAGCAGGACAAGAAGTCGTGGCTGGTGGTGTAGCAGAAGTCCGAGGCATGCGCCGTCGAGCCGATGTCGGTCGGGATGCCCGATTTGTCGATGCCGACAATGTCGGTCCAGCCGCGTTCGATCAGATGATGGGCGATCGACGCGCCGACAATGCCACCCAGGCCGACGATGACGACCTTCGCCTGTTTCGGAAACTCTGCCATTGCCGCGACTCCAAGGGGATAAAGCGGGCGTGTCCGCGCCCGTTCGAATGGCGCACAATATGCAGAGGACGTGGATGGAGCTACCGCCTGTTTGCGACACGTCGCAGATGCGACGCGACCCGGCGCGCCGGCGTGCCGCCAGTGGCGATCTATCTCAGGCGAAGGCCCAGATGTCCTCGGCCTGGAAGCCGACCTGATAGCCTGATGTCTTGAGCTTGACCACGACCTCGCCGATTTCAGCCGCCGGCAGCGCGCCGACCTCGACCTTCATCATGCCGGGGCGGTAGCGCTTGAGGTCGAGCTGTTCGAAGACGATCCAGTCGGCGCCCTCGCAATCGACCAGGAAGGCGTCGATATGCGTGATGCCGTTGCGGTCGAGCAGCGTCTGCAGCGTTTCCGACGTCACCTCGATATCCCTCACGTGCGGCGCGAACTTGTTGAAATTGGCGTCGTCCTCGCCCCAGGCATTCTTGCCCGACATCAGATTGGTGTCGGTGACCGACGAGCAGCCGATGAACTCGATCGGCAGCGTGCCGGCCTCGAGTGCCGCGGCATCGAAAGTGTGGACGGTGATCGTGCCCTTGGTCTTCGTCACCGCGACCGGTTCGATGACGAAGCGTTCCGTGTCGGGATAGTTGGCGCGCAACCGCTTCTGATTGTACGGGATCGGCTCGACCAGCACGGCCCGCGCCCGCGGAATGCGGTGCAGCCACGGCGTGACGTCGTCGAACAGCGCGCCGTCGCAAGCGCCGACATTGACCATCTGGAAGGCTTGCCCACCGCCAAACCGCGCCTTCAGCGCCGCCTTGGCCAGGAATTTCGTGCCACGCAACGCCGGCCCGCGATCGAGCAGGCCGGCGGGCAGGCCGAGCGAAAGGGCGATGCGCGCCAGCCCGGAAATGGAACTCATGGCTTACCTCCAGGTATGGCGATGGGCCGCCTTCCATTCAGGCTTGCCGACGCCCACAGCGCCATGATCGGGCCGACAAGCAAAAGGTAGGGCGGCAGAAGGTTCGGGAAGTAGATGCGGGTGTCGTGGATCGGAAAGACGGTGAATTTCGCCAGCACGCCGAGCACCAGTGCTGCAAGCAGGATGCCGGCGCGGCGATCGAGCCGGAAGCCGGCGCGGCCGAGCGCAAACCACGCGGCCAGCGCCAGAACCGAGACCCCGACCCAGCTGTTGATGCTGATAGCGCGAATGAAGGATGCGGCAAACGCCTTGAGATAGGCGCCAACCGAGAACGGCGGCTCGAAGCCATCCATATTGTAGTGCTGCTCGATGCTGGAGAACCACAGATGCGGCCACCAGCCGGGATGCTGGGCCCAGTGCGAAATCGCGAAATAGGCGACGAAGGACGCGGCAAAGCCGGCCAGCGCGCCCCACGCCCGCTGCCGGAAGACCAGCAGCAGCACGGCGAAAATGGCCAGGAACACGATGTTGTCCGGCCGCGCCATGAAGGCCAGGAAAAGCAGGACAGCGGTCGCTGCCTCGCGGCCGCGCACATAGGCAAGCAGCCCGCCGAGGAACAGCGCCGAGCACAACAGATCCGGGGTCGAGGCGCGTGCGGCATCGCCGAAATCGGCCATGATCAGCACCGCGCCGACCACAGGCGCCAGCGCAAGCGCGCCTTCGGTTCGCAGCCACAGCAGCGTGATCATCCCGAACAGCAGCACCGAGACCACCTGCAGCACCCGCATCGCCTCGACCGGCGACATCACCGAACTCATCGTCGACAGCATCTCGGCATAGAGAAACTTGATCCGGTACATGCCAAGCAGCGAGTGAAAGTCGGCGGCATTTTGCGCCATATGGCTGCGGAAGCCGCCGCCATCGTCTGTCAGCGCCTTGTAGTCGGCGGCCGAAACGCCGGCCTGGACCGTCCTGTAGGCATAGTCATGCAGCGCCTGGGCATCTGGGTAAGCGCCCTCCTCGGCGATTGTGAGATAAGGCAGCATGTCCCAATTGGCATCGGGCATCGTCCAGGCGGTAAACGCCGTCAGCAGGATATAGAGCGAAAACGCGATCGCGCCGATTGGCGCGGCCCATCGCGCATAAGTCCCCTCGCCCCACGCCAGAGCGGCCGCGGTCAGCCGGTCGAGTGTGTTTTGCGGGGCGGGAGACTTGCTCAGCATTGTCGGACTCGGGACTTCGCTCAACGGACTTCTTTAACGGACCTGGCTTTTGACGAAATCCTTCACGATCCCCACGATGCCGCGCGACAGCAGGCTATCGAAGGCATCGACGAAATGGTCGACATGCTCGCGCTGGCAGATCAGCGGCGGCTCGAGACGGATGACGTTGCGGTTGTATTCGGTGAAGGCGACGAGCACGTCATAGTCGCGCAGCAACAGCGCGCCGACGAAGCCCGACAGCGAGCCCTTCAGCTTGTCGTCGAGGACGCTGACGATCGGACGCAGCACCATCGGCAAGGTCTGCGAGAAGTCGTGGAACTCGAGCCCGACCATAAAGCCTTTGCCGCGCACATCCTTGATGATCTTCGGGTACTTCTCCTTCAGCGCCTGCAGGCGCTGCAGCAGATAGTCGCCGGTAGTGGCGGCGTTGTCGATCAGCCCCTCATCATAGAGCACGTTGATGCCCTCGATCGCGGTGACGCAGGCCTCGCCCATGCCGCCAAAGGTGGCCATGGCATGGATCATCGCCGTCTTCGGCGTGCCATAGGCCTTCATATAGACCTCGCGCCGGGCGATCATCGCGCCGACCGCCGCCTTGCCGGCGCCGAGCGATTTCGCCAGCGCCGTCACATCGGGCACGACGCCATAATGCTCGAAGGCATAGAAGCGTCCCGAACGGCCATAGCCGCACTGCACTTCGTCCGCCACCCACAGCACGCCATACTGGTCGCAGAGCACGCGCAATTTCTGCCAGTATTTGGCCGGCGCCTGGATGATGCCGCCGCCGCCCTGGATTGTCTCAAGCACGATGACGCCGACCTCCGGGTCGGAGCGGAACAGCCGCTCGACCGCTTCGATATCGGCGAACGGAATGCGAACGGTGTTCTCAGCCATCTTGAAGTCCGCGCGGTAGAGCTGGCCATCGGTAATGCCGAGCACGCCCTTGGTCTTGCCGTGGAAGGAATTCTCGGCATAGACGATTTTTGGCCTCTTAGGCCCGGCGGCGCGCTCGGCGAGCTTCACCGCCGCTTCCATCGCTTCCGAACCCGACGAGCCCAGAAACACCATGTCGAGATCGCCGGGCGAGCATTTGGCGATGTTGTGCGCAAGGGCCGATGCATATTGCGACATGAAGGCGATGGCGATTTCCTGGCGCTTCTCCTCCTGGAATTTGCGCCGGGCCTCCAGGATGCGCGGATGGTTGTGGCCGAAGGCCAGCGAACCGAAGCCGCCGAAGAAGTCGAGAATCTTGCGGCCGTTCTGGTCGATGTAGAACATGCCTTCGGCACGCTCGATCTTGATCTTGTGGAAGCCGAGCAGCTTCATGAAATGCAGCTGGCCCGGATTGAGATGCGCCTTGAACAAGTCGGTCATGCGCGCAACATCCATCGCCTTCGCCTGCTCGACGCTGATCAGGTCGGGCTTGGCGATGGCGGTAGGCGACAACGCCGGCGCGCCGAGCATGGTGCGCGCGTTCGTCTGCTCAGGCTTGGCCATGACGGTCATTTCGGAGTTCTCCTGGTCGTCCCACCTATTCGGCGGGGACATGATTTGCGGTGACGGCAAGCCCGTCTTTCTTGGCGCGGTATTCGCTGTAGGCGGCGATCAGCATGTCCTCGTCGCGATATTGCGGCACCCAGCCGAGCTGGCGCTCGGCCTTGGATACGTCGAGCACGCACTCCTCATCGGCGATCAGATATTGTTCGGGATCCATGATCGGCATGTTCATGAGATCGAGCAGGTCGAGGGTGCGCTTGACCGCCCAGCCCGGCGTCGGGATCAGCAGCGATTTCGAGCCGGCATGCTTGATCAGGTCGCCCAGCAATTTCTTCACCGGCGGCGGATTGAGGGAGCCCAGATTATAGGCCTGGTTGGGCACGCCTGCCTTCCAGGCCGCGCGGGCAGCTTCCGCGCAATCGAACACCGAGATGAACTGATAGGGGTTCTTGCCCGAGCCGATCATCGGCACAGGAAAATTCCAGTCGATCAGTTTGAACAGCTTTTCCAGGATCCCGAGCCGGCCGGGACCGATGATCAGCCGCGGTCGAAAAAGCGAGATCGACATGCCGCGCTTGCGCCATTGCGCGGCGAGCTCCTCGGTCTTCTGCTTCGACCAGCCATATTCGCCGAGCGGCGCGACCGGGTGCTCCTCGGTCATCGGCTGGGTGACCGTGTGGCCGTAGATCATGTCCGTGGTGTAGTGGACGAGCTTGGACGCGCCGGCCTTGTCCATCGCCTGCATGATGTGTTCGGTGCCGTGGAGATTCACCGGAAAGAAGAAGTCGTGACGCTTGGCCCGCACCTGGATCGGCGACAGCATTTTGGCCGACAGGTTGTAGACCATGTCGTCGGCCTTCAATCCGATGTTGGCCACCGAGGCCGTATCCGTGACATCGCAGGTGACGAAGCGAACGTTGCGATAGTGCGCCAGGTCGCTCTTGACGATGTCGGCAACGACAACCTCTTCACCATCGGCCACAAGCTTCGGGGCAAGATGACGGCCGACGAAGCCGTCGCCGCCGAAAATAACATGTCTCATCGAACGATCTCGCTGGTCTTGTTGGGGATGATGGAAGCGGTTTGGTCGTCATGCCCGCGCCCGCCCAAGTCTCGACCGCTTTGCGCGATCAGCACGGTGCCGACGCAGATGAAGGCGATGCCGGCAATGCGCCAGGCATTGAGGTCCTCGCGGAAGATGAAATAGGCGAAGATCGCAACCGCGACATAGGCAAGGCTGAGGAACGGATACGCAAAGCTGAGCTCGACCTTGGACAGCACATAGAGATGCGAAGCCATCGAGATGACGAAGGTGCACAGGCCGAGAAACACCCATGGGCTGAAAACGACCTGCAACAGCCTCAACAGCGGATTGGTGCCTTCGAACGAAATCGGCCCGAGTGACATCATGCCTTGCTTCAGCATCAGCTGCGCGGCGGCATTGGTCATGACCGTGAACAGAATGAAGACGATGTATTTCATATTTTGCACCCGCCACTCGCAACGGTCGTATTACGAACCTGCAAACATTTCATGAAGTCACGACAATGCTTTGAGTAAACCACGGAAATTACGATCTATTCACCATGACTTATTCGGATTGTACCTATTCAGCTGCCTCGACACGCCCTGGCCGGACGTTGAGCTTTTTCGCCGTCCGCAGCCAGAAACTGGACACGAACGCCGGGTCGCGCAGCGCTTCAAGCCGCTGCCAATTCGGGAAGGAGGCCGCGAAAGTATCAGCGCCCATGCGCGCATCCTTGTACGGGTTGACCGCGCCGCCGGCCGCGACCGTGATGCCGTCGAGTTCGCTGAGCAGGGCCAGCGTCCTGTCGCCGCGATTGGGGAAATCCAGCGTCAACGTGAAGCCTGGCCGCGGAAAAGACAGCAGCCCCGGCGAGCGGATCGAGCCGAAGCGCTTCAACACGGTGAGGAAAGAGCCCTGCCCGGCCCGTCGCGCCGCCTCGAGCAGCGCCGGCACGGTCTGGCGCGCGACATTTTCCGGCACCAAGCTCTGGTGCTGGTAGAGACCTTTCGGGCCATACAGCCGATTCCAGTCGCCGACACCATCAAGCGGAAAGAAAAAGCCCTGGTAGCCGGTTTGGCTCGGCCCCGGCGAGCGCCCCTTCTTCCACCGATAGGCGGCGTTGAAGGCGGTGAGGAACGGCCGGTTGAGCACATTGAACGGCGGCTGGAACGGCACTGAAAAACGGGAGCCGGCGCGAGACGCCGCATGCGAGCCATACTCGGCATGATTGCCTGTCAACAACAGGCCGCGCCCGCGGCCATGGCCGCCGGCAAGCTGGTCGATCCAGGCGACGGCATATTCATTGGCCTGGTCGGCGGCCTCGGCCAGTTCGAAGAATTCGCCGAGATCGGCAAACCGCGTTACCTTCTCGGCGATATCGAGCGAATGCACCCGCATCAGCCGGATCGAGGCCGACAGGATCAGGCCGGTCAGCCCCATGCCGCCGATCGTCGCCGCAAACAGCCTTGCATTGTCGGTTGCCGAGCAGGTGTAGGTCCGCCCGTCCGAGCGCAGCAGCGTGAACGACTCGACATGGCAGCCAAAGGTGCCGCGCCGGTGATGGTTCTTGCCATGGACGTCATTGGCGATCGCGCCGCCAAGGGTGACGAACTGGGTGCCTGGGACGACAGTCGGAAAGAAACCGTAAGGTGCAGTGTGCGCAATGATATCGGAGAGGAACACGCCGGCCTCCGCCTCGAGCAGGCCGGTCTCGGCATTGAAGGCGCCGATGCGGTTCAGCGGCCGCATGTCCACGACCGCACCTGGCCCGTTCTGGCAGGAATCACCGTAGGAGCGGCCATTGCCATAGGCGAGCAGAGCGTTCTTTGTCGCCTTGCCGCTTCGCATCAGCGCGATGGCATCGTCGGCCGCGATGGCTCGCTTTGCGGCCGGCGTGGCGAGGCCAAAACTCCGGTACCGTTCGCCGGCCATGCCCTACCAGCCTCCCGCGACCAGAAGGGCGGCGCCGATCACCACGACGATCTGGCTTCGCCAGTCGCGAATGATGAAGATGACCGGATCGTCATTCATCTCGTTGCGGCGCGCCAGGATCCAGACCCGCATGGTCAAATACAGCACGATCGGCGCCAGCGGCCAGACCAGCCAGGGATGCGGATAGAGTTCGCGTACCGCGACGCTGTCCATGTAGAGCGCCAGCACCAGCGCCGAGGAGAAGGCCGACGCCATTCCTGCCTGGGCGACGATCTCCTGGTCTTCGATGCGGTAGCCGCGACCGGCAATGCGCTCGCCCACCGGAATGGCTGTGGTGCGCAGTTCGACATAGCGCTTCACCAGCGCCAGCGACAGGAAGAAGAAAATCGAGAAGGCGAGCAGCCAGAACGAGACTTCGACCCCGGTCGCCGCAGCACCTGCCAGCACACGCACCGTGTAGAGCCCGGCCAGCGTCAGTACGTCGGCTAGGAGCATGCGCTTGAACGACAGCGAATAGGCTGTGGTCACCACCAGATAGCCGGCGAGCACGCCCAGGAACTCGATCGGCAACAGAAGCCCGGCGGCAATGCCGATCGCCAGCAGCACCGCCATCGCGCCGAGACCGAACGGGATCGACAAAGCGCCGCTGGCGAAAGGCCGGTTGCGTTTGGTCGGATGCTTGCGGTCGAGCGCAAGGTCGAAGAAATCGTTGAGAATGTAGATGGCGGAAGCCACGGCGCTGAAGGAGACGAACGCCAGCAGGCATTGCCAGATCATGTTAATGTTGAAGTATTCATGCGACAGCACCATCGGCACCGCGATCAGCGAATTCTTCAGCCACTGATGCACCCGCATCATCTTGACGAATGTCTTCAATGTCCTTTTCGGCGCCGGCATCCTTTCGGCGCTATGCGCGGCCTGCCAGCGCTTCGCATGGCGATCGGGCGCCACGACGATGGCGTTGCGCGCGGCTCCGAAAACCTTGAGGTCGTGCCGGCTGTTGCCGGCATAGTCGAAACCGCCGTCGCCATAGGCGGCGATGAGCGCGTCGCGCTTGCGGCCCGAGGTCATGTTGTGGGGACCGTCGGTCGCCAGCACATAGTCGAAGACGCCCAGATGCGCGGCGATCGTCTCGGCGAACTTGCGTGGCGTACCGGTCGCCAGCACGATCTTGCGTCCGTCGCTATGGTCGGCGAGCAGCCGCTGCAGCAGCGCTTCGCGATAGGGCAGCGAGGCCGGATCGATGTCGATGCGGTCGGCAATCGCTTGTTTCAGCCGCGCCGGGCCGGCGGCCAGCCAGAACGGAACCAGGAAAACATACAGCGGATTCTTCTTGAGCAGGATGAACAGGCCTTCCCAAAGAAGATCGGTCGCAATCAGCGTGCCGTCGAGGTCGACCGCAAGCGGGATTGCGTTCTTGTCCGACCGCGCATCCATATCTTTCCTGCCCAGCTCAAAAACCCGTCGCGCCACGTTTCGGCGGCTTGGTATCCGGCATAGCGAGCAACGGCGCAACGAACGTTAAAACGTCTGGTTGCAACGGATATGCGCCGGGGTATTTCCCTCGTCATCGTTAAGCAACCGTTGCCCTAGACGAGAAAAGGCCGGGCATTGCCCGGCCTCTGCAAGAGCTGCCTGCCGACTTTACTTGATGCGGGCAACGCCACCCGAGATTTCGACCGTTTCCGAGCCGGTCAGGGCCTCGAGGTCACCATTGGGCAAGGTGACGAAACAGCCGTTAGGGCAGAATTCCACGGTTTCGCCGGCCGCCAGCGCCAGCTCCGTCTTGCCGCCGCCTTCCGTCACGATCAGCGTACGGGTCTCAGCATCCTTGTTAACCGCGCTGGCGGCAAAGGCCGAGCCACTCGCTGCGGTAAGAGCGATGGCGACGACGAGCGACTTCCACATTTTGCAATATCGGTGTTTCCACACCGCCTCTGTTGCATTTCGCAAGGCATTCTCGCCTTTGCATGTGAGCTTATATGAGATGCAAGCTGAACCGCAACTGAATGCCGCATTCATGCCGCAATTGGTTTGGGAGGGGCTTGGGGCCCTAGCTAGGATCGGGTTTGCGGGCCTTGCGACCAGTCTTGGCCAGCCGCTTCGCCTCGGCGGCGGCTCTGGCCTTCGCCTGCTCCTTCTCGGCGAACTCGACCTCGATCTTGTCGTCGTCGATCGGCCATGCGTCGGTCTTCTTGACCTTGACCTCGGCGCGCGGCGTCGAGGGGATTTCTATGTGCTCGGCGTCAAAAGCATCGAGAACGGCAAAGCGGATATCGTTCTGAACGATGGCGCCGTTCAGCACATCGGCCAGGAACACGCGGATCTCGAACTCGAGTGCTGCCGGCCCGAAATTGGTGAACAGCACGAAGGGTTCCGGGTTCTTCAGCACCAGCGCATGGCCGCGAGCAATCTCAAGCAGGACCGCGTGTACCCGCTTGACGTCGCTGCCATAGGCGACCCCGACCTTGATCTCCACACGTCCGAGCTTGTTGCGGTGCGTCCAGTTGCCGACGGCGTTGTTGATGAGGTTCGAATTGGGCAGGATCACCGATTGCCGCTGGAAGGTCTCGATTTCGGTGGCGCGCACGCTGATCTTCTTGACCGTGCCTGATGTGTCGCCGGCGACGATCCAGTCGCCGACCTTGAACGGCCGCTCGGCGAGCAGGATCAGGCCGGACACGAAGTTGGACACGACATTCTGCAGGCCAAAGCCGATACCCAGCGAGAGTGCGCCTGCAACGAGCGCCAGGTTGGAGAGATCGATGCCCGCCGCCGAGATGCCGACGAGCCCAGCGAGCGCGACGCCGGCATAGCCGACCGCCAGCCGGATCGAGTTGCGCACGCCGGTATCGACCTTGCCGCGCGCCATTACCGAGCCGTCGAGCCAGCCCTGGAACCAGCGGGTCAGGAAATAGCCTATGATGAAGACGACGATTCCGGTGAGGATGCCGGTGACCGAAATCGTCACCGAACCGACGGTGACGCCTGTCGCCAATTTATAGCCCCAGGCCTGGATATCGCCGGGCTGGAAGCCCCACATCAACAGGATCAGCGGCAGGAACACCAGCACGATCATCAGGTTGATGGCGACGCTGACGACGAGGCCGAGTTGGTCGAGCGCGGTGTCCTCATAGCTGGAATTGGTCTTCAGCCAGCGCCCGATGGACGTGCCGGCGAAACCACCCTCCTCGCCGATCTCGCGTGCCGACAGGAAGCCGATATAGGCGGTGAGCAGGATGGTGCCGGTGACCACGACCTGCAACGAGACGAAGATGGCAAGACCGATATAGCCGAACAGCGCCGCCGCAATCGTGAACAGGCCGAGCGCGACACAGGTGTAGCGCAGCCAGGCCGGCCAGGGGCGCCAGCGCCCGTCGGCGTCCTTGTAAGGCTTCAGCAGCGCCATAAGGATCAGGATGACGCCCACGATGACCGTGGCGACAAAACTCCTGGCCACCGTCAGCGACAGGGGCGAGCCCATCTTGTCGTTGACGATCGACAGGAAATTGTTGATGCCGATGACGACTGCCATGGCCGTCGTCAGCCGCACCAGCCAACGCGCCGGGCCGGTCTCGACCTGGATCAGGCGCCAGTTCGGCATGCTGGGCGACAGCGCCGCATTGGTCAGGCGGTTGACACAGAACACTATGGCGATGACGGCTGCCAGAGCGTTGAGGAACACGCCTATGTCGCCGCGCAGCACATTGTAGTAATTGTACAGGAACACCGTCGAGGCGAGGAAGGCGCTGACCGCCAGCGTCGGCAGCAAAGTCGACCAGAACGCCACCGACAGGCGACTGAGATATGTCGGATCTTCAACCGACGCGTCGGGCTCGAAGATGCGCCCAAACAGGCGGCGCCCACCGACCAGAAGCACCACCGCCAAAGCAAGCGCCATGAGGGTCGCCGCGAGCATCGCCTGGAACTTGAACTTGAAGGCAAAGCTCAGCCACGATGACACCGCCCTGTAGAAGTTGGCGTATTCGTCCCTTGCGTCGGAAAACACCTGGGGGCTCAGTGCATCGGACAACACATAGCGCTTGGTCAGCCCGCTGCGAAACAGCTCGCTGCGCATGTTGCCGATCTTCTCGATCAGCGCATTGATGCGGATCGACAGGTTCTGCGCGCCGGCGATGACGGCGTTGATCTCCGCCTTTTCCGACGCCAGCGCCTGGCGCTCGCCGGTCACGATGTCCGGTTCAGGGGGCTGTCCGGCAGCCGGCGGTGCGCCAAGCTGCTCGAGCCTCGAATTGATCTCTCCCAGCCGCGAACGAAACGCCAGCGCGCTGTTCAGCGCAGCGCGCGACAGCTCTTCCAGCTGCAGGCGGATCTCGACAAGGGTGGTGTCGTCGACGCCGTCCTCCTGGACTTTCTTCTCCAGAGCGTCGGTCTTCGTCGCCAAACCCTGCAGGATTTTCTGCTGGTCGGCGACCAGCCCGGCAGGCGCCTGGCCCAGCCCCTGCGCCATCGCGCCGAACGAATGCGGCGCCAAGGCAACGAGCGCGAGGACCAGGATCAGGCGAAAGAAGCGAAAAAACATAATGGTGGCGACTCGAAGCGCGGCAAAGGCCGCTTCTAAAGCGGTCCTTGATAGAGACGCTCATCCCGTGGGGCAAGTCGTGGCGACGTCATGGGCAGTTGGGCGCCTTGCGGGAGTCGGCCAGTCGAAAAGCCATGGCGCAATCTTGGCTTTGCGCCCGCCGCCTGCTCTATAGTCTGCCGCATCGCACCCGAGCCGGATGGCTTCAGGTCTGGTCGACCTGAATTCATCCGGCTCTAAAAATCAAAGATATAGAGCATGATGTCGTCCGAAAACCGCTTCACACTTTTCGGCATCATGCTCTAGGGATGACATGAAGAATGGCGGAATATTCAGCCCTTTCGCTTCTCACGAACGCGCTCAAGGGAAACAAGGACTGGAAGCCGGCCTGGCGCAAGCCCGAGCCCAAGGCCTCCTATGATGTCATTATCATCGGCGGTGGCGGCCATGGCCTGTCGACGGCGTACTATCTGGCCAAGGAGCACGGCATCTCCAATGTCGCGGTGCTGGAAAAGGGCTGGCTGGGTTCCGGCAATGTCGGCCGCAACACCACGGCGGTGCGTTCCAACTACCTCCTGCCCTCCAACACCCGCTTCTACGAACATTCGATGAAGATGTGGGAGAACCTGTCGCACGACCTCAACTACAACGTCATGTTCTCGCAGCGCGGCTGCCTGAACCTGGCTCACACGCCGGCCCAGTTCGACGACTTGGCCAGGCGCGGCAACGCCATGCGCCATCTCGGCGTCGATGCCGAGCTGATGAGCACCGCCGAGATCGCGCGCCTGGTCCCGGCGCTGGACATGTCGGCCTCGGCGCGCTTTCCGATCGTCGGCGGCCTGATGCAGCCGCGCGCCGGCACCGCCCGTCACGATGCGGTTGCCTGGGGCTATGCCCGCGGCGCCGACCGACGCGGCATCGACATCGTCGAGAATTGCGAGGTCACCGGCTTCCTGCGCGACGGCGACCGCGTCACCGGCGTGCAGACGACGCGCGGAGAGATCCGCGGCAAGAAAGTTGCCGTGGCCGTTGCCGGCAGCACCGGACGGGTGATGCAGCTTGCCGGCATCGATAGCATGCCGATAGAGAGCCATGTGCTGCAGGCCTTCGTGACAGAGTCGCTGAAACCGTTCTGCAACACGGTCCTGACCTTCGGCATGGGCCATTTCTATATGTCGCAGTCCGACAAGGGCGGCCTTGTCTATGGCGGCGATATCGACGGCTACAACAGCTACGCCCAGCGCGGTAATCTGCCCATCGTCGACGAGGTCATGAGCGAGATGCTGGCACTGTTTCCCGGCCTTGCGCGTGTACGCATGCTGCGCTCCTGGGGCGGCGTCTGCGACATGTCGATGGACGGTTCGCCGATCATCACCGCCGGCCCGCTGCCCGGCATGTATCTCAACTGCGGCTGGTGCTATGGGGGCTTCAAGGCCACGCCGGCCTCGGGCTGGTGCTTCGCATACACCATCGCCAAGGACGAACCGCACGCGTTCAACGCGCCGTTCACGCTCGACCGTTTTTATCGCGGCCTGGTGATTGACGACAAGGGCCAGGGCGCAACGCCCCGGCTGCATTAGGGTTCAAACAAATGCTTATCACTTGTCCCTATTGCGGCCCGCGCGACGTCATCGAGTTCACCTATCAGGGCGACGGCAACCGCGAGCGCCCGCAGCCCGCCTCGCAGGACCTCGACGCCTGGAACGCCTATGTCTACGATCGGCTGAACCCGGCCGGCGACCACAATGAGATCTGGCAGCATTCGGGCGGCTGCCGCACCCATCTGAGGATGGTGCGCAACACGGTCACGCATGAGATTTCCAGCACCGGTTTCGCCCGCGGCGACCACAATGCCGCCGCCCGGCACAAGGCCGGAGGCAAGTCGTGAGCCCGCGCCGCACCGAGACCGGCGGCCGCGTCGACCGCATGCGCACCATCCGCTTCACCTTCGACGGCACGCCCTACACCGGCCATGGCGGCGACACGCTGGCCTCGGCGCTGCTTGCCAACGGCGTCACGCTTTTCGGCCGCTCGTTCAAATACCACCGCCCGCGCGGCCTGCTCTCGGCCGGCGTCGAGGAACCGAACGCGCTGGTGACGGTGCTGCGCGGCGAAGTGCGCGAGCCCAACGTCGCCGCAACCATGGTCGAGATCTATGACGGGCTGGTGGCCGTCAGCCAGAACCGCTTTCCCTCGCTCGCCTGGGACATCAACGCCGTCAACCAGCTCGGCGGCAAGATCCTGGCCGCCGGCTTCTACTACAAGACCTTCATGGGCCCTGTCTTCGGCCCCCTGAAAGGCACCCGCTTCTGGATGTTCTGCGAGCATTTCATCCGCCGCGCCGCCGGCCTGGGCCGCGCCGGTATTGCCGCCGACACCTCGCGCTACGAGCGCATGAACGCGTTTTGCGACGTGCTGGTGGTCGGCTCCGGCCCGGCCGGCCTGTCAGCCGCCAAGGCCGCTGCCGACCAGGGCGCGCGCGTCATCCTGGCCGAACTCGAGCCGCGTTTCGGCGGCTCGGCCAACTGGTCCGGCGAGGCCATCGACGGCGCGCCGGCCGCCGACTGGGCGGCGCGCGCCCTCAGCCAGCTCGAAGGCCATGACACGGTCCGCCTGCTGCCGCGCACCACGGTGTGGGGCTATTACGACGGCAACACGCTAGCCGCGCTCGAGCGCGTCACCGACCACAAGGAAACGCCCGGCAAGGGCGAGCCGCGCCATCGCTACTGGGCGATCCGCGCCAAGACGGTGGTGCTGGCCACCGGCTCTTTCGAGCGGCCGCTTGTGTTCCCCGGCAATGACCGGCCGGGCGTCATGCTGGCGCATGCCGCCGAGCGCTATGCTAACGATTATGGCGTGCTGCCCGGCGACAGGATCGCGCTGTTCACCAACAATGACAGCGCCTATCGCTCGGCGCTGGCGCTGAGGAAGGCCGGGGCGGCTATTGTCGCCATCGTCGATGTGCGCCCCGAGCTTTCGGCCGAAATGCGCAGCCTCGCCACCGAGGCCGAAGCCGAAATCCTCTCCGGCCATGCCGTGGTCGCCACCGAAGGCGGCAAGGCGCTCTCCGGCCTCAAGGTGCAGCGCTTCGACATGACCTCGGGCGCGCTCAGCGGTGACGCCCGCAGCATCCACGCCGATTGCCTGCTGATGTCGGGTGGCTGGTCGCCGACCATCCATCTCGCCAGCCAGGCCGGTGCCAGAGCCGAATGGAACCCTGCCCGCCAGGCCTTCCTGCCGCCGAAACCGACTCGGCAATGGATTGGCGCCGGCGCTTTCAACGGCAGCTTTTCGACCGTCGAAGCCATCACTGAGGGCCGTGCAGCCGGCCTGTCCGCCGCGGGCGGAGCGGCTGCGCCGGCAGCTTTGCCGGATGTCGAAGCAGCCCCGGGAAACCCCGATCCGGCGCCGGTGTTCGAGATCAAAGCCAAGGGAAAAAGCTTCGTCGACTTCCAGCATGACGTGACTGCCGAAGACGTGCGGCTGGCGCATCGCGAAGGTTTTGTCTCCGTCGAGCATCTGAAGCGCTACACCACGCTCGGCATGGCGACCGACCAGGGCAAGAACTCCAACGTCCCGGGGCTCGCCATCATGGCCGAGGCGCTGGGCAAACCGATCCCCGAAGTCGGCACGACGCGCTTCCGCCCACCCTATTCCGCGGTGTCGATCGGCTCGCTCGCCGCCGAGCGTTTCGGCGATTTGAAGCCCGAGCGGCTGACGCCGATGCATGATTGGCACCTCGCCAATGGTGCGACCCTATATTCGGCCGGCCTTTGGTTCCGACCGATGATCTACGGCCTTGCCGGCGAGACGGTCGAGCAGGCTTATGTCCGTGAAGCCAGGGCGACGCGCGAAAGCGCCGGCATCGTTGACGTCTCGACGCTGGGCAAGATCGCCGTTCAGGGCCGGATGCGGGCGAATTCCTCGACCGCGTCTACACCAACATGTTTTCCACCCTCCCCGTCGGCAAGGCCCGCTACGGCCTGATGCTGCGCGAGGACGGGCTGGCCTTCGACGACGGCACCACATGGCGGCTTGGCGAACAGGATTTCCTGATGACGACCACCACGGCCAACGCCGGCAAGGTGATGCAGCATCTGGAATATTTCCTCGACGTCATCTGGCCGGAACTCAAAGTGCATGTCACCTCGGTAACCGACGAATGGGCGGGCGCGGCCATCGGCGGGCCGAAGGCGCGGGCCATCCTCGCCGCCTGTGTCACCGGCACCGCCGTCGACAACACAGCCCTGCCCTTCATGGGCATCGTGCGCGGCGAGATATCAGGCGTGCCGGTGATGATTTGCCGGCTGTCCTTCTCCGGAGAAATGGCCTTCGAGGTCTATTGCGGCGCCGGCTACGGCACCCATGTCTGGGAAGCCCTTATCGAAGCCGGCAAGCCGTTCGCCCTGGTCACCTACGGGCTGGAGGCGTTGGGCACGATGCGCATCGAAAAGGGCCATGTCACCGGCGCGGAGATCGACGGGCGCACCACGGCGCGCGACCTGCATCTCGACTGGATGCTGTCGAAGAAGAAGCCGTTCATCGGCTCGGCGATGATGGACCGCGAAGGCCTGATCGCGCCCGAGCGGCTGCAACTGGTCGGCCTGGTCTCGCTCGACAACCGGCCGTTCAATGGCGGCGCCCACCTCGTCGAGCAACTGGACGAAGCCAATCCGCACGATTCCATCGGCCACATCACCGCCTGCTGCTATTCGCCGGCGCTGGGCAAGCACATCGCGCTGGCCCTGGTCGAAGGCGGCAAGGCGCGCCATGGTACCCGGGCATTCGTCTCCGATCCGCTGCGCAAGCGGTTCGGGCCCATCGAGATCGTCTCCAACCATTTCTACGACCCGGACGGGAGCCGCATGCATGGCTGAGCGCCAATCACTCGAACGCCAATCACCCGAGCGCCTCTCGCCGCTCGAGCCGGTGTTCCATCCGGGTTCGCACGGCAATTTCGAGCATGGCGTCGATGTCATCCTGACCGAGACCAGGCCGGGCTCGATCCTGCAGCTGGCCGCATGGCCGGGCGCGGAAAAGCAGCTGATCGAAGCGATCCGGAAGGTCACCGGCCTCGATTTGCCCGATGGCGCGGGCGGCGGTCTCGCCAAGGACGGCAAGGCCGTGTTCGGTTTCGCGCCTGGAAAATTCACCGTCGTCGACGATGCCGAGGGCCTGGCGGCGAGTTTTGCCGGGGACGTAACCCCGGTAATCGGCACGATCACCGACCTGTCGCATGGCCGCACCGCTATCCGCATCGCCGGCCCTAAGGCCGAATGGGTGCTGGCGAAATTCTTCGCCATCGACTTTGCGCTGCCCGCCTTCCCGATCGGCGCCGGCCGTTCGACCACCCATCACGACGTCTTTGCGCAGATCCAGCGCACCGGCGCCGACCAGTTCGACATCTATGTCTTCCGCTCCTTCGCCCGCTCGTTCTGGAAGGCGCTCTGCCATGCCAGCGAGGAAGTCGGCTACGAGGTGCAGTAGCCGTCCCGCCTTCCGCCACTGGCATCAAGGCCAGCCGGCTCTGCCGCTAGAGAATCCCGCGCTAGACGCCCATGATGGATAAACGTGGCCGCCCAACGGTCCAAAGGGGGTCTGAAAACCCCTTCTTTAGAGTCGGCATCCTCGTTTGGTTCGAACATCCCCATGACCGCATCACTATCCGCCGGCGCCACGGATCGCGCCGATGTGTCGGCCAGAGCCTTGCTCCTGCTGCCGCTGACGGTCGCCTGCGGCGTGTTCATGACCAGCCTCGACCAGAATGTCGTGGTCACCGCCCTGCCCGGCATCAGCGACAGCCTCGGCCGGCCGCCGAGCCAGCTCGGCCTGTTGATCACCGTCTATGTCGCCAGCCTGATCATCTCGATGCCGCTCGGCGGCTGGGCCGCCGACCGCTTCGGCTTGCGCAACGTTTACTGCTTCGCCTTGCTGGTGTTCGCCGCGTCATCGGCGCTGTGCGGATTGTCCAACGACATCTGGACGCTGGTCGGCGCCCGCGCGCTGCAAGGCTTCGGCGGCGCCTTGATCGGGACGCTCGGCCAGGTCGTCATCCTGTCGACCTTCCCGCGCAGCCGCACGCTGAAGATCAACATGTATATCTCACTGGCCGGCCAGTCCGGACCGCTGGTCGGCCCGCTCGTCGGCGGCGCGCTGACGACTTACATTTCATGGCGCTGGATCTTCTTCATCAACGTGCCGTTCGCGCTGGCGGCTGCCGTCCTTGCCGCCTCGCTGTTTCCGACGGTCACCAAGCCGGTGCGCACGCCGTTCGATTTTCCGGGCTTCCTGCTGGTCGGCGGCGGCATGGTCCTGCTGGTCTTCGGCATGGATTCGCTTGCGGCCAAAGACGCCGCCGGCAGCATGATCGCGGCCGAGCTGGCGCTGGCGATCGTCATCCTGACGCTTGCCTCCTTCTACTGCCTGCGCGCCCGCAACCCCTTGCTTGACCTGAAACTCCTGCGCATCCGCACCTTTCGCATCTCCTTCCTCACCGGTGGTGGGCTGGACACGATCGGCCTGAGCTCGGTCGTTTTCCTTTTGCCGCTGATGTTCCAGCTCGGCTTCGGCATGAGCGCGGTGCAGGCGGGATCGCTGACTTTCGTCGCCGCAATCGGCTCGCTGATCATGCGTGTCTTCATGCCGCGCCTGCTCAACCGTTTCGGCTTTCGCCGCGTGCTGGTCGTCAACACGCCGATCGTTGCTGCCATGGTAGCGGGCTTCGCCTTGATTGAGGCGACAACGCCGGTCTGGATCGTGCTTGCCTATATCTTTGCCTTCGGCGTTCTGCGCTCGGCGCAGTGGGCTTCGACCGGCAACCTCGCCTATTCCGACATCGCGCCCGACCAGCTCGCCCGCTTCAGCGCGCTCTACTACATACTGTGGCAGTTGGGGGTAGCGATCAGCGTCGGCCTGGCGGCGGCGCTGTTGTCGTTCCTGGCTGGCGGCAGGCCGGCGGTGACCAACGATTTCCGCATCCTGTTCGTGGTCGAGGGCGTCATCACTTTGTGCGCGCTGATCGCCTATCTCAGACTGACACCGCAGGACGGCGCCCATGTCAGCGGCCATGGCGCGCAGATGAACGTGGAATAAGGCCCCGGTAGCCGAGGCCTAGCCGCTGAACGTCACCCACTCTTCCAGCGGCACGCGGTCGGTGCGGAAGTCGTTTTCGGGTTTCGACGTATCCTCAAGGCCGAGCGCCATGCCGCAGACGACGATCTCCTCGTCGGGGATGTTGAGCACCGGCCGGATCTGCCGGTGATAGGGCGCGAAGGCGGCCTGCGGGCAGGTGTGCAGGCCCCTGCCTCGCGCCGCCACCATGATGTTCTGCAGGAACATTCCGTAGTCGATCCACGAGCCCTGGTTCAGCCGCCGGTCGATGGTGAAGATCATGCCGACCGGCGCGTCGAAGAAGACGAAGTTGCGGTCGTGCTGGGCGCGCATCTTGTCGACCTCGCGGCGGCCGATGCCGAGTGCCCCATAGAGCCCGAAACCGTTGGCGCGGCGGCGGGTGAGATACGGCTCGAAGAACTGGGTGGGATAATAGCGATACTCGTCCCAATCGGCCTTTTCGGCGCGGATACCGGAATTCAGGATGGCATCGGTGATCTGCTGCTTGACCTCGCCCTTGACGACATAGACCCGCCAAGGCTGCATATTGGTGCCCGAAGGCGCGCGCGCGGCGACGCCAAGAATGGCTCGGATCGTCTCGTCATCGACCATGTCGGGCAGGAAGGCACGCACTGAACGGCGCGAGATGATCGCCTCGTCGACAACAGCCGCGTTATGCGCTGCCAGGCCGTTTTTTTCCAGCATGGGCCGTCCCTTTGCGCACACTTCGAAAGCCGAACCGGCTATCGGAGAAGACCTTGCGCAGATTTCAATCCTTGGTCGCCGACCCGCATTCCCACACCCGCCGCTCGTGGCAGAGCCTTTGCATGAACTGCCAAAATGGCGCAAGCAAATCTTGTGTGTCCATGAAAATTCGCTTGATTTTTTCACGGACATGAGCTCTCATGAAATTCATTTCCAGAGTTTCATCAAGTGAGCGTTTTTGCCCCCAGCTATCCCCAAAACATTGCAGGGACCCGACGAGCGCCTGCTGGCGAGCGACATCCGTGCGCTCCGCAAGGCGCGTGGGCTGACGCTTGCTGAGATCGCGCTGAAGCTTGGCCGCTCTGTCGGCTGGGTCAGCCAGGTCGAGCGCGGCCTGTCGATTCCTTCGCTCGGCGACCTCAGGGCCTTCGCCGATTTATTCGGCGTGCCGCTCAGCCTGTTCTTCAGCCACGACGTGCCGATCGAAAAGGAGCGCGGCGTTGTCGTGCGCGCCGGCAGCCGGCGCACGCTTGGCACAAGCGAATCCGGCCTGGTGGAGGAGCTTCTGTCGCCCGATCTCGGCGGTAGTTTCGAGATGGTGCGTTCGATCTTCGCGCCGGGCGCCGAGATGAAGAGCGAGCAGCTGCGGCCGACCGAGGAAGCCGGCTACATCGCCTCTGGCATTTTCGAGATCGAGATCGCCGGCGTCTGGCACCGGCTCGGCGAAGGCGATTCCTTCCGCTTCGAGCGCAAGCCGTACCGCTGGCGCAATCCCGGCACCGAGCCGGCCGTGATCATCTGGGTGGTTTCGCCGCCTGTCTACTGAACGAGGGGTTTCTAATATGGCCGGTTTGCCGACCACGGCACGCGTGGTGATCATCGGAGGCGGTGTCGTCGGCACCTCCTCGCTCTATCACCTTTGCAAGGCCGGCTGGACCGATTGCGTGCTGCTTGAAAAGAACGAGCTGACATCGGGCTCGACCTGGCATGCCGCCGGCAACGTGCCGACCTTCTCGTCGTCCTGGTCGCTGATGAACATGCAGCGCTATTCGACCGAGCTTTATCGCGGTCTCGCCGACGCGGTCGACTATCCCATGAACTACCACGTTACCGGCTCGCTCCGCCTCGCCCACACCAAGGAGCGCATGCAGGAGTTCCAGCGCGCCAAGGGCATGGGCCGCTACCAGGGCATGGACATCGACATTGTCGGCCCCGACGAGATCAAGCGCCGCTATCCCTTCATCGAGACGCATGAATTGAAAGGCGCGCTCTACGATCCGAACGACGGCGACATCGATCCGGCGCAGCTGACGCAGGCGCTGGCCAAGGGCGCACGCGACATGGGCGCCAGGATCGTCCGCTTCTGCCCGGTGTCAGGCGTGCGTCGCGACAACGACGAATGGGTGGTCGAGACGCCGCAAGGCGAAATCCGCTGCCAAATCGTCGTCAACGCCGCCGGCTACCGTGCCGCCGAAGTCGGCAAAATGTTCGGCCGCGACGTGCCGATGATGGTGATGAGCCACCAGTACATCTTGTTCGAGGAGATCCCCGAACTGGTGGCGTGGTCGAAGGAGCAGGGCAAGAAGCTGCCGCTGCTGCGCGACGTCGACACCTCCTACTATCTGCGCCAGGAAAAGAACGGCATGAATCTCGGCCCCTATGAGCGCAATTGCCGCGCGCATTGGGCAACCCACAACGACCCGATGCCGGAGGATTTTTCCTTCCAGCTCTTCCCCGACGATCTCGACCGTCTCGAGCACTACCTTGCCGATGCCGTCGCCCGCGTGCCGATTCTCGGCACTGCCGGCCTGTCCAAGGTGATCAACGGGCCGATCCCTTACGCGCCGGACGGCAATCCGCTGATCGGTCCGATGCCCGGCGTTCCCAACGCGTTCGAGGCCTGTGTCTTCACCTTCGGCATCGCCCAGGGCGGCGGCGCCGGCAAGGTGCTGGCCGAATGGGTGACGCAGGGCCAGACCGAATGGGACATGTGGTCTTGCGATCCGCGCCGTTTCACCAGCTTTGCGGCCGCCCCCGACTATAGCGTCGCCAAGGGCATGGAGATCTACGGCAACGAATACGCCATCCAGTTTCCGCGGCATGCCTGGCCGGCCGGGCGCGACCGCAAGCTGTCGCCGATCCACGATCGCATCAAGGCACTCGGCGCCCAGTTCGACGCCTATAATGGCTGGGAGCGTGCCACCTGGTATGCGCAACCCGGTGACGACACGTCGGAAGAAGCAACACTCACCTTCCGCCGCGACGGGCCGTGGCAGCACCGCGTGCGCGAAGAATGCCTGGCGGTGCGCGACGCCGCCGGCATTCTGGACCTGCCCGGCTTCTCGCGCTTCAACCTCGAAGGTCCTGGTGCAGCCGAATGGCTGGCGCTGCAGGTCACCGGCCTGGTGCCCAAGCCCGGCCGAATCGGCCTCGCCTATTTCGCCGACGACAAAGGCCGCATCGTCACCGAGATGTCGGTGGTGCGCCATGGCGAAGAGCAGATGACTCTGATCACCGCGGCGGTAGCGCAGTGGCACGATTTCGAATGGCTGAAGTCGCGCCTGCCGAAGGACGCAGCTTTCACCCTCACCGACAGGACCGAAGACTATTCGACGCAAATCCTCGCCGGCCCCAATTCGCGCAAGATCCTGGCCGAGGTCTGTGGCGCGGATCTCTCGCTGCCCTGGCTGACGCATCAGGAAACCACCATAGCCGGCCGCTGGGCGAAGCTGGTGCGGGTATCCTTCGCCGGCGAACTCGGCTGGGAAATCCACACCAAGGTGGGAGACACCGCCGCCATCTTCGACGCCGTCTGGACGGCGGGACAAAAACACGGTCTGAAACCGTTCGGCATGTATGCGCTGGATTCGCTGCGCCTCGAAAAGGGCTACCGGACCTGGAAGGGCGACCTGTCGACCGACTATACGGTCCTGCAGGGCGGGCTCGAGCGCTTCGTCAAATGGGACAAGCCCGACTTCCGCGGCAAGGCAGCCCTGCAGAACGAAAAGCAGCAAGGCGTGAAGAAGCGCTTCGTCACGCTGGTGGTCGAAAACCCAGGCGATTGCGACGCGCCGTCCGTGTCGACGCTCTGGCATGACGGCAAGATCGTCGGCGAGACGACGTCCGGCGGCTGGGGGCATCGCATCGACAAATCGATCGCGCTCGGCATGCTGCGCGCCGACCTGGCTGAACCCGATACCGCGATCGAGATTGAAATTTTTGGCGATCGTTTCAGGGCGGTCGTGCAGAAAGACGAGCCGCTGTGGGATCCGAAAAACGAAAGACTGAGAGCATGAAGAAAGTCATTCTCACCGATGGCGGCATGGGCCAGGAACTGGTCCGCCGCAGCAGCTCCGAGCCGACGCCGCTCTGGTCGGCCAGGGTGCTGATCGACGAGCCGGATCTGGTGCGTGACCTGCATGCCGAATTCATCCGGGCCGGCGCTCGCGTCATCACCATCAACACCTATTCGGCAACGCCGGAGCGGCTCGCGCGGGAAGGAGCAGAAGACCTCTTCAAGCCCTTGCAGAAGCGCGGCATCGAATTGGCAAGACAGGCACGCGAGGAGGCAGGCGATGCAGCGATCGCCGGCTGCCTGTCACCGCTGTTCGGCAGCTATGCGCCAGCGCTGACCATATCGTTCGAGGAGACGCTGGACATCTATCGCCGCATCGTCGCCGAGCAGACCGACGGCGTCGACCTGTTCCTGTGCGAGACCATGGCCTCAGCCGACGAAGGCCGTGCGGCCGTTACCGCTGCGTCGGAAAGCGGCAAACCTGTCTGGGTGTCTTGGACGCTCGCCGATCACGGCGCGCCGCAGCTGCGCAGCGGCGAAACAATAGCGGCAGCGGCGGACGCCCTCGACGGCCTGACGGTTGCAGCGCGCCTGGTGAATTGCTGCCGGCCAGAAGCGATCGCCGCGGCACTGCCCGAATTGATTGCTCTCGGCGGCCCGGTCGGCGCCTATGCCAATGGCTTCACCTCTGTCGAAGCGCTCAAGCATGGCGGAACGGTCGAAGTGCTGCACGCACGCCACGACCTTGATCCGGATGCCTATGCCGACCAGGCGCTCGGCTGGGTCGCCGCTGGCGCCACCATCGTCGGCGGCTGCTGCGAAGTCGGCCCTGCCCACATCGCCGCGTTGCGCGATCAGCTCGAACAGGCCGGCCACGAAATCTCGGGAGTATCCTGATGCCCAGACCCTCATCGCGCATTTCCGGCATCGTGCCTTCGGGCAAGGATGGCTGGGAGGTCCACACCGAGGCATGGGCCCGCAAGGAGGCCGGCCAGGACATCATCATGCTGTCGGTCGGCGACCATGATTTCGATACGCCGAGCCAGACGATCGAAGCCTGCGTGACGGCGGTTCGCGGCAGCAACCACCACTACACCCCGCTTCCCGGCGTTCCGCGCCTGCGCAGGGCGATGGCGGCGGCCTCGACCGCTTGCACCGGGGTCGAGACGGCACCTGACCAAGTCATCGCCACGCCGGGCGGCCAGGCTGCCCTTTACGCGGCCGTGCAGGCCGTTCTCGACCAGGGCGACCACGCTATCGTGGTGGCGCCCTACTACGCGACTTATCCCAACACGTTCAGCGCCGCCGGCGCCAGCTTCACCGTCGTCGAGACGCCGGCCGAGGACGGTTTCCAGCCGCACGCCGAGATGATCCGCGCGGCGCTCAAGCCCAACACGCGCGCCATTTTGATCAACACGCCGAACAACCCGACCGGCGCCGTCTATTCGCGTGAACGTCTGGAAGAGCTGGCCGAGATCTGCCGCGAGCACGATCTCTGGCTGCTGTCGGACGAGGTCTACTGGACGCTCGGCGGCGGCGAGCACATCTCGCCGCGCGGCCTGCCCGGCATGGCCGAGCGCACGCTGGTCATCAATTCGATGTCCAAGAGCCATGGCATGACCGGCTGGCGCATGGGCTGGCTGACCGGCCCGACGCAGATGATCACGCTGTTGACCAATCTCAATCTGGTGACGACCTACGGCCTGCCGGCCTTCATCTCGATCGCCTGCGCCGAGGCGCTGGAGAACCGCTATGGCGTGAAAGAGATCGCCGAACGCTATGCGGCGCGCCGCACCGTCCTGCTCGACGCCGTGCGCGGCATGAACAATATCAGCGTGCACGGCTCGGAGGGCGGCATGTATGTCATGCTCGACATCTCCGCCGTCGAGCCCGACGACGAGAAATTCGCCTGGGCCTTTCTCGACCAGGAGAGTGTCGGCGTCATGCCGGGTTCCAGCTTCGGCAAGGCCGCTGCCGGCCACATCCGCATCAGCCTCTGCCAACCGGAACCGGTGCTTCAGGAAGCCGCAAAACGCCTGCGCCGCTTCGCATCCGGCTATCGCCGCGAGGCCGCATGACCAGAAG
Organism: Mesorhizobium sp. C432A; assembly: GCF_030323145.1. Classification (NCBI taxonomy): domain Bacteria; kingdom Pseudomonadati; phylum Pseudomonadota; class Alphaproteobacteria; order Hyphomicrobiales; family Phyllobacteriaceae; genus Mesorhizobium; species Mesorhizobium sp. C432A. The sequence goes on along the minus strand of NZ_CP100470.1, from coordinate 3,477,856 downwards.
CATTCCCACCAACGCCCGCGCGGTTATTATCGGCGGCGGTGTCTCCGGCTGTTCGGTCGCCTACCACCTGGCCAAGCTCGGCTGGACCGACATCGTGCTGCTGGAACGCAAGCAGCTGACCTCGGGAACGACCTGGCACGCCGCCGGCCTGATCGGCCAGCTGCGCGGCTCGCAGAACATGACGCGGCTGGCGAAATATTCGGCCGACCTCTACGTCAAGCTGGAAGCCGAAACGGAAGTCGGCACCGGCATGCGCCAGGTCGGCTCGATCACCGTGGCGCTGACCGAGGAGCGCAAGCACGAGATTTACCGGCAGGCCTCGCTCGCCCGCGCCTTCGATGTCGATGTGCGCGAGATTTCGCCGAACGAAGTCAAGGCAATGTACCCGCATCTCAACGTGTCCGACGTGGTCGGCGCCGTGCATCTGCCGCTCGACGGCCAGTGCGATCCCGCCAACATCGCCATGGCGCTGGCCAAGGGCGCCCGCCAGCGTGGCGCCGCCATCGTCGAGAATGTGAAGGTCACCAAGGTCCATACCAAGGCCGGTCGCGTCACCGGTGTGTCGTGGGCGCAAGGCGAGGATCAGGGAACGATCGAGGCCGACATCGTCGTCAACTGCGCCGGCATGTGGGCGCGCGAGCTCGGCGCCCAGAACGGCGTCACCATCCCGCTGCATGCCTGCGAACATTTTTATCTCGTCACCGAGCCGATCTCCGGACTCGGTCGTCTACCGGTGCTGCGCGTTCCCGATGAATGCGCCTACTACAAGGAAGACGCCGGCAAGATGATGCTCGGCGCCTTCGAGCCGGTGGCCAAGCCCTGGGGCATGGACGGCATAAGCGAGGATTTCTGCTTCGACCAGTTGCCGGAGGACATGGAGCATTTCGAGCCGATCCTCGAAATGGGCGTCAACCGCATGCCGATGCTGGCAACCGCCGGCATTCACACCTTCTTCAACGGCCCCGAAAGCTTTACCCCCGACGACCGCTACTATCTCGGCGAGGCCCCGGAGCTGTCGGGCTACTGGATGGCGACCGGCTACAATTCCATCGGCATCGTCTCGTCCGGCGGCGCCGGCATGGCGCTGGCGCAGTGGATCAATGACGGCGAAGCGCCCTTCGACCTCTGGGAAGTCGACATCCGCCGCGCCCAGCCGTTCCAGAAGAACCGTAGGTATCTCAAGGAGCGTGTCTCCGAAACACTCGGCCTGCTCTATGCGGATCACTTCCCCTACCGGCAGATGGCGACGTCCAGAAATGTCAGGCGCTCGCCCCTGCACGAACAGCTGAAGGCGCGCGGCGCCGTGTTCGGCGAAGTCGCCGGCTGGGAGCGCGCCAACTGGTTTGCGCGAGAGGGACAGGAGCGCGAATACCGCTATTCCTGGAAGCGGCAGAACTGGTTCGACAATCAGCGCGAGGAGCACCTGGCGGTCCGCAACAAGGTCGGCCTGTTCGACATGACCTCGTTCGGCAAGATCCGTGTCGAGGGCCGCGATGCCTGCGCGTTCCTGCAAAGGCTCTGCGCCAACGACATGGACGTGGCGCCGGGCAAGATCGTCTACACCCAGATGCTCAACCAGCGCGGCGGCATCGAGAGCGATCTTACCGTGTCGCGGCTGTCGGACACGGCCTATTTCCTCGTCGTACCGGGCGCGACGTTGCAACGCGATCTCGCCTGGCTGCGGCGGCATGTCGGCGAGGAATTCGTTGTCATCACCGATGTGACGGCGGCAGAAAGCGTGCTCTGCCTGATGGGTCCGGATGCGCGAAAGCTGATCCAGAAAGTCAGCCCTAACGATTTCTCCAACGAGAACAATCCGTTCGGCACCTTCCAGCAGATCGAGATCGGCATGGGCCTCGCCCGCGCCCACCGCGTCACCTATGTCGGCGAACTCGGCTGGGAGCTTTATGTCTCTACCGACCAGGCTGCCCATGTTTTCGAGGCGATCGATGAGGCGGGGGCGGATGTCGGCCTGAAACTTTGCGGCCTGCATACGCTCGATTCCTGTCGCATCGAAAAGGCGTTTCGGCATTTCGGCCACGACATCACCGACGAGGACAATGTGCTGGAGGCCGGCCTCGGCTTTGCGGTCAAAACCGCCAATGGCGAGTTCATCGGCCGCGATGCGGTGCTGAAGAAAAAAGAAGCCGGCCTGTCGCGCCGGCTGGTGCAGTTCCGGCTGAAGGACCCGCAGCCTCTGCTCTTCCACAACGAGGCGATCCTTCGCGACGGCAAGATCGTCGGCCCGATCACATCGGGGAATTACGGCCACCATCTCGGCGGCGCGATCGGGCTGGGCTATGTGCCCTGCCAGGGCGAGAGCGAGGCGGATGTGCTGGCCTCGTCCTATGAGATCGAGATCGCCGGCGAGCGTTTTGCGGCGGAAGCATCGCTGAAGCCGATGTACGATCCCAAGGCGGAACGGACGAGGATGTAGCACCTTTTTACCCTCCCCTTGTGGGGAGGGTCGGCTCGCAGTCGGAGCGAAGCGGCGATTGCGAGACGGGGTGGGGGGGTGCGCCCTACGAGACCCCCCACCCCGCTTCGGAAAAGCCGCCTTGCGGCATTTGCTGCGCGACCCTCCCCACAAGGGGAGGGTAAAGAAGCTCAAAACCGCTCCAGCTTCGCCCGCACCTTCACCAGAAACGCCGCCCTCGTCCTTGGCGTGGAGGCGTCCATCAGGTAGTGCGCCAGGAAAAACGTCCGACAGCGGCGGGCGCACAGCGCGCGCATACCGCGCAGCAAGGTCTTGCGGCCGGGCTGGCCGACGACGACGCTCCACCAGGTCGGCGCGCCGCAGGTGGTAATGACGCCGACCCTGGTGACATGTGTCATCAGCGACGTGATGCGCCCCTTGCCCAGCTTGAAGGCGACATCGGTCGCCCAGACCCGGTCGAGCCAGCCCTTCAGCATGGCCGGCAGCCCGTACCACCAGGTCGGATAGATGAACAGGATCGCCTCAGCCCAGGCGAGATGCTCGAAATGCGGTTTTAGGGCCGGATCCTCCGGCGCCCGCTCATTGTAGGCGCGTCGCTCTTCGCAGCCCATCACCGGATCGAATTTCTCCGCATAGAGGTCGAGCAGCCGCACCTCCCAGCCGCGTGCCTTCAGCACATCGACTGCGGCATCTCTGATGGCGGCGCAAAAGCTTTCGGGCACCGGATGGCAATAGACCACCAGCACGCGCATCAGAATTCATCCATCCCGGCCGCGACCTTGGCCATGAAGGCTGCCCGCGTCTCGTCGGTCGACAGGTTCATCGAATAATGCGCGAGGTAGGACACCGAGGCGCCGGGCCTGATCGTCGCGCGCAGCATCCGCTTGACCAATCTGCGTGGCGGATCGCCCATCAGCATGGCGCGGAAGCGGCTGCCGCCATAGGTGGTGACGGCGGTCAGCTTGCGGATGTTGTGGAGCGAAGGCTGCGCCTTGCCGTCGACCAATTTGAACGACACGCCGGGCAGAAACACGCGGTCGAAAAAGCCTTTCAGGATGGCCGGGAAGCCGTAGTTCCAGACGGGATATGACAGCACCAGCGCCTCGGCCTTGAGCAGCCGCTCGACATAGGGCGCGGCCGGGTCCGCAGGGCTGCGTTGGTTATGATAATCCAGCCTCTCCCCGCGCGTCAGCCTGGGGTCGAAATCCTCTGCATAGAGATCGCAATCGTCGACCTCATGGCCGGCGGCCGTCAGCCGCTCGACGATCGTGCGGTGCAGACCTGCATTGAAGCTGGTCTCCACCGGGTGTGCGTAGAGGACGAGGACTTTCATGGGAAATTGCTGGGGTCGGCGCGAGGCACCCCCCTCTGCCCTGCCGGGCATCTCCCCCTCAAGGGGGAGATTGGCAGCTTCTGCGCCGCGCCTTTCCTTTCGACGTTGTAGATAGGCTAAAGCGGCGGAGCGAATAATCTCCCCCCTTGAGGGGGGTGAGAAGTGGTCGGCGAAGCCGATGGGAAGCCAATTGCTTGGCTTTCCAAACGACGAACGCCCGAAGCGGCAGCGTAGGGCCTGCGCCGGCAGGACAGAGGGGGGTGCTCAAGCTCAAACCTCTGCTCATTCTGCTTTCTGCAACCCCTTGAACAAAAAAGTCCGGCCCGAGCGATAGTCGTAATCCGGATTTTCCCAGGCGATCATCTTGCCGGGATTGAGCAGGCCTTGCGGATCGGTCTCGCGCTTGAAGGCGAGCTGGATTTCATCCGTCTGCTTCATGCCGCCCTCTTCCAGCGTGTAGCGGTGCGGGTTGAAGATCGGGCAGCCATTCTCCTCATGCAGCCGGATGATTTCGTTGAGCCGCGCCTCGGTGGTGAATTTCACCAGCGGCAGGCCGAAGCAGGTGATGTTGCCGTCGAGGCGCACGAATTCGAGATGCGAAAAGACCTCGTTCGGAAACATCGCGTCCATCTTCTCCACCAGCGCCAGCTGGTTGGGAAACGGATAGAGCGATTGCAGATAGGTGATCGCGGGATCGACCCGCAGTGCCCTGAGCGTGGTGTGGTTCCACGCCAGTTCGAAGCCCGGCGGCAGGCCCTTTTTCTCTTCGTCCGTTGCCGTCGCCGCATTGAAGATGACTTCGCCGCCGGCGCGGCGGGTGAAGGCGAGGAACGCGTCTAGCCCATGCCGGGCAACCATGACGACGCAGATGCTTTGCCCGTCCCGGAAGAACTTCTGGTGGCGCTTGAAATAGAGCTGCGGCACGGGCGCGGCGATCGGCGTGATCAGCTTGGTCAGGATGCCGTCCTGGCGTGCCAGCGCGTTGCCGTAGCGGGCTGCCGGCATGAAAGCGTCGAAGCCGACGATCACGTCGGTCCATTCATAGGCTGCAGTCAGCGGCATCTCGACCTCGGTGATGATGCCGTTGGTGCCATAGGCGTGGGTGACCTTGTGCAGGTCCTCGCCGGCGAGTTCGAGCGCCTTCGGCTCCGCCTCCATAGTGACGACGCGCAGGCGCAGCACATTGCCGAAATCACGCAGACCGCCGAAATTGATCGAGCCAACGCCGCCCGAGCCGCCGGCGATGAAGCCGCCGATCGAGGCGGTGTTGTAGGTCGACGGCGACAGCCGCAGTTCCTGCCCGGAATGCGCGCGCGTCGCTCTGTCGATGTCGGCGAGGATCGCGCCCGGCCCGGTGACGACGCGGCCCGGCGCTATGGCCTTGATCTCGTTCATCTCGGCGAGGTTCAAAACCACGCCGCCCGACAGCGGCATCGCCTGGCCGTAATTGCCGGTGCCGCTGCCGCGCGGCGTCACCGGAACGCCATGACGGTGGCAAGCGGCAAGCACGCGGATCAGTTCGGCCTCGTTCCTGGGCGTCACGATCAGGTCGCCGGTGACGTGGTCGAGCTGCTGCTTCAGCACCGGGCTGTACCAGTAGAAGTCGCGGCTCTTCTGCTGGACGATGGCCGGATTGTCGTCGAGCTTTATCCCGTCGAGATCGCGTTTGAGCGCCGAAACATCCATCATTCCACCATCAGTTCGTCGAGCTCGGCATAGTCGGGCAATTGCCTGTCGATCGCTCGGCCGTTGCGCACGACGATGCGATCCGATTCGGGCCGCGACAGCAATTCCGTCCAGCTCCGCCCTTTGAAGACGATGAAATCGGCGCTGCCACCTGCTGCCAGTGTCCCGACACCGTCGAGCCGCATCACCTTGGCCGGCGTCGCCGCCACCGTCTGCGGCCAGTCGCCGACCGGATGATCGAAATGCAGGATGCGCGTCGCCATGCGGTAGACCTCCAGCATGTCGAGATCGCCATAGGCATAGAACGGATCGCGGGTGTTGTCGGAGGCGACCGCGACCGGGATGCCCCTCGCCTTCATCTCGTGCAGCAGCGTCACGCCGCGCCAGCGTGGCGTGGTCTGGTCGGCACGCCGGTCCTGCAGATAGAGATTGCACATTGGCAGCGACACCACCGCCAGCCGCGCCTTGGCCACCTTGTCGAGTGTATCCAGCACGTCGAGATCCGGCTGGCGCGCCAGCGAGCAGCAATGTCCCACCAGCATGTTGCCCTCAAAACCGTTCCACAGTGCCGCCTCGGCGATCTTCTTCAGCGATATCGCCGCGATGTCGTCGGTCTCGTCGGCGTGGAAATCGAGATCGAGCCCGTGCCTGTTCGCCTCGGCGAACACCTTGTCGAGAAGCTCTTCGAGATCCGGCACCATATAGGTGACGACGCCGAGCACGCCCTTGGCCGCAGCCACGCGCTTGGCCAGCCTCTCGAACCACTTTCTGTCGCGCACGCCTTCGATGCCGAGCAGGCAGGCTGCCTGCAATTCGATGCGGCCGCGCCATTTCTCCCGCATCGCCTCGAACACCGGCCAGGAGATTTCCTCCTGTGGCGGCACGCTGTCGAGATGCGTGCGCAGCGCCTTGGTGCCGTGCGCGTAGGCCGAGCGCAGCGAGAAATCCATGCGCCGCGCCACGTCCTCGGCGCTCCAGCGCGCTGCACGGTCGGCGCCGGTGGCATTGAGCGCGCCCATGAAACTGCCGTCGGGATTGGGTTTGCGCGGCCAGATATGGCCCTTGTCGATGTGGGTGTGGCAGTCGACGAAGCACGGCAGCACGATGCGGCCGGCAAGGTCGATGGCGGTGGCTGGCGCTTTTGATTTCTTGTGCGCGGCGATGGCTGAGGTCTTGCCATCGGCGACCGTTATGTCGGCCAGGGCGAAGCCGTCGCTGTCGTAAGTGGCGGCAAGGCCTGATGTCAGCGACCGGTGAAGGCGGACGTTTGTGAGATGGTACGAGCCAGAGGTCGGTATCAAGGACCGCCCCCTCTGCCCTGCCGGGCATCTCCCCCTCAAGGGGGGAGATTGGCAGCTTTTCCGACAGCACCCGTCTTCCAACGTCGATAATTGGCGAAATCCCGGATGACGTCCAATCTCCCCCCTTGAGGGGGAGATGGCCGGCAGGCCAGAGGGGGGTGTTTCGCGCCAGCATCTCAATCACGTCACCCAACCCCCTACCGCTCCTGCTTCAGCGCGCTCTCGTGCCAGCGGCGCAGGATGAGATGCGACACCAGCGACAGCACCAGGAAGATCAATATGCCGGTGAGCGAGATCAGGATCAGCGCCGCGAACAGCCTTGGCGCGTTGAGGCGGTAGCCGGCCTCGATGATGCGCGACGCCAGCCCCGACGACTGCCCCTGCGCGCCGGCGACGAACTCGGCCACCACGGCGCCGATCAGCGACAGGCCGCCGGCTATCTTCAAGCCTCCTAGAAAATACGGCATGGCCGCCGGCAGTCTGAGATAGCGCAATTGCTGCCAGCGCGTCGCGCCGTTGAGCTTGAACATGTCGCGCAGATTGCGGTCGACCGAATTGAGGCCGAGCGTGGTGTTGGACAGGATCGGGAAGAACGCGACGATCCAGGCGCAAAGCAAAAGCTTCACCGTCTGGTTGTCCACATAGATGTTGATGAGCGGGAAGACCGCCACGATCGGTGTTACCTGCAGCACGATGGCGAAGGGAAAGAACGACATCTCCACCCATTTCGATTGCGCAAACAGCACCGCCAGTCCGACGCCGCCGACGACCGCGAGCAGCAGGCTGAGAAAGGTTATGCGCAACGTGACCAGCAGCGCGGAGAACAGGAGCCCCGCATCGCTATAGAGCGTCCACAGCACCACGCCGGGGCGCGGCAGGATATATTGCGGGATCGCGTTCCACACGCAAATGCGGTCCCACAGCCAGATCGCCAGGATCATGATCGCCAAAGGCAAGACCCACCGGCCGATCCGCTCCAGCCGCTCCTGGCGTACGCGGCCCGCCTCTTCCGCGTCGAGCGTTGCGGCATTCTGGTCAATGGCCGTCATGGTGCGGTCCGGCTGATGTGTTGATGGCGTTGACCAGGATGTCCGAGGCCTGGCGGCAGAGCGCGGCATAGTCGGGCGAAGTGCGGAAAACCTCGTCTCGCGGATAGGAGGCGTCGATGGCAAGCTCGGCATGGACGCGGCCCGGCCGCGCCGCCATGACGACGACGCGGTTGGACAGGAACACGCTTTCGAAGACGCTGTGGGTGACGAAGACGACGGTGAAGCGCTCGTCCTGCCACAGCTCCAGAAGGTCGTTGTTGAGCTTGAAGCGGGTGATCTCGTCGAGGGCGGCGAACGGCTCGTCCATCAACAGAATGCGCGGCTTCGTCACCATCGCGCGTGCGATCGAGACGCGCATCTTCATCCCGCCGGAAAGCTCGCGCGGCACGGCGTTTTCGAAACCGGTCAGGTGCACCCGCTCCAGCATCTCCGTCACCACCGGCGCCGCCTTGGCACGCGACACGCCTTTCAGCCTGAGCGGCAGCCAGACATTGTCGAAGACATCGGCCCAAGGCAGCAGCGTCGGTTCCTGGAAGACGAAGCCGATATTGGCGCGGTCGATCGAACCGCCCCAGTCGAGCTGACCGGATGTCGGCGTCGACAGGCCCGCGATCAGCCTCAACGCCGTCGACTTGCCGCAGCCGGACGGCCCGAGCAGGCTGACAAAATCGCCCTCGCGGATGGCGAGATCGACGTCGCTCAATGCAGTCACGCCATTGGAAAACACCTTGCCGACATGGCGCAGCGTCAGCAGCATCGGGCCTTCACCCGATGCCGTCATGGGCGCCTGCGCCATCTTTTCCAGCTTCACGATTACTTCTTCAGCTCGATTCCGACACCTTTGTTGATGAAGGCCAGCGTATAGGCCTTCTTGATATCGATGCCCTCGGGCGTGACCTTGGCCTTGACCATCTTGTCATAGAAGCTCTTGATCCGGTCTTCGTTCATGGCGCCGATGCCGAGCTTTTCGGTGTCGCCGGAATCGGCCAGGCCGAACTTCTTCATCTGCTCGATCGAGAAGGCAATCTGCTCGTCGCTCATGTCGGGATTGTCTTTCTTGATCATCTCGTTGGCGGCCTTGTTGTCGCCGTAGAGGTAGTTGTACCAGCCCTTGGCCGAGCCATCGACGAAGCACTGGACCACCTCCGGCCGCTTGTCGATCGTGTCCTGCATCACCTCGATCGTCGTCGAATAGGTGTCCCAGCCATAGTCGGCGAGCAGGAACTGGTTGGGCACGAAGCCGCCTTCCTTCTTGACCGCAAAAGGTTCCGAGGTGACGTAACCCTGCTGGATCGACTTCTTGTTGGCCAGGAATGGAGCGGTGTTGTAGGTGTAGGGCACGCGCTTGGCGGCATCGAAACCGAGTTCGATGACCATCCACTGGAAGAAGGTCTGGACGCCCTCGTCGCCGAGAATGTACTGGTCGGCGTTCTTCAAATCCTCCCACTTGTCCAGCCCCTGCCCCGGGTGGGACATGATGACTTGAGGGTCCTTCTGGAAATCGGCGGCGACGACGCGCATCGGGATGCCCTGCTGGACGGCGTCGAAAGCCGACAGCAGATTGCCGCCCATGTAGAAATCGAGCTTGCCGGCCAGCAGCAGCGGCCGCCCGCTGACCTGCGGACCTCCCTGCGAAATCGTCACGTCGAGGCCACATGCAGCGTAGGTGCCGTCGGCGACGGCCTGGTAGTAGCCGCCATGCTCGGGCTCGGCCAGCCAGTTGGTGCCGAAGGTGACCTTCTCGTTTGCTGCCGCGCCGAACGTGCCGGCTCCAAGCAGCGCGACCGCAAGCGCTGAAATCTTCTGTTTTCCGTACATCGACACCACCCTTTGTTGGCTCCGGAGCGTCACGCGCCGGGCTCGACACCATTGATCCAAGAAGCAAGACACATGCCACCGCCCGGGCCGCCTGCTTGCGCGGCAGTCACTGCCAACACCGGACGGGTCATGCTGTGCGGGAGGCATCGTGCCTATTTTTTGGACGCCTGTCCACAATCGCCCTTGTGCCATGCACCACATCTTGAACGTACTATCGGTCACGTCTTAGGCTGGTCTCGCAGACAGGAGATTGCCATGTTCAGATACCTCGCGCCGAAGTCGATCAAGCCGCCTTTCGCCCGCTACAGCCACGGCGTCGAGGTGCCGCCAGGCAAGCGGCTGGTTCTGTGCTCCGGCCAGGTCGCGATCACGGCGGACGACCAGATCCCCGAGGATGCCGGCGCGCAGGCCGAGCTCTGCTTTCAAAACATAGCGGCGATTCTGGCTGAAGCCGGGCTGGGGCTAGGCGACATCGTGCGCATAAACGCCTACGTCACCGACCGCGCCTTTCTGCGGCCCTATATGGACGTCCGCGACCGCTTGTTTGCCAGCCCCGCGCCCGCCTCGACGCTGATGATCGTGTCAGGCTTTGCGCGGCCGGAGTTCAAGGTCGAGGTCGAGGCGATTGCGGCTGGGTGATCGACAGGCGACGTTTGGCGCGCTAGGTCTCCCTCACAGTCAAGAGGCATGACATGACCGTTGCAAACAGACGCGTTTGGTGGGGCGACTACCGGACCACCGAATACGCCGCGATCGATCCGGAGGCGACGATTGCCGTGCTGCCGGTGGCGGCGATCGAGCAGCACGGCCCGCATCTGCCTGTATCAACCGATACCTCGATCATGAACGGCATGCTGGAGACGGTCATCGCCCGCCTGCCCGGCGATCTCGACATCCGCATCCTGCCGGTCCAAACGGTCGGCAAGTCGAACGAGCATCTGCAGGCGCCGGGCACGCTCACCCTGCCGGCGGCCACCCTGGTCGATGCCTGGACCGAGCTTGGCCTGTCCGTTGCCCGCGCAGGCGTAAGGAAACTGATCGTCGTCAACTCGCATGGCGGCAATGAAGAGATCATGGGCATCGTCACGCGCGAGCTGCGCGTGCGTGAGAGGATGCTGGCGGTGAAGACCAGCTGGCAGCGCTTCGGCCGCCCCGCCGGCATGTACACCGAGCTGGAAGACCGCCATGGCATCCATGGCGGCGACGTCGAGACCTCGTTGATGCTGCATTTTCGCCCGGAGTTAGTCGACATGGCCAAGGCCGACAATTTCGCCTCCAAGGTCGCCCGCGCCGAAACCGAATTTGCGCTGCTGCGCCACACCGGAACGCACGCTTTCGCCTGGATCGCTGGGGATCTCAACCCCAACGGCGTGGTCGGCGATGCCAGCATTGCCACGGCCGAGAAAGGCCGACTGACGGCGGAGCATCAGGCCAACGGCTTCATCACCCTGTTGAAGGATGTGCGCAAGGCGAAGCTTGCCGACTGGCTGGCATAGCGGGCCGCCTTAGCCGTCGATCTTCAACACGAAAGGCGTACCCTCAAAAGCATCGGCGCCGCGTCCGATCGCCTCGATCGCTTCGATCATGCGGCCTTGTCGTGAGAGCAGAGCATCCGCGACGGCGATCAACCGTGGATTGGGTGTCGCCGAGGGCGAAAGCTTCCGCAATGTCTGCGCAAGTTCGACTTCGTCGCGCTTCGGGGCGAGCGCCGCCGCAATGATATAGGCCGAGGCGGTCGAGCGGCTGATGCCGGCATAGCAATGGACGACCATGGGTTTGGCGCGGTCCCATTTCCGGGCGAAATCGAGCAGATTGCGCACATGGTCTTCGCCGGGCATGGTCATGCCGTCCTGCGCCACCGCGATGTCGTGCATGACCAGATGCAGGTGGTTTTCCCTCGCGATTGAGGCCGGCCGCGTCACCTCGGTGCCGGCAGCGAGCAGCGACAGCACGCGCTCGGCGCCGCTTTTGGCCACCGTCTCCTCAAGCTTTGCCAGCGAACAGATATGGATCATGGCGCGATCTCCTTCGACCCATCGTCGCGCCGTGCGTGCCAGTCGGCAAGCGCCGATTCGAGCCGCTGCCATTCCTCCTGACTTCCAGGCAGCCCCGCGCGGAGCACCTGGGGACGCTCGGAAAAATGCCTGAGCAATATGCCGCGCTCACCGAGCGTCGAAAACAGCCCCGGTGCATCGGCAAGCCGGAGATAGCGAAACAGCGTCGTGCCGCCGGCGACAGCAACGCCAAAGCGCGAAAGCAGTGCATCGAGCCGCGCCGCATCCTGCGCCAGCCGCCGCCGCATGCCGGCCTGCCAGCCGCTGTCGGCAAGCGCGCGGATGCCGTATTCGAGCGCTGGGCCGGCGACCGCCCAAGGGCCGAATTGCGTTTCAAGCCTTTCGACCGTCACCGCATCGGAAAGTGCGAAGCCGAGCCGCAGGCCGGCGAGACCGAAGAACTTGCCAAACGAGCGCAGCACGACGATGCCGCCCCGCCCGACATCGCCGGCCAGGCTTTCCGCGTGCGGGCCGACATCCATGAAGGCTTCGTCGACGACCAGCAGACCGCCTATGGCGCGCAATGTCTCGGCAAGCCGAAGCAGCCTCTCCCGCGACACGACGCGCCCGTCGGGATTGTTGGGATTGACGACGATGGCAATTTCGGCTCCCGCAAGCGCCTCGAAATCGTCGACCTCCGCCACCGCATGGCCGGCAATCGCGGCGGCCCTGGCATGCTCGGCATAGGTCGGCCCGAGCACCAGCGCCTTGCCGGGGCTGACCAGCGAGGCGACGCGCGGCAGCAGGATCTGCGTGCCCGGGGCGACCGCCACATTCTCGGCCGAAGGCGCGCCATAGGCGCCGGCCGCGACCCTGGCCAGCTCACACAGGCGCGCGGCCTCCGGCAATCGTGACAGGGCGGTGGCGGGCAGCTCGAAAAGCGGGTAGGAGTGCGGATTGATACCTGTCGAGAGATCGACGAAAGGTTGTGGCGCGTGAGGGAAGAGCGCCCTCGCCCGGCCAAGGGATCCACCGTGATCCACCACAGTAATCGCTCCATCAGAAAGCTTCATGTCGATCCTGATCGCTTTCCTGTCGCTGGCCATCGAACGCATCCTGGGTTACCCGGACTGGCTGTTCCGTGCCGTCGGCCATCCCGTCACCTGGTTCGGCAGGCTGATAGCCTTTCTCGACCTCAGGCTCAACCGCGACACTGATTCCGACGCGCTGCGTCGCCGCCGCAGCGTGCAGGCGCTGCTGGTGATCGTGCTGGTGCCGGCGGCAATCGCCTTCATCGTGCAAATCCTGCTCTGGCAGCTCTTTCCTGCCGGCATGATCATCACGGCAATCCTGGCCTCGTCGCTGCTGTCGCAAAAGAGCCTTACCGAACATGTCGAGGCGGTGGCCGATTCGCTGGATACCGGCGGGCTGGCGCTCGGCCGCATTGCGGTTGCGCGCATCGTCGGTCGCGATCCAGAGAAGCTCGACCATGCCGGCGTCAGCCGCGCCGCCATCGAAAGCCTGGCCGAGAATTTCTCCGACGGCATCGTTGCGCCCGCCTTCTGGACAGGTGTCTGCGGTCTGGCCGGCGGCGTGGCCTACAAGGCCGCCAACACCGCCGATTCGATGATCGGCCACCGCACCCCGCACCACGAGGCCTTCGGCCGCGCGGCAGCACTCTTCGACGACTGGATCAACCTGCCGGCGTCCCGGCTGACCGCGTTGCTGATCGTTGCCGCCGCCTTTCTCGTTGACGGCGCCGATCCCCGCAACGCCTGGCAAGCAGTGCGGCGCGACGCCAAAAAGCACCGCTCGCCCAATGCCGGCTGGCCGGAAGCGGCAATGGCCGGCGCACTCGGCCTGGCGCTCGCCGGCCCGCGCAGCTATGGCGGCGTCATCATCGAGGACGCCTATATGGGCGAAGGCGGTAGGCGCGCGGCGGAAAGCCAGGACATCAGGCAGGCGCTGAAATTGTACCAGGTGGCGGACTATCTGCTGATTGGGCTGTTCGGGTTGCTGTCGGCGGTGCTTATCGCGGTGACGTTCTGAGAGCTTACCGTCGCCTTCCTTTACCCTCCCCCTTGTGGGGAGGGTCGGCGCGAAGCGCCGGGGTGGGGGACTGCGTACTACGAGAACCCCCACCCCGATCCGCTTCGCGGATCGACCCTCCCCACAAGGGGGAGGGTAAAAGGTGAGGATAGCCCCTCAAAACTCAATCCCCTGCTGTGCTTTAACGCCGGCCGAAAAATGATGCTTGGTCACGCCCATCTCCGTCACCAGATCCGCCGCCTCGACCAGCGCCGGCTTGGCGTTGCGGCCGGTGACGACGACATGCAGACCTTCGCGCCGCGCTTTCAGCGCCGCCACCACTCTGTCGAGATCGAGATAGTCGTAACGCAGCGCGATGTTCAGTTCGTCCAGCACGACGAGGCTGATCGAGGGATCGGCGATCAGTTCCAGCGCCTTGGCCCAGGCGGCTTCGGCCGCCTTAATGTCGCGCTTCAGATCCTGCGTCTCCCAGGTGAAACCCTCGCCCATCGTGTGCCAGACGACGCGGTCGCCAAACGCCGCGAAGGCATCCTTCTCGCCGGTGTGCCATTTGCCCTTGATGAACTGGACCATTCCGACGCGCTTGCCATAGCCGAGCATGCGCAGCGCCAGCCCGAAGGCAGCCGTGGTCTTGCCCTTGCCGGGTCCGGTGTTGACGATCAGCAGCCCCTTCTCGACCGTCTTTTCCGCGACCTCGGCGTCCTGCACCGCCTTGCGCTTGGCCATCTTGGCGCGATGGCGCTCTTCGTCTTTTGTGTCGATATCGGTCATCTCATTTCACCTTGAGCGGCAGCCCCGCCACCATCAGAAGCACCATATCAGCTACGACCGCGATCTGCTGGTTGAGCCGGCCGGCGGCATCGCGGAACCGGCGTGCCAGCGCATTGTCGGGCACAATGCCTTGTCCGACTTCGTTGGAGACCACGAACCACGGTCCGCGCGGCCGCGAAAGCACATCGGCCAGCCGCCGGCACTCCCCCTCCAGATCATGATCGGCCAGCATATGATTGGTCAGCCACAGCGTCAGGCAGTCGACAAGCACCGGCTGGTTGTCCGGCAATGCCTCGATCGCACCTGCAAGATCAAGCGGGGCATCGATGGTCGCCCATCCCTCGCCGCGGCGCGAGCGGTGCTGCGCGATGCGCTCGCGCATTTCGCCGTCATAGGCTTGCGCGGTGGCGATATAAGCCCATGGCGGCGGCAACGCCGTCGCCAAACTTTCGGCATGCACGCTCTTGCCGGAGCGCGCACCGCCGATGATGAAGGTCAAACTGCGATCAGGCAAAGGTGTCGCGCAGGCTGGTCGCGGTGCCGGTGAAGCGCGCGCGCACTATGCCGACAACCGCGCCGAGCACCACCCAGAACACCAGATTGGTCAGCGTCACCGCCACCACGAACTGATGATGCAGGCCCTCCGGGATCGGCGTTACAAAACTGTCAGGCTGCGGCGCGCCGACAATATGCGGGGCGACGATCAGGACGACGGCGAGCACGGTCAGGGGCGCCGACGTGCGGAAGGTGATAAGGGCAAGACCGATCGCCGTTGCCATCACCGTTGCCCACCACCAGATCTGGCGCTGCATGAGATCGGCCGCCGGCATTGCCGGCAGTTCCGGCGGCAGGCCGAGTCCCGGCGCCAGCGTGAAAACGGCAAAGCCGGCCAGACCCCAGAACACGCCCTGGCGCCAGCTGCCGATGCCACCGGCGAACTCGGAAACCGCCACCAGGACCAGCGCGAAGCCGATGCCGGTGACGATATTGGCGACGACACTGAAGGCGAAGCGCTCGAAGCCGTCGGCCGGCGCCCAGCCTTCGTCCTCCGCCGGCGCGGCTGCTTCAGCCGGTGTTGCGCTGCTCACCGCATTTTCCGCCGGCGCGGCGGTGCTCATGGCATTGGTGTCCGTAGCGTTGGCGGCGGGCACCGCGGCATGCTGATGCTCGTGGCCGCCACCAGCCTTTTCGTAGACCTCCGCCTTGAGGATCAGCGGCACGGTGGCGTAGGCCTGCATGCAGGCGAGAGCGACACCGGCCACGAGCCCTGCGATCGCCGCGATGAACACGACGTTGCGAAACAGGTTCATGATGTCAGATCCTCGTCAGTGGCAGGGAAACGCCATCGAATGGCGATAGTCGTGCGCCGCATTGTGGACCGCATCGATGTGCGAGAAACCGACAACGCCGACGACGAAAATCCCCAGAAACGCGCTAAGCACGAGCTGCATGAAGCGCGACTGCGAGGAGACGGAAGCGCCGAGGGAGACGGAAGCGGAATTCATATCTTGTCCTTTCGCCCTCCACCCGAGGGCATCGAAGTCAGTTCCCTGTCGCCGGCAGGTCTCCTGGCTCGCGGATCAGCGCCCTTCCCCACCTTCCCGAAGAAAAAATCCCCAGTGGCTTGGAGAGGACTACCGCACACAGTTGCGGGGGCAGCCACGGCATTGGGCAACAAGTCAGCCCTCACCGCATTCCCTCTTGGTCCCTAACGGAACCGACGACATGCATGACTATAGGCTGAAACGGCCGCATCCGGCAAACCAAATTCCGCCGGCCAACAGCGCGAATGCGCCATGCGGCGTTACGGGTTCAACGCGGTGATCCGCTCGGCAACCAGCCGCTGCAGCCGCCACAGATGGCGATCGTGAATGCCGCGCTCTTCAAGGTTTTTCACCGTGTTGTAGAGATAGTCGGCGCCCGACCCCCAGTGCCCGCAGGACGTTGCCAGCCTTTCGACGACCTTGCCCTCGTCGAGCGGCCCTGAATAGGTCAGGCCGTTGCGGTTGATGACGAAGGCCAATGCCCTGAGCGGTCCGGCCTCGCTTGCAAGCTTGAGCATGCGCGGCCGGTAGCTTGTCGGCTTCAGCGTGACTTCGCGCCGGAAAAGCCGGCCCAACTGCTCGCGCCGGTTATTGTCGGTCAGCCGAAAGGCGACGCCCTTGCATTGTCCGCCACGGTCCAGCGCCATCATCAGGCCGGGGCTGTCCTTGGTGCCGCGCCAGCGCGTCATGTTCATGCAAAAGGACCGATGCCAGCCGCGCGCCAAGGCAACGCGGTCCTCGACATAATCTATTTCCGGTTTCCAGATCAGCGATCCATAGCCGAACAGCCATAGCGGTTCGCTGTCCGGGAGTTCGACCTGCAATTCATCCAGCAGCGCGTCATAGTCGGCTTCATCGAGATGCATCGCGTCCGGATCCGGCCCGGGGTCCCTGATCTCGCGCCAGCAGCGCGCGACCAGCTCCGGCGTAAGCGACATCTGTCGTGCGGCCACGTCCGAATCCCCCCAATTCCGAATGTCCCATGTCCACGACATGATTATGCGCCGCGCCTGCAACCGGCAATGCGGCACTCTGATTGACAAACGATTTGCCGGGGTGTCGGCTGACGCTTCATAGGAAGCCAGCCATGCATCCCAACCCGAGCGAGCGCGACCCCTATAACGGCCTGAGCCGGGCCGAACCGACGCTACCGTCATCGGCCTATTGGGATAGCGAGGCTTACCAGCGCGATCTCGAGGCCATCTGGTACAAAAGCTGGCTGCTCGTCTGCCGCGAGGCCGATCTTGCCCAGCCTTTGGCATTCAGGACATTCCGCGTCGGCACGCAGGAAATCGTCGTGCTGCGCGACGACACCGGCGAGTTGCGCGCCTTCCACAACACCTGCCGGCATCGCGGCTCGCAGCTTTGCCAGGAAAGCGAGGGCCGGCTGAAAGCGCGGCTCATCACTTGCCCCTACCATGCCTGGTCCTACTCGCTGCGCGGCGATCTCGTGCGCGTTCCCTCGAAATCGCTGCCAGATGGTTTCGACAAGGCAGATCATCCGCTCTACCGGGTGGCGCTGTCGGTGTGGCGCGGCTTTGTCTTTGTGAACCTTCAGCAGGCGACGGCCGGCTCCGCCGAGACCTCCTTCGATCCCGCATCCGGCGACCTCGCCAACTGGCCGCTGGAAACGCTGGTATCAGGCCATGTCCTGCGCAAGGTGATGAACTGCAACTGGAAAATCTTCTGGGAGAACTTCAACGAGTGCCTGCATTGCCCAGGCGTCCACAAGGACCTGTCTCGGCTGGTGCCGATATACGGCCGCGGCCTGATGAGCCGGCACGACGACCCCG
This sequence comes from Mesorhizobium sp. C432A, assembly GCF_030323145.1. Classification (NCBI taxonomy): domain Bacteria; kingdom Pseudomonadati; phylum Pseudomonadota; class Alphaproteobacteria; order Hyphomicrobiales; family Phyllobacteriaceae; genus Mesorhizobium; species Mesorhizobium sp. C432A. Next base: position 3,460,081 of record NZ_CP100470.1, on the reverse strand, counting down.
ACTGGGTCCGCCATGCCGACAATGACGCACCGGAGTTTTCGGGTGGCCTGCGCGCCGGCGCCGAGACCTGGTCGCGCGACGGACACGCCCATGGCCCGGTCTTCCCGGGCCTGACGCCAGCCGAGCGTGCGGCCGGACAGACCTATGCCACCAGCCTGCCCTCGATGTTCATCGTCGGCCATGTCGATTATGTCAGGACGGTGCGACTGATGCCGCTCGGTCCCGAACAGGCCGAACTCACCGCCGAATGGCTGTTCGCGCCCGAGGCGCTCGCCGAGACCGACATCGACAATGTCGTCGCCTTCGGTACCCAGGTGCTGGAGGAGGATGCCGCGATCTGCGAGGTCAACCAGAAAGGCCTGCGCTCGATGCGTCACGCGGCCGGCGTGCTGATGCCGGAGGAGTATGATCTGCATCGCTTCCACAACTGGGTGCGCGAGCGGCATGCGGCCTCCTGATCAAAGCGACTTCGGCAGATAGCGCCAGGTGATAAAGCCGCAAACCGCGGCCAGAATGCCCAGCGTCACGAACACCGAGCCGAGGCCGAAAAACGCCAGCACCACCGAATAAACCAGCGGCGGCGTCAGCTCGGAAAAGTCGAGATAGGTGCGGTAGACCGCGGCCATCTGCGCCCGCTCATAGGACCGCACCGAGCGCATGAAGGCGGTCGAGCCCAGTGCATCGAGCGCGATGGTGAAGAAGGCGCCGCAGAGCAGGAAAAAGCCCGTAAGCAGCGGCGCGGTAGTGCCGACCGCGGCCGCCGCAAGCAGCGTCGCCGACATCGCGAAATAGGCGAAGGTCATGGTGCGCCGGCCGCCGAAGCGTTTTCCCGCTTTGCCCCAGAAGATCGCCATGAACAACAGCGCGTTGCCGGCCGAAACCAGCAGGCCGCCGGCAAGCTTGCCCTCGCCGGTAATCACCATGAACAGCGGCCCGTAGACGAAGAACGTCGTCCAGAAGCAGGAGCGGCCGAAGGCGATCAGCCAGGCCAGCCTGAGCCTGGGTTGTGCTACGAAGCGGCCGATATTGGCCAGCGGATTGGCCGGCCGTGTCTTGCCCGGCCGGATCGACCGGTTGTCGCCCAGCCTGTAGGTCCAGAACAGCGCCAGCAAGGCCAACGCAAACACCGCGACCGCGCCATGCGCGGCATAGATGCCGTAGCGTGTGTAGAGGAAGATGCCGAGTGTCGGCCCGCCGGTCCAGGCCAGCATCGACCACGCCATGCGCAGCGATTCGGCCTGCATGAAATCGGTCTTGCGGATGTGGTCCATGATGTAGAGGTTGAGCGTGATCGACAGGGCGCTCGCCCCCATCACGCGGCACAGCATGCCTGCCAGTTGCCCGGCAAGCGTGTGGGTGACGAAGAACAGCGAGCCCATCGCCAGCAGGCAGGCGCCGGCGGTATAGACCCAGCGCCGGTCAAACCTGCGGATCAGCATCGGCATGAACAAGGTCACCGACAGGCCGAGCAGCGCCACGATGGTGTAGAGGATCGAGACGATCTGCTCGTTGTGCAGAATCTCATAAGCCTGGATCGGGATGACGCTCGACACCGTGGCACGGGCGAAGGATTCGACCGCATAGAGCGAGGCAAAGGTGCGCGCATCCGCCGGACGCAGGGCTGGCAGCCAGATCGGATGGCGCACATGGGTGGACATTTGATCCCCAAATCAGACTCGCAGCCCAAATCTGCGCTGGCGCTTCCTCCGCCGGTAACAGGAAACCGACCCCTTCCCGGCAAAAAGCGAATTCGGCCAAAGGCTTTCCGGCTCTGGCCTAAAGCGCCGCGCGATGCAGCCGCACGGCGCGACCCGGAGCGTAGAGGGCGGCCTTCTTTTGTCCGGTGCAACCGTGATAGTCGTCTTTGGGGCTGAATCAGATCGCGAGACCATGAGCATCCATACCGCACCCCCTGGAGATCAACTGAAGCGAGATCAACCGAAGCGCATCGTCGCCATCGATGTCGTACGCGGCATCGCGCTGATCGCCATGGCGAGCTACCACTTCACCTGGGATCTCGAAAATTTCCACTACACCGATCCCGGCCTCACCGCCGTCGGCTGGTGGAAGATCTATGCGCGCTGCATCGCCTCGACCTTCCTGTTCCTGGTCGGCGTCAGCCTGTTTCTCGCGCATGGCAGGCAGATCCGCTGGACCGGCTTCTGGAAACGTTTTGCCATGGTCGCCGTCGCGGCCGCCGCTATATCGGCGGTCACGTACTTCATCACGCCGGACAGCTTCATCTTCTTCGGCATCCTGCATCAGATCGCGCTGGCCAGCCTGCTCGGCCTTTTGTTCTTGCGGCTGCCGTCCTTGCTGGCGCTTGTCGTGGCGGCGGTGGTGATCGCCGGGCCGATCTATTTCCGATCCGAAGCCTTCGATCATCCGGCGCTGTGGTGGGTCGGCCTGTCGGCGATCAACCCGCGCTCCAACGATTACGTGCCGCTGTTTCCCTGGTTCGGCGCCGTGCTTCTCGGCATCGCCGCGGCAAAGTTTGCGTCCACCACCGGCCTGCTGGCGCGGCTGGCCAAGCTGGGATCAGGAAGCTGGACCAGGCCGCTCACCTTCATCGGCCGCCACAGCCTGGCTTTCTATCTGATCCACCAGCCGCTGCTGTTCGGCTGCGTCTGGCTGTTCTCGCAGATCGCGCCGGCGCCGGTCGAGACACGGGAAGTAGTCTTCCTCAAGGAATGCCAGGTATCCTGCGAACAGCAGCGCGACACGGAGTTCTGCACCAGCTATTGTGTGTGCATGCTGGACACGCTGCAAAGCGAAGCGGCATTCGACCGGCTCTACAATGGTGACCAGACCCCGGAGTTCAAAGCGCATCTCGGTGAACTCGCCGGCATCTGCACCGCAAGGACGGAGGAGAGTCCGATGACGCAGGGAGGGCAACAATGACCGACAAGCTCACAAAACCCGGGCTGGCAAAACCCGATCTACCGAGACGACGGCTGATCCCATGGCCGCCGCTGATCTACATCGCCGCCATTGCCATCAGCATCGCGCTCGGCCTGTTCTATCCCCTGCCCTGGATCGGCGACCTCTTGGGCGACCTTTTGTTTGCCGCCGGCTTTGTGGTGCTGTTTGCCGTCGCAGCCCTCTGGTTCACCGCTATCCGCACCATGATCCGGGCCAAAACGACGATGAACCCCAATGGCGTGCCGGATCATCTGGTGACGTCCGGCCCGTTCGGCGTGACGCGCAACCCGATGTATCTGGCCAACACGCTGCTTTTGATCGGCGTCGCCTTCGTCTCGGGGATCGTATGGTTCCTGCCGCTGGCTTTGATCGCGGCATTTGCAACGCAGAAGGTCGCCATCGAGAGCGAGGAGAAGGTGCTGTTCGCCAAATTCGGCAAGAAGTACCGCGACTATACGAAGCGGGTGCGCCGGTGGATCTGAGGCGACGTGGCAGGGATGTATACCTTGGCGATTAGCTGGCGCATCCGTCTCTTCGTCATCCACGGGCGGAGCAAGGAGCGTAGCGACGCAGCACAGACCCGAGGATCCATGCCGCGACTCCAGAGCGTTGCTATGGTCCAGAATTCGCTACCGCTGCACTCCACGACCGATGTCACGGAATGGATTCTAGGGTCTCCGCGAGGGAGCTTCGCTCCTGCTTCGCCCTAGAATGACGAAGTGCGGAAGGGCTCCGGCTAATCGCGAACGTTTGCGACGGGCGCGCAAACGCTCGAGGGTCCGCTCAGGTATTAACCCCCAGCTCCACCAGCCGCTCAACACATGACTCCTCAGCCTGGTCGAGCTCCGCCAGCGTCTCCTCGAGATCGCGCCGCTTCTGGCGCAAATCCTCGCGCTTTTCCTCGATGCGCTTGATCATCAGGTTGAGTTGACCGACCTCGCCGGGTGGTTCCTTGTACATCTGGATGATTTCGCGGATCTCGTTGATCGAGAAGCCGAGCCGTTTTCCGCGCATGATCTGGCGGATCAGATGCCGGTCAGATGGGCGAAACAGCCTTGTGCGGCCCCGCCGGACTGGTTGCACCAGCCCCTCATCCTCGTAGAAGCGCAGCGTCCGCGTCGACACGTCGAATTCGCGGGTCAGTTCGGTGATCGAATAATATTCCCGCATCTTTGCTCCAAATGTCGGAACATCGGAAAACGCCCGGTCGCCCGGGATTTCCAACGCATTCCGATCAACCCCGTTCCAAGCCGGACTCGGCATGGAACCCCGCGCAAGCCTCGCACCACATTTACGTAAAAGTCAATTGAACCCGCAACGCCTCTTTCTCAAGGGATAGCGAACCACCAGGTGGCCAGCCCCAGGAAGGCAAAGAAGCCAACGACGTCGGTGACGGTGGTGACGAAAACCGCCGACGCCACCGCCGGGTCGATCTTGAACCGGTCGAGCAATAGCGGGATCAGGATACCGGCAAGGGCTGCCACGAACATGTTGATGATCATCGCCGCCGCTATGATGCCGCCCAGATTGGGATCGCGGAACCAGACGGCCGCGACGATGCCGATCAGCACGGCGAAGATGATGCCGTTGATGGAACCCACGCCCATTTCGCGGCGGATGATGCGGCCGGCATTGTAGATGTCGAGGTCCCTGGTCGCCAGCGCGCGCACGGTGACGGTCATGGTCTGCGAACCGGCATTGCCGCCCATGCCGGCCACGATCGGCATCAGCACGGCCAGCGCCACGATGTGCTCGATGGTGCGGTCGAACAGCCCGATCACCGCAGCCGCGAGGAACGCCGTCAACAGGTTGACCAGCAGCCAGGGCACGCGCGAGCGCGAGGTCGAAAGAATGCTGTCGGACAACTCTTCGTCGCCGACGCCGCCCATGCGCAGCAGATCTTCCTCGGCCTCCTGCTGGATGACATCGACGACGTCGTCGATGGTCAGCACGCCGACCAGCCGCTCGTTCTCGTCGACGACGGCGGCGGACAGAAGATCGTATTGCTCGAAGTCCCGCGCCGCCTCTTCCTGGTCCATGGTGGCCGGAATGGCGTGCCTCGTCTCGTGCATCACGTCTCCGACCTTGGTCGTGCGCTTGGTGCGCAGGATCTGGTCGAGGTCGATGGCGCCGAGCAACTTGAAGCTTGGATCGATGACGAAGATCTGGCTGAACCGCTCGGGCAGGTTCTTGTCTTCGCGCATGTAGTCGATGGTCTGGCCTATGGTCCAGAACGGCGGCACGGCGACAAACTCGGTCTGCATGCGGCGGCCGGCGGTCTCTTCCGGGTAGTCGAGCGAGCGGCGCAGCCTGATCCGCTCGGTGAACGGCAGCTGCGACAGGATCTCGTCCTGGTCTTCCTTTTCAAGATCTTCGAGAATGTAGACCGCGTCGTCGGAATCGAGGTCCTGCATGCCCTGGGCAATTTGCTCATTGGGCATATTGTCGACGATATCGCGGCGGATCGCCTCGTCGACCTCGGTCAGCGACGAGAAGTCGAAGTCGGCGCCGAGCAGTTCGACAAGGGCGCGACGCTGTTCGGGGTGCAGGGCCTCGAGCAGATCGCCAAGTTCCGACTGGTGCAGGTCGTCGACTTCGCGCTTCAGCGTCAGCGTATCGCGATCGGCGATCGCCGCCCCGATCTGGGCGAGGAATGATGACAGAACGGCGCCGTCCTCGCCATAGATGTCGGCGTGGGCATCGTCAGCGGCTTTGGCGCCGGTCGTGTGGTCGTCCTGGCGTTCCACCAGCGGCTCCCGCCATGGGAATTTCGGAAAAGGTGCCTGTCAGGTCTAGCGCGCAACGCACGGTAATATCAAACGAAATGCGCCCCGCCCTGCATATGGGCGAGAGCGATTTCATCAGGATATGACGCCGCCCAGGATTCAGGCGGCGCGACAGCGCATGTCGCTGGGGAAAGAGCACCCCAGCACGGTTGGGGCAGAATTGTCATGATGCAGGTTCAGGCAAAGGCCGGACCCGCCTAGGCGACAACCAGAACAGCCGGAAGCCCTTGAAGATCAGGTCGCAGACGCAGAAAGCAATCGAGGAACGGCGCGTGCGCGTGGTCGTGGCCGAACGCAATCCGCTCGTGATATCGGCGCTGCGCGACATGCTGGACTGCGACGGGCGCTTCGAGCTCCTGGCCTGCGTGCAAAGCGGCAGGCATTTTCTTGAGTTGGCAGCGGAAGGCGAATTCGACGTCGCAATCATCGGGTGGAAGCTTGCCGACATGGACGGCGCCGATGTGCTGGCCGAGGTTCACAGCCGCAAGCTCGGCGTGCGCATCGCGGTGTTTTCCAACGACCACGACATCGGCATCCTGAAGCAGTGCGTGCGCCTCGGCGCCCAGGGCTACTGCTTCCAGTTCGACGATCCAGCGATCATCTTCGAGACCATCCTGGCCGTCGCGCATGGACGCATCTGCATCCCCTACATCGACATCAATAAGGTCAACGACACGCCCTTGTCGCTGCTCACCGTGCGCGAGCGCGAACTGCTGGCCGTGCTGTCCGACGGCTGGACCAATTTGCAGATCGCGACGCGTACGGGGATTTCCGAGAACACGGTGAAGTATCACCTCAAGAATCTCTACGACAAGCTCGACGTCCGCAACCGGGCGATGGCCGTCGCGCTCTATGCGCGCGAGCGGCGTACCCAGAAGCAGCCGTTCGGGTAGGAAAGCGATGAGCCGCGGGTAGGTCACCCGGGTAGGCAACCCCCACCCGCGCGCGGCAAGATGTTACCTCTTGAGGTGTTGTTGCCATTAGCCGTCGAAACGAAACTCCCCATCACCGCTTTGCTGGATCAGGAGGAGTTCGCGACATGGCCGGTTTCACCCATCTTTTCATTCCCGGACCGACCAACATTCCCGAACAGGTCCGCCAGGCGATGAACCTGCCGATGGAGGACATGCGTGCAGCATCCTTCCCCGATCTCACGCTACCGCTGTTCGAAGACATCAAGACGGTGTTCAAGAACGAGACCGGCCGCGTCTTCATCTATCCCTCCTCCGGCACCGGCGCCTGGGAAGCGGCGATGACCAATGTGCTCAGCCCCGGTGACCGCGTGCTGATGTCGCGCTTCGGCCAGTTCTCGCATCTGTGGGTCGACATGGCCGAACGGCTCGGCTTCGAGGTCGATGTCATCGACTGCGAATGGGGAACCGGCGTGCCGCTCGAGCTCTATGCCGAGCGGCTCAGGGCCGACAAGGCGCACCGCATCAAGGCAGTCTTCTGCACCCAAAACGAGACCGCGACCGGCGTGACCAGCGACGTCGCCGGCTGCCGCGCCGCGCTCGATGACGCCAACCACCCTGCTTTGCTCTTCGTCGACGGCGTCTCGTCGATCGGCTCGATCGACTTTCGCCAGGAGGAATGGGGCGTCGATTGCGCGGTCAGCGGCTCGCAGAAGGGTTTCATGCTGCCCGCCGGCCTCGGTTTCCTCTCCGTCAGCAAGAAGGCGCTGGTGGCCTCGCGGAGCGCCACCCACCGCCGCTGTTTCTTCTCCTTCGAAGATATGATCCGCGCCAACGACGCCGGCTATTTCCCTTATACGCCGGCTACTCAGCTGCTGCGCGGCCTGCGCGCCTCGCTCGACCTGATCGCCGAGGAAGGGCTGGAAAACATCTTCGCCCGTCACCATCGCCTCGCCGAAGGCGTGCGCAAGGCGGTCGACGCCTGGGGCCTGAAGCTCTGCGCCAAGGCGCCGAAATGGCACTCCGACACCGTCAGCGCCATCCTGGTGCCGGACGGCGTCGACAGCGGCGATGTGGTCAAGCGCGCCTACCAGAATTACCAGACCTCGCTCGGCGGCGGCCTCAACAAGGTGATCGGCAAGGTCTTCCGCATCGGCCATCTCGGCTGGCTGAACGAGGTGATGGTGCTGGCCTCGCTCTCGGCCGCCGAAATGGCGCTGCTCGACTGCGGCGTACGGCTGGCGCCGGGCTCGGGCGTCGGCGCCGCCATCCAGCACTTCCGCGCCTCGGCCGCCGTGCCGGTCGCCGAAGCCGCCTGAGGAGCCGACAATGAGCCACACCATCAACCACCTGAAGAAACTCCGCCTGCAGCGCAGCGAGCTGGCGGTTCCCGGCTCCAGCCCGGAAATGATCGACAAGGCGGCGAACAGCGCCGCCGACTTCATCTTCCTCGACATCGAGGACGCCGTTGCCCCACCCCACAAGGAGCGCGCCCGCAAGAACATCATCCAGGCGCTCAACGACATCGACTGGCGCGCCAAGGGCAAGACCGTCTCGGTGCGCATCAACGGCCTCGACACGCACTACATGTACCGCGACGTGGTTGACGTCATGGAGCAGGCCGGTGACCGGCTGGACACCATTTTGGTGCCGAAGGTCGGCGTGCCGGCCGACCTCTACATGGTCGAGGCCATGGTCAACCAGATCGAGATGGCAAAGGGTTTCAGGACCCGCGTCGGCCTCGAAGCGCTGATCGAGACCGCGCTCGGCATGGCCAATGTCGAGGCGATTGCCGCGACACCCGGCCGGCTGGAAGCCATGCATTTCGGCGTCGCCGACTATGCGGCAAGCTGCAAGGCGCGCACGGTCAACATTGGCGGCCTCAACCCCGACTATCCCGGCGATCAGTGGCATTTCGCTCTGTCGCGCATGACCGTCGCCTGCCGCGCCTATGGCTTGCGCGCCATTGACGGGCCGTTCGGCGACTTCTCCGATCCGGAGGGCTACATCGCTGGCGCCAGGCGCGCGGCGGCGCTGGGCATCGAAGGCAAGTGGGCGATCCACCCCTCGCAGATCGCGCTTGCCAACGACGTCTTCTCTCCACCGGAAAAAGAGGTCACCCGCGCCCGGCGCATCCTCGAAGTGCTGAAGGAGGCGGAGGCGCAGGGCAAGGGCGCGGCGGCCCTCGACGGCAAGATGATCGACGCCGCGTCGGAACGCATGGCGCGCAATGTTCTGGTGGTCAACGAGGCAATCGAACGCGCCGGTCAATTCTCTAGTGAGCCGCGCGTCGCCACGCATTGACCGTTCAGGGAGGACAAAATGGACATCCACGAATATCAGGCCAAGGAACTGCTGGCACGCCACGGCGTGCATGTGCCGCGCGGCGGGCTGGCCTACAGCCCCGAGCAGGCAACCTACAGGGCGCGCGAGATCGGCGGCAGCAAATGGGTGCTGAAGGCGCAGGTGCATTCCGGCGCCCGCGGCAAGGCCGGCGGCATCAAGCTATGCGCCAATGACGAGGAAATCTCCGACGCCGCCGAAGCCATGCTCGGCCGCAAGCTGGTGACACAGCAGACCGGCCCGCGCGGCAAGCTGATTTCGCGCCTCTATCTCGAGGAAGCCGTCGACATAGCGCAGGAGCTCTATGTCGGCTTCGTCCTCGACCGCAAGGAAGAGCGCGTCATGATCGTGGCTTCGGCTGCCGGCGGCATGGAGATCGAGGACATCGTCGAAAAGGCGCCGAACTCCATCCTGCGCACATCGGTCGATCCCGGCGTCGGCATGCAGCGTTTCCAGGCGCGCGAAATCGCCTTCGGGCTCGGCCTCGACCACAATCTGATCGGCAAGGCGACCGAGACCATCTTCAGCTGCTACCGGGTGTTCCGCGACTACGACGCCTCGATGCTGGAGATCAATCCGCTGGTGGTGACCCGCGACGGCAATCTGATCGCGCTCGACGCCAAAATGTCGTTCGACGAGAACGCGCTGTTCCGACGGCCGGAAATCTCCGAGCTGCGCGACAAAAGCCAGGAAGATCCGCGCGAAACTTTTGCCAGCGACCGTGGCCTCTCCTATGTCGGCCTCGACGGCAACATCGGCTGCATCATCAATGGCGCCGGGCTGGCGATGGCTACCATGGACATGATCAAGATCGCCGGCGGCGAACCGGCCAACTTCCTCGACATCGGCGGCGGCGCCTCGCCCGAGCGGGTGGCCAAATCCTTCCGCGCCGTGCTCGGCGACAAGAATGTCGAGACCATACTGGTCAACATCTTTGCCGGCATCAACCGCTGCGACTGGGTCGCCGAAGGCGTCATCAAGGCGATACGCGAGGTCGGCGTCAACGTGCCGCTGGTGGTCCGTCTCTCCGGCACCAGGGCCGAGGAGGGTCGCCGCATCCTGGCCGATTCCGGCGAGGCGGTGATCGTTGCCGACACGCTGGCCGAAGCCGCCGAAAAAGCCGTCGCCGCCTGGCGCGCGGCCACCAAGAAAAAAGCAGCCTGAGGGAGGTCGAGAAAATGGCAATCCTGCTCAACCGCAGCACCCGCGTCATCGTCCAGGGGTTCACCGGCAAGATCGGCAGCTTCCATGCCGAGGACATGAAACGCTATGGCACCAAGCTGGTCGGCGGCGTCACCCCCGGCAAAGGCGGCCAGAAGCATCTCGGCCTGCCTGTCTTCAACACGGTCAAGGGCGCGGTGCGCGAGACCCGCGCCGAGGCCAGCATCGTCTTCGTGCCGCCGCCCTTTGCCGCCGATTCGATCATGGAAGCGGCGGACGCCGGCATTAAACTCTGCGTCTGCATCACCGACGGCATCCCGTCGCAGGACATGATGCAGGTCAAGCGCTACATGCTGCGCTACCGCTACGAGGACCGCATGCGGCTGATCGGCCCGAACTGCGCCGGCGTCATCACGCCCGGACAGGCGCTGATCGGCATCATGCCCGGCAGCATCTATCTGCCTGGCCGCGTCGGCATCGTCGGCCGCTCCGGAACGCTCGGCTACGAGGCGGCGTCGCAGATGAAGTCGCTCGGCATCGGCGTCTCGACCAGCGTCGGCATCGGCGGCGACCCGATCAACGGCTCGTCCTTCAAGGACATGCTGAAACTGTTCGAACAGGATGACGACACCGACGCCGTGGTGATGATCGGCGAGATCGGCGGACCGCAGGAAGCCGAAGCGGCCATCTGGGCGCGCGACAACATGAGGAAGCCGCTGATCGCCTACATCGCCGGCCTCTCCGCCCCCAAAGGCCGCCGCATGGGCCACGCCGGCGCCATCATCTCGGCCTTCGGCGAGTCGGCGCAGGAGAAGGTCGAGATTCTAAAGGACGCCGGGGTGATCATCGTGCCGACGCCGTCGTCGTTTGGTGAGGTGGTTGCAGAGACACTATCACGTATGAAGAAGGCCGCCTGAACAGCGGCCTTCGCGTTCGACCGCGCCTCATGCCGCCTTGTCGGCTGCCGGCTTCGCGACCTTGGTGCGGGTGGCGCTGCGGCGGCCGTCGACGCTGACTGGAATATCGCCATCGACCGTGGCGCGACGCACCACCCGGTGCTGATCGCCATAGTCGTTGACGGCATAGTGTTGCGTGGCCCGGTTGTCCCAGATCACCACATCGCCGGCTTTCCAGCGCCAGCGTACGGTGTTCTCGGGCGCGGTGACATAGGACTGGAATACCTCGTAGAGCCGCGCTGAATCGCTCTTGGACAGACCGATCAGCCGTTGCACGAAATTGCCGAGCAACAACGAGCGCTCGCCTGTTTCGGGGTGGACGCGGACGACCGGATGCTCGGTCTCGTAGACCGTTGAGGTGAAGACCTCCTCGAAGTGCTTCTTTTCCGCGGCGCTCGCACGCGGCCGCACCGCGGCGTAGTCGTAGACGTTGCTGTGAACGGCCCAGAGATTGTCCGCCAGCAGCTTCAACGGCTCGGGCAGGTCCTGGTAGGCGGCCGCGGTGTTCGACCAGATCGTGTCGCCGCCGGCCGGCGGTATGACGACGCCGCGAAGAACGGAGAATTTCGGATAGGCATCTACGAAGGTGACGTCGGTATGCCATTGGTCGGCACGGCCGCCGCCACGGCTGGAATCGAGTTCGAGAATGGACGCCGTTCCCTTGACGGGACCTTGCGTCGGATGCGGGACGAGGTCGCCGAGACGCTGGGCAAAGCGCTCCTGCCCGGCATCGTCGAGATGCGCCTGGTCGCGGAAGAACACCACCTTGTGCCGCAACAGGATCTGGTTGATCGCCGCGACCGTCTGCTGTGGCAGGTCGCCGGAGAGCCGAATGTTCCTGATCTCTGCGCCGACGCGTCCGGTAAGCGGGACAATATCGGCATCCGGGATGATCTGCTCTACGGGGGTAAGTCTGGTCATGGGAACCTCTTCCTCTAAAGCCGCGGGCTGGTGGCAATGCTCCGCCGTCTGCCGGCCGCACAGCGATCGGCGGAGCAACTCCCTCATCGGGAGCCGACTTGCTTGGTAACGAGAGCACTGATCTCAACTCAGGAGGCGAAGGGCCGCCAAGGCTGGCGAGCAGTACCGAGATCCCATTCAAAGCGTAATTCTACAAATTCCATAGACATTTCTTTTCAAAGTTCGGCGGCCCTGAGAAAAATGCCTTCTGTTCAGTTCGCTCGTGAGCAGCAGGCGGTGGAGCCCTGCGCGACGCGGCCCGCACCAGTAGTGACGCTGTCGTATCCCTTCGATATTGGAGATGGCGGGTGAATTGCATGCCTGATATTGATGGCTTCCACGCATCACGCAGGCGCCGAAATGACAGACTCCGATAAGGCTGACGCTGTCGAGCAATTGCTCGATACGCCTGACCTCGCCACCGCGCTGGAAAGCGACCAGTTCAAGAAATTTCTCGACCAGATGCCGATCGCGATCGCCGTCTCGGAATTGATCGCGAAGGAGCGTGTCGTCTACGCCAATCCCGAATTCGAGAAGCTCTCGGACCTCAAGGCGCCGAAGCTTGCGCGGGAAAACTGGGCGGCCCTTTCCGGCAGGGGGCTTCATCGGCAGAAGGACAGGCCGCTCGCCGAGGCTGTCGTTGAAGACACCGATTTCGTCGGCACATTTCGTCTTGAGCGCGGCGAGGACAAGCCGGCAATCGTCGACGTTTATTCCAACGTGATCGAGGACGACAACGGCAAGCTCTGCTTCCGGCTGGTGGCGCTTGTCGACGTCACGGCACACGGTGAGACCGAGGACGCGCGACCCGCGGAAGAGCTCATCCGGGAGAAGGACACCCTGTTGCGCGAACTGCAGCACCGGGTGAAAAACAATCTGCAGATGATCACCGCTTTGATCCGGATGGAAACCCGCAACGCCACCGAACCGGACCAGAAGCGTTTCGAAAGGCTTGCCGGCCGGGTAGACGCATTGGCAATCCTTTACCAGACCTTGTCGGCTGACCAGCAGAAGGATGAGGTGGATCTTGGTGTGTATCTTAGCCAGATCGCGTCCGCCGTCATGGCGTCGCACGCAGTCGAAGGTATCCGCCTCGACCTTAAGGTGGATACCTATCCGGTATCCATCAACGTTGCCATGCCGACAGGCCTGGTCGTCAATGAGTTGCTGACCAACGCTCTCAAACATGCATTCGTCGGGCGCGAGGGCGGCACGATCACGCTGCACAGCGTCGTCAGCGGCGATGGTTGCCGGGTGACTGTCGCCGATGATGGGATCGGTCTGCCGACGGGTGAGACCTGGCCCAGGCCCGGCAAGCTCGGCTCCCTGATCGCGCGGTCGCTGACCGAAAATGCCAAGGCGCAATTCGACGTCAAGTCGAGTGCCGGCGAGGGAACCAGGGTCACCATCGTCTTCAAGCGATCGGCGGCGACGGACTGAGGCTATGCAACGGCGCGCCGGCAAATCCCGGCCGGACAGGTGCTTCGGGCGCTCGCGGGTGTGGCCTTAAGTCGCAAACGATTTGGCTGCAGAAGCGGGGCGCCGGGCTTCTTTGACGGTGCGATCAGCACCATATGTGGTCCACAGCCCTCCAAAACGAGAGAAGCTCGCTCCGGCGGGTCGCACCGCGGCCGTCAGCCGGCAATGGCTATGAACCAGGAAACTGAAAACCATCATGCATGAAAATATCAGACCAGCGTCTAGAGACGTCCCCCTCATTCAGCTAGGCCTCAACCAGTGCCGCTTCCCGGTGAGCGAAGACCGCTCGGTACCCGGTGGCTACCGTTTTTGTGCCGGGCCAACGTCGCCGGATCGCGTCTATTGCGATCACCACCACACCGTCGTGACGGCCGTTGACCCTCGTCGAGCCCGTCCGGGTCTCCATTTCCCTCAACGACGCGCCGCTTAGGTCGCCCAGAAAGCCGTCCCCTGCCCCGCCACCCGGTGCAGGAGGCTGGCAGGCGCGAGCTAACGTGTTCGCGTTGCGGTTTCTGCAAACTCCTGTTGCAACTCTGCAGCGGCCGGTTCAATCGCCAAAGCGATGATTCGGCCTCGACAGCCTGAAGTCGCAACGATTAAATGGCCGAAAAATAACTGGTGCGGTCGAGAAGACTCGAACTTCCACGGGTTGCCCCACAGCGACCTCAACGCTGCGCGTCTACCAATTCCGCCACGACCGCCCGTGGTAGGAGCCGGAACGAACCGGCTCGCGGCGTGTAGCAAATCGTTTCCGGCGAAACAAGGGCGCCGCGCGCAATAATCGCCGCGAATTGGCATATCGGCCTCTACAGCGCCGCGCGTCCTGTGGTACGCGCAAAGGACGGCGAACTGGACGTTTCAGCCGGATACCGCCATATAAAGGGCGAATGCATTCCGCCCCAGAGCGCAAGGCGGTTTTGCCAAGCGGCGTGCATTAAGCGAAAAACGAAAAGCCATGACCGAACGCAGCCAGATCGCCACGTCGTTCCTGCCCTTGCCCGGGTCAGCGCCGGTCGAATGGCGCATCGAGCCTAGCCTGACCGGCTACACCGATGCGCTGGCCCTGATGGAAGCGCGCGCCGAGGCGATCCGCACGGGTGCGGCCGCCGAGATGGTCTGGCTGGTCGAGCATCCGCCGCTTTACACCGCCGGCACCAGCGCCCGCATCGAGGATTTGATCGACCCCGACCGTTTCCCGGTTTTTGCCGCGGGGCGCGGCGGCGAATACACCTATCACGGCCCGGGGCAGCGGGTTGCCTATGTCATGCTTGACCTGAAGCGCCGGCGCGAGGATGTGCGCGCCTTCGTCGCCGCGCTCGAGCAGTGGATCATCGGCACGCTTGCCGCCTTCAATGTACGCGGCGAACGCCGCGAGGACCGCGTCGGAGTCTGGGTGGTGCGGCCCGAGCGCCCGTCCCTGCCCGACGGCTCGCCGGCTGAAGACAAGATCGCGGCCATCGGCATCCGGCTGCGGCGCTGGGTGAGCTTTCATGGCATTGCCGTCAATGTCGAGCCGGATCTCAGCCACTTCAGCGGCATCGTGCCATGCGGCGTGCCGGATCACGGCGTCACCAGCCTCGTCGACCTCGGCCTGCCCGTGACCATGGCCGATTTCGACCTGGCGCTGAAATCCGCCTTCGAGGATGTTTTCGGGGCAGCGGAGTCAACTTCTGCAGAACCGGCTCGCAAGGCCGGCTGAGTCTCGCCTCGACCAACGCTCAAAGCAACCGCGCCGAGGCCCACAACAGCCCGAAACCGTGAATGGCGAAGACGGCCAGCAGCGCGCCGGCTATGGCGAAGCGGTCGAAGATGCGGATCGGCTTCAATTCGTGGCGCGGTTTTACCCCGCTACCCACTGTCATCAGGCTGAGGATGGCAAAGACGGCGCCCGCCACCAGCAGAAAGGTTTGGGAAAAGCCGGCCAGCCAGCCAAGCCACAGCAAGGCCGAGAGCAGGGAAAACGAGGCGAGCGCCAGGGCGACCGGCCCCGGGCAGATCTGGCGCAGTACCTGGCCGCCGTCGAATTTCCAAACCGGCACCAGATTGGCGATGTTGAACAATGCGGCAAAGCCGGCAAGCGTCGCCAGAAGGGCCGCGGCAAGCCGATGTCCCTCGCCGGATGCGAGCCCGCTGGCGACGATCAGCAGCGGAACCAGGAACGCGGAAAAGCCGGCGCCCATCAGCGCCACGAAGGCGACCTCGAAGCGGCTGTCATAAGGCCGGCCACCAATGGCGAGGCCGCCGAGCAGCGGGATAAAGATCATCCGCGCCTTGCGATGACCGGTCAGCCGAAAGGCCGCCATGTGGCCGAGCTCATGCAGGGCGACCACCGAGGTCAGGATCGCGGCCAGCGCCAGGCCGCCGAGATTGAGCCCGAAGAACGGCCACAGGATGAAAGCCGAAAGAACGGCGAAACCGAGCTGGCTCAGCGGATGCTCGAACCAACCGCCCTTGCGATATTGTCCGGTCCTCGCCCAGACCTCCAGCTTGCCGAGCTCGCGGCGCATGGCGAAGTAGCGGAACACCAAGAAGGCGACGCCGCGATAGCGATCGGTCTGGCTGAGCGTCACCCGCGTGCCGGCACCTTCCGAGGTGAGTTCAGTGGTCTCATAAAAATCCTTCCAGAACGACGCGTCGAGCGCGGTATCCTCGATGACCCGCATCGAAAAACGACTGCCTTCGACGACGTCCTCGAAGCGCGACCTTCGCTCGATCGGCTGGCCGTCCCGGCCCTCCCAGGACAGCAGGATGCGGGCCGTGCCCTGCCCGTCCAGCGGCTGGGCCGAGAGTATCTCGCCGGACCAGCCGGCATCGCTGCCGAGCGGCCACAGCGCCTGCCAGAGGCGCTGCCGGTCCACGGCAACCACGCGGCTCAGCCGCACCGTGCGCAAACCGAGCGGCGCAGTCATCAGAAGGAAAATCAGTCCGAGATTACCGGCCACGAGAAGGGCCGTCACGATCGGCGACACCTGAGGTTTTTGCTCCCTGTCTTGGCGGGGCAGCCTAGCGTCATGGCGGCAAGAAAGGCTTAACGGCACAGCGCCTTCCTGCCCGCCTAAAACAGTGCGGCGAACCGCAGTTGCATCACATGGCGCCGATCCAGACAGCCATGGAAACCAGAAACGCACTCATGCACACCAACGAAACGACGTCCTGAACAAGATCGCTCATAACTCTCTCCTGTTGTTGATATGTTCGTATTTTGTTCTAATTTTGTTCGAAAGTCAATGAGCGGAAAGCGGCATGCCGACGAATCCTGACAGCCGTTTGGGCAGGGTTAAGGAAAGGTTGACGGGGTGACGGCAGTGCTGACGCAGGGCGCATCGCATGCCTTTGCGATCGGGACACGCACCAATCACTTCGTGATCCTAGGGCGGAGCAAGGAGCGCAGCGACGCGGCGCAGACCCTAGGATGAGGAAGTTGGGGCCTACAACGGAACGACCTTGCCATCCGCCAACGTCACCCGGCGGTCCATGCGCGAGGCGAGTTCGTGATTGTGGGTCGCGATCAGCGCGGCAAGGCCGGACTGCTTGACCAGCGCGCCAAGCGCCTCGAAGACATAGGAGGCGGTGACCGGGTCGAGATTGCCGGTCGGCTCGTCGGCGAGCAGCAGCAAGGGCGCATTGGCGACGGCACGGGCGATGGCGACGCGCTGCTGTTCGCCGCCGGACAGCTCCGACGGACGGTGCGACGCGCGCTTGCCGATCTGCATATAGTCGAGCAGCTGTGCTGCGCGCTCCGACGACTCCTTGCGCGAAAGCCCTTTGATCAGCTGCGGCATCATGATGTTTTCGAGCGCCGAAAACTCCGGCAGCAGATGATGGAACTGATAGACGAAGCCGACATCGTTGCGGCGGATTGCCGTGCGTTCGTCGTCGGAGAGCCGTCCGCAGGCGCGGCCGGCCAGAATGACGTCGCCGGCGTCGGGGCGCTCGAGCAGGCCCGCCGTGTGCAGCAGCGTCGACTTGCCGGTGCCCGACGGCGCCACCAGCGCCACCATCTCGCCGCGTTTCAGCGAAAAGTCGGCGCCGTTCAAAATGGTGAGCTTGCGCGGCCCCTGGACATAGTGCCGCTCGACGCTCTTCAGCTCGATAATGATCTCGGACTTCATTCGTATCTCAAGGCCTCGACCGGATCGAGCCGTGCGGCGCGCCATGCCGGAAACACTGTTGCCAGGAAGGACAGGCCGAGCGCCATCAGGATGACATAGGTGGTCTCGCGCGGGTCCATCTTTGCCGGCAGCTGGCTGAGGAAATAGAGTTCCGGATTGAACAGCACCTTGCCGGTCATCCAGGAGAAGAACTGGCGGATGGATTCGATGTTGGTGCAGATGAGCACCCCGAGCAGCACGCCGGCGAGCGTGCCGGTTACGCCGATCGCAGCACCCGTCATCAGGAAGATGCGCAGGATGGCGCCGCGCGAGGCGCCCATCGTGCGCAGGATGGCGATGTCGTGGCCCTTGTCCTTCACCAGCATGATCAGGCCCGAAATGATGTTGAGCGCCGCCACCAGCACGATCAGCGTCAGGATCATGAACATGACGTTGCGTTCGACCTGCAGTGCGGAAAAGAACGTCTCGTTGCGCTGGCGCCAGTCGACCATATCGATCGGCCGCTGCGCCGCCGCATCGACCAGCGGTTTCAGCGCATCGACATTATCGGGGTTGTCGACATAGATCTCGATCGTCTGCGCCCTGCCGTCCATGTTGAAATAGAGCTGCGCTTCGGAAAACGGCATGTAGACGATGGAGCTGTCATACTCCGACATGCCGACCTCGAAGATCGCCGCCACCTTGTAGCCCTTCAGCCGCGGCGTCGTGCCCATCGGCGTCACATCGCCGTCCGGCGAGATCAGCGTGATGGTGTCGCCGAGCACAAGGCCGAGATTCTCCGCCATGCGCTTGCCGATGGCGACGCCCTCGCCGGAGTCGAAGCCGTCAAGCGTGCCTTGCTTGACGTTTTGGGCGACGATGGCGATCTTGCCGAGGTCTTCGGCCCTGATACCGCGCACCAGCGCGCCCATGCCGCCGCCGACATTGCCCTGCGCCAGCACCTGGCCGTCGATCAGCGGGATCGCGTATTTGACGCCGGCCACGCCGTTGATGCGGGCTGCGACCTGCGCATAATCCTCAAGCGGCGAATCCAGCGGCTGCACGATCAGATGGCCGTTGACGCCGAGGATGCGGGTCAGAAGTTCGGCTCGAAACCCATTCATGACAGCCATGACGACGATCAGCGTGGCGACGCCCAGCATGATGCCTAGGAAGGAGATCGAGGCGATGACCGAGATCACCGTCTCCTTGCGGCGCGACCGCAAATAACGCCAGGCGACCATGCGTTCGAACATGGAGAACGGGCCGGCGACCGGAGACTTGGTGACCGGAGACTTGGCGACCGGAGACTTGCCAACCGGAGACTGGGCTACCGAAGACTTCGCTGCCGCGGCTTCGCTCATGCGGTTGCACCGAAGCGTTTCCTGGCCTCCGCGACCGGCAGCGTCTCGCGCTCGCCGGTCCGGCGGTTCTTGATCTCGATCTCGCCGGCGGCCACGCCGCGCGGCCCGACGATCACTGCCAGGGCAGGCCGATCAGGTCGGCGGTGGCGAACTTGCCGCCCGGCCGCTGGTCGGTGTCGTCGTAAAGCACATCCTTGCCGGCGTTGGTGAAGGCGGCGTAGATCTCGCCGCAAACGCGGTCGCACTCGGCGTCGCCGGCCTTCATGTTGATCAGGCCGATGTCGAACGGCGTCACCGCTTCCGGCCAGATGATGCCGTTGTCGTCATGGCTGGCCTCGATGATCGCCGCCACCAGCCGCGACGGACCGATACCGTAGGAGCCGCCGGAAACGAAATGATCCTTGCCGTCGGGCCCGGTCACCTTGGCGCCCATGGGCTTGGAATATTTGTCGCCGAAATGGAAGATGTGGCCGACCTCGATGCCGCGTGCCGAGACCCGGTCGGCTTCGCCAAGCTTGTCCCAGGCCGCCTCGTCATGCATCTCGTCGGTGGCGGCGTAAGGCGTCGTCCACGTCTTGACGATGTCGGCGATCTCAACGTCATTGCCGAAGTCGGTTTTCTCGCCGGGCACCTGGAGCGACAGATATTCGCGGTCGCAATAGACCTGGCTCTCGCCGGTGTCGGCCAGGATGATGAATTCATGGCTGAGATCGCCGCCGATCGGCCCGGTGTCGGCTCGCATCGGAATGGCCTGCAGCCCCATGCGCGTGAACGTTCGGAGATAGGATACGAACATGCGGTTATAGGCGGCTTTGGCTCCCTCGAAATCGAGGTCGAAGGAATAGGCGTCCTTCATCAGGAATTCGCGTGAACGCATGACGCCGAACCGCGGCCGCACCTCGTCGCGGAACTTCCACTGGATGTGGTAGAGATTGAGCGGCAAATCCTTGTAGGACTTGACGTAGGCGCGCACGATTTCGGTGACCACTTCCTCATTGGTCGGACCGTAGAGCATGTCGCGGTCCTGCCGGTCCTTGATGCGCAACATCTCCTTGCCGTAATCGTCATAGCGGCCGCTTTCGCGCCACAGATCGGCCGACTGGATGGTCGGCATCAGGATTTCCAGAGCGCCGGCGCGGTTCTGCTCCTCGCGGATGATGCGGCAGACCTTGTCCAGCACCAGCTTGCCCAGCGGCAGCCAGGAAAAGCTGCCCTGCCCCTGCTGGCGGATCATGCCGGCACGCAGCATCAGCCGGTGCGAGACGATCTCGGCCTCGCGCGGATTTTCTTTCAGAATGGGCAGGAAAAACTGCGACAAACGCATGGACAGGTCCGTGAGAGAGGAGGCTGCGCCGGAATCGGCGCGGCTGGCTTGCTTGCCCCGGCTTCATAGCTATTTCGTGACGGAATGGAAACCCGACCGGCCGTATCGGCCCGAAATCGCAAAAATCGATTCTTCTTCCAAAGACCTTCGCACCGAAAACGATAATGCTTCTGACGCAAAGTGATCGCCTGACTGCAAAGTCCTCACACACGCTTTGCGCGTCCGGGCGACGCGGCACACCTGACCAGATTAAGGCGGCAGCCCCGGTGTTGTTCGTTTCGCAAGCAAAGCCTGCCGCACTATTGTGCACTGCAGCACAGATTGCCCGATTGCGGGCAAAATTCTGCGTGACAATTTCATCAGGGTTAGGCTAGTGTGCCCCGATAACCGAGAGGGTGGAGAAAAATCTGCTCTCCTACGCGGTCAAAGTCTTGGGAGGATGCGATCTAGGCGCGGTTACCCGCTGCCGCCGGAAACCGGAAAACAGATCGGAACGCGTTTAAATTGCAAGGCCTTGTGCCTTGCATTTTTTTTGCCCGATCATCTGGTTAGATCAACCTGTTCCCAAATCACGTGAGCTTGCGTCAGCCTGACACCAAGGCGTGATTCTAATGCGGGTGGGCCATGCCTGGCCGCCTATTGCGCATCGCAGGCTGGCGAGACAAAATCTGAGTTTGGCGCTCCGAAACAGACACAAACATCCCAGCCGATCTGCCGGCGGGAAAGTGGTTAGTTAGCCGGTGCCTGGCTGGCTTCGGGGATGATGTGCGGGACTTCGTCGAGGCTGTAGCCCAGCCCGTGCGTCAGGCTATAGAAAACCCCCATGACGACAGCCGTGACGATGGTGGTGCGGATCACGGCGCGCAGCATATGCGGCCCGCGCGGCGCACTCGCAACCGTGCCCAGCGTCACGTCCTGGTCGTCATCCTGCGTCTTGACGCTGAACGGCAGCACGATGAACAGCATCAGCCACCAGGTGATGAAGAACAGCGCGGCAAACGAAATCCAGCTCATGCCTGCTCCAGTTCGACCAGCGTGCCGAAGAAATCCTTGGGATGCAGGAACAGCACCGGCTTGCCGTGGGCGCCGGTTTTGGGATTGCCGTCGCCCAGCACGCGGGCGCCGCTCGCTTTGAGGTGATCGCGCGCGGCAAGGATGTCGTCGACCTCGTAGCAGACATGATGCATGCCACCCGAGGGGTTCTTGTCCAGAAAGGCCGCGATCGGCGACCCCTCGCCCAGCGGCTCCAGGAGTTCGATCTTGGTGTTGCCGACATCGACGAACACCACGGTAACGCCATGCTCGGGCAGCGCTTGCGGCGCGGTGACCTTCGCGCCAAGCGTATCGCGATAGGCCGCAATCGCCGCGGCCAGGTCCGGCACGGCAAGCGCTATATGGTTCAGGCGTCCGAGCATGAAGTGCTCCACAAGTTAAGAGAGTAGGGAATGGGCAGTAGGCAGTAGTGATACATCTGCATTTTTCTCCACTGCCTACCGCCTACTGCCTATTCCCTCACCTCGTCACAAACACCGTCACCAGCGGCTTCTTGCCCCAGGCCTCGTTGGCGGCGCCGCGCACGGCGCGGCGCACCGCTTCCTGCACCAGATCGAGGTCCTTGCGGCGCTGGCGAGGGATCGAGTCGACCGCGCCGACGGCCGCGTCGAGCATCAGATCTTCCATGTTTTCGCCACGGGCATCGGCCTCGGCGACGCCGATGGCGACCAGATCGGGATCGCCGGCGAGCTCATATTTGTCGTCGAGCACGACATTGACCGCGACATGGCCGGCAAAGGATAGCTTGCGCCGGTCGCGTATGCCCATCGCCTGGTCGGTGCCGATCAGCCTGCCGTCCTTGTAGATGCGGCCGAACGGCACCTGGTCGATGATCGTGGCCGGACCCGGCGCCAGCCGCAGCATGTCGCCGTCGCGCACTTGCGCCACCTGGCCGATGCCCGACGTCGACATCAGCGACCCCTGCGCCACCAGATGCGCGGCTTCGCCGTGCACGGGAACGCCGATCTGCGGCCGCACCCATTCATACATCCTGCGCAATTCGCTGCGGCGGGGATGGCCGGAGACATGCACAAGCGCGTCGCCATCCTCGATGATCTTGATGCCGAGGTCGATGAGGCGGTTCTTGATCTCGAGGATCGCCTTCTCGTTGCCGGGAATGGTGCGTGAGGAAAACACCACCGTGTCGCCGGCCGTCAGCGACACCGATTTCATCTCGTCGCGCGAAAGTTTTGCCAGTGCCGCCAGCGCCTCGCCCTGGCTGCCGGTGCAGATGATGACGAGGTTCTCGCGCGGGATGAAGCCGAAATCCTCTTCGGCGATGAACTCCGGCAGCCCGTCCATGTAGCCGAGCTCGCCGGCGACATCGATGACCCGCTTCAGCGAGCGGCCCAGCACCAGGCACTGGCGGCCGGCATCGCGCGCCGCCTTGGCGATCGAGACGATGCGCCCGACATTGGAAGAGAAGGTGGTGACGGCGACACGGCCGACAGCGCTCTGGATGACGCCCCTGAGGCCTTCGCCCACCGCCACTTCCGACGGCGATTCGCCTTCGCGCAGCGCATTGGTGGAATCGCAGACCAGCGCCAGAACGCCCTTGTCGCCATAGGCGCGAAACCGCGCCTCGTCGGTTTTCGGACCGATCGTCGGTTCCGGATCGATCTTCCAGTCGCCGGTATGGATGACGGTGCCGGCCGGCGAGGTGATCGCCAGCGACATCGGCTCGGGGATCGAGTGCGCCACCGGAATGGCCTCGATCGAGAACGGGCCGACAGTGAATGTTTCGCCTGCCCGGTAGATCGTCACCGGAATTTTCTTCGGCGCGCCCTGCTCGCCCTGGCGCTTGGCGTCCAGCAGTCCGGCGCTGAACGGTGTCATCCACACCGGCGCCTTCAGCTTCGGCCAGATGTCGAGCAGCGCCCCGTAATGGTCTTCATGCGCGTGGGTGATGATGATGCCGCGCAGGCCGGCGAGGTTCTCCTCGATGAAGCGCGTATCGGGCAGGATCAGGTCGACGCCAGGATGCGCCGCATCGGGAAAAGTCACGCCGACATCGACGACGATCCACTCGCGCGCGCTAGGCGGCCCATAGCCGTAAAGGGCGAAGTTCATGCCGATCTCGCCGACGCCGCCGAGCGGCACGAAGACGAGTTCGGCGTTTTGCGCTTTCGCCATCAATTTTCCCTTCCCGGCCCTTGCGGCCAGCCCCTAAATCTTTGCCGACGCGACGGCGCCGAAATGCACGTCGCCGGCGGCTACCGTCACGACCGACCCCTCATCATCGCGGATCACGAAACGGCAGTCCGCGTCAATGGTTTCGAAGGTACCGCGCACCACATTCCCGTCAATCCTGACAGCAACCTCGCCGCCAAGCCCCGCCGCGCGCGATAGCCAGCGACGCCGGATGGCGTCGAGCCCGCGTCCGTCATCCCACAGCCGGGCATTGTCGGTCCAGGCATCAGACAGCGCCAAGAACAGCGTTTCGGCGTCGCATGTCGCGCCCAGCGCCTGAAGCGATGTCGCCGGATACGGCAAATCCGGCGGATGCGCCACCACATTGACGCCGATGCCCACCGCCACCGCGAAACGGCCGCCATCGAGAATGGCCGATTCCAGCAGGATGCCGGCCAGCTTGGCGCCGGAGGCCAGCACATCGTTCGGCCATTTCAGCTCGAAGCGATTCTGCCCCTGGCTGGCGCCGTCGAGGCCGATAGCGATCCTGCCCTTCGGCACCACGGCGTCGAGCGCATCGGCCAGCGACAGGCCGGCGACGAAGCCCAGCGTCGCCGCCAGACGCAACTCACCGCCGGTGATGACCAGCAATGTCGCCGCCAGATTGCCCTCGGGCGATACCCAGGCCCTGCCGCGGCGGCCACGGCCGCTTTCCTGCTTCTTGGAAACGACCCACAATTTGCCGGGATCGCCTGCCCTTGCATGGTCCAGCGCCAGTGTGTTGGTGGAACCCACGCTGTCATGGGCCTCGAGCCGGAACCCTTCCGTCTCAGAGGTCGGAGCCAGCCGAAATGCCATCCGTTCAGAAAAATGTCTTGGCGGCGGCTTCGGCGTAGGTCGCGATCGGCCCGCCGATCAGCACATAGAACAGCACGAAAGCGCCGGAGACACCAAGCACGAGGCGCAGCTCAACCGCCATCGGCACGAAGCCGCCGGCCGGTTCGTCGAACCACATGATCTTGATGATCCGCAGATAGTAGAAAGCGCCCACCACAGAGGCCAGCACGCCGATGATCGCCAGCGCATAGAGATTGGCGTTGATGGCGGCGAGGAACACGTACCATTTCCCCCAGAAACCGGCGAGCGGCGGGATGCCGGCCAGCGAGAACATCAGGATGGTCAGGATCGTCGCCATGATCGGGTTGGTCGACGACAGACCGGCGAGATCGCTGATCTGCTCGACATTGCCTTCCTTGCGCCGCATGGCGAGGATGAAGGCGAAGGTGCCGAGCGTCATGACGAGATAGATCAGCATGTAGATGGCGACGCCGCGCACGCCGGCCTGGCTGTTGGCGGCTAGGCCGACCAGCGCGTAGCCCATATGGCCGATCGAGGAGTACGCCATCAGCCGCTTGATGTTGGTTTGGCCGATCGCGGCGAAGGAGCCGAGCGCCATCGAGGCGATCGAGATGAAGACGATGATCTGCTGCCAGTCGGAAGCGATCGGCTTGAAGGCGCCCATGGTGACGCGCACGATCAGCGCCATTGCCGCCATTTTGGGGGCAGCCGCCAGGAAGGCGGTGACCGGCGTCGGCGCGCCCTCGTAGACATCGGGCGTCCACATGTGGAACGGCACCGCGGAAATCTTGAAGGCAAGGCCGGCCAAAACGAAAACCAGGCCGACGACGAGGCCGAGCTGGCGCTCACCGCTGCCAAGCGCCGAGGCGATTTCCTGGAAGCCGACATTGCCAGTGTAGCCGTAAATGAGGCTGATGCCGTAAAGCAGCATGCCCGACGACAGCGCGCCCAGCACAAAATACTTCAAACCGGCCTCGGTCGAACGCAGATTGTCGCGATTGATCGCGGCCAGCACGTAAATCGCCAGCGACTGCAGCTCGAGGCCGAGATAGAGCCCGATCATGCCGTTGGCCGAGATCATCAGCATCATACCGAGCGTGCAGAGCAGGATCAGCACCGGGTATTCGAACTTGTCGAAATGCTCCTGCCTGGCGAAGCGCATCGACATCACCAGCGTCACCGCCGAACCGATCAGCGACAGCACCTTCATGAAGCGGGAGAACGGATCCTGGATGAAGGCGTTGCCGTAGGCTGCGCCCTGTCCCGTGGGAAAGATCAGCCATAGGCCTGCGATCACCAGCACGGCGACGGCAAGGACAGTCACCAGAATGGCAGTGTTGGCGCGCGAATAGGCGCCCACCATCAACAGCGCCAGCGCGCCGATGGCGAGGATCAGCTCCGGCGTCGAGAGCGAAAGGCTGGAGTAAAGGTCCGGCGTCATGGTTCGCAAAACCTCTGGTCAGTTCGCCGCCGCGGTCTGCGCGGCGCCGATGGATGCGGTGACATTGGTGACGAGCGCCTTGACCGACTGGGCCGTGGCATCGAAGACGGGAGCGGGATAAACGCCGAAGAAGATGACCAGCACGACCAGCGGGTAGATGATTGCCTTCTCGCGCGTCGACAGATCGAGCAGGCCCTTCAGGCTTTCCTTGGTCAGCGCGCCGAAGATCACCCGGCGGTAGAGCCAGAGCGCGTAGGCCGCCGACAGGATGACGCCGGTGGCGGCGAAGAAAGCCACCCAGGTGTTGACCCGGAACACGCCGAGCATGGTCAGGAACTCGCCAACGAAACCTGACGTGCCCGGCAAGCCGACATTGGCCATGGTGAAGATCAGGAACACCGTGGCGTATTTCGGCATGTTGTTGACCAAGCCGCCATAGGCGTCGATCTCGCGCGTGTGCATGCGGTCGTAAATGACGCCGACGCACAGGAACAGTGCGCCCGAGACGAGGCCGTGGCTCAGCATCTGGAAGATCGCGCCCTGCACGCCTTCCTGGTTCATGGCGAAGATGCCCATGGTGACGAAGCCCATATGGGCGACGGAGGAATAGGCGATCAGCTTCTTCATGTCCTCCTGCATCAGCGCCACCAGCGAGGTGTAGATGATGGCGACGACCGACAGCGTGAACACCAGCGGTGCGAACATTTCCGACGCCAGCGGGAACATCGGCAGGGAGAAGCGCAGGAAGCCGTACCCGCCCATTTTCAACAGTATGCCCGCCAGGATCACCGAGCCCGCCGTCGGCGCTTCGACGTGCGCATCGGGCAGCCAGGTGTGCACCGGCCACATCGGCATCTTCACCGCGAAGGAGGCGAAGAAGGCTAGAAATAGCCATGTCTGCATGTGGGCCGGGAAGTTGTGGGTCAGCAGCGTCGGGATGTCGGTGGTGCCCGCCTGGAAGAACATCGCCATGATGGCGAGCAACATCAGCACCGAGCCGGCCAGCGTGTAGAGGAAGAACTTGAACGAGGCATAGACGCGGCGCTTGCCGCCCCAGACGCCGATGATGATGAACATCGGGATCAGGCCGGCCTCGAAGAAGACGTAGAACAGCACGATGTCGAGCGCGCAGAACACGCCGATCATCAGCGTTTCCAAGAGCAGGAAGGCGATCATGTAGGCCTTGACCCGCTTGTCGATCGCTTCCCACGACGCCAGGATGCAGAGCGGCATCAGGAACGTCGTCAGGATGACGAACAGCATCGAAATGCCGTCGACGCCCATATGGTAGGAGATGCCGGAATCCAACCAGGCAAACTTCTCGACGAACTGGAAGCCGGCTTGCGAATTGTCGAAGCCGGTCCAGATGAACAGCGAGATGATGAAGGTGGCTGCTGTCGTCGTGAACGCGATGGCGCGGATGTTGCGACGCGCATTCGGGCTGTCATCCCTGATGAACAGGATCAGCAGCACACCTACGAGCGGCAGGAACGTGACCAGCGAGAGGATTGGCCAGGCGGTCATCAGAGCATCATCCAGGTGACGAGTGCGGCCACGCCGATCAGCATGGCGAAGGCATAGTGATAGAGATAGCCGGTCTGCAGCTTGACGACGCGGTCGGTGACGTCGACGACACGCGCCGAAATGCCGTCAGGGCCGAGCCCGTCGATGATGGTGCCGTCGCCGGTCTTCCACAAGAACCTGCCCAGCGCCTTTGCCGGCCGCACGAACAGGACGTCGTAGAGCTCGTCAAAGTACCATTTGTTGAGCAGGAAGGCATAGAGCAGCCGATGGTTGGCGGCGACGCTCCGGGGCAGCTCCGGCGAGCGGATGTAGAACTTCCAGGCGACGGCAAAGCCGATGATCATGGCGACGAACGGTGCCAGCTCGACCCACAGCGGCAATTCATGGATCTCGTGCAGGATGTGGTTGCCCGGCAGCGTGAACAGCGACGCCTTCCAGAATTCGGCATAGGCTTCGCCGATGAAGGCGCCATGAAAGACAACGCCGGCAAACAGCGCGCCCGCGGCCAGGATGAACAGCGGCACCAGCATCACCGGCGGCGATTCATGGACATGGTGCATGACGTCGTGGCTCGCCCGCGGCTCGCCGTGGAAGGTCATGAAGATCAGCCGCCAGGAGTAGAAGGAGGTGAAGCAGGCGGCGATGACCAGCAGGACAAAAGCGAGGCCGGCGACCGAATTGTGGCCGGCAAAGGCAGCCTCGATGATGGCATCCTTGGAGAAGAAGCCGGCGGTGCCGATGACGGTCACCGGAATGCCGACGCCGGTCAGCGCCAGCGTGCCGATCACCATCATCCAGTAGGTCTTCGGAATGAGCTTCCGCAGGCCGCCCATCTTGCGCATGTCCTGCTCGTCGGAGACGGCATGGATGACCGAGCCCGAGCCCAGGAACAGCAGCGCCTTGAAGAAGGCGTGCGTGAACAGATGGAAAATCGCCGCGCCATAGGCGCCGACGCCGAGCGCCACGAACATGTAGCCGAGCTGCGAGCAGGTCGAATAGGCGATGACGCGCTTGATGTCGTTCTGGACCAGGCCGACGGTCGCCGCGAAGAAGGCGGTGAAGGCGCCGATGAAGGTGACCACGGTCAGCGCCGAATGCGACAGTTCGAACAGCGGCGACAGCCGCGCCAGCATGAACACGCCGGCCGTCACCATGGTGGCGGCATGGATCAGTGCCGAGACCGGGGTCGGGCCTTCCATCGCGTCCGGCAGCCAGGTGTGCAGCGGCACCTGCGCCGACTTGCCCATAGCGCCCATGAACAGCAGCAGGCAGACGATGGTCATGGCCGCCTGCTTGTCCAGCGCATAGCCGAGGAAGGTCAGCACGGCGGCGCCTTGTGGTGCGCCTTCAGCCGGAATGAACGTCGCGGCATTGGCGAAGATGGTGCCGAGATTGACCGAGCCGAACAAAACGAAGACGCCGAAAATGCCGAGCGCAAAGCCGAAATCGCCGACGCGGTTGACGACGAAGGCCTTGATCGCAGCGGCATTGGCCGACGGCTTCTTGTACCAGAAGCCGATCAGCAAATAGGAGGCGAGACCCACCCCTTCCCAGCCGAAGAACATCTGCACCAGATTGTCGGCCGTCACCAGCATCAGCATGGCGAAGGTGAACAGCGACAGATAGGCGAAGAAGCGGGGCCGGTTCGGATCGTGGTGCATGTAGCCGATCGAATAGATGTGGACCAGCGCCGACACCGTGTTGACCACCACCAGCATGACCACCGTCAGCGTATCGATCCTGAGCGCCCAGGACGCGTCGAGCCCGCCGGATTGGATCCAGCGCAGTACCGGCACGGTGAACACCTCGCCCTCGCCGAAGCCGACGGAGAAGAAGGCGACCCAGGACAGCACGGCCGAGATCACCAGGAAGCCCGAGGTGATGTATTCCGATGCCTTGGCGCCCAGCGAATTGCCGAACAGACCGACGATCAGGAAGCCGAGCAGCGGAAGGAAGACGATCGCTTGATACATGTTAGCCCCGTCAACCCTTCATCTGGTTCACGTCTTCGACCGCGATCGAGCCGCGGTTGCGGAAGAAGACGACGAGAATGGCAAGACCGATGGCCGCTTCGGCGGCGGCGACCGTCAGCACGAACAGGGCAAACACCTGGCCGACGAGATCGCCCAATGCCGCCGAGAAGGCAACGAAATTGATGTTGACCGCCAAAAGGATCAGCTCGATCGACATCAGGATGACGATGATGTTCCTGCGGTTCAGGAAGATGCCGAACACGCCCAGCGTGAACAGGATCGCCGATACGGTCAGGTAATGTGCGATGCCGACGACCATGGCCAGATCAAACCTTTCCCGGCATTTGTTGAATCATTGAACGCGCGGATACGATGGCGTCCAAAAGGCTGTCTATGGCAGAAGGCTCGAAGATAACTGTTGCATCATTCCGGCCTGCCCCCTGAACGTATGTGAAATCTTCGCTCTTGATGTTCAGCGTAAGATTCCCGTCGCGATTCCAGACGAATACCCAGGCCTTTTCAGTCGAATCAACCCGCCAAGAGGCAACCTGCTCTCCCCAGTATTTTTCTTCAAACGACCGAACATCGTCAGAGCCCCTCGCCCGACTTGACCTTGCGGATTTCCATGCCTGTCGTCGGCGTGCGGCCGACCTGGGCTGCGATCGACTGCCGCTTGATCCCTTCCTTGTGGCGCAGCGTCAGCACGATGGCGCCGATCATGGCGACCAGCAGGATGAGGCCCGAAATCTGGAAGTAGTAGAGGTAGTCGGTATAGAGGATGTCGCCGAGTGCTGCGGTGTTTGTCCGCGCGGCAAGATCCGGGATGGGTTTGGAGACCGTCGAGGCCAGTTGCGGCGCGAAGGTGTAGCCGCCGAGCACCACGATCAGCTCGGCCGCCAGGATCAGCCCGACCAGCGCGCCGATCGGCGCATATTGCAGGGCGCCTTCCTTCATCTCGGCGAAGTCGACATCGAGCATCATGACGACGAACAGGAACAGCACCATGACCGCGCCGACATAGACGACAAGCAG
This sequence comes from Mesorhizobium sp. C432A, assembly GCF_030323145.1. Lineage (NCBI taxonomy): Bacteria > Pseudomonadati > Pseudomonadota > Alphaproteobacteria > Hyphomicrobiales > Phyllobacteriaceae > Mesorhizobium > Mesorhizobium sp. C432A. The sequence goes on along the minus strand of NZ_CP100470.1, from coordinate 3,429,773 downwards.
GATCATCGCCAGGAACTCGGCGCCGGTCAGCATGAACAGGCCGGCGGCGTTAAAGAAGGTCAGGATCAGGAACAGCACGGAATGCACGGGGTTGCGCGACGAAATGACCATGAAGGCCGACGCCACCGCGACAAAGGCGAAGAGGTAGAAAAAGGCCGCCTCTAGTCCACTCAGCATTGGGGATCCCCCGGGTTCCTGTCCAAACAGGACATCCGTCCTGTTTGATTTCTGCGACCGCCTCAGGCCGGCAAGTTGCGTTGTCCTTAGACGAGGGCCCTCGCCCCGTCCATGCGTCAAATGTCAGCGGTAAGGCGAGTCCAGCGAGATGTTGCGCGCCAGTTCGCGCTCCCAGCGGTCGCCATTCGCCAGCAGCCTGTCCTTGTCGTAGTAAAGCTCTTCGCGCGTCTCCGTCGCGAACTCGAAATTCGGCCCCTCGACGATGGCGTCGACCGGGCAGGCTTCCTGGCAGAAGCCGCAATAGATGCACTTCACCATGTCGATGTCGTAGCGCACGGTGCGGCGCGTGCCGTCATTGCGGCGCGGGCCGGCCTCGATGGTGATCGCCTGCGCCGGACAGATCGCTTCGCACAATTTGCAGGCGATGCAGCGTTCCTCGCCATTGGGATAGCGGCGCAGCGCGTGCTCGCCACGGAAGCGCGGGCTGGTCGGCCCTTTCTCGTGCGGATAGTTGATCGTTTCCTTCGGCGCGAAGAACTGGCGCATCGACAGGAAGAAGGCGCTGACGAAATCCTGCAGCAGCAGCGATTTTGCGGCCTGGCCAAAAGCGGACATCACGCAAACCCCGTGATCTTGAGGAAGGCCGCGGTGGCAACGACCATGAACAGGGAGATCGGCAGGAACACTTTCCAGCCCAGCCGCATCAGCTGGTCGTAGCGGTAGCGCGGCACGAAGGCCTTCACCATCGAGAACATGAAGAACATCAGGCAGATCTTGAGCACGAACCAGATCACGCCGGGCACCCAGGTGAAGGGGGCGAAGTCGAAGGGCGGCAGCCAGCCGCCGAGGAACAGGATGGTGGCCAGCGCGCACATCATCACCACGGCGACGTATTCGCCGAGGAAGAACAACAGGAACGGCGTCGAGGAGTATTCGACCATATGGCCGGCGACGAGTTCCGACTCGGCTTCCACCAGGTCGAAGGGCGGGCGGTTGGTCTCGGCCAGCGCCGAGATGAAGAAAATGACGAACATCGGGAACAGCGCCAGCCAGTGCCAGTCGAGGAAGCTGTTGGGCAGGCCAAGCTTGGTGCCCAGCCCATCCTGCTGCGACAGCACGATGTCCGACAGGTTGAGCGAGCCGACGCAGAGCAGCACGGTGACGATGACGAAGCCGATCGAGACTTCGTAGGACACCATCTGCGCCGCCGAGCGCAGCGCGCCGAGGAACGGGTATTTCGAGTTGGACGCCCAGCCGCCCATGATCACGCCATAGACCTCGAGCGAGGAGATGGCGAAGACGTAGAGGATGCCGACATTGACGTTGGCGATCCCCCAGCCCGCATTGACGGGAATGACCGCCCAGGCCGAGATTGCCAGCACGGCCGACACCAGCGGCGCCAGCAGGAACACGCCCTTGTTGGCGCCGGACGGAATGACCGGTTCCTTGAAGACGAATTTCAGCAGATCGGCGAAAGCCTGCAGCGTGCCCCACGGGCCGACGACGTTCGGGCCGCGGCGCAATTGCACCGCCGCCCAGATCTTGCGGTCGGCGTAAAGCAGGTAGGCAACCCCGATCAGCAAAACGACGATCAGCACGACCGACTTTAAAAGGATGATCAGCGTCGGCAGCACGTAGAAGGAGAAGAAGGTGTCCATGTCTACTCTGCCGCCTGCCTGAAGCCGTTTTTCGCCAGCGCCGAGCATTCCGCCATGACGGCGGAGGCCCGCGCGATCGGGTTGGTCAGATAGAAATCCGTGACCGGCGAGGTGAAAGTGCCCTTGTTCAGCCGCCCGCCGAGCTTCGCCACCCTAGCGACGTCATCGGCATTGCCGGCTTCGACATGATCGATGCGGGCGAGATGCGGGTATTCGCCATAAAGTTTGGCGCGCAACTGCTGCAGCGAATCGAAGGGTAGTTTCTTGCCCAGCACATCGGACAATGCCCTCAGGATCGCCCAGTCTTCGCGCGCGTCGCCCGGCGCGAAGCCCGCGCGGTTGGTCTGCTGCACGCGTCCCTCGGTGTTGACATAGGTGCCGGACTTTTCGGTGTAGGCGGCTCCCGGCAGGATGACATTGGCGCGGTGCGCACCGGCGTCGCCATGCGTGCCGACATAGACGACGAAGGCGCCGCCGGTCTTGGACATGTCGACCTCGTCGGCGCCGAGCAGGAACAGAACCTCGCTCTCCCCCAGCATGCCGGCAACGTTCTTGCCGCCCTTGCCAGGCACGAAGCCGACATCGAGACCGCCGACGCGCGCGGCCGCAGTGTGCAGCACGGCAAAGCCGTTCCAGTCGGCGCGCGCAGCGTTGACGGCCGTGGCGAGTTTCGCCGCCTGGCCGAGCACCGCCGCGCCGTCGGCACGCGACAGCGCGCCCTGGCCGACGATGATCAGAGGATGCGTCGCCTTCTTCAGCACCTGGAAGAACTTGCCATTGCCGTCGGCCAGATCTTTCAAGGACTCCGGACCGGCGCCGAGCTGTTCGTAGTCGTAACGCGTGTCGCCGACCTCGCCGATGACGCCGACCGGCAGATTGCCGATCCGCCAGCGCTTGCGGATGCGGGCATTGAGCACCGAGGCCTCGAAGCGCGGATTGGCGCCGATGATCAGCACCGCGTCGGCCTGCTCGATGCCCTCGATGGTCGGGTTGAAGATGTAGCTGGCGCGGCCGAGCGCCGGATCGAGTGCGGCGCCGTCCTGGCGGCAATCGGTGTTCCTTGAGCCCAACGCAGCCATAAGCTGCTTCAGTGCGTAGATTTCCTCGACGGCGGCAAGATCGCCCGAAATCGCGCCGATTTTCTCGGGCGCGGCATTCGACACCGCATCCCTGATCGCAACGAACGCTTCGGCCCAGCTGGCCGGCGCCAGCTTTCCGTCCTTGCGGACATAGGGGCGGTCGAGGCGCTGCGTTCGCAATCCGTCCCAGATGAAGCGGGTCTTGTCGGAAATCCACTCCTCGTTCACCGCTTCATTGACGCGCGGCAGGATGCGCATCACCTCCCGGCCGCGGCTGTCGACGCGGATTGCCGAGCCGACGGCGTCCATGACGTCGATGGATTCGGTCTTGGTCAGCTCCCACGGCCGTGCCTGGAAGGCGAAAGGCTTCGACGTCAGCGCGCCGACCGGGCAAAGGTCGATGACATTGCCCTGCAGCTCCGAGGTCATGGCGCTTTCGAGATAGGTGGTAATCTCGGCATCCTCGCCGCGGCCGATCAGGCCAAGCTCGGAAATGCCTGCAACTTCCGTGGTGAAGCGGACGCAGCGCGTGCAGTGGATGCAGCGGTTCATAACCGTCTTGACCAATGGGCCGATATACTTGTCTTCGACCGCGCGCTTGTTCTCGTGATAGCGCGAGGAATCGACGCCGAAGGCCATCGCCTGGTCCTGCAGGTCGCATTCGCCGCCCTGGTCGCAGATCGGGCAATCCAGCGGATGGTTGATCAAGAGGAATTCCATCACCCCTTCGCGGGCCTTCTTGACCATCGGCGTGTTGGTGAAGATTTCAGGCGCCTCACCATTCGGACCCGGACGCAGGTCGCGCACATTCATGGCGCAGGAGGCCTGCGGTTTGGGCGGCCCGCCCTTCACCTCGATCAGGCACATGCGGCAATTGCCGGCGATCGACAGCCGCTCATGGAAGCAGAAGCGCGGCACTTCCGCGCCGGCGTCCTCGGCCGCCTGCAGCAGCGTGTAGTGGTCGGGTACAGTGATCTCTTTCCCGTCGACCTTGAGCTTTGCCATCAATTGCCCCCGGCGGTCTGCGCCGTCTCATATGCCTGAAACAGATCGCTCAGCCTGATGCCATTGATCATCATGCCGGCGACTTCAGCGTTTTCTATCTTCAGATTGCTCATATTCACATTGCTGAAAAACGCGTTCGAGAGGTTCGCGTCGTCCACCACGGCCGCCGACAGGTCGACGTTGTGAAACTGCGTGTTCGACAAGTTCACATCGTCAAATCTGGAGTTGCTGACGATGGCATTGCGCACATCGAGAACATCGCTCCTGTCGTGGATCTCCATGCCTGCCACCCCTACTTCTTCGCCTTGGCAGCCAGCGTCAGCGCCGCGGCCTGGCGGGTCCACTCGTCGCGGCCGATGCGGCCGGTGAGCGACAGGTAGTCCTCGACCCAGGCGATCTCTTCCGGCGTCCACGCCGCGATCTGGGCAAAGGTCCAGATGCCGAGGCCGTTCAGCACCTTTTCCAGCTTCGGCCCAACGCCGGTGATCGCCTTGAGATCCGACGGCTTGGCCGGACGCGCCATGGCCTTGGGCTGTCTGAAATCCTCCGGCATCAATCCGATCGTCGCGCCTTCGGCGACGGCATCGGTCTTCTCCGGCTCGGCATCGACGGTGCGAGCGGCAATATCGGTCACATCCTGGGCAAAACTCTGCGCCTCGGCGATCAGGGTTCTGGTCGCCGCGCGCGCCTTGGTGGCCGGCGCGGTCTCGGAGAACTCTTGGGTGCGCTGCTCGAAATCGTCGATGATCGGCTGGAAAATCCGCTGCGATGCCTCGGCAGCACCCGACAAGGCGCCGAGCCACACGCCAAATGCATGGTTGGCAAGGCCGAAGCCCAGCGCCGACATCGCGGCGGCACCAGCGACAGGATGCGCGAGAAGGTTGACGGCGCTGGCCATCTCCTTCGGCATCATCCTGGTCAAATCCTGGTTCATCTTTTCAAGCTGGTCCAAATTGGGCATCAAAGGGTTCGAATACTGCGCCATAGACATCTCCTGGTCGTTTCTTCGCTTGCCCCGCCCCGCTGTGTCAGTCCCGGGCTTGCGCCCGTATTTCAAATCTACTCAGCCGCCACCATCACCGGTTCGGCCCGGTGCGCGTTGCGCGAAAACTCGTCGATGCGCCGCTCCACCTCGCCGCGGAAATGCCGCATCAGGCCCTGGATCGGCCATGCCGCGGCATCGCCCAGCGCGCAGATCGTATGACCCTCCACCTGTTTGGTGACGTCGAGCAGCATGTCGATCTCGCGCTTCTGCGCCTCGCCGCGCACCAGCCGCTCCATCACCCGCCACATCCAGCCGGTGCCTTCGCGGCATGGCGTGCACTGGCCGCAGCTCTCATGCTTGTAGAAATAGGAAAGCCTGGCGATCGCCTTCACGATATCGGTCGATTTGTCCATGACGATGACAGCCGCCGTGCCGAGGCCGGATTTCAGGTCGCGCAAAGCATCGAAATCCATCGGCGCATCGATGATCTGCTCGGCCGGCACCAGCGGCACCGAAGCGCCGCCCGGAATGACCGCGAGGAGATTGTCCCAGCCGCCGCGAATGCCACCGCAATGCGTCTCGATCAGCTCGCGGAACGGGATCGACATCGCCTCTTCGACGGTGCACGGATTGTTGACATGGCCCGAGATGCAAAACAGCTTGGTGCCGACATTGTTGGGGCGGCCGAAGGACGAGAACCAGGCGGCGCCACGGCGCAAAATGGTCGGCGCGACCGCGATTGACTCGACATTGTTCACGGTAGTCGGACAACCGTACAAGCCGACATTGGCTGGGAATGGCGGCTTCAGCCGGGGCTGGCCCTTCTTGCCTTCGAGGCTTTCGAGAAGTGCTGTTTCCTCGCCACATATATAGGCGCCGGCGCCGTGATGCATGTAGATGTCGAAATCGTATCCGGACGTGTTGTTCTTGCCGATCAGCCTGGCCTCGTAGGCCTCGTCGATGGCGCGCTGCAGCGCCTCGCGCTCACGGATGAACTCGCCGCGCACATAGATGTAGGCGGCGACCGCGCCCATGGCGAAGCCGGCGATGAACGAGCCCTCGACCAGGGTGTGCGGATCGTTGCGCAGGATATCGCGGTCCTTGCACGTGCCGGGCTCGGACTCGTCGGCGTTGACAACGAGATAACTCGGCCTTCCATCGCTCTGCTTGGGCATGAACGACCATTTCAGCCCGGTCGGGAAGCCGGCGCCGCCACGGCCGCGCAGGCCGGACGCCTTCATCTCATTGACGATCCACTCTCGCCCCTTGGCGATGATGCCGGGCGTGTTGTCCCAGGCGCCGCGCGCCATCGCGCCGGCCAGTGACTTGTCGAAGAGCCCGTAGATGTTGTTGAAGATGCGGTCTTTGTCAGCCAGCATGACTTACCTCTTTCCCCGCAAGACGATCGAGACCCACACCAGCACGCCTATGCCGGTCGCGGCCATCGATTCCAGGGTATCCGAAAACGGCAATTCGACGAGGCGCCGAAGCCCCTCCAGAAGGATGTTGGCAGCAGCGATGCAGACAACGCCGATGACAATGCTGCGCAGCGACAGCAAAGATCCGGTGCTTTGCGCTTCAGCCATCAACGTGGCTCCTTGCCGAAGACGCGGATGTATTCGGCGACGCCGCCCTTGGCGAGCGCCTTGGCCTGCTTGCCCCAGTCGTCGCGCTCGATGCGGCCCTGGAAAGCGAGATATCCATCCACCCAGTCGCGCTCGGCCTTATTCCAGGATGCGACCTGTGTGAAGGTGAAGATGCCAAGCGAATGAAGGATGCCCTCGATCTTCGGGCCAATGCCCGAGATCAGCTTGAGATCGTCGACCGCAGCCGGCCTGTCGATTCCGGCCGGACGGTTCTTGTCCTCGAGCGACGGCTTTGCGGGTCTGGCTGTCGGCGCCTTGACGGTCGGGGCCACCGGGGCGTTGGCCGCTGGCGCCTTGAATTCCGGAGCGATGAAGGCAGCTGCCGGCGTGGAGGTGGTCTTCGGGCCATTACGCTGCTTGGCGACCTTCTCGACTTCAGGCGCCGCGGTGTTGGCGTTGGCGGCCGAATGCAGGGGCGCCGGGACGCTCGCCGCTTTTTCCGCCGCCGGTGCAACCTTGGCCCTGGAGGGCGACTTCAACGCCGAGCTGGTTTCCGGCGCATCGGTTTTCGGTTTGCCGGCGTTGGATGGCGCGACCGGGGCGGCCGCTGCAGGAGCGGCAGGAGCCGGAACAGGCGCCGCAATGATTGCGTCGGGCGCCGCGTGGGCAGCCTTGCTCGCCGCCCTGGCTTCCTTGTCGCGCGTTGCTTTGAGGATCGCCTTTTCGCTCTTCAGCGTCGTCAGGCCAGGCGCCGGCTCCGAGCCGGTTCTGCCGTTTTGCGGTCCCGTGGGAACCGAGGCGCCCTTGCCCGCATCGTAAAGATCGATGATTTCGGCCAGCCGCTCGGGGGTGAGATCCTCGAACGTATCCTTGAAGACCATCACCATCGGCGCGTTGACGCAGGCGCCGAGGCATTCGACTTCCTCCCACGACAGTGTGCCCTTGTCGTTGGTGTGGAATTGGTCGTGATGGATTTTCGAGCGGCACACATCCATCAGCGCTTCCGAGCCGCGCAGCATGCAGGGCGTGGTGCCGCAGACCTGGATATGTGCGCGCGTGCCGACCGGATTGAGCTGGTACTGCGTGTAGAAGGTCGCGACTTCGAGGCCGCGAATGCGCGGCATGCCGAGCATGTCCGAAATCGTCTCGATCGCCGCCTTGGTGACCCAGCCTTCCTGCTCCTGCGCAATCATCAGCAAGGGAATGATCGCCGACTGCTCGCGGCCCTTCGGATATTTCTTGATCCATTGCTTCGCAACCGCCGCATTCGCCCGGTTGAAGGCGAAGGAGGCTGGCTGGACGCTTGCTTCTGCGAGACGGCGGACTGACATTTAGCGATCGGGCCCCTGCTCTGCTACGAGAGCTATTGCGGTTTCACATTCTTTCTGATGAGAAAACGGAATGCGTTCGGCAGATCGAGCAACACTCGCAAATCGCTCTGCGGGCAACATGTATTGCCACAGCCCCAGAACAGTTTGCCTTACTTGAGGCGAGATCCATGCCATGACCGCATCAGCGTCGATGTCATCGTCGAACAAGTGCTCGTAAAAAGCGACACCAGCCGCATTCCAAATCTGTTTGTTCGGGTGAACGGCAGCCCATTGGGCGAACCCGTGCATTCTACCCAGCTTGTCGACGTCATTGTCGCGGTGGGCAAGGCGCGTCTTGGGTAGCAGGGTAAAAAAGAAGTCATAGATCGAACAGTGCTGAGTCGAGTTGTAAGAAGCCTCTGCGAACTCGACCGGCAGCATGGCTTTTGCCAATTCGCGCCACCGCGGTAGGGCAGCGTCGGCATTCCCTCGAACACCGACCTGAGAGCGCACTGTAGGATTGGCTGCCGCCATCACCGATCAACCTCCCCGAAGACGATATCGAGGGAACCCAGGACGGCAGTGACGTCGGCCAGCATGTGGCCGCGGCAGAGGAAATCCATGGCTTGCAGATGCGCGAAGCCGGGCGCGCGCAGCTTGCAGCGATAGGGCTTGTTGGTGCCGTCGGAGACGAGATAGACACCGAACTCGCCCTTCGGCGCCTCGACGGCAGCATAGACCTCGCCGGCCGGCACGCGATAGCCCTCGGTGTAGAGCTTGAAATGATGGATCAGCGCTTCCATCGAGCGCTTCATCGCCTGGCGCTTCGGCGGCACCACCTTGCCGTCGAGGTTCGACACCGGCCCGGTGCTCTCCTTGCCGAGCAGAAGGTCGACGCACTGGCGCATGATTTTCGCCGACTGGCGCATCTCTTCCATGCGCACGAGATAACGGTCGTAGCAGTCGCCGTTCTTGCCGATCGGGATGTCGAAATCCATCTCGGAATAGCATTCATAAGGCTGCGACTTGCGCAAATCCCAGGCCGCACCCGAGCCGCGCACCATGACGCCGGAAAAGCCCCAGGCCCAGGCGTCGGCAAGCGACACGATACCGATATCGACATTGCGTTGCTTGAAGATGCGGTTGCCGGTAAGCAGCCTGTCGAGGTCGTCAAGCGACTTCAGGAACGGGTCGATCCACTTGCCGATGTCCTCGACCAGCTTCGCCGGCAGATCCTGGTGCACGCCGCCGGGACGGAAATAGGCCGCATGCATGCGCGAACCGGAAGCGCGCTCATAAAACACCATCAGCTTTTCGCGTTCGACGAAACCCCACAGCGGCGGCGTCAGCGCGCCGATATCCAGCGCCTGCGTCGTCACATTGAGGATGTGCGACATGATGCGGCTGAGCTCGGAATAGAGCACGCGGATCAACTGGCCGCGCTTCGGCACTTCGATGCCGAGCAACCGCTCGGTGGCGAGCGCGAAGGCATGCTCCTGGTTCATCGGTGCGCAATAGTCGAGCCGGTCGAGATAGGGCACTGCCTGCAGATAGGTTTTGTGCTCGATCAGCTTTTCGGTGCCGCGATGCAGCAAGCCGATATGCGGATCGACGCGGTCGACCACCTCGCCGTCAAGCTCCAGCACAAGACGCAAAACACCGTGCGCCGCAGGGTGCTGCGGTCCGAAGTTGATGTTAAAGTTGCGGACGGAGGTTTCAGCCATTCTGGCGCCTCTGGCGAAGAGTCAGTAGTGAGTAGTGAGTAGTGATCATCAATCTCAATGCCTGCTTCATTCCGCCTGCTTGGCCTGCACCGTTCGGATAAGAGATCTCATCATTTTTCCAATCTCTTCGCATCGCAGCGGCAGCTCAATCTCATTGTCTTTTCGCAGCAGGCCAACCCGACATGCCAGCAGTATGTGTGTCTCCAGTTCCTTCAACGAGCCTTGCGCCATGCGCAAAAATTGAACGAACGACCCTCTGTTCTCCCGACCGTATCCCTCCGCGACGTTCGCTGCGACCGAAACCGCCGATCGGCGCATCTGAGAGGTCATGCCGTAAATCTCATCCCTCGGAAACTCTTTGGTGAAACGGTAGCAATCCTCAGCAAGCGTCATCGCCGATTGCCACACCTTCAAGTCGCGATAAGATTCGATCCGTTGCTCCAAATCTTTTGCTACTGACTACTCACTACTTCCTACTCACTGTTTCGCCTTCTCATCGCCCGGCAGGACGTAGTCCGTCCCTTCCCATGGCGAGAGAAAATCGAAGTTCCTGAATTCCTGCTTCAATTCCACCGGCTCGTAGATCACGCGCTTGGCTTCGTCGTCGTAGCGCACCTCGACGAAACCGGTCAGCGGGAAGTCCTTGCGCAGGGGATGGCCCTCGAAACCGTAGTCCGTGAGGATGCGGCGCAGGTCCGGATGGCCGGAGAACAGCACGCCATAGAGATCGTAGGCCTCGCGCTCATACCAGTCGGCGCCGGGATAGACAGCGGTGAGCGACGGCACCAGCGTCTCTTCGTCGGCCTGCACCTTGATGCGGATGCGCAAATTCTGCTTCGGCGAAAGCAAATGATAGACGACATCGAAACGCTTGACGCGCGACGGGTAGTCGGCGCCGCAGATATCGATGATCGAAATGAACTGGCAGCCCGAATTGTCACGCAGGAAGCTTGTCACCTCGATCAGATTGTCTGTAGCAACCGAGATCGTCAGTTCGCCATAGGCAAGCACCGCATCGGTGACGCGGCCCGGCAGCTTTTCGCCGAGATAGGTCGACAGTTCGCTCAGGGATGCGGCCATGGGTCTACCGTTCGATCGTGCCGGTGCGGCGGATCTTCTTCTGCAGGAGAAGAATGCCGTAGAGCAGCGCTTCGGCGCTCGGCGGGCAGCCGGGCACATAGATGTCGACCGGCACGATGCGGTCGCAGCCGCGCACCACCGAATAGGAATAGTGATAATAGCCGCCGCCATTGGCGCAGGAGCCCATCGAGATGACGTAGCGCGGCTCCGGCATCTGGTCGTAGACCTTGCGCAAAGCGGGGGCCATCTTGTTGGTCAGCGTTCCCGCCACGATCATTATGTCCGACTGGCGCGGCGACGCGCGAGGAGCCACGCCAAACCGCTCCGAATCATAGCGCGGCATCGAGGTGTGGATCATCTCGACGGCACAGCAGGCGAGACCGAAGGTCATGAACATCAGCGAGCCGCTGCGTGCCCAGGTGATCAGCGCCTCGGTCGAGGTGACCAGAAAACCCTTGTCGGCCAGTTCATTGTTGATCTCGAGGAAGAACGGATCGTCGGAACCGACCGGACGTCCGGTATTGGGGTCGATCAGGCCTTTGGGCTTCGGCGCGACGAGCGTTCCGGAACTGTCGTTCAATCCCATTCCAGCGCTCCTTTTTTCCACTCATAGGCAAAGCCGATGGTCAGCACCGCCAAAAACACCATCATCGACCAGAAACCGAGCATGCCGATCTTCGAGAACGACACCGCCCACGGAAACAGGAAGGCCACTTCCAGATCGAAGATGATGAACAGGATCGACACCAGGTAGAAGCGGATGTCGAATTTCATCCGGGCATCGTCGAACGAGTTGAACCCGCACTCGTAGGCGGAAAGCTTCTCCGGATCGGGATTGCGATAAGCCACCAGGAACGGCGCGATGATAAGCGCCAGGCCTACAACTGCGGCCACGGCGATGAAGAGGACGATGGGCAGGTATGAACTGAGGAGTACGTTCATGCTCGGCTTTCCGTTGGCGGCCAATCCACTTTGATTACAGCAACCAACCCTAATGCGGAAGCGCGACAGTTTAACCGCTGAACCGTTTTAGGTGCCTTTGCTGCAACGCGGCGAGGGTTAGCGCACGGCTTTCAGCGAAGCAAGTCAAACCTTGTTCAAAAGACAGTGCTGGACGGCAGGCCGGGAAAAACTGGTCCGATCTCCTCCTGTTTGATTTCCTTCATCTTTCACTCCACTTTTGTCTCCTGACACATCTCCCGCCATTTGCCTGCTAGCATGACCGGAATCGCCGGCTAAAGTCGGGAAAATGGTTCGAGGCAAGACACTTTGACGAAGGACAAAATCTCACTCCCCGCGGCCAGGCGCATCGCGCTCGCCGCGCAAGGATTTCTCGATCCCCGCCCGGTCGGCACGCCCGATCGCCGCCACCTCGCCCGCGTGCTGTCGCGCACCGGCTTGCTGCAGATCGATTCCGTCAGCGCGGTGGTGCGCGCCCACTATATGCCGCTCTATTCGCGGCTTGGCCCCTACCCGCTGGCTTTGCTCGACAATGCGGCCATCACCCGCAAACGCACGGTGTTCGAATACTGGGCGCATGAGGCCTCGTTCCTGCCGGTCGAGACCTACCCGCTGATGCGCTGGCGCATGCAGCGGGCCGAGCAAGGCGACGAAATGTATCTCGGCCTCGCCAAATGGGGCCGCGAGCACGCCGCCTATATCGAAGAGATCTACCGCGCGGTCGCCGAGCGCGGCCCGATTGCCGCTTCGGCACTGGAAGGCCAGAAAGGTTCGGGCGGCTGGTGGGGCTGGAGCCACGCCAAGCACGCCTTCGAATGGCTCTTCTGGGCCGGACGCATCACCACGGCGCACCGCCGTGGCTTCGAACGCTTCTATGACCTGCCCGAGCGCGTGCTGCCGCAGGCGATCCTCGATCTGCCGGTGCCGGCCGCCGAGGACGCGCACCGCGAATTGCTGCGCATTTCTGCCCGCGCCCACGGCATCGCGACGTCGGGTGACCTGCGCGATTATTTCCGCTTGTCGCCGGCCGACATGAAGGGCCGGTTGGAGGAACTGGTCGAGATGGGCGAGTTGCTGCCGGTAAACGTCGAAGGTTGGGACAAGCCGGCTTACCTCTATAGGGACGCCCGCCTGCCGCGAAAGATCGAGGCCCGCGCCTTGCTGGCCCCCTTCGATCCGGTGGTCTTCGAGCGCGCGCGCACCGAGCGTCTCTTCGATTTCCGCTACCGCATCGAGATCTACACCCCGGCCGACAAGCGGCAATATGGCTATTACGTGCTGCCTTTCTTGCTCGGCGACAAGATCGTCGCCCGCGTCGACCTCAAGGCCGACCGGCCTGCGAGTGTCTTACGCGTCCACGCCGCCTATGCCGAAGCAGGCGCACCGCCTGAGACCACCGCACAGCTTTTCGAGGAACTAAAGGAGATGCAGGGCTGGCTTGGCCTTGAGCGCATCGAAGTGACGCCGGCCGGCAATCTGGGGCCGGCATTGGCTAGCGAGAGAGATGGCCAACCCTTGCAGCGTCTGTCATAGACGCCTCAATAAGCCTCGTAGGTTGTGCAATGGCATCGGACAAAGTGCTCGACATGATCCATGGCGCCCTCATTGCGCATGGAATAGATGCAGTCCGCAGAGATAGGGACGTCATGCTCCAATCGAAGCAGCTTCGGTTTGAGGCTGAGGTGTTCGAGACGAGTTCTGACCGGCTGGTCCTGGAAATCTACATTTTTTCTCCGCTGCTTGATGTTCAGCCGGTCATTGAATCCTTTGCTGGCTTCGGCGACACGCGCGAACAGGAACTGAACCAGGCGTTTGAAAAGTTTCTCCGTGGTGTTTTCCATGTGGCCATTGAGGGACTGGCCGATCACGTCTGCGAGAACATGCAGGCCGAAATAGAGCTTTGGCAGCGAAGCAGCGCCAGTTGGAAGATCTGGCGAAAAGATGCCCGCTGGAAAATCTATAGCGGCCCGGTCATTTCCCAGGCCACAACCGAGCTATGCTCGCTGACACCAGGCTATCCAGCATTCTATGCCAAGCTGGAAAAGCTGTTCACAGCTTCGGTACCCCCGGAAGCCATTTTGTCCGGACCTTTCTGGCAGGCTTGAAGGGCACGCTGATTAGTGCCGAAGTCCTTCTGGACAACGCGGTTTGGCATGAGGGACAGAATCTGGCTGTCGGTCATGACTGGGACTATAGCGATGGCTATCAAGCTATCCGACAGGTCATCCTGGCACTGCCGGAAGCCGGGACATGACAGCCCCTGCCGACATCGCCATGTCGTAGCCGTGCGTTGACACCGCTGCCTGCAAAAGCCTAAATCCGCTCCAGACGGTCCCCTGCCCGCAACGGCAAGGGCCAAGAGGGAATGCGGTGCGGGACGAAAAAATCCCAAATCCGCGGCTGTCCCCGCAACTGTAAGCGAAGAGCCAAGGCCGAAAGCCACTGGGTAACACCGGGAAGGCGGCTAACCAAGGCAATGACTCGCGAGCCAGGAGACCTGCCGTCTGAGACAAAGTATCCGATCGCCTGGCGGGTTTCCGGGCAAGGAGCACGGTTTTTGGACCAGAACAGCAGTTTTTCGGCTGGCACAACGGACATTGCGTCCGGCGACAACGACGCCCTGACCGGCGTGACCGTCATCGTCTGCGCCTCCTGCCGCGATGAGACCGGTTCCGACGCCCATCCGCGCGCCGGCGAATTGCTGGCTGAGGACACACGCCGCGCCGCTGCCGGCGATATCCGGGTCCGCACCGCCGAATGTCTCGGCAATTGCAAGCGCCGCCTCAGCGCCGCGATCCTGCGCGATGGCTGCTGGAGCTATGTCTTCGGCGATCTGACCGCAACCAGCGGCGCCGACCTCGTTACCGGCGCAAAGCTCTTCGCGACTTCGGCCGACGGCCTCATCCCGTGGCGCGGCCGGCCCGATAGCCTCAAGCGCGGCCTCGTTGCCCGCATCCCACCCCTCGACATGCTGAAGGACTGACGATGAACGCTTCAAACCCGGCCGCCAACCTCTCCCGTGTTCCCTGCACTGTCGTTACAGGCTTCCTCGGCGCCGGCAAGACGACGCTGGTCCGCCATCTCCTGGAAAATGCCGGCGGCAAGCGCATCGCCATCATCGTCAACGAGTTCGGCGACATCGGCATCGACGGGGAAATCCTGAAAGGCTGCGGCATCGACACCTGCCCCGAGGAAAACATCGTCGAACTGGCCAATGGCTGCATCTGCTGTACAGTCGCCGACGATTTCGTGCCCGCCCTCGACAAGATCCTCGCGCTGACACCGAAGGTTGACCACATCCTGATCGAGACCTCGGGCCTGGCTCTGCCCAAGCCGCTGGTCCAGGCGTTCCAGTGGCCGAGCGTGAAGAGCCGGGTAACCGTCGACGGTGTCATCGCCGTGGTAGACGGCCCGGCGCTGGCCGAAGGCCGCGTCGCCAACGACATGGACGCTTTGCAGGCACAGCGCGCTCAGGACGAGACGCTCGACCATGACGATCCTGTCGAAGAAGTGTTCGAGGACCAGATCGCCTGCGCCGATTTGATCATCCTGTCGAAGAGCGATCTGATGGACGCCCCCGGTTCGGCCCGCGCCAACGCCATCATCAATGAACATTCCGCCCGCGCGGTAAAAATCGTGCCGACTGCGCATGGCAAGGTCGACCCGTCGGTGCTGCTTGGCCTCGGTCTCGCCGTCGAAGACGACATCGAGAACCGCAAGTCGCATCACGACGGCGCTTTCGATCATGAGCATGACGATTTCGACACCTTCATCGTCGACATCCCCTCGATCGCCAATCCCGACGACCTGGCCAAGCGCGTCGCCACCGCCGCCGAACAGGAAAACGTGTTGCGTGTAAAAGGCTTCGTCGATGTCGGCGGCAAGCCGATGCGGCTTTTGCTGCAGGCCGTCGGCCCGCGCGTCAATCATTACTATGACCGCGCCTGGGCGGCTGAGGACGACCGCCGCTCGCGTCTTGTCGTCATTGGCCTGAAAGGACTGAACCGCCCGGCGATCGAGCGTATACTCGCCGGCTGATCCAAACCACGAGCCGAAATGCATATACTCACCACCACATCCGCCTCGCTCGACGATCTCGCCGAGCCCGTCGATCTCGGGCAGACGCCGGCGGATATCGTGGCGCTGTCCTTCACCGACAGCGACCTCGCCGGCCTCGCGGCGGCGTGGAAGGCCGATGCCGCCCGCCTGCCGTCGATGCGGCTGGCGGCGCTGCGCGACCTGCGCCATCCCATGTCCGTGGACCTCTGGATCGACAGCGTCGCCCGCCACGCCAAGGTGATTTTGGTGCGCATCCTCGGCGGCTACGACTGGTGGCGCTATGGCTGCGACCAGCTTGCCGCGACTGCCCGTGCGAACGGCATCAAGCTGGCGCTGCTGCCGGGCGAGAGCCACGACGAGGATCTCAGGCTGATCGAAGCCTCGACGCTGCCGCGCGAGGATCTGGACGTCCTGCTTGGTTATTTCCGCGAGGGCGGACCGGAGAATATGGCAGCACTGATGCAGCGGCTGGCGGGGTTGGCTGGGCAGGATGCGGCGGCGGCTGAGCCGGTCAGCGTGCCGAAAGCTGGTTACTACGAGCCTGGCCGCGGCGTCGTTGGCAAGTTGGATTTTGCCGATGTCGGCGTTCCTTCACACCCCCCTCTGTCCTGCCGGACATCTCCCCCGCAAGGGGGGAGATCAGCCGGCGCGGACCTCGGCACTTTTTCTGCCCAGCCGATAATAGATTCCTCTGCAACATCCCCGATTGGCGAAAGCGTCGATGAGAGCACAATCTCCCCCCTTGCGGGGGAGATGTCCGGCAGGACAGAGGGGGGTGGGCGGGAACTCGGCGCAGACAACATCAACTCTCCCATCATCCCCATCCTCTTCTACCGCTCGATGCTGCTGGCCGCCGATGTCGCGCCAATCGATGCCCTCTTTGATGCACTCCGCCAGCGCGGCATGAGACCGGTCCCGATCTTCGTCTCCAGCCTCAAAGACCCGACCTCCCTGGCCTTCGTCGGAACCGCGCTGGCCACGCTCAAGCCCACCGCCATCATCACCGCAACCGCCTTCGCTTCCGGCGCCGAACCCGGCGTCGAAACGCTCTTCGACCGCGCCGGCGTGCCTGTCTTCCAGGTCATCGTCGCCACCACCCGCCGCGACGTCTGGGACAACAACCAGCGCGGCCTGGCGCCCGCCGACCTCGCCATGCATGTCGTGCTGCCCGAACTCGACGGCCGCATCCTCGCCGGCGCGATTTCCTTCAAGGGCGAGAGCGAGACCGACCCGGCGCTCGGCCACCGCGCCTTCGCCAACCGCCCGGAACCGGATCGCGTGGCGCAAGTGGCGGACAGGCTAGCGGCGTTCACACGGTTGCAGCAGACGCCCCGCGCGACGCGTAAGTTGGCGATCCTCATTCCGGACTATCCGAGCGCGCCCGGCCGCACTGGCTATGCAGTGGGCCTGGATGTGCCGTCCAGCGTGCTGGCCATGCTGCATGACCTGAAGGAGCAGGGCTATCGCGTTGACGGGATTCCAGAAACGCCGCGTGCGCTGCTGGACGCGTTGGAGCGGAGCGATGGTGGGCTGGGGCTGGATGAGTATCTGGACTTCTCAAAGGATTTGCCGGCTGAGGCACTGGCTGCAGTCGAGGCGGCATGGGGTGCTCCTTCACGCTCCCCCTTGTGGGGAGGGTCGGTTCGCGACATTCGCGAAGCGGATGGCGCGAAACGGGGTGGGGGTAGCGGTGCACCACCCCCACCCGGCCCTGCGGGCCACCCTCCCCACAAGGGGGAGGGTAAGAGCGGCTTCCCCTTCCGCGCCGCCACCTTCGGCAACATCACTGTCGCTCTCGCCCCCGACCGTGGCCGCTCGGCCGACCGGCGCGCCGATTACCACGACCCGACGCTGCCGCCGCGCCACGATCTGCTGGCCTTCGGCCTGTGGCTGCGCAAATCGCTCCGCATCCATGCTCTCATCCATGTCGGCGCCCATGGCACGCTGGAATGGCTGCCCGGCAAGACGGTTGCGCTCTCACAAAACTGCTTCCCCGAGATCGCCACCGGCTCGCTGCCCGTCATCTATCCCTTCATCGTCTCCAATCCCGGCGAGGCGGCGCAAGCCAAGCGGCGCATAGCAGCCGTCACGCTTGGCCATCTGCCGCCACCACTGGCAGCTGCTGGCCTAGACGAAGGGCAGCACAAGCTCGAACGCCTCGTCGACGAATATGCCCAGGCCGACGGCCTCGACCGCCGCCGCCGCGATCGTCTGGCCAAGCTGATCGTCGACACGGCGCAAAAGACCGGCTTCGCCTCCGAAGCCGGCGTCGCCGGAACCGATGCGCCCGACGAGGCGCTGCGCCGCATCGACGCCTGGCTCTGCGACCTCAAGGATTTCGCCATCAAGGACGGCCTGCATATTTACGGCCGCGCGCCAGACGACGAACCCGACGCCATGCGCCGGCAAAGCGCCGAAGCCGAGAAGGCCGCGCTGCTGGCGGCGCTCGACGGCCGCCACGTCAAGGCCGGCCCGGCCGGGGCGCCTGCGCGTGGCCGCTCCGACGTGCTGCCCACCGGCCGCAATCTCTTCACCTCCGATCCGCGCACCCTGCCGACGCCGACCGCCTATGATCTGGGCCGATCGGCAGCGGAAGAAGTCGTGCGCGGCTACATGCAATCGCATGGCGACTGGCCGCGCTCGCTGGTCATCGACCTCTGGGGCTCGGCCTCGCTGCGCACTGGCGGCGAGGAGATCGCGCAAGGCCTGGCGCTGATGGGCTGCCGGCCGCAATGGGACAGTGCCACCGGCCGCATCACCGGCATCGAAGTGCTGCCGCCGGCCACGCTCGGTCGCCCGCGCGTCGACCTCACCTGGCGCATTTCGGGCCTGTTCCGCGACATGTTCCCGACCCAGATCGCGCTGATCGACGCCGCTGCCAACGCCGTTGCCGCGCGCGACGAGGACGATTCGGAAAACCCGCTCGCCGCCAGAACCCGTGCCGATGGCAAGATCGGCCCGCGCATCTTCGGCACCTCGCCCGGCACCTACGGTGCCGGCGTCGAGGACCTGCTGTCCAGTGGCGACTGGGCCGCGCGCGAAGAGATCGGCCGCGCCTATCTCGATGCGACGTCGCATGCCTATGGCGGCGCCAAGAGCGAAGGCATCGCTTCCCCCGGTGCCTTCGAGACCCGCGTCGCCGAGGCCGATCTTCTCGTCCACACCGGTGACGACCCCGGCCGCGATATACTTGAAGGCTCCGCCGACGTCGCTTTCATCGGCGGTTTTTCGGCGGCGCTGGCGGCACTGGGCCGCAATGCCGACGTGATCGTGCTCGACACCACGGATCCGCAGAAGCCCAAGCCGCGCTCGGTCGGCGAGGCTGTGTCGCGCGTGGTGCGCGCCCGCGCCGTTAATGCGCGCTTTATAGCCGCCCAGATGCGGCATGGTCCGCGCGGCGCTTCCGAGTTTGCCGAAACCGTCGACCGCCTCATCAGCTTTGCCGAAACCACGCACGCCATTTCGGGCGCGTTGATCGAGGCCGTGCATGACGCCTATGTCGGCGATCCCGATGTCCGCGCCTTCATCCTGCGTGAAAATCCGGCCGCTGCCAAAGTCATCGCCGAGCGCTTCCTGTCGGCGCGCCGGCGCGGTCTCTGGCATCCCTTGCGCAACTCGGTCGACGACGATCTCGCGGCGCTGATCGCCGAGGCCGAGGCGCTCGGGGTCGCGGCATGAACGCCTTCTCGCGCCGCGGCGCCTGTCCGACTCTCTCGGCGCCGATGCAGACCGGCGATGGCCTGCTGGTGCGGCTCAACCCGGTTGCTGGAGGGCTTTCCCCCAAGTCGCTGATCGGACTCTGCGAATCCGCCTTGAAGCGCGGCAACGGCATCATGGAAGTGACCGCGCGCGGCAGCCTGCAGATACGCGGGCTGACGGCGGAAAGTGCGGTGCTGTTGGCGGCGGAGGTCGATGCACTGGGGATTGCAGTGCGTACCGGCGTGCCGGTCGAGACCGGGCCGCTGGCTGGCATCGATCCGCGGGAGATTGCCGATCCGCGATCTTTGGCTGAGCGGGTCAGGGCTGCGGTCGAGGAAGCTGGGCTGACGCCAAGGCTAGGGCCGAAGGTTTCGGTGGTTGTCGATGGCGGCGGGCAGTTGACGATGGATGGGGTGACGGCTGATGTCAGGCTGAAGGCGGTGCGGGTGGGCGCAGGAATTCAGTGGCTGGTGTCTGTCGCGGGTGATGGACAGAATGCGAAGCCGCTCGCGACGGTCGACGCGGATGCCGCACGCGACATTGCCCTTGCAGTGCTTCGGATGGTTGCCGAAAAGGGCCGTGAGGCGCATGCAAGGGATCTGTCGGAGAGGCAATTGGCCTCTCTCGCAAGCTGGCACTCCGTCGCGCCCCCCTCTGTCCTGCCGGACATCTCCCCCTCAAGGGGGGAGATCAGCAGGGTCGCCGGCGGCTCTCCACTTTCGACGCTGAAAATTGGCGAAATCGCCCACGAAGACGCAATCTCCCCCCTTGAGGGGGAGATGTCCGGCAGGACAGAGGGGGGTGTTCGCCGGCCTATCGGTCTTTTCCCCTTATCCAACGACACCACCGCTCTCGGCATAGCCCTCCCCTTCGGCAGCATGCCGGCCGAAAAACTCATCGCCCTCGCCCAAAGCGCCCTGTCCCTCGGCACCGCCGAAATCCGCCTCGCCCCCGGCCGCGCCTTGCTGTTCCTCGGCCAACCGTCGTCCGCAAACCACCCCCTGCGAGCCACCGCCGCCGCCCTCGGCTTCGTCACCACCGCCGCCGACCCGCGCACCCGCATCGCCGCCTGCCCCGGCACTCCTGCCTGCGCATCCGGACAAATCGCCACGCGCGACATCGCCGAGACAATCGCCGCCGAAATGACCGATAGTCTCGACTTCACACTGCACATTTCCAGCTGCGCCAAGGGCTGCGCGCACCCCGGTCCGGCGGCGCTGACATTGGTCGGCGGCGAAAACGGAGCCGGACTTGTCGTGAACGCGACGGCAAAGGCCCTTCCTGCGGGCTACAGGCCGGGCTATGACGCCGCGCGCGGCATCGTTCGCGTCGCAGCGATGGTCCGCAGCGCTCGATATCCAGGTGAAACCGCCGCCGCCTGCCTGACAAGGCTCGGACCGGCGGCAATCGCCAAGGCTTACCGACAAACTGAACAACGGAAATGAGCATGGCCGCCTACGACTACATCCATGACGGCAACGCGATCTATGAACGTTCCTTCGCCATCATCCGCGCCGAGGCCGACCTGTCCCGGTTCTCCGAGGCGGAAGCCGACGTCGCCATCCGCATGATCCATGCCTGCGGCCAGGTCGAAGCATCAAGTCATTTTGTTTTCTCCAGCGATTTCGTCGCCGCCGCCCGCAGCGCCTTGGCGGCCGGCGCGCCGATCTTCTGCGATGCCGAAATGGTCTCGCATGGCGTCACCCGCGCCCGGCTGCCGGCCGGCAATGAGGTGATCTGCACCTTGCGCGACCCGCGCACGCACGACATTGCCAAGGAGATCGGCAACACCCGCTCGGCGGCGGCAATCGATCTGTGGGGCGAGCGTATGGCCGGTTCGGTGGTCGCCATAGGCAATGCGCCGACGGCACTGTTCTATCTCCTGGAAAAGTTGCGCGACGGCGCGCCGAAGCCGGCAGCCATCATCGGCATGCCGGTCGGCTTCGTCGGTGCCGCCGAATCCAAGGATGCGCTGGCCGAGAATTCCTATGGCGTACCCTACGCCATCGTGCGCGGCAGGCTTGGCGGCAGCGCCATGACCGCAGCCGCGCTCAATTCGCTGGCGAGGCCTGGCCTGTGAACGCAGCCGTCAAAGAAGATCTGGCAAAAGGCCGTCTTGTCGGCGTCGGCACGGGGCCTGGCGACCCCGAGCTGCTGACGCTGAAGGCCGCGCGCGTCCTGGCCGAGGCCGATGTAGTCGCCTACTTCGCCAAGCGCGGCAACAACAGCAACGCGCGCGCCATCGTCGAGGCGCGCTTCCGGCCGGATATGCTGGAACTGCCGCTGCTCTACCCCGTCACCACCGAGATCGACAAGGATCACGACGACTACCGTTCGCAGATCACCGATTTCTACGAGGAGTCGGCCGAGAAGGTCGCCGAACACCTCGAAGCCGGCCGCATGGTCGCCGTGCTCTCCGAAGGCGACCCGCTGTTCTACGGCTCCTACATGCACCTGCATGTCCGCCTCGCCCATCGCTTCCCGACCGAAGTCATCCCCGGCGTCACCGCCATGTCGGGCTGCTGGTCGCAGACCGGCGTGCCGATCGTCCAGGGCGACGATGTGCTGACGGTTTTGCCCGGCACGATGAGCGAATTCGAACTGACACGCCGTCTCGCCGACACCGATGCCGCCGTCATCATGAAGGTCGGCCGCAACCTGCCCAAGATCAGGCGGGCGCTGGAGGCCACCGGCAAGCTCGCCCGCGCCGTCTATGTCGAGCGCGGCACCATGGCCGGCAGCATCACGATGAAGCTTGCCGACAAGCCGGACGACAAGGCGCCCTATTTCGCCATCGTGCTGGTTGCCGGCTGGTCCGGCCGGCCTGGCGTCATGGGAGCCAAGCCATGAGCGGCCGCCTAACCGTCATCGGCCTTGGGCCCGGCAATGCCGATCAAGTGACGCCGCAAGCCAGCCGCGCCGTCGCCGAGGCAAAGTTCTTCTATGGCTACAAGCCGTATCTCGACCGGCTTGATCTTCGCCCGGACCAGACCCGCGTCGCCTCGGACAATCGCGAGGAACTCGCCCGCTCCAAGGACGCGCTGGTCAAGGCCGCCGAGGGCCATGACGTCGCCGTCGTTTCCGGCGGCGATCCCGGCGTCTTTGCCATGGCCGCCGCGGTCTGTGAGGCGATCGAGGCCGGTCCGGCCGAGTGGCGCGCGGTCGATGTCGCCGTCGTGCCGGGCATCACTGCGATGCTGGCTGTCGCCGCCCGCATCGGCGCCCCGCTCGGCCATGATTTCTGCGCCATCTCGCTATCCGACAATCTCAAACCGTGGGAGCTGATCGAACTGCGCCTGCTCGCTGCCGCCGGCGCCGGCTTCGTCATCGCGCTCTACAATCCGATCAGCAAGGCGCGCCCTTGGCAGCTCGGCCGTGCCTTCGAATGCCTGCGCGCCATCCTGCCCGGCACCACGCCGGTCATCTTCGGCCGCGCCGCCGGCCGCCCGGACGAGCGCATCGAGGTCTTTTTGCTGGCCGATGTCGACGCGCAAAAGGCCGACATGGCGACCTGCATCATCATCGGTTCGCCGGAAACACGGATCATCAAGCGCGGCGACAAACCGGCGCTGGTCTACACGCCGCGCTCCGCGACGGGGTCGAGCAAATGATCGACCCAAAATTTATCAACAAGAGCGGCGAGTTCATCGACGGTCTCGGTCGAAGGCACCTCCGGCAGGAAGGGCCTGCGCACCATCACCACCTCGATACCGAGCGCCCGCGCCGCGGCGATCTTGCCGTAGGTGGCCTCGCCGCCGCTGTTCTTGGATACGACGACATCGATGCGGTGCTCCTCGAGCAGTGCGCGTTCATCCGCCTCGCGGAATGGCCCGCGCGCCGGAAGGTAGGCCGCATCCGGCACCGCCAGTTTCGGCTCGACCGGATCGACGCTGCGGATGAGGTAGTGATGCTGCGGCGCCGCCTCGAAAGCCGCGACCTCTTGGCGACCAAGCGCCAGGAAGATACGGCGCGGCGCCGGTCCAAGCGCGTGCACCGCATCGCCTGTCGTATCGGCCTGCGTCCAGCGGTCGCCATCGACAGGCTCCCAGCCAGGGCGGCGCAAAGCAAGGATCGGCACGCCGGTCATTTGCGCGGCTTGCGCCGCATTGGCGGAAATTCGCGCGGCATAGGGATGCGTGGCGTCGATCAGCAGGTCGATGCCCGCCTCCCTGAGATAGGCGGCCAGCCCGTCGGCGCCGCCAAATCCGCCGCTGCGCACCGGCACGCCTTGCGCGACCGGGCTTTCGGTGCGGCCGGCCAGCGACAAGGTGACACGGAAATCTTCCACCAGTTTTTCGGCCAATTGGCGCGCTTCTATCGTGCCGCCAAGGATCAGAATCTTCTTCATGAGCACCATGTTGAACAGCGTCGGCGCTGCCCCTCACCCCTACCCTCTCCCCGTGAAGAACGGGGAGAGGGAGGCGTCAGCGCCGGAGCGTCTCCCTTCTCCCCATTACTACACGGGGAGAAGGTGCCGGCAGGCGGATGAGGGGCGGCGCGACATGTCAAAAAAACAGCCCACGCCAAAATGGCTTGCATTCGTCGGCATCGGCGAGGACGGTTTAGCGGGTCTCGGCGACGAGGCCAAGCGGCAGATCGCTGACGCCGAGACCGTCTTCGGCGGCAAGCGGCATCTGGCGCTGGTAGCTTCGCTCATCAAGGGTGAGCAGCGCCCATGGCCGGTGCCCTTCGATGCCGGCATTGCTGACGTGCTGGCGCTGGCCGGCCGGCGCGTCTGCGTGCTCGCCTCCGGTGATCCATTCTTCCACGGCGTCGGCGCCACCCTTGCCCGCAAGGTCAAGCCTGAAGAGATGCATGTCATCCCCGCGCCATCGGCGATTTCGCTGGCTGCCGCCCGGCTCGGCTGGGCGTTGCAGGACATCGAGACGATCTCGCTGCATGGAAGGCCGCTCGACCTGATCCGGCCGCTGCTGCATCCCAGCGCGCGCATCCTGGCGCTGACATCGGACGGCGATGCACCCACAGCAATCGCGCGCCTGCTCGTAGAGCTCGATTTCGGCGCTTCGCGGCTGACGGTTTTGGAAGCGCTGGGCGGACCGAACGAGAAGCTTCGCTCGGCACGTGCCGACGCTTTCGATCTCAGAGACATCAATCCGCTCAACGTGCTGGCGCTTGAGCTTGAATCGACACAAGAGGCCCGCATCCTGCCGCTGACCGTTGGCCGCGCCGACCATCTGTTCGAGCACGACGGCCAGATCACCAAGCACGACATCCGCGCCATCACGCTTGCGGCGCTGGCGCCGAGGCGTGGCGAATTGCTGTGGGACATCGGCGCCGGTTCCGGCTCCATCGGCATCGAATGGATGCTCGCCCATCCCTCGATGCGCGCCATCGCCATCGAGGCCAACAGCGACCGCGCCGCCCGCATCGTCCGCAACGCCGCGCATTGCGGCGTGCCCGGTCTTGTCGTGGTGGAAGGGTCGGCGCCCAAGGCACTGGCCGGGCTGGACACGCCGGATGCGATCTTCATCGGCGGAGGTGGCAGCGACGCCGGCGTACTGAACGCCGCCATCAAGGCGCTGCCATCCCGTGGCCGTCTCGTTGCCAATGCGGTGACGCTGGAGATGGAGGCGCTGCTTCTCGCGGAGCACATCAAGCGCGGCGGCGACCTCACCCGCATCACCATTTCCCGCGCTTCTCCTGTCGGTTCGATGCAGGCCTGGCGCCCGGCCATGCCGGTCACCCAGTGGAGCTGGGTGAAGCCATGATGGTGGCGGGCATCGGCAGCCGGAAGGGCGTGAGCGTCGAAGACGTGCTCGCGGCGATCGAAACCGCCCTCGAAGCGCACGGGCTGGCGATAACGGCGCTGTCGGCCTTGGCCACCGCCGCGCTCAAGAAAGACGAAGAAGCGATCTCTGCCGCTGGCCGCACGCTCAACCTTCCCGTCATCATCGTTGATGACGCAGCACTTCAGGCCGTCTCGTCGGAGGCACTCAGCAAATCCGATCTCTCGCAAGACCTCGCCGGCACACCCTCCGTCTCAGAAGCCTCCGCCCTTGCCGTTGCCGGCCCCGGTGCAAAGCTGCTTGGTCCGCGCACCGTGCTCGGCTCGGTCACCTGCGCCATCGCCATCAGCGGAGACGCGCCATGACCGTGCATTTCATCGGCGCCGGTCCCGGTGCCGCCGACCTCATCACACTGCGCGGCGCCAAGCTGCTGGCAAGCTGCCCGGTCTGTCTGCATGCCGGCTCGATCGTCGCGCCGGAATTGCTGCAACACTGCGCACCGGGGACCAAACTGATCGATACGGCGCCGATGTCACTCGACGAAATCGAGGTCGAATATGTGACAGCCCACCAGGCCGGCCACGATGTCGCCCGCCTGCATTCCGGCGACCTCTCGGTGTGGAGCGCCGTGGCCGAGCAGATCCGCCGGCTGGAAAAACACGGCATTCCTTACACGCTGACGCCGGGCGTTCCCTCTTTCGCCGCCGCAGCCGCAGCCCTTCGCCGCGAACTGACCATTCCCGAGGTGGCGCAAAGCCTGGTGCTGACCCGCGTCTCCGGCCGCGCCTCGAAAATGCCGCCGGGCGAAACGCTGGCCGGCTTCGGCCGCACCGGCGCCACACTGGCCATTCATCTCGCCATCCACGCCATCGATCGCGTCGTCGCCGAATTGTCGCCGCATTATGGCGGCGATTGCCCGGTGGCGATCGTCTTTCGCGCTTCATGGCCGGACGAGCGCGTGCTGACCGGCACGCTAGCGACCATCGAGGCGCTGCTCGCCGCCGATCCCATGGAGCGCACGGCGATCATCTTCGTCGGCCGCTCGCTGGCAGCCGAAGGTTTTGGCGAGAGTTCATTGTACGACGCCCACTACCAGCGGCGTTTTCGCGGGCGGGACGGATTGTGAGCGGCAAGACCAAAAGCGAAAACCCGACGCTCGAACAGGCGCTTGCACGGCTGAACTTCAAGCCGCGCCGGCTTGAGCCGGGCCATGTCTGGCTGGCCGGCGCCGGTCCCGGCGATCCCGGCTGCCTGACGCTGGAAGTGCTGGCGGCTTTAGCCGAGGCAGATGCGCTGGTCTACGACGCGCTGGTCTCGCCCGACGTCGTCGCTGTCGCGGAAAAGGCCGAACTGTTCTTTGCGGGAAAGCGCGGCGGCAAGCCGTCGATGAAGCAGGACGACATCACCGCTTTGCTGGTGCGGCTGGCACGCGAGGGCCGCCGCGTCGTCCGGCTGAAGGGCGGCGATCCCTATATTTTCGGCCGCGGCGGCGAAGAGGCGCTGGCGCTGGCGCGCGAAAAAATCCCTTTCCGCGTCATGCCCGGCCTGACATCGGGGCTGAGCGCGCTGGCCGCCACCGGCATTCCCGCAACCATGCGCGGCATCAACAAGGCGATCATTCTGGCGACAGGTCATGCCGCCGGCACCGATGACGATCTCGACTGGGGCGCGATCGCCCGCACCGGCCAGCCGGTGGTCATCTATATGGGCATGGCCAATCTGCCTGTTATCGCCGCGTCGCTGCTCGAAGGCGGGCTGGCGCCGTCGACGCCGGCGGCTGTCATCGTTTCGGCGACGACACCGCAGGAGCGGACCGTCGTCGCGACACTCGCCACCATTTCCGAAGCGGCCGCCGCGGCGGAATTGGCCTCGCCGGCCCTCATTGTCGTCGGCGGCATCGTCGCCATGCGCGCAGCACTGGCGGGTAATGCATGACCCGCGCCATCATCATCGGCGCGCCGCGTTCCGGCTCCGGCAAGACCAGCGTCACCATCGGCATTTTGCGCGCGCTCGCCCGGCGCGGCATCAAGGTGCGCGGCGCCAAGTCCGGCCCCGACTATATCGATCCGGGTTTTCATACCGCCGCCACTGGCCTGTCCGGCGTCAACCTGGACAGCTGGGCGATGTCGCCTGACCTGCTCAACGCGTTGGCCGGCAATGCCACCGAGGACGCCGATTTTTTCTTCCTCGAAAGCGCCATGGGCCTGTTCGACGGCATCCCGGCCGGACAAGGCCGCACCGGCTCGGCCGCCGATCTGGCGCGGCTCTACCACCTGCCGGTGCTTTTGGTGCTCGACGTCTCGGGACAGTCGACGACGGCGGCCGCCGTCGCCAAGGGTTTTGCCACCTACGACTCGGATGTGCGCATGGCCGGAATCGTGCTCAACCGTCTCGGCAGCGAGCGCCACCGCAAGCTGTGCAGCGAGGCGATCGAAACGCTCGGCCTGCCGGTCGTCGGTGCCATCCTGCGCGATCCCACGCTCAATTTGCCGGAGCGCCATCTCGGCCTCGTCCAGGCCGGCGAATATGCCGACCTGATGACGCATCTCGACCGCCTCGCCGACATGGTCGAGAAATCCCTCGACCTTGACGCCATCATGGCGCTGGCCGCGCCGTTTTCGCCGGCATCAGGCAGTTTCGAACATGCCTTGCAGCCGCCCGGCCAACGAATCGCGCTCGCCGAAGACGCCGCTTTCACCTTCCTCTATCCGCACGTCGCCGGCCACTGGCGTCAGGCCGGCGCCGAGATCGTGCCGTTCTCGCCGCTCGCCGACGAAGCACCGGCGCAGGATTGCGATGTCTGCTGGCTGCCCGGCGGTTATCCCGAGCTTCACGCCGGCAGCCTCGCGGCCGCAACCAATTTTCGAGCTGGCATGGCCAGGTTTGCCGAGACCAAGCCGATCCATGGTGAGTGCGGTGGCTTCATGGTGCTGGGCGAAGCGCTGGAGGACGCGGCCGGCGAGACGCACGCCATGCTTGGCCTGCTCGGCCATTCCACCAGCTTTGCCAAGCGCAAGATGAACCTCGGCTACCGCGAGGCACGCCTGCGCGTCGCCTGTCCGCTGGGGCCGCAAGGCGCGCTGATCCGCGGCCATGAATTCCACTATGCGCAGATGATTGCGACCGGCAATGACGAGCCATTGGCCGATCTCGCCGACGGCCAGGGCAATCCGCTCGGCGCCTCCGGCTATCGCCGCGGCCATGTCAGCGGCACCTTCTTCCACGCCATTGCGAGGGGTGCATGACCTCCGTGCCCTCGCCCCGGCAAGCGCTCGACGACGTCGCGCTTTGCCTCGTCTTCTTCACCCGGCTGCCGCTGCCGGTCTTCGACCTTCGTGGCCGCAGCCTGGCCGATGCGATCTGGGCGGCGCCTGTCGCCGGCCTCGCCGTCGCTGTGGCTGGTGCTGTCGTCTACGCCGCGGGCGTACAGCTCGGCCTTGCCCCCGGCCCGGCAGCAGCCCTTGCGCTTGCAGCAACCCTGCTCGCCACGGGCTGCCTGCATGAGGACGGGCTTTCCGATGTCGCAGATGGCTTTGGCGGCGGCAAGACACGCGATAAAAAACTGGAGATCATGCGCGACAGCCGCATCGGCGCCTATGGCTCTTCGGCGCTTGGCCTGTCGATGCTCATCCGCTGGAGCGCGCTGTCGCAACTGGCCAATCCGACAGGCGTGCTCTTGGCGCTGATCGCCGCCCACGCCGCATCGCGCGGCCTGCTCGGCGCGTTCATGCATCTGGCGCCGGCGGCGCGCAGTGACGGCCTGTCTGCCGGCGCCGGGACCGTCTCGGCCCAGACAGCTGTTCTCGGCGCCGTGCTCGGGGCCATCCCGCTTCTGACCCTGGGGCTCGGCGGCGCCTTTGCCGCACTGACCTTGCTCGCTCTCGTGTTCAGCGCCTTGCGCGCGCTCTGCCTCAACCAGATCGGCGGCCACACCGGCGACACGATCGGCGCCCTGCAGCAGCTGGGCGAGATCACTGTCCTGCTCGTCGCTTCCGTTTCCCTGTCCTGATTCTTCCCCGGAGATTCCTTCCCCATGCCATTCAAATCATTCGACGAACTGCGCGCCGCCTGTCTCGATCTGCCTGCCGGCAGCGATACCGCCGCCAACGCCGTCGCCCGCCGCCAGGACACGCTGACCAAGCCTCAAGGCAGCCTGGGCCGGCTGGAAACTCTCGCCGCCTGGCTGGCGCGCTGGCAGGGTCGCGACATGCCGAAACTCGACCGCGTCAAAGTCTTCGTGTTCGCCGGCAACCACGGTGTGACGGCGCAAGGCGTGTCGGCCTTCCCGTCGGAAGTGACGGTGCAGATGGTGGCGAATTTCGCCGGCGGCGGCGCCGCCATCAACCAGCTGGCCCGCATCGCCGGCGCGGAACTCGACGTCATCCCGCTCGATCTCGATCATCCGACCGGCGATTTCACTGCCGTGCCGGCGATGGATGAAAAGACATTTCTCGCCGCCGTCTCGGCTGGCTATGACGCGGTGACGAAAGACCTCGACCTCGTCTGTTTCGGCGAGATGGGCATCGGCAACACCACACCGGCGGCCGCCATCTCGACCGCCCTGTTCGGCGGCGGCGCTGAAAAATGGACCGGGCGCGGCACCGGCGTCGACGATGCCGGGCTGAAGCGCAAGGTCACCGCCATTGAATCCGGCCTCAAGCGCCATGCCGACGCGCTGTCCGACCCGCTGAAGATCGCCGCCGCCCTTGGCGGTCGCGAACTCGCCGCCATCTTCGGCGCCACGCTCGCCGCCCGCCACAACAATGTGCCGGTGCTGCTCGACGGTTTCGTCTGCACGGCCGCCGCAGCACCCCTGGCGCGACTGCACCCCTCAGGCCTCGCCCACACCATCGCCGCCCATGTCTCAGCCGAATCCGGCCACCGCCGCCTGCTCGAAGCGCTCGGCCTGCCACCGCTGCTCGACCTCGGCATGCGGCTCGGCGAAGGCTCCGGCGCCTGCCTCGCCGTCAACATCGTCCGCTCGGCGCTGGAATGCCATGTAAGGATGGCGAGCTTTGCCGAGGCTGGCGTTTCGGAGAAGTAGCTAGAGCGATTTGGCGGGAGGGCGCCGGCCCGAACCTTCACTGACCATCGTCGGGCCGGTCACTGGCATTCCGGGCTGGTGGCTCGAACAGCACGGCCGCTGAAAGATTCCCCACCTGGGGGTTGGCCCGCTGCTTCTGTGGTAGGCTCTTTTTACTGGCACTATTCGCCGCCGTTGCCGGCAAAATGTGATTGACGTAACGGTGACCAGGCGCAATCATTACGGATTGTGCAGGGTGAGGGCGTTTTCAATGAAACTCGTTGTCTTTGGCGTAGCAATAGTATTGGCCGTTACCGGAGCAGCTGTTGCGAAAGAGAAGAAAAAGGTGGCCACCGCTCAGGCTACAACCTCGTGTTCTACAGCTCATAAGAAGGCTGGCAGCAAGCCGACCGCGAAACCGGATTGCAAATCGACAGGCACCGTGGTTGCGCGACCGTCAAATAGGGCCGAAAACTTCCTGGATCATTATAGTCCGCGCTTAGGGTATGACACCAGTCCGTGGTTTCAAACTGGCTTTAATTGATGGCGGCTTCGGCTTCCGGGCCTTTCTTAATCCAGCGCGGCCTTCCCTCCTTCGCCAAATAGCGCACCCGGCTTACCGGCCGCCGACTTTAAGGCAAACCTGCCCCATGATTGAGGCATGTCGAGGCGCGTCAACGCGTCCGGCATCCCAAGGTCTTCCACCAACTCTTCTAGAAATTTGGTGGGTGCGCACAGGATTGAACTGTGGACCCGCTGATTAAGAGTCAGCTGCTCTACCAACTGAGCTACGCACCCACTCGACCGGTAAAACCGGCGTTGGCGGGCATATAGCCGCCGATACCGGTCCTGTCCAGCCCTGCCGGAATCATTTCCCGACAAATCGCTGAACTGCCGCTGGCGGTCACACGAACAGCCTGCCTTCCGCCACCTTGATGGCATGGCCGCCAATGCGCGCGGAGGCCAGTTTTCCGCCTTCGACAGTGAGTTCGAGCCGGATACGTGACGGGCGGCCCATCTCCAGTCCCTGCTCGATCCACAGTTGCGAAATGCCGTCGGTCGGGCCATCGAACTGCATGATGGCGCCGGCAAAGGCCGCCGCCGCCGACCCGGTCGCCGGGTCTTCATAGGACGGCGTGCCCGGCACGATCATGCGGACATGGAAGGCGCTGTCATGGTTCACCGTCTGGCGGCAATAGACATACGGGCTGGCGAAAGCCCATTCGCTCTTGCGCGGCGCCAGTTCCGACCAGGCCTGGTTGTCGAGCTTGACCCGGGCCGCAGCCTCCAGATTGGCGACCGGGATGGTGACGTAAGGCACGCCTGCCGACCAGAACGACACCAGGTGATTCTCGAAGCCGATCTCATGCGGCGCCAGGCCAAGGGCTGCGCCGATCGCTTGCGAATCGGCGTCGAGCTTCAGCGGTTCCGGCAGCTTGGCCAGGTCGAACTCCGCAAAGGTGGCGCCATTGTGCCGGCTGACGGCGCAGCGCACCGGGCCGATATTCTCCTCCAGCACGAAAATGCCGGCGTCGCCCTCGCCTGTCAGTTCGGCCAGCGCGATCGCGGCGCCAACTGTCGGATGTCCGGCGAACGGCATCTCATAGTCGGGCGTGAAAATGCGGATGCGGTTGCGATGTTTTGGATTGTCCGGCGGCAGCACGAAGACCGATTCGGACAGGTTGAACTCGCGCGCAATGGCCTGCATGGCGGCTGTATCCAGCCCTTGGCTGTCGAGCACGACAGCCAGCGGATTGCCGGCCAGCCGCTCCGTCGTAAACACATCGTAGAGCAAGTAATTGCGGGTCTGCATCTTGAAAAACCTTCCGCCTCAATCCGAACATGGCCGAAATTTAATTTGATATTCGAACCACCAAGCCTGATCTGTGCACAACTAGGGACATTACGCTTTCATAGGGGTCCGGCGTGGACCAGCTTGTCAATCTGCCAAAGACGGAATCGGATTCCGCCATCGAGGCGGCGCTCGGGCTTGATCAGAGCGGCGTGCGCAAGACGCGCCGCCGGGGCTGGCTTTACGCGCTGCTGGCGCTGATCGCACTTGCCGCCGGGTTGGCAGGCTACCAGTGGTTTGCCGGCTCCCCGGCCAAGATCGACTACACCACCACGCCGGCTACCATTGCCGACCTCACCGTCGCGGTTTCGGCGACCGGCACGCTGCAGCCCCTCACCCAGGTCGACATTTCAAGCGAGCTGTCCGGTATCATCCGCTCGGTCTCGGCCGAAGAGAACCAGCAGGTCAAGAAGGGCGACGTGCTGGCGACGCTCGACACGGTGAAACTCGAGGTCCAGATCGAACGCGCCGAAGCCTCGGCCAAGGCCGCTGCCGCCAATGTCGAGGACGCCACGGTAACCCTGAAGGAGAACGAAAGCGCCCTCACCCGCGCGGCCGAACTGACCAGGCGTGGCATGGCGACCGATCAGTCGCTCGAGGCGGCGACTGCCACGCGCGACCGCTCCAAGGCGGCGCTCGATAGTGCGCAGGCCAATCTCGCCATCGCCCAGGCCGATCTCAAGGCGCAGCAGACCGACCTTGCCAAGAGCACCATCTATGCGCCGATCGACGGCATCGTCTTGACGCGTTCCGTCGACCCCGGCCAGACGGTCGCCTCCTCGCTGCAGGCGCCGGTTCTGTTCATCATCGCCGCCGATTTGAGGAACATGGAATTGGTGGCGGCGGTCGACGAGGCCGATATCGGCGCGGTCAAACCAGGCCAGCATGCACGCTTCACCGTCGATGCCTTTCCGGAGCGGCCGTTCGACGCCGAGATCCGCGACATCTCCTACGCCTCGGTCACCACCGACGGCGTCGTCACCTACAATGCACGGTTGGAAGTCGACAATAACGAGCTTTTGCTGCGGCCCGGCATGACCGCCACGGTTTCGGTCGTCACCAGGCAGGCCAAGAGCGTGCTCACCGTGCCTTCAACAGCGTTTCGCTATCGGCCATCGGCACCTGCTGCCCGCGCGTGGAGCCTCAGCGATCTGTTCACCGGCCGCATGGGCCGTGGCGGCAACCGCCGCCAGCCGGTGAAGGCGCCCACCGACGGCTCACGCACGCTCTATGTGCTGGAGAACGGCCGGCCGCACCCGGTCAACGTCAAGATCGGCTCCACCGACGGCGAACTGACCGAGATCACCTCCGGGCTGGATGAAGGTGCAGAGGTTATCACGACCTCGCAGCTGCGGAGCTGACGCCATGGCCGCGGGCCTCATCGGTTTCGACACGGTCTGGAAGAGCTATGGCCAGGGCGAAGCCAAGGTCCATGCGCTGGCCGGCGTCGACCTCGCCATCCAGCGTGGCGAATTCGTCGCCATCATGGGCCCGTCCGGTTCGGGCAAATCGACCGCGATGAACATCATCGGTTGCCTCGACACGCCGACGGCCGGAACCTACTCCTTCATGGGCATCGACGCCGGGCGGCTCGACCGCAACCGCCGGGCGCTTTTGCGCAATCTCTATATCGGCTTCGTCTTCCAGGGCTACAATCTGTTGCCGCGCACCACGGCGGCGGAAAATGTCGAGCTGCCGCTGATCTATCGCGGCGCGCCGGCCCGCGAGCGCCGCGATCTTGCCATGCAGGCGCTGGCGGAGGTCGGCCTGGTCGGGCGCGAACACCACACGCCGGCCGAACTCTCCGGCGGCCAGCAACAGCGCGTGGCGATCGCGCGCGCCATCGTCACCAGGCCGACGCTGCTCGTCGCCGACGAGCCGACCGGCAATCTCGACACCGCCCGCACGCATGAGATCATGGAGTTGTTGACGCGGCTGAACCGGGAGCTCGGCTTGACCATCGCCATGGTCACCCACGAGGCCGATGTCGCCGATTATGCCGAGCGCACCATCCGCTTCCTCGACGGCCACGTCGCGTCCGACACGGCCAAGTCGGAGTTGGCGTCATGATCTGGGAAACCGTCCGCCTCTCTCTGCGCTCCATCCGCCGCAATGTGCTGCGCTCGTTCCTGACGCTGCTCGGCATCGTCATCGGTGTCGCCGCCGTCATCGCCATGCTGACCATCGGTTCGGGCACCACGGCCAAGGTCAAGTCGGACATCGCCAAGCTCGGCTCGAACCTGCTCGTCGTCCGTTCCGGCCGCCCGGCAGGCACCGGCGGACCAGGCGGGCTCGACCAGGCGGTACGGCCTCTGGCCGACAAGGATGTAGCCGCCCTCGTAGCCCACCTGACCGGAGCGCGCGCCATTGCGCCGGCGTCGCAGAAACAAGTCCGCGTCATTTTCGGCACCGAGAGCCTGACCTCGGGCGTCACCGGCACCGACAGCGCCTATCTCGACGCCCGCGACTGGAAGCTGGTGTCGGGCCGCCCGTTCTCGGATTCGGAAACACGCTCCGGCACCGGCGTCTGCCTGATCGGCGAAACGGTGCGCCAGCAATTCTTCGGCGCCGGCGAACCCGAGGGCGAGATCATCCGCGTCAACCGCACCTCGTGCAAGATCATCGGCCTGCTCGAACCCAAGGGCTATACCGGCTTCGGCCAGGACCAGGACAATGTCGTCTTGATGCCGCTTGCCGCCTATCAGCGCCGCATCGCCGGCAACCGCGACATCGACAACATCTACGTCGCCGCCGACGACCGCACCCCGACCACCGAATTGCAGCCGCGAGTCGAGGACATTTTGCGCGACACCCGCCGCATCACGCCGGACCGCGAAGACGATTTCTCGATCCGCGACATGACCCAGATCGCCGACGCCATGGCCAGCGCCACCACCACCATGACCGGCATGCTGGGCGCCGTCGCGGGCGTCAGCCTGCTGGTCGGCGGCATCGGGATCATGAACATCATGCTGGTCTCGGTCACTGAGCGCACCCGCGAGATCGGCATCAGGCTCGCCATCGGCGCGCATGAAAAGCACATCCTCATCCAGTTCCTGGTCGAGGCGACGGTGCTGTCGCTGCTCGGCGGCATTATCGGCATCCTGATCGGCCTGGCGCTGGCCGGCCTCGCCTCGGCAACGCTGGCCATACCGTTTGCGCCGAGCCCGGCGGTCATCCTGCTCGCCGTCGGTTTTTCGGCGCTGATCGGCATGGTGTTCGGCTTCTTCCCGGCGCTGCGCGGCGCCAGGCTCGACCCGATCGACGCGCTGCGCCACGAATAAGCGCCAGATCAGCTCCACCGCAACCAATCGCTATCCACAAGGATGGGTGCTTGTCGACATCGGCAATACTTGTTGTCGTCCGGTCTGCGATGCTAATTTTAGAGCAAAGCATCTGGTCAAGGAGCGGCAATGAGCAAGAAGGCGCGGCTGATTCTGACGATGGTGATCATCGAAGGCGCCCTTGCGGGACTTTGGTGGTATCTCGCCCGCTACGGCATGGCCAATCCCGATCGTGTCACCGCCGATTTTCAGGCAGTCGTCGGCCAGACGATGGGCATGGTCATGGGTGGATTGCTGGGCATCGGCGTCATCCTGTTCCTCGTCGCCGCCCGCAACGACCGCAAGGCGGCGCAGAACAATCCGCGCCGTTAGCCCCCGCCACCGCCAAAATGCCACTCGACCAGCGGCTTCATATGCGGTGCCAGCCCTTCCGGCAGGTCGGCGGCGTGGCGGATGATCACCGGCCCCTCGATCTCCGGCTCGGTCTCGGTCGCGACGAAGGCGCCGATGCGCCGCGCAATCTCGTCGGCCGGCGCATCGACGTGGTAGCGGCGGAAGAGGACCGTGCCGGTCGAAGTCGACAGCGCATGGTAGCGCTTGCCGCGCGCAGCGCCTGTCAGGTCAAGCCCGGTCTCCTCGCGCACTTCACGGATCATGTTGAAATCGACATCGACGCGGCCATCGCGAAAATCGATCGGCTCGAACGAGCCGGCAGCGAAGTAGACACTGCCGGCCGGGACCGTGTGCGCGCCCATGCGGATCGCCACCAGGGCGTTGTCGCCGGCGACCAGCATGGCGTGGCCATAGGCATGCTCGGCGCCCGTCCCCTGCCGGTTCTTTCGCCACAGCAGGAAGGTCGAGTACTTCACCGCGTGACAACGCCCGACGATCCGGTTGTCGCGCCAGGCGAGCGCCGAGAGCAGCACCACCGTGCCGTCGAACAACGCCGGATTGGCCGTGACCTCGCGCCGCCAGTTGTCAGTGATCGCCTGCGCGTTGTCGCGCTCGAACGGATGCGGGCCGGGGTCGAGCCGGACGTCGATTTCGTCGACGGGCAGGATGACGTTGCGCGGCAGGTCGAAGCTCACCGTGCTCAAGCCATGTCCAGGGTAATTGCGACGGGACAATGGTCCGACGCCTTCGGCCGGTCCCAGCCGGCGCGCGGAAAGCGCTCCACCGCCTGTCCCGCCGGAAAGATGGTGCGCCAGGGCTGGCCGTTGCGGATGATGTCGGGAACCGCCGTCGCATTCTTCGCCGCCAGCCCTTTCGACAGCAGGATGTAGTCGAGCTGGCACAGATGCCGCTCCTTCGGCCCGCGCGTGTGGTAGAAACTCCAGCGGTCCATCTCCGGCCGCCGCTCGACGACATTCTCGCAAAAGCCGCCGGCGGTGAGCACATCGATACAGGACTGGCTCTCGTCGATCACCTGGAAGCGGTAGCCGTCGATAGCGTCGCCCTCGATCTTCACCCGCTGGCGGTAGTCGTTCATGTCGCCGCAGATCGCCCAGTTTTTATCGGCTGCGTGCTCTTTGCCGAAGCGCTCCTCGATGATGCGGCGCACGGCTTGCGCCTCGGCGATGCGCACCGGCATCGTCGCCTCGCGGCCGTCGAGCCCATTGCGCGGCGAGCCCATCGATTTGAAATGGACGAGGTAAAGCGTCAGTGGCACGCCGCCGACCTTGATGTCGACCTCCAGGCAATCGCGCCGGAAGATGCGTTCATTGGCCAGGTTGCCGAGCGCCTCGAGTTCAGGCGTGTGCAATCCGAACTGCTCGAACGTGACATAGGCATGGCTGGTCATGCGCACGAATTCGATCGGCTGACCTTGCGCTGTCTCGTTGCGCATCATCAGGGCAACGTCGATGCCGCGCGAATCATTGCCGGCGGTGGTGTATTTCTGCCGGTAACCCTCGCCCACCATCTTGAAGAGATAGCCATACTCGAACGCCTTCAGCGCCTCGATGTTGTCAACCTCCTGCATGCAGATGATGTCGGCGCGGGTGGCGGCGATGGCGAGCGCGGTCAACTGGCGCGTATCGTCGGACTGTGCGATGGCGCGCGCCTGCTCCAGCATCCGGTATTCGGCTTCGCTCTGGATGTCGAAAAGCGCCAGCGTGCGGTCTTCGTTGAGCTGGTTGCGGAAGCCCGAGAAATCGAACCTGTTCATCAGGTTTTCGACATTGAAAGTGGCGAGGCGCAGCGACATGGGCTGACCTTTGCCTGCAAGCGCCCATGAAAACAAGGGCTGCTCGTCATGGCTGATGGAACCTTTCCGTTCATCCTCCGTTCAGACGCCAAGGTCCATCAATAGGCCACTTCCCTGGGGTATCCGGGCGTGGGGCCTGTATCACTTGGAGAGTGCAATGAGCTCGCTCTTTTCGTCCACAGTCAAATCCGGGCTGTTAGCGCTCGGTCTTTTCTCGGGTCTCACGGCGCCATCCGCCGCGGGCCCGATCCTGCAGCCGGACTTGTCGGTGCCGGCAAGCACCGCATTGTCTGACATCACACCGGTTCGCGACAGCTGGGCGGGCGGCAATGACCGCCGCTCCTTCAACGATTGGCAGTGGCGCCGCCACGACGGCCGTCGCTTTGCCCGGTCAGGCAACTGGAACAACGGCAACTGGAATGGCGGCAACTGGAACGGCGGCGACAACTGGCGCTGGCGCCATCACCGCCACCATCGCGGCCGTGATTTTGACACCGGCGCCGCAGCAGTTCTCGGCCTCGGCCTGGGTCTCGGCCTCGGCAGCATCTACAACAACGGCTACTACAACAACGGCAATTACAATGACGGCTATTACGTGCAGCCGGCGCCCCGCCGCTATTACCGCACGCAGCGTCTGTCCAGCGCCCATGTACAGTGGTGCTACGACCGCTATCGGTCCTACCGGGCCTGGGACAACACGTTCCAGCCCTATGGTGGCCCGCGCCAGCAATGCTGGTCGCCCTACAGCTGAACTATAAACGACAATACACGACGGCGCCGCCCCATCGCGGCGCCGTTTTCATTTGGGAAAGACGGCTGGTCTCGGTCACCGCTAACCATATGTTTATCGGCTCAGCCTATCCGTGATATCGTGCCCCATCTGACGATCGCGCCGATCCGGTCGCGAAGGACGTGCCGTCATGGCCGACAACGAATTGCGAAACAAACACCGGCAGCGCGTGCTGAAAGGCGCGACGATTCTGACCGGCCTCACCAATTCCGAGGTCAAGTGCACGGTGCGCAACATGCACGCCGGCGGCGCCGAGCTGAAAGTGTCTATAGACGCGCGCGTGCCGGACGAGTTCCTGCTCTATGTGCCGGTCGACGGCATCGGCTACAAGGCCATCGTGCGCTGGCGCCGCGACGACCGCATCGGCGTCGAGTTCACCGGCACCGAGCCGAAGCCGCATTGGCACTATGGCTGAGCGTCCTGATCGATAAACCGGCATGAAAGAGCCGGCGGATTGCTCCGCCGGCTCTTTGCTCCCAATCCCGACGACTGCGGGTTAGTTCTTGGCCTTGTCGACCAGCTTGTTCTTGGAAATCCAGGGCATCATGGCGCGCAGCTTGGCGCCGACTTCCTCGATCTGGTGGCTGTCATTGTTGCGGCGGATGCCCTTGAAGCGCGACATGCCGGCGCGGTATTCCTGCATCCACTCCGAGGTGAATTTTCCGGTCTGGATGTCCTTCAGCACGCGCTTCATCTCGGCCTTGGTCTCGGCGGTGATAATGCGCGGGCCAGAGACATATTCGCCCCATTCGGCCGTGTTCGAGATCGAGTAGTTCATGTTGGCGATGCCCCCTTCATAGATCAGGTCGACGATCAGCTTGACCTCGTGCAGGCACTCGAAATAGGCCATTTCGGGCGCATAGCCGGCTTCCACCAGCGTCTCAAAACCGGCGCGGATCAGTTCGACCAGGCCGCCGCAGAGCACGACCTGCTCGCCGAACAGATCGGTCTCGCATTCCTCGCGGAAATTGGTCTCGATGATGCCCGAACGGCCGCCGCCGACGCCGCAGGCGTAGGACAGAGCCAGATCGAGCGCGTTGCCGGAAGCATCTTGGTTGACGGCGACCAGGCACGGCACGCCGCCGCCCTTCTGGTATTCGCCGCGCACCGTGTGGCCGGGGCCTTTCGGCGCGATCATGACGACATCGACGGTCGACTTCGGCTCGATGAGGCCGAAATGCACGTTGAGGCCGTGCGCGAAGGCAATCGCGGCGCCGTCACGAATGTTTGGCGCGATTTCGTTTTTGTAGATGTCGGCCTGCAATTCGTCAGGCGTCGCCATCATCATCAAATCGGCCCATTTGGCAGCGTCCGCCACGCTCATCACTTTCAGGCCATCAGCCTCGACCTTCTTGGCGGTCGCCGATCCCGCCTTGAGGCCGATGGCGATTTCCTTGGCGCCGGAATCCTTGAGGTTGAGCGCGTGCGCCCGCCCTTGGCTGCCATAGCCGATAATGGCGACCTTCTTGCCCTTGATCAGATTGAGATCGGCGTCGCGATCGTAATAGACACGCATCTTTTGCTTCCTTCCCACAGAGATTAGAGGCCTTGCGGCCCGGTTTTTGCTCCATAAAGAGCGAGAAACTGCTGCGTCGCCCGGGCGGCATCGCCGCCGATCGCCGCTTCAGTCAATTCCAGCCTGTCGCCGAGCAGCAGACGGATCTGCACGTCGCGGGCGACCAGCCCGAAAAAGGTCCGGAACGCCATTTCGGCGTCCGTAAAGTCGAGCAGCCCGGCCTGCTTGCCGGCAAGCAGCACCGGCTTCAACCGTCTGGCCAGCGCGAAACGGCCATTCTCCAGCAGGATCGCGCCGAGATCGTCCTTTCCGGATCCGGCATGGCCGACCGCGACGCGGTTCAGCGCGATCGAGGTATCGCTCGAAATCACCTTCAGCCAGTCCGAGGCGAAGCCTTCCAGGCTTGCCGTCAGCGAGGCAAGATCGAGCCGCTCACCGTCGACCGGCACCACGCGCACTTTCGATGCCTGCCACTGCACGGTCGCCGTCAGCAGTCCGTCGCGGTCGCCGAACCATTTGTAGAGCGTTTCCTTCGAGCAGCTGGCGCGGCGCGCCACCGCCGTCATGGTCAGATTGTCGCCCTCCTCGACCAGCAGCCGCAAAGCCGCGTCCAGGACGGCCTTTTGCCGCTCTGTCAGCACTTCGCTGGTATCGATCTCGGCCCTTGCCTGCAACAATTTCCTGCCCATTCGATGAGGTCGCCGGATCGCCTCAAACGGCGTACCGTACGTTACGGTTCGGCATATTGCGCAATCCTGTGCTCGACGCAAGGGGTCAGGTAGAAAAATCGTCGACGTGAGAGCCGCCGGGCAAACCACGAGATTCTGACGGATCAATCATCGGCGGGCGGATGGCGCAACTCTCCAAGCAGGCTCGCCAGTATCTTCAGCTCCTCAGCGGAGAGTTTTGCGCCGACCAATTCCGCAATCGACCGTCCATAGACAGCCCACATCCGTCGCCGCGTCTGACGGCCCTTGGCCGAGATGCAGATGGTCTGGCCGCGGCCGTCATCGGCAGCCCTGAGCTTCTCGACCAGTCCGTCTGCCTCGAGGCGCGCCAGAAGCCGCGAGATGTTATACTGCGCAAACAGTGTGCGCTCGGTCAGCTGGAATGGCCGCAGCCCGCCCTCACCCGCCTCGGCGAGTTCATGCAGCACGTCATACCAGTCGAGCGGCGGCAAGCCGCTAGTCTTCAAAGCCTCTTCCGCCTTTTCGATGAGCTGGCGCGAAACCCGCATCAGACGGGCCCAGGCCTTGACGGCTTCGGGCGAAGGCGTGGTTGTTTTGATCATGACCCATCCTAGGCGGTAGATGCAGTTGCATCAAGCTTGACGGTCAATGCACTTGCATCTATATGCATGCGACTGCATCGACCCGGGAAAGATCCATGAAACACGAAATTTGCAAAGTCGCCGACGTCCCACAGACGGGCAGCCTGATCGCACCGTTCTTCGGCCGCGAGGTCCATGTCTGGCGCAGCGGCGAGCGTGTCCGTGCCGCCGCCAATGTCTGCCTGCATTTCGGCGGGCCGCTCGACTGCAAGGACGGCAAGCTGGTCTGCCAATGGCACGGTGCCGCCTTCGATATGGAAAGCGGCGATCGGCTTGAAGGTCCGGCGCCAAAAGCGTCGCGACTGATGTTCCTGTCGACGCGCGTCGAGGACGGCGCGTTGAACTATGTCTGGGGAGAGTGACATGCCTGAGAAGAATGAAATGACTGGCAAGCTCATTCTCGTCAGCCATCATCTATGCCCCTATGTCCAGCGCGCCGCGATCTCGCTGACTGAGAAGGGCGTGCCGTTCGAACGCGTCACCATCGACCTCGCCAACAAGCCGGACTGGTTCAAGGCGATTTCGCCGCTGGGCAAGGTGCCGCTGCTGATCGTCCACGCAAACGGCGAGAAGACAGTGATCTTCGAATCCGCCGTCATTCTCGAATTCCTCGAGGAGACCCAAGCCAATCCTCTGCATCCGGCCGACGCCTACGCCCGCGCCAGGCATCGCGCCTGGATCGAGTTCGGCTCGGCGACATTGAACGCCATCGGCCGGTTCTACTCGGCATCGACGGAGGCCGCCTTCCTGGCGGAATCCGCAGCGCTGTCAGCCATGTTCGATCGTGTCGAGAA
The DNA here is from genome assembly GCF_030323145.1 of Mesorhizobium sp. C432A. Lineage (NCBI taxonomy): Bacteria > Pseudomonadati > Pseudomonadota > Alphaproteobacteria > Hyphomicrobiales > Phyllobacteriaceae > Mesorhizobium > Mesorhizobium sp. C432A. The sequence continues at coordinate 3,387,909 of NZ_CP100470.1, read as the reverse complement.
CGAATTGGCCGACCAGGCCGGACCGTGGTTCAGCGGCCAGCGCTTCTGCCTCGTCGACGCCGTCTACGGCCCGGTCTTCCGCTATCTCGACGCCTTCGACCGGATCGGCAATTTCGGCCTGCTGGACGGGAAGCTGCGGGTCCAGGCCTGGCGCAAGGCGTTGAGCGAACGCGCCTCGATCAAGGGTGCCGTGGCGCCGGACTATCCGCAGCGGCTGCGTCTATTCCTGCGTGCGAGAAATTCGTTTCTCTCGACCCTGATCCCGCCGGATGATCTGGCCAGTGCACCTCCTCTAGCCCGATCCGCCTGAACGGATCGATCAGCGTGCCGGCCACCATCGAGGCAAGCACGCTTGGCACTGGCGGGATTTTGGCGATGGTTGCCACCAGCCTGTCGCGGAAGAAGGGCAGCATCGTGCCGTCCGACTGATAGAACGGCGTCAACGCCAGCGACAGCAGTTGGAAGATCCGGACGTGCCATCGCCGCGCCCGGGCGTAGCTTTCCAGCGCTGCCTCGACGTTGCCCGTCTGTGCCAAGGCATGGCTGAGCGCTGCCGCATCGAGCAGCGCCATGTTGGCGCCTTGCCCGAGCTGCGGGCTGGTCGAATGCGCGGCGTCGCCGATCACCGCCAGCCGGCGGCCGGCCGGCAGCTTCATCGTGTGATGGCCGTAGCGCGCCAGCGACAGCTGGTCGAAGCTGTCGATCTGGCTGGTGAACGCCTCGCACTGTGGCCACAGCGAGACCAGTCTCGCCTTCCAGGCGTCGAGCCCTGCCGCACGCACGTTTTCGGCATCCGCCGGCTTCAGGCTCCAGAAGAACGCCGCCATCTTTTCCCCGCCCGGTTCCGGTCGGCCGATCGGCAGGACGCCGATCATCACGCTGGCCTTGTCGTAGCGCTGCAGCAGCGCATTTTCGTCGAAGCCTTGGCGCCACCGAGCGAGGCCCAGAACGCGCCGTAAGTGAGCTGCCGCGGCTGGGCCGGATCGTTGAGGCACCGGCGCAGCTTCGAACGCGAGCCGCTGGCGTCGACCACGAGATCGAACGGCCCTGCCCTGCGGCCCCCCACCGTTCGGCTCTTGTCGAAGATCAGGATCGCCCGCTCACCGACGTCCAGCGTCTGATCTCGACACCGGTTTCGATGGCGATGCCTTGGCGCTGCGCGGCGCGAAACAACATGTTGAACAACGCCGCCCGGTGCACCGCCAGCCCGAAACGGCCGCCAGGCTGCGCATCGTAGCGCACGGCGAGCACGGTGCGGCCGCTCGAGGCATCGGCGCCATGCAGACGCTCGATGCGGCTCCCCAGCGCCAGAATGTCGTCGAGCAGGCCGAGATCGGCGAGCACGCTCAGCCCGGTCGGCTGCAGGATCAGTCCGGAACCGACGGGCTTGGGTTCCTCGAAACGTTCGAAGATGGTGACGTTGTGGCCCGCGCGCTTGAGATAGAGCGCGGTGGCGAGCCCCGCCGGGCCGGCGCCCGCAATCGCGATGTCGAGAGATTTTTCCATTGCCCGCCCAACTACTGGCCGGACAATCCTTCAGCGCCATTGTCAAATCAAGCCTTTGCTGCATGGACCAAAATATCAGCCACCGGCGTCGAAGGCAGCGCGCGCCTTGCGCACCGCACCATGGTTGAGTTCGGCCCACAGGATCAATTGATGCAAGGCGCCGAACATCGAACGGCCGAGATCGGTCAGGCTGTATTCGACGCTTGGCGGCTTGGTCGGGAACACTTCGCGATGAACAAAGCCGTCGCGCTGCAGATCGTGGAGCGTCTGGGTGAGCATGCGCTGCGAGATGTCGGGCACCAGGCGCCGCAACTCGCCGAAACGATAGGGCTGCTCGGCGAGCGCCGCCATCAGCAGCGAACTCCATTTGCCGTTCACGCCCTGCATCACGTCGCGAACCGGGCAATCGGCAATGTTTGCGCCATCGCTGGTGGCTTTGAATATATTGAGCTTGGTTCTCAGATTGACGACCTTGCCGTCCATGGCTGCTGGTTCCCTGGCGGTGCCTACCTCCCTAAAAACTGCCTTCTTTACGGTGGCCGGTCAATTCTTATTTTAGTGCTGGTCTCTTTTTGAGACTGTCAGAAGCACCCGCCACCCGGCGCAATTTCAGGATCCCCCATGACCGCAACCCTTCTCGTCACCGGCGCTTCCGGCCAGCTTGGCCGCGGCGTCATCAACCACCTGCTGGACACATTAAAGATCCCCGCAAACCGCATCATCGCCACCACCCGTACACCCGCCAACCTTGCCGATCTGGCGGCGCGCGGCGTCGTCGTCAGAGCCGCTGACTTCAACGACCCGCAATCGCTTGCCGAGGCCTTCGCGGGAGCCGACCGGGCACTCGTCATCTCGACCAACGAACTTGAGGTACAGGGGAAGCGGCGCGAGCAGCAGCTTGCGGCGGTGACGGCGGCCAAACAGGCTGGCGTCGGCCACCTGCTGTACACCTCGATGCCCAACCCCGAGCCTGGTTCGCCGGTTGTTTTCGCGCCCGACCACTACGACACCGAACAGGCGATCAAGGCGAGCGGGATCCCCTACACGATATTCCGCAATGGCTGGTATAACGAGAACCTGTTCATGGCGTTGCCGCAGGTTCTGGCGTCGGGTCAGTGGTACACCTCCGCCGGCGACGGCGCCATTTCCTACGGCACGCGTGACGATTTCGCGGCGGCGATCGCAGCGGGGCTCGCCTCGGACAGCAGCGAAAGCGCGACTTACACGCTCACCGGCCCCAGTGCGTATACGGCTGCCGAAGTGGCGGCGTTGGTCACCGAGGTCACCAGCAAGCCGATCAAGGTCATCCAGCTTTCCGACGAAGCCCTGACCGAGGGAATGAAGTCGGCCGGCCTGCCTGAACCCTTCGCCAAGGTGCTGGTTTCATTCGACGCCGCCGCCCGCGCCGGTGACCTCGGCATGGTGACCGACGCGGTCGAAAAACTCTCCGGCCGAAAGTCGGTGCCGCTGAAGCAGTTTCTGGAGACGAACAAGGCTGCACTGGCCGGCTGAAAGCTGCCATTGCGGGACGCCGAGCCCTTAAGGTTCGGCCTCCCGCACAATTACTTACGTCGCTTGACCAGTCCCAGCCGGATCAGGCTTTCGCCCGTGGCAATCAAAGCATCTTCGCGCGAGCGTGGCGCCCAGCCGAGCACGCGCACCGCCTTGGCGTTGGTGGCGTTCTTGATCTTGCCCAGTTCCGTTGCGAGTTGTGCCGCTTCCGGATTGAACAGCCCGATGATGCGCACTAGCCAATCGGGAAACTCCCGCGTCGAGACGCGCGACGCCGCCGGCCCGAGCCGCGTCTTCAGGGTCTGCGCGATCTCGCGCACCGTCATGAAATCGCCGGCGACAGCGAGGAACCGTTCGCCCTTGGCGGCGGGGTGGGTCATGGCGCGAACATGCAGATCCGCCACGTCGCGCGCGTCGACGACGCCGAAGGACAGGCGCGGCAGCCCAGGCACGGCGCCGTTCAGCATGCGCTGGACAAATTCGGTCGAGGTCGAATGGTCCGCGCCGAGCACCGGTCCAAAGATGCCAACGGGATTGACGACCGCAAGCTCCAGCGCGCCGCCCTGCTCGGCGATGAAATCCCAGGCCGCGCGCTCGGCGAGCGTCTTGGAGTTCACATAGGCGCTGACCTTGCCTGCCGGATCGGTCCAGTTTTCCTCGTTGAAAGGCTGCCCATCCGCGCGCATCTTGCCATAGCCGACGGCCGCGAAGGATGAGGTGAGCACGACGCGCCTGACCCCGGTATCCCGCGCCGCCCGCAGCACGCGCAACGCGCCCTCGCGTGCCGGAAGGATCAGGTCATCCTCATGCGGGGGCACGCCGGGCGGAAAAGGCGATGCGACATGCAGCACGTAATCGCAGCCGGCCACCGCCGCCGGCCAGCCTGCGTCGGCCATCAGATCGGCATGGGCGAATGAAAGGGCGTCACCGGGCTCCGTGCCACCTGCCTTGAGCATGGCGAGCACATCGGCTTCGCGCCTGGCCGATCGCACGGAGGTGCGGACGCGGTAGCCGGCCTTCAACAGTTCGAGGATGCAGTGAGCGCCGAGGAAGCCGGACCCGCCGGTGACCAGCACCAATTCGCCGCTCATATTAGCCTCCTCGACGATTTATCCCTTCGAGACCCCTCAGATCGCCACCTGCGTGCCGATCTCGACCACACGTCCGGTCGGGATCTGGAAATACTCCGTCGCATCGGCCGCCGAGCGGGCGAGCCCGATGAACAGCTTGTCCTGCCACACCGGCATGCCGGAATTGGGCGATGCCTTGAGCGAGCGCCGCGACAGGAAGAACGACGTCGTCATGATGTCGAACTTCCAGCCCTGCTTGCGGCAGATCGCCAGCGCGCGCGGAATGTTGGGCTGCTCCATATAGCCGAAGGTCAGCGTCACCCGCATGAACAACTCGTTGACTGCCTCCATCTTGACCCGCTCGCTGTCGGGCACCAGCGGCTGCGGGGCGGTGACCACCGACAGAATGACGTTCTGCTCGTGCAGCACCTTGTAGTGCTTCAGGCTGTGCATCAGCGCTGTCGGCGCGCTTTGCGGATCGCTGGTCAGGAACACGGCGGTGCCGGACACCAGCTGCGGCTTCTTCTTCAGCAGATTGCCGGCGAGGAAATCGAGCGGGATTTCGTTGCGCCGGGTCTTGTCGAACAGATAGCGGCTGCCGCGCACCCAGGTCCACATCGCCAGAACGATGGTGAAGGCCACCGCAAGCGACGCCCAGCCGCCCTCGAACACCTTCACGATGTTGGAGGCGAAGAAGCCGATGTCGATGAAGCCGAACAGCGCCGTCATGGCGACCGCCACCCACAGCCGCCATTTCCAGATGCGGGTCATGACGACGAACAGCAGCACCGTCGTCACCAACATGTTGCCGGTCACCGAGATGCCATAGGCGGAGGCGAGCTTGCTCGACTCGCCGAAACCGACGACCAGCAACATCACCGCCAACGCCAGCAAAACATTGACGCGCGGCATGTAGATCTGGCCCGACTGCCGTTCCGACGTGTGCAGGATTTCGAGGCGCGGCAGCATATTGAGCTGCACCGCCTGCCGGGTCAGCGAGAAGGCGCCGGAGATCACCGCCTGGCTGGCGATAACCGTCGCGGCAGTGGCCAGCACCACCATCGGGATCAGCGTCCAGCCTTCGTTCATCTCGAAGAATGGGTGGCCGACGTGACCGTTCTTCGCCAGCACGAAAGCGCCCTGCCCGGCATAGTTTAGCAGCAGGCAGGGAAACACGATGGCCAGCCAGGCGAGCACGATGGGCTTGCGGCCGAAATGGCCCAGATCGGCATAAAGCGCTTCGGCACCGGTGACGGCGAGGAAGATGGCGCCGATGGTCACGAAGGCGACATCGGGCGAATTGATCAGGAAGGCGACGATGTAGTGCGGGCTGACCGCCCACAGGATTTCGGGATCGGCGATGATGTGGTTCAAGCCCGAAAGACCGATAGCCAGGAACCAGACCGCCGTGATCGGCCCGAAGATCAGCGCCACACCGCCGGTCCCGAAGCGCTGCACCGAAAACAGGATCGCAAGGATGACCAGCGTCAGCGGCACGACGTAGGGCTGGAAGGTCGGGGTAACGACATTCATGCCTTCAACCGCCGAAAGCACCGAGATTGCCGGCGTGATGACGGCGTCACCGAAGAACAATGACGCGCCGACAATACCGATGGCCAGGATGATCGCCGAGCGGGTCGGGAAACTGCCGCGCGCCAGTGCCATCAGCGACAGCACGCCGCCCTCGCCTCGGTTGTCGGCTCTGAGCACAAACATGATGTATTTGATGGTGACGATAATCGTCAACGACCAGATGATCAGCGACAGCACGCCCAGAATATCGCCGCGCTCGGCGATTTCGCCGCCGGAGGACGCAACAAGCGCTTCCCGGAAGGCGTAGATCGGGCTGGTGCCGATGTCGCCATAGACCACACCGAGCGCGCCCAGCATCAGAACTTTGGTGCTGTGCTGTTCGATTTCGGGATGGCTCGATTGTTCGACGGGTTCTGCCTCAATACCAGCATTGGTAAGGGCCATGGACGACACTCCGATAAGCGCGCGGTGCTCTACGCTTGCTGCGATGCAATATCAAGTGCCGTGACGGTAGGGCTACCATGTTCCCAGCGCAGGGCTTGCCCCGCAATGACCGGTGCGTGGCGTCAAAGGCTGCCGGAAACCTCAGATCGCCACCTGCGTGCCGATCTCGACCACACGTCCGGTCGGGATCTGGAAATACTCCGTCGCATCGGCCGCCGAGCGGGCGAGCCCGATGAACAGCTTGTCCTGCCACACCGGCATGCCGGAATTGGGCGATGCCTTGAGCGAGCGCCGCGACAGGAAGAACGAAGTCGTCATGATGTCGAACTTCCAGCCCTGCTTGCGGCAGATCGCCAGCGCGCGCGGAATGTTGGGCTGCTCCATATAGCCGAAGGTCAGCGTCACCCGCATGAACAACTCGTTGACTGTCTCCATCTTGACCCGTTCGCTGTCGGGCACCAGCGGCTGCGGTGCGGTGACCACCGACAGAATGACGTTCTGCTCGTGCAGCACCTTGTAGTGCTTCAGGCTGTGCATCAGCGCTGTCGGCGCGCTTTGCGGATCGCTGGTCAGGAACACGGCGGTGCCGGACACCAGCTGCGGCTTCTTCTTCAACAGATTGCCGGCGAGGAAATCGAGCGGGATTTCGTTGCGCCGGGTCTTGTCGAAGAGATAGCGGCTGCCGCGTATCCAGGTGGTCATGATCAGCCCCATGAGGCAGGCAACGGATATTGACACCCATCCGCCTTCCACGATCTTGACGACATTCGCCAGGAAGAAACCCATGTCGATGGTGCCGAACAGCAGCGCCAATGCCAGGGCGAGCCCAAGCTGCCATTTCCACAAATTGCGCATGACAACGAACAGCAGAATGGTTGTCATCAGCATCTCGCCGGTCACCGAAATTCCGTAAGCGGAAGCCAGCGAACTCGAGCTGCCGAAGCCGACAACCAGCAGCATCACTCCCAGGGCGATGAGCAGGTTGACGCGCGGCATATAAATCTGGCCGCTCTGCATTTCGGACGTGTGCTGCACCTCGATGCGGGGCAGCAGGTTGAGTTGCACTGCCTGACGTGCCAGCGAAAAAGCACCCGAGATCACCGCCTGACTGGCGATCACGGTGGCGGCCGTTGCCAAGCCGACCATTGGCATCAGCGCCCAATCCGGCAACATCTCGAAGAATGGATTGGTCGGCCTGCCGCCATTCGCCAATACAAAGGCGCCCTGGCCGAAGTAGTTGAGCAGCAGGCAAGGAAACACCACGGAAAACCACGCGAGCACGATCGGCTTGCGCCCGAAATGTCCAAGGTCGACATAAAGCGCCTCGGCCCCCGTTACCGCCAGGAACACTGCACCAACGGTCACGAAAGCGGCGGTCGGCGTGCCGGCTAAGTAGGCGATCGCATAATACGGGTTGATCGCCAACAGCACCGAAGGATCATCCATCAGGTGGTAGAGCCCGGAAACGCCGATGGCCAGGAACCATAGCGCCGTCACCGGCCCGAATACTGCCGCCACCTTCCCCGTGCCGAAGCGCTGCACGGAGAACAGAAATGCCAGGATGACCAAGGTGATCGGAACGACATAGGCCTCCAGCGTCGGTGTCACCACTTCCAGGCCCTCAACTGCCGACAGCACGGAAATGGCCGGAGTTATGATAGCGTCTCCGAAAAAAAGCGACGCCCCGCAAAGTCCGATGCCGAGGATAAGCTTGGCGCCTTTTGGATAGGCGCTGCGCGCCAGCGCCATCAGGGACAGCGTGCCGCCCTCGCCCTTGTTGTCGGCGCGAAGCACGAAAGCGACGTATTTTATGGTGACGATAATCGTCAGCGCCCAGACGATCAGCGACAGCACGCCCAGGACATCTATGCGCGTGTCGGTACCAGGCGAAGCGTGAAGCGCCTCGCGGAAGGCATAGATCGGGCTGGTGCCGATATCGCCATAGACGACGCCAAGCGCGCCCAGCATCAGAACTTTGGTGCTGTGCTGTTCAGTGTGGGAGTGGTTCGGTTGTTCGACGGGTTCAGCCTCGCTACCGATGCTGGAAAGAGCCATCGACTACTCCCCGATCACCGCGCGGTGCGCCTTGCTTGCTGTCATGCGATATCACCTTCGACACGAGCCTTCCACCGCTACCAACCGCAAGCCTTCAGAAACCGCCCCACCGTGCCGGCCATGCCATACTCCAACGCATCGGCTGTCAACCCGTGTCCGATAGACACTTCGGCCAATGCCGGAATGCGCTTTGCCAATGCCGGAAGGTTGTTCACCACCAGATCGTGCCCGGCATTGACCTGGAGCCCGGCGGCGAGTGCGGCATCCGCGGTTTTTCCCAATCTTTCCAGCTCCTTCCGCGCCTTGGCGGAATCGGAATGGTAGCTGCCGTAGGGCCCGGTATAGAGCTCGATGCGGTCGGCGCCGGTATCGCGCGCGGCATTGACGCCGGTGGGATCCGGATCGGAAAACAGCGACACGCGGAAGCCCCCTTTTTTCAGACGCTTGACGATCGGGTTAAGGAACGCCGCCTCGGCGGCAAAGTTCCAGCCATGGTCTGATGTCGCCTGCGCCGGATCGTCGGGCACCAGCGTCACCTGCTCCGGCTGGTGCCTTTCCACAAGCGCCAGAAAATCCTCGGTCGGGTAGCCCTCGATGTTGAATTCCGCCTTGGGAAACTCGTCGTCGATCAACGCCCGGATCTCCGGCAGGTCGGAATGCCTGGTGTGGCGCTCGTCGGGCCGCGGATGAACCGTCAGCCCGTGCGCGCCGGCGGCAAGCGCTAGGCGGCCGAGCCCGGTGACGCTCGGCCACGGCAGGTCGCGGCGGTTGCGCAGCATGGCGATGGCGTTGAGATTGACCGAGAGTTTCGCGGGCATGGCGTGAGGTCCGGCTGTTTGTGCAGCGCATCTATACTGCCTTTGATGGGAACAGACAGGGGCTTTCGGGTGTTCCAGTGGTGACATCTGCTCGCAAGGGGGAACCCAGCCAATGAATTTTCTCCAATCCGTGCCCGCGATCCGCCGCCTGGAAACCGACCGTGAGGACCTTTTCGCCATCGACGTCGTCGGCCATGTCTCGGCCGCCGACGGCGAAAATCTGTTTGGATTGCTGGAGGCTGCCTACGCGCTGCACCCGAGGATCGACGTCTTGGTGCGGCTGGTCGATCATGAGGGCGTCGACTGGATCGATATGGACGACGAGACGCTGAAACAAGGTACGGTGCATGCGCTAGAGCATATCGCCCGGTGCGCGACGATCGGTGAGCCCGACTGGATAGCGGATGCGCGGAACTTCCTTCCGGCTTCGCCACCCATCGAGTTCAGGCACTTCGCGGCCGAGGACGAAGCGGATGCCTGGCAATGGCTGGGCGCGACGCCACTCAGCCCTGCTGCGCCGGCTGCTACCTGACGCCGGCTATCTAACGCCAGCTATCTAACAATCGTCAGCCGCTCTGCCGCCCGCGTGATGGCGGTATAAAGCCAGCGCTGGCGGGTTTCCTTGAATGCCCAGCTCTCGTCGAATAGAACGACGTCGTTCCACTGCGAACCCTGCGCCTTGTGCACGGTCAGCGCGTAGCCATAGTCGAAATCGTCAAAGCGCTTCTTCTGCTGCCAGGGGATATCGGCGTCCGGATCCTCGAAAGCCGACTTGAGCAGCTTGATCTTGGCGACGCCGCGGTCGGGATCGTCCTCCTCGGGCGAGACCAGAAGGTTGATGCCCGGCTTCACCGTCTCGCGCGACGAGGTCATCACCTTCCACAGCGAACCGTTGAGCAGGCCCTTGGCGGGGTCGTTGCGCAGGCAGACCAGCTTGTCGCCGGCCTGCGGATAATCGGCATTGAAACCCTTCAGCTCGCGCAGGCGCTGATTGTAGCGGCGGCGTGTGCGGTTGGTGCCGACCAACACCTGGTCCGCCTTCAGCACCAGCTCCTGGGTGACGTCCTCCTTGCCGATGACCTGCGCGGTGCCGTAGTCGCCACGCATGAACTCGCGGCCCTCGCGCACGTCGAGCGCCAGCTGGATGATCGGATTGTCGCGCGCCTGGCGGTGGATTTCGGTCAAGAGCACATCCGGCTCATGCTCGGTGAAAAAGCCGCCGCCCGAGATCGGCGGTAGCTGCGCCGGATCGCCAAGCACCAGGATCGGCGTGCCAAAACTCAGAAGGTCGCGGCCAAGCTGCTCGTCGACCATCGAGCATTCGTCGATGACCACCAGCTTCGCCCGTGAAATAGGGCTTTGCCGGTTGAGCGAGAAGGTCGGCGACATCGAGGTCTTGCCGGTCACCTCGTCCGACACCGATTCCTCGCCCTTCGGCCGGTAGATCAACGAATGGATGGTGCGAGCATTGACCGCGCCCTTGGAACGCAGCACCTGCGCCGCCTTGCCGGTGAAGGCGGCGAACTGCACCTGCCCGTCGACATGCTCGGCAAAATAGCGCGCCAGCGTGGTCTTGCCGGTGCCGGCATAGCCGAACAGCCGGAAGACCTGCGGCCGGCCCTCTTTCAGCCAGCGCGCCACCGCTTTCAGAGCCTCGTCCTGTTGGGGGGAGAATTCCATCGGTTCGACAGACCGGATTCGCGAGAGAAAGACAAGCTTGGTGCTAACACCGCTTAAAACGATGGGATTGCCTCACCTTCAACGGGACAAACTAGCAGGCGCAAATGCGAACGTAAAGTGAACATGCAAGCGGATAACGAACGATTTGAATTCAGGCATTTGAACCTAGATCGGGCAATGCCACTATCACGGACATGATCGAGATGCAGATCGGCGCAGACACCTATAAGCGAGGATATTGATGAGGTCGTTCGCAGACAGGCTGATCGGAAAGTCGATAAAGAAGATCGAAATCGGCGAACCTGGTTATGGCATCGTTGTCTCCTTGTCGGATGACGCAGGGTTCGCGATATATACCGAGGTCACGGCCTGTCTGAGTGACGAAAATGCCAGAACCATAGACGTGTTACCATCAGCGACGAGCAAGTGATCCTCCACTTGGGTGACAACGACTTCGTCGCCATTTCCAAAAACCGTGGCCGCTTCGCCGTCGTTGAGGCGTTTGTCTATGGGGACGACGAACGCATGGTCGTCGAAAATTAGTTGCATCGGCCGCCAGATTTCAAACACAACCACAGGCGGACTATATGTTCGCGCCGCCGCCGCTACCTCTGGTCGGCCCGGGATCGTTCTCCAACAAAATCGGCTTGCCGTGCGGGGTTGCATGCGCGGCGCGTTCCCAGGCGGCGGCGAGCGTGTCGACGTCACTTTTTCCCGCGACGCCCTTGGCCGCCAGCAGCGTCTCCAGCGCAGCCAGCCAATGCTCGTAATAATCGTGGCCATCGCTTGCGGCGCCCGGCTTGTTCACTTGCGCCGACAGCGCATCGGCCCATTCGGCCCAGGAAAACAGGCCCTTGTCGTGCAGCGCCACCGTCATGGCGAAGGCTTCGGCCTGCCAGGGTTCGGCGAATACCGGTTCGTCCAGACCCGCCGGCAGTGCACCTTCAGGCCGGCTCAAGATAGCTCTCCCAGGCATCGATCGAGACGGTCAGCGTCGGGTCGGCGCCCTCGCCCCAGATTTCCGAGCCATCGAAGACCACGGTATAGACCCATTGCGGGTTTTCACCGTTGCCATGCGCGTTGCTGTCGGGGAACACAAAACCGTCACGCACGGCCTCGACAACTCCGTGCTTGCCGCGCGCATAACGCGGCAGCCTCGTGTGGGCGGTGGGATTGAAATTCCTTGTCCGCACCGGGTCGCCGGCCTTGAAGCGCGGCGCCGTCTCGACCGGCCGGTCGCAGGGACTGCCCTTGGCCAGCACCGCCGGAACGTTTTCGGCCTTCAACACCCTTTTGGGCGTCGCCGCCGGATCGACCGCCCGACCTTCCGTCAGATCGCGCTCGCTGACGAAGCCATGGCGCTTCAGCAGCACCTCGAGCGCTTTGATCCATATCTGGTAGTAGCTTGAGGAATAATAGACGGCCGGATGCAGCGATTCCCTGGCGTGCCGGCTCTCGTCGATGTTCCACGCGCCCATGGCGCCGGCAGTCAGCGTCACGCCGAGCGCCCGCCTCTCCCAATCCGCATGAAAATACGGTTCGTCCTTTTCGGGCGCGACCGGCCCGAAACCCATCTGCCCACCGAGATCCTGCGGCCCGTTCATGCCGGTACCTTCTTTGTCCCGGGTTCTTTGGCCACCGCCGTGCCGATCATCGCATCGCGGCTGACCAGTTCGGCGAGTTGGTCCTCACTCCAGCCTTCGGTACCGTCAGGCCGCATCGGCACCACGAGATAGCGCAGTTCGGCAGTCGAATCCCAGACGCGGATGTTTTTCTCCGCCGGCAAGGTCAGCCCGAACTCCTCCAGCACGCCGCGCGGATCGATCACGGCGCGCGAGCGATAGGGCGGCGCCTTGTACCAGACCGGCGGCAGGCCGAGCACCGACCACGGATAGCAGGAGCACAGCGTGCAGACGACGAGGTTGTGCGTCTCGTCCGTGTTGAACACCGCCTGCATGTGCTCGCCCTGGCGGCCGGTGTAGCCCAGCGAGGTGATCGCCGCAGTCGCGTCGCGCTTCAGCCACTCGGCAAAGGCCGGATCGCTCCAGGCTTTCGCCACCGCCCTGGCGCCGTTGCGCGGCCCGATCTTGGTCTCGTAGGTGTCGACGATGACGTCGATCGCCGCCGGATCGATCAGGCCTTTTTCGGTGAGGATGGTCTCCAGCGCGCGCACGCGCGCCGCAAATGGGTCGAGCTCATTGTCGTGGTCATGATCATGGGACATGACCCTCAGATTAGGATCGGCGGCACGCGGCCGCAAGCATGACAGCTTGGGCCACGGGCTATCGCCTATTCGGCGGCGGCCCTTTGCGGCTCGAGCCGATCCTCGGGAGCGAACAGCGAGGCCTGCTCGCCGCTCTCGACCGCATGCAGCTCCGGCCTGTTCTTTTTCCAAGAGAAGAAGCTCACCAGCCAGCCGGAGAAATTCTCGAAATAGACATAGATGACAGGGGTGACGAACAGCGTCAGCGCCTGCGACGCCAGGAGACCGCCAACCACCGCGACACCGAGCGGCTGGCGCAGCTCAGCACTGGCGCCGGTGCCGAGCGCGATCGGGAACGTGCCCATCAGCGCCGCCAACGTCGTCATCATGATCGGCCTGAAACGCATCAGGCACGCCTTGTGTATGGATTCCTTGGCCGACATGCCTTCTCGTCGCAGCTCCAGCGCGACGTCGACCATCATGATGCCGTTCTTCTTGACGATGCCGATCAGCATCAGGATGCCGATCACCGCGATCACCGACAGGTCCATGCCGGCAAAGCGCAGCGCGACCACCGCGCCCAGCACCGCCGAAGGCAGGCCGGTCAGAATGGTCAGCGGATGGATAAAGCTCTCATAGAGGATGCCGAGTACGATATAGATGGTCAGAACGGCGCCGCCGATCAGCAGGCCCTGATTGGCCAGCGAATCCTGGAAGGTCTTGGCGGTGCCGGCAAAGCTGGTCGAAATCGCCGGCGGCATGCCGATCTGCTCCTTCAGCGCGGCGATGCGGGCCGTGCTGTCGCCCAGCGCCACGCCTTGCGGCAGGTTGTAGGAGATGGTCACCGCCGGCAGCTGGCCGAGCTGGTTGACCGTCAGCGCGCCGGCGGTGCGGTCGACGCGGGCAAAGGCGCCGAGCGGCACCAGGCTGCCGCTTGCCGTCCTGACCTGGATGGCCAGCATGCGCTCGGGCGACCATTCGATGTTGGGATCGAGCTCCATGATGACTTCGTAGCTGTCGGCCGAGCCGAAGATCGTCGAGACCTGCTCCGTGCCGAAGCCGCCATAGAGACTGGAGCGCAGCGTGTCGGTGTCGATGCCGAGCGAGGCCGCCTTGTCGCGATCGACCACCAGCGTCGCCTGCAATGAATTGTTCTGCAAATCGCTGGTGACGTCGGTGAAATTCGCATGATCGGCCGCCATCGCATCGTCGAGCTTTTGCGCCCATGTGTCGGTCAAGCCGGTATCGAGGCCCTGAACGACGAGCTGGTAGGCGCTGGCGGAAGAACGCGCGCCAAGCCGCAGGTTCTGCACCGGCTGCATATAGGCATCGATCCCCGGCACAGTGGCCAGTTGCCGCCGCAGATCCGACAGCACCTTGTCGATGTCGGGGCGCTGGCTCTTGTCCTTCAGCTGCACATAGAGCTGGCCCTGGTTCAGCGCATTGTTGCCGCCGCCGGCTGACCAGGCGACATGCGAGACATAGGGCGAATGCGAGAAGACACTTGCCGCCTGGTTCTGCAGCTTGACCATGGCGTCGTAGGAGATGTCCTGCCTGGCGATCGTCGTAACCGAGATCTGGCCGATATCCTCTTGCGGGAAAAAGCCTTTCGGCGAGACCTCGATCAGCCAGACCGACCCTGCCGCCGTGCCGGCGAAGACGAGGAACACCAGAAAAGTGTGGCGCAGGCAGAAGGTCAAAAGCCGGTCATAGCCGCGGGTGACGATATCCTGCTTGTGGCCGGGGGCATGCTTGTCGCGATCGGCCTTGGTCACCGACAGCAAGCGCGAACACAGCATTGGCGTCAGTGTCAGCGACACGAACATCGAAGCCAGGATGGCGACCGTCACCACGACGGCGAATTCGTTGAAGATGCGGCCGATGACGCCGCCCATTAGAAGCACGGGGATGAACACCGCCACCAGCGAGATCGAGATCGAGATGATGGTGAAGCCGATTTCGCGCGCGCCCTTCAGCGAGGCATCGAAGGCCGAGAGACCGTCCTCCTCCATGTGGCGAAAGATGTTTTCCAGCATGACGATGGCGTCGTCGACGACGAGGCCGACTGCGAGCGTCAGGCCCATCAGCGAGATGTTGTCGATGGAGAAGCCGAACAGGAACATGGCGCCGAGCGTCGCGATCAACGAGATCGGCACCGCCACGGCCGGAATGATGGTTGCAGTCACCCGGCGCAGGAAGACGAAGATCACCATCACCACCAAAGCGATGGTCAGAAGCAGCGTGAACTGGACGTCGTCGACGGCCTGGCGGATCGAGGTCGAGCGGTCGTTGAGCAGCTTTATGTCGGCTGCGGCCGGCATCTGATCCCTGAACGACGGCAGCATCGCCTTGACCTTGTCGACGACGTCGACGGTGTTGGCGTCGGGCTGGCGCTGCACCGCCAGGATGATGGCGCGCGTGCCGTCATACCAGCTTGCAGTCGTCGTGGTCTCGACCGAGTCGATGACGCGGGTCACCTCGCCCAGCCGCACCGGATGGCCGTTCTTGGTGGCGATGATGAGGTTGGAGAACCCGGCGGCATCGGTGAGCTGCGTATTGGCCGTGATGGTCAGCTGCTGCTTGTCGTTCTGCAACACGCCAAGCGGCGTGTTTGAGTTGGCCGAGGCGATCGCCGTCTGCAGCTGATCGATCGAAATGCCGCGCGCGGCAAGTGCGGTCGGATCGATCTGCACGCGCACCGCATATTTCTGCTGGCCGAAGATCGACACCTGCGCCACGCCGTCGATGGTCGACAGCGAGGGCGAGATGACGTTTTCGGCGAAGGCGTCGAGGTCGGTGAGCGGAACCGTGTCGCTGACCAGCGACATCAAAAGGATCGGCGCGTCGGCCGGATTGACCTTGCGATAGCTCGGCGGCGCCGTCATCTCGGGCGGCAGCTGGCGCTGCGTGCGCGCGATCGCTGCCTGCACATCGGCGGCGGCAGCGTCGATATCCCTGTTGAGCACGAACTGGATGGCGATCGAGGTGCGTCCCAGCGAATTGCTGGTCGAGATCGAATCGATGCCGGCAATGGTGGCGAACTGCTTGATCAGCGGCGTCGCCACCGAAGTGGCCATGGTTTCGGGCGAAGCGCCGGCCAGGGTGGCCGAGACGTTGACGACCGGGAATTCGGCGCTCGGCAGCGCCGCCACCGGCAGGAACTTGTAGGCGAACAGCCCGCCCAGCACGAGGGCGAACGACATCAGCAGCGTGGCGACAGGCCTGCGTATGCAGAATTCGGAAATCATTGGGCAGCCGCCTTGCCGGCCTCGGCGACCTTGGGAGCAGCTTGATCACCGCCGGCCGCCTTGCCTTCGTGAATGGCGGCGCCGTCCTTCAGCCTGGTCTGGCCCTCGACCACCACCTTCTCGCCTGATTTGACGCCCTCGCTGATGGCGCTGTTTTCGCCTTCGGTCAGCGCCACCTGCACCGGTCGCATCTCGACCGTGTTGTCGGGCTTGACGACATAGACGAACGGTCCCTTTTGGCTGGGCTGCACGGCAACGGTCGGGATGGATGTCATCTGCGGCATGATGCCAGCGTCGAGCACGACATTCACATATTGGCCGGGCCACAGTGAAAGATCGGCGTTGGGAATGCTCGCCCGTGTCGCGATGGTGCCGGACGCGGTGTCGACGCTGGAATCGACGAAGTCGAGCGTGCCCTTGCCGATCGGCGTCGGATCGCCATCCTTGGTCAGCGTCACCGCGCCTTGCTGCGGGTTGGCCAGCGCCTTGTGCAGCAGCGCCAGGTTGCTCTCCGGCAGGTTGAAGTTGACTTGCAGCGGATCCATCTCGGTGATCGTCACCAGCGGCGTGGCCGTGCTCGAGTTGCCGTTGCTCAAGGTGACGAGGTCACCGACCGAAACGTTGACCGCGCCCAGCCGGCCGGCAATCGGCGCCTTGATGCTGGCAAAGCCGAGCTGGACATTGTCGGCGTCGATCGTCGCCTTGTCGGCATCGACCGTCGCCGCGGCAGCCTTTTGCGCCGCCACCGCCTGATCGTAAGTCTGCTGCGTGCCGGCCTGCTTGGCGACGAGATCCTTGGCGCGCTGAAGGTCGGAGCCCGAACTGGTTAGCAGCGCCTGGTCCTTGGCGAGCGTCGCCTGATCCTTGGCAAGCTGCGCCTTGAGCGCCCTGTCGTCGAGCGAGAACAGCAGGTCGCCGGCCTTCACCATCTGGCCGTCCTTGACGTCGATCGATACGATCTGGCTGGACACGCGGGCGTTGATGTTGACCACGGCCGGCGACGACACGAAGCCGATGGCGTAACGGCGGATCGGAAAATCGGCCGTTGTCGCGGTGGCCGAGACGATCGAGGCCGAACGGGCGGCATTGCCGCCGGCGCCGGATTTGCCCCCTGCCTTGTCGGCCGAAGCCTTGTCCGATCCAGCCGGCTTGTCCGCCGCTGCCGTCTGCCTGGCGCCCGGCAGCATCTGCTGCAGACTGCTCATCGCCGCCGGCGAAAAATAGACCCATGCCGCGGCGACACAGGCCGCTGCCACCACCACCGCCAGAACGACTTTACCGCGCATCGACTAAAAGCCCTATGATCCGACACGCCGAACCCGGTGGTCTCATTCTACGCAATCACGGCGCCTTGCCGCGATCTCGCCGAAGTAGATAGGACGCACATTTGTCGGAAAAGGGCCAAAACACGGCATTACGAAGATTTAATGTGCACTGCACAATGACTATGCAGCCGGCTCAGCAGTCGGAAAACCAGCCAGGATGCGGTTGAGATCTCAGGCGGGATGCGTCTATTTCAGCATCGGCCAGAGCGTCGCCGCCAAGAGCACGCCCATGGCGATGTTGAACCATTTCAGCCGCACCGGATCCGACAGGAACCCGCGCAGCGCTGTGCCGAAACCGGCCCACATCGAGACGCTCGGCAGGTTGACGACGGTGAAGGCGATCGCGATCAGCGCCACCGACAGGAACGGGTGGTCCGGATTGGAGTAGACGGCCATGGCGGTGATCGCCATCACCCAGGCTTTCGCATTGACCCACTGGAATGCGGCTGCCTCGATGAACCGCATCGGCCGTGCCTCCGTCTCACCCTTGCTGGACAGCGAGCGCGACATGGCGATCTTCCAGGCGAGATAGAGCAGATAGGCAGCGCCGGCGATCTTCAATCCGGTGTGCAAGGCCGGAAACGCCGTAAGCACCGCGCCCAGGCCAAAGCCGACAGCAAGCAACAGCACCAGGAAACCCATGCTGATGCCCAGCATATGCGGGATGGTTCTGACCAGGCCGAAATTCACGCCCGACGCCAAGAGCATGAGGTTGTTCGGCCCCGGCGTGATCGAGGTCACGAAGGCGTAGACCAAAAGGGCAAGGAAAGCGTCGAGGGTCATGACGGCTCACAAAGGTCAGCAATGCTGACTTAAATCGACAGAGCGCTGGACGCAACCTCATTCCATTGGTCCAAAGCGCTCCGCCGTGATCCGCCTATCCCGAGCCAGCCAGGCCGGCACAGTCTACCTGCCGTGGGCCCGCGCCGACAACAGGCTGGGAGCGGCGGCGGCCTCCTGACGGCCAGCCACACGCCGCAGGCCTTTGCGCCTCGGCGTGTTCCCGGGAAGCTTCACGCCATGCGCGAGGCCGAGGGCAGCCAGGATGCGGATGAAGAGCCAGCCGAGATCGATCTGCGCGTTCCAGGCCGAGCTTTGCGGATTCGGGAAACGCATGGTGATTGCCGTGGAAACTCTCGCCAAAGGTCACCAGGCCGAAACGCGGCAGGTTGTAGCCCTGCACGGCAACGCCATCGACGCGCCAGCCCTGCTGCCCGCTGCGATGTGCGAAATGCCCGACCAGCCAATGCCCGGTCAGCGACACGGAGATACGCACCGCAATGCCCCAGACCACCCAGCTCCACCCGCCGAGGAGCAAGAAAAGGATCGCCCACGGCAGTTGCTGCAGCATCCAGGTCCGCTCGACGAATTTGTAGAAGCGGTCGTTTCTGATCGACGGCTCGATGACGAAGTCAGGCGGATTGCGCAACGCTACGGCGCAATGCATTTGCCAGAAAGCGTCGGTGAAGAAAGGCCGGCGGTGGGCGTGCAGGTCGTGACAAGCCGTCTGGCGCTGCGCCCAGTCTCGTATGTCATGCGCATAGATCATGCCGAACGGACCGGCCATGCCGACGAGCGTGCCGAGATAGACCAGCGCGTGTTTGAGCCAGATGTGAACCTTGAACGAGCGATGGATGAGCAGGCGATGCATGCCGGCCGAGTGTCCGGCGCAGATCGTCACCGCCGTCGTCGCTACGAACAGGGCGAAAGCGCTCCAGCTGAAGGTCAGCGGCCCGAACACCAACGCAATCAGCGTCATCGCACCGACCCAGATCGACTTGGCCGGCATCCAGACGACCTCGCCATCTTCGGCATCGCTCAAGGGCTGCGAGATCATTCTGCCTGTGGATATGGTCTTCATCGGTACCCCTCCTCTGCAGGAAACATTTCCGGACCAAAGAGCCTTGCCTTCCGGCGCGCCGGCGCTTATTTAGGCAATAAGCTAACTATCTACTATTCCGATTTAGGTATTTAGGCAATAGACTAAATACCGGAAGCGAAACGACAGAGGCAGGCGGTGATCGAAGACAATGCAGCGGATGGCGACACGGCTATCGGGGCAAGCAGCGCCATACAGCGCGTGTTCGAGGCGCTGTCATCGCAGCCGAGGCGCAAGATCCTCGCCTATCTCGCCCACTCCTCGCTGACCGCGGGCGAGATCGCGGCGCGCTTCGACATGTCGAAGCCGTCGATCTCGCAGCATCTGAGCATCCTGGAGACGGCCGGCCTCATCGCCAGGGAGCGGCAGGGACAATTCATCCGCTACTCGCTGGTCCAGAACAATCTGGTTAACACGCTGAACGGCTTCGTCCAGGACGTCTGTCCGGTATCGCGCCCGATCAAAAGGGAGAGTAATAATCTGGCGAGCGGCAAGGTCGATCCCAAGCCGGTAAAATAGTTGGACTGAGACTACATCCCTTGCGGGCCGCGGTTCATCGCCGCCACGCCGGTGCGGCAGATCTCGACCAGGCCGAGCGGCTTCATGATGGCGATGAACTGGTCGAGCTTCGAACCCTTGCCGGTAATCTCGAAGATGAAGTGCTCGGTGTTGGCGTCGATGACCGAAGCGCGAAAAGCGTCCGCCAGACGCAGCGCCTCGACGCGGGCTTCGCCGGTGCCGGCGACCTTGACCAGCGCCAACTCGCGTTCCAGCGGCCGCTCCTGGCCGAACTCGTGCGAGCGCACGGTGAGATCGACGACGCGATGCACCGGTACGATGCGTTCGAGCTGGTGCTTGATCTGCTCCAGCACATGCGGCGTGCCGCGCGTCACGATGGTGATGCGCGACAGGTGCTTCTCGTGTTCGGTCTCGGAGACGGTGAGGCTCTCGATGTTATAACCGCGGCCGGAAAAGAGGCCGATGACCCGGGCAAGCACACCGGGCTCATTGTCGACCAGCACGGAGAGCGTGTGGTTCTCCGGCTTTTCCGTTTCCTTGGCGATGAAATAGGCGGAGCCGGTCGGTTGAAGCTGTGCGTTCATGACATGAATCTCGATTTCAGACTTTGAGCTAATTCTCTGTTTGCGCACGGCTTCTCGCGACAGCCCTGCCCCGGCTTGGACCTAGACCAGTTCCCTGCCCTTGGCGTCGATGGCGTTGGCCACGGCTTCGTCGGTCGCCTCGTCGGGCAGGAGCATTTCATTATGCGCCTTGCCCGACGGGATCATCGGGAAGCAGTTGGCGAGCGTCGCCACCCGGCAATCGAACAGCACCGGCTTCTTCACCGCGATCATCTCCTTGATCGCATCGTCCAGCTCGTCCGGCTTCTCGCAGCGAATGCCATGGCCGCCATATGCGTCGGCCAGCTTGACGAAGTCGGGCATCGCTTCGGTGTAGGAATGCGACAGACGGTTGCCGTGCAGCAGCTGCTGCCACTGGCGCACCATGCCCATATACTGGTTGTTGAGGATGAAGATCTTGATCGGCGCATTGTGCTGCACCGCCGCGCTCATCTCCTGCATCGTCATCTGCACCGAGGCATCGCCTGCGATGTCGATGACCAGCGCATCCGGGTGCGCGATCTGCACGCCGAGCGCAGCCGGCAGACCGTAGCCCATCGTGCCCAACCCGCCCGACGTCATCCAGCGGTTCGGCTTCTCGAAATGATAGTGCTGCGCCGCCCACATCTGGTGCTGGCCGACCTCGGTGGTGATGTAGGTGTCCATGTCCTTGGTCAGTTCGTAGAGCCGCTGGATGGCATATTGCGGCATGATCACATCGTGGTTCATCTTGAACGCGAGCGAGTCACGCGCGCGCCATTTGGCGATCTGCTCCCACCAGGGATGGAGCGCCTTCTTGTCGGCCTTGGCGCTCGCCCGCCACAGCCGCACCATGTCCTCCAGCACCCGGCCGACATCGCCGATGATGGGCACTTCCGTGTGCACGTTCTTGTTGATCGACGATGGATCGATGTCGATGTGGATCTTCTTCGAGTTGGGCGAGAAGGCGGTCAGCCGTCCGGTGATGCGGTCGTCGAAGCGCGCGCCGATGCAGATCATCACGTCGCAATCATGCATCGCCATATTGGCTTCATAAGTGCCGTGCATGCCCAGCATGCCCATCCAGTTCTTGCCCGATGCCGGATACGCGCCGAGGCCCATCAGCGTCGAGGTGATCGGGAAGCCGGTGAGGTCGACCAGTTCGCGCAGAAGATGGCTGGCCTCCGGACCGGAGTTGATGACGCCGCCGCCCGAATAGATGATCGGCTTCTTGGCGCTGGCCATCAGTTCGACGGCGGCCTTGATCTTTTCCAGGTCGCCCTGGACCTTCGGCTGGTAGCTGGTGCGCGGCGCCGCCTGCGGCGGCACATAGATGCCTTTGGCGAACTGCACATCCTTCGGAATGTCGACCACCACCGGGCCGGGGCGGCCGGTCGTCGCGACATGGAAGGCCTCATGGATGGTGGCGGCCAATTCGTTGACGTCCTTCACCAGCCAGTTGTGCTTGGTGCAGGGGCGCGTGATGCCGACCGTGTCGCACTCCTGGAACGCGTCGGAGCCGATCAGCGAAGTCGGCACCTGCCCGGTCAGGCAGACCAGCGGGATCGAATCCATCAGCGCATCCTGCAGCGGCGTCACCGCATTGGTGGCGCCCGGGCCGGAGGTCACCAGCATGACGCCGGCCTTGCCGGTCGAGCGGGCATAGCCTTCGGCCGCATGCCCTGCGCCTTGCTCGTGGCGGACGAGGATGTGCTCGACCTCGTCCTGCTGGAAGATTTCGTCATAGATCGGAAGCACCGCGCCGCCGGGATAGCCGAAGACATGCTTGACGCCATTGTCCTTCAGCGCCTGCACCACCATTTCGGCGCCAGTCATTTCCCTGTTTGGCATTTCGCGCCGTTCGTTCTGTCCGTTGCTCATCGGTCTGGTCCCGTACTTCTAGCCATGAGGCGATTGCTGGTCGTTTAGTCGTGTTTCGGGCAATAAAAAAGGCCCCCGATGGGAGCCTGTGTGTTGCGCATGGGAGGTTTTCGCCCGGCGGTTACACCGCCTTGCCCACGCGCTTTCCTACGAGAATGAGTGCCTTTTTCATCGTGGCGGACACTACGAGGGTGAAAGGCAAGGTGTCAACGGGAAAAACGCGCGATGCGAAAGACAAAGCAAGTGGCCCGCCGCCTCTGGTCGGCGGGCCACCGCGGCGCATACGATACCCCTCAATCGCACCGCGCCGGGAACAAGAGCCACTGCCGTGTCACGTCAGGATCAGCACGATCTTGTACGTATCCGGGTCGACGATGACGATGCGCCCGTCGGCCAGCACGAAGTACTCATAGGATTCGTAAGCCGGGACGATCTTGACAATGCGCGCCGGCAGACGGTGCAGGCGCACTTTGTGCCGCGGCACCTCGATGCCGACCGAAATGTCGAAGTCGACGTTCTTCACCGGCTCAACCCTGGTCTCGTGGATGATCTGCGTGACCTGCGTCTTCTGCTCGACTGTCACGTTGTTGATCGAGGCCGTATTGCCCTGGTCGGTCTGGACGTTTGTGTTGCCCTGAGCGTTCTGCTCGGTGGTGGTCCCGGCCTTGCCCTGGGCCTGCTGGTCCGTGCTGGTGCCGGTCTGGCCCTGAGCGTTCTGCTCGGTGCTGGTCCCGGCTTTGCCCTGAGCCTGCTTCTCGGTGCTGGTGCCGGTCTGGCCCTGAGCGTTCTGCTCGGTGCTGGTCCCGGCCTTGCCTTGGGCCTGTTCATCCGTCTTGAGCTTGGCCTTGCCCTGAGCCTGCTTCTCGGTGCTGGTGCCGGTCTGGCCCTGAGCATTCTGCTCGGTGCTGGTCCCGGCCTTGCCCTGGGCCTGTTCATCCGTCTTGAGCTTGGCCTTGCCCTGAGCCTGCTGATCGGTCGTGGCGCCGGCCTGACCCTGAGCATTCTGCTCGGTACTGGTCCCGGCCTTGCCCTGTGCCTGTTCATCCGTCTTGAGCTTGGCTTTGCCCTGAGCCTGCTGATCGGTCGTGGCGCCAGCCTGGCCCTGTGCATTCTGATCGGTCTGTGACTTCATCTTGCCTTGCGCCTGTTCGCCGGCCTTGCCGCCCTTCTGGCAATCGGCCGCGCCAGCGGCGCAGTTGTCGCCGCCGCTCGGCTGCACAGCCTGGGTCTGGGCGATCGCGGCGCCGCACCCGACGCCAAGCGCAATCATGCTCGTGATCAACACATGTTTCATCTGCTTTCTCCTTAAAGAGTCGGTCCCTCAGCCTAGCCAACTCTGTCAAAAATACTTTGTTCCGCATTTTGCGAATAAAATCGGGCTTCTAAGAAGACCAATAAATGTAGGCAGTAGTTTTGCCAACAATCAGCTACAAATTGCATAAAAAAATTAATGCAACGCAAGATTTTTGCTTTTTTCTGAGCTTGTGATCCCATAGCGATGACACCAGCCTCACAAGCTTAGAAGTACTCCCGTCGTCATGACCAGGATGGCTACCCCGAAAACAGGCAAGAGCAACCATCGTGCCTGATGGACGCTGTTGTCCATTAACGCCTCCCACAAGTGCTGATCTCAACGATGCCGAGAACCCTGTGTTCCGCCCTGAGGAGGCTCTAGGACCTCTACAGCCTGGCACCAGACTTTGGTCCCTCTCCCTATAGTCCATTGGCCCGATGACACCCGGACCGAAGCCCCACGCGGGAACGCAGCCGCGAAAAGCCCGTTCGGCTTGCGGTGTGCATCAACCTCACCAACAACCACCGTATCGGAATCGAGCTCGCGCAAGATGCATGAGCGTTGATGAAGGAGAGAATCATGACGACCATGTACCAGTCGACCGCAATTGCCGGATTCTTGCTGCTCGCGAGCGCGGGCGTAGTTGCCGCTCAAGACGTCATCATCGCGCCGGAGCAGGAAACGGTTGTGCGCGAATACGTGAAAAAGCAGCCCCTTGCGTCGGTGAAGATTCCAGGTGTCGAATTGAACGTGGGGACCGCCATTCCCGACACGGTGGAACTGCATGAAGTGCCGAGCGTCAAGTATCGCTACGTTGTGGTCGACGGGCGAACCGTGCTGGTCGACCCCGGCACGCGGAAGATCGTCAAGATCATACAGTAACGCTGATCCCACCGCCGTTCCCCGCGGGTGGCGGTGGGATCATGCCCTGAAATTGCGGTTTCCCCGGCAATTCAACCTAGCGCTTGCTCGCACCATCGACCGTTCTAGATGTAGGATGGCTTAGGCATTTTGGCGCGGCCAAAGTCGCGGGGTCGGTTGAGACGTGCGCTACATTGATAGTCTCTATCAAAACTGGAACAGGCTATCGTTGGCTTGGCAGTTCATCATAGTCGGAAGCATTGGGCTGCTGTCGCTGATGCTGGTCGTCGGCCTATGGGTCACCTCGCAAATACGAGATGGAGTGATCCGCAACTCTGCAAGCACGACCGCGCTTTACGTCGACAGTGTCATCGCGCCAATCCTGCCGGATATGCGCAAAAGCCAGCAGCTCAGCGACACCGTTAAACGGGCGCTCGATGAAACCCTGGACCAGGGTGCTCTCGGCAAAAAACTGGCGTCGTTCGTGCTTTGGCGGCGTGATGGCAAGGTGCTGTACGCCAAAGACGCGGCTCTTATCGGCCAGACCTTCGAGCCAAATGCGAACTTGCTGCATGCGTTCGGTGGAAACGTGGTGGCGCAATTCAATGATCTGGACGAAAATGAAAGGAAGGAACGGAAGAGCCCCACCGCCTCGCTGCTCGAGATCTACAATCCGGTTCGAGAGCCGTGGTCGGGCGATGTTGTGGCCGTTTCCGAGTTCTACGAGATAGCCGACGATCTTCAGGGCACTTTAAACTCGGCACTATGGTCGAGCTGGCTGCTCGTGGCTGGCGCGACCGCGGTCGCCTTGGCGATGCTCTCGGGAATCGTGCTTCGCGGCAGCAGCACTATCGAAACGCAGCGTTCAGCGCTTGAGACACAAGTGGCCGAACTTCAGTTGCTTTTGGAGCAGAATTCCGCTTTGCGGGAGCGCGTCCAGCAGGCGTCGCGCCGCGCAACGGCAATCAACGAGCGTTACTTGCGTCGCATCGGGTCTGATTTGCATGACGGTCCAGCTCAGCTGGTCGCACTGGCTGCGCTGCGCATGGACAGCCCTCTGCTGCTCGATCCCGCCGCATCCCCAAGCCACCGGAAGACCGAGATCGCCGATATCCATCATACGTTGGACGAGGCGATGCGGGAGATCCGCGCCATCTGCACCGGCCTCGTGCTGCCACAGATCGAAGCTTCGACAGTCGCGGAGATATTGCGGCTTGCGGTTGCCGAACATGAACGCCGGACGGCCTCCTCCGTATCGCTTTCACTGCCATCTCGCCTGCCCGACCTGGGGACGTCCGAGAAAATAAGCATCTTTCGCTTCGCGCAGGAGGGGCTGAACAATGCCTGGCGACACGGTCTGGGCAAGGGGCAGGCTGTCAAGGCGAGAGTGACGCAGGGCAAGCTCCTCATTCAAGTGCTTGATCACGGCCCTGGATTCCAGTCGGGATCGTGTGAAGGACTTGGACTCGCCGGTATGAGGGAACGTATCGAAAGTATCGGAGGTCACTTCGAGACCTTTTCGAGCCCCAGGGGGACCCGGCTGACCATAACGCTCAACATCGAGGACCAGAAATGACCGCTCCCATAAGGATTGCCATTGTTGATGATCATCCGCTGTTTCGCGAGGGTGTGGCTCGCAGCCTCGCCGAAATCGGCGGCTTCGAAGTCGTTGGTGCGGGCGAAACCGCGACGGATGCCGAACAGCTTGCGGCCTTGGCAAATCCCGACATATTGCTGCTAGACATCAGTTTGCCGGGAGGGGGTCTGGCGGCAGCGGAAAATATTCTTGCAACTCAGCCTGACTGCAAGATCGTCATGCTCACCGTCTCGGAGGCGAACGCCGATTTGGCAACGGCGCTCAGGCTGGGCGTACGCGGATATGTGCTGAAAGGGATTGGGGCGGCATCGCTGGCCGAGGTGCTGACTTATATAGCCGCAGGAAAAAAATATGTTTCGCCGACCCTGTCAGCGCAGCTTTTGAATGAACTGATCCGGCCGGAAAAGCGCACAACCGATCTCGTTGCCAATCTCTCGGGACGCGAGCTTGGGATAATCTCCTTGGTAGGCGAAGGACTGAGCAATAAAGAAGTCGCCAAACGTCTCAACCTGCAGGAGAAAACGGTAAAACACCACATGACTCGGATATTTCAAAAGCTAAAGGTGCGAAACCGCACCGAAGCAGCCATTCTTATGCACGCGCCCAAAACGGGTCTTGTATAGGGAGATCGGGGCTTGTCTGAAGGTCGGATGCTGGTTGGCGAACCAACAGTTACAGCCCTTTCAGACGAGCAATGTCGGAGGCCCTTACGGCGCGTTCGACAATTGTCCTTCCAAGCGGATCCTTCATAGTGAAGCGGCCGGCCTCGATGCTTTCGCTGAATCCATCGCGATGCACGACCTGGATTTTGGCGCCCTGTACCGTCACCGTGTCGCCAGCGGCATTGACTTGGCTACTGGGAGCTTGGCTACCGGCGGCGTTGTCGCCGGCACCATTTTTTCCCTTTCCGTTGGCGTTGCCATTGCCGGCGTTGCCGCCTGAGCCATTACCGTTACCACTACCGTTGCCACCACCGTTACCATTGCCATTGTTTCCGCTCTTGGCGCTGGCAGCGGCGAATTCGATCTTGTAACCGTCGACATGGCTCAACCGCAGACCAAGCACCGGCATCGTCACCGCAACCGCCGCGAATACGCGCAAGCTAAAGTACGCCCGGCGACGCACGGATGAAAACAGGGGCTGCCTTTCTCCATTCATGCCACCATCACATCATGATGTGTCACGGTATTCAAGAATGAACAGCCCAAAATTGCGGCTCACAAACGCTGAGGAAACTCTCCTTTCGTGCTTGCAGCTCGATTCTCAGACCTTCGTCTGAGTCAAATATACACCGAAGTCTGACCTACTGATCTTGGGCCGCGCCGACGGATGTCGCAATAAAATCCGCGGTGACAAGGCTCGTCACCGGTAGGGATCGGCAGCGAGGCGCGAGCGCCTGCGCACGCAGACGCTCGCGGCAAGTCTGCGGCGGCATACGGTTAGCGCATGTTTGCCGTCGAAACGGTGCATATGCCGTTCCTTCCCCGGATTGCGATCAGGCGCGATTGGCGAAGTCGCGGACAACCCGCTGCAGCAGCGGCATGTAGTCGCGAAATGCCCGGGTCTTCATGTTGGCGATCTTGCCGGCCTCGTCCCAGATGCGAACCCGCACCGCTTCCTCGTGGAACGGGTTCTTGCGGAACTCGGCCACCTCTTCGGCATTCATCGGCCCGCCTTGCAGCGACAGCGTGTGGACCGAGGCCTGCGACAGCCTGCCGAAATAGGTGGGGTCGGTAGCGCAGAGGTAGCGCTTGGCCGCGACATGCAGCCTGACGCATTCGACGATCACCGGTGGAAAGAACGGCGCCAGCACCTCGCCGCCGGCTTCGTCATGATGCTTGTCCTCGACATCGTCGGGCGAATAGGTGCCGAACTCGCTGGTGTAGTGGCCGATATCGTGCAGCAGTGCTGCCGCCACCAGCACATCGGGCGCGCCGTCCTTTTCGGCGAACCAGGCGCCCTGCAACATGTGCTCCGACATGGTGACGGGTTCGCCGAGATAGGATTCAGCCCCTCGGCGTTCGAAAATATCGGCGATGAATTCGACGATGTTGCTCGCGTTCAAATCCTGGCTGCTCATTCCGCTGCTTCCTTGAATTCGTGTTCGATCGCCGACAGCGTCGACAAAAGGCCATCCTTGTCGGCGTAGCAGCCCTGCAGCCAGCGCTTGCCGGCGCCGGAGAACTGCTTGCGGGCATGCATGACGCGGGTGTTGTCGACGATGAAGGCCTGGCCCGCCTCGAGCTTGAAGGTCACTTCGAAGGACGGATCCTCGATCAGTTCGGCAAACCGGCGATAGGCGGCGTAGTAGGCCTCCATCTCCGCGAACGGCACATCGACGGTCGGCGCCAGCGAGCGGTTGTTGAAGCGGATGGCGATGAGTTCGCCATCCGGCCCGAGCTCGATCATCGGCCGCTTGGCCTGCAATCGCACGCCCGACGAGCCGGCATATTCGAAGCGCGCCGGGTATGAACTCAACAGCCGGAAGCCTTCGGGGTTTTCGGCCTGCAGCGCGGCCGCCACGGCAAAACCATCGACGACGCTGGATTCGCCGCCCTCGACCGTGTTTTCGATACACGACAGGATCTGCAAGGTCGGCACCGGATCACGATAGGGGTTGTCGGTATGCGCCTGCAGGCCAAGATTGGTGTAGGCCAGATTGGTTGGATTGACCTCGGCGCGCACCTCGAACCAGCGGCCGTAATTGGTCTCCCTGATATAGCCGAACAGATCGGACACTTTGCACAGCGCCCCGGATTCGGCCGGCAGATCGTCCATCACCGCGAAGCCGTAGGTCTTCACCGCCGACAGCCATTGCCGCAAGACGGCGCGGTCGCGGCTGGCCGCGACATAGCCGGCGCGCGGCACCGAATTCTGCATAGAGGCCCTGGTCCATCGCACGGTGCCCTCGCCTGTCCAGCCGGGCTGTCGGGCGGCATCGCGGTCATAGGCATTGGCGCTCAGCCATGCCGCAGGAAAGCGCACCGTCTTTCCCTCCGGTTCGAAACTGACTTCAAGCGCATCGCCCTTGATCGCGGCTGCGCCGATCCGCGTTTGCGCCGGAATGTCGAGAATGGTGATCAGCCGCTGGCCGTTGCCGGCGCTGCGCGTCTTGTCGTCGAGCGCATTGTCGCGCAACCACATGGCGTGAAAGCGAGTGCGCGCGCCGTCCTTCCAACCGAGGTCGATCGTTCTTCCTTCGTCGCCGATCAGCGCCTGGGTAAGCATGGAGATCCGTTCCTGTCCGCTGCGCCCCGCAGCCAACTCCGCAGGGTTTCCGGTTGCATCGTGATGATGTCGAAGGCATAACTCAAATTATCATTTTGCGGCCAAAGGCCATAAACGGTTTATGCCTCAAACAACCCTGCCCTTGCCGCCGCTCGACTGGCTGCGGAGTTTCGAGGCCGCCGCGCGGCTGTCGAATTTCACCGCCGCCGCGGCCGAGCTTGGCCTGACCCAGGCTGCGGTCAGCCAGCACATCCGTTCTCTCGAAGAGCGGTTGAAGCAGCCGCTGTTCATCCGCCTGGCGCGCGGCGTCGAATTGACGCCGGAGGGTGCCGCCTACCTGCCGCATCTGCAATCGGCCTTTGCCGTGATCGCCAACAGCACGCGCGAGTTGTTCGAACCCAAGACCGTCCAGAGCGTGACGATACGCTCGCCGATCTCGTTTGCCGTGCTGATGATCGCGCCGAAGCTGCCGCAAATGGCCAAGGACCTGCCCTTCGTCCAGCTGCAGATCGAGACCATCCACACACCGGCCGATTACGGCGAGCGCTTTGTGGGTCTCGACATCCGATTCGGCATTGGCTCCGGCTCCTTTGCCGGACGGCAGGCCGACCGCCTCACCCGCGAAACCTTAACGCCGATGGCGTCGCCAAATGTCGCCAAGGCCAAGGATTGGACAGGATTGCCGAGACTTACAGTGGTCGGCGCGCGGGAAATGTGGGGCGAGTGGTTCGCCGTCGCCCGGATGAAGCCGGCGCTCGGGCCCACGCACAAATTCGACAGTTTCGTTACCGCGTTGGAGGCGGCGAAGCACGGCGCCGGCATGGTGCTGGGATCGCGACCGTTGGCCGACGCGGCACTGCGCGAAGGATCTCTCGTTACCCTGTCCGGCTTTACGCTGTCGAGCGGTGCCGGCCACTATCTGACCGCACCTTCGGGCGCGCATCTGAGCCCGGCCGAAGAAGCGGTCCGCCGCTGGTTCGCAACGGTCTTCGGCGTCCCGATTTCCCGATAAGCCCCTGAATACGCGGCAAACTATTGGACGACGTGACGCGGCGCATAATTTGTCGCGATACTGCGCCAGGCCGGACGTCAAGCTTCGGCAGGGTTCCGCTCGCTACAGGCGGCCAAGAAAAATCGCGGAGGAAATTCAATGCTCGACAAGGCCCCCAACAAGAAGCTTTCCGACCTGCTCGATCGCTTCGGCGCGGCACTCGCCGCCGGTGACATCGACAAGGCGGTCGCCTGCTTTCAGGAGGATTGTTTTTGGCGCGATCTCGTCAGCTTCACCTGGAACATCAAGACCATGGAAGGCCGTGACCAGGTGCGCGACATGCTGGTGAGCCAGCTGGCCAAAACCAACCCATCGAACTGGGCGATCGCCAGGGGCGAGGACGCCACTGAAAACGATGGCCTGCTCGACGGCTGGATCAGTTTCGAAACGTCTGTGGCGCGCGGCTTCGGCCACATCCGGCTGAAGGACGGCAAGATCTGGACGTTGCTCACCACCATGGTCGAGCTGAAGGGCCATGAGGAGCCGGCCGGTTTCGACCGCCCGCTCGGCGCCAAGCACGGCCATGGCAAGAACCGCCCGACCTGGAAGGAGGAGCGCGAGAAGGAGGCCGCCGAGCTCGGCTTCAAGACGCAGCCCTATACGCTCATCATTGGCGGCGGCCAGGGCGGCATCGCGCTCGGCGCGCGGCTGCGGCAGCTCGGCGTGCCGACCATCATCGTCGAGAAGAACGAACGGGCCGGCGACAGCTGGCGCAAGCGCTACAAATCGCTCTGCCTGCACGATCCGGTCTGGTACGACCATCTGCCCTATATCGACTTTCCCAGGAACTGGCCGGTCTTCGCGCCCAAGGACAAGATCGGCGACTGGCTGGAAATGTACGCCAAGGTAATGGAGCTGAACTACTGGTCGTCGACCGAGGCCATGAGCGCTGTCTATGACGACAGCAAGAAGGAATGGACGGTGGTGGTGCGCCGCGACGGCAAGGACATCA